>NZ_CP009302.1:0-1200000 GCF_000814825.1 Berryella intestinalis
ACTCCAAAAAACTTCGGTGAGACGGTACGAAACGGAAAAGCAAACGAAAACATGAACGACTTCGCAAACGATCATAGGGAAGATACCTCCGATCGGGCTGTTCGAACCGGTGAATACGACTACGATTTCGTTGACGCCGTTGCGCGCATCGCGGTGTACGACAACCTCAGATCGGCTCCGCGCATGATCAAGATAAAACCGGCTCCCACAAACGAGTACATAACCGATATCGCCTCCCAAACCTACACGCTTGCCCGTCAACTGGGAGGATCCATCCCCTTCAGCGTTATCCAGGAAGTGTCTGAAAACTTCATACATGCCCGGTTCACCGAAGCGGTCGTGTCCATTCTCGATAACGGCAACACCATTCGATTCGCCGACCAGGGCCCGGGGATCGCCAGCATCGAAAAGGCCCAACTACCTGGATTCTCATCGGCGAAGGAGCCGATGAAGAAGTACATCAGGGGTGTGGGTTCCGGCCTGCCTATCGTCAAGGAATATTTCGAGGGGGAGCACGGGACCGTCCTCATCGAGGACAACATCGGCGCGGGCGCCGTCGTGACCATCAGCCTCGCAAAGGAAGGGGAGAGCCAAGAATCTCCTTTGAGAGCCGCGGTTCAGCGTGATTCCAAAGCAAGTGGAGTCACGGCAGTCGACGGACAGCGGATCCCTGACAACACTGTGAAAGAACCCTCTGTCAGCATGCCGATCCTCAATGAAAAGGAAGAGCTGTTCCTGCAGCAATTCCTCGTCGAAGGACCCCTGGGCGTGACCGAGATGTCGGCCTACACCGACACCCCGAACTCGTCGACCCACAAGACCATGGCCAAGCTAACGGAACTCAAATTGATAGAACAGCCTAAGGGAACGAAGAAGAGGGCGCTCACCGAATACGGCCGGAGCATCGCCAAAAGGCTGCAGGAAAAGGAATAACTCATGGACGGCGAACAGCTCATCTGCGAATGGGGACGGATCTGCGCGAAGGTCGTCTCGTATAGCGGCGTCGATACAGCCCAGGTGAACGCATTCTTCTCGCGCTTGCAGCCCCAGGCGATGAGCGAGGGTTTCCTCATGCTCACCGCCGACAACGAATTCATCAGGAACTGGGTGGAAACGCACTACGTCGGCCTGGTAAAACAGGCGCTGGTCGACCTGAACGGGATCGAGTACGCGGTTCTGATCGAGGTCGACCCGTCGCAGTCGAATCCTGCGGGCAACATGGCTGCGATGCCCCAGATGGCAAGCGCACCCGCGGACGCAGATCCCTCGGAGGAAGGAGCATCCGCCAACCAGGCGCCTCAGACTGCGCGCGCCGAATGCGAACCGCCCGTTCAATCCGGTTCGGGAGCGGCGGCTTCCCTGAACCCTGCAGTAATGAGCGCCCTTGAGGCGGCGCGCGAGCGCGCCATGCGCTCGGCAGCGGCGCAGATGAGCGCCGAGCGGGTCGAAACCGTCGCAGTCCCGGCTCCCGTCGAACAAACCGCGCCGAGCGCGGTGGTGGAGAAGCCCCGCAGGTCGTCTGCGTTCACCTTCGAGAACTACGTGATAGGGGATTCGAACCGCGTCGCGTATTCCATGGCGGTGTCCGTGGCCGAGAACCCCGGCGGCACGAGGATGAACCCGCTGTTCATCTACGGTCAGTCGGGCCTGGGGAAAACCCATCTCATCAGGGCGATCGAGAACTACATCGAAGCGAATATGCCGCATCTCGAATGCGTGTACGTCGATGCGGCGTCGTTTGTGAACCAGTACATCGACGCCGGAGCCGAACACGATAGGAACAAGCAAAGCTATCGCAACTTCCAGAACAAATACGAGCAGGCCGACGTCATGCTGCTCGACGACGTGCAACAGCTCCAGGGAAAGAAGCAGACCCTCGACCTGTTCTTCCAGATCATGAACAACCGTATCGAAAAGGGGTACCAGGTCATCCTCTCAGCCGACCGGGCGCCTTCCAACATCGACATGGACCAGCGCTACATCAGCCGATTCAACTCCGGAGGAACGTTCGATATCCAACCGCCCGAAGTGGAGACGAAGCTGAGCATCATCCGCAACTTCATGAGGGACTACGAGGATATGAACCCCGAGTCGACGGCATCTTTGTCCGACGAGGTCCAAAACTACATCGCCGAGAATTCCAGTTCGAACATACGCGAGCTGAAAAGCGCGGTGACGAAGGTGCTCGCGAGCATCGAGGCCTTCGAAAACGACGTCATCGGCATCGCGGATGTTCGGCGGCTTCTGGAGGATCATTTCTCCGGCGGGGCGATGAAGAAGACCACGATCGAAGACATCCAGAAAGCCTGCGAGGAATACTACCGCGTGTCCCATGCCGATCTCGTGGGTCCGAAGCGCCAACGGGACATCTCGTATGCGCGAAAGATGTGCATGTACCTTTCGCGCGAGATGCTCGACATCCCCTTCGCCCAGGTGGGCCTTGCTTTCGGGGATCGAGACCATGCGACGGTCATGTACGCGGTGAACGATGTGGAATCCCGCTTCACGAAGGAGAGGGCCGTGCAGGAAGAGGTCGAGACGATCAAGAAGATCATTAGAAACATTTGATCTTGAAAACAAGGGCGAAAGACGCGTGAAATTCGGTGGGAAAACGGAGTTTTCTGGGGAGAAATAACAAAAGCAATAAAACAAGTTGAAAAGCCTCTGCGGTTGCCAACGCTTTCTCGATACGGCGATTCTCCCTATTATCTGGAATAACGGAAGCTATCAACAATTCGACATCCCTTATTACTACAACGACTTTGATTTATAAAAAATAAAATGGAAACAGAGAACAGACCCGGCGCGGGCCGAAGAAACCGTGACGGCTTCTTCGCGTCGATGGTCGTATAATCATCTATCCAGAAACATCGATGCACACAGCAGGGGAGAGCGCTATGAAATTCTCGATCAATCAAACAGAGCTCAGCAACGCTCTCGCGATCGTCCAAAAAGGCGTTTCCACGCGCTCCACGCTTCCCATTCTGGCGGGCATATACCTCGAAGCCCATCACGACAGCATCGTGTTCCAAACGACCGACCTCGACCTTTCGATCCAGTTCACCTCAACGGCCCTTGTCGAGGAAGCCGGGTCGGCGGTTCTTCCGGGAAAGCTGCTCGTCGATATCGTGAAGAGCCTTCCCGATGCTGCGGTGCATGTATCGACGGATGGTGAAACAGCTACTATCACCTGCGATAACTCGTCTTTCTCCATCAAAGGCCTGAGCGCTCAGGATTGGCCGGGTTTCCCCTTCGTCAAAACCGACCAGCAGATCAGCATCCCCTTCGAAACCTTCTCGTCCATGGCTAAAAAGGTTTCGAACGTGGTTTCCCGCGACGACAGCCGCCCCATCCTCACCGGGGTCCTCATCACCCTCGAGGACGGCGCCCTGAAGATGGTAGCTACCGATTCCTACCGTCTTTCGGTCACCCAGAAGGCATCGGATATGGGAGAAGGGGAGTTTTCTGCGGTTATCTCGGGTGCGTTCGTGGCCGAGCTCGCGGCGCTACCCAAATCGGGGGACGACATTTCCATCGCCCTGGCGGAAAACCAGATCGTCGTCTCGTATCGCGGAACCTCGTTCGTCAACAGGCGAATCGAAGGGAAATATCCCAATTACAAGCAGCTTCTACCTTCGTCGCACGCAACGCGCGCCGTGGTCGATACCGCTGCTTTGGCCGCGGCTGTCAAAAGGGCCGCGCTCTTGGGTTCCTCGGGCTCGTCGGTGCGCTTCAGTGTGAGTCCCGAAGCGCAGATCATCACCATCTCCTCGGTGAGACAGGATGTCGGATCGACCCAGGAGATCGTTCCCGCGCAGGTCGAAGGCGATCCCTGTGAGATCGCCTTCAACAGCTCCTACGTCGGGGAAGGACTCAATTCGGCTCCGAGCGATACCATCGCGCTCGAGCTGCAGGGATCGATGAAGCCGGGCATTTTCAAAGATACCCGTTCCGAGGACTATCTGTACCTGGTCATGCCCGTGCGCTTATCGTAGCCCGGCATGTCTCTCAAGATAGCGAATATATCCCTGTCCGATTTCAGAAGCTGGCATCGGCTGGAACTGGGTTTCGATTCCGACTTGATCCTGATCGTCGGGCGCAATGCGACGGGGAAGACCAACATCCTCGAGGCGATCCAGATGATGACGTCGTTGGTGTCGTTCAAGCATCCCACGCTTTCCCAGCTCATCGGCCGCGATGCATCCTCGGCATCGGTTCGGGCGACAGCGGTGGGGGATTCCCGATCGCTCGATATGAGGCTCGATCTGAAACCCGGCCAACGGGCTTATTTCTTGAACGGCAAGAAGAAATCCCCTTCCGACATGCGGGGTTTGGTTCCTTCGGTGTGCTTCGCCCCTGATCACCTGGAGTTTTCGAAGGGTTCTTCCCAAGTGAAGAGGGCGGCCCTCGATGATTTGGGCAGCCAAATATCCCAAAGCTATCAAAACGTGAAACGGGATTATGACAAGCTTATCCAGAATAAGAACCGCCTGTTGAAAGAAGAGTCGTTCTCATCCTCGCTCCTGGACAGCATCGACGAGATGCTGGTGAACTGCGGAGCTCAGCTCATGTTCTACCGCATTAACCTTTTTTCGAATCTTATGAGGTATGCGCAGGTAAATTACGAGCGGATATCGGATGGCCGCGAGGTGCTGGCGGCAACGTACCGCTATTCGTGGGATAGATCGGGAGATTCTGCCGTAGCGCGGGAATACCCGGTATCGATTGGGGATGCCGACATTTCGCGTAACGAACTGCGCGAAATGATGGCCGCCCGCTTGTCGAGCACCCGTCAGTCCGAAATACAGAGGAAAAGAAGCCTGATCGGCCCGCATGCCGATGAGATCCGCCTTTTCCTCGACGGGAGCGATGTTTCGGACTTCGCATCCCAGGGTCAGCAGCGAAGCGTCGTCCTTGCTTGGAAGATAGCCGAGGTCGACCAGATGGAAGCGACGTTCGGCAACCAGCCCCTGCTGCTGCTCGACGACGTTATGAGCGAACTCGACGGTCCCCGCCGGCGTGCTTTGCTTGAGTTCGTCGACCGCGGGCTTCAAATATTCATCACGGCGACGCAGCGCGATTATTTCGATCCGGAACTGCTGGGTAAAGCTACGGTGATAGAACTTCCCATCGGAGGGGAGACCGCCCAATGAGAAAGTTTTCATCAGAGCTGACAGCCGCGATCGCTTCGTTTGGGCAAGACCGCTCTCAAGCGCGCCTCCAAGCGCGGGTCGCCCAGGTGCAGACGCGTTTCAAGGGTGTGGTCGAGAGGGTCTACCCAGATGCGGCGGATCTCATCCTTCAACACGTCAATGCCGTGTACATAACGCGGGAGGGATCCGAGAAGAAATTCAGCGTCTACGTCGATGAGAGCATATTCGCCGCCGAGCTGAATGCGCAGCGGGAAATGATGAAACTCATGTTCTTCAAGATGTACGGGGAGGATCTTTCGGTTTTCGATATCCATGTTTCACGTGGAACACAGCGCTACAGGCATCCGTTCTCCCAGATCGAAGGCGGGGAAAAGCAAACCTGCCGCAGAAGGGACCTTTCTTCGGAAGAGCGCGCGGCTATCGAGGACAGGATTTCGGAAGTGCGGAACGATAAAGTGCGTTCGGCTCTTGGAAAAGCTATGGTTGCCGATTTTTCTACAAAAATGGGAAAAACTTCCAACTGAGTTCCAACCAAGGTCTTACAACGCGTTTTAAGGCGTGTAGACCCTATTTAGAACCAACTAATCGTCCCTCAATAATGATATATTAGGGAGCGAGTATGTTGGGTTGATTGTGGGCGTTCGCGTCCCCCTTTCGCAAAGGGGTTCGGGAGCATGTTCGCATCCTGTTTTCCCATAGCCGAAAAAATGAAAGAAGGAGCGATTCCGTGGCAGAATCTTCCGAGAATTACAGCGGATCCGAGATCCAGGTGCTCGAAGGCCTCGAGGCCGTTCGCAAGCGCCCGGGCATGTACATCGGATCCACTGGTCCGCGCGGCCTGCACCATCTGGTGTACGAGGTCGTCGACAACTCCGTCGACGAGGCGCTGGCCGGGTTTTGCGATCATATCCAGGTAACCATTCATCAGGATAATTCCATCACGGTCGTCGATAACGGCCGCGGTATCCCGGTGGACAAGCATCCCAAGGAGAAGATCCCCACGGTCGAGGTCGTCTTGACCATCCTTCATGCCGGCGGCAAGTTCGGCGGCGGCGGATACAAGGTGTCCGGCGGACTTCACGGCGTGGGTATCTCGGTTGTGAACGCCCTTTCCAAGCGCGTCGAGGTGCAGGTGCGCCGCGACGGCAAGGAGTACGCTATCTCGTTCGAGCGCGGCAAGACGGTCGAGAAGCTGCATGAGATCGGCACCTCGAAACACGACGGAACTACCGTTACGTTTTGGCCCGACCCCGAGGTGTTCACCGAAACTACGGTATACGATTACCAGACCCTCCAGGCGCGTTTCCGTGAAATGGCCTTTTTGAACAAGGGCCTGAAGATCGAGCTCACCGACGAGCGCGCGACGGTCGCCCCGGTCGATGGGGAGGCCGTTTCGTATCGCACGGAGGTGTTCAAGTTCGATAACGGTCTCATCGACTTCGTGAAATTCATCAACGAGGGCAAGGAAACCCTGAACAAGCCCATTTACTTTGCGGCCGACAACGCAGACGGCACCGTCGAGATCGCGATGCAGTGGTCTACCTCGTATTCGACCAATTCCGTTATGGCGTTCGCCAACAACATCAACACCCACGAGGGCGGCACCCATCTTGAGGGCTTCAAACAGGGGCTGACCCGCACGCTGAACGAATACGCCCGCACCAAGGGGCTTTTGAAGGAGAAGGATTCCAACCTTTCCGGCGACGACACGCGCGAGGGTTTGGCGGCCGTTATCTCCGTTAAGCTGCACGATCCCCAGTTCGAAGGTCAGACCAAGACGAAGTTGGGCAATACGGAGATCCGCCCGCTCGTTCAAAACGCCATCACCCAGGGCCTTGCGGAGTTCCTCGAGGAGAATCCCGCGCCCGCACGCCGCATCGTCGACAAGGCGTCGTCGGCCTTGAAGGCCCGCGAGGCGGCACGTCGCGCGCGCGAGATGACGCGCCGCAAGAACGTGCTGGATTCGTTCGCCTTGCCGGGCAAGCTCGCCGACTGCTCGAGCAAAGACCCCACCGAGTCCGAAATCTTCATCGTCGAGGGCGATTCGGCAGGTGGGTCGGCGAAGCAAGCGCGCGACCGAAAGCATCAGGCTATCCTTCCCCTGCGCGGTAAGATCCTGAACGTTGAGCGCGCGGGGCTTCACCGCTCGCTTTCGTCCGATACCATCAGCTCGCTCATTACCGCGATCGGAACCAACATCGGGGCCGACTTCGATCCGGACAAGGCACGCTACCATCGCATCATCATCATGACCGACGCAGACGTCGACGGTGCCCATATCCGTTGCCTGCTGCTCACGTTCTTCTATCGCTACATGCCCGAACTCATCAATCGCGGGTACATCTACATCGCCCAGCCGCCGATCTTCGGTATCAAGCGCAAGAACTCGCGCTCTACCAAGATCGACCGTTACATCTATGACGAAAAGGCGCTCAGCTCCACCCTGGCCGAGTACGAAGATCCCGATAAATGGACGGTCCAGCGTTACAAGGGTTTGGGAGAGATGGATCCCGAACAGCTATGGGAGACCACCATGGAGCCTGCTGCGCGCACGCTTCTCCAGGTGAACATAGACGACGCTGCCGAGGCCGAGCGTGCGGTGACCGATCTGATGGGCGATAAGGTGGAACCGCGCCGCGATTTCATCCAGTCGCATGCCCGCGACGTCCGCTTCCTCGATATCTAAGGAGCTTTTCACATGAGCGAAGAATTCAACAACGACGCGGACGAGCGCGACGGCGCTTCGGATGCCTCTGATCTCGAGATCGGCGGCCAGCCTGTTCCCGCCGGCGCGCTGAATGCGGAAATCGACGAGGAAACGGGTCTCGAGCGCCCGCATGGGGAAGTGATCGAAGGCGCGAACGGAGGGGAAGGCACCATCGTTCGCAGCGCTTATCTGGGCAAAGAAATGCAGACCTCGTTCCTGGAATACTCCATGAGCGTTATCGTCTCGCGCGCTCTGCCCGATGTGCGCGACGGTCTGAAGCCGGTTCATCGCCGCATCCTCTATGCCATGAACGAATCGGGTTACACGCCCAGCCGCCCGCATATGAAGTCGGCCCGTACCGTTGGCGACGTTATCGGAAAATACCATCCCCATGGTGATTCGGCCGTTTACGACACCATGGTGCGCCTGGCCCAGCCGTTCTCGATGCGCGTGCCCTTGGTTGACGGCCACGGGAACTTCGGCTCGATCGACGGCGATTCTGCGGCGGCTATGCGTTACACCGAAGCCCGCCTGGACAAGGCCGCCATGGAACTGCTGCGCGACCTGGACAAGGAAACGGTCGATTTCCAACCGAACTACGACGAGAGCCTGGAAGAGCCGAAGGTTATCCCCGCGCGCTTCCCGAACCTCCTGGTAAACGGCTCGGCGGGCATTGCGGTCGGTATGGCCACGAACATCCCTCCCCACAACTTGGGCGAGGCGATCGATGCCACCTGCATGATGATCGACAACCCCGACGTCACGGTCGACGAGCTCATGAAGGTCATGCCCGGCCCCGATTTCCCCACCGGTGCGACCATCATGGGGTCGAAGGGTATCCGCGACGCCTACGAAACGGGCCGTGGATCGCTGTCGATCCGTGCTAAATGCCAGATCAAAGAGACGAAGCAGGGCCGAAGCCAGCTCGTCATCAAGGAGATCCCCTATCAGGTGAACCGCCAGCGCCTGCTGGAGAAGCTGGGCGAGCTGGTAAGGGACAAGAAGCTTCCCGAGATCAGCAACATCCACGACGGCGCCGACCGACACGGCATCGACATCATCATCGACCTGAAACAGAACGCCATTCCCGAGGTGGTGCTGAACAAGCTGTACAAGCACACTCAGCTCCAGGTCGGCTTCGGTGTGATCATGCTCGCGCTGGTCGACGGCGTTCCCCGCGTGCTCTCCCTCAAAGAGGTCCTTCACCACTACATCGCCCACCAGGAAGACGTCATCACGCGGCGCACCCGCTACGAGCTTGCCAAGGCCGAAGAGCGCGCGCATATCCTGGAGGGGTACCTCATCGCGCTCGATAACATCGACGAGGTCATCGCCATCATCCGCTCGTCTCAGACCGATTCCGAGGCAAGCTCCCGCTTGATGGAGCGATTCGCGCTGAGCGACAAGCAGGCAGAAGCCATCCTCCAGATGCGCCTGCGCCGTCTGACGGGCATGGAGCGCGCGAAACTCGAGGAGGAGCTGGCCGAACTGCGCGAGCGCATCGAGTACTTCAAGCGCGTCCTGTCCGACAACACGCTTTTGCGCGGCATCATCAAAGAGGAGATGCAGGAAATCAAATCAAAGAGCGTTTCGGCACCCCGCGCCGCACGCTGATCGGCGGGGAGGCCAAAGACATCAACGTCGAGGACCTCATCGCTGACGAGAACATGGTCGTTACGGTGACGAAGGCCGGCTACATCAAGCGCCTCCCCGTCGCAACGTACCGTTCCCAGAAACGCGGCGGCAAGGGTACCCAGGCCGTGAACCTCAAGGACAACGATTACGTCGATCATATCTTCGTCGCATCGACCCATTCCTACATGCTGTTCTTCTCGTCGAAGGGCAAGGTGTACCGCCTGAAGGTGTACGAGCTTCCCGAGGCGTCGCGCCATGCGCGCGGAACCGCCATCGTGAACCTCTTGCCTCTCGAGAAGGGCGAGGTTATCTCGGCGGTTATCGCCACCAAGGACTTCCCGGAGGACGAGTACCTGATGTTCGCCACGTCGCAGGGTATGGTGAAGAAGACCTCCATGGCGCTTTACGACCGCACCCGCAAAGACGGCCTAATCGCCATCAACCTCAAGGATAACGATACCCTCATCGCGGTGAAACGCGTTTCCGAAGGCGACAAGGTCCTTATGGCCAGCACCGCCGGCAAAGCCATCAAATGGGACGAATCCGAAGCCCGTCCGATGGGTCGGGACACCATGGGCGTGCGCGGCATCACGCTTTCCGCGGGCGCGACCGCGCTTGGCCTGGAGATCGCCCATGATGACGCCTGCCTCCTGGTTCTTACCGAGCGCGGTTACGGCAAGCGCACCGAGGTTTCCGAATACCCTGACCAGCACCGTGGCGGCCAGGGTGTGTTCACCATCAACATGACGGCTAAGAAGGGCCTGCTCATCGATACGAAGATCGTCGACGAGGACGACGAGGTCATGATCATGTCCGAGGAGGGCGTGGTCGTGCGCACGGCGGTGTCGGGCATTACGATGCAGGGCCGCTCCACCCAGGGCGTGCGCATCATGAACGTTGCCGACGACGATCGCGTTTCGGCTGTGGCGGTGACGAAGAAGGGCAAGAAGAGCCGCAAGAAAGAAAACGAGGCCGACGAAGTCGATATAGACGATTTCGACGACGAGGCCTCCGATCAGGATGGCGCCGAGGAGTAGGTTTTCCCGTCTCATCGTTTCACGTGAAACCTCCCTGCTGCGGTATGCGGCAGGGAGGTTTTCTTTCGGTCTCCGGTAAGGAAAAAAAGAAAATGTCGAAGTTTTCGCTTGACCTTTCGGAGATATTTGACGTAAGGTGTTCAAGCACTTTTGCAAGGGCCCGTAGCTCAGTTGGTTAGAGCGCACGCCTGATAAGCGTGAGGTCGCTGGTTCAAATCCATTCGGGCCCACCACTTACTTTGCGATAAACGCTCCACCGTGAGCCGAGTTTGCCGGTGGAGCGTTTATTACAAGAGTGCTTCTTCGGGGAATTAGCTCAGCTGGGAGAGCGCGGGCTTTGCAAGCCTGAGGTCAGGGGTTCGATCCCCCTATTCTCCACCAGAGAAACCGCCGCCCTTCGGGGCGGCTTTTTTGTGCCCGCGGCGCGTTTCGCGCTTTCATCTGGGATCCCCGTTATATTTATGGCAATTGCGCCCGATGCCGGCGAAAAGAGCGGCCGCCCGCTACCATGTAAGGTCGCACGGGAGTCGAAGGAGGGTTGAATGAACAGAGACGAAGCTCTACGGGCGCTTGGCCTCGACCACAGTGCCTCGGTAGACGATATCAAGTCGGCTTACCGGGAGATGGTCCAGATCCTTCATCCCGACAAGTTCGCTTCGAACAGCAAGCTTCAGTCCCGCGCGACCGAGCAGTTCAAATACCTGCAGGAAGCGTATGACTTCCTCATGAAGGGCGGCTCGTCTTCCTCTGTTCGCGGGCAATCTTCCGACAAGCCGTATACAGGGGATACGCGTTCTGCGCGCCTTGCGGGCATCGCCCAGGCGCGCGTTCAGCTGGTCGAGCAGAAAGACCTGGCGCTCGATCAAAGAAGGCAGGGTCTGATCATGCTCGTTGCAGGCGGGCTTGTCGCGTTCGGGCTGCGCCGCATCCCCGCTATTGCGGGCATCGCCTCGGCGGTTGCCGTGTGGGGCGTCGTCCAGCTGTTCTCATCGAACAACACGGTGAACACCATCGACGAGCATCTGAAGAAGCTGAAGAAAGAGCAGCGCCGAATCGAGGAAGAGCTCGCAAGCGAGCGGTCCGACAGCTAACCATCAACCATCGTCTTGAAAAGACGCGAAGGCCGACCGAATCCCCATCGGGATTCCAACAGAAAGAAGTCAGATTGAAACAGGAGAACATCCGCAACGTCGCCATCATTGCCCACGTCGATCACGGCAAGACTACGCTCGTCGATCGGCTGCTGTACGCCGCCGGCGCGTTCCGCGAGAACCAACGCGTCGAAGAGCGCGTGCTTGACAGCAACGACCAGGAGCGCGAGCGCGGCATCACCATCCTCTCTAAGAACATCGCCATCAAATACGGCGACGTCAAGATCAACGTGATCGATACCCCGGGTCACGCCGATTTCGGCGGCGAGGTGGAGCGCGTGCTGAACATGGCCGACGGCGCCCTGCTCATCGTGGACGCTTTCGAGGGCCCCATGCCCCAGACGCGGTTCGTCTTGCGCCATGCGCTGGCCCTGGGCCTGCGCATCGTGGTGGTGGTGAACAAGATCGACCGCCCCGGCGCCCGTCCCGACGAAGTGGTCGACGAGGTGTTCGATCTGATGGTCGAGCTCGATGCGAACGATGAGCAGCTCGATTTCCCTGTCGTGTTCGCCTCTGCGATGAACGGATACGCCCGCTATGCGCACGATGACGACAACATGGATATGATCCCCTTGCTCGACACCATCGTGAACAAGGTCCCCTCGCCCGATTGCGAGCCGTCGGGCCCCGTCGCGCTCCAGATCTGCACGGTCGACCATTCCAGTTTCGTGGGCCGCATCGGAGTCGGGAGACTGTATTCGGGCACGATGCACAAAAACGAGCAGGCCCTCGTCATCAAAAACGACGGAACCCGCTACAACACCTCGATCAAGCAGGTCATGGTGTTCAGCGACCTGGGTAAAGAAGAGGTCGCCGAGGCCACGGCGGGAGACATCATCGCGGTGGTGGGCGTCGAGGACGCGGACATCGGGGACATGGTCACCAGCCGCGAGAACCCCATCCGCCTCGATCCCATCGAGGTCGAGCAGCCCACGATGGCGGTCGTGTTCGAGCCTTCTACCAGCCCGCTCGTGGGCCGCGAGGGGGATATCGTCGGCGGTCGCCAGATTCGGGAGCGCCTGCTCAAAGAGGCCGAGAGCAATATCTCCATGCGCATCACCGACGTTCCCGATTCGACGGGGATGGAGGTCGCGGGGCGCGGCGTCCTGCATCTTTCGGTCCTTATGGAGACGATGCGCCGCGAAGGGTTCGAATTTCAGGTGGGTCGCCCGCGCGTGATCATCAAGAAAGACGAGCGCGGTAACAAGCTCGAGCCCATCGAGGAGGCGACGGTGGATGTTCCCAGCGAGTATGCGGGCAAGGCCATCGAGGTGTTCGGCACCGCCGGCGGCGAGATGATCGACATGTACCAACGCGGCGACGACACCCATCTGGTGTTCAAGATCCCCTCGCGCGGCACGATGGGCCTGCGCACGCGCCTTTTGAACGCGACGCGCGGCGAAGCCGTCATGTTCCACCACTTCTCCGAGTACGGCGCCTATCGCGGCGAGATGGGTCACCGTAAAAACGGCTCGATGATCGCCATGGACACGGGCAAGTCGGTCGCGTACGCCCTCGACACGCTGCAGCAGCGCGGCAAGCTGTTCGTCGGCCCGGGCGAAGACTGCTACGAGGGCATGATCGTCGGCGAATCCGCCAAGGAAGGCGACATGGTGGTGAACGTCGAGAAGTCGAAGAACCTGGGCAATCAGCGCTCTTCGTCGGCCGATAAGGCGATTTCGCTCACGCCTCCCCAGACGTTCACGCTCGAAGAGGCGCTCGAGTACATCGAGGACGACGAGCTGGTCGAGGTGACTCCGCAGTCGATCCGACTGAGGAAGCGCCTGCTGTCGGCGATCGACCGCAAAAAAGCGAACAAGCAGTAGGTAGGGGATCGGGGCGCCCGGCATGGGGCGCCCCGCCCGTTTTGACAACCGTCGTGAACTAACGGTGTCCTTATTGTGCATGCTGCATTCGCGATTAAGATGAGTGCGACAATAAGCGGGTATGTTCACGCGCTTCCCTGCGAATGCGCTGTCAGATAGAAAAGGTGGATATGCTGAAGAAGAATTTTGCGAAGATGGCCGTTGCAGCGACGTTCGTTGTGGCCGGCGTCCTCGGCCTTGCGGGCTGTTCCAACTCCAATTCCGGGACCGACGCCAGCACCAAAACCGCAGTCACCATCAACGGCGTGTCGATCAGCGAGGGCGAGGTCACAGCGAAGATCGAGTCCATTCGCGATCGTTACGGCCTGCTCGAGGATTCTGCCTGGGGCCAGTGGCTCGCGCAGTACGGCATGACCCCCGAAACCATTCGCCAGCAGATGATCGACTCCTACGTCGAGCAGGAACTGGTGAAAAGCGGCGCTTCCGAGCTGGGCATCTCCGTCGAGGATTCCGAAGTGGACTCCTATGTGGAGCAGATGAAGGCCAATTACGATTCCGACGACGCCTGGAAATCGGCCCTCTCGTCCGCCGGCTTCACCGAGGAGGACTACCGCAACACCATCACGTCTTCCATTCTGAAGAACAACATCCAGCGCAAGCTCGCCGAGAGCATCGAGGTCACCGACGATGAGAAGCTGACGTACGCTCAGCAGTACGCTTCGGTGCTGAGCGGCGCGAAGCGCTCTTCCCATATCCTGTTCGCTTCCGATGACGCTGAAAACGCCCAGAAGGTCCTCGACCAGCTGAAGTCCGGAGCCGTTTCGTTCGAGGACGCAGCCAAGCAGAACTCCACCGACACCGGTTCGGCGGCAAACGGCGGCGACGTCGGCTGGGACAAGCTGTCGAACTTCGTTTCCGAATACACCACGGCTTTGGGATCGCTTGAGAAAGGCCAGATGAGCGATCTGGTAACCAGCAAGTTCGGAATCCACATCATCAAGTGCACCGATGTGTGGGAGGCGCCCTCCGAGCTCACCAGCATCGACCAGATGCCTTCCGAGATGCTCGACGCTATTGTCCGCATGTCCCTTTCGTCGAAGTCGCAAACCGCGTTCTCCGACTGGATCAAGGAGCAGAAGGAGAAGGCGACTATCGAGGTGGCCGACATGCCCAAGGGCCTGTCCTACGACATCGACATGAGCAAGTATCCCAGCCAGTCAAGCGCTACGACGCCCGACGCTAGCTCGTCTGATGCTTCGAGCTCCGAGTCGTCGGAGAGCTCGGACCAGTCCACCGCGCAAAGCGGCGATTCTTCGACCGAGCAATCGTCTGGCTCTGACAAGCCCGCTTCCAACTCGTAGTTCGGAACGTGGGGAGCATCCTCGACATCCAAGGCGCGGGCGGGCATGGCTCTCCCGCGCCTTTCATTTGCATCGAAGACGCGGTGGTCCAGCGCGCCGGTCGGGCCATCCTGTCAATCGATTCCCTGAAGATTGCCGAGGGGGAGTCGGTGGCGATCATCGGCCCGAACGGTTCGGGAAAGTCCACGCTGGTCGGACTCATCGCCCGAACGCTGCTTCCCCTGCACCGCGACAATCCGCCCGTCGTGTTTCGCGGGCAGCCGCGGATAACGCTTTCCGAGATCCGCTCGCTTGTTGGCGTGGTGTCGTCGACCATGCAGGAGGAAACGTCCGTCCACCTCCCTGCGCTCGACATCGTGGCCGGCGGGGTGGAGGGGACGTTGGGGTTGCGCCCGCGCATGGACGAACGGGACGTTGCCCGCGCGCGGCGGATCGCATGGGAGTGCATGGAGCAGATCGGCATAGCCGACCTCGCCGAACGGGATATGCTGACGCTGTCAACCGGCCAGGCCCGACGGGTTCTCATCGCCCGCGCCCTGGCGGGAAATCCCACGGCGCTCTGCTTCGACGAGCCCTGCACGGGCCTCGATCCCGAGGGGATGCACTACGTGCGCCGCACCATGCGCCATGTGGTCCAGGCGGGGCATCCCCTGGTTTTAGTCACGCACTACCTCGACGACATCGTTCCCGAAATAAAGCGCGTCATCGCGCTGAAGGACGGGCACGTGTTCGCTGACGGGCCGAAGGAAGAGATCCTTACCGACCGCCTTATGAGCGCGCTGTTCGACCTATCCGTTTTGGTGACGAATATACAGGGTCGTTACTCGTTGGTTACGGCCTATTAACGTATCTTTTGCAGGGCTTTTCGTGCCGTGGGCTTCCTATGAAGAACCATGATTCGGCTTCCCTATCCTTCGGTCGATAAAAAGAAATCCGCTATTATTTGACGCTCCGTTAAATGCATAGGATCTTAATCACATATTGTGACGAAGAGATGGGAAGAAACATATATGAAGGTGAAAAGCATCGCGTCAGTGACTTTGGCGTGTGCCCTGGCTTTGGGGACGGTCCCCGTTTCGGGGTACGCCGCCGACAGCGCCACGCTTGGTCAGGGGTCATCCCCGGCTCCCTCGACGAGCGCGGAGGCCGCTGCGCCCGCCGCATCCTCTGCCGCTCAACCCGCTTCGGGCGAGACCGCCTCGGCCAAGGACGGATCTGCGGTTGAAGGGTCTGAGTCCGAGAAATCAACCGCTCGCACTGATGCCGCCGCTCCGGCTGCTTCTGTCGAGGGGGAGAACCCCAGCGCGGCGACCTCCGCGAAAGAGGCCGCGCCCGCTTCTGCGAGCGAGCAGACCGGCTCTGACAAGAGCGCTTCGGAAAACGTGAAGAGCGCCCAGGAAGCGGCCGGCGACAACAAGTACCAGGGTAAGGTGTCGTTCATCGGACAGTGGACGAACGAGTCGGCCTCGCTGGTGGATACCGAGAAGACCTTCGCCAGCGCATCCGACAAGCTGGGCGAGCCTGCGACGAACCCCGGCACGCTGAGGAGCTTGGCTAAGATCTTCCTCGGCTGGTCCGACAAGCCCCTCAGCGACAAGCGCGAACTCGCCGAGGGCGCGCGCCTGTTCACGGCCTCCGACACTGTCGGAAGCGCGTTTCCCGACGGCATTCCCCAGGGCGCGAAGATGTACGGCGTGTACTACAGCGTGAACGACCCCGATTCCCCGTTCAATCCCTCGGGCGGATTCACGGGTGGGCTTCAGTACCTGGGCCTCGTCCCCGGGCTTTTGCCGGGCGCCCTGATCAATAACAACTCCGTCGAGATCAACAAGGAGACCCCTGCGGAAAACACGCTGCCCGACACCACTCTCTCTTCGACTAACGAGAGCACCGAGGAAGTGGAGGTCAACGGCAAGAAGCAGACTGTCAAGACGAATACCGTCATAGACACCTACAAGAAGAAAGACGACGCCAACACCATCAACGAGACGGTGTTCACATCCGAATTCAAGATGAACGACACCGTTGCGATGCTGGTGTACCGCAACAAAGTGGGCAGCAATGCTCATCGTCCCATCCTCTCGTACGACTACAACCAGCGCTACGCCGAGAACGGCGAGTTCAACACCAAGGATGGATTCGATGCGGGCTACACCTATGTAGACCTGAACGTGGATCTCGACCCCCAGCTGACGGTCCCCGAGACGCTGTACCTCGAGTACAAGGGCTACTCGTGGAGGCCTCTGTATGTTCTGGGCACCGACAAGAAACAGCTCGAGGTGGTGAACCCATCCAACGAGGCGGGCCTCGGCAACACCAAGGCGAGCTTCGGTTCTCTGGTGAGCAACACCGACCCGAGAGTGACGTTCGGCGTCAAGACCGAAGGCAACCACAAGCTGACCGTCCGCATGGTTTTGCGCGAGGGCGAGGCGGAGAAGATCGCCGAAGGGTCTATCAAGCCCGCAGCTGGTAAAACGGTGGCCGAAGAGATCCTGAGCAACATGACCCTGCGCGCCCTTTCCACGACCGATCTGAAGACCATCATGCCGGACAAGAGCCAGGCCGAGTTGAACAAGCGCGTCCTGCGCATCGACGATGCGGTTGCCTACGAGCTCGCCGCTTCTCAGGGTCAGAAGACCTTGCAGGTGACGGGTACGGTCAACGGTCACGTGTTCGCTTCGGCTGGATCTTTGAACGCTCTCGGGTTCTCCATCCCCCTGGCCGCAAACAGGGCGATCGACCGCGTGTTGGCCAACATGGTGAAGGTCGGCTACGTTCTGCCCAAGTTCAAGGTGACGTACGAATTCGCAAGCGCAACTCCGGGCAAGGACCTTCCCGAGGCCGTTACTGCGCAGGTGCCCGCGGACAACGCCGATGTGGAGAACGGCTTCGAGCCCACTTTCGCTCGAACCTTCGATGACGTGCTGGTGAAGGGTGGTATCTGGACGTTCAAGCAGTGGACGGTCGATGCTAACGGGACCCGCACCCCGATCGATGCGGCTGCGAAGCTGGCCGTCGATCGGGAAGACCTGAAACTGGTTGGCGAGTGGGAGTTCATCGAGACCAAGGTTCCCGATGACGCCCCGAAGATCGAGGTGCCCGAAGGCAAGCTGCCCGAGACTCCGGCTCCTTCTGAGGATAAGGTCGTCGTTCCTCCTACGACCCAGGCCGATGCTCCCGCCAAGGTTTCTGCCGCCGTTCCCGCCAAACTGCCGGTTACGGGTGATGCATTCGTGATCGCCGCGGTGGTTGCGGGCGTCGCGCTGGCTTCTTCGGGCGCCCTTGCTTTCGTGCTGAGGAAGCGCCGCGCCGAGAAGTAGCCAGCCCATCGGCAAAGGCGTGTTTTCAGACGTTTTCCGTCTTTCGAGGGGCGCGGTCCGGTTGGATCGCGCCCCTTGTGCGAATAGCCGTTTATGCTCTTGTGACCGCCGAAAGGCTGTTGTATACTACCTACCTGCTGCATCTCTTGGGGATGCAGCCAGTCGGAGACGCGGAGAGATGTCCGAGCTGGCCGAAGGAGCACGATTGGAAATCGTGTATACGTCAAAAGCGTATCTGGGGTTCGAATCCCCATCTCTCCGCCACTTTTACGAGTAGACGCCCATAGGGTGATCTCCGATAGAAAGCTCGGGTTCGCGCCCGACGGCCGGCATTGAGACCAGCTGGCCGCATCCCTGCGGAGGGGTGGCAGAGCGGTTGAATGCGGCAGTCTCGAAAACTGTTTTACCTTTTTAAGGGTAACGAGGGTTCGAATCCCTCCTCCTCCGCCACTTCGAATTCAATGCACTCGCCTTTATCGGGTCGGGTGCTTTTTTGTTTCCCCTTTTCCAAAGGCAGCTCCTCGACAGGGTGGGATAGCGATCGGCCTGAGGAGCTATTACGGCCCGCTTTCGGTCCTGCCTCCTCGGAGTCTGCGGGCCCCTGATCTCGACGGCTATGGAGAATCCGACCGATCTGGTATTGTTCTTGAAGAAGAACCGCTCGTCGGTCGGGCGGAGATACATCTTTGGCGACACCTTTTTTGCCAGCCAAGATATTGGAACTCGTTGCCATAGCATTCCTTCGCGTTGTTGCGATAGGCCTGGTGCGGACTCTGTGCTATTAAGGTTCGACGGTTCAAATCAAACGGGGCCTTCTACCTTGAGGTCGGTTGAGATGGGCCAACGTGCGTGTGGGGCCGCCCTTGTTGGGCGGCCCCTGTGGTTCGAAAGGTGCTATCGTGGTTGCATCGCCAGTGCGATGCGGCAGGCGGGTGTCGAGAAGGCGGAAAGCCGGGGCTGCTATGCCGGGGATCCGATGAGCGGCCCGTAGCCGCGCTTATCGGGACGAGGGAGCCCATCGGGGCATTTCGGTTGCAAGGAGGACCACATGGCCGAACTGAAGACGAACCTTACGCGCGAGCAAGCATTCGACCTGCTAAAACGCTACAACGAAGACCCGTATCATATCGAGCACGGCGAAACGCTCGAACGTCTCATGCGCTATTACTCCCAAATCCATGACCCCGAGAACGTGGAGTTCTGGGGCCAGGTGGGCCTTCTGCACGACCTGGATTGGGAGGTGTGCCAGGACGACGCGCTCCACACCGTCAAAGCCGCCGAGATTCTGGAAGCCGAGGGGGCCGATCCAGCTTTGGCGCGCGCGATTCAGACGCACAATTCGGATGTGAATCCCGAGCTTCCTTCCCCCGATCACAAGATGGAGAAGGTCCTGTTTGCGATCGATGAACTGTCGGGCCTGATCAACGCATGTGTTCGCATGCGTCCTTCCGGTTCGGTCCAAGATTTCGAAACGTCGTCGCTCAAAAAGAAGTTCAAGAACAAAAAATTCGCCGCCGGCTGCGATCGCGAGGTCATTCGCTACGGAGCCGAGATCAACGGCATGGAGCTCGACGAGCTGTTCGATTCGGTGATAGAGGCAACCAAGGCCACCGACCCCCATCGGGAGGCGTGGCTGGCCGAACATCCCGAGGTGTAGGCAAGCGAGCCGAGAGCAACTCCTCGATATGCGGGTCAACGGTTCGGGGTCGTCTGATGCGGAAGTCGCGCGGTGCCACAATCTTGCTTTTCGCAGCATATCCGATCTGTTTCGTTATGGTTTTATCGTTGATCAGCAGATCGCCTGATGAGCTAGCAGTACTGTATGATGGGCCTGAACGTCGGATTAATTCCAAGAAGGCTTCATACCCAGCGCTTGGTTCGGCGCGAAAACAGGGGAGGAATTGCATGAAAGCCAGCTCAATTACGAACAAGGCGTTATCGTTCGCGCTAACGGCGGCATTGACGGCCGCGCTTGTGCCGATGGTGCCAACCGCGTATGCCATCGGGGACGTAAGCGACCAGGAGCAACCCGCGCCCGCCGAAGAGGTTGCGGCTCCGACGCCCGAACCCAGCGAAAACGCCGTTGTCTCTGCCGATGAAGGCGCGACGGCTCCTACCGCTGATGTCCAGTCTCCTTCGGAGGGGGATGCCGTTGCTGTACCCGCTACGGTTGCGAGTGCGGCTGTCGACGCTCCGATCGTTCCTCAGGAGACCCCTGCTTCGGTGACGGAAGTCTGGGTGAACGGAACCGAAGGAAGCGATTCGGGCGATGGGGCCACCATCGATACGGCGTTCAAAACTCTCGCAGCGGCGCTTGCTGCCCAGAAGGCTAATCCGGCCATTACCGCCATCAACGTTCTCGGAGCGTTTTCCGACATGCCTTCGGTTACCATTCCTTCGGGGGTTACGCTGAAGGTTGTGGAGGGCGCCGCAATGGCGGGTACGGGCAAGACGACGGGCATCACGCTGTCTTCGGGCTCATCCCTCGTGTGCGCTTCGGGCGCATCGCTTACCATGAGCGGTTTTTCAACCGCACTTGTTATCTCCGACGGTGCTACGTTGCGCGATGGTAACTACATCCTGGACAACAACGCGATCGGATTCGAACTGAAGGGCAAGATAAGCGGCACCTCGCGCGCGGCCCTTACCATTTCGGCGAAGAAGAGCTCGGGCCGCGGATTCTCTTACACGAACACGTCGAGGTTCGAGCGTTGCACGATCGATGTGGAGGCTACGAATCAACTCAGCGAGCAGTATTCCGGGCTGTACATGACCGACGCTTCGCTGACCACGCGCGGTGTTTGGTATTATTTCGACCCCGCCAACGGCTTAGGCGGTCTTCACCTGGACAAATCGGACTTCACGGTCTATAAGGCAACGGGATCTTCCAACTACAGGCAGGTTTTTGCTATCCTCGGTGCGTCCGATCTCGTCAACGGCTCGACGCTCGTGGCCGATGGTTCGCGCGTTACGGTTTCGGCTCCCCTCACCGTGACCGACTCGAAGTTGGTGATCAGGAACAGCACGGCCGGCGGGCTTAATGTGAACTACATCCCTGGATCTGCTACGTTTACGAACTCGGTTTTCGAGACTACAAACGTCAAGTACACCCCCTCGTTCGGGGCGGGCCAATCAAGCGGCCCCTGCTCGATCGTGTTCAAGGGGGATTCGGTGGTCAACACCGACGCCAAGGACAGAACCGCCGATAACGGAGGGGCGAACCGGAGCACCAAAAGCTCGTACATCGTGACGGGCGGGTCTTTTCTCCTTGCTTACGATCCGTCGTATAACTACGACGTCACGACTCCCACCAACGGTCCCGAAAACGGAGACGAATACTTGTCGCTGTTCACTCCGGTCGATCAGGCCGCTACGGTGCTGAACCCGCTGAACGCTTCAGGTGCTGCGTATACGTACAATGTGGCGAAGGCGTCCTCTGACGGCAAGAAGCATGTGTGGGTTCCCGCTGCGAAGGTTACGTACAAGCTGAACAACGCGAACGCCTCGTTCGCCGATGGCTCGAAGGACGACAAAACCCTGTCCACGATGCGCGGCTACAAACTGGAAGATGTTGAAGGAAACGCTGATCCAGGCGCTCCTGCGGATGTGGACGGTGCCAAGTTCCTCGGTTGGTTCTACAAGGACGCGAGCGGTACCGAGTACAATTTCAACTACGGCGATCAGATGAAAACCGATCTCGAGGTGTACGCTAAATGGGACGTCAAGACCGTCATCTATCATAACGGCCAGGGAGTTGATCTGATCAAAGCCGTCGATAAAGCCAGCTCTTCTGCTACCGTGCTTTCCTACGAGGACGTTCTCGCGCAGAACTCGGCTTTTGGGATCGCGGGTAAGAAGTTCCTGAAGTGGACAACCGATCCGGCTGGCAATGGGGAGGCGGTTGCCCCCGGCTCTCCTGTTGCGTTTGCGAACAGCGCTACCCAGGTTGATCTGTACGCTCAGTTCGCTGATGACGAATACAAAGTGGCGTTTTCCGCCAATGGAGGCGTGTTCTCCGCTAACAGCGTGTTCAAGACGAATCCCGGTGTATTCGACGTGATTTCCGATGCCCAAGGCGGGGAGGTTGCGGTTCTGAAAGATGCCGCAACCTACGGGCAGAAGCTCCGCGATCTGCTGGGCAGCGTGGACCACAACAGTCTTACCCCCGACAAGAGCGCTAAGAAGCCCGGGATGCTGGTGGCTGACGAGAAGTACTGGTACGCTCAACCTGGCGGAGGGGGAAAATTCAATTTCGCTGACGGGTCGTTTTTTGGTTTTCCCATTTCTGGTGATAATCCCACAATCACTTCGGACGCTACCTACTATATGAAGTGGAAGTACGATCCTGCTGTCCAGAAGATCAGCGCGCAGCTGGAGCTTGACGGCGACATGTGGGGTTCGTCCCGCACGGAGAGTTCCGCGATCCAGCCGGTGAAGACGGGAGAGTCGTTCTCCATCACCGGGGCGATCGACCCGACTTCCATCAAAGAGCAGATGAAGGCGATAGAGACTCAGTTCCCCGAAGGCGCCCAGAATCCTGAAAGCATTAAGCTAAGTGGAACTTCCTCGGCATTCAAGGCCGTCATCAAGGTAGCCGACGGGGTAAATGTTCCCGCCGATGCCAAGGTGTCTGTCAATGGCCTGGGTGATTTGTTCGAGGTTTCATCTACGTCGGTGAATGGAAACGAGGTCACGGTTGAGTTTGCGCTCAAATCCGGCGTAAGCGATTACAAGCTGCTCAAAGAGAGGGTTGATAGCGTCGGCGCGCTGGCAGCCAATGGCATGATCACTGCAACCATTGACGGTCTGACTCTTGCGGATACAGTCTCCAACGGGCAGGTTCTAACCTCGACGGGTGCGGTAACGGGCTCTTTCGATTCGTTGGCGATCAATTCCGACGGAACCGCAAAGCGCTTCTCGTTCACCTGGCTTGCACGCCAGCAGGCGAACACGGCCGATCCAGGCTCTCTGGACCCCAATGCGATTCAATTCAGCGTCATGGCGCGGGTTCCCTTCAAGTCCGATCTACCCGGAGATATCAAAGTCGGGTCTGACTCCGAGAACGCGTCGGTCTATACGGTTTTACGTGGCGAGACGGTTGATTTCACCGGAGCGCTCGACGTGAGGCCCATCAGCACTCAAATGAGAGCGATCGAGGCTCAGTTCCCGACGGCGGCGGCAGACTATTCCAAGATCGGCGTTGATGTCCGGTCGTGCACGTTCGCGGCGCAGTTCGTGCTCCCGGAGGGGCTATCGCTCCCCGCGAGCGTCACAGCGATTTCGCAAGACTTCGGAACGGCATTCTCCATCACTGATACGACGGTCGAAGGCCGGAAGGTCACCGTCAAGATGAAGCTGAACGACGGCATCTCCAACTATAAGCAGCTGCAAGATGCGGTTGCCGATGCCGGTAAGAATTCCGGGGGCTGGATGAGCGTCGTGATTCCTGGGATCAAGGTTGCCGACAACTTGGCTGACGGCACGCTTCTCACCGTTACGGGAACGCTGACCGGCGAGATGGATGTCAGGGCTACGTCCGAAACGGGTTCCGTGAAGGACTTCATGTTCGCCTGGAACGCTATCCAATGGCCCGAAGGTAAAGACGCGTTGGCGGGACAGGACGATTCCATCAGGTTCACCTGTCAGATCGCCGATCCCATCCAGGGCGACATCGAGGGCGATCTGCGCGTGAACGGCGATACCGAGCACGCAGCTGTGTATTCGACCGAGCAGGGAGCGACCCTTGATTACACGGGCGCAGTTAAAACGGACTCGATCAAGCAGCAGATGAATGCTATCGAGTCTCAATACGGCGCCGATCACGACAGCATCCTTATCGACATCAAGAACTTCGAGTTCACCGCAGGCATCGACTTTCCCGAAGGCCTTTCCGTGCCCGATGATCTGGATGCTTCCAAGGTGGTTCCCGGCTCTTTGGGAGGCTTCTCTGTGAAGAAAGTCGAGGTATTGGGGCAGCGCGTTGTCGTGACATTTGCGATCGCCGATCCCAACGCCATACGTACCTATACTGATCTGGAGAAGCTGGTTGATGGCGCTGGCGATCCCGACGGATGGATGAGCATCACCGTTCCGGGGGTCAAGGTCTCGACGGCGGTGCCGAGCAAGACGCAGCTCACTGCCAAGGGTTGGGTTGCCGGTAGCTTCTCGGCCATTGCGCAATCCGTTTCCGGTACGCGCAAGGTGTTTTCGTTCGAGTGGGCTGCTGTCCAATGGCCCGAGGGTAAAGATGCCGTGGCCGTCGACGACGGCATCCAGCTAACTGTTCAGGTTACTGGGAAGACCATGACTATTCCTTTGGCGGTGACATGGGACGATCAAGATGATGCCGATCAAATCCGCCCGAAGCAGGTGACTGTTCGCCTGATCGCGAACGGCAAGGATTCAGGCAAGTCGGTTACGGTCACGTCCGATAAGGGTTGGCAATCGGCTTTCGAGAATCTGCCCGTTTACGACGAGAGCGGTAATGCAATTTCGTACGATTCGGTTATTGAAGACGCCGTCGAGGGGTATGTCTCCGTGGTGAGCGGGAACGCTCAGGACGGGTTCATGGTGAAAAACACCCATATTCCCGGAAAAGTTGATCCTCCTGTTGGTCCAATCGATCCCGAGGAGCCTATCGAACCTGATAAGCCGCACCAGGGTGCCGCCAAGGTGATCGTTCCCCCTGCGACGAAGAGCGTTCTCCCTGTCACGAGCGACTCGCTGCCTCTCTTCGCCGTTGGTTTCGGTTTGGCTGTCGCAGCGCTTCTTGCTGCGTTTGCAAACCGGCGCAAAGGGGATGGCCGGAAGTAGGACAATCTTTCGGTCATTGGCGCCTTGACTGATAGCCGAACTCGCTCTGCGGGTTTACAGAAGGGCTGGCACCCAAAGTGGGCGCCGGCCCTTTTTAGGTGTGATCCGCGGATGGATATTGGGCGCGCACAGAGGGGCGGTACGCTTCGAACGGGGGCTTCTTTCGGTTCCGACCCGTCGCTCTTCAGAGGACCGTTTTTCATCCCAGAAGAATTTGAATACGGTCTTGCGTCCACTCCTGCACTGTTAGTATCATCTACTATTAAAACTATCGTTGTTATCAACCGGGTGAAGGGGTTTCCCGGCCGGTGCCTTTCGCGCTAGCCGAGCAAGGTCACGCGCTCAAGGGTCGCCTGTGCCGCTTCGGTTGGATTCAACGGTTAGACGGCTACGGTAAAGGAAGGTAGAAATGCAGCTTAGTCGCACACGGAAGACGACGATGGGGGGAGTGCTCGCCGTTGTCGCGGTTATCCTCGCGCTGGTATGGAGCGCATCGTCGGCCCACGCCGCAGACCGCAAAGAGGTTTTCCTCGCGGATGGTCAGAGCAGCTACACATCGACTCAGGCAGACCTGAAGAAGGCCATCGCCGATGCTGGTTCGACCCCCACGCGGATCTATTTGGGCGCTGGCGATATGCTTATGTCGGAAACGATAGCGATTCCCAGCGGCGCCGACATCGAACTTTGCAGCTTTCAGGGCGAGACGCCCTGGGGAGAGAAGTCGTCCAGCTTGACGAGGGACGATAACTTTACCGGGGTTATGGTGAAGGTCGAGAAGGGGGCGAAGCTGACGCTGTCGAAGGCCGGCGCGGACATCGTGAAGGTCTTCTCCCGCGGCGAAACCGTGCCTGCGGGCAAGCCGACCATCCTGGTCGAGGGCTCGCTTGTCATGGAAGACGGTCGCATCTACGGGGCCAGGGAGCTGCGTGATACCGCGGTCGGCGCAGTGACCGTGAAAGGTTCTGCCGCTTCGTTCGTTATGAACGGCGGCGCAGTGACCGACAACAAACGGAATCAGAACCCCGGCTCCACCCAATACGGCGCCGGCAACATCGCGGTGACCGAAGGTGCGTCCTTCACCATGAACGGCGGCGAGGTGAGCAAGGGCTTCGGCAGCGCCGTGTCGGGCAGTTCGTACGGCGAGGCCGGCGGCCTTCTGGTCCATAACGGCGGACGCGCTGTTCTGAACGGCGGGTCGATCGCCGGCAACGGCGGCTTCGGCGGCGGCGTCGTCGTGTGGAACTGGATATACGGCGACAGGCTGAAGAACATGTCCGTCGACGATGCGAAGAAGGTTCGCTCGACGTTCGAGATCAACGGCGGCATGATCGAGAGGAACCGCGCCGGCTTCGGCGGCGGCGGGGTCCTGGTGTTCGGAAACGCGGCCGTTACCATGAACGCCGGCGAGATCAAGAACAACACCGCTCCCGCTGGCGGCGGCGTGAATGCGATGAACCTCTACACCTGGGGAGCCGACCAGACGTGGACTGAAATCGACGGAGAAGGCGGCGCGAGCGGCCTGTCCATCGAAGAGTACGCGCTTCGCCAGCCCGGTTCGTTCACCATGAACGGAGGTTACATCGAGGGCAATTCGGCATGGCGCACCGGCGCCGGTGTCAACATCGTTTCGAACGACGTCTACTTCAACGGCGGCGACATTGCCGGAAACGAGGCCTTCCAGCAGGGCGGCGGCGTATACGTGGCCACGAAGACCTACACCGCTCATTTCAAGAACACCCTGGTAACCGAGAACAGGGGCAACATCGGCGCCGGTATTTGGACTTGTCCGACCGGTAGCTTGACGCTCCATGTGACGAACGGCGGAGCGATCGTGCGAAACGAGGCCTCCAGCTTCGGTAACGACATCGCCCACGACAACCTTGGAAGCGTCGGTTCCCAGCCCATGGACCTTGCCGATAGGATTCTGGGCGGCGGATCGGTTCTGTACTATCGCGACGGCGGCGACGACCAGGCCGCAACTCGTTTCGACGCAGCAGCCCCGGGAGAGCCGGTTGTGCTGAAGGGCGCTCCTGAAGACAGACTGTCGGGTGAGGGTCTGCACGCCCTGGCCTCCGATGAGTCGGTTGCACTCGCCGAGTCGGTGGCGACGATGCTTATCCACGACAACACCTCGCCCCGCGGCGCGGGCGTCGGTTCGAACGGCCACCTGGTGTTCGGGACGGACCCAGTGTTCGACGCGGCTTTCGAGAAGAAGTGGAAAAACGAGTCCACGGGTGGCGAGCTTGGAGCCGGAGCCCCCGATACGGCGGTCGCGCGCCTTCAGCTGTATCGCGTTTTGGACGGGGAAGACACCCCCATCGACGCTATCGTTTTGGATAAGGACGGCAAGCGCACGAAGCTCGCCGAGACCATCGATCTGAACAAAGAGAATGGCTGGAAGTCCAAGATCATCGGATTGCCCGCCGAAGACGTCCGTTCCAAGCCCATCGAGTACAAGCTGGTCGAGGTCGATGATCAGGGCGATCCTCTGAAGAACGCCGACGGATCGCTCGTGTTCGAAAAGCGGTTCACGGCGAGCGACTTCGCAGGTGCGGCTGCTGCCGAGGCCGTGAAGGTGGTTAACCCCCTGAAAGACCTGACGATCGAGAAGTCATGGAAGATGGGGACCCTTCCGGCGCCCGAGAACCTGGTGACCGCAGACGAAGTGACTATGCGCGTGGTCAAGGCCGCTGACGGCTCTGTGGTGAGCGAGCTCAAGGTGAAGAAGGCCGATGGCTGGAAAGCCACGGTGGCCAACCTTCCCGTGTTCGACTTCGCGACGGGCAAGCGCGTCGACTACGCCGTTCAGGAAATCGGCAAAGACGGAGCGGTCCTGAAGACCGTGGACATCGACGAGGAAACCGGCGATAAGAGCCTGGTGGTTGGAGTCGAGAACCAGGTCGAACCGCCGACGGTGTCGCTGAAGATCACGAAGCTGTGGCAGACCGAGGGCGCTCCCGCCGACCCCAGCGCGATCGACAAGGATTCGGTGACCATCCAGGTTGTAGATAAGGCCACGCTGAAGGTGGTCAAGACGGTCGAGGTGAAGAAGTCCGAGGGCTGGATGGCCGTTGTAGAGGGGCTTCCCCTCTACACCGCGGGGACTTTCGATAAGGCCGACTATCTGGTTAGGGAGGTCGCTGCGGACGGCACCGTGCTGAAAGAGGTGGACGTGGATGAATCCGCGGCCAACCCGATGCTTTCCGTCTCCGTGGTGAACGAGGTCGTTCCTCCGACGCCTCCGACTCCGCCGGGACCTCCGACCCCGCCGACGCCTCCCACGCCGCCTGCTCCCCCGACCCCTCCCACCCCTCCGGCTCCCAACGAGCCCGGTAAGAAGGTGTTCGTGATGCCCGCTACGGGAGACGCCTCGGCACCGTTTGTCGCTGCGTTTGCAGTTGCCTGCCTGGGAGCCGGTCTGGCGATCGCCGGACTGCGCAGGCGCGTGAAATAACTCTCAAGCCGATCGCTCGCTCGCGGTTCAAAGATCCGAGCGGTCGGACCTACCGGCATCGAATCGAAGCGCGGACCCTGGTCGGTCCGCGCTTCTCGTATATTCGGCCACCTGTTCTTTCGGCTACTTGTCCCGCCTGCCGCCGAAAAACGAGTGCAGGTCGGATTGCGAAGGCGACTTTATGTCGTACCTCAGGGACAACCGCCGGCTGGCAACGGTGACGATCGTGCAGATCAGCGCCGGCCAAAAACCCACGAAGCCCAGAGACGAGGATGCGAGGTAGGCGATGGCGCCCAGTATGGCGCATACGGCGTAGAAGTTGCTTTTCTGGAAGATGCGCGGGACTTCACCCAGAAACACGTCGCGCAGCATGCCGCCGCCGACGCCGGTGAGCATTCCCAGAAGGATCACCGCCCAGGGGTCGAGTCCGTAGGCTATGGCCTTCCCCGATCCGGCGGCGACGTAGAGGGCCACCGAGAAGATGTCGATCCATTCGATGAGGCGGGGGCGCTTCTGGAAGGGCGAGCTGAGGAAGAACACCACCGCAGCGGTGACGGCCGAAGCGGGGATGGCGTAGCCGGTGCGCAGGATGTAGACGTCGCCCACCTGCATGATCATGTCGCGGAGCAGCCCTCCGCCCAGGCCGCACAGAAGCGCGAGCGCCATAGCCCCGATCAGATCGAGCTTTCTATCGACCGCGAAGAGGCTGCCGCCCAGCGATCCGATGACCACCGCCAAGAAGTCGAGGCTGAGCGCGACGAATTCCATCGAAGGCGCCGCCATGCTCGAAAGCAACATCAAATCCACGGTTGCCGCCTTTCAGCGCAAATGGGACGAATATGGTGCGAAGCGGCGTCGCGCTGGCGATACCGCGCCGACCGTAAGGATACCGTGAGAGCGCCGATAAGGACACTTCCTGGACTTTCCCGTTCGCGCCGTTTCCACGCAGACCGATCGGTCAAACTGATGAGACAACAGACGAGATCGCATACGACGGGAGCAGCCCATGGCAGACCGCACGGTTGAAAGCTACACGAAAGAGATTCCCGATATCCCCGAAGAACTCGAGCGCGTGCTGGTGTACATCCTGAACGAAGCGCGCGACAAAGTTGCCGCCGGCGAGGAGCTCACCCCATTCACCGCGCTTGCCATCAAGGACAAGCTGTTCCTCGAGTCGCATCCGGCCGACACCATCGAGGGGTGCTTCGCTGCGGCCGAGCATACGGTGCATCAGGCGAACGGCGCCGATGCGTATGGGTTTTGCTACGACGGGTACGTCGAGGTGGACGATCGGACCCTCGATGCGGTTATCGCCGAGGGTGGTATCCCGGGCGGCGGTTCGGGCCATGCGATCGGGTATGTGTACGAGGTTGATTCTACGGGCGCCGTCTCCTTCGAGTCCGAACCGACCTATATTGGGACGGCTCCGAACTTCATGATCCATGCAAGCGCGCATGCTTGGCCCGTGGAGGATGTCGAAAGCGCAGGTGAAACCCCCGATCAGATCGAGGGCGCGCCGGGTGCCGAAGAGTAAGGCGATGTGCAAGCGAAAAACCGTCGGTTCCCGGCGGTTTTTCTTATGCAGTCCGATGGGGAAGAAGAACCGCGCCCCGAAAGGCCGCGGCGTTTCAGTCGGGCCTTCGTTGGGGTTCGGGTGGTTTCTCGGTAGGTTTTCCGTTCACAATGCTTCTCGGGGATCGAGGGAATCCGTGGGTTTTCATCGAGTCCGCGCCCTTAGTTCGTGGTGATACCGTGTGCTCGTCCGAGCCGTTCGGCCCGTGCACCGCTGCTTTGGTTCTAGTTTGCTAGAATGAGCAGGTATTTTTTCCTGCCCCGGCGTCGCCTTCACCAGCCCGGGGCCGTACAGTCCAAAGGAGGTGAGCTGATGAAGGCTTATGAACTGCTGTTCTTTGTTGCGCCGACCACCGATGACGAGCATCGCGCCGGCGTCATGAAGCGCATCGAAACCACCATCACCGAGGGTAACGGAACTCTCGACAACGTTGATGAGTGGGGCAAACGCAAACTCGCTTACGAAATCAACGGTTTGACCGAGGGTGATTACACCCTCATCGATTTCCATGTCGATCCCCAGTGCATCGCCGAGCTCGATCGTGTTCTTCGCATCAACGACTCCGTCGTGCGTCACATGATCGTCGCCCGCACTGACCGCGACTAGAAATCGAATCGGCGCTTCGGCGCCGCATCGTAGAAGAGGTGGAAGATGAGCATCAACCGAGTAATCATCAGCGGAAACCTGACCCGCGACCCCGACCTGCGCTCGACCGCGACCGGCATGCCGGTCCTCGGTTTCGGCGTGGCGGTCAACGACCGCCGCAAGAACGCGCAGACCGGCGAGTGGGAGGATTACCCGAACTTCATCGACTGCACCATGTTCGGTGCTCGCGCCCAGAGCCTCTCGAACTACCTGAGCAAGGGCACGAAGGTCGCCATCGAGGGCAAGCTCCGCTGGAGCCAGTGGGAGCGCGACGGGCAGAAGCGCAGCAAGATCGAGGTCATTGTGGACGACCTGGAGTTCATGTCGTCGCGCGGCAGCGCCCCCATGGACGCCGCCCCCTCGATGCCCGCTTCGGCCGGCTATGCGCCCGCCCCGGCGGCTTCGCCGATGCCGCCCGCTTCTCCCTACGATGAGGACATTCCGTTTTAAGCGAATTTGAAAAGAGGTACTTCACATGGCTGAATATTCGAAACAGCCTCGTCGTAAGTACTGCCAGTTCTGCAAGGACAAGGCAGAGTACGTCGACTACAAAGATACGCAGCTTCTGCGTAAGTTCGTTACCGACCGAGGCAAAATCAAGCCCCGCCGCGTGACCGGCGCCTGCACCCAGCATCAGCGCGACATCGCCAATGCTGTGAAGCGCGCTCGCGAGATGGCTTTGATGCCCTACGCAGTCCCGGCCGTTAGCGGCCGCGGCGATCGTCGCAACCGCTAATCGAAGGAGGACTCATGAAGGTTATCCTGCTCAAAGAGCTTCCTGGCAAGGGCGGCGAGGGCGACGTCATCGACGTTGCGCGCGGCTTCGCCAACAACTTCCTGCTCACGCAGGGCTATGCGGTTCTGGCTACCAAGGGCAACCTGAAGCAGCTCGAGGACCGTCGCAAGAACATCGCCAAGCGCGAAGAGGTTCGCATCTCTACCGCCGAGGAGACCAAGGCTGCCCTCGAGAACGGCGAGATCACAATCGAGGCCAAGGTCGGTGACGAGGGCCAGCTGTTCGGCTCCATCACCTCCCAGATGATCGCCGACGCGATCAAGGCCGCCAAGGACCTCGAGGTCGATCGCCGTCGCATCGAGATCGCCAAGGCCATCAAGACGGTTGGCGCCCATGAGGTCAGCGTGTCGCTGTATCGCGAGATCCGCGCTGCCGTGGTCGTGAACGTGGTCGACGCCGAGGCTGCGCAGGCTCCCGTCGAAGAGCCCGCCGAGGAGGCTGTCGAGGCTCCGGCTGAGGAAGCCGCCGCCGAAGAGGCCGCTGAATAGCGCATCGCCCCGCCTTTGCGCGCGGGGAAACGGGGATGCGGCGCGTTTCGCATCCCCTGACGTTTTCAACGGCGAAAAGTTGTTGAAAACGTTGAAAACCCCTCTTTGCCCACGTGTGGGCGGAGGGGTTTTCCTTTTTGCCCGTTGAAAGCTATCGCGAGGCCATGTTGGTTGCGGATGGCGTTTCATCTGGGACGACGAATGGTTTAACATGGTCTCTCACCGACGGTAAGGATAGTACATGGCAGGTTTCAGCCCTCGACAGAACCCTGGATCGCCCGAGCAGTTCAACGATCCGCAGACCACCAAGACGGTTCCCCGCAACGACGATGCGGAGAAGTCGGTTTTGGCGGCCTGCATGCTGGATGCGGACGCGCTTGAGGAGATTCTGCTGAAGCTGACGCCCGAGAACTTCTATCGTCCTGCGCACCGAATCATCTATCAGGCAGTATGCGACCTAAACGCCCGTCGTATTCCCATAGACCAGATCTCTCTGGCCGACAACCTCAAAGCTAGCAACCAACTGGACGCCATCGGGGGGCGCACGTATCTGCTCGACCTCGCGGAGAACACGTTCGCGCTCACCAACTGGCAGAACCACGCCGATATCGTCAAGCGCACGTCTATCTTGCGCGATCTGATCTACGCGTCGGCTTCGATCACCGCCTTGGCGTACAACGCTCCCGATAATCTGGACGAAGTGGTCGAGGAAGCCGAGAAGACGCTGTTCAAGGTAACCGAGCAGCGCGTATCCTCGACGTTCAAGAAGATGGACGTGCTGCTGACCGAGGCGTTCGAGGAGATCGCCGCCCTCGCCGAGCAGGGGTCTCACATGGCGGGCGTGCCGACGGGCTTCACCGACGCCGACAATCTGTTCCACGGCCTGCGCGGCGGCGACCTCATCATCCTCGCCGCGCGCCCCGGCGTCGGCAAGACCTCGTTCGCCCTGAACCTGGCCGTGAACGCCTCGCTGGCAGGCACCGCCGTCGCCTTCTTCTCGCTGGAAATGAGCGCCTCTCAGCTGGTCCAGCGCATTCTGTGCTCGGAGGCGCGCGTGAGCCTCTCGAAGCTGCGCGGCGGGTACGTGACCGAGGCCGATTGGAGCGCCATCGCCGACGCCTCGAACCGCCTGTCGAACATCGAGCTCTACATCGACGACACGCCGGGTCTGTCTATTCTCGAAGCTCGGGCGAAGGCGCGCCGGGAACTGCGCGCTGCAGCGGGCAGGGGGCTTATCATCGTGGACTACCTGCAGCTCATGCAGCCTCCCCAAACCCGTCGTGATGGGAACCGCGCGGTCGAAGTCGCCGAGATCTCGCGTGGGCTGAAGATCCTCGCGAAGGAAATGGACATGCCGGTCATCGCGCTGTCCCAGCTCTCCCGTGCGGTCGAGATGCGCGCCCAGAAAAGACCGATGCTGTCCGACCTGCGCGAATCGGGTTCGATCGAGCAGGACGCCGACATCGTCATGTTCATCGACCGAAGCACGAACGAGCTGGAGGCCGAGCAGGAGGGCCGTCCCGACATGGGTATGGCCGAGCTCATCGTCGCGAAGCACCGAAACGGCGCCCAGGCCGATATCAAGCTGGCCTTCAACGCCGAATACACCAAGTTCATGAACTACATCGACGATTCTGCGGTCGTCGGTTACTAGGCGGTGGGCATGGCGCGCTCGATCACGTTCCTGCATACGGCCGACCTTCATTTCGGGGCGCCGTTCCGAGGTATCCGAAACCTATCGGAGACCTGGTCGGATCGGTTGCTGGAAGCTATCGGTTCTGCCTACGACACCGTGATCGACACGGCGATCAAGCGCGAGGTGGACTTCGTCGTCATCGCAGGCGATGTGTTCGACACCGCGCGCGCGTCGTACCGCGACTACCGCCGCTTTTTCGACGGCCTGCATCGTCTCGATCGAGCGGGCATCCCCGTCTACCTTTGCACGGGCAACCACGACCCCTACACTTCGTGGCAGGCCGATTTCGAGCGGCTTCCCCGCAACGCCGTGATGTTCGAGGCCGCCCACCCCAGTTTCGCGCTGTACGAACGCGACGGGGAAGCGCTGTGCCTGCTGGGAGGACGCAGCTACTTCAACCAAACCTGGCCCCGCGACCAGCGGATTTCCGAAGGGATCGACCGAGCGAACCTCGAACGGAACCTGGAGCGGCAGACGGGGCGCAGCGATCTGTCCCGTGCGCAGGTGCCGTTTTCGGTGGGGGTGGTCCACACGGGGCTGACCCTCGACCCGCTGAAGGCTCCGGAAAACCCACTCGACCTCATGGCCTGCGGAATCGATTACTGGGCCTGCGGACATATCCACAGCCGGTACGCCTACCCGTCGTGGTACGATCCGTCTATCGTCTTTCCCGGCTGCATTCAGGGCCGCGATGCGAACGAAACGGGGAGCCGAGGGTGCGTGCTGGTCACGCTTACCGAAGGCGCGCACAACCGCGTTGAGTTCGTCCCGACGGCTTCGATCGACTGGGAGCGTCTGAGCGTCGACGTTTCCTCAGCCGAAACGGTTTCCGACGTCGAGCGCCGCATCACCGAGGCCCTGTTCCGTGCAAACGGCCGAGCGCAGTGCTCGCGCATGATCGCGCGCGTCGAGCTGACGGGGACGACCGACCTTCACGGGCTGCTGTGCCAAGAGGATATTCTCGAGGACTTGCGGCTGCGTCTTTCCGACACCTACGACGAGTTCTTCGTCGATGCGTTGTCCAATCGCACTCGAAAGCCGCGCGATCTGGAGAGATCCGGCGGAGAAGCGCTGTTCGCAACCGAGTTCGCACGCGCTGCGGCCCGCCGCAGAGAGGACCTGCCTTCCTTGCGGGCCGAAATCGAAGAAGAGCTGGTTGCGCGCCGCCTGGGGCCCTCGGCTGCAAAGGCGCTGACCGACGAGCTGTGCGACGAGTCGATGAACCTTGTGTTGGATCTGCTTGATCGGGGGTCGCAGCGATGAGGCGCTTCCTTAAAGTCGCCCGTATCGCCGCGTTCGGCGGGGTGTACGGCAAGACCCTCGGCCCGTTCGGGCCGGGCTTGAACGTGGTGTACGGGCCGAACGAGGCGGGCAAGACGACGGCGGCCTCGTTTGTCAGGGGCGTGCTGTTCGGCTGGGATTCCGAGACGAAGACGCGCAACGGATACAAGCCCGAGCAGGGGGACCGCTCGGGCAGGCTGCTGTTCTCGCCGCGCCCGGCCGCTTCTGCGGACGCGCCCGGATCTGCGCTCCCTGCATCCTCCGCAGCCGATGCGGCAGGCTCCGGCGTGCCGATCGACCTGGAGATTTCGCGTACCAAGGGCTCGGGCGACCCCGAGGCGCCGGCGGGCGGCGACGTCGCCGAGATCCTGGGGGATATCGACCGCGATACGTACGAGACCGTGTTCGCGCTGAACGTCGATTCGCTTCATTCCCTGGCCAATGCCGATAACGTTGCTGCGCGGTTCCTCACGGCCGGGGCGGGAACGCAGACGAGTCCCGCAGAAGCGCTCGCCTTCGTAAACGAACGCATCGAGTCGTTCCGCTCGACGGCCGCTAAGAACGACCATTCGCTGGTGTCGCTGGCCGAGGAAGAGAAGAGGGCGCGCGCCGAGGTCGCCGAGGCGACCCAGCGCGCCGACGACGCCCGAAGCGCTGCGCGGAGGCTTGACGAGCTAGACGCCGAGCGTGCCGGCCTGGCCGAACAGGTTGCTGCGGAATCCGATCGCCTCGCGCGCATAAGCTCGCTGAAGGCGTCGGTAGAGCTGCTCGACCGGCAGATCGATCAGGCGCGGGATGCCGCATCCGATGCGAAGGTGCGCGTCGATTCGCTGCAGTTCTCGCTCGACGCGCTCTCGGAAAAACAGCGGCCGTTCCCGTTCGAGGGCGACCTGCGCATCGTTTTGGGCGAACTCGACGAAGCCGAGTCCGACCTGGCTCGGTCGGCTGACCGCATCGACGCCGCCCGCCAGGCCTTCGCAGAGGCGACCGCTCGGGACCAGTACGGCTCTTCGAAGCGCCCGTCCGAAGCTCCCCTCAAGACGTCCGACGCGCTGTGCGCTTTTGCGGCCGCGGCGATCGTCGCGCTGGCGGGCGTCGGGTCGGGCCTTATCTCCCAGCCTTTGCCCGCAGCTTTCGCCGGTGCCGCAGTGTTCGGAGCGGTTCTCGCGGCCCTGGTCGCCTCCCGCGTTCTGTCCACCCGGACGCGATCGGGCGCATCCTCGCCGGAAGGGGAGGGCCTCGACGCCGCGAGGGTGAGGTTCCAAGCTGCCGAAAACGAGCATGAGCGCTGCCTTCAAGAGGTGCGCGCGCGCCTTGACGGGCGGGGCCTCTCATGCGCCCAGGGGTCGCTTTCCTACGCGCGGGAGCTGGTTTTGGAGGCGATGCGCCTCGAGGAGGATCGGGCGCGCGTTCGGGATTCGCACGACGAGGCGTGCCAGGCCCTTGCATCGAACAGGGCGGTTCTGGATTCGCTGGCCTCCCGCCGCTCAGAGCTTCTGACGGATGCAGGCTTCGACGCCTCCGAATCCGCAGGCGACCTCGAGGCTGCGTTGCGAGCCTGCCGCAATTCCCACGACGCGATAGCCGACCGCCTGTCCCGCACGTCGCAGGAGCGCGGGTTTCTGGAGCGGGAGGTAGACGCGGCGCTGGCCGATGCGGACGCCGATCGGGCGAAGGTTCGTCACCAGCAGATCCGCACGCGTCGTGCCGAGTCGGAAACCGAGCTGGTCAAGCTGCTCGTGGCAAAAAAGATGCTCGAGGATGCGCTGCGCGTTTGGGGCGTAGCCAGCGAGCCGCGCCTGTACCGCGAGGCGTCGCGGCTGATGTCGCTGATGACTTCCGGCGCCTGGTGCACGATCCGCCCCACCGATCGGGGCGACGTTGCGGTGTGCGACGCCTACGGCATCGAACGGTCGGGCCGCAAGCTGTCTTTGGGTACCCGCCAGCAGATGTACCTGGCGCTTCGCATCGCGCTGCTTATGTGCGCCGACGACGTGGGCCGCTCTCTTCCCGTGCTGGCAGACGACATACTCGTCAACTTCGACGACCAGCGCCGAGAAGGGGCCGCCCGGGCTCTGGCCGAGCTTGCTCGCGTGCGGCAGGTCATCGTGTTCACCTGCCATAAAGAAGTGGTGGACTCTCTGGTGAGCGCCGATTCGTCTGCGATTCGCGTGGGCCTCTAATATAGAATGAACCCTGTGAGAAACGCGCCCGGCGCGCCTGCGTTCTGCGGGCGGGGTGCGTTTTCGTCCGGTTGGCTGGCCGCTTCGACGAAGCTGCCCGACAGAGCGCCCATGCGCTCTTAGACCCTGCATTCAGGCAGGCCTGAAAGGATGCGAGACCCATGACCAATACCGTTCTCGTCGGAGCCCAGTGGGGCGACGAGGGTAAGGGCAAAATCACCGACCTCATCGCGGCCGACTACGATTACGTCGTGCGCTACCAAGGCGGCAACAACGCCGGGCATACCGTCATCCATGGGGACACCAAGCTGGCTTTGCATCTCATGCCGTCCGGAGTCATGTACGAGGATTCGGTTCCGGTCATCGGAAACGGCGTCGTGGTCGATCCGGGCGTTCTCATCAAGGAAATGGCCATGCTCGAAACCGAGGGCGTCTCCTGCAAGAACCTCAAGATATCCTGCGATGCGCACGTTATCATGCCGTATCACAAAGACCTCGACGGGGCCGACGAGAAGCGCCTGGGCCAGAACAAGATCGGCACCACCAAGCGCGGGATCGGGCCCTGCTACCAGGACAAAGCGGCTCGCCGCGGCATCCGCTTCCAGGACCTGCTGGACGAAAAGATCTTCCGTTTGAAAATCGAGACGGCACTGTCGCAGGTCAATCCTATCTTGAAGAAGATCTACGGTCTGCACACCTACACGGTCGAGGAGATCTGCGAGGAATACCTGCCCTACGCGCGCATCCTGGGCCAGTACGTCACCGAAACGGCCCAGCTGCTCAACGACGCCCACCGTGCGGGGAAATCCATCCTGTTCGAGGGCGCCCAGGGAACCCTCCTCGATATCGATCACGGCACGTATCCGTATGTGACCTCGTCTTCCTGCTGTGCGGGAGGCGCTGCCACCGGCAGCGGCGTGGGGCCGAAGGTGATCGACCGCATCCTCGGCATCCAGAAAGCCTACGTCACGCGCGTCGGCAGCGGCCCGTTCCCCACCGAACAGCGCTTCCCCGAAGACGGCGGCACGGGGGAGGAGGCTCAGACTGGCGAGCTTCTGTGTGCGGCCGGCCACGAGTTCGGTGTGACCACGGGGCGCAAGCGCCGCTGCGGCTGGTTCGACGCGGTTATCGGGCGCTATGCGGTCGAGGTGAACAGCCTGACCGACATCGCGCTCACCAAGCTGGACGTCCTGTCGGAGTTCGACACCATCAAGGTGTGCGTTGCATATGAATGCAACGGCAAGCGCTACGACTATTTCCCCATGCAGCAAAGCGTTCTGTTCCACGCCAAGCCCATCTACGAAGAGCTTCCGGGATGGAAGGGCGTCGACATCACGGGCTGCCGCACGTTCGAGGAGCTGCCCGCCACGGCCCAGGCCTACGTGAAGCATCTTGAAGAGCTGGTGGGTGCGCGCATCAGCATCGTGGCCGTCGGGCCCGACCGCGATCAGACCATCATGCGCGGCTGGTACCGGGACGGCGAGTAGGGTTCGGAGTGCGGGTTGCCCGCCGATAGCGAAAGGGTTGCGATGAACATCTTGGTGCTGGGCAGCGGCGGTCGCGAGCATGCGCTGGCGTGGGCCATTGCGAAATCCCCCCTGACGGACACGCTGTTCGTTGCCCCGGGAAACGGCGGAACCGCCCAGATAGCGAAAAACGTTTCGAATCTGAACGCCGAATCGGGCGAAGAGGTGCTGGCCTTCGCCCGTGAAAACGACGTCGAGTTGGTGGTTATCGGCCCTGAGGCCCCGTTGGTGGCCGGCGTGGCCGACGCCGTGCGCGCCGGGGGGATCGCCGTGTTCGGCCCCGATGCGCAAGGCGCCCAGCTGGAAGGCTCGAAAACCTTCAGCAAAGAATTCATGGTGAGAAACGGCATCCCCACGGCCGGTTACGGCAGCTTCGACAACGCCCCGGACGCGCTCGCCTACGCGCGCGAACTGGGCGCGCCCCTGGTGGTGAAGGCCGACGGCTTGGCCGCCGGCAAGGGCGTGATCGTGGCGGATTCCCTGGATGCGGCGGAAGAGGCCATTCGCGATTGCTTCACCGGCGCCTTCGGCGCCGCAGGGTCGCGCGTGGTGGTGGAAGAGTGCCTGACCGGCCCCGAATGCTCGCTGCTGGCGTTCGTATCTGCGGGCGAGGCCCTGTGCATGTCCACGGCTCAGGACCACAAGCGCGCCTTCGACGGGGACGAGGGTCCCAACACGGGCGGTATGGGGTGCTATTCTCCCGTGCCCATCGTCGATCCCGACGAGCTGGCCGAGATGCAGCGCATCATGCAGCAGGCCGCCGAAGCCACCGCGCGCGAGTTCGCATGCGATTACCGCGGCGTTTTGTACGGCGGGTTCATGCTGACCCCCGAGGGGCCGAAGGTGCTGGAATTCAACGCGCGCTTCGGCGACCCTGAAACCCAGGTGGTCCTTCCGCGCCTTGAAAGCGACCTGGTGGAGGTTATGCTGGCTGTCGCCGAGGGGTGTCCGGGCGATATCGGCCTTTCGTGGTCCGACCGCTGGGCGTGCGGCGTGGTGCTGGCCAGTTCGGGGTATCCGGGCTCCTACGAGAAGGGCAAGGCCGTATCCGGCATCGAGGCCGCCGAGGCGCTGGACGGCGTCACGGTGTTCCACGCCGGTACGGCCGAGCGTCCCGATAGCGGTTTGGTAACGTCGGGCGGACGCGTTCTGTGCGTGACGGCGCTGGGCGATACATTTGAGAGCGCACGCGCCCAGGCCTACAAGGCCTGCGGCTTGATCGATTTCGAAGGAAAGCAGCTGCGCACCGATATTGGCTACCGTGCTTCTATCGGGCGATCTGCCTGGGGTAATTAATGCTATCTGAGCGACTTTTAAGCAAGGCCGTCCGCGAGGCGTCCAAGAACTACCTGAAGCTGTACCGCACGACCGACACCATGGTTCCCGCGCCGGATCCGAAAAAACAGTACATGCTGTACATGCACGTTCCCTTCTGCGAGCGTTTGTGCCCGTACTGCTCGTTCAACCGCTTCCCGTATCGCGAGGACCGTGCGCGCGAGTATTTCGCCAGCTTGCGCAAGGAAATGATGATGGTGAAAGAGCTGGGCTACGATTTCTCCAGCCTGTACGTGGGCGGAGGCACGCCCACCATCCTCATCGACGAGCTGTGCGAGACCATCGATTTGGCGCGCGAGACGTTCTCGATCACCGAGGTGTCTTCCGAGACGAATCCCAACCACCTCATCCCCAGCTATCTGGAGAAGCTGAAAGGACGCGTGCAGCGCCTTTCGGTGGGGGTTCAGAGCTTCGACAACGGCCTGCTCAAGCAGATGGACCGGTACGACAAATACGGTTCTGCGGAGGTCATCCTCGAGCGTGTCGGCCAGGCAGTGCCCTATTTCGCGTCGATGAACGTGGACATGATCTTCAACTTCCCCGCCCAAACCGAGGATATGCTGATCAACGACGTCGAGAGCGTCATGAAGTCGGGCGCGACCCAGACGACGTTCTACCCGCTGATGGCGTCTCCCGCCGTCGAGCGGTCGCTGGCGCGCACGGTGGGCAAGGTCGACTACGATCGCGAGCGCAAGTTCTACGAGATTCTCGACTACATGCTGACGGGAGGGAAGGATCCCCAGTTCAGCCACAGCAGCGCATGGACGTATAACCGCCACGACTACATGGAGGTGCTGCCCGGTCAGGAAAAGCAGGCCGGAGCCGACATGATCGACGAGTACGTCGTGCAGTTCGAAGAGTACCCTGCCATCGGATCGGGCGGCATTACGTATCTGGGCGACAGCCTGTACGTGAACACGTTCTCGGTCAAAGAATACAGCGAGGCCATCAACCGGGGGCACATGTCCATCATGGGCAAGACCGTGTTCAACGACCACGACCGCATGCGCTACCGCTTCCTTATGCAGCTGTTCGGGCTGAGGCTCGACAAGCGCCAATGGGAGCGCGATTTCGGCTGCACCGTGGAAAACGGCTTGCCGCTTGAGATGGCGTACATGTCTGCCGTGGGCGCGTTCGACCGCAACAACGACGACGAGATAACGTTGACATCGAAGGGCCGCTACATGGTGGTGGTCATGATGCGCCAGTTCTTCATCGGCGTGAACAATCTGCGCGACCAGGCGCGTGCGGCGCTTCCGGGGGAAGAGCGCGAGCTGCTGTTCGGCTCGGGTTGCGCGAAGTAGGCTTGACTGGGAGGACCCTCTTCCGCTAGAATGCCTACTTGCGCTGAAAGGCGCTTTGTTGGTCGGGTAGCTCAGTTGGTAGAGCAGCGGACTGAAAATCCGCGTGCCGAGGGTTCAAGTCCCCCTCCGACCACCATGATCTGAGCAGGGAGTTTTGTCTTTTACCAGATGAAACTCCCTTTTTGTTTCCATGCCTCCCGATAGCCGCCTAGGGCTACGTGCAATTCATGCAAGTTTCCGTGGTCATCGCATCCCGGTTGATTCAGGGGAGTTCGCCGCTGCTCTATCGGGCAGATTGCATGCGAGGATCCACGAGGTCAAAAGCGAGAATACACCTCCGCATATGAAGAACGGGGTGAAACTTTTCTGACGGTTGCCCCCTTGTTCGTTTCTTGAGCGGTTTTACCTTGGGGAAACGTCGCGCCAGCGCGGCTTTCCTATAATGAAATGATCGTTTCACCGTGGAAAGGAAGGTCGCATGGCCGTCGAGAACGCCCCGGTCGTGGGTATCATCATGGGATCCGAATCCGATATGCCGGCGATGCAGCCGTGCATGGACCAGCTGGACGCCTTCGGGGTGCCCTACGAGGTGAAGGTGGCCAGCGCCCACCGCAAACCAGCCGTCGTTCACGAGTGGGCCTCCACGGCGCACCAGCGCGGGATACGCGTGATCGTTGCGGCTGCGGGAAAGGCCGCTCATCTGGGAGGGGTTGTTGCCGCGTACACGCCTAATCCGGTTATCACGGTCCCTATGAAAACGTCTGACCTGGGAGGGCTCGACTCCCTTTTGTCCATGGTCCAGATGCCCTCGGGGGTTCCGGTGGCGTGCGTGGCCATCAACGGGGCGAAAAACGCCGCTATTCTGGCCGTCCAGATCTTGGGCGCAGGCGACGATGCGGCTCGCCGGCAGATCATCGATTTCAAGGAGAGCATGGCCCAGTAGCCGCTCTGGTGCCGATCGGGGGTGATCGGCTTGTTGTAAGGCGGGAACATGACGAAGCAACTGCTGATGGGCAACGAGGCGATGGCCGTCGCCGCCCTCGAAGCCGGCGTGAGGGTGGTCGCTGGGTACCCCGGCACCCCTTCGTCCGAGATCATCGAGACCATCGCGCGGCGTCGCGCAGAGGGGCTTGCGCACGGCGTCCACGTTGAGTGGTCGTCGAACGAGAAGGTGGCGCTCGAGGTGCTGGCCGGCGCTTCCGCCGCAGGTGCGCGGTGCCTGTTCACCTGCAAGCAGATGGGGCTGAACGTGGCTGCCGACCCCCTGATGTGCCTGAACTACGTGGGCGTGAAGGGCGGCATGGTGCTGGTGGTGGCTGACGACCCCGGCCCCATCTCCTCTCAGACCGAGCAGGACACGCGCCGCTTCGCCTCTTTCGCGAAGGTCCCCGTGCTGGACCCGGCCAACCCCGAACAGGCATATGCTATGGTCAAAGCCGCGTTCGAGCTCTCGGAACGTTACGGTACGCCCGTCATCGTGAGGCCCACCACGCGGGTCGATCACGCTTCCGCATTCTTCGAGGCGCCTGCCGAGACCTTTGCGCGCGAACCGATCGACGGGGGCTTCGTGCGCGATACCGAACGCTGGGTGATCTTCCCCAAGCGCTCCTACGAGGCGCACGGGCAGATCAACCGGCGCCTTGCCCTTATCGCGGATGAGTTTTCGGGAGCAGCGGGGCCATCGGGCGCAAAAGCTGCCGAGGTCGGGGCCGTTGGAGCTGCCGAAGCCGCGCGCTTCGCGTGCTTCAACCCCGTCGAAACTCAGGGCGAGAGCCCCTGCCTGGGAATACTTGCAGGGGGGACGAGCGCCGCGAATGCGCGCGAGGCCCTGCGCATCATCGCGTCGCGGGCGCAACGTGCGGGCTCGAGCGTTCCTTCTTATCGGTTCATGCAGGTGGGCACCCCGTACCCGTTTCCTGCGGAAGCGGTCGGACGATTCACCGAAGGGCTCGAGCGCATCTTGGTGCTCGAAGAGCTCGACCATGTGCTGGAAGACGAGCTGCTGCGTCTGTGCGGGCGCCAGCACGGGAGCTACGACGTGCTGGGAAAGCTCACCGGCTCGGCGCGCGACCGGGGGGAGAACGACGTCGACGACTTCGTTTCCCGCCTGACCGACTTCTTGGGGTTCGGCGTTTCCGGGGAGCGTGCGGATGATTCCGCTGCCGACCTGGGGATCGATCTTCCCTTGCGTCCGCCCGTGCTGTGCCCGGGGTGCCCGCACCGAGGGGCGTTCTATGCGGTGAAGCGCGCTTTGAAGAAGGTGCCGGCCGTGCAATGCGGGGATATCGGCTGTTACACGTTGGGAAACGCCCAACCGCTCGACGCTCTGGACACCTGCCTGTGCATGGGGGCGGGCGTGACCATGGCCCAAGGATTCGCGGTGGTCGAGCCCGACTGCAAAGCGATAGCCTACATCGGGGATTCGACGTTTTTCGCAAGCGGTCTGCCCGGATTGGCGAATGCCGCGTACAACGGCCACGATATCACGGTGGTGGTGCTGGACAACGCGACTACGGCCATGACCGGTTCCCAGCCCCATCCGGGGACGGGCGCGACTTTGATGGGCGAGCAGAGGGCCCCGCTGTCGATCGAAGACGAACTGCGGGCCAACGGGTTTTCATGCATTGAGCGCGCCGATCCGCTTGATCTGGGAGCTGCGACCGAAGCGGCGAGGCGGGCTATCGCTTACCCGGGTCCTTCGGCGGTTCTGTACGTTTCTCCCTGCATCCAGTTGGTCAAACCTGGTGACCCAGTGGTCATCGACGCGCAATCCTGCACGGGCTGCAAGAAGTGCATCACCGAAATCGGTTGCCCGGGCATCGCCTTCGACGCGCGCGCGGAAGGTCCGCGCAGCGGAAAGCGCGGTCAGGCCTTCATCGACCCCGACTTGTGCAACGGGTGCGGGCTGTGCGTGAGCGTATGTCCCTACGACAGCATCTCCGCGGGAAGGTAGGCCGTCATGCTGGATATTCTTCTGACGGGTGTCGGTGGCCAGGGGACGGTGCTGGCCGCCAAGATACTTGCCCAGGCCGCCCAGGCCAAGGGCTGGCACGTGCGCACGGCCGAGACCATCGGCATGGCTCAGCGCGGGGGCAACGTGGTGTCGCACGTGCGTATGGGCGACAAGGGCGAAGAGGTGTACGCGCCGCTTCTGAGCAGGAAGTCGGCCGATCTGATCGTCGCGTTCGAGCCGGCCGAGGCCGCGCGCGTGCTTCCGTACCTGGCCGACGACGGCATGCTGGTGACCGCGCGAACCTCCGTTCAGCCCGTTACCGCCTCTTTGAGCAGGGAACCTTACGATGGCGAGGCCGTTATCGGCCGTTTGGCCGAAGCCTTCTCGGCCGCTCCCGAGCGTTTGGAGACGGTGGACGACGCTGCGCTTGTGCGGCTGGTGGGAAGCAGGAAGGCCCTGAACACCATCCTGCTTTCGGTGGCGGTTCACCGTTCGAGGCTGCCCCTTGGCCCCGACGACCTCAAACGCGCCATCGAGGTGTGCGTGAAGCCCCGCTTCGTGAAGATGAACCAGGACGCGGTCGACGCGGTGATCGAAACGCTTCGGAAAAGCGACTAGGCTACTATGGTGGGGCCGCGGGTTCGCGCAAGCCTCGCGCTTTGCGCGGGCGCGGCCCATTCTTAGGAAGAGAGCAGGACGGATATGGATATGACCCCTCAACAGCTGACCACCGTGCTGGCGTCTTTCCAGACGCTCAAAGAGCGCTCGCCTTTCTACGCGAAGAAGTTCGAGGGCATCGACTTGCGGGATGTGAAGACGCTGGAGGATTTCCGCAAACTCCCCTTCACTGACAAGGGCGATCTGCGCGAAGCCTACCCGCTGGGGCTCGCTGCCGTGCCCGAGGAGAAGATCGTGCGCATCCATTCGTCCTCGGGGACGACCGGCACGCCCGTCATCATCCCCTACACCAAGAAGGATATCGAGGATTGGGCTATCCAGTTCGCGCGCTGCTACCAGTACGCGGGCGTCACGCCGCGCGACCGCGTGCAGATCACGCCCGGTTACGGGCTGTGGACCGCCGGCATCGGCTTCCAGGCGGGCGTCGAGCGACTGGGAGCCATGGCCGTGCCGCTGGGCCCGGGCAACACCGATAAGCAGTTGCAGATGATGATGGATATGAAGTCCACGGTTCTGTGCGCGACCAGCTCGTATGCGCTCCTGCTTGCCGAAGAGATCGAGCGGCGCGGAATCGGCGACAAGATCTGCCTGCGCAAGGGCATCATCGGATCCGAGCGCTGGGGCGAGAAGATGCGCGCCCGCATCGCCGGCGAGCTGGGGGTCGAGCTATACGACATCTACGGCCTCACCGAGGTGTACGGCCCCGGCATCGGCATCAACTGCCGCGCCGACAGCGCCATGCACATCTGGAGCGATTATGTGTATCTGGAGATCGTGGACCCGAAGACCGGCGAGCCGGTTCCCGACGGCCAGACCGGCGAGATCGTGCTCACCACGCTGCAGAAGGAAGGCGCCCCGCTGGTGCGTTTCCGTACTCACGACCTCAGCCGCATCGTCCCCGGTCCGTGCGAGTGCGGCAGCCCCCATCCGCGTATCGACATCATCACGGGGCGCACCGACGATATGGTAAAGGTCAAGGGCGTGAACATGTTCCCCGCCCAGATCGAGGAGGTCATCGCCTTCACGGACGGCACGTCGTCGGAATACCAGGTGATGATCGACCACATGATGGGTCACGACATCATGACGGTGTTCTTCGAGACTGAGGCGACGGGCGAGGATCGCGAGGCCGTCGAGCGCAACCTCGAGGCCATATTCAAGGCGAAGATCGGCATGACGCCGATCGCCAAAGGCGTGCCTGTCGGCGATTTGCCCCGTTCCGAGAAGAAGACGCGCCGCATCTTCGATAACCGCTACTAGGGGCGCCGCCCGCACCTGCGTCGGCCGCGCCTGCGTCGGGCGCTCCGGCTGCCTCGCGGGGCTTTCGGGCGCGCCGACATCGCGCTCGGGCAAAAGGTTGGGCGGCCAGCTCTGCGATGCAGGGTCGGTACCTTATACTAGCGAATGGATTTGCTTATACAGGGAAGTTGGAAGGGAACGTTATGGAAGGGTTCGACCTGATTGCAACAGGATTGTGGTCAATTCTGCCTCCGTTGTTGGCGCTGGGTCTCGCGCTGATCACCAAGGAGGTGTATTCCTCGCTGACCATCGGCGTGCTCTCCGGGCTGCTGATCTACACGTTTTCCGCTGACGGGCCGGGCGTGTCGCAGGCCATAGGCGCATTCACCATGCTTCCACAGCTGATGGCCACGCAGATTTCAAGCAACGCCGCGCTCATCTTGTTCCTGGCGCTGCTGGGAGCCTTGGTGGTGGTCATCGCCATCGCGGGCGGATCGCGCGCGTACGCCGAGTTCGTCGCCACGCGCGTGAAGAACGCGAAGATGGCCCAACTTCTCAGTGCGGTGCTGGGCATCATCATCTTCGTGGACGACTATTTCAACTGCCTTACCGTGGGCGCCGTGATGCGTCCCGTGACGGACCGGTTCCGCGTGAGCCACGAGAAGCTCGCGTGGATCATCGACTCGACGGCCGCCCCCGTCTGCATCATCGCCCCGGTCTCTTCGTGGGCCGTCGCGATCGGCGGATACATGGGCGAAGACGGGTTCAGCACCTTCGTGGCGTCTATCCCGTACAACTTCTATGCGCTGCTCACCATCTTCTTCGTGTTCTACATGATCATCACCGCCACCGAGTTCGGCCCGATGCGCGAGGCCCAGATGGCCGCCGCCGAGGGGCGCGAGGTTCGGCTGAGCATGACGGGTGCTTTGAAGAAGGCGTCCTCGATGGGGATCGACGGCAAGTCCGATGACGAACTGGCGGGTCGTCCCGAGGTTCCTGCCGTGGTCACCGAAGAGGCGGACATCGATTGCGCGGCCCAGGCGGCTTCCGAGGCTTACAAGGGCCTGAACGTTTCCGATAAGGGGCGCGTGTACGACCTGGTTATTCCCATTATCGCGCTGATCATCTTCTCTATCGTGGGAATGCTGTTTGTCGGCGGGTTCTTCGAAGGCGTCGATTTCGCCACCGCTGTTGGCGAGGATCCCATTTCGGGACTGTGCATCGGCGTGGTGGTGGCCCTGTGCGTCGCTGCCGCGATGTTCCTTCCGCGGGGGCTGACCACCCTGTCGGGGTTCACCGAGGGGATCTCGGAGGGCGTGCGCTCGATGGTGGGTGCGATTATGATCCTGGTTCTTGCCTGGTCGCTGGGCGGTGTGTGCCGCTACATGATCGGCACCGGCGAGTTCGTGTCCAGCTTCCTTACCAGCATCGGGGCGAGCCTGGCGCTGCTTCCCGCCATCATATTCCTGGTGGCGGCGTTCATTGCGTTTGCGATGGGCACGTCTTGGGGCACGGTGGCGCTTATCCTTCCCATCGTGCTGGGCGTGTTTCCGGCGGACAACCCGCTGTTCCTGGTTGCGATCGGCGCAACGCTGGGCGGGGCTGTGTACGGCGATCATGTATCTCCCATTTCCGACACGACCATCCTGTCCTCGACGGGCGCGCAGTGCAACCATCTGCGTCATGTGTCTACCCAGCTTCCGTACGCGACGCTGGTCATGGTGGTGTGCTTCATCGGGTACCTGATGGCAGGGTTCACGATGAGCCCGTGGCCGTCGCTGGTGTTCGGCCTGGCGGTTCTGGCGGTGGCGGTTCCCGTTCTGGGGAAGCGCTCGGCGGCTCGGTAGAGGGCTGCAGCAGAAAAGCACCGAAGGCGGTCGCACCGCGCGGCCGCCTTTTTATCGCGGGGCTCGGTAAAAGTAGTTGTTCCAATCGCCGGTTACCTGCGGAAATAGAGGGGATGCGCTGTGCCAGGCAACTGCGAACTGCCGGCGGGAAGGTCGCCAGCGCCGATAGGCCTTCGCAGCTTTGCGCAGCACGCCGAGCTCCGTTTGGTTGGGCACAAGTGCCTTGAAATCGATATGCGGAGCAGCGTTCTTGAAAAGCTGCAGGTAATACGGGTCGGCGTAGTAGATGAGTTCGGTTATCTTCCCGCTTTCGAAAAGTATGCGCGCCCCGTTTCCGAGCGCATGGTGATCCGAGTGATACACGTCGCTGTAGCCGGGGGCGTTCGGGTCGTACAGCGGGCAGTCGATGGGAACCTCGGTGCAGACGACGGCCTCGGGTAGCGTGGACAGGTAGTCGCGGATGATCTCGCTTGCCAGATCAGGCGAGAGGCTGCCATCGACGGCGCGATTTGGGGCGATATGGACATTGTTCGGACGTACTCCCAAAAGCTCGCATCCCGTGCGGAATTCCCCGTCTCTGATTCCGATGAATTCCTGTACTGAGATATCGTAGCGGTGCCTGCCGAAATGGATGCGTCGCCCTTTTCCCAATTCGGGAAGGTAGCAGCGTTTTCCGCTTCCCAGTTGGTTGCGCGTGTCGTCCAGGCTGCCATCGGTGCACAGCACCACGTGCACGTCGTGGGTTTGCGAGGCCCTGAGAATGGCCAGACCGAACGTCAGGTATTCGTCGTCTTGATGGGGGACGAAGAACACCATCGGCTTCGGTTCGCTAGTTCTCACCTTGCGCCTTCTTAAGGAATGCAGCCATCGCCTCGATGCTGCTGAAGTTTTCGGGCGTGATGTAGGAAACGTCGATCGAAGCGCCGACGGCTTCCTCGAAATCGGCCACGAGCGTGACGATGTCGAGGGAATCCAGGGCTCCTTCTTCAATAAGGCCGTCGCTGTTCAGAGCCGAGGGATTGACGTTTTCGACTATTTGCTTAATCTGCTCGGTTGAAATTTCCATCTATATCCCTTTCGTCAACTCGACAGCTCTTCGGCCATCGAACCGGTAACCAAGGTCATCGTACAAGGCCAGCGCGGGTTCGTTCGCGTCGTTTACCCAGAGGAAGCGGGTTTTCACGTCTAGGGGCAGGTTTTCAAGATAGCGGCGGACCAGCATGCGGGCGTATCCGCAGCCGCGAGCGCTGTCCTCGACGTAAAGGTGCTTGAGTTCGCTGGCAGCCCCCGACCGGCTCCAATGCAGGAAGGCGACGGGGCTTTCTGAGGCGTCTCGTATGCAGTAAACCCTGCCTGACGAGAGGATGTCGCGCAGCTCCCGATCGGTTGGAATGTAGTCGCAGAACGGATCGAAGCCCTTTTCGAGCATTCGGCTTATGGATGCTGCATCAGAAACGCTTGCGATCTCGATGAGTGACGAGGCATCAAAACCGCGGCCGTTTTCGGACTCGCCGGGTTGGTTGTTGCGCACGGTGGGCCGCAGCGAGAGCCGCCGGCTGATGCGGATGATCGAAAAGCCGCATCGTTCGAGAAAATCGACCGATGCGCGTGCGGCGCCGGGAATATTTTCACCTGTGGATTTCGCAGAGAAGGGGATCTCTGCCATCAGAGGCTCTTCTCGGGGTTCGGCGAGCATGTCGAGGGCCGCCTTGTCCGGCACCTCGCTGTAGGCCGCCTCTTTCCGCAGGAAGTGGATCTGGGTGAACCCGTCGCGCCGCTCGAAGAATATCAAGGTGGTTTCGTCGGCAGCGAAGCTCAGAGCTCCTTCGATGACGAGGGGTTCGACCCTGTTCGGCATAAGGTAGCAGTTACCGTAGGCACCTCCCGTGGCGCTTTCCTTAAAAGCTCTCATGATCTCGAAAAACTCTTGAAGCGATGCTACAGGGGAAGGGTTTTTGCCCGCGACGCCGACCATCAGAGCATTTCCTTCAGTTTCGCACGGTCGATTTTGCCGTTCGCATTCAAGGGAAGGCTGTCGATGATCGCGATGGAAGCGGGAATCATGTAGCGCGGCAGCCTGTCGCGCAGGTCGTTTCTCAGGGACGCCTTGTCGACCGAACCGCTTGCGAACAGCACGATCTTGCTTTCCGGGGCGTTGAACAGACAGCAGCATCGCTCGACACCGGGGGCGGCTGAAGCGGCGGTTTCGATCTCGCCCAGCTCTATCCTTCGCCCTCCCAGTTTGATCTGGAAGTCTTTCCGGGACGAGAAGACAAGCTCGCCCAGTTCGTTGTAATAAGCCAGGTCCCCGGTGCGGTAGATAGTGTCGGGTATGTGGGGGTTGCAGGGGTTCTGGGTGAAGACCTCTGCGGTTTTCTCGGGTGCTCCGTAGTACCCGCGGGCGAGGCAGGCCCCTTTTATGCAGAGTTCGCCGATCCTCTCCGGTTCGGTGACCAGCTTATCGTGCTCATCCAGCAGGAGGAACTCCGTATTGCGTCGCGCTGCCCCCATAGGGAGGGGTTCGTCGTCGCTGAAGGCGCGATCCACGGCGAAAAATCCGCAGGCCACCGTTGCTTCCGTCGGACCGTAGAGATTTGCGAAGAATGATTCGGGAAACGCCCTCCTCCACTGATTGAGCTGCTTGTTGGGCATGACCTCGCCGCAGAACAAAATGGTTTCCAGGTCGGGAAGGTCTCCTCCCTCCAGTCCCTTCAGGTTCGCGACGTGCACGAGTGCCGAGGGAACCCAGTAGATCGTGTTCACGCCGCTGTTCCGCATATGCTCGAACAAGGGTGCGGGGAACGCGAACAGCTCGGGAGGGATGATGTGGGCTCGGCCTCCGCAGCGCAGTGCGGAGTAGATATCGAGCACCGAGTTATCGAAATAGAAGGGCGCTTGGTTTCCCAGGACCGTCTCGGCGGACAGGCCGAAGGTGGAGGTGGTCCACTCGACGAAATCGATCACCGAGCCGTGCGAGACGGCGACTCCCTTGGGGACGCCGGTTGAGCCTGATGTGAACAGCACGTAAAGAAGGTCGGTACTGATGATAGAGCGTTCAGCGCGCTCAAGCTCGCTTGGGTCGGCCAAGGGCTCAGAATCGATCTCGGACAGATCGATGATATCCCCGTTGTATCCGGCTGCGCCCAGACGGTCCTTGAGTTTTCCATCGCTGATGACGAGGCTTGGCTCGAGGGTGGAAAAGATCGATTCGATCCTGCGCGCAGGCATGCTTATTTCGATGGGAGAGTAGAAGTTTCCGCTGCGCATCACGCCGAGGAAGGCCTCGAGGCACTCGACTGTCTTGTCGAGGAAGATCACCACCGGCTGCTTCGATAGCTTTCGGGCAAGCACGGCCCGTGCGATTCGGGAGGTGGACTCGTCGGCTTGCGCATACGTAACGGCCTTCCGTTCGTCTGAGAACAGCACTCTCTCGGGCCTGGCTCGAAGTGACGATTTGAAGAGATCGATCGCGGTCGTTTGCATATACCAGCCCCGTTTCTTATAGCCTGTTCATAGAAAAATCCAGGTCGGACTTGCGTATCTTCCAGTTCGACCCATCAAGGACGCGCTTGTCGAAAGCCTCGTCTAAAAGGGCGATCGTTATGTGGTCGATAACGGGGGATCCTTGAGGGGCATAGGGGTTTATCCCTACGTTTCTGAAATAGCGCATCTCGTCTCGGCTTTCGCTGAGGAACGAGGCGAAGAAGCTCGAACCCCAGGTTATGCAGCGCGATAAAAGCGCTGCGAACAGGGCTTTGTTTCCCGCCTCATCGAGGTACAGGCCCCAGTCCATAAGCTCGGTCCAGCCGTCTTCGCGCGGCCATACGACGAAAAAGCCGGCGAGCTCGCCGTTCTTTCGGGCTACGAGGTAGCGAAACGACTTCCCCGGCTGTCCGTCGATGCGCCATCGGTAATAGGTGTCGCCGCGGCTCAGCGAGAAAAGTCTTTCCTCGTTGATGCGGCGGTAATCTGCGTCGGAGAACGGGCAGGCGTCGGATTCGGAGAAGGCGAGGCCCTTCGCCCGCTTCGAAAGGCGGTTGATGCGCTCGAGCGGGCTCGGGCGCCGCAGCCCGATGGCGCCGCCCAGGCTCGAGAAGGGGGCTCGTTCGCCAAGCTCGTCCCGAGTGATATACACCTGGTTGAAGTTCTCTATGACGGTATCGCCGAGCTTGGTGACGACGGGGAAGGATTCGGCGTCGGGGTTGCCCATGCGGAAGGGGATTCCCAGCTCTTTCATCTTCTTGTTTCCTTCGAGGAAGCATCTGAGGAAGGGGAAGCCCCGACCTTCGTTCACAGCGGCGGTATCGGCGGTCATGGCCGCCCTGATGACGTCTTCCCCATACGAGATGGGCACGCCCTGGTACCACTGCATTGCAACCGCCCGCCCGTTTTCGTAGGTGAAGGTGGCGGGCGTTTCAAGCAGGTTGGGGTTGCCGAAGTGCTTGTATGAGAATCGGTTCAGCTCGGTCGTTTCAGCTGGGAACGCCTGCGAAAAGACCTCGTAACCATCGACGAGCATCTTGTTCTGGTTGGCTGTGAGAACCGGCTGGGACACCCGGCGTCCTTTCTCGCTTTTTCTCGAGGCGGGCGGGCCGTATTCCGGAGCCTGGACCGCAATCCGATCTTGCGGTTTCCCCTTCGCCGAGGATGATGCCAGACCTTGGCCTCGTCGGGAAACGAAACGGACCGCAAATCTGTTCGACGTGCGGCCCGATGGTTTCGATGGCGCCCCCGGGCCGATTCGAACGGCCGACACCCGCTTTAGGAGAGCGGTGCTCTGTCCCCTGAGCTACGAGGGCGTGCTGAACATTGTAGCAGATGGTGAGCGCCCTAGTTGGACGTTGTTCCTCCGCCCGTATTGGTGTTGTTGCCGGTTTGACCGTTCCCGCCGCCGTTGGTGTTACCGCTCGAATCGGGTACGAAGGTGACGGATATGCTGAGGTTCTGAGTCACGTTGTTGACGGTGAAGCTGCCCTCGGTGTTGCTGGTAGCTTTGAAGTCGGTTCCCGTGGCGCCCGTCGCTTGGGACACCTTGTATCCCGGCTTGGCCTGGTAACGAATGGTGACGCTTCCGCCTTCGCTCACCGTGTCGGGTTCGGCCCAGGCGGTTCCGCCCTCTCCGGCCGTCACCTTTACCGTGTAGCTCTTCGTTCCGGCGCTGACGGTGATCAGCACGGTGGTCCCGGCTTTCGCCCCGCTGTTGGCCCCGGGGGTCTGGCTGATGACGTCGCCCTCGTTGACGCTGGAGCTGGAAGCTTTCTCCACCTCGACGGAGAACCCGGCGTTTTCGAGCGTGACCTTGGCCTTGCTTTCGCTCATGCCCACGACGTTGGGGATCTTGACGGTCTCTTCACCGGCGGAGAGGTAGTAGGTGACCGACGAGCCTGCCGGAACGCTGGTGCCGGCCTCGGGGTTCTGACGTGCCACTTTGCCCGATGCCACCTGGTCGGAGTGCTCGGCCGCACCGGCGACGTATTTGAGGCCCGCCGCGGAAAGCGCCTTCTGGGCCGCTTCGGGCGTCATGTTGGTGAGGTCGGGAACCTCGACCGTTTCCTCGCCTTCGGAAATTATCAGGTTGATCTTGGATTTCGCCTTCGCCTTGGATCCGCCCTTGGGGTCCTGCGAAACCACCTTGCCCGCTTCAACCGAGGAATCGTAGCTGTACTGAACCGATCCGACGGTGAACCCGGCCTTCTGGATGGAATCGGTGGCCTCTTCGAGCGTCGACCCGGTAACGGTGGGCACTTCGACCCCGTCCGCCGCGTTTCCCAAGAAGTGGACGGCGGCCGCGATGAGCGCGATGGCCGCGAGGATGGCGACCACGATGCCGATGGTTTTGCCGCGCCCCTGCTTCTTGTTGTTCGAGTTCAGGTACGCGTTGCTGCCCGCTGTGCCGGTGCTGTGGGCCTCTTCGGCCAGCGCGGGCATCACCGAGGTGGAGCCAGCGCCCGCGTAGGCCCCGTTGCCCGCATTCATCACCGGGAGGTTGGAGGTCATTGCGGCGGTCTGAGCGGTGTTGAACGAGCCGACGTTCACCGTGCGGCCCGCCAGGTAGTCGTTCAGCGCGCGCCGCATCTCAAGCGCTGTGTTGAAGCGGTCGAGCGGGTTTTTGCTCATGGCCTTCAGGATGATGGCCTCGAAGTCGGAATCGATCGCGGGGTTCACTTGGCTGGGGGGCACGGGGGCCTCCTGCACCTGCTTCATGGCGACGCTCACCGCATCGGGGCCGTCGAAGGGCAGCTTCCCCGTGACGGATTCGTACAGCACGACGCCTAGCGAGTAGATGTCGCTGGCGGGCGTGAGGTCTTTTCCCTGCGCCTGTTCGGGGGAGATGTAGTGCGCGGTTCCCAGGACGGCCGAGGTTTTGGCCATGGTGGAGTTCTTCGCCCGTGCGATGCCGAAGTCCATGACTTTGACGTTGCCGTCGGGCTGCACCATGATGTTTTGCGGTTTGATGTCGCGATGGATGATGTCCAGCCCGTGCGCCACCGAAAGCGCCTGGCAGACCTGCGATCCGATCTCGGCAACCTTGCGCTGGTTGATGGCCCCGCGCTGGTTGATGGCGTTTTTCAGGTCGCTGCCGCGGACGAATTCCATGACGATGTAGTACGTGCCGTTGTCCTGGCCCCAGTCGTACACGTTCACGATGTAGGGGCTCTGCAGGTTGGCCGCCGCCGCCGCTTCCTGGCGGAACCGTGCGGTGAACACCTCGTCTTCAGCATATTGAGACAGCATGACCTTAACCGCAACGGTGCGGCCCAGCACGTTGTCTTGGGCGCGGTAGACCTCGGCCATTCCGCCGACGCCGACTCGTTCGGTAATCATGTAGCGGTTGTTCAACAACCGACCGGTCATCGATCCAGTCACGTGGTGCTCCTTTTTGCCTGTTTATGCTGCGTTTAAGTGACTTCGGCAATATGAATTACTACAATACCTCATCTTAGAGAAGTCCCTCTTGCTTAAGTGCCGTTTTCAACACATTTTGCGCTTTTGCAGCGCCGTCGCCCTCGGTTCCGTCTTGCTCGAGCACGATGGCGATGACGACTTTGGGATCGTCCGCGGGCGCCATGCCCACGAACCAGCTGTCGTCGAGCTCCTTGCCCGTTTCGGCCGTTCCGGTTTTTCCGGCAACCTGAACGCCCTGGATCTGGGCCGCGGTGCCGGTTCCGTTGTTCACTACGCCTTTCAGCACGTCGCGTACCCGCGTCGCGGTCTCGGCGCTCACCGCCTGGGAAAGCACGCTGGGCGTCGCGGTGAAGCTGCGCTCCCCGTTGGCATTGTAGATGGATTGAACCAGGTAGGGGTTCATAACGGTGCCGTCGTTGGCGATCGCGCTTCCCGCCATCGCCATCTGCAGCACGGTGGCCTGGGGGCCGACGACGGCATCGTCGCCGACGGGCTGGCCGATCGCCGCCCAGGCCAGCTCCCAGTCGCTGAGGGTCTTGGGGTCTGCCATGAGGGAGGTTGCGGTGGGCAGGTCGAACTTCAGGTTGGTGCCGAACCCGAACTTCTCGGCGCCCGAGACCAGGGTGGTCGCCCCGATCTTCAGACCGAGCTGGGCAAACGCCGTGTTGGACGACAGTTCGGTCGCGCGCCTGAGGGTGAGCGTCCCGTAGTCGTTCGAGTCGAAGTTCGTGACCTTGCCCCCGCCGATGGTGATCTCGCCGGGAGAGGTGAAGGTGGTTTCGGGTGTGGCGACGTTGTTTTCCAGCGCGGTGGCAAGCGAGACGATCTTGAACGTCGAGCCGGGGGCGTAAAGCGACTGCGTCGCTCGGTTGACCAGGCTTGACGTGGAGCCATCGGCATTCTGCGCGGCAGATTTGATAACGGATTCGAAGTCGGCGGCGTTGTACGTGGGGCTCGAGGCCATAGCGAGGATCGCCCCGGTCTTGGGGTTCATCACGACGCAGGCCCCGGTGTAGCCCTCGAGCGCCTTCTGCGCGGCGGATTGAACGGTGGAGTTCAGGCTGAGCTCGACGCTGTTGCCCGCCGTGGTGATGCCCGCTTCCTGGTTCAGCACATCCAGCCAGGTTGCGTGGTTGGTGGTGCCGGTCAGCGCTTCGTCCTGGGTGGATTCGATGCCGCTGGTTCCGTACTGGTTCGACTGGTAGCCCACCACCTGGCTGGCCAGCGATCCGGCGGGGTAGACGCGGCTGTAGGTGCCGTCGTCGTTCTTCACGCTCTCGGCCAGAACCACGTTGTCCGCCGTGGTGATGGTGCCGCGCTGGATGCGCGCCTTCTTCGCCAGCGTGTGGTTGTTGCCGGGCATGGACTGGTATTCGGCGGCGTTGACCACCATGAGCTGGGTGAGGTTGCCCACGAGCAGCGAGAACAGCAGGCCGAACGCGATGATCGAGTGGGTGAGGCGCCTGCCCAGCGACACGCGCCCCAGCACGCTGTTGTTGTTGATGGTGACGGTCGCGTTGGCCATCTCCTCGCTGACGCCCGTGGCCTCGTCACCGCAGCGCAGAAGGAAGCCCACGGAGATGAAGCTGGCCAGAAGCGACGAGCCGCCCTGGCTGATGAAGGGCAGGGTGAGGCCGGTGAGCGGGATGAGCCCGGTCACGCCGCCGACGATGATGAACGCCTGCAAGACGATGATGGTGGTCAGTCCGACGCACATAAACGAGCTGAAGTCGCTTTTCGCGCGGCTTGCGGTGACGTAGCCGCGGATGGCGAGGCTGACGTACAAGAGCAGCACGCCCGACGCTCCCAGAAGGCCGGTTTCCTCGGCGATGGAGGCGAAGATGAAGTCGCTTTCGACGACGGGGATCTGAACCGCGAGGCCGTTCCCGATTCCGCGGCCGAAGATATCGCCGTCGACGATGGAGTACAGGGCCTGGACCATCTGGTATCCCGCGCCCTGCGCATCAGCGAAGGGATCGAGCCAGTTCGCGACGCGGGTCTGCACGTGCGAGAAGGTGCCCCAGACACCGAGGAACCCCACGGCGATTAACCCGATGCCCACGACCAGGTAGGTTTTCTTCCCCGTGGCCGCATACAGCATGGCCAGGAACACGAAGAAGAACACCAGGGCGCTGCCCAGGTCCTTCTCGAAGACCACTACCAGCAGCGCGACGACCCACATGACCAGCATGGGAAGGAGGGTGCGCAGGTCGGGCACGTGTAGCGGCCCCACCTTCATGGTGAACACCGAGAGCATCTCGCGGTTGGTGGAGAGGTATCCTGCCAGGAACAGCACGATGGCGATCTTGGCCACCTCGCCGGGCTGGAAGGAGAACGATCCGATGTGCAGCCAGATACGGCTTCCCAGGATTTCCTGGCCAAGGCCGGGGATCATGGGCGAGAGCAGCAGCGCGATGCCCAGTAGCATGAAGGTGTACTTGTAGTTCGCGACCTTCTCGATGTTGCGGGAGAGGGCCAGCACGCCCACCATGGCCCCGACGCCCACGAACAGCCAAGCGACCTGGTTGACCGCCAGATCGGGGGCGAGCCTGGTGACGAAGCAGATGCCGATGCCCGCCAACACGAACACGATGGGCAGGATGGCGGGGTCGGCCTCGGGGGCGAAGCGGCGCACGGCCAGGTGAGATACGAGGAACGCCCCGAAGATCCCCAGCGGCACCCCCAGCGAGTTCACCGAGATGGATTCGCCCTGGTTCAGGGCGAGCATGGCGAACAGCAGGATGACGACGGGGGCCCCTATGACGAGGAGGGCGAGTTCGAGGTTGCGGCGCGTCAAAGCTTACTCGCCTCCTTTCGGGAGCTGATCTCCTCGCGATACTGATCGACCAGGTCGTATGCCTCGTCGAGGTCGGATACGCGCAAGGTGTCCTGGATGCGGTCCGCGCTTCCGGCGGGCAGGTCGCTTACCTTCACGTCGGTTTTCTCGACCAGCTCGGAGTGGCTGAATCCCAGCACCTCGCCGGGCACTCCGCGGTATATGGCCACGTACCCGCTATCGTCGGCGAGGTAGGCCGAATGGTTCAGGTACCACCACGAACCGTAGGCCCCGGCGCCCATCACGGCTATCAGAAGCATGAAGGCGAACGCGACGGTTATCTTCGTGCGGCGCGCGATGCGCTTGATCTGCTTTTCGCGCTGGCCCACGATATCGACGATGATGACGGTGATGTTGTCGATCCCGCCCGCAGCGATCGCCTCGTTGACCAGCTGGGATGCGCACCGCTGGGGGTCTTTCACGCGCGTCATGATGGATTCGATCTGGGAGTCGCGCAGCATGCCCGTCAGTCCGTCCGAGCACAGGAGCAACCTATCGCCCGCCTGAACGTCGATTTCGAACAGGTCGGGCTCGGTGGCGGGGTCGTTTCCCAGAGCGCGGGTGATGACCGAGCGGTTGGGATGCGACCGCGCTTCCTCGGGTGTGATCTGGCCCGCTTCGATCATGTTGGCCATCAGGCTGTGGTCGCGCGTGATCTGGTGCAGGTGGCCGTCGCCCAGCAGGTAGGCGCGCGAGTCTCCCACCTGCGCGATGACCAGCTTGTCTTTCTCGAGCATCGCGGCGGTGCAGGTGGTGCCCATCCCCTCGCGGCCCACCCCGTCCCGGGCGGCCTTGATGATGGCCTGGTTGGCCTGCTTGACCGCTTCTCCCAGCGCCAGGGCGTCGGGATGAGCGGGAACGTGTTTGGCGATGGTGCTGACGGCGATCTCGGACGCCACCTCGCCGGCGGCGTGTCCCCCCATCCCGTCGGCTACGACGTACAGGGGCGGGGCCACGATCAGCGAATCCTCGTTGTGGTCGCGCACGCACCCGATATCGGTGCGGCTGCCGAAAGGCGTGATGGCCCCCTTGCGCGAGCGTTCGGTCGATCGGTATGAGCTGCGGCGACCCATTAGCTGTGCCTTACTCGAATGGCCACGTCGCCGACGTTGACGATGTCGTTGTTACGCAGCGCGGAGGGGCCGTTCAGCAGCTGCCCGTTGACGGCGGTTCCGTTGGTGGAGCCCAGGTCCTCGACGAAGAGGTTCTGCCCCATGAGGGTGAAACGCGCATGGCGCGCGGAAACGTAGCCGGCTCCGATGACGATGTCGGCGTTGGGGCTGCGGCCGACGATGACCGGGCCGCGCACGACGATCGAGACCCCGCGCAGTTCCTTGGGGCCCTTCTCGACCGAAAGGTTCCAGGTCCGCTCTTTCTTGCGCTGTCCGCGCACCAGTCCGATACCCGTCCGCATGACGGCGAACAGGAACACGAACAGCAACGCGACGAACAGAAGTCGTCCGGCAAGCAGAACGACGTCGATCATAAAACGCTCCTAAGCAGTAGTGGCGTACAGGCTCGCGACATACGGTGACGGATGCGGCTAACCGACGACGAACTGGAAGTTGGTCTTGCCGATGGTGAAGGTGTCGCCGTTTTGGAGCGTCTGCACGGTGATGGCGGCCCCGTTCACCAGCGTTCCGTTGGTCGAGCCCATATCGGTGAGGGTCCAATACCCCTGGGGGGACAGGCGCAGCTCGGCATGGCGGCGGCTTGCGGCCGAATCCTGCACGACGATGTCGTTGCCGGTTCCCCGGCCCAGGGTTATGTGGGCCCCGGCCAGATCGTAGGTGCGCTGGTAGGCGCGGTCGATCACGCGGGCGCGTCGTGCCCCGGCCAGCGGCAGGGAATTGCTGCTGCGGGTCGCGTAGCTTCCGTCATCGGGTCGCGGGGCGGCCGGCGCCATCGCAGCGCCGCCCACGGGAATGGGCGCAACCGCCGGCGCTCCGCCGCGTCGCGCGGCGCGATCCTGCTCGAGGGGCTGGCTGGTTCCGTACATAGCTCGGTTGCGGCGGTCCTTCTCGGCCTTCGAGCGGTAATCCTCGAAGTCCTCGCTGTCGAAGGTGTACTGGCCGTAGTCGATGGAGTAGTCGATCTCTTCTTCGGGAACGTAGGGCAGGGGGGGCTTGCGCGCGGGCGCCCCGGCGCGCTCCGCGTAGCCGACGAGCGCGGGGTCGTCCAGGTTCTGGGAGTTCTGCTGGGCGTACCCGGCGTGCACGGCTTCGGGCGCATAGGCGTTCTGGCCGTATTCGCCCGCAGCGGGGCGGGCCTGGGCCCGGGAGGCGCGGTCGGACACTTGCTGGGCGTACCCAGATGCGGGCTGGGGTTTGGCCGGAGCGGCCACGATGCCGTAGCGCACCAGCTCTTCTTCGCGCAGCTGGGCGATGATGGGCGCGGCGACGGCTTCGGCTATCACGTCGAACTTGCCGTGCTTCAGCGTTTCGTCGACCACGAAGCGCACGAGCGGTTGACCGTCCATGACCAGGCCTTCTTCGGCGGCCTTGGCGCTCAGGTAGGTTTCGGTCTCACCGGCGAGGGTGGGGTAGTATCCGAACAGGCGCTCGTCGTCGCCGGGGTTGACCAGGATGGTGTACAGCGTGGGGGCGAACTGTTTGCCGGCGCCCACCATGGTCTCGCGGCGCATCTGCTTCTCGCATTTCTTAGCTATCTGAACGGGTGAGATGGGTGCGTCGAACATCTTGTTCGCGGCGCCTTCCAGCGTGTCTTCCATCTTGTTCTCGAAACGGGAAAAAAGGCCCATGCGATCTCCTAGCTCGCCAAAGTTCGGCGGGTGTTGCGTCTATGCTGCGTTTGCTTGCCGGCCCTTCGATGCGCGTGGATCGCATTTCCAGGCGGCGCGGCTATCCGATTGTCGATATTGCCACATACCCGTGTTCATGTGCGGGAATTTGTCCAAATACCATCTAATTCATACCTGGGATGCCCTAGGGTTTCCCGGTGGCGGCGAATGTGGAAGAATGCGAATCGCGCGGCGCGTTGCCCGTGCGCGATCGGCTTCGGCGACCTTTCCGCCGGCGCCGGCGCGGCGGATGCGCATGCGCCGAATGGCGAAGTACGTACGGGGGACAGCGTGGAATCTCTTGATCGATCCGAAGAGCAGGTGGCCGTTTTCGAATACCCGGCCGAGGTGTACCTGAGGGACGGCCGTCGCGGGTTCGAGCAGGAAGACGTCCAAGGCGAGCACACGCTGGACGTGTATCTGGACGGCAAGCTGAGCATGCGCATCGTCTGCTCCCCGTTCGATCTGCAGGAGCTCGTGCTGGGGCGGCTGTTCACCGAAGGGATCATAGAATCGGCCGACGACGTCGAGTTCATGTACCTTTGCGAGCATGCGACCATCATCCGCGTGCTGTTGAAGGAGAAGCGCGATCTGCGCCCGGTATCGGCCCCTATCATCCCGTCGTGCTGCACTGGGAACAAGGTGTTCGAGGTGTTGGAGACCGTCGGGCAGGGCATGGAGCCCGTGACGCCGGTGCCGTGGGAGCCCGCCTGGATATTCCGGCTGGCCGACCTGTTCTCGGGCGACACGCCCATGCATCGCCGAACGTTCGGGGCCCACAGCTGCTATTTGGCCATCGGGGACAACGTTTTATACACCTGTGAGGATCTGGGCAGGCACAACGCGTTCGACAAGGTGATCGGCTGTGCTTTGCGCAACCATGACGATCTGTCGCAGGCGATCATCTACACCAGCGGCCGCATCCCGGTGGATATGGTGACGAAAGCCATCCGCGCGGGCATTCCCATCCTGGTGTCGAAGGCGGTTCCCACCGATCTGACCATCGAGCTCGCGCGCGAGTTCGACCTCACGCTGATCTGCGCCGCCCGCCCCGATTCCATGAAGGTGTACAACGATCCGCGCTGGGACGGCGTTCCCTCGACCGTCGGGGAGTGGAAGGTGCCGCGATTGTTCGACGCCCCGGCCGCACCCGACGACAAGCCGGTCTCTTAACGCGATCAGGCCAGCTGGTCGGCGGCCCACTGGGCTGCGACCATCGAGCCTTTGATCAGCACGCTTTCGTCCACGTTGTAGAAGCAGCTGTGCTGAGGATGCACGCATCCCAGCTCTTCGTTGCGCGCTCCCACGAACACGAACACGCCCGGAATGCGATTCAGGTACTCGCTGAAGTCCTCGCCCGACAGCGTGCCGCGGTACGTGGCCAGGGCGTCTTCACCCAGCACGCGCTCGATGGAGCCGCGGCAGATCGCGGCCTGTTCGGGGTCGTTGGACAGCCCGGGGTTGCCGTTCTCGTAGGAGAACGTGGCGGTCGCCCCGAATGCCGAGCACACTTCGACCACGATGCGCTTCAGGCGCTCGGGCACCTCCGAGCGCATCTTGTCGCTCCAGGTGCGGATGGTTCCCGTGAGGTAGGCCGAGCCCGAAACGATGTTGCGGGCCTCTCCGGAGTGGAATTCGCCGACGGTCACCACCACCGGCTCGAAGGGGGAGGTATCGCGGCTCACCAGCACCTGCAGGCCCGTGACCAGCTCGGCTCCGACCACGACGGCGTCGATTCCCTTGTGGGGCATCGACCCGTGGGAGCTTACGCCCTTGATATCGATGCGGAACCAATCGGTGTGCGCCATGCGCTGCCCCGGTTCGCACGAGATGGTGCCCGCCTCCACTTCGCTCCAGATATGGGCCCCGTAAATCGCGTCGACGCCCTCGATGGCCCCTGCGCCGATCATCATCATGGCGCCGTCGGATATTTCCTCGGCAGGTTGGAAGATGATACGGACCTCGCCTCTGAGGTGGGTTTTCAGGCGGGTGATCATGTCGATGGCGCCCAGCATCATGGAGATGTGGCAGTCGTGTCCGCAGGCGTGCATGACTCCTTCGTTGTACGACTCGTAGGCGACCCCGGTCCTTTCCGTCACGGGCAGCGCGTCGATGTCGGCGCGCAGGGCCACGCGCCGCCGCGGCTTTCCCTGGGCGTCGTAGGCGTCGGGCGCTTCTCCCCGTATGGTGGCGATGATGCCGGTCCCGGCGACTCTTCTGTGCTCGACCCCCAGCTTGTCCAGGATGGTTTCGATGTGGATGGCGGTGCGGAATTCCTGCCCGCTCAGCTCGGGATGCATGTGGAAGTAGCGCCGCATCTCGATGACCTGAGGCTCGATTTCCCCTGCTGTTCTTTTGATTATCTGGGTCGTTTCGTCGCTTGCCGTGAATCGAACAGCTGAGTCCGCGCTCATGAAGGGTCCTTTCGATGAGGTTTCCTGTGCCGATTATCGCATGTAGGTTTCGAGGTTCAAGGGGGGTTTGCGCACCGTAGGCTGGCAAGCTTCGCCTCCGCGAAACGAAAAGAGGCCAGACAAACGTCTGACCTCGTTTTTTATGGAGCCAACGAGCGGATTCGAACCGCTGACCTACGCATTACGAGTGCGTTGCTCTACCAGCTGAGCCACGTTGGCGCGCGCACTCTTTCAAGTGCAGGAATGCAGTATACCCAACCGTCTGGCAACCTGCAAGGCATCGCCGTTCCTCACCAAGCCCGCACAAGTCTGCCTGTTTCCGCACGTAGGCAGGCTTGCGGGCGGTTTGCGGAAGCGCCGGTGCGCGATCGAGCCGCTTGGGAGCCGCTCCCGCCGACATCGAGGGCGCCGGGAGGCGACCGTGGCGCGGTCGGGCCGCCTGGGGGCCGTCCGCCTCGGGCGCGCGGCATCGGATGGCGCTGAAAAAAAGAGATGGCCCGCAGAGAAAGGGGGTTCTGCGGGCCATAGCTTGTTCGGGCAAAGGGGGTGCCCTGGTTGCGAGCAGGTTCAGGAGGGGGAAGGAAGGCCTGCTCGCCGTGTCAACGAAAGGAGGTTGTCAATCCGCTTCGGAAGGGGATTCGCTCCGCTTCCTTTGCGGTGGCTACACTCTCTCACGTTTTTCGATTGCGCACTATGGAATTGCGGGATCTTTACCGTGTCGAGACATTCTCGTCATCGGGGCGTTATTTTGGCCGCTCGTTTCCGGGGTGAGCCGCCCGCTTCTGTATATAGTGCTTCATTTCCCCTTGTCGACTCTCGTTCCCGTATAATTGACGGCACTGTACCACCCGGTCTGGATCTCGACTGGAAACGAAGCAACCAAAACGGAGGAACGGATGGGCTTGCGATTTGTCGGCGCCCGCGCTCTTAGCGCCTTGTCTACCTGGGGATTGAAGAACGTGTTTCGGCGCCCTGCGGCGAACTTCCCCGGGAAGATCGCCCTGTACGCCGACCCCGCCCTCCTTGCGCACCTGCGCCCGCGCTTGTCGGCCGGATCGATTCTGGTGGTGGGGACGAACGGGAAAACCACCTGCACGAACCTCCTTGCCGATGCCGCAGAGCGGGCCGGTATGGAGGTGGTGTGCAATCGCACGGGGGCGAACCTCGACTCGGGCGTCGCCACCGCGCTGCTCCACACCAAGTCCGCCAACTGGGGCGTGTTCGAGACCGACGAGCTGTGGTTGGCGAAGATCCTGCCGTTTCTGCAGTCGAATTACGTGCTGCTTTTGAACCTGTTCCGCGACCAGCTCGATCGCGTAGGCGAGATCGACCATATCCAGGGTAGCATCGTCTCGGCGTTGGAGAAGTCGCCGGATACCGTCCTGATCTACAACGCCGACGATCCGCTGTGCCAGGCCATCGCCGATCGATGCCCCAACAAGACGGTGGCGTTCGGGATCGGCCAGGATTTGGGGCTCGACCAGAACACGGTGGCCGACGCTCACATATGCCAGCAGTGCTCGTCGCTGCTGGAATACGACTACCGCCAGTACGGCCAGTTGGGAAGCTATCGCTGCCCCCGGTGCGGCTTCTCGCGCGCGCATCTGGACTATGCGGCCGAGCATGTCGTGGTGGACGAGACGGGGTTGTCTTTCGGCGTTCAGGGGACATGCGCCCTCGATCATATCGCCGCCCCGTTCAGCGGGGTGTACATGGTGTACAACCTGCTTGCCGTGTACGTTGCGGCCCAGGCGCTGGGCGTTTCGGCGGGGATCCTCAACGAAACCATCGAGACGTTCGACCCGAAGAACGGCCGTTTGCAGGCTTATGACATCGCGGGGGTGCCGACTTTGCTGAACCTGGCCAAGAACCCGACGGGATTCAACCAGAACCTCAAGCTGATAACCCAGGGCGAGGGGAAGAAGGTCGTCGCGTTCTTCATCAACGACAAGGAGGCCGACGGGAAAGACGTTTCGTGGCTGTGGGACATCGACTTCCAGGAGCTTTTCCAGATCGAGGGACTGGTCGCGTTCGCCGGAGGTGCGCGCAAGCACGATATGCAGGTGCGCCTGAAGTATGCGGGCGTTGAATCGCGCCTGGTGGAAAGCGCGAGCGAGGTCCTTTCCCACGCCGCCTCGGAGTGCCCGGACGCCCGCGTCTACCTCATCGCGAACTACACGGCCCTTCCCGCGGTGAAGGCCGATCTCGATCGGCTCGCCCAGGCGAATTGCTCGCTCGACCAGATTGCGCAGGCGCATCCGGTGCAGCCCCAGCCGGCGCCGATTCCGGCCCCCGCTGCAAACGAAGAGGTGCGCCCGCTGGTCATCGCGCACATGTTCCCCGATCTGCTGAACCTGTATGGCGACGGCGGCAACGTGACCGTGCTTGCCCAGCGGCTGAGGCGCCGCGGATTGCCCGTAAGCGTCGTTCGCGTGGAGCGTCCGGGCGATCTCGATTTCTCGCAAGCGGATATCGTGTTCCTGGGAGGGGGTCCCGACCGCGAGCAGCGCCTCGCTTCCGACGGGCTCCTCGCCATGCGCGACGACCTGGCTGCATACGTCGAAGACGGCGGCGTGGCCCTGGCCATCTGCGGAGGCTATCAGATCGCGGGATCGACGTGGCTGATGGGCGACGAGTCCGTCGCGGGCCTTTCCCTGCTCGATGTCGAGACGAAGCGCGCGGAAGGTGGCTCTCACAACCGCCTGATCGGCGACGTGGTGCTGGACACCGCCTGGGCGCGGACCCCCGTGGTTGGATACGAGAACCATGCGGGCCGCACCTATCCCGCTGCGGGGCTCGCGCCGTTCGGAACGGTGCGTGCGCAGGTGGGAAACGGCAACAACGACGCCGACCGTGCCGACGGGGCGGTGTACCGCAACATGCTGGGGACGTACCTGCACGGCCCCCTTCTGTCGAAGAACCCCGAGGTCGCCGACGAGCTTTTGCGTCGCGCGTACGAGCGCCGAGCCCGCCTCGACGGCACCGGGGAAGTGCGGCTGGCCGAGATCGACGATGCGGCCGAGCTTGCGGCGAACGGATTCATGAGGAGGCGCCTGGGGGCGCTCTAGCGCGTCGGTGCCTTGTCGATAGATCTAACGGGCCATTGAAACGAACGAGAAACGTACGATAGGGGATGGCGCATGGCAGCTTGGGATGATTGGGCTCGAAGAAACGGCGGAGTCGAACCCGAATACGGGGAAAACGGCTACGATCCTCGCTACGAGGAGGGCTTCGACGGCTTTCCCGAGGAAGGTTCGCCCCGTCGCGGTTCGCGGGCTTCGGCGCGCATGGCCCGTGAGTCCCGTGTGAAAGTGCCCGACGACAACCGCGCAGCCCGAACCAGGAGCAGCTATGGCCGCGAGAACTACGAGCGTCGCGGAGGTTCGGTCGCGCCTGGGAAGAAGCGCCGGGGCGGGAAGCTGCGCATAGCGGGCATCGCGCTTGCCGCGGTGCTGGTGGTAGGTGCGGGGCTGGCTTTCGCCGCGAACTGGTACCTCAACGGGAACCTCCATGGGTACCTGGGCGGATCGCTTGATAACGTCCTGGTGAAGACCGATATGGCGAACAAGCCCTTCTACGTGCTGCTGATGGGCACCGACGAGAGCGCCGAGCGCGATAACGACGAGTATTTCGGCGGGACGTTCCGCACCGACAGCATCATGCTGGCGCGGATCGATCCGGTGAACAAAAAGGTCGCCATGGTCTCGATTCACCGAGATACCTTGGTTGATCTGGGAGAATATGGCGAACAGAAGCTGAATGCGGCCCATGCCTTCGGAGGTCCGGCTCTCAGCGTGAAAACCGTCTCGAAGATGGCGGGGGTCGATATCAACCACTACGCCGAGATCAACTTCGACGGATTCAAGGAAATCGTCGATGCTCTGGGCGGCATCGAGGTAGACGTCCCCGTCGAGATCAACGATTCCGACGCGGGCGGCCACCTCGACGCGGGCCTTCAAACCCTCAACGGCGATCAGGCCCTCATTCTGTGCCGTTCCCGCAACACCTACGGGGACTACGCCGATCCCGACTCCATGCGCGCCGCCAATCAGCGCCTGGTGCTTTCGGCCATTGCGAAAAAGATGCTGTCGTCCGATCCGGCCACCATCGCCTCGACCGTATCAGCGCTCACCAAGCACGTGACCACCGACCTGAACGTGACCGACATCATCGGGTTGGCCCAGACGATGCGGGGGCTGGATCCCCAGACCGATATCTACACGGCTATGGAGCCGGTGACCTCGAAGTACGTTGACGGCGGTTGGTACACCTACACGAATGAGGCCGAGTGGAAGGCCATGATCGCGCGCATGAACAACGGCGAGCCGCCTTCGAGCGAGGCCATCGTCGACGAGACGTCGGGCACGGTGATCGCTACTACGGGCGAGGAGCTTACGACGGCGCAGAAGAACGCCTCGGTTTCGGTGAGGAACGGATGCGGTGTGACGGGGTTGGGCGACAAGGCCGCGGCGAAGCTGAAGGAAGCCGGGTTCACGAACGTGTCCACCGGAAACGCCGAGAGCTTCGACTACGACAAGACCGTCGTCGTGTACAACAGCGCCACCAACAAGTACGAAGCCGAGCAGATAGCCGAAGCGCTGGGTGCGGGAAGCGCCATGATGAACGACGGTAACTACATCCTCTCTTCCGATTTCCTCGTGGTTCTGGGATCTGACTGGGCGGCCCTTTCCGAGTCGGGTTCGTCGGGAAAGGCCTCCTGATCATGCGTTTCACCGTAGTCGCCGTTGGCAAGCTGAAGGAGCGGTTCTGGGTTTCCGCATGCGACGAGTACCTCAAGCGCCTGCAGCCCTACGCGAAGACGTCGGTGGCGGAAGTGGCCGACGTCGATCCGCGAAAGGCGGGGGGAGAGTCCGAGGCGGTTGCGCGGGAGGGCTCGGCGATCCTGTCGGCTCTGGGGCCGCGCACGCATACGGTGCTTCTGGCCATCGACGGAAAGCAACGGTCAAGCGAATCTTTTTCGGAAAGGCTCGACGCGCTCGCCCTTTCGGGGGTAAGCGATATATCCTTTGTGATCGGCGGATCGTGCGGGGTGAGCAACGAGGTGCGCGCCCGTGCGGACGAGACGCTTTCGTTCGGGGCCATCACGCTGCCGCACAACCTGGCGCGGGTGGTGCTTCTCGAACAGCTGTATCGAGCCCAGCGCATCTCGCGCGGCGAGCCGTACCATAAATAGCGCCTTCTCTGCGTTGCGGTCCCGGCTGAATCGGACGGGATTGCTCGGCGCAGCCGAAGGGTTCGGATAGGAAGGGAGCCCATGCGCTTCGTGTCATGGAACGTGAACGGCCTGCGCGCCGTCGCGAAAAAGGGTTTCGACGACATATTCGCCGCGTTCGACGCCGACATCTTCGCCCTGCAGGAGACCAAGCTCCAGGAAGGCCAGATCGAGCTCGACCTGCCTCATCACCGCGATTACTGGAGCTATGCGGAGAAGAAGGGCTATTCGGGGACGGCGGTGTTCTCGAAGCGCGAGCCTTTGCAGGTCGTGCATGGGCTGGGGATCGCCGAGCTCGACACCGAAGGGCGCATCGTGGCCTGCGAGTTCCCCGAATTCTGGTTCGTCGACGTGTACACGCCCAACGCGCAGAACGGCCTTGCCCGCATCGACCATCGTATGGCCTGGGACGATGCGTTCCGGGACTTCTGCAAGGGCCTGGAGGCCGGGGTCGTTCCCGACGGCGCTGCAGCGTCGTCTCCGAAGCCTGTGGTGATGTGCGGCGACTTCAACGTGGCCCATAACGAGATCGACCTGAAGAACCCATCGTCAAACCGCGGTAATGCCGGTTTTTCCGACGAGGAGCGCGGCAAGTTCACCGAGCTGCTGGACGCCGGGTTCACCGATACGTTCAGGAGTCTGTACCCCGATCGCGAGGGCATCTACTCGTGGTGGAGCTACCGGTTCAACGCGCGCGCCAACAACGCGGGATGGCGTATCGACTATTTCCTGGTCAGCGACTCGGTTGCCGATAAGATCGAGGCGGCCAGCATCCACAACGAGGTGTTCGGGTCGGACCATTGCCCCGTTTCCCTCGAGATTTCGTTTTAAGAAGGGCTGATCCATGGATTTGCAGAAGATCGAAGCCGGCGTGCGGATGATCCTGGAGGGCGTGGGGGAAGACCCCGATCGCGAGGGCCTGCAGAAGACGCCCGAGCGCGTCGCGCGCATGTACGAGGAGGTGTTCGCGGGCCTGACGCAGGACCCCCGCGAGCATTTCGAGACCCTGTTCGACGAGGGGCACGAGGAAATGGTCCTGGTCAAGGACATCCCCTTCTACTCGATGTGCGAGCATCACCTGGCCCCGTTTTTCGGGAAGGCCCACGTCGCCTACATCCCGTCGGCGGAGGGCAAGATCTGCGGGCTGTCGAAGCTCGCGCGCCTGGTGGAGGTGTTCGCCCGGCGTCCCCAGGTGCAAGAGCGCCTGACCTCGCAGATCGCCGACACGCTGGTGGAAGAGCTGGGGCCGCGGGGCGTGATCGTGGTCATCGAGGCCGAGCATATGTGCATGAGCATGCGCGGGGTGAAAAAGCCCGGTTCGTCCACGACCACCAGCGCGGTGCGCGGCGCGTTCAAGACGAATCAGGCCACGCGCAACGAGGCGATGCATCTGATCTTCGCTCGCCGCGACTAGGTGCTCATCGCCCGCTTACCTCGCCGACGCGCTCGGCGCGGCGTGCGGGCGCTAGACTTACAGCAGTTGGTTTTCGTTGAAAGGGAGCTGTATGAAGTGCGTTATTTCGGTTTTGGGCAAGGACCGCACGGGGATCGTCGCTGCCGTTTCAACGGCGCTGGGTGATTGCGGAGCGAACATCAACGATATCAGTCAGACCATTCTGGGCGAGATGTTCTCGATGACCATGCTGGTCACGCTGGACGAGGCGGTCGCCGACTTCAACACGGTGCACGATCGGCTTGCCGAGACGGCCGAGCAGCTGGGCGTGCAGATCACGCTTCAGCGCGAAGACGTGTTCCAGTACATGTACAAGATCTAGCTCGGTTCGGTCGCTGCCGTCTGAGATGAAAAGGCCCCGTCGATGCGGGGCCTTTTCTTTGGTGAAGCGGGTGTCCCTCCCGATAGGAGGGCGAATCTTCGCCTGATGCTAGGCGGCGGGGTGCTCGAACTCGCCGGCGCAATGCGGGCAGCGCGTCGCGCCCTCCTTGACCTCTTCCAGGCAGAAGGGGCAGGTGGGAGCAGCTTTTTCCTCGACCGGCTTCTTGCCGATGGTCATGGCCTTGTTCACGGCCTTCACCAGGAAGAACACCACCAGAGCGATGATCAGGAAGTTGATGATAGCGGTGATGAAGGCGCCGAAGTCGATGCCCTTCTCGGTTCCGGCAACGGGGATGGTCAGGCCGGACACCTCGGTGCCGCCACCGGAGATCAGCACGATGAGCGGGTTGATGATGTCGCCCGTCAGCGATGCGACGATCGCGGTGAACGCGCCGCCGATGATGATACCGACTGCCAGCTCCATGACGTTGCCGCGCATGATGAACTCTTTGAACTCGGCAAGAAGATTTTTCACGCAAGTCCCTTTCTCGTCTTGGGGGAGTATTCCCAGTTCGTTAGGCGGCTTGCCTCAAAATTCGCATGCGATTCTTGTGGCAAGCCGCCGATGCACACTATACGCTATTTAATTGCGGAAAAGCATCTGGTTGGGACACATTGGGCTCCAGGTGCCCCCAATAACGGTCGTTTTCGTGATTTTCTGCATACGACCTGCGGTTGTCTATAATGGAGAAATTAAATCGAGCCCCTTTTCGAGGAGAGTCAAGCACCTTATGCCGCTACCGCTCAGTCTGTTTCTGGTCGCGTTGTTCCTGGCGATGAATGCGTTTTTCGTCGTCGCCGAGTTCGCAATGGTGCGCGTGCGCCCCTCGCAGGTCGACATCGCGGTGCAGGAGGGCAAGCCCGGGGCGAAGGCCACGAAGGTGGTCACCGAGAACGTCAATGCGTACCTTTCGGCGTGTCAGCTGGGCATCACGCTTGCCTCTCTGGCGTTGGGCTGGTTGGGCGAGCCCGCGTTCGCGCACCTGATAACCCCGGCGTTCGAGGTTCTGGGGCTGCCCCAGGTCGCGATCGGTCCCACGGCGGTGGCGATCGGCTACATCATCATGACGTCTTTGCACGTGGTGGTGGGCGAGCTGATCCCTAAGTCGTTCGCCATCTACTCGACGGAGCGGTTCGCGCTCATGACGGCTCCGGTACTGAAGGTGTTCTACACCGTTACATACCCGATCATGGTGTGCTTCAATTCCATCACCGATTTCGTGATGCGGCTGGCGGGCCACGAGTCGGCCGACGAGCACGAGGTGTACACCGACGAGGAGATCAAGCTGCTGATCGACGAGTCGACCGAAAGCGGGCTGATCGATCCGGAGCGCAACGCGATCGTGGACAACGTGTTCGACATCGGCGACAAGGACGCCGAGGCCATCATGACGCCGCGTACCGACGTGGTGTGCCTCGACTTGGAGGATTCGCTTGCGGAGAACATGCAGCTGGCGCGTAACTACAAGTACACGCGCTACCCGGTGTGTCGAGGGGACAAAGACCGCATCGTCGGGTTCATCCATGTGAAGGACCTGTTCACGGCGCCGAAGGGAACGCCGCTCGAGGATATGCGCATCCGTCCCATCGATGCGGTGCCCGAAGGGATTCCCGTGTCGAAGCTGCTGCAGATGCTTCAGCAGAGCAGCGGGAAGATCGTGGTGGTGGTCGACGAGCACGGCGGGACGTCGGGCATCGTGACCATGGCCGACATCATGGAGCAGATCGTCGGGCGCATGCAGGACGAATACCGGCATGGGGACGATGGTCGCGTCGAGACGCTGGAGGACGGCGCGGTGGTGATCGACGGCTTGCGGCCGATCGACGAGACCGTGGAGCTTCTGGGATTCGAGCCCGAAGAGGCGTCCGAGTGCGAAACGGCGGGCGGGTTGCTGCTGGTGCTGTTCGATCGCATTCCCGCCGAGGGCGACGAGGTGTCTGTGGAGGGAGGCGGCAAGCGCGCCCGCTTCACAGTGATGGCGATGGACAAGCTGCGTATCGACAAGATCCGCGTGGAACTCGAGAGCGTTTCCGCTGATGATTCCGATGATGGCGGGCAGTAGTTTCCGTGCGTTTCGTGCGTGATCCGGCGGTTTTCCGGGTGGTTTCGGATGGCGTGCGGGTCGGCAATTGTGAAGCTTTGAGGATGAGGACGCTTCTATTTGCACGATAGCGGTGCTGCTGGTATCATATCTCTTCGCTGGTTTGCACGAACCAGCCATACATAGTGCGGGGTGGAGCAGTCTGGTCAGCTCGTCGGGCTCATAACCCGAAGGTCGTAGGTTCAAATCCTGCCCCCGCGACCAAAACTTACAAGGTCGGAAGCAATAGCTTCCGACCTTTCTTACTTCCGAGAGAATCCGACTCAAAATCCAATCAGGGGGCTATGTTTCAAAAAGTGTATCTGCCTGATTATTCACTGCCTGTATTCCGTGGGCGTCTGGAACTCGCTCCAGGCGATTCCGGTGCCGTATTCCTCAGGTCTCCCGTCGTCCCTGCCAGGCTTGACTGACGCAGCTGCGAAGGAGCCGTTTACGTACACGAGTTAGAGAATGCGCACGAAATAGAGTGACCGCAATTGGATTTGGGCAAATCGAGAAGGATACGGAGCAGTTATTCCATATGCCGCTTCCGCTTGATTTCCGCACGGAGGTAATTGAGCGTCGGCTTCTAATCACGTTGGCATATTTCTCGCCAGTGGTTTACAGCAGGAACGAGTCTGGTTTGATCGCGTTGGCCTCACAAAGGAACGACTTGTGCCGAAGAGGGAATGCACGGACTATCAAGCGATGCAGAGAGGAACCTTGAAGCATCAATCCTTCATGGGTAGCGGTAGTTTCGCTTGGAACGAGGAATCGGACGGTGTCGATATTCTAATCAGCTGCACAACTATCAACCATAGTAAGATGCGCTACTGATGGGTCGATTCCGAAGATGGTCGCTGATGCGGTTCGCGCCGTCTCGCGCAATATGAAGTGCTGCACAATCGTAAAAAGCGCATTGCGTGAAAACACCTCCGGTCGTCCCTGCTCGTGATTCGCAAGGCGGTAGCGAACGTTCTTATGCGTCGTGATCAAAGGTAGTAGTATTTCAGATAGCCTGTGATAGCTCTAACAACATTTTTTATTGAAAAAAAGTTATTAAATACTACAATAAGCACTTAATGACTTTAAAGTGTTGTTAGGGGCAGATGATGCGCTACGAAAACAACGGACAAGGATACCTGAGGAAGAATCTTGCCGGTGAAGCGGCGGAATACACCTCTTTTGTTCCGGCGTCGCTCGCGAGCGTTGTTCCTGTTGAGTTGAGCGAGGAAACGGTAAGGTTGCTGAGCGCCTGCTCCAGAAAGCTCGGCGAGCTTGAGGGTATGCTCCGTTTCGTTCCGAACGCATCGATGTATCTTGCCATGTATGTGCGCAAGGAAGCGCTTCTCTCGGCACAGATCGAGGGAACCCAGTGCACGTTCGATGACATCCTGGATCCCGAAAATACTGAGTTGATCAAGCGCAATGTTGCCGATGTTGTTAGCTATATCAAGGCAACTGAATATGCGGTAGAGCGCATGCAGGAACTCCCGCTCTGCATGCGCCTGCTTAAAGAGGTTCATTCTCAATTACTGGCGGACACGCGCGGTGCGGAGAAGAGTCCTGGCCAAGTCAGATCGTCCCAGAATTGGATTGGTCCAAACGGTTGCGGGCTGAGGGATGCGGCGTTTATTCCGCCGAACGTAGAAGACATGAACGAGGCACTTAGCGACCTGGAGAAGTTCATTAACGATGCAGCTGATGTTGATCCCGTGGTCAAAGCGTCGCTCGTCCATTATCAGTTTGAGACCGTGCATCCATTCCTGGACGGCAACGGGCGTTTGGGGCGTTTGTTGGTAACTCTCTCCTTGATGAATGATGGCGCTCTTAGTGCCGCAGTGTTCTATCCGTCGTATCAGTTGAAGCTTCGTAGGAAGGAGTACTACGAGCGCCTCATGGCCGTAAGAGAAGAAGGCGAGTACGCGCAGTGGGTTGGCTTCTTCTGCGAATGCCTGCTGTCGAGTGCGCAAGACGCTATTGGCTCCCTCGAGAGGCTCGTTGATTTGCATGCGAAGAACACCAGCTTGATAAATGAATCCCTCGGTCGCTCCGTAGCGAATGGGCAGCGTTTGCTGGAACTTCTGGAAAGCAACCCGATTGTTGACGTTTCGTACATTGCGAACAAGCTTGACACAGCGCGCACGACGGCTAGCAACTTAGTGAGTGATTTTGTTGAGCTGGGTATACTTGTACAGCGTGATAAGGAAAAGCAACGCTATAGAACATTCCTGTACGAAGAATATCTAAGTATTCTCAGGCAAGGAAGCGATCCGCTGTAAGGATAACCGAATGCGTTGTATCCGAACGCATGTGCTTCGATTGTGGGAATAATCGACCATTACCGAACTAAGGATACGGAATCGCACGCGAATGGGAGAGCGATTCAGCATTCTGTATTGGCTATACTCGATTAGAGAACCCGCTCATTTCTGTGGCTATTCGACAAGCTGCTAAGGTCAAGACGCCAAAGCCGCGGTTCTTTCGAGGTGGGTCACTCGCCTATTCTTTTCCAGGATTTCTTGACAGAGCTTGTCGAATTGCTGAATCAAGCCTTTCGTCCTCGCATGAGTCATCAGTGCGAAACCTTATGAGGGGAAGATCGTACTTTGCCGTGATTGCGTCTTTCAAGGTGTCTACCATAGTGGAAAGCCTTGTCAGGATTGCTTTTGAATACGACTCTCCACTTGTCTTCATGCGGTTCGATTTGCAGGACCTCGTCAGTTCTATCTCTGCCGTTCAGTAATACCAACCTGTTGCTTTCCGTCATGTTCGCCTCGGTTCAGCGCCTTATGAAATTATAGTGAACAAAGTGGGCGCTAAGCGACCAGCGTGGCAGCGGGCGTCGCCGTAGCGTTGTGTTCACGGTGAGTTCTATCGGCAAAGCGGTGCTGCTTACCTGCTATTCTTGGAAATATGAAAGTTTGCGTCTACTTTCGGACCGCTTGCAGAATGGGGTAGTATTGACAAAAAGAACGACCCATCGGAGGGCGTGTGGCACAGCCGAAGAACATACCTGATCAGATTGGCGAAACGGTCCAGGACGCCTTAGATCACCAGGACTTCAGCAAGATCCAGGACATGGTGCAGCGAAGCATGGGCGCCGCAGTTAGGGGGATCGGCGTTGGTCTCTCGCAGGCTGCCGGGGCTTCTCACAGGGTATACGAAGATTACCGACGTTCCCAGGCCGAGCGTTTGGCGCGGGAGCAGGAGCGGCAAGAGATCGCGCGTGTTTCGCCCTCGCGGTTTGCGGAGCCGCGAAGCCAGAAGGCCTCCGGGGTCGTTATGGCTCTCCTCGGCGGGATTTTCTCCGGCCTGTTCGGGACCGTCGCGCTGGTTGCGTCCGTAGGTGCGCTGGCGGGTGCGGGCGACCTGTTCGCTTCGAGTGCTGCGGTTTTGCTGGCGCTTGCGGGCGCAAGCCTGGGAGTCGCCATCGTAGGGGGCAAGCGCCTGGGGATGATCAGCCGATTCTCTCGATACCGCCGGACCATCGGCGCATCCGAGGCGTTTTCTCTGACCGAGCTGGCAGGCAGCACGGGCCGCACGGCCGCGGCGGTTTCCAAGGACCTTTCGAAGATGATCGAAAGGGGTCTGTTTCTGCAGGCTCACGTCGACCAAAGTGCGGACACGCTGTTCCTTACGGATGCTGCTTACAACACGTTCCGAAATGACCGGGAGGAACAAGCAAAAGAAGAGTACCGCGAGCGCCTTCGTCAGCAGGCCTCAAACGGACGCTCGCAGGAGCGACCCCTCACCGATGCCGAGCGTGAAAAGCTGCGTGAGGGTCGTGAGTTTCTGGAACAGATCCGGGCGCGCATTCCCGACCTGGGATCCGAAGAAGCCAAGAAGAAAGCCGAGGCTATCAGCCTGGTTGCGGACAACATCTTCAACCGAGCCGAACAGGATCCGGACGTCATCGAGGGCCTGGATCAGATGGTGGGGTACTATCTGCCGCTGACCATCAAGCTGCTGGACGCGTACGCCGATCTGGTTTCGCAGCCCATCCAAAGCGAGAGCATCGGCGTGTCCCGACACGAGATAGAGGGCACACTGGAAACGCTGGTTGGCGCGTTCGCGAAGCTTCACGATTCCCTGTTCCGTGATATGACCTGGGACGTTTCCACCGATATATCGGTGTTGAACGCAATGTTGGCGCAAGACGGCTTGGCCGAAGATCCATTCGAGAGGAAAGCGGGACGCAACCATGAGTGACGAAATCAAGCTTACGTTCGACACGGCCGATACCGGCGAGAGCGAGAACAAGGCGGCTGCCATAGTTCGCGAGATGAGCCAGGCCGATGTGCTTGCGCCTGATGCCGCCGCCTCTGTGAGCAAGTTCGAGGACGAGGGCGCCAGCTCGCTTTCCCCCGAGATGTTGGCGCAGGTAGATGCGTTTTCGAAGCAGATAGACCTGCATAGCACGAACGCCATCCTGCAGTACGGTTCGGGCGCGCAGAAGAAGATGGCGGACTTCTCGGAGACCGCATTGAGCAGCGTGCGTACGCAGAACCTGGGCGAGGTCGGAGATCTGCTGGCCGGCGTCGTCACCGATCTGCGCAGTTTCGACGCGGAGGACGAGAAGGGCATCCGCGGCTTCTTCAAACGGGGCGCCAACAAGATCGAGAGCCTGCGCGCGAGGTACGACGACGTCCAGGGCAACGTGGACAAGACCGTGAAAGAGCTCCAAACGCACCAGATCAAGCTGATGAAAGACTCGGCCATGCTGGACAAGCTGTACCAGCTGAACCTGGAATACTACAAGGAACTGACCATGTACATCATGGCGGGCAAGAAGCGTCTGGAGGAAGTGCGTACAGGCGAGCTTGCCGGCCTGGTAGCGAAGGCCCAGGCGTCGGGCAAGACCGAAGACGCGCAAGCGGCGCAGGACCTTGACGTGAAGTGCACGCGCCTGGAGAAGAAGATCTCCGACCTGCAGCTAACGCGGACCATCACGATGCAGACCGCGCCGCAGATTCGAATGGTGCAGGACGGCGAAGCGGTGATGATCGAAAAGATCCAGACCACCATCGTGAACACCATCCCGCTGTGGAAGAGCCAGATGATCCTGGCCCTGGGCATCGAGAACTCCGCGCAGGCCGTGAAGGCGCAGAACGCCGTAACGGATATGACGAACAACCTGTTGCGCAAGAACGCCGACATGCTGCATCAGTCGTCCGTGGACATCGCGCGCGAGACGGAGCGCGGCATCGTGGACATCGAGACGCTGAAGCACACGAACGAGCAGCTGATCAAGACGTTCGACGAGGTTCTGCAGGTGCAGCAGGAAGGCCGCGAGAAGCGTCAGCAGGCCGAGGTGGAGATGCAGCGCATCGAAGACGAGCTGAAGGAGAAGCTGCTGAAGGCCAGCAGCAAGTAGCCGGCGTCGTTCAAAGCCGCTCCTCAGCGAGTCTTTTCTGGGGATCGGCCTCAGCTCCGTTCCGCCCCGCTGTCGCCTGCCCGCCTGCGGATCTCGGCCTCTATGTCTGCGAGGGTGACGGCTTGGAGCTGGTCTTCGAGGGCTTGCTGCGCGCGTGCGAGGGGCCCTTCGATCGCTGCGTGGATGTTTCCCCCCACCGGGCATTGGGGGTGGGGGTTCTCGTGGAAGTGGAAAAGCGAGTCGGCCTCGCTTCGGTCGACCGCCTTCCAGAGATCCAGAAACGTGATATCGCTCAGCGGCCGCGCCACTTCGATACCGGACTTTCCCTTGCTCGAAACGATGATGCCCGCCTTCTTCAGCATGCTCATGATCGTGCGCACCATCACAGGGCTCGTGCCGAGGCTTCCCGCCAGGAAAGTGCTTGTGACAGGGCGCGAGTCGCTGAAGTAGTCGATGGCGCAAACCATGTGCGCCGCCATGGTGAGCCTGCTGGTTATCTGCACAGATCCTCCTTCTTTGCCGCAACCGCCGCCTCCGCCTGCGCCGCTCCGCTGTGCGTGCAGGAGCGCAGTTGCCCATCGTCCAAGTCGCAGGTGCGCCGCTTGCGGGAAACCAGACGGGAGACGAACTCCGTCGCCGGGCGCGCCAGGATTTCTTGCGGCGCGGCATGCTGCTGGATCGCTCCCGCGTCCATCACCAGGACCTTGGTCCCAAGGCGCAGCGCTTCGCCGATATCGTGCGTGACGAACAGGACCGTGATGCCGCACTCCTTGTGGATGCGCGCGATCTCCTCTTGAAGCTGCTCGCGGGTTATCTCGTCCACAGCGCCGAAGGGTTCGTCCATGAGAAGGATGTCGGGAGAGGCGGCAAGGGCGCGGGCGATTCCCACGCGCTGCTGCTGGCCGCCCGAAAGCTCTGCCGGATAGCGCTCGCGCATCTCCCCGGGCAATCCCACGATGTCCATCCATTTGCCGACCGCCTCGTCGGTGCGCTTGCGGTCGCGTCCGTTCAACAGGTCGGGCACATATGAGATGTTCTCCCCGACCGTCATATGGGGGAAGAGGACGCTTCCCTGGATCGCGTAGCCGATATTGCGGCGCAGTGCGATGGCGTCGATGTCGCGCACGTTCGTCCCGCCCACCAACACATCGCCAGAGGAGGGTTCGACCAGGCGGTTCACCATTTTGAGGGCCGTGGTTTTGCCGCATCCCGAAGACCCGACGATGGTTAGGAACTCGCCGCGCGCGACGCGCAGGTTGAAGTCGTGTAGGACGCGTTTCTCGCCGTATGACTTGCTGACGTGCCGGTATTCGATTGCGATATCAGCCGATGCGCTCATTGCAACAGCTCCTTTCCGCGTAGGAACTCCTCCGCCACGTCCTCCGGGCTTCTGCCCATTTCCTCAACTTCGTAGTTCATCTGCGCCATGTCCTGCTCGGTGATGATACCGTCAAGTTTTTCCAATACACCGCGCAGCTCGGGGTGCTCGTCCAGAACCTGGTTGCGCACCACGTTTCCGCACTCGTACGAGGGGAAGAAACGGAGGTCGTCTTCAAGCGTCACGGCATCTGCCGTGCTCAGCTTGCCGTCTGTGGTGAATACCACGAGCGCATCGGCGCTGCCCCGTTCGAGCGCATCGTATTTTAGCCCGATATCGAGCTGTATGGTGCCGCCGAATCGCATGCCGTAGGCTTGGCACAGGGCTTCGTAGCCGTCTTCGCGCTCGAAGAAGTCGGCCTCGGCGCCCAGGCGCAGATCGCCTGCGACTTTCGCGAGGTCGGAGTAAGTTTTCAGGTCGTACTTCTCGGCAACGTCGCTTCTCACGGCTATGCCGTAGGTGTTGCCGAAGCCGTACATGCCCACCCAGCTCAGACCCTTCTTTTCGTAACCGGCCCGAAGCTCTGAGAACTGGTCTTCAGAATAGGTGCCGCCGTTCTTCAGCACCGCGGCCCAACCGGTGCCGGTGTATTCGGGGTACAAATCGAAGCTGCCCGACTCCAGCGCGGGCTCGATGTTGGAAGTGCCCCCGCCTACGCCCTGGGTCACATCGACGTCGAGGTCCGTGTCCTGCTCGATGAGGCGTTCGAGCATGTTTCCCATGATGTACTGCTCGGTCATGGGCTTGGTTGCGATGTGGATAGTCGCGGGCGGCGCGGTGAAGATCCCGGGCAAAAGGATGCATGCCGCAGCGATTCCGCAGATAGCGAGCGCGCCCGCGGCAAGTCGGCGGTTGGTCTTCTTCGCGGCGCGGCTGCGCATCTGCATGCGCTTTTCGGCGAATCCGAGGATGAGGTCGACTACCAGCGCGAGGCCGGCGATAAGGAGGCTTCCCGCCACCGTCATAGCGGCGTTGTTGGTGGTGATGCCGCGGTATATCGCCACGCCCAGTCCGCCCGCGCCGATGAAAGACGCGATGCCCGCCAGCGCTATCGTCATGACCGCCATGTTCCGTATGCCGCTCATGACGACGGGAAGGGCCAGGGGAACCTTTATCCGAACGAGGGTCTGCAAACGCGTTCCGCCCATGCCCTTCGCCGCCTCGATCAAGGCGGGGTCGATGTTGGTTATACCGGTGTGGGTGGCTCTCACCATGGGCAGCAGGGCATAGATCGTGAGGGCGATGATCGCAGTGGCATTACCCACTCCGCTGAGCGGGATCAGGAAGCCCAGCATGCTGATCGAGGGAATCGTGTAGAGGAAGTTCACGGCGGCGAGGGTGGGCTTCGCCGTGCGCTGGCATTCGCTTATCAGGATGCCGGCGACTCCGCCCACGACGATGGCGATCGCAATCGATGCCAGGGAGATCGCGATATGTTCGACCAGCAGTCCGGAGAAGAAATCCCCGCGCGTGGCGAAAAGATTCCAGGTGTCGGCGAGCATACGCTAACTCCTCCGTTTGATGGCGGATACCGGGCAGTTCTCGTAGCACAGGCCGCAGTGCAGGCAGTGCTCCTGTTGGATCTCGAACGGCTTGCTGGGCACGATGCATTGCTGCGGGCAGTTGCGCGCGCATTTTCCGCAGGAGATGCAGGATTCGGTGATGGTGAATCCCTGTACGTGCGCGGGTGCGCCTCCGAGCGAGAAGGTCTGGCGGAAGATGGGGGAGACGCCGAGGTCGAAAAGCTCCGCGCACCCGCTGTCGATGCGGAAGGGGTCGAGCACGTAGCGGGAGTCTTTCGGATACACGTCGTTCATGGAGGGGTTCTCGTCGAAGATACGGTCTATCCAGCCATGCGGATCGTCTTCGATCTTCTTGGCGACGCCGGCCAGTCGAACCATTTTCCAATCCCTGGTCATTCCCACGATGGCCACATGCGGGTTGCGCAACAGCTGGGCGTGGAAGTCCTTGCCTCGCGAGGTGCAGAAGTAAAGCGACCCCTCGTCCACGAGCATCACGTCGATGATGCGGATCTGCGGGAGGCCCTTCTCGTCTACTGTGGCAAATGAAACGTCCTTGATCTCTCGCAGCAAATCAAGGCAGTGCTGTGCATCCGTCATGCATATCCCCCGCTTCTCCGTCGTTTCTGGATGACACCTTACGTGTAAGGTAAATTGTTACATGTAAGGTGTCAATAAAAATATAGCAGGTGTGTTAAGATCTCCACGATCAGGTCAGATCGAAGGATCCAGCAGCTCATTTTCGGGGTCCGAGGGTATATAAGAACGAGAAACCTTAGCGCGGAGGGTGTTGTTGCCGCGTTGTCCAGAAGAGCCGAAGCCGGTCTTTGTCTAGCGAGTTTCATAAGGTCTTAGATGTCTTTAACCCTGGGTTTCAGGGAGCCGAAAAAGCAAAAATATCTTATTCTTTTAGGTGTGCTAATTCTTTGGGTGAGAAAGGTTCATGTAACGAAAGAAGCAGGTGAAAGCGATAAAATAATAGGAGCGTGATCGGAGATGTCTTCGTATGTATCTCATGTTAGCGAGGACGGTTCAAGGCGCGAGCCCATCGAAGTCCATCTAAGAGAAGTGGCGGACATGGCTGCGGAGTTCGCACGTCCGTTTGAGGCTGAAGCTTGGGCTTATGCAGCTGGAATAGCTCATGATATCGGGAAGTACTCTACTGAATTCCAGAATCGCATCTTGCATAACGGGCCAAAGGTCGATCACTCCACAGCTGGCGCGTTCGAGCTTTCGAAAAACCCAATGGCATGGCCTCTGTCTTACTGTGTTGCGGGGCATCATGGTGGGCTCCCCGATAGCGGCGTGCGCGAAGACGATGGCGTTACGTTATTCGGTCGCTTAAGGAAAGCCGAGGAAGGCGACATCCCCTCGTATTCCTCCTTTGCCGAGAGTGTTGAGATCCCGGTCGTTACCGGCCTTCCTTCGGTTTTGTCGAGTCACAAGCAATCTGCCGGCCAGGAAAAAGGGGCAAGGGATCTGAAATTTTCGGCGGCATTCTTCACGCGAATGCTATTTAGCTGCCTGGTCGATGCGGATTTTCTCTGCACGGAGCGCTTCATGAAAGGAGCTGGTCGTTCTGAGCTTTCAGCTAAAAGTATTCCCGAGCTATGCGATATGCTCGAAAACCGACTTGAAAGCTTTTATCCTCCCAAAACGGATCTGAACAAAATCCGCTGTGGAATCCTTGATGATTGCCTGCGCGCCGCGACTGGGCGCGCTGGCGTGTATTCGCTTACCGTGCCGACGGGCGGAGGCAAAACGCTTGCAGCTATGCGTTTCGCCCTACAGCATTCACTCCGGTCGAATGGGGAAACAAGGCGTGTAATCATTGCTGAGCCCTACACCTCGATTATCGAACAGAACGCGGATGTGTACAGGGATATTTTCGGGAAAGAGAATGTTCTCGAGCATCATATGAATTTCGATTTCGATGAGAAGGAGGAGTTGGATTCTTGTAGCGATGCCGATCTCGTTTCCCGATTGAAGCTTGCAACCGAGAATTGGGATGTTCCCATTGTAGTGACGACTAACGTCCAGTTGTTCGAGTCGCTGCATTCAAACAAAACCTCGCGTTGCAGGAAGCTTCACAACATAGCGGGAAGCGTCATTGTCCTGGATGAGGCGCAGATGATCCCCGCCCCGTTCTTGGCTCCATGCGTAAAAGTCCTCGCCGAGCTGGTTAAGTATTATCACTGTAGCGTGGTTCTCTGCTCAGCTACGCAGCCAGCTCTCGAGCGCTTCTTCGAGGAGGAGGGGCTTTCGGTTTCCGAGATAGCAACGAGCGCGAAGGGGCTGTTCGATGCGATGCGTCGTGTAACGTATCGAACCATTGGCGCCATCAACGATCACGATTTAGCCGAGCGCCTTTCTGAATGCGAACAGGTGCTCTGCATCGTTAATAGCCGAAAGCAGGCACGATCCCTTTATGAGCGCATGGCGAATGAGGTCGATGGAAACCAGGATGATCGGGGGATTTATCATCTTTCGACTCTCATGTACCCAGACCACCGCCGCCGTGTCATCGAAAAAATCCGCATGCGTGTGAAATCTTCAGGAGGCTCGTGCGAGGCCTGCCGCGTGGTTTCTACCAGCTTGGTCGAGGCTGGTGTCGACCTGGATTTCCCTGTTGTATATAGGGCCTTGGCTGGAATCGACTCTATTGTTCAGGCTGGTGGTCGTTGCAATCGCGAGGGAAAGAGGGGCTTGGATGATAGCAAGGTCTACGTATTCTGCCCGGCAGAAGCGTACGCCATTCCTCCAGAAGTGAAGCAACGGGCGTCTATCGCGCAGGGTTTTCTAGCCGAAGCTTCGGAATATGTTGGGTTAGTCAAGGATGGAGATGCTGAATTCGATTTCGGCCTTCCCGAGACGATACGAAGCTTTTTCGATCGTCTGTACTTCTTTAAGAGAGCAAATGGAAGCGGGGGCGTAAACGGCCTGGATCGAGAGGGAATACTTGAGCTGCTTTGTCGCTATACGGCTTCAAAGAAGGGGGTGTTCATTCAGTTCGCGGAGGTTGCACGGAAGTTCCAGCTCATAGACCAGGGGTCGTGCCCGGTCATTATACCCGTCCCTGAAATCATGGACGAACTGAGAGCTTTGAAAGAGGGTTGCATATCTCGCATTCCCCTGCGCAAGCTCACCAGATTCTCTGTGAGCGTGTACGACCATGACGTCAAAGCACTGCTGGGGGCTGGTGCCATCGAAGCTGTGTCAGAAGGGGTTTACGTGCTTGCAGATAAGAAGCGCTATCGCGAGGATACTGGTCTTGACCTGGAGGTGCAGGGAGGTGAGGGGATTTGCTGGTGAGAGTGGGCCGCCGAAGCGGTCCAGACTCCGACCATTGAACGCTAACAAATTATTTCAACCCACGCTGCGCATTAGGGGACGCAGCGACGCGCAGCCAATCATGCCAGATCTCTTTCTCAAAAGAAAGGGTGCCAGGCCGTAAGAAAGCCTCTTGACATTCTAATGCGAGAGGAATAGATTGCAGAGTATATTTAAATGCTAACAAATTGAAATTGAAAGGAGGTATAAAAGTGGCTTTTGGAGTTAAGGTCGAGGTCTGGGGTTCGAACGCCTTGATTGCGAGGCCGGAGCTGTCGGTCGAGCGAATGACTTACGACGTCCTCACCCCGAGCGCAGCTCGGGGTATCCTCGAGTCGGTGTACTGGCATCCAGGGATGCGCTATGTCATCGACCGCATTCACGTACTGAACGAGATCAAGCGGACGAGCGTTCGTCGTAACGAGATATCTTCGAAGGCTCAGGCTTCGGCGATGAGGTCGGCGTTAATCAACGGGGGCGCCGCTCCCTACGTTAACGCCAAATCGGATATAGTTCAACGTGCATCGGTGGTGCTTGTCGATGTGCGCTACATCATCGAAGCCCACTTCGAGATGACGGATGCCGCGGGATCGTGCGATAACCCCGGGAAGTTTTGTGATATATTGCGTCGCCGCCTGCGAAAAGGGCAGTGTTATTCGCAACCTTATCTGGGGACGCGAGAATTTGCCTGTCATTGCAGGTTGCTCGAAGACGAGGATATTCCAACGGGGTTTTATGCTCGTGATGGCGAGCGAGACCTTGGATTGATGCTGTTCGATATGGATTACAGCGATCCGAGCGACATCGTTCCGATGTTTTTCCGTGCGGTGATGAAAAACGGAGTCATCGACGTTGCGGGAAGCGAGGTGTATCGCTGATGTTGGCAGCGTTGGCAAGGTATTACGATCAACTTCTCGAAACCCATCCGGAAAAAGTGGCGCGCCCGGGTTGGTGCGCCCGGAAGGTGAAATTCGTTATTCAGCTTTCGAGCGAGGGATCGGTTTACTCCATCGTTCGCGATAGCGAGAAAAACGGCCTTGAAAGAGTCGTTCCCGAGCAAGTGAAGCGTTCGTCGGGCGTTTCTGCGAACTTTCTCTGCGACAACTCTTCGTACTTGCTGGGGATTGATGCGAAGGGTAAGCCCGAGCGTTCGGAGAAGTGTTTTGCGGCAGCTAGAGAGCTCCATTGCGACATTCTCAGGGAGACGGATTCCGTTTGCGCCCGCGCTCTGAGGCTGTTTTTTGAAACGTGGGATGTCGCATCCGCTCGAGAGCACCCCGCAGTTGTTGCGGCTGGAGATGAATTACTTACGGGTGGCAATATTGTGTTCGTAGTAACGCACGGCGGCTCTTCTGAAAGCGCCTTGGATGATGGGGAGATCGTCGAGGCATGGGACAAGCGTTCTGCGCATTCAGACTCCGACGACTCCCCTGTCATGCGTTGTCTTGTCACGGGGGAAAAAGGACCCATCGCGCGCCTTCATCCGATAATTCAAGGGGTTTATGGCGCACAGTCCTCGGGGGCTTCATTGGTGGGGTTTAATTCTCGCGCTTTCGAATCCTATGGGCATGAGGAAGAACAGGGCAGAAACGCACCCGTGAGCATTCGGGCTGCGCGAGCGTATTCTACGGCGCTTAACTATTTACTGAAGGATCGCAATCATCATACGCGTCTCGGCGATACAACGTTGGTGTACTGGGCCGAGCGCTCCGATGATGAAAACTCGGAGCTTTTCGGCATAGCTCTCGGAGACCTAGGCGGAGAGGGCGCATCGAACGTAGAGTTGACGGAGAAGTCGCTGCACGAAACCTTGCAGTCGGTTGCGGAAGGGAAGCACCGTGCTCGGCCCGAGCTCGACACCACGTTCTACGTGGCCGGCCTGGCTCCTAATGCGGCGCGTTTGTCGGTGCGCTTTTTCTTTAAGGATAACTTCGGCGATATCTTGGAGAACATCGCCCAGCATTACAGGCGCATTGCGATTGCGCATCATCCGCAAGATCGAGAATACTTAACGCCTTACCAGTTGCTTCATTCTCTGGAAAACCCTAACGCGAAAAAACCGACAGTAATGTCTGTTTTGAGCGAGCCGCTTATGAGGGCGATCTTGTTCAATGCGCGCTATCCGGAAGCGGCTTACATGCAGGCGCTGCAAAGGACGTTTTCCTCTCAAGATAATGAGGATAAGCGAACGAAAAAAGTTTCAAGGGCGCGCGTTGCGCTTATCAAGGCGTGTTTGCTTAGAAATTATGGTTATGACGAAGAGGAGGTTACGGTGGATCTTAATGAAGGAAGGAGCAGCACAGCGTACGCTCTTGGTCGGACGTTTGCTTTGCTCGAGCAGATTCAGGAAACTGCCAACAAAAGCTCGAACATCTCGGGGCGGTATTTCAATTCTGCATGCGCCACGCCGGGGGTAGCGTTCCCTGCGTTGCTGAGGCTTACCAGTGCCCATCTTCAAAAGATCGGGCGAGATAACCCCGGGCTTGCTCACTACTTCCGAACCCAGCTTGCCGGCATGATCAAAGAAGATAGAGTGTCTGCGTTCCCCAAACGGCTTTCTTCCGCTGAACAGGGAAATTTCTTGCTTGGGTATTGGCATCAGCAGCAAAAGCGTTACGAGAAGAAGGAGAAAGTCGGCTCCGATTCTTCCGATCAGGTTCAGTCCGATCAACCTTCCGACGTTTAAGTCCGATTGCACGACAGGAGATAAATTATGTCTGATCCGATTAAGAACCGCTACGATTTCGTCGTTTATTTCGATGTCGAGAACGGAAACCCAAATGGTGACCCCGATGCGGGCAATATGCCGCGCGTTGACTCTGAGACGGGGTACGGCTTGGTAACCGATGTGTGCTTGAAGCGGAAGATTCGCAACTACGTTGAAATGGTGCGCGAGGGTCAAAAAGGGTTCGAGATCTACATCAAAGACGGGGTGCCGCTCAACCGTAGCGATATGCGCGCTTTCGAGAGCCAGGGGATTGAGGCTGGCGAGGTTACCAAAGATTCGATCAAGAAACTTAAGAAGGACGACCCGGAGCTTGATGCAAAACTGCGGGACTACATGTGCCAAACTTTCTTCGATGTTCGCACGTTCGGTGCGGTTATGACCACGTTCGTTAAGAATTCCCTGAACTGCGGTCAGGTGAGAGGTCCCGTGCAGCTTACGTTCGCCCGAAGCGTCGACCCCATTGTGCAGCAGGAGGTCACAATCACACGCGTAGCCATCACAACGGAAGAAGCGGCAGAAAAGAAAGAAACGGAGATGGGCCGAAAGTGCATCGTTCCTTATGCTCTGTATCGATGCGAAGGGTTCGTGTCCGCCAACCTCGCTCGTAAGACAACGGGCTTCTCTGAAGATGACCTGGAGCTTCTTTGGGAAAGCATCATAAACATGTTCGAACATGATCGCTCTGCGGCTCGTGGGAAAATGGCGATCAGGAAGCTTGTTGTTTTTAAGCACGATTCGGAATTCGGAAACGCTCCGGCGCATAGCTTGTTTGATTTGGTGCGTGTTCAGCGGAAAGAGGGAATGGAGGCTCCCCGGTCGTTTTCGGATTACGAGGGCATCGTTGTTGACGAAGCCGCTGTCCCCGAGGGGGTTGAGGTTATTCTCAAGCTATAGGAACCCTTATGTTTGACGAAGATAGGTACCTGGCTCTTTCCGGTATCCAGCATTTCTCATTTTGCCGAAGACAGTGGGCCCTCATACACATCGAACGAGTTTGGGCTGAGAATCTGCTCACCGTGCAGGGGTCCCTTATGCACGATCGGGCTCATGATGAGGGTATTCGAGAGCGCCGAGGCAGCATGATCTCGGTGCGGGGGCTCAACGTTCATTCGCGAAGGCTTGGCATTTGGGGTAAATGCGATGTCGTCGAATTTCATCTTGATCCTGAAGGCCATCCTCTCGCTGGGGAGGATGGCCTTTGGCGCACGGTGCCCATCGAATACAAGCGCGGATCGGCGAAGCTTGTCGATGCAGATCGTTTGCAACTTTGCGCGCAAGCAATGTGCCTTGAGGAGATGTTCGCCGAAGATATAAAGGTGGGATATCTTTTCTACGGGCAGACAAGATCTCGTGAACGCGTTGATATGACCGACGGCTTGCGGACCGAGGTCGAGGGTCTGCTCTCTGAGATGCAAGGTCTTTATGATAAGCGATACGTTCCCCGCGTTAAGCCGTTTGCGGCGTGCAGGTCGTGCTCTCTTTGCAAGTTATGCCTTCCGAAAACGAGCGGAATGCAGGTCGGGTCTTACATAGAGAAGAGTTTGGAGGGCTCGCTATGAGGCGCCTGTTGAACACCCTGTATATTCTGACGGAGGATGCCTATCTTGCCCTCGATGGAGACAACGTTGTCGCAAAGCAAGGAGGGGCCGAGTTGGGGAGGGTTCCCCTTCATACGCTCGAAGGTATTCAGGTGTTTTCATATGCGGGCGCGAGTCCCGCTCTGATGGGGGCGTGCGCCGCAAAAGGCATAGCGATGGGGTTTTACGATCGGCATGGTAGGTTTCTTGCGGATGTCCAAGGGGAGTTCGTGGGTAATGTGCTGTTGCGGAAAGCTCAGTACGAAAGCGCCTTTGACGAGGAGAGATGCTTGGCGATCGCTCGGAATTTCATTCTTGGAAAGGTGTTCAATTGCAAGTGGATCTTAGAAAGGGCGCTGCGAGACCATGGCTTACGGATCGATGCTTCGTCGGTGAAGGAAGCTTCTAGTAGGCTGAGTGCCTCGTTAACGGAAATTCGCTCATGTCGCTCTCTCGAGAGTCTACGTGGGATAGAAGGAGACGCGGCGGCCGTTTACTTCGGTGTTTTCGATGAGCTGATTTTGCGAGAAAAAGAGACCTTTTACTTCAGAGGCCGCACGAGACGGCCCCCTCTTGATGCGGTAAATGCAATGCTGTCTTTGTTCTATACCGTGTTGGCTCGAGATTGTTCAGCTGCTTTGCGCGGGGTAGGCTTGGATCCTTACATGGGGTTCTTGCACGTTGAAAGGCCGGGACGTCGCTCCCTTGCTTTGGATTGCATGGAAGAGCTGAGGCCGGTTTTGGTTGATCGATTCGTTCTTTCGGCGGTAAATAACCGGGTGGTGAATTCCAGCCATTTTCAAATGCGAGAGACGGGCGAGGTGGGTCTGAATTCGGAAGGACGGCGGGTGCTTTTCGATGCCTGGCAGAACAAGAAACGGGAAAGTATGACGCATCCGTTCGTAAAGGAGAAGATCCCGTGGGGGCTGGTTCCGTTTGTTCAAGCCCAATTATTCGGGAAGTTTCTTCGAGGGGACCTCGATCAGTATCCTCCGGTATTTTGGAAGTAAGGAGGACGGCTATGATGCTTCTCGTTACGTACGACGTTGACACCGCCGATTTAGCGGGCGAGAGACGTCTTCGAAAGGTCGCCAGGGTATGTGTGAGTTACGGGCAGCGAGTTCAAAACTCGGTTTTCGAGTGCGTTGGCGACGCTTCAGTAATTGAGAAGATGAAGTCCGAGCTTCTTTCAGTTATCGATACGGATAAGGATAGCTTACGGTTCTATAATTTAGGAAACGGCTACCATTCCAAGATCGAACATCACGGGGCCAAACCGTCTTACGATGCCGAAGGGTTCTTAGCGCTATAGCTCTCAAATTCGGTGGGATGCCGGTGCGAACAGGGGGCTGTCAGGGTTTTCCTGGGAGGTTCGCACCGGTCTTTACGCTTAATGTTGCCGAAAAAAAATCTCGATGAGCGTTTTTCTTCCTAGGTAGGTCAAGATATAGGGTCGACTAGGCTCTTTGCTACAATTTGTAGCGGTCTCCCTCCTCACGGAGGGAGTGGGTTGAAATTTTTTACATAAGTAGTACACGAAATCCGCATAATCGTCTCCCTCCTCACGGAGGGAGTGGGTTGAAATGGCCTCAACCCCCAGTATAGAAAATAAGGGTTGGTCTCCCTCCTCACGGAGGGAGTGGGTTGAAATTTATCGACCTTGGCGGAAAGGTTGGAGAGCGTGGTCTCCCTCCTCACGGAGGGAGTGGGTTGAAATTGGCGCTGCGCTTCCTCGTTTGCTGCGTTCGCGGGTCTCCCTCCTCACGGAGGGAGTGGGTTGAAATTAGAGCAGAGGGCCTTTTTGGCGTCGCTGGAGCCGTCTCCCTCCTCACGGAGGGAGTGGGTTGAAATTCCCTTCGATCGAGCCAGTTGTTGAACACTTGGGTCTCCCTCCTCACGGAGGGAGTGGGTTGAAATCGCTCGCCCCTCCGCGAAGCGTCGGCGACTCGTCGTCTCCCTCCTCACGGAGGGAGTGGGTTGAAATGAAACCGATTTCACGCGTCCAAAAATGCTCTAAAAGTCTCCCTCCTCACGGAGGGAGTGGGTTGAAATCCGCCGCCGCGAACCCGTCACGCGGCTCCATTAGGTCTCCCTCCTCACGGAGGGAGTGGGTTGAAATACCTCCTCTACCTCGTTGTTTACTCAATTGAGTAAGTCTCCCTCCTCACGGAGGGAGTGGGTTGAAATGCGCGTCGGCCTCCCTCCGCTGGGAGGAGCTGTCCGTCTCCCTCCTCACGGAGGGAGTGGGTTGAAATGTGCCCGACTTCGTCGTCATGAACACGCTCTTGCCGTCTCCCTCCTCACGGAGGGAGTGGGTTGAAATCCGCAGTCGGTGCATCGTCCCTTGGTGCGCTCGATGTCTCCCTCCTCACGGAGGGAGTGGGTTGAAATGGAGCGTGGTGCGAGTCCGAGGGCCTGCAGATCAGTCTCCCTCCTCACGGAGGGAGTGGGTTGAAATCTGACGGCGCTCATCGTCTACCAGGCGATCGACCTGTCTCCCTCCTCACGGAGGGAGTGGGTTGAAATATCTGGCCTTCGTATGAGCCTTACCTATCGCGCTACGTCTCCCTCTTCACGGAGGGGGAGTTCCGAAATGAATGCTGGTTGAGAGTTGCATGATTCTGGAGATGTGTTCCGCATTAAAAATATTACGGAGCGCAATAAACCTTTTGTCTAATTATTGTGTGACGCTATAATTATATCGGCAGGAGAGGAGGAGGGGGATGCCGCTAACAGCGAGGGAGGCTGCGAGGCTAATCAGAAGGAACGGCGGCAGGTTTGTAAGGCACGGCGGTAGGCATGATATCTACGAGACCGCAGATGGGACGGAGATACAGGTGCCGCGCCACGCGAAAGACCTAAGCCCAGGGGTGGAGCGGGACATAAAGGAAAAGCTGGGACTGAGATAAGTTCCGGCACCACCCTCTTTCGAACGATAGGAGAGATCGATGAAGTACATATACGAGGCGATCATAGAGCCCAGTGGGAATTGGCTCGAGGTCCGTTTCCCCGACTTCGGTATTATCACGCAGGGCGAGGATATGCAGGACGCAGCGTACATGGCGCAAGACCTCCTTGAGAACCACATCGTCATGGCATTACGGAAGGGCCGCTCTCTTCCTGCGCCCACATTCGGTAACGATTGCAGCGATGCGGGGTATCGTATGGGCATTGTGGTGGATTGCGATGAAAGCACACCGCAGGTCGATACGATGACCGTAAACGAGGCGGCTGATATTCTCGATGTATCCCCGACCCGTATCAGGGCGATGATAAGTAGCGGCATTCTCAAGAGCCAGAAGGTCGGCATGGTTCACATGGTGGACGCGCAGAGCGTCATGAACAGGTTCAACGAACCCGCGCGCGCGGGTCGGCCCAAGCGTGAGGCAGCGCTGGCATAGCGTGAGCGGGACGAGGGCGCATGGTCCTTACTGCGACAGCATCGTTCTAGCAGGGAGCGATACCGTTGCCGCTTACGTCCGACATTCCTCGTGGAGGGAGGCCAATTGGATATCGGAGCGCTATCGCTGTGATTCCGGTTCGTCCTTTGCGGAAATGCCGGGAAGATCATTCCCGGCTTCCATCGAAGGCTTTTCGAAACGTCGGTGATCCTGCTTTTTCTTCTACCCGCCTATAGTTTTAGTCATCTTTCATGATTCCGCCACAAGTTGCGAAGTTGTATAATTCCGATTTAACACCAGATCCGTCGAAGGAATCATGGAAGAGACGCAATCGCTTGCTTCTGGGAGGAGATGCGCTTTATGAGTACGACGATGAAATGGGGCAAGGGGAGTTTCGGGAAGGTTATCGCTGCGGCATCCGCCACAGCGCTGGCGTTTTCCCTGGCGTTCCCCCTAAGCGCACTTGCTTGTACGCAGGTCTACGTCGGCCCTGGTCTTACGGACACCGGCGACGTCTACGTCGGTCGCGCGGAGGATTATGCGGCCCGCCACCCCAAGGCGTTCGGGATCCAGGAGCCTCGCGTTAACCCCGAGTTCTCATCCGACGAATCCAACTTCAAGTGGACCTATCCCAAGACGACGTTCCGCTACACGTATGTGCGCGACCTTCCTTCCGGCTGGGATAACCGCACCGACGCCTACTCCGAAGCGGGCACCAACGAGAAGGGCGTCAGCGTTTCGGCCACCCTCACCACGGATTACAACGACAAGGTCAAAGCCGTCGATCCCTGTGGCAGCGAGAGCTACTCCGACATCAGCGGCTTGGGCGAATACACCATCGCCGATATCGTGCTGGCGTGCAGCTCCACGGCCCGCGAAGGCGTTGAGCTCCTGGGTTCGATCATCGACACCCACGGCAGCTACGACTGCAATCAGATCATCATCGCCGACAACACCGAAACCTGGTTGTTCGCCCAGCTCTCGGGACATCAGTGGATCGGCATCAACCTGACGGCGGCCTATCCCGACAAGGTTTCGGTGAATCCCAACATCGGGCAGCTCAAATACAAGATCGACCTCTCCGACAAGAACGTCTGCCTGCACTCCGAAAAACTCGAGGAGACCGCTAAGGCGGCCGGCAGCGCTGTCTATTTCGATGACGGCTCCCTCGATGTCGCCACCTCGTACGGCAGCGACAAGCCCGGGACCTCCCAATACACGCGCCTCGCACAGGGCCGCGTCTACTTCGGCTCCCCGTTGGCTGACGGAAGCTACACGATGGGTGACAAGGGCGTGACCTCCGTGAGCGACCCCCAGCTTCTGTTCGCCCCCGGGAACGGCAAGATCGACCTGTTCACCGCGCTGCGCTCTTTCGCTGCGCGCGGCGAGCAGGATAGCACCCTCAACGCCAACACCAACGCCGGCTTCTACGCCATCGGCAACAACCGCACGGTTGAAACCCATATGTACCAGATCCGCAAGGGCCTGAGCGCCGATATCGCCACCATCCAGTGGGAAAACCTCTCGCGCTCCGAGTTCGGCATCGCGGTTCCCAGCTACTCTGCTCTGCTTACCCAGGTCAACAAGGATATCTATCCTGCTATCGACAGCTGGGACGAAAAGCATACGGGCACTAAGGAATCGGTTGACAGCGTCGATGCCGCTATGGACGCCTCGACTGATAACGGCTCCCTCGACTACGTGCTGATGGACATCAACACGCTTGCCTACAACAACCGCGACAAGCTTGCCGGCAGCACCCGCACCTACCTCGACGCTCTGCAAAAGCAGCTGATCGCCCAGCAGGCGGTGGTCGACGAGATCATGCAGAAGACGCCTGCCGCCGAGCGCACGGATCTGGCCAACAAGCTGCACGATCGGGCGAGCTCCGAGACGTATGCGAAGGCGAAGGCCCTGCTTGATGACATGCGGGCATACCTGAAGGGCGATCAGTCGGCTCCCTTCGTCCCCAGCGATCTTGACGAAGCCACCGGGCTTCCGAAGACCCCGATCAGCTATGCGACCCCCTTCGTCGCTCCCGTCTTTGTCGCCGAACCCGCAGATGCGACCGTTGAAAAGGGAAGCGCCATCACGCTCAGTGCTCAGGCGAACATCCCCGACGGCGTCGAGGGAAGCGAGTCTCATCTCGCGTACGAGTGGTTCGATGCGGATAATCCTGCCGCCCCCATCGCTACGGGAAGCAAGCTGGACATCGACACTTCGACGGTTGGTTCGGCCAGTTACTACTGCGTGGCCACTAACGATACTTCCGGCCTGAAGGCGACGTCGCGAACCGCTGCCATCACCGTGTCCGAGCCCCAGGCGGCTCCCGGCACGAAGACGGAAACGACGCAGAAAACGATGGCTTCCTCGGGTGACAAGGGTGCCCACAAAGCCCCTCAGACGTCCGATCCTCTGAGCCCCGTGGCCCCGATCGCTCTGACGGCTGTTGGCGCAGCGCTTGCCGCCGCGGCCTCCCTTCGCGCAAGGAAGGACGGGAAGTAGGCGGAAGCAAAGCGGACGGAATACCGTTTGACGGCGCGGGAGGGGACGTTTCCTCCCGCGCCGATTTTTTTGATGCCCGCCGCGCGAGCTACCGGCCTCCCTCCAAGAGGTCGAACAGCTCGCCCTTGCTGTGGATGCCGATCTTCCTGTAGATGTGGCTGATATGGGCCTTCACGGTGCCCTGCGAGACGAACAGCGCCCGCTCGATATCGGCTACGGTCATGTGCTGGGCAAGCAGCTGCAGCACCTCTTCCTCGCGCGGGGTGAGTCCGAACGAGCGCGACAGGTCCGAGGCCCGCATGGCGGACTGGCTTGCCTTCGATTCGTCTTCGAGCGAGTCGTCCAGCACGATGCCCCACTTCGCCGACAGCCCGCGCTCGGTGAAGAAGATAACCAGGAACGCCAACACCACGACGATCGCGATCGCATCGTACAGCGTGCCGCTTTCGTTTTGTCCCAAGTGGGACGACGCAACGAAGAAGGTGAGCCAGCCCGCCAGCTCGACTAGGTAGCGAATGCCGCGCTCGATGCCGTTCAGCCACACGGCGCTGACGCCGAATCGATACGTGATGTTGCTGAGGACGATCATGATGTACATCGACAGCATGGTGTAGCCGGCGTCATAGCAGAAGGCCATGATCTGGCCGTTTCCCCCGAATGCGGGCATGACGAACAGAAAGCCGACAATGAACAGGGGGAATGCGAGCTGGTACACCGTGTCGAAGTTGAACCACTTCGAAGCGGACAGCACGCCGAAGAACACCAGCGCCGTAACGAACAGGGCTCCGGCGATATTGCCGCCGACCAGCGGTTGGTTGGGCAGCGCCCCGAATGCGGCGGCGAAGGTGCATGTCGCCATGAGCACGATGGGCTTCCAGGGGATCGACTTCGCGTCCCCGGTGACAGACGGGCGCCCCAGCTGCTTTTCGGGCAGCCGCTTCATGCTGGCGTGAACGCAGGCGAAGCATACAGGCGGCAAAGCGATCGCGAATATCACGAGATGAGACGTGTCGAGCCCCATGAACAGCCATTTGATGGCCTCGCCAAGCGAGATCGCGAGGGCATGGTACAAGGCGACCCTCAGCGGGTTGAGCGAGCCGTAGAACTCGGCCCACATGAGAATGAGCGCTCCCAGACCGGCTCCGCCCAGCACCAACCCGCCTATGCGAAGGGCGGGGGATTCGAGCGCGAAGCATCCGAACGAGAGCAAAGCGGCCCCCGCAGTCATGAGCGCGGCGCATGCGACGTGGGTGCGCGGGCGCTGCCAGAGAGGTCCCATCCTGCCGGCGGCGAATGCAAGCGCCAGCGACGCGATGCCGATGGCGCTTTCGAACAGGAAGTAATCGGACACGCCGATGCCGGGGAAGGCGTCGAAGCGAAAGAATATGGACAGCCAGGCGCGATAGAGGCCAACGCCGAGGAACACGAAGGGAATGGCCGATACGCGCCCGAAAGCCGACCTCCAGTGGGCGGCGAATTCTCGATGCTGATGCGCGTCCATACCCCTCCTGCATGAAACGACGGCGCCGGTTCCGCTTCGATCGGGCGACCTCGTGCGAACGAGCCTTCATTGTAGGGGTTTTTCACGGGAACCGTCACCTGAAAGTCGAGGTCGTCGCAGGGTTAATCCGGGGTTATCCCATTTAACCCGGGTGGACGATTGCGCGTGCGGGGCGGCTGCGGCATGGTTTTCAGCAGGTTGTAGGGGCCCGCTTGTGCGGGAAACCGAAGGAGGAAGCATGAGTCAGTTTTCACGGCGCCAGTTCCTTATGGGCGGCTCGATCGCCGCGATTGGCACGACCCTCGCATTGACGGGTTGCGCGCCCAGCGGGAAGAAAGACGCGAAGGGTTCGAGTGCCACCGGCATTGCGGTGGGCTCGGGCATGGGCAAGCACGGCAGCTTCACCATCGAAGTGTCGGCCAAGGAAGGGAAGATCGACCGCATATCGGTGCTCGATTCCCGCGAGACGCCGGGCATGGGCGATGTTGCCATGGAGAAGCTCACGAAGCAGATCATCGACGGGCAGACGCTGAACGTGGATGCCGTCTCGGGCGCGACGCTTACCAGCATGGCGTTCGTCGGCGCGGTTGCGAGCGCTCTGGACGAGATCGGCATGAAGTCCGACGAGTGGAAGAAGCGCGACAAGGCCGATTACGTTAGCGAGAGCTCCGTTCCCGCTCAGGCCGACGTGGTCGTCATCGGCGCGGGCGGCGCCGGTTTCGCGGCGGCCATCACGGCTGCCAACGAGGGCCGCACCGTGGTGCTGATGGAGAAGATGGGCGTGCTCGGGGGCGATACCGCCCTGTCCGGCGGGGAAATGGCCGTTCCCGGCAACTGGATCCAGGCGAAAGAGGGTATCTCCGATAGCCCCGATGCCCTTGCGGCCGACATGCTGAAGGGCGGCGACAACTTGGGAGATCCCGAGTTGGTCCAGATCGTGGCCGAAGGCGCCCTTGAAAGCTCGCAGTGGCTGACCTTCGAGGGCGGGGTGTCGTGGAAGCACGACCTGATGCAGTTCGGCGGGCACCACACCAAGCGTTCGCTCATCCCGCTTACCCATTCCGGTTCCGAAATGACCACGAAGCTGACGAGGCGCGCTCGGGAGATCGACGCGATCACGCTGGTGGACTGCATGCGCGCGACCGAGCTGGTGAAGAAGGACGGAGCTGTGGTGGGGGTCAAGGCGACCAACACCGTGACCGGCGAGCAGGTGAGCGTGTCGTGCAAGGCCGTGGTCATGACCACCGGCGGTTTCGGGTCGAACGTCGAGATGCGCACGAAGTACAACCCCGCCATGAACGAGAAGTTCCTGTCCACCGATTCGGTGGGCGTGACCGGCGACGGTATCGAGATGGGCGAGAAGGTGGGCGCGAATCTGCTGGATATGGAGCACATCCAGACGTATCCGGTGTGCGATCCGGGCACGGGCGCGCTCCTGTACGTGGGCGATGTGCGCCTCGAGTACCAGGCGATCATGGTCAACAAGGAAGGCGAGCGTTTCGTCGAGGAGCTCGAGCGCCGCGACGTTATTTCCAATGCGATCCTGAAGCAGACCGGAGAGCAGGGGTACCTCCTGTTCAACCAGAAGGGCGCCGATGCGACGGGGCTTCTCGAGACGCATGCCGACGAATACGAGAACATCCTGTCGCGCAAGGTGATCGTGAAGGCCGACACCTTGGAAGAGGTCTGCGACGGCATGGGCGTGGACGCCGAGGGCGCCAAAAAGACGCTGGAGAAGTGGAACGCGTACTGCAAAGACGGCAAGGACGCCGACTTCAACTACCGCGGGAAGATGAACCCCATCGAGGACGGTCCGTTCTATCTGATGGCCTGCAAGCCCGCGGTCCATTACACGATGGGCGGCCTGCAGATCGACACCGAGGCGCGCGTCATCGACACGGATGGTTCGGCCATTCCCGGGCTGTACGCTGCGGGCGAGGTGACGGGCCATATCATGGGAACGAACCGGCTGGGATCCTGCTCGATGACCGACATCTTCACGTTCGGGCGCATCGCGGGCAGAAACGCCGCCCAGCACTCCGCCTAGGCAGCTCGCTGCACCATCCTTTCGATCTGGTGGAGAGGCCGCGCACGGCTTCCGAGAGCTCCGCCATCGCAAGGGTTCGGGCCCGATACAGGTTGAAAGAAGGGGCCGCTCGTCGCACACCCCGCGACGAGCGGCCCCTGTATGTTTCGAGGCGCTGAAACTAGGCGAAGTAGTTCACGCCGCCTTCTATGAGCGGCTGGAAGGTATTGTCGGGTATGTTGAGGTACGTGCCGTTGCCGGTTCGCTCGGTGTGGCCCATCTTGCCCAGCACGCGCCCGTCGGGGCTGGTGATTCCCTCGACTGCCAAAACGGAGCCGTTCGGGTTCACCGACCAGTCCATAGACGGCCGTCCGTGCTCGTCGACGTATTGGGTGGCGATCTGCCCGGTGGCTTTCAGCTGCTCGATCAGCTGATCGCTCGCCACGAAACGTCCCTCTCCGTGGCTGATGGCCACGGTGTGGATATCTCCCGGCTCGCACAAGCTCAGCCACGGGCTGAGGTTCGACGAGACACGGGTGCGCGCGATGCGGCTTTGGTGGCGCCCGATGGTGTTGAAGGTGAGCGTGGGGCAGTCCTCGTCCATGGGACGGATGTCGCCGTACGGCACTAGTCCCAGCTTGATGAGCGCCTGGAATCCGTTGCAGATGCCCAGCATCAGGCCGTCGCGCTGCTGCAGCAGGTTGCGGACGGCTTCGGTCACCTCGGGGTTGCGGAAGAAAGCGGTGATGAACTTGGCCGATCCGTCGGGTTCGTCGCCGCCCGAGAAACCGCCCGGGATCATGACGATCTGGCTTGAGCGGATCTGCTCGGCCAGTTCGCGCGCGCTTTCGGCGATGTGTGCGGGCGTGAGGTTGTTCACCACCATGATGTGCGGTTCGGCTCCCGCGCGCTCGAATGCGCGAGCGACGTCGAACTCGCAGTTGTTGCCGGGAAACACCGGAATGATCACGCGGGGCTTGGCGATGGTTCCGCTGTAGACCAGCGGCGTTCCCTGCGCGTAAGTGACCGTCTCGACCTCGTCGCCGGCCTGGCGATAGGGAAACACCGGTTCCAGCTTGGCCTCCCAGGCCTCCTGCATCTGGGCAAGGGAGATGCTCTCTCCCGCCGCATCGAGGTGATAGGCGCCCTGCGTGCTTCCCAGGGAGATGGTGCGCACGCGGGGGAGCTGGGGGATATCGGCGCCGTCGGCTATTTCCACGATGAAGGACCCGTATGAGGGTTCGAACAGCTCATCGACGTCGAACGAGCTGCTCAACGCCAGTCCAACCTGGTTTCCCAGGCACATCTTGAACACGGATTCGGCCCAGCAGCCGTAACCCGGAGTGGATACGGACAAGGCTGCGCCGCTTTGAATAAGCGACTCCACTCCGTCGAGCGACGCGCGCAGCGAGGTTGCATCGGGGAGGAGTCCGTCGCGGTACACGGGGCAGATCGCGATGACGCGATGTCCGGCTTCCTTGAACTCGGGGGACACGATCGTATCGAGCTTGCCTACGGCTGCGGCGAAGCTGACGAGGGTGGGGGGAACGTCCAGATCCTCGAAGCTCCCGCTCATCGAGTCCTTTCCGCCGATCGCCCCGACTTCCAGATCGAGCTGGGCCGCGAGGGCGCCCAGGAGCGACCCGACGGGAAGCCCCCACCGAGCGGGATCGTTGCGCAGGCTGCCGAAGTATTCCTGGAACGTGAGATAGGCCGACTCGCGCTTGAAGCCGGTTGCCACCAGCTTGGACACGCTTTCCACAACGGCGAGGTAGGCGCCGGTGTACTGGTTTCTCTCGGACAGATGGGGGTTGAATCCCCAGGCCATGCCCGAAACCGTGGAGGTCTCGCCATCGACGGGGAACTTCGCGACCATCGAGAGCGAGGGCGTGAGCTGGTATTTCCCACCGAAGGGCATGAGCACGGTCCCTGCGCCGATGGTGGAGTCGAACCGTTCGGACAAGCCCTTGTTGGAGCAGACGTTGAGGTCGGTGACCACGTTGGTCAGGCGTTCCTCGAGGGTTGACCCCTCGAACCCGGGCGCGAACGAGCGGGCGGCCGCCACGTGGGCGGTTGCCTGCTTGGGGGCGCCGTTCGAGGCGAGGAAGTCGCGGCTGATGTCGACGATGGTATCCCCCTGCCAGGTCATGACCACGCGCGGTTCGGCGGTGACGGTGGCGATGGGGGTCGCTTCCAGGTTCTCCTCGTGGGCGTAGCGGATGAATTCGTCCACGTCGGCGGCGGCGACATCGACGGCCATGCGCTCCTGGCTCTCGGATAGGGCTATCTCGGTGCCGTCGAGGCCCTCGTATTTTTTGGGAACGCGGTCCAGATCGATGGACAGGCCGTCTGCCAGCTCGCCCACGGCGACCGACACGCCTCCCGCTCCGAAGTCGTTGCAGCGCTTGATGAGGCGCGTCGCCTCGCCGCGGCGGAACAGGCGCTGGATCTTGCGCTCGATGGGCGCATTGCCCTTCTGGACCTCGGCACCGCACGATTCGAGGCTTTCGACGTCGTGCGCTTTAGACGACCCGGTGGCGCCCCCGATGCCGTCGCGCCCGGTGCGGCCTCCCAGCAAGATGATGACGTCTCCGGGGGCGGGGGTTTCGCGGCGGACGTTGCGCGCCGGCGCGGCTCCCACCACAGCTCCGATCTCCATGCGCTTTGCGGCATAGCCCGGATGATAGAGCTCGTTTACCTGGCCGGTTGCAAGACCGATCTGGTTTCCGTAGGAAGCGTAGCCCGCAGCGGCGGTGGTGACCAGCTTGCGCTGGGGAAGCTTTCCCGGAATGGTGGCGCTTACCGGAACCAGCGGGTCGGCGGCGCCGGTGAGGCGCATGGCCTGGTACACGTAGCTGCGTCCCGACAAAGGATCGCGGATGCAGCCTCCCACGCAGGTGGCCGCGCCTCCGAACGGCTCGATCTCGGTGGGATGGTTGTGCGTTTCGTTTTTGAACAGGAACAGCCAGTCTTCGTCGACCCCGTCCACATCGACGGTGGCCTTCACGGTGCAGGCGTTGATCTCCTCGGATTCGTCGAGGCCCTTCAGGACGCCCTTGCTTTTCAGGTAGCGGGCTCCGATGGTGCCCAGGTCCATCAGACAGACGGGCTTTTCCTCGCGCCCCAGTTCGCGGCGTATTTCCAGGTAGCGTTCGAAGGTCTGCCGAGCCAGGTCGTCATCGATGGCGATATCGGTGAGCTCGGTGCCGAACGTGGTGTGGCGGCAGTGATCCGACCAGTAGGTGTCGATCATCTTCATCTCGGTGATCGTGGGGTTGCGGCCTTCGTCGGCGAAGTACTGCTGGCACAGTTTCGCGTCGGCGAGGTCCATGGCAAGCCCTCGATCGGACACGAACGCAGAGAGCTCGTCGTCGCCCAGATTAAGGAACCCGTCGATAACCTCGACTTTCTCGGGGTTGGGCTGCTCGGTGCGCACGGTGGTTTTGACGGCCAGCGAAGCCTCCCGCGCCTCGACCGGGTTGATGACGTAGTCTTTGATGCGCTCGATGTCGGCTGCGTCGAGGTCGCCTTCCAGGAAGTACAGCTTCGCGGTGGCGATTTCGGGACGCTCGCCCTGGCTGATCAGCTGGACGCACTCGGCGGCGCTGTCGGCGCGCTGGTCGAACTGGCCGGGGAGGAATTCCACGGCGAACACCGCCGCCCCGTTCGACTGGGGAAGCGCATACGTGGCGATGTCCGTTTGAGGCTCGCTGAACACGGTGGGGACGCATCGCTCGAACAGGTCGCCCGAGATCCCCTCCACGTCGTAGCGGTTGACGATGCGCAGGCCCGTGAGCGATTCGACCCCCAAGATGGTTCGGAGTTCATGGGCGAGCTGGTGCGATTCGACGTCGAATCCGGGCTTTTTCTCTACGTAAACGCGGGAGACCATGCAAGCGCCTTTCAGAAGGTGGGTTCCGGCGTCCGTGCGGACGCATTCTGACGTATGTCCAGTATAAAGGTCGCGGCAGCTGTTTTTTCCGTCCGCCTCGCCGCGTCGGTATTTTGCGTACGATCTGCATCATGGCGGGTGGAATACGGTAGGATTCTCGTCAGATGGAACGAGGTGGAGGAGAGCGTGTGATCAGGTTCAACAACGATTATAGCCAAACGGGCCATCCCCGTGTCATCGAGGCTGTCGCCCGCACGGCAGGCGAGTCGCACCCCGGTTACGGGTTGGACGAGCATTGCGATCGGGCGCGTCAGATTATCAGACGCGTCATCGGGAACCCGTCGGCTGATGTGCACTTCGTAGCGGGTGGAACTCAGGCGAATGCCCTGGTCATCCGTTCGCTTTTGGCACCGTACCAGGGGGTGCTCAGTGCGTCTGACGGGCATATCAACGTGCACGAGACCGGGGCTATCGAATTCGGCGGCACTAAGGTGATCGCCGTGCCCGCTGAAGATGGCAAGATCACGGCGACCGATATCGAGCGGCATGCGGTCGAGTTCGAAACCAGTCCGGTTCCCGAGCACGTGGTCGAGCCCAAGATGGCGTATCTGTCGTTCCCAAACGAGTTCGGAGCGCTGTTTTCGGCTGCCGAGCTGCGAGAAATCGCCGATGCCTGCCATCGTCACGGCTGGTATCTGTTCATCGACGGGGCGCGGCTGGGATACGGGCTGGGATCTCCGGCGTGCGATGCGACCATCCAGGACGTCGCCCGAGCGGCCGACGTGTTCACCATCGGGGGCACGAAGTGCGGCGCGCTGTTCGGGGAGGCCATCGTGTTTTCCCACGAGGGACTGGTGCCCCGGTTCCGCAGCTACATAAAGCAGCAAGGCGGCATGCTCGCGAAAGGTTGGCTGCTGGGGGCGCAGTTCGAAGAGCTGTTCTCGGACGGGCTGTACTTCGGCATAACCGCCCATGCAACCGAGCTGGGCCTGCGCATCCGCGACGCCTTCGCGGCGGCGGGCATCCCCTTCCAAGTTGCCAGTGAGACGAACCAGCAGTTCGTGGTGTTGTCCGACTGCCAGGCCGAGCGGTTGGCCGAGCGCTACGTCTTCGAGCCCGAGGGCGCTGCGGGCGAGGGCCGCGTGTGCGTGCGGTTCTGCACGTCGTGGGCTACTACCGACGAGGAGGTCGACCAGCTGGTGGAGGACATCGCAGTTCTGTAACGTGCGGCTCCGAGTGATACGATGACGTGATACGCGCGGGAGCGCTTCGATGAAGGAGGACGGCATGATCGAATTGGGCAACGAGCGGGTTATGTACGCGTTCGACAAGAGCCTTGAGGCGGCGCTGACGGTCGAATCGGGGGATACGGTGCGCATACGCACGTCCGACTGTTTCGGCGACCAGGTGAAAAGCCAGGCAGATGCGCTTGATGCCATCGATTGGGACCGCATCAACCCGGCCACCGGCCCAGTGTACGTGAACGGGGCCGTAGCGGGCGGTGCGCTGAAGGTGCGCATCGATGCGATCGAGTTCGACGGTTGCGCGGTTGCCGCTACGGGCAAGGACGAAGGCGTTCTGGGCGACCGTTTCGACGACTGGTCAACGATGTTCGGAACGATCGAGGGCGATCGCCTGGTGTTCTCCGACAAGCTCAGCCTCCCTTTGAACCCGATGATCGGCGTGATCGGGGTCGCTCCTGCAGGCGCGCCCGTGAACTGCGGAACTCCCGGGTCGCACGGCGGCAACATGGACAACAAGGCGGTCACCGTCGGGGCGACCCTGTACTTCCCGGTGGCGGTCGACGGCGCGCTGTTCGGATGCGGCGACATGCATGCGTGCATGGGCGACGGGGAAATCGGCGTATCGGGGGCCGAGGCGGCGGGCCATGCGACGGTGACGCTTACGGCGCTGCCCGACTTGTCCCTTGAAAACCCCCTGATCGAGAACGAGACGCATTTCGGAACCATCGCCTCGGCCGACACGTTGGACGAGGCGGCCGATAGGGCCGTTCACGATATGCTCGACCTGGTGTGCTCCCGTACGGAAGCCACCGAGGCCGAGGCGGCCATGCTGTTCTCGCTTCAGGGCGATGTGCAGGTGTGCCAGATGGTTGACCCGCAGAAAACCGTCCGCTTCATGATGCCCAAAGAAGTGCTGGACGTCCTGGGCTTCAAGCTGTAGGGTTTCCCGCCGCGGAAGAACCGACGGGCGACGCGCTTTCCAAGCTGCGTCGCCCGTTTTTTCATTCCCGATCTTCGGTGCTTGATCGGATGCGTTGCGTTCGCTTTCGCTCTCCCGCCGGTCGGGTGCTGTTTCCCGAAGTGCGGGCCGCTTGCCGGCCGTGCGCTAGTCGTGGTCTCCCTTGGCCTTCGATCCTTCGCCCACGTCCCATGAAACCCCGGTGAGCTTCCAGTTCGCGAAGTCCAGCGAGTCGCCGTTCACCTCGTACTGGATGATCTTGTAGTCCTTCGCGTCGCGGTCGAGCGTCATGTTGAAGAAACGCGGCCGCTGCAGGCCCTCGGGAATCTCGTCCATCGAGTAGCCGGGATAGGTCGAGTAGTCGCCGCCCATGTACTTGATGCAGGTGGGAAGCACGTCTTCGGCCGCAACCGGCGCCTGCGACACCTTGTAGGGCTGGGAATCCAGCTCGGCGGACTGCGCGGGCTTCACCAGCATGTAGGGCACCGTGACCTTTTCGAGGGGGTTCTCGGTGAGGTACCAGTCGCCGTGGTCGGCCGTGATGATGATGGTGGTATTGTCGTAGACCCCCATCTCCTTCAGCTGGTTTATGTAATGCTGGACGGGCTTCATGCAGCCGCGCGCCTGCTGGGTGAGGTTCGCGTTGTGCAGTCCGATGTCGTTGCCGTTTTCGTCCAGGTTGTAGGGCCAGTGGGTTCCCGTCATATGGATGAAGCGGAAAGCGCCGTCGTACTGGTCGTCGTTTTCCTGGAAGGTCAGCCCGCGCTGCTTCAGCGAGTTGTAGTACCCGGCGTCGTTCATGATGTAGGGCTTGTTCGCCGGGTCGATGTCGGGATTGTCCGCGTTGGTGGCCTGGTTGATCTCGTCGGTGTAGAACCAGAAGAAGGGCTTGAGCATCCAGGGCATATCGCGGTAGAGGGCGCACTTGGCAAGCGCTTTGAGGGTGCTGTTCCAGCTGGTGATGGTGTTCGAAGCGGGGTGGACGTTGATGGTCTTGCTGTTGACCAGGCTGTTCGCCTCTTCATCCGAGAGGAACTGCGTTCCGAGCGTATCGGTGTAGATGCCGGTCGAGAAGTTCAGGTTCTGAACATCTTGCAGGAAATGCGCGCGCTTGTAGCGCTGGTTCAGGTAGGTGCCGAAGTCTTCGTCGGGCTGGGGATACTGGCCGTGCAGGAGGAACGACAGGCCGTAGCGCGTGGGGATCATCGAGCCCAGCGAGTCCCGGTACCAGGTGAACCCCTTAAAATCGTCCAGCAGGTCGGGGGCGGCCTGAAGCGTGCTCTGGAGGAACTGGGTGTCGTAGGTGTCCAGAACGAACACCACCACGTTTTTCTTGGAAGACACGTCGTAGAGACCCTGCTCGGTGACGACGGCCTTGTCGCCCGACGTTCCCGCCGTGGCTGCGTTGGTAAACAGGCTTCCCACGCCAACACCCTGCACGATGACCAGCGCCAGGGAAAGCGCGGCAGCTCCCAGCTGCGTGCGCTGGCGGTTCACCTTGCTGAGCTGCAAAGGACCGATGATGAGGACCAGCCAGACGATGCCCGACACGACCATCGGCCTGCGGTAGTCGTTCCAGGTGATGCTGTGGCCGTCCGAAGGGGGAAGTCCCCCGTTGAGGAACAGGGCCTGCGCATAACATCCCAGGCCGATTCCGAACACCAGCAGAAGAGCCAGGTTGAACGCGCGTCCGCGCAGAAGGGAGAGCAAGCACGCGAGCGCGGCGATCATCGCCGCCGCAACCACCGCGATAGGTTGCCAGACATCGTTCAGCGAGAAGAAGACGCTGCCGGCGCTTGCCGCGACGATCTCGTACGGGGCGACGACGAACAGGGTGAACACGAAGAAGGTCGACGTGACCAGGGCGAGGGGGATGCGGGTTTTCCAGCCGGGAGCGTATCTGCGATCGCGGGCCTTTCCCGGGGCCTTGCAGGGTGCCTGTGCGGCCGCGCCGACCGTTTCGCTTTTGACGGGCTTTCCCGTCTCGGGATCGATGCGGCAGACGTCGGCCTCGACCTCTTTATTGCGGTTCACATCGATATTCAGGGCTTTGAGCAGGGCTTTGCGCGTGCGGCGCATCGCCACGCCCGCCACGGCCGACAGCGCCACGGCCACGCCCGCGAGCGCCTGGATGGTGTAGGTCATCACCGACGGGTCCACGTAGGCCCAGGCGGGCTGGGCGAAGGCGAACGACAGCGGGATCGCGGCGAGGGCGCAGGCTGCGAGGTCGAAGGCCGCGATGCACAGGTGCGCGCGAAGCCGGGAGGCCGGATGGTTCATCATATGCTGGTCATTCCTCATTTCAGATCCGTTAGCCGACATCCCACGAGACGCCGGTGAGCTTCCAGTTGGTGAAGTCGAGGGAGTCGCCCTTGACGGAGTATTCGATCACGCGGTAGTCGCGGCCCGATCGCACGAGGGTCATGTTGAAATGGCGCGTGCGGTCGAGCCCGGCCGGCACTTCGTCGACGGCGAAGCCGTCGTAGCCGGAATAGTCGCCTCCCATGTACTTGATGCAGGTGGGGAGCACGTCTTCGGCCGCGATGGGAGCGTGGGACACCTGATAGGGCCTCGCGTCCAGATCGGCGGACTGGGCGGGCTTCACCAGCATGTAGGGCGTGGTGGGCTTTTCCAAGGGGGTCTCGGTCATGTACCAGTCGCCGTGGTCGGCCGTGATGATGACCGTGGTTTTGTCGTATACGCCCAGCTCTTTGAGCTGGTTAAGGTATTCCTGCACGATTCTCATGCTTCCGCGCCCCTGCCTGACGAGGGTCGAGTTGCCCATGCCGACGTTGTTGCCGTTCTCGTCCAGGTTGTACGGGGGATGCGTGCCGGTCATGTGGATGAACCGGAATGCTCCGGCGCGCTGGTCGTCGTCTTCCTGGAAGCTGAGCCGCGTGTCTTTGAGCGCCGCGAAATAGCGGGCGTCGTCCATGATATAGGGCGTGTTTCCGGGGGCGAGCTCTTCCCCTTCGACATGGGTTGCCTGCGTGATTTCGTCGGAGTAGAACCAGAAGTAGGGTTTGGCGAGCCAGGGAAGGTCGCGGAACAGAGCACACTTGAACAGGGCCTTCAGCGTGCCGGGCCAGTTCGTGACGGTATGGTCGACGGGGTGCACGTTCACCGTCCGATCGTTCACGTATTCGTCGGCCTCTTCCCGGGTGAGGAACTGCGTGCTGATCGAATCGGTGTAGACGCCCGTCGAGTAGCCCAAGTTCTGGATATCGGCGAGGAAGGGGCTGCGTTTGTAGCGTTCCGCCAAGTACGTGCCCATGCTTTCCTCGGCTTTGGGGTACTGGCCGTGCAGGAGGAACGACAGGCCGTAGCGCGTGGGGATCATCGAGCCCAGCGAGTCTTGGTACCACGTGAAGCCGGTGAAGTCGTCCAACATGTCGGTCGATGTCTGGAAGGTGTCGAGCAGCATCTGGGTGTCGTAGGTGTCCAGCACGAACACGACCACGTTGCTTTTGCTGGAGACGGTGTGCAGGCCCTGCTCGGTGACGACGGCCTCCCCCTGGGGCGAGGCCGTTTCGTTGGCCTTGGAGGCGAGGCTGGCGATGCCGACTCCCTGCACGATGACCAGGGCGAGGGACAAGGCGCATGCTCCCATCTGGGTGGCCTTGCGGTTGCGTTTGCTCAGCTGCAGGGGGATGGCGACGAGTGCGGCCCATACCAGCGTTGACACGAGCATGGGCTTGCGCAGTTCGTTCCAAGAGACCGTGCCCCCGTCGGCGGTCGGCAGGCCTCCGTTGAGGAACAGGGCCTGCACGTAGCATCCCAGCCCGAAGGCGAACAGCACGAGCAGGGCGGCGTTGAACACCCGTCCGCGCAGCATCGTGAGCACCGCTGTCAGGGCGAATGCGATTCCGGCCGCCACCAGGGCGATGGGCGCCCAGACGTCGTTCAGGGTGAAGAAGATGCTGCCGGCGCTTCCCACGACCGTCTCGTACGGGGCGACCACCAGCAAGGTAAGCACCGCGAAGGTCGAAACGGCCAGCGAGAGCGCTGCGCGCTGAGCCCAGGTCGGGGTGAAGCCGCTTTCGCCGCGCCCGGCCTGGTTGCGAACCGCACTTCCCGAGCGTCGGTCCTCCCGTTTTTCTCCCTTGGCGGGCAGCCCGACCGCTTTGCGCGTCTCGGGATCGACGCGGTGCACGTCGGCCTCGACGTCTTTGCGGGCGTTCTCGTCGACGTTCAGGGCGCGCAGCAGCTTCTTGCGCGTGCGGCGCATCGCCACGCCCGCCACGGCCGACAGCGCCACGGCCACGCCCGCGATAGCCTGGATGGTGTAGGTCATCACCGACGGATCCACGTAGGCCCAGGCGGGCTGGGTGAGGGAAAACGACAGGAGGCAGGCGAGCAGCGTGCAGCAGGCGATGTCGAACGTCGCGAGCAGCAGCGCTCGGCGTCGTTTCCTCGGGGCGCCGGTGTCGCCCATAGACGGTTCGCCTCCTTACATCGGTTGCTTCGGTTCCCGCGGTCGATCGCTCGATCCAGTTTGGGCCTTCCCTCCGATCGCTCGGCCGACCGCTTGCAACCGAGCGCCCGGAGGGAAGGCCGCCCGCACAGGCGGGCGGCTGGGGTGATGGGGTTTACTCCCAGATCCTCCACTCTTTTCCGGTGAGCTGCCAGCTGTTCATATCCAGGGCGTCTCCGTTGACGGCGTACTGAAGGGCCGCCACATCGCCGGTATCGTTGTTGATGGTCTCCAGGTAGAAGCGCTCGCGCGGCTGGTCTTCCGGGATGTCGAACAGGGTGGGGCCGTACTTGGTCGCGTCGCCCCCCATGGACTTGATGACCGTGGGGAGGATGTCGCCGGCCCAGATGGGCGCATGGTTCACCTTCATGGGCTGGGAATCCAGCTCGGCGGACTGCGCGGGCTTCACCATGACGATGGGGCTTGTCGGCTTGTCCAACGGGCCGGTGATGGGGTAGTAGTCCCCGTGGTCGGCCGTGATGACGATGGTGGTGTTGTCGTAGGTGCCGTTTTCCTTCAGCTTGCGGATGTAGTCGCTGACGATCTTGGTGATGCCGCGGGTCTGCTGGTCGAGCGTGGCGTTGTACAGCCCGATATCCTCGCCCTTCTCGTTGACGTTGTAGGGCCAGTGGGTTCCCGTCATATGGATGTAACGGAACGACCCGGCCTCGCCGGAGTTCGCATCGTTCACCTTGACGCCCAGGCGGTTCACATCGTTGCCCCATTTTGCGTCGTTCATGACGTAGGGGATGGACGCGAGGCCCTTCGCTTCGGACACGTCGCTCATGCGCTGGTTGATCTCGTCGGTGTAGAACCAGAAGAAGGGCTTGCCGAACCAGGGCATGTCGCGGTAAAGCGCGCATTGGGCCAGCGCGATGAGCGAGCCCTTGACGTCCATCGTCGATTCGGTGGTGGGGCGGATGTTGATGGTGCGGTCGTAGATGAGGCGCTTGGTGTCCTCTGCGCTGAGGTGCTGTTGGCCCAGCGTGTCGGAGTAGATGCCGATGGAGTATCCGAGGTTTTGGATATCGCTCAGATAGCTGCTGTTCTGGTAGCGCGTGGCCAGGAAGTCTCCCCAGCGCTGGCCTTCCTGCGGCATAGTGCCCGTAAGTAGGAACACGTTGCCGTAGCGCGTGGGGATCATCGAGCCGACCGAGTTGTCGAACCAGGTGAATCCGGACAGCTCGTCGAACATAGCGGGGTCTTTCGCCAGCGAGTCCTTGGCGAACTGGGTGTCGTAGGTGTCCAGGACGAAGAAGACCACGTTGTGCTTCGACGAGACGTCGAAGAGCCCCTCTTCGCTCATCAGGTACTCGGATAGATCGGAGCTGTCGCCGTCGCCGGTGGTCGACCCCTTCTGGATGGCCTCGGGCGCGAACAGGCTTGCCACCGCCACGGTTTGGACGATGATCAGCGCTGCGCATAGGGCCCCGCAGACGAATTGGGTGGCCTGGCGCTTGAGGGAGCTCAGCATGAACGGAACGGCCACGATGAGCGCCCACACGATTGCGGAGATGGAGCCGATGGTTTTGTAGTCGGTCCACTTCACGGTGCCGCCGTTTGCGGCGGGGAGGCCGTGGTTGAGGAACATCGCCTGCACCCAGCAGCCCAGCCCCAGAGAGAAGACCAGCATCAGGAGCAGGTTGAACGCCCGCCCGCGCAGCACGGTGAGGAAGGCGGTGAGCGCGGCCGTCAGCGCCAGCGCGCTGAGGACGACCGGCTGCCAGACATCGGTCAGCCCGTAGGTGAGGCTTCCCTTGGATGCGGCCACGATCTCGAGGGGCGCGACGATGAGCAGCGTTCCCACCGAGAACAGCGACACGAGAAGCGACAGCACCAGGCGCGTGGTCCAGGCGGGGGCGTATCCCTTGGCCGGGGCGCCCGAGCGTTTGGGGGTTCGGCGCGGCTTGGGAGCCGCAGCGCTCGAGGCGACCGGCTTCCCGGTGTTCGGGTCGATGCGGCTGACGTTCGCTTCGACTTCCTTGTTCCGGTTCTCGTCGACGTTCAGGGCGCGCAGCAGCTTCTTGCGGGTGCGCCTCATGAGCACGCCCATGACGGTCGAGAGCGCCACGGCCACGCCCGCGAGCGCCTGGATGGTGTAGGTCATCACCGACGGGTCCACGTAGGCCCAGGCGGGCTGGGTGAAGGCGAACGTCAGGACGAAAGCGGTGAGCGCGAAGCCGGCGGCGTCGAACGCGATCAGTGCAAAGCGCCTATTCATCGTCGCCATCCTCCTTGGCGGCGCGCTCCTGCTGATGCGCGAGGATGGCTTCCAGCAGGTACTCGCCCGCAGCTTCGCGTCCGCGGCCGATGTTGTAGATGGTCTTGTCGCGCACGGCGCGGATGGCGTCGCTCCAGCGCTCGGCATTGTCGATCATGTCGGCCACGGCGTCGCCCAAGCCCTCGAGCTTCTCGGGATCGAACGATACGCCCACCTCGTTTCTCAGCGTGATGTCGGTGGGTTCGATGCCGAGGTCTTTGTAGCTTTTGTTCCCCACCTTCATGGGCGTGTCGATGAACACGGTGGGTTTGAGGGTGGAGAAGGAGAACTCGCAGAACACCGACGACCAGTCCGTGATGATGAGATCGGAGGTGAAGATGGTGTTGTTGGACGAGAAGTCGCGCTCGAAGTAGAGGTCGGCCTCGTCAACGTGGGCGTAGCGCTTCTGCAGGGCCTCCCAGCGGGCGTGGTAGCGCTTGGTGTATTCGGGATGGGGGCGCACGATGATGCGCCAACCGCGGTTCAGCAGGGACTTCATCATGTCGTCGAAGCACAGGTCCAGCAGGTTGCTTTCCTGCCACGACGGGGCGATCAGCACCACCGGGCGCTCGTTTTTCGCGCGCTTGCCCGATTTCTGGTCCTCGACCAGCTGCGCATACGAGGCGATGTTCTCATCGAGTAGGTCGTAGCCGCATTCCACCAGGTTCTTCGCAGGCAGCCCGTACAGCTCTTCGGCGCGGCGGATCTCCTGCTTTTGGTGCGGTCCGACGCACAGCAGCGTGTCGTAGTGGTCGTAGGCCTCCTTGGTGGGGGTGAGGTGCGTAGACGTCATGTGATGGAACATGAACACGTACTCGGTGTCGTGGCGCACGTAGGAGCGCTTGATGTAGTAGTTGTCCAGATCCTCCAGGGTGGACACCACCACGTCGGCGTCCATCTTCATCATGAGGGTGATGGCGCGCTGCTGGGCGATGTAGTAGGGGCGGATGCGGGGCTGCTCTTTCGCGATCTCGAAGATCTGGTCGTTCGGATCGTTCGTCACGTAGTGGATGACGCAGTCGGAATGGACCAGCAGGTGCTCGATGGCCCCCTTGAAGTACTTGTAGAAGCCGCTGCCCTCGGAGTAGAACACGATGTGCTTGTTCACCACGTTGAAGAAGCGCTTGTAGTCGGCCTTCTCGCGCTTGGCGAGGGGGTTGCGCTGGTACCACTTCGACTTGTTGCTGTCGAGCTTGTTCAGCTCGTCGAGCTCGACGCGGCTTGCCGCCAAGTCGTCGTAGTCGATGTACTTCTCGGGCTTGATCATGATGTTCATGAGCGCCTGGATGGCGATGGAGGTGAGGTTCGAGCAGATCCAGTAGAAGCACATGCCGGCGGCGACGAACACGCCCAGCACGAGCGACAATCCGATGGACAGGCCGTTGGTCATGTTCTTCTCGGCCCGGGACTGCTCTTTCTGAAGAGGGTTGATGTGGTTTTGCGCGTAGCCCATGATCACGGCGGACAAGCCGGCCAAAACGGGCATGATCCACGACAGGCCCCCGTCGGTTATGGGCACCATCCCCAAGAACTCGGTTCCGGGGGCGCCGTGGTCGGTGATGGAGTGGATGACGTCGACGAGACCGAACAGGATGATGATCTGGACGGCCAGGGGCACGAGGCTGAGCAGCGGGTGGTAGTGCTTCTGCTTGAACAGCTCGCTTTGCTTCTCGCCGATGGTCTCGCTGTCGCCGAAGTAGCGGACTTTGATGCGGTTGATCTCCGGCATGACGTCGACCATGACGATGCTGTTCTTCTGGCACCACAGCGACATCGGGATGAGGATGATCTTGATGATGACGGTGAACAGCAGGATGGCGATCCACCAGTTCCCGGTGAGGTCGTAGCACGGTTGGACGATCAATGCCAAAAGATCGGCAATGGGTGCGAACATGATTCCCCTTCGTGGTTCGAGGGCGCAAAAGGCCCGTGCGTATGCAGCGACCGAACATTATAGCAATTCGTTGGGGAATGGGGAGAGTTTGCCCAGATTGCAGGCGTGAATTAACAGGAATTGGAGTTCATTTAGGAAGAAAAGTTATAGAAATTGAACATCTCTAGAAAGTCGCGCGGGTGTCCGCTTCGGCATAACGCTGGAAGCGGACGAGATACAGCACGTAGCTGACGCCTGCGAGGAACAGGGCGGATCCCAGCCCCACGTAAAAGAACGCGATGAAGAACCGAGGGACGGCGGGGATGCTGCGCAGCACGATGCCCAGCGTCATCATGAACGCGATGATGACGTACGACCGGACGGTGAAGAACGTGAGGGGGTTGTTCCTCTCCGTCGGCATGTTCGAGATGCGCACGCGGTTTTTCCGTGCGAGTTTTTGGAACATGACGAAGAAGGGCGCGAACACCAGGGCGGTGAGGGCGAAGGCGACGGGTCCGACGAAGGGGCTGTATTCGGCGACTCCGATGCGCAGGACGGAGTACCCGGCCCACAGCCATACCAGGGCGGATATTCCGATGAGGGCTCGGCGGGAAACCACGGCGGTCTTCTTTCGTTCGAGGGGGATTGGGCTTGGGCGCGGCGGGGCTCGACCCTACACGCGCACCTTAACGACGACCTTCTTCACGGTTCCGCGGAACAGGCCGTCGGAAAGCCCGGGCTTATGCGCCTCTCCGGGCCAGACGATGGCGAACGTTCCCGCTTGAAGATGGACGATGCTGGGGACCGACCCCGGGTCGTCGCACAGGGCGCAGTCGCCTTCGAGGGCCTGGTCGCGATAGTCGTCGGGATCGCAGGGGGCTTCGATGAGGAATTCGGACCCCTCCACCACGAACTGAACGTCGGCGTACTCGAAATGCTGCTCGTACTGCTTTCGATCCTGGGGGACCGGCTCGTACGAGGCGATGTTGGCGAACACCCCTTCGGCGATGTCGACGCGGCCGCATTCGAGGCTGCCCAGGTCGTCGCGCTGAAGGAAGGCGAGGGCCTGCTGGAATCCCTCCGGGAGGCCGGCATAGCGCGCTGCATTCGAGATGTGGTCTTTGATCATGGGGGTTCCTTGCTCCGCCGATATCGAACTGAGGCGAGTATAGGCGCTAACCCGAAGCGGCGTAAATCGGCGTCGTGGTTTCTCCAAAGTTGTCGTTTGCCTTACACCTTGCGTGTGATCGGGGGAGATGTCGTGCAGGTCCCGATCGGGCCGGATAAGATTGTGTACAATGCGTCGAAACGGTTGGCAGACCGTCACGCTGAATCGGACGAAAGCGGGGCTTTCGTCAACGGATCGAGGTTGAAGATGGAATTCGGGGCAGAGCCAGGCGATCAGGCGTCCGACGCGAACTATCGCGAGGCGAACCGGCGCAAGCTGGTCGATTTCTTCCAGGCGGGAGCCAAGCAGAGCCGCATGTTCGGCTACGAGCTCGAGCATATCGTCTTGCATAAGAACACCGAAGGACCGGTGTCGTACGCGGAGGAAAACGGCGTGCGCGAGGTGCTGCGCCGCATGAGCCCCCTGTACGAGCGTGAGGTGTACGACGGCGACGACCTGGTTGGCCTGGCGCGCGGCAACGAATACGTCTCGCTCGAACCGGCCGCTCAGATCGAGGTATCGGCGGGCCCCTTCGAGAAGGTGGGCGAGGCCGAGGCTTCCTACCTGGCCTTTCGCGAGGCACTCGATCCGGTCCTCGAAGAGCTGGGCCTGTTCACGCCCATGGTGGGCTACAACCCCAGCGCAAAAGCATCCGATCTCGAGCTGATCCCCAAGTTCCGCTACGACAGCATGAACCGCTTTCTGGGAAACGAGGCGTACGCCGGGGTCACCATGATGCGCGGATCGGCGTCCCTGCAGGTTTCCATCGACTTCGTGGACGAAGCCGACGCCATGCTGAAGTTCAGGGTGGCCCAGCTGATCTCCCCCGTTCTGGCCTTCATGTGCGACAACTCCCCGTTCTACGAGGCCGAGCCGCGCACCGAGCAGATGGTGCGCACGGGCATCTGGAACGGCATGCGCCAAGACCGCGTGGGAACGGTGCCGGGGTCTTTGGCGCCCGGCTTCTCGTTCGAGCGGTATGCGGACTACATCCTCAGCCGGGGCGCCATCTTGGTGCCGGACGGCGCGGGTTCGTGGGAATACGTGGGGGACAAGACGTTTTACGAGGTGTACGCCGACCGCGTGATGACCGACGCGGAGGTCGAGCACGCGCTTTCCATGGTTTGGCCCGATGCGCGGCTGAAGAACTTCGTCGAGATCCGCCCCGCAGACGCGATGCCGTTCGATTTCAGCCTCGCTTACGTCACACTGATCAAGAACCTGTTCTACGGCGAGCGCAACCTCGCCGTTCTCGACGCGCTGCTGGTTGGTCTTGACGAGCAGGACGTGCGCGACGCCAAGCGCTCGCTCATCGAGCGAGGGCACGCGGGGCGCGTGTACGGGCGCTCGGCCGAGTTCTGGGTCGATCTGCTGGTGAACCTCGCGGCGGGGACGGCCGGCGTCGACGAGGCGTTCTACCTCGAGCCGCTGCAGACGATGACGAAGAACCGCTTCACGCTGGCCGATGCCTACCAGGATCCTAAAAAGCGAGAACCCGCTTACGACCAGGCGATTCAGGCGATCACAGGCCAGGGAGGCGCTCCGCGCATTGGCATCTTCCCGCGCTACGACTTCGAGCTGACGGGGCTTTCCCTGTCCGAGGGCTACACGACGGGCGTGCTTGCGGCGGGCGGGTTGCCGGTCGTGCTCCCGCTGACCGACAACCCCCATATGCTCGACAAGATCGTCGAGGTGTGCGATGCCTTCATCATCCCAGGTGGTCAGGATATCGATCCGAACCACTACGGACAGAAGCGTAACCTGCGGCTGCATCGCGTGACCCGCCAGCGCGACGAGATGGAGCTCGCCCTGATCCCCCGCGTGCTGCGCGCGGGCAAGCCTATCCTGGGCATCTGCCGCGGCATGCAGGCGCTCGCGGTGGCCCACGGGGGGTCGCTCTACCAAGATATCCACCTCACCCATCCCGAGTCGAAGATCCATCATGTGCAGGCCCGACCGTTCTCCGATCCGGTCCACGAGGTGGAGGTGGTCGCCGGAACCCGTCTGGCCCAGATCACGGGCTGCGAGCGGTTCGGGGTGAACACCATCCACCACCAAAGCGTCCAAGATCCCGGGAAGAACATGATCGTGTCCGCCTACGCTCCCGACGGGGTGGTCGAAGCCATCGAGCTTCGGGGCGAGTGCTTCGTCATGGGAGTGCAATGGCATCCCGAGCTGATGTGGCGAACCAGTGAACAGGCCCAGAAGCTGTTCGGCGCGCTGGTCGAAGAGGCGTCGTCCAAGCGCAGGCTGGAGTCCTACGCGTCCTCCGAGCTGTAGGGTTTGTTTCATTCGGGTGAACCTTTGCCCCGAAACCCCCGTTCGCGGCGGCTTCGGGGCAACGGATGCGCGGGCGGGTGCGCCCGTGTGCTAAAGTTCTCCTACTTCGATATAAGAATCGCGAGGGCCGTCCGTCGAGGCGCCCCGCGTGCGCGTAACCGACAGAGGGTTTGATTTCATGTCCGACAAAGCACAGAAAGAGCCGCAGACGTGGCATAAGAGCATCTACATCGACGAGGTGCAGCAGAATCAGAACCGATTCCAGAAGTTCATGACGTTCACGTACTCGTCGACCAAGGCCTCCGCCCTCATGCTGCTGGCCGCCGTGGTGGCGCTGATCGTGGCGAACACCGGCCTGTACGCCGACTTCCTGGGATTCTGGGATACCGAGATCGGGTTTTCGGTGGGTGAGCGGTACGCGGGCATGTCGCTTGCCAACATCATCAACGACATCTTCATGGCGGTGTTCTTCCTGCTGGTGGGTCTCGAGATCAAGTACGAGATGACCGCCGGCGACCTGACCAACTTCCGCCAGGCGCTCCTGCCCATCATCGGCGCGGTCGGAGGCGTGGTCGCGCCCATCCTCATATACATGTCGTTCAACGGGGGCTTCCCCGACACCCAGCACGGCTGGGGCATTCCCACGGCAACCGATATTGCGTTCGCCCTGGGCGTTCTGTCGCTTCTGGGCAACCGCGTCCCCAACGGCGTGCGCGTGTTCCTCAGCACGCTCGCGGTCGCCGACGACATCATCGCGATCATCGTGATCGCCGTGTTCTACGGGCATTCCCCCTCCATCGTGTGGCTGGCGTGCGTCGTCGCGGTGGTCTTGGTGCTGGTGGCTATGAACCGCATGCACGTGTACTCGCTGCTGCCCTACCTCCTGGTGGGTGTCGTGCTGTGGTACTGCGTGTTCATGTCGGGCGTCCATTCGACCATCGCCGGCGTCCTTTTGGCGTTCACCATCCCCGCGGGCTCGCGCATCAACCTGCGCCAGTTCATCGGCTGGAGCGCGTACGAGGCGAAGAAGGCGGGCGAGTCGTACAACCCCGACGTCCACGTGTCGGCGCAGGAGGAGTACATCGAGACGGTCAGCAACCTCAGCCACGTCGCACGTCAGGTGGTTCCCCCGGCGACGAGGCTCGAGCACAAGCTGTACCCGTGGGTGTACTTCGGCATCCTTCCGCTGTTCGCCCTCACGAATGCGGACGTTTCCCTGTTGGGCAGCGGCGTGATGGAGCTGGTGGACAACCCGGTGTTTTTCGGGGTGTTCTTCGGGCTTTTGGTTGGAAAACCGTTGGGTATCCTGCTGTTCAGTTTCGTGGTGGTCAAGCTGGGCGTTTCGAAGTTGCCCGAGAACACCACCTGGATCCACATGGTAGGGGCGGGCCTTCTGGGCGGCGTCGGCTTCACCATGGCCATCTTCGTTGCGAACCTGGCGTTCCCGGACGCCGGCCATGTGGTCAATGCCAAGCTGGCCATCCTTCTCGCATCGGCGACCGCCGGCGTGGTGGGGTTCACCTTCCTGGCGGCCAAGGCCAAGGTCGAACAGCGCCGCGGCATCGCGTACCTTACCACCAACCCCGCCTCCACCGTGCGCCAGACGGCGGGCACCGAGGCGGCTGAGCGCAGCAAGGAGCTGCTGGATAGCATCGACAGCCCTCTTGCGCGCCAGGAGATCGAGGAAGCTCAGAAGAACAGTCCGCGGGGCGTGGCCGAGGTCGTGGTCGAACTGGGAGAAGACCAGAAGTTCGGCGATCAGTAGCTCGTCGGTCCCGCATGGCGGGAGAGCGCCCGTCGTCGAGGTCGGCTATCGATATTTCCGGAGCCCGGCGATTCGCGCAAGGTCCGCTTCGATCCGCCGGCTCGCCCGCCTACGATTCGCCGATGAACTCTTCTCCGCGCAGCAGCTCGACCTCTATCGTCGAGCCGGCCTCGAGGGCGCCTTCTCCCAAGGGGGAGACCCGCTGGGCGTTGCTTGCGAGGGCGGCGCCCAGGGAGGATCCCTTCCTGGGATCGAGGAAGCGCGCGACGAATTCCCGTCCGTCGCGATGCAGTTCGATGCGGGAGAGGTTTGCCATGAAGGGCGGGTTGTCCCTGCGCTCTTCGACGCGCGCGGTCACGCGGGGAAGCGTCTTCGTTTTCGTGCCCAGCATGCGCGCTGTGACCGATTGGATGCACCATTGCATGCCGTAGAAGGCGGCGACGGCGGGTCCGGGCAGGTCGATGACGGGTTTCCCCTCGATGACGCCCAACAGCATGGGCCGGCCGGGAACGGCGGCGATGTCGTGGTGGACGACGCGTCCGCGCTCTTCGATGATGTGGACGTTGAAGTCTTCGGATCCGACGGCCGACCCGCCGTTCACGACGACCGCATCGCATGATTCCAGCGCGCGGTCGAGCGCTTCGCGCAGCTTGTCGGGATCGTCTTCGACTATGGGGAACATGACGGGATCGGCCCCGTATTCGATGAGCAGATGTTTGACCATCGGGCTGTTTCCGTCAATGGTCTGGCCCCGCTTCACCGAACAGCCTGCGGGGACCAACTCGCTTCCCGTGGGGATGAAGGCGACGCGCGGTTTGCGGCGCACGGCAACCATGCCGGCTCCTCCCATGGCCAGCGCGGCCAGGTCGGTGGGGCGTATCGGCATCCCTTCCGCGATCAGGCGGATGCCCGGCCTCATCGTGCTTCCCGCTGCGCGGATGCCGTCTCCTGCCTTAACGCGCAGGTCGCTTGGGAACGAAGGCGCGCCCTCGTCGGACAGGACGACGCTTTCTATCCTCACCACCGCGTCGAATTCGTCGGGAAAGTCGTCTCCGGTGTCTGCTCGGACGAAATCGCGGCCGCAGATCCAGCCCGCTGTGTCGGGGGATCCCGCTTCGAAGTCGGAAGAGCGAACGCCCACCCCGTCGAACCCCGATGCGCGCACGACCGGCAGGGTCGTGGAGGAAAAGACGTCGCATGCCGCGATGCGTCCCGCCGCATCGTCGAGGGAAACGAGCTCGGCGGCCTTCAGATGCGGGGGAACCTCCCACGCCTCGAAGAAATCCCGCAGGGCCCGTTCGCGTGAAACAAGGCCTTCCACCTGGGGTGCGGTCGCTGTTCGCGGTTCCATCCGATCTCCTTCCCGTATGTTCCTCAATTGAGAATAATTATACTCCCGCTATTCTGCGCGGATCCGCGGGACCGATCTTCGACACAAGGTCGGCACCAGTGTTTCGAATCGATAAAGATTGCGTATTCGTTGTGCGAAAACCCTCGGCTTCTTCAGGGAAAACGGCGGGTGTTGGTAACATATTCGGAATATCTAGAATCGGCCGGAACCGGCTTGCACAGAAGGGGTAGAGGGCTATGGCGCTTCCCGCATCCGATCGCTCAAAGCAACCTGACAACCGCACCGCGATGGAGCTGGGGGCGGTTCTTCCGCTTACGGCCGAGGTGCGCGGAGATCACCTGTTCGTCGGCGGCATCGACATGGTCGAGCTCGCCCGTGAGCAGGGGACGGCGCTGTACGTGTACGATGAGGCCGACCTTCGTTCGCGCATGTCGCGCTACCGCGAGGCGTTTGCCCGGGAATACCCCGATTCAGGGGTCCTGTACGCCAGCAAGGCGTTCATGAACAAGGAAGTCGTGCGCATAGCCGCCGAGGAGGGAATGGAGCTCGACGTGTCGGGCGGCGGCGAACTCGCCGTGGCCATCGCCGCGGGCTTTCCCATGGAGCGCGTGCACGTGCACGGCAACAACAAGACGCCCCAGGAGCTGCTTGAGGCCATTTCGGCCGGCGTCGGCATCATCGTCGCAGATAGCCGCATCGAGGCGGCGCGCATTTCTCAGATCGCCGGAGAGTTGGGGCGCACCCAGCGCATCTACATGCGCATCACTCCGGGCGTCGAGGCCGACACGCACGAGTACATCCGCACCGGATGCGAAGACTCAAAGTTCGGCTTCACCATGCTGGACGATTTCGCGTTCAAATGCGTGAAAGACGTCATGGCCATGCCCAACCTCGATCTGGTCGGGTTTCACTGCCACATCGGTTCGCAGATCTTCGCCCTGCATTCGTTCGACGAAGCCGCCGAGGTCATGATCCGGTTCGCCGCACGCGTGAAGGACGCGTACGGCCTCGAGGTGTCCGAGCTCGATCTGGGAGGCGGCCTGGGTGTTGCCTACGTTGCCGACGACCAGCCCTCGACTATCGAGGATTTCGCCCGCATCACGGCGGAGTCGGTGAAGAGGCACTGCGCGGAGCTGGGCGTCTCCCAGCCGCGCCTGCTGGTCGAACCCGGCCGCAGCTTGGTGGCCACCGCCGGGATCACCCTGTACACGGTGGGCATCCTGAAAACCCTTCCGGGCATCCGCAAGTACGTGGCCGTCGACGGCGGCATGTCGGACAACATCCGCACGGCGCTGTACCACGCTTCCTACGAGCCGGTGATCGCGAACAAGGCCTCGCAGCCGCGCACCGAGATCGTCACGCTGTGCGGCAAGCACTGCGAAAGCGGTGACGCGGTGGTCGTTGACATGCCGATTCAGACCCCCGACCTGGGAGATATCGTCGCCGTGTTCGGCACGGGGGCATATTGCTATAGCATGGCATCCAACTATAACGGCCAGCCCCGTCCCGCGATAGTGTTCGTGAAGGATGGAGAGGCGCGCGTGGTGACGCGTCGCGAGACGTATGCCGACATCATGAGCCGCGACCTGTAGGGGGCTTGCCTGCGAGGCCGCCCTCAAGCGAGCGGCCGGAGGCGTCGGAGGAAACGAAAGGAACAGTCATGACGGTAAGACTCGGCCTGATCGGAACCGGTACGGTGGGCGGAGGGTGCCTTGACATCCTTCGCAACCACAAAGACGAGTTCCGCCGCCACTACGGCGTGGATCTCGAGGTTGTGCGCGTGTGCTCGCGCGAGCCCGAGGTCGCCCGCTCGTTCGGCTTCGCAGACGTGTTCACCTCCGATTACCGCGAAGTGGTGACCGATCCGAACGTCGATCTGGTGATCGAGCTCATCGGCGGCACCACAGTGGCCCACGATGCGGTGTGCGAGGCGCTGCGCAACGGCAAGGCGGTGGTTACTGCCAACAAGGCGCTCATGGCCACGGCGGGCGAAGAGGTGTTCTCGCTGGCCGAAGAGCATGGGGTCGAGGTCGCGTTCGAGGCAAGCGTCGGCGGCGGGATCCCCATCATCGATCCTTTGAAGCACTCCCTCATCGCCAACCGCATCAGCAAGGTCATGGGCATCGTCAACGGCACGACGAACTACATGCTCACCCGTATGGACGAAGAGGGCGCGAGCTACGAGGAGGCGCTGGCGGATGCCCAGGCGCGCGGTTTCGCCGAAGCCGATCCGTCGGCCGACGTCGACGGCCTCGATGCCGCGGCCAAAATCGCCATCCTATCCTCCATCGCGTTCAACTCGCGCGTGAACCTAAGCGACGTTCATGCCGAGGGTATCCGCAACATCACCACCACGGACCTCCAGACGGCCCGCGATATGGGTTACTGCGTGAAGCTGATGGCCATCGGCCACCGCACGGACGACGGTGTGGACGTGCGCGTCCATCCGACGATGATCCCGCTGTCTCACCAGATGGCGAAGGTCAACGGAGTGTACAACGCCATCTACGTCGTGGGCGACGCGGTGGGCGAGACCATGTTCTTCGGCGAGGGCGCGGGCGCAGGTCCCGCCGCCAGCGCCGTTATGGGCGATGTTTTGGAGGTCGCGCGCCATATCGAGACGGGCGTGACGTCGTTTGTGGGCTGCACCTGCACCGACAGCCTGCCCATCGTTCCCATGGACGACCTGGAGACGAAATACTACATCCGCTTCCCGGTTGCCGACCGCCCGGGCGTCCTCGCGTCGATGGCGGGCATCTTCGCCGACTTCGGAGTGAGCATCTACTCGGTCGTTCAGCGGGGTCAGAAGGAGGCGGGCACCGTCGAGGTCGTCTACGTCACCCATGTGGCGCGCGAGCGCGACATCCGCGCGGTTGTGGCTAAGATCGCCTCGCTCGATGACGTGCTCCACTCCGAGCCCTCCATCATCCGCGTCGAGGACTAGCCCATGGCCGACCTTGCATCGACGGGTTTCATCTTCGACTGCGACGGGACGCTCATCGATTCGATCGAGGCCTGGCTCGACGCCGAGGGCGAGGTTGCGCGCGGGGCGGGAGTCGTCCTGTCCAAGGAGCAGCGCGACGAGCTGAATACGCTGACGCTTCCCGAGGCGGGCGACTTCTTCCACGAGCGCTTCGGCATCGGGGAAAGCGGTGCGGCCGTCGTGGCGCAGATCGATGCGTTCATGTTGGATTTCTATCGCGAGCGCGCCGAGGGTCGCCCCGGGGCGCTCGCGTTCGTGCGGAGCCTGCGCGAACAGGGGGCCCGCATCACCGTGGCGTCGTCCAGCCCGAGGGCGTTTCTCGAGGCCGGTCTCGAGCGGGCGGGTTTCGCCCCCTACCTCGACGCCATCGTGTCGGTCGACGACGTGGAGGGGTCGAAGCGCGATCCGTTCATCTTTCGGCGCTGCTGCGCAATCATGGGCGTTGATCCGCAGCGTACCTGGGGGTTCGACGACTCGGTGTACGCGCTTGAGAGCATGGCGTCCGAAGGCATGCGCTGCGTGGGCGTGTACAGCTCCCCGCTGTGCTCGACCGAGGATGAGCTGGCCGGGGCCTCCGAGCTCGTGATCGGCGATTTCGTCGGCCTGGATCCGCAGCGCTTCGCCCTGTGAGCCTGTGAGCTTGAGCCACTGTGACGTTGCTTTTGCCGCCTGCCTGTTTGACCGATAACCCGATGGAGCTATGAAAAGCCCCCGGTTGCAGGGAAGGGGGCAACCGGGGGCGATAGAGGGCGGGGTCGTCTGCTACTTGATGTCTCCCGCCATGTGGCGCACGGCGTGGCGGCTGAACGTGAGGGTTCGTCCGCAGGCGCAGCCCACGATGTATTCAGGGTAGTTGTTCGCGAACATGCTTCCCGAGCAGTCTCCCGCAGCGTACAGGCCCTCGATCACGCGTCCCTTGGCATCGAGCGCCTGCATATGCTCGTTGATGCGGATGCCATCGACCGTGGTGAGGATGGAGCCGCCGAACCAGGTCCCGTAAAACGGCGCGGTCTTGATGGCGGAGAGGCGGTAGGCTTCCTTGCCGAAATCAGCATCTTCCTGTTTGTCGTAGAAGCCGTTGTACTTCTCGACCTCGCTGAGAAACGCCTGTTTGGCTTCTCCTGCGAAACCGAGCTTGTCGGCCAGTTCGTCAAGCGTATCGGCTTTGACCATGGTTCCCTTGTCAAGCTGATCGGCATAGATCGCGTCCAGGGGGGTGTCGGCTTCTTTCGCCAGAAGCTGCTGGGTCTGGCGCGAGCAGCCGATGGTCGAGAAGCGCTTGACGTCCTCTTTCAGATTGGAGTCGAAGATCTGGGCGAACACGCCTCCTTCGTTTGCGGCAGCCGCAAAGCAGCAGAAATCGTACGGCGTGGACTCGTTGCAGAACCTCTTCCCGTTACGGGCCACTTTCATAAGGGGCTGCGAACCCAGATTGAATTGCTTATCGGTCCCGACGAAGGTTGCGGGTTCGCCCGGCTCGCTGGCGATGCCGGCGTCTTGACCGGGGAGAACGGCTCCACGATCGAAGATCATCGGCGCCCCGACAGCGTCTTTCTGGGCACCTGCCCACAGGGCCGCCCGAATGCCGTCGCCGACGTTGTTGGGCGATCCGTACTGCAGAGTCACGCATCGGTCGACCATGGGGTTGCACGCGCGGAGCATAGCGTCGTTGCTGACGTATCCTCCCGTCGTGAGCAGAACTCCCTTTTTGGAGTTGATCTGCACATATCCGGAACCCGTCTGGAAGATGGCGCCGGTGACCTTGCCGGATTCGCTCTGCACCAGCTTTACCAGCGCGTGGTCGTAGGTGACGTCGTGCCCCTTGTCGTTGATGTACTTCAGCAGCACGGTATTGCGCTCGAGCTTTTCGCCGTTCGCGTCGGTTCCGGAATAATAGTGCTCCATGGGAGCCACGTAGAAATCAGTGCCGCCGGTTTTGTGGTCGATGTTGCCGTCGAACGCGCATTTCATGCCAGCTGAGGTGAGGATGGGGTCGATCCAGTCGACGACATCGGAGCTTTCGTCGATCCACACCTTTACGACGCGCTGATCGGCCTGCCCTGAAGCGTATCGGGTGAACTCGTTCAGCAGCTTTCCGGTATCGACGCGCAACCCGGCGGCTTCGGTGTACTTCGTGTTGATCGCGCCGAACCAGTGGCGGGATCTCTGGATCTTCGACGCCTTTTCGCACAGGGTGAAGTCGATGCCGAGATCGGCTGCCGTTGCGGCAGCGGCCATCCCGCCGTTGCCCGCCCCGATGATCAGCAGGTCGGTTTCGCGGGTCTCTTTGATATCCGCGCTTGCGATCTCAGGGGCGCTGCCCAGCCAATCGCTCGCGTTCGAGGCGCTTTTCTGATCCGATGCGGCGGTTTCGGTTTTTTCGGTAGCCGTCTTCTTCGGCGAGCAACCGGCAAGGCCGAATGCGGCCAGAGCGCTGGCCGTTGCGGCTCCGGTGATGAACCCGCGTCGCGAAAGGCTGTGGTTCGAAATCCCCATAATGATCCCTCCTGTGATTGACGGAGCGTCTCTTCCCCTGGACGCTTTTCCGATAAGGGGATCATCCCGCGATCGGGCGAGGAGATCATCACCACGCCGATACCATTTTCAGGTTGAGGAGGGGGTGCGACCGCTCACCCCCGTGGTACGAGATTCGTCGTTTTACCTTGTCGTAAGCTTGTTGTTGCGATAAGCTCGCTCGAATGGGGGAGAGTGTTGCACAGCATCGTGAGAAGTTCTCGATCGAATCCGCTTGGATTCGCTGCTTTGCTGCGCTTTCGGCGCTGCTCGTTGAAACGTGGTTGGTGAATTCCGTTCTGTACCCGCAGGTTTCCATGGTGATTCCCGAAGCCCGCGATGCCGCGTCTTTAGTGGGCGTTGCGGGCTTCGTCGCGTTCGCCGTTGCGGCCTCGAAGCGCCCCTCGCTGCTTGACGAGCGCAGGCTCGCGATAGGGTCGTTCGCAGGTTATGGAACAGGGCTTTCCCTCATCGCGGGAGGGTTGCTGTACGGCAATCCGGCGCTTGTTTTTGCAGGGGCATGCCTTAGGACCCTGTCCACGCGCTGGTTCGTCATTCAGACGGGTCTTGCTCTGTGCAACCTCGGCGGTCGATCGTGCATGCTCTGCATAGCATCGTCGTTCGTGGCTTCCTACCTCCTGCGCATTCCCTTCGAGATGGCGGGAGGGGTCGTTTCCGGTGCGGTCCTCGCTGCGATTCCCTGCGTCGTATTCTTCCTGGTCAGGGGTTTAGCTGGAGAAACGCTTTCCTATGTGCGCAGCGGATCTCCCCGCTCTGAGCTTTCCATAACCCAACCTGAAACCTACGTGCCGTTCGCGCATGCTCTGTTCGCTTCGTTTTTCGTGTTCCGCATCGCCTACGGATTCGCCTTGGCCTTCGGTTCGACCGAAGGCAACCCTCATCAGACGCTGTTCGGCCTTATTCCGGTCGCTCTGGTGTGCGCTATGGTTTTCCTTCCCAAGATGCCGAAGGCCGATATGCTGTTCCAGGCGGCGGCCCTGTTGGTGATAGCGGGCTTCCTTGTGGCGGTTGCGTTCGGGGGATATCGGGATGGATGGCCGTTCCATTCAGTGGTCAACGGCTTGCTTTACGCGGGAAGCGAATGCTTCGAGATTCTGATGTGGTTCGTTTTGGTGTCCATTGGCTCTCGGAACAAAGCGAATTCGCTGGTTGTTTTCGCCTGGGGTAGAGCGGCCTGTTCGGCAGGGCTTCTGGCGGGCGTCACGATAGGCCATGCGGTGAACGGGTTCGACGGCGCAATCGCTGGTTCGGCGGCCATAGCGGTAGTCCTGTTCTCATTCGTGGCCGTAAACATGACCGTCTTCAAGAACCTGGGTTTTCAGGCGACCATCGAAGGCGTGCGAAGTGAGAAAGCGCTGGTCGTGCCAGCTCGCTCGGAAAGCGGTTTGGCGGAGAAGAGCCTGTGCGCGGCTCAATGCTATGCGCTCACGAAACGGGAAACTGAGATCTTGGGTATGCTTGCTCGGGGCCGTAACGCGTCGTTTGTGCAAGAGCAGCTGACCGTATCGCGCAACACCGTCAAAACGCACGTGGCGAACATCTACGCGAAGCTCGGCGTTCATTCTCAGCAAGAGCTTATCGATCTGGTAGAGCAGATAGAGACCGTCCGCCTGTAGCTCAGCGCGCTCGGTTGCGCTGGGTTTGCGCTCAGTTCCAGGGGTCGCGCTCGAACAGCGGAGGCTCGCTTCGGCGGTCCGAGTAGGGGTCGTACCCGTCGTCATCTTCGTTTTCCGCTCGGAGGTAGGGGGAATCCGGTTTCAGCCGAGCTGGTGCGGGGCGGACGGCGGCGCGTATCGCCTTGCCGGTCGCGCCCGATTCGCCCGAAGAGGACGCGGGGAATCCACCCGAACGGGGTTCGGGGGCCGCCTCGCTCCCGACTTCGCCTTCGGGTGCGCTTTCCGATGCGGTGCTCGGGGACCGACCGTCCTCGCCGGTCCTCATCGGCCGCCGCCCAGGTCGTCGTCTCCGAGCCCCGCCTTCTCCACGTCGTAGGGCGTGGTTTGGTAGACGTAGTAGTTCAGCCAGTTGGTGTACAGCAGCTGGGCGTGCGCGCGCCATGTGGACAGCGGCGCGCGCGAAGGGTCGTCGCCGGGATAGTAGTGCTGGGGAAGGTCGGGGTCCATTCCGGCTTTCACGTCGCGATCGTATTCGGCCTTGAGCGTGTCGTTGTCGTATTCGGGATGCCCGAACACGAAGAACTGCCGGTTGTCGGTGCTCTTCGCGATGTAGACGCCGGCCTCGTCGGACACGGCGATCAGCTCGAGGTTCTGGTTGGCCTCGATTTCGCCCGCTCGAACCTCGGTGTGGCGCGAATGGGGGGCCATGAAGCGGTCGTCGAAACCGCGAACCAGGGGCGACGTCGGCTTCACCAGTCGGTGCTCGAACGCGCCGAACATCTTGCGGGGCAGGTCGTGCTTGCGAACCCCATGGTGGTAGTAGATGCCCGCCTGCGCTCCCCAGCAGATATGGAACGTGGAATGCACGTGCGTGCGGCTCCATTCCATGATCCGGCAGAGCTCGGGCCAATAATCGACCTTCTCGAAGTCAAGCGTTTCAACCGGCGCCCCCGTGATGATGAGGCCGTCGTAATGCTGGTCTTTGATCTGGTCGAACGTGCGGTAGAACGTCTCCAGGTGCTCGCGGGAGACGTTTTTCGATTGGTGGCTGGCGGTTTGCAGGAGGAACACGTCGATCTGCAGCGGCGTGTTGGAGAGCTTGCGCATGATCTGCGTTTCCGTGGCGATTTTGGTGGGCATCAGGTTCAGCAGCACCACCTTGAGCGGGCGGATGTCCTGGCTCATGGCGCGGAACTCGGTCATGACGAAGATGTTCTCGCTTTCCAGAACCTCGGTTGCCGGAAGCGCATCGGGAATTCGGATCGGCATGCAAGCCCCTTCCTTCGGTGATCGCAGCAATCATAGCGCAACCGAACGGGTGGGGCGATCCTCTGCAAAATGGGACGCTGGCTATAGGAAAATCCGTACAGAGAGCGGCTGGTTTACGCCTTCCATCTGGCTTGTTAATAATTCGATAATAAAAAATGCATCTATTGATCATGGAAAACGCGCACTCGAGCGCATACATTGGATATGGGCTTTCAGGGGGAAGGCCCAGCGCTCGCCCGCGCGCATGCGGGCGCATAAGACGAGGGAAGGGGAGTTCATGGGGGAGAATACCGTCTTGGGCCCTCAGATCAGCCGTCGCACGTTCATGGCCCTGTCGGGGCTTGCGGGCGGATGCGCTGCGCTGACCGGTTGCAGCCCGAAATCTCCGAGCAAGAAAGAGGAAACGTCCGACAAGTCGTTTTCTCCGGATGCGGTCACGTGGAGCAGCTGTCACGTGAACTGCGGAAGCCGCTGTCCGCTGAAGGTGTTCGTGAAAGACGGCACCGTGGTGCGCATCGGCAACGACAACGAGGGGTCCGACGTTTTCGGGCCGGGTGAGATCTACCAGATGCGCTCGTGCGTGCGCGGCCGTACGAACCGGCAGCGCATCTACAACGATACGCGCATCCAAAAGCCGCTGCGCCGTGTCCCCGGGACGAAGCGCGGCGAGGGCAAATACGAGGAAATCTCCTGGGACGAGGCGATCAGCGATATCGCGTCGACCATGAAGGAGATCAAGGAAGAGTACGGCAACGACGCCTTCTACATCCAGTACGGAACGGGCCAGCTGGGAGGCACGGTGTCGAAGTCGTGGCATCCCGACAAGACCATGTTCGCCCGCCTGATGAACCTGTACGGGGGCTACCTGCGCCATTACTGCGACTACTCGACCGGGCAGATCACCTGGGAGCTTCCGCTGTTCAACGGCGACGCCTGGAGCAATAACGAAGTCACCGACCTGGTGAATTCCAAGAACATCTTCCTGTTCGGGAACAACCCCGCGAACACGCGCATGAGCGGCTCGGCCATGATGTACCTCATCACGCAGGTACGTCAGCAGAACCCCGATGCCCGCATCGTCGTGGTTGACCCTCATCTGTCCGACACCGCGGTGGGCGTGGCCAACCAGTGGGTCCCCATCCGTCCCGGCACCGACGTCGCCCTGGTTGCGGGCATGATCCAGCACCTGCTGTCCGCGGGCAAGCTCGACCGCGATTTCATCAAGGAGAAGTTCGTCGGCTTCTTCAGCGACTCTTTCATGGAGGATGTGAAGGCCGCCGAACCCAAGGACGCCTCGTTCATGGGCTTCGACAAAGACGGCAAGCTGTCCATCGATCAGGATATGTCGTACGAGGCGTACCTGAACGGAACGGGTGCGTATGCGGGTTCGGGGAAGAAGACCCCCGAATGGGCTGCGACCATCACCGGGGTTCCCGCCGCCACCATTCGCGAGCTGGCCGATCTGTACGTGGACGGTCCCACGGCCACCATCCAGGGCTGGGGCCCGCAGCGCCACAGCAACGGCGGAAACAACACGCGCTCCATCGCGCTGATCGCGGCCATCACGAAAAACGTCGGGATCTCGGGCGGGGGAACCGGTGCGCGCGAAGCGACGGGCGGCGTTGCCTACAAGGTGAAGACCGCCATCCCGACGTTCCCCGAGAAGAACTCGGTCGACGTGTGCGTTTCGTTCTTCGACTGGTACCGGGCCATCGAGGACTATCGCTCCATGAACGACGCGACGTGGGGCGTTCGCCACATAAACGAGAAGGGCAAGACCCTCTACGCCGACGAGCCGGGCAGCATCACGCTGAAAGCCCCCATCAAGTTCATCTGGAACTACGCTTCGAATGTGATGATGGGTCAGCATGCCGACATCAACGAGTGCCTGCGCATCTACAACCTTCCCGACGAGAAGGATTCGGGTGTGCGCATGATCGTGACGGTGGACTGCTACCTCACTCCCACCGCGCTGATCTCGGATATCATCCTGCCGGGCACCACGTCGTTCGAGGAAGACGACATCTGCACGGGCGGCACCGCCTGGACGGGCTTCGTGTGCTGCGAGAGCGCGGCCATCAAGCCGCTGTTCGAGGCGAAGCCCGTGTACGAGATCTGCACGCTCATCGCCGACAAGCTGGGTCTGAAAGATGAATTCACCGAGGGCAAGTCCCAGCTCGATTGGGTGAAGTGGTCCTACGAGCAGGGCGTCGAGGCGGGGGACGACCTTCCGGCCACCTTCGAGGAGTTCAAGGAGAAGGGCCTGTTCAAACAGACCGACACGCACGATCCGGCCATCGCCAAGCAGGACAAGATCGCCACGCCGTCGGGCAAGTACGAGGTGTTCTCAAAGCAGGCGTACAACCTGTCCAAGCAGTGGGACCTCACCCTGGGCGGCTACGTCCCCGACGATGGGCGCGACCAGATCACGGGCCTGCCCACGTACTACGATCATTTCGAGGGCTACAACGACCCCCTGCGCAGCGAGTACCCCTTCCAGCTGATCGGTCATCACGGCAAGACGCGCACCCATTCCTCGTACGGCAACGTGGCCTGGATGTCCTCCGTTGCCCCTCAGCAGTGCTGGATTAACGAGAAGGATGCGGCTGCTTTGGGAATCGAGCAGGACGATCAGGTGATCGTCTCCACCGAACGAGGCAGGACCCAGCTTTCCGCCAAGGTCACCCAGCGCATCATGCCCGGGGTGGTTTCGATCCCGCAGGGAGCCTGGTACGATCCGGCGTCGCGCGATGCCGCCACGCTGGGCGACAAGAGCGTGCTGGACAAGGGCGGGTGCATCTCGGTGCTCACGTCGATGCGCCCGACGCCCATCTCGAAGGGCAACGGCGTCCACTCGAACCTGTGCAAGATAGAGAAGGCGTAAGGGGGAGGTTGGCATGCAGTACGGATTCTATGTCAACACCGACATCTGCACGGGTTGCAAGGCGTGCATGACGTCGTGTTTCGATAGGAACGATCTGGAAGTTCCCCAGAAGTTCCGCAAGGTGTACGAGTTTGGCGGCGGAGATTGGGCCACCGACGAGGCGGGTGCGTTCACCTCGACGGCGTTCGGATACTACGCCTCTATGACCTGCGGGCATTGCGATAAGCCCGCCTGCGTGGCAGCCTGTCCGACGGGTGCCATGCAGAAAAACGACGAAACGGGCCTGGTCGACAACGACAAGGATAAGTGCATCGGGTGCATGAGCTGCGAGAAGAGCTGCCCGTACCACCACCCCGTCCAGATGTCCGACGGCCTGTCGCACAAATGCGTGCTGTGCACCGACGAGGCCGCCGACGGCGAGCCCGATCCCGTGTGCGCCAAGGCGTGCCCTGTGAGGGCCATCGAATTCGGCCCGATCGACGATCTGCGCGCCAAGCACGGCAGCGTCAACGAGATCGGCGAGCTGAAGAACGAGACCGATCCGAACGTGGTGTTCGGCCTTCATCGCGATGCGGAGTTGGGCGGCACGCTGCGCAATCCGCTCGAAGTGAGCCACGAGGCCTAGGATGGCGGTCGACGGAGCGTTCGAAAGGCCGGTGTCTGCCCAGGAGCTGCGCGCGTTTCAGGCGCTGTTCCTGTTCTGCGGGTGGCTTCTGTACGACGATCTGAGCCCTGAAGAGCTCGATCGTCTCGGACGGGACGCCGCTATGTTCTCGGAGCCGCCCTTCTCCCAGGTGGCTCCGGGATCGTCCCGCGCGTTTCGGAGTGCGTTGGAAGACGGCGCGGTCGAAGACGGTTTCGCCCGCACCGTCCGCCTCGATCGGACGTACCTGTTCTACATGGTTGCCTGCAGCCATGTCTCACCGTACGAGTCGGTGTACCGCACCGACGACGCCACCATGTTCGGGCCGACCACGCTGCAGGTGCGCGAGCGCTATGCGCAGTGGGGCTGGGAGTTCGAGAAGCTGGGAAGCGAACCCGACGACCATATCGGCGCCGAATTCGTGTTCATGGCGCATTTGCTCGACCGGGCGGCGGGATGCCTGGAGCGCGCCGGCGGCCAGGGCGCGTCGGGAGAAGGGGAAGTCGCCGAGGTGCTGTGTGCTCTGCGCGGTTTCTTGTCCGAGCACGTGCTAGTGTTCGGTCCCCTGTATCTGGATAACCTCGCCGCGCAGGCTCGTACCGACTTCTACCATGCGGCGGCCCGCCTCGCGTCCGATGTGCTTGCATCTGCCGAGAGGTTTTTCGAGGCTCGGGCGGTCGAACAGATAGACCGAGATCGGTTCAGCGTGGTGGGGCCTTCGGTCGAGGGCCCGTCCGAAATGTGATCCGGTCGGTATAATGGAGGCGACGCGACCTTTCGGGGGGAAGGGGCGCGCCGTCTTGATGAAGGGATCGAGCGCGAACGCGGGGGTGGGGCGAATTGGGCCGTGTCGAGTGGCGGTTCGCGGATCTGCTGGGCCGGCCGTCGAGGGGCGGCGCCAAAGATCCTGCGGCCGATTGCGCGCCCGTCGTTTCCCGCGTTGGTCTGAGAACCAAGATCATCGGGTTTCTCACCCTGGTTCTGCTGGTGATATGCGTCGCCTACATCGTGTTCACGTACTTCGGCCAGAAAGAGCGCACCACGGCCGAGCTGCTGGAAACCTCGCGGGTGCTGGTTCTGGAGATGGACGCAGTGTGGGATTTCGTTTCCATCAACCAAAACGCCATCAACTACACCTCCGACGGCGTGTACGACTACAAAAGCCTCCACTGCGCGATCGCGGGCAAATCGGTGGCCACGCTGTTCTCCGATCGATCCGACTACCTCATACGCTTCACCAACCTCAATCCGCGCAACCCCTACAACACCCCTGACGAGTACGAGGAGCGGGCGTTGAAGGATTTTTCCGAAAATCCCCAGGTCACCGAACGTTATGGCTACGAGACGATGGACGGCGAGCCGGTGTTTCGCTATGTCTCGAGCATGGAGGTGGCGCAAAGCTGTCTGGAATGCCACGGCGGGCCTGCCGGCGAGCTGGATGTTACCGGGTACCAGAAGGAAGGGTGGAGCGAGGGGGACATCGCCGGGGCGGTGAGCGTCGTCGTTCCTACCGAAATCGCCGACGCATCCATGCGGGCATCGGTGTTCAGCAACGTCTTGTTCTTCGTGTTTCTCATGCTTGGCCTGGCCCTGCTTATCTATGCGGTGCTGGGATTCCTGATCACCTCGCCCCTCATGAGGCTCTCGTCGTCGCTTTCCCGCATGGGCGGAACGGGCGCGGGTTCGTTCGAGCCGCTTTTGGGCGAGGCCGGCCCCGAGGGCGGCAATCGCGTCGCGTCCGTTTCCGCATACGCCGCATCGAAGGAGATCGACAGCCTGTTCGTCCAGTTCGATTCGATGGCCGGGCGCCTGTCCGACCTGTACTCGAACCTGGAGTTCCAGGTAGTCGAGCGAACCGACCAGCTGTCCCAGGCCAACGAGGAGCTGAAGCTTCAGCGCCAGCGCGTCGAGCGCATCAACGCGCGGCTTGCGCGGGACAACCGCTACAAGTCCGACTTCCTGGCCATCGTGAGCCACGAGTTCAGGACCCCGCTCACGTCCATTCTCGCCTTCACCGAGATGATCATCGACAACGTGCCCGAGTCGGACACCGAAACGCTTTCCCAGCTGGAGGAGATCCGCAAAAGCGGCGCCATCCTCCTCGAGATGGTGGACAACGTGCTTGAAACGGCGCGGATCCAGGCCGGAAGCGAGCGGCTGAACCTCGAGCTGGTCGATGTGAGCGACGTGGTGGGGATGGTGGCCGCCGCGCAAAGCGCCGTCGCCGCGCGCAAGGGCGTCTCCCTTTCCACCAGCGTCCAAGCCGACGTTCCCCTCCTCATGAGCGACTGGGAGAAAGTGCGCCGTATTCTCACCAACCTCACCAGCAACGCGGTGAAGTTCACGCCCAGCGGCGGTCGGGTGAATGTGGAGGTTTCGGCGGGAGAAGCCGGGAAAACCGTGATCATCAGGGTTATCGATACGGGAATCGGCATCCCCAAGGACAAGCAGCGGCTCGTGTTCGAGCGGTTCACGCAGGAAAACATGTCGACCGTCCGCCGATACGGGGGAAGCGGCCTGGGGCTTTCCCTGGTAAACGACCTCGTTTCCATGCTGGGCGGCGAGGTTTCGGTGGAAAGCGAGCCGGGGGAGGGGAGCATCTTCACCGTGGTGCTGCCCGTCGATTCGACCGATGCGAGCAGGGAAGGGAGCGGCTGTGGCCAAGATAATGCTGATTGACGACGATGAGGGCATGCGGTACCTCATCGAGCGGATCGTGCGCAAGGCCGGGTACAGTTTCTGCAGTGCGACCTGCGGGGAAGAGGGGCTCGAGCGGCTTCGGGCCGAACGGCCCGACCTGCTTATCCTGGATGTGATGCTGCCCGATATCAACGGGTTCGAGATCTGCCGGATCATACGCAGCGAGGGGCGCCGCGTGCCCATCATGTTCCTCACGGCCAAGGGCGACATCGTGGACAAGAGCGTGGGCTTCAACGCCGGTGCCGACGACTACCTGGTCAAACCCTTTCTTCCCGAAGAGCTGTTGCTACGCCTCAAAGCTCACCTGCGTCGACGCGAGCGCGATGCCGAGCAGCTCGAGCGGGCCGCCGAGGCCAAGGCGGTGTTTCGCGTGGGGGGATTCGAGCTTCACTTCGGCAAATACTACGTGAGCGTCGACGGCCGCAGCGTTCCCCTGTCCTCTCGGGAGTTCGAGTTGCTGGAGTTTCTGGCATCCGACCCGGGCAATGTGTTCACGCGCGACCAGATCCTGCAGCATGTGTGGGGAAGCGCGGAGGCGGCCGATCCCAACAGCATCACGGTGTTCGTGAGGAAGATCCGCGAGAAGATCGAGGAGGATCCCTCCAAGCCGCGCTACCTCATAACCGTGTGGCGCGTGGGGTACAAGATCGCCGATCGGCTTCCCTGACGCGCACATGGGAATTTTGTGAGGAGGCCGCCGGGGATAATGCGATTCCGATATTGACGAAAATGCCTGTTCGACCGTACAATACTCGGGTTCGCTTTCAAAAGCCCCGTGACGCAGGCGAATCGGAAGCACCGTGCGAAGGAGTCCAGGCCCGAGCAGGTGAGTCGGCGTAGGAAACCGGCATCCGTATGATCTGCACTTTTGAAAACCAACACCCCGCGCAGGCGGGAGAGGTTCACCGCAACGTATGTTGCAGCGAATTTCGAACAGGTATTTGGAGGAATAGAAGTGAAGACGTACTACGCAAAGCCCCTTGAGGTTGAGCGCAACTGGGTCTTGATCGACGCTGAAGATCAGATCTTGGGTCGCGTCGCTGTCGAAGCGGCTAAGATTCTGCGCGGCAAGAACAAGCCTCAGTACACTCCTCACGTTGATACCGGTGACTTCGTGGTCATCATCAACGCCGAGAAGATCCGCGTGACCGGCAACAAGGCCACCGATAAGCGCTACTATCGCCACAGCGGTTACCCCGGCGGGCTCAAGTCCGAGTCCTTCAACGAGGCCATCGCCAAGCACCCCGAGCGCGTGCTCGAGCATGCCGTCAAGGGCATGCTTCCCAAGAACACGCTCGGTCGCGCGATGGGTAAGAAGCTCAAGGTGTACGCTGGCCCCGAGCATCCCCATGCGGCCCAGCAGCCTCGCGAGTTCAAGATGGAGGGCTAGTCATGGCAAATGAAGCTTTGTATTACGGCACTGGCCGTAGGAAGAACGCCACGGCTCGCGTTCGTCTGGTTCCCGGCACGGGCAAGGTGACCGTTAACGGTCGCGAGGCCCTCGACTACTTCGGCCGCCAGGCCCTGGTCGACTTCGCGGTCGCTCCCTTCAAGGTGACCGATACCGAAGGCCATTTCGACGTTATCGCCCTTCTGAACGGCGGCGGCATCTCCGGTCAGGCCGGGGCTCTGCGCCACGGCATCTCCCGCGCCCTCCTGGGTGCCGGCGAGTACCGTCCCGAGCTGAAGAAGGCCGGCTTCCTCACGCGCGACCCCCGTATGGTCGAACGCAAGAAGTACGGTCTGAAGAAGGCTCGCAAGCGTCCGCAGTTCTCCAAGCGCTAAGCGTTCCTGCAGAATCTGCATATTCGGAACCCGTCGGATTTTCGGCGGGTTCCTTTCTTTCGGGCCGCGGCGCGTTTCTTTTGCTGCCGGATGGATCCAGGTGCGCCCTCGCTGGATTTGCGGGTGGGTCAAGGTTCGGTTTTAGGTAGAATGAAGCGACCGCAGCGCGAAGCCGCGGTCGCTTTTTCTAAAACGAAAGTTGCTTGATGACTGGGATCTCGCGCTCGAACGGCACTACCGCTTTCAATGCAGGCTGGACGTCTTGCCTACCGGCTCTTGGGCTGGGCCTGCTATTTGCGTCGTTCCTCTCCGTGATCGAGCGGTCAACGGCCCCGACGTTCCTGGCGGTCCCCGAGGGTCTGCCCGGTCTCGCGCTGGTTCCCGCGGTGGGGGATGCGCATGCGCTATTCGTGTCCTCTTCGATGGTGGGGGCGGTTCTCGCGGGCGTTGTCGCGGCGCTGTGGTTGCATCGCCGGCCTTCGGGCTCGGGCGATGGGGCTTTGCCGGGTCGCGCGCTGTCAGCGGTCCAAGCCGCCTTCATGGCCTTCGGGTTTGCGGGGGCGCTCTCCATTCAGCTGACGGGTGGAGGCGCGGTTGCCTCCACCTTGTGCGGATTGCTGTTCGGTGCCGGTGGGCTTGCCGGGGCGGTGGGGTGGTCGGCTCTCGTTGCGAGGTCGTTTCCCGACTCTTATGCGCTGCACGGATCCTCCGCCATCGCTGTGGCCGGCGTTCTGACGGCAGTATCCTCTCTCTTCGACGGCATAGGAACGGTGACGTACGCGGCTCTGCTGGCCGCAGCTCAGTTTGCCCTGGTCGCGGCGGTGCGGCGCACGTCGCGCGATAGGTTGGGATCCGAATGCGAACCGGCTGTGCCGGGCGAGGGGAAAGCGGCGGGCCGCCTTCCTTTCGGGGACCTCGCGCTTTCCTTGGGCGGTGGGCTTCTGGTGCTGCTCATAGCCGGCCTTTCCTGGGATCCGAGGCTTGCCGGGATCGAAGGGCAGGCCGAGGCGCTCGGCCGGCTGGTCTCGGCGGCGGGCACGGTGTTGGTAGGGGTCGCGGCGGCCCTCGTCTCGGCTCGGTGCGGCCAGGAGCGCTTCTTCTCCATCTGGTGCGGTGCGGTGTATCCGTTTTCCGTCGTCCTCACGCTGGTCCTGCCGTCGTTCGGGCGCTTCGCCTGGTTCGTGGCCGCAGCCGCGCCCGTCGGGTTTGCGGCCATCCTCGTTGCCGCCTGGTGCTCAACGGCCCGCATAGCGGTTCGGGCCGGTCGCCGACTGGTGCCGGCGTTTCTGGCGGGCTATACCTTGTCGGGCTTGGCGTTTGCCACGGGATTGCAGCTCATCGCCGTCATCGGGGGTGAGGGTCAGCTGCTGTGCCTGGTTTTGGCCGCTCTGTATCTGGGGATACTCGCAGCGTCGTTCGCGCGGGGAGGGACGCTGATGTTCGCGCCCTCGGGCGCTTCGGAGCCGAAGGATTTCGCAGCCGATGCCGAGGGCGGGGCCGGGGGACGGCCCGCCGTTGCCGAACAGCTCGCCGATCGCTGCAGCGCCATTGCAGCGGACAAGGGCCTTTCCAAGCGCGAGAGCGAAGTGTTTCGCTATTTGGCGCGCGGGTACACCCAGGCCTATATCGCCGAGCAGCTTTTCATCTCCGAGAACACGGTGCGCACCCACGTTCGCCGCATCCATGCGAAGCTCGGCGTGTCGTCGCGTTCCGAGTTGCTCGAACTGGTCGACTTACCTGATCAAACGGACGGCTAATCGATTTCCGTGATGCTTTGACCAGGGGTTGCGAGGAAAAAATCATCGCTTTCGGTGATACCTAGGCGCAAGGGGTCGGGCGATACTTTTCTCCAGTTGGGAAGGTGGGGGAGTCCTTCGGACCCGCTTCGGGCGGGTATGAGGGCGCTCCTTCCAAACATCAGAAGGAGGAAAGATGAACAAGGGAATCTCGCGCCGCGACCTCTTCAAGTTCGGAGGCATCGCCGCAGTGGGCGCGGCCGGTGCGGCGGCTTTGGGGGGCTGCTCTCCGAAGGCGGCCGGTTCGAGCGCCAAGGAGGAGGCTGCGTCCACGGTCCTCGAGGGCTATTGCGCTCCCGACGGCGGTTGGCTGGGGTCGGCCCCCGACGTGAAGGCGACTTCGACCGTAGATTGCGACGTGCTGGTGGCGGGTTCGGGCCATGCGGGCATCCAGGCCGCTTTGGCTGCTGCCGAAGGGGGCGCCAAGGTAGTGGTGATCGATCTGGTCACCGAGGAGAACCGCAAGGTCAAGGGCGAGGACATCGGACACGTCAACTCCCAGTGGCTGATCGACCAGGGGTATGGCCCCTACAACGTGGGCGAAGTGACCGCCGAGTTCGTTAAGCGCACCGCCGGTCGCGTGAACCCCGAGATCATCCGCAAGTTCGTTGCGAATTCCGGCGAGATGTTCGACCATACGGCCGCTTTGGTGCAGTGGCCCGACAGCCGCATCAAGGTCACCGAGACCGCCGACCCCAGCATCTCTCCGCTCGATCCCAGCCAGTGCATCTGCCAGGTGCCCGGCATCGCCGCCGACGGTCCGGTCGAGTACCCCATCGTGCGCGGCGACTATAAGTCCTGGGCTGCGGTCGCCCAGTTCATGGGCCCCATTCAGCACGAAGAGTTCCCCGGCGTCGCCGCGTTTTCCCGCCTCGACGAGTTCCAGCAGTTCGCAATCCTGAAAGCCCAGGATCTCGGCGCCGAGTGGCACTACGAGACCAGCGCCGTGAAGCTGGTGCAGGAGTCCGAGGGCGGGAAGGTGACCGGGTTGGTCGCCAAGAAGGCCGACGGCTCGTACGTGCAGTACAACACCAAGATCGGCGTCATCCTGTGCACGGGGGACTATGCGGCCAACGTCGACATGGTCTACAACCTCAACACCGAGATCTCCGAGTGGGCCCTGCGCAACGGCGAGACCAAAGACGATCTCAAGGGCTTTTCGACGTGCGACGGCATCGGCCAGCGCATGGCGTGCTGGGCGGGCGGCGAGATGGAGCCCTCTCCGCGCCCGGTGATGGTGAACGGCGGCGGCGGAGACGGTCCCTGGGGCACCACGCCGTATCTGTGGCTGAACAACGACGGCAAACGCTATATGGACGAAGCCCAGATCCCCGCGGCGTGGCCGGCCACCCTGCGCCAGCCCAAGGGCATCATCTGCACCGTGACCGACGCCGACTGGTACGAGACCATGAAGAACGCGGGCCTCGATCACGGCGCCCCGAACTACGGTCGCCCCGTGTACTACGAAGAGCTCATCGAGGACATGAACAACGTGCCCGTCGGCAGCAAGGAGGGCGGCAAGTGCCGCACCTGCACCATCGCCGAGCGCATGATGTCCACGGTGTATGCGGCCAACACGCTTGACGAGCTGGCCGACCTGGCGGGCTATACCGGCGAGGCCAAGCAGAACTTCCTCAAAACCATCGAAGAGTACAACAAGATGTGCGAGGCGGGAGAGGACACGCAGTACGGTAAGGACCCTCTATTCATGAAGGCCATCAAGACCCCGCCCTTCTACGCGTGCCCGACCAAGAACGAGCGCCGCGTGAACGCCGGTCTGGTCACCCTGGCGGGGGTTACCTGCAACGAGAACCTGGAAGTCATGAACGCCTCGACCGACGAGCCCATCGGAGGGCTGTGGGCGGCGGGCAACTGCCTGGGGGGCCGCTACGGCACCGGGTACGCCACGCCGTTTGCGGGCAACTCCATCGGCATGGCGATGACCCACGGCCGCGTTGCCGGAAAGCTCGCCACGGGACAGGCCGTCCTCTAGGTTTCACGGGGGCGCGGGTGGGGAGGCTCTCCCCACCCGCGTTTTTGTGTAAAAAAGCGGCGGATTATGCGAATCACCCGTTTCCTTGAGGTCTTTTCCTGCGGAAATGTAAAAAAATCCCCCCTTTATGGTGATACCCAAAACGGTGCATCGGGGGCATAATCTACACTCGATGGAAAGTCCGATTCGCTCGGAACCGGGGTTCCCATCGCATCCGGACGAACTTTCGCCCATCGACGCCTCCGCCCTCGGGGTTCCGCTTCCTCGGAACTTGCGGAGAGCTTCGATGGGGCATGCGAAGCTTCGCATGGGATGCTGTCGCGAAGGAGGGGGTGTCTCCCGAGCGGCGAGGTAGGTAGCGTAGAGGGCGCTGCCTGGAAAAAAAGGTCTCGATCAGACAAGGGAGTTGATAATGGACGAGAACAACAACGTTGAGCCCGCACCCAAGAAGCCGAAGAAGAACCGCCTGGTGATCCTCGGCGTCGTGGCCGTGGTCGTGGTTGCCCTGGGCATTGGGTTCTGGCAGTGGCACAACACCGCCGGCTTCTGCTCGGCTATCTGCCACACGCCGATGGACGAGTACTACGACACGTGGGCCAACGGCACGACCGACCGCATGGGCAACGCGGTTTCCAACCCGAACGGGATGCTGGCGTATGCTCACGCGAACTACGACGAGGCTGGCAACGCCGTCGAGCACGGCGCCGGCATGCAGTGCATGGGCTGCCACGTTCCCACCATCAGCGAGCAGGTCTCCGAAGCGGCCGCCTGGGTTTCCGGCAACTACGAGTACCCGCTTGAGGCCCATACGCTCGACGACCTTGTCGCCGCTCGAGGCCTCGAGGACAGCACCCAGTTCTGCATCAACAGCGGCTGCCACTCCGACCTGCAGGAGAAAAGCGCATTCGTCCAGTCCACTGCGGCGATCGACGCCAAGCGCAACCCGCACTCCATGCCCCACGGCGATGTGGCGTGCACCGAGTGCCACCATGGCCACACCGTTTCGGTGAACTACTGCACCAACTGCCACAACGACTCCGTCGTTCCCGATGGTTGGATGAACGCCAAGGACTACAAGAAGCTGATGGGCTCCTCCAAGTAGGAAAAGCTCTTCCCTTCTTGCAACGCAGAGGCCGGACCCTTCGGGGTTCGGCCTCTTTTTCTCTGCGGAAGGGCGCCAAGTTGTCAGTCGTCTGTCAGTTCATGGAACGATCACTATATCTGGTATCTTCTGACCTCGTTAACCACTAGGTATATTGCGAATCGTCAGGAGTTCATCGATGCAGATAGTGAAGAGAAGCGGAGCGTTCGAGCGCTACGACGGCTCGAAGATCGTTTCGGCGATGGAGAAGTCGTTTGCGGCGACGTCCGCCTCTGTGTCCCCGGCCGACCTCGAACGGATGCTGGGCCTGGTAGAGCGCCGCATGGAGGAGACCTCTGCCACCACGGTCGAGCAGATCCAGGACCTGGTTGAGGAAACCCTCATGAGCGAGGGGCATTTCGCCCAGGCGAAGGCGTACATCCTGTACCGCTCCCGCCGCAGCGCCCTGCGCCGCGATCGCGAGGAGATCGTCCGCCTAACGGGCGCTCCCGAGCTCGATTCGGTGCTTGCGCTGGTCCAGCGCGATTTCGCTGACGAGTTGTACGGGGTGTCCGCGTGGCTCGCCCGGTTCCACGGGTTCGTCAAGCCCGACATGGACGTCGACCAGCGCCTCGACGCCCTGATCCGCGCCGCAGTCGAGCTGACCACCCAGGAAGCTCCCCTGTGGAGCAATATCGCCGCGCGCGTTCTGGCGTTCTCCTTCCACGGAAAGACCGCCCGCGCGATGGCGCAGCGCGGGGTGGGGAGCTTCTACGACAAGGTTCGGATGCTCACCGACCTGGGCCTGTACGGCTCCTATATTCTGGAGAACTACACGCGGGACGAGATCGATCGCGCCGCCGGGCTTATCGACGACGCGCGCGACGGGCTGTTCGATTACGCGGGGCTCGATCTCATGCTGCGCCGCTACGTCATCCGCACCCACGAAGGAGAGGCCGTCGAAACCCCGCAGGAGATGTTTCTGGGAGTGGCTCTCCACCTGGCCATGCGCGAGGATCGTGCGGTGCGCATGGAGTGGGTCGAGCGCTTCTACGACATGCTGAGCGAGCTGAAGGTGACGATGGCCACCCCGACGCTGTCCAACGCGCGCAAGCCGCACCATCAGCTGTCCAGCTGCTTCATCGACACCGTGCCCGATTCGCTGGAGGGGATCTACCGTTCGGTCGACAACTTCGCACAGGTGTCGAAGTTCGGCGGCGGCATGGGCATGTACCTGGGCAAAGTGCGCGCGACAGGCGGTTCGATCCGCGGGTTCAAAGGCGCCGCCGGAGGGGTGATCCGCTGGATCCGCGTGATCAACGACACGGCGGTTGCCGTCGATCAGCTGGGCATGCGCTCGGGGGCCGTGGCCTTGTACCTGGACGCCTGGCATCGCGACCTGCCCGAGTTCCTGCAGATCCGCACGAACAACGGCGACGAGCGCATGAAGGCCCACGACGTGTTTCCTGCCGTGTGCTATCCCGACCTGTTCTGGAAGCTGGCCAAGCAGGATATGTCGCAGGAGTGGCATCTCATGGATCCGCACGAGATCCTCGTGGTGAAAGGGTACGCGCTTGAGGACTACTTCGGGGAGGAATGGGAGCGCCGCTACCTCGATTGCGTGGCCGACCCGCGCATCTCCAAGCGCACGATGACGGTGCGGGACGTGGTGAGGCTGATCATCAAGTCGGCGGTCGAGACGGGTGCGCCCTTCGCGTTCATGCGCGACACGGTGAACCGCGCCAATCCCAACCCGCATGCCGGTGTGATCTACTGTTCGAACCTGTGCACCGAGATCGCTCAGAACACCTCGGCGATGGAGACGGTTTCGCGCGAGGTGGTTACCGAAGAGGGCGATACCGTGGTGGTTACCACGGTGCGGCCGGGGGATTTCGTGGTGTGCAACCTGGCCAGCCTGTCGCTGGGCCGCATTGCGGTCGAAGACGATGCCGAGCTGCGCGAAGTCACGCGTTCGGCCGTGCGCGCCCTGGACAACGTGATCGACCTGAACTTCTACGCGCTGCCGTACGCGCGCGTGACCAACCATAGGTACCGCTCGGTCGGCCTGGGCGTGAGCGGCTACCACCATATGCTGGCCAAGCGCAAGATCCGCTGGGAAAGCGAGGAGCACCTGCAGTTTTCCGACGAGGTGTTCGAGCGCATCAACCGCTTCGCCATCGAGGCTTCCAGCGACCTGGCCGCCGAGCGGGGAAGCTACGACCGCTTCGAGGGTTCCGATTGGCAGACCGGTGCCTACTTCGACAAGCGCGGGTATGCGGGAGGCGCGTGGGAGGAGGTTCGGGCCAAGGTCGCTCGGCAGGGGATGCGCAACGCCTACCTGCTGTCGGTGGCTCCCACCAGCTCGACGTCGATTCTTGCGGGAACCTCGGCGGGGCTCGACCCCATCATGCGCCGTTTCTTCCTGGAGGAGAAGAAGGGGATGATGCTGCCGCGCATCGCCCCCGAGCTGTCCATGGAAACGTACTGGTACTACAAGCCGGCCCACCTGATCGATCAGATGTGGTCCATCCGCGCAGCCGGCGTGCGCCAGCGCCATATCGACCAGGCGCAGTCGATGAACCTCTACATCACCAACGAGTTCACCATGCGCCAGGTGTTCGACCTGTACGCGAGCGCATGGGAGGCCGGGGTGAAAACCGTTTACTACGTGCGGTCGAAATCGCTCGAGGTCGGCGAATGCGAGAGCTGCTCGGCGTAGGTCGCATCGATTTCCGCAGCGCCGGACCGCGCCCGCAGCGTGCCGTCGCCGCGTTCGGATGGACGCCCGATCGCGCCGCCCGAACCGTGTTCACAGAAAGGACTATCATGACGCTTGGCTCCGACGACCAGCTCAAACGAACCCCCCTGTTCAACCCCGACGGCGATACCGAGGTGAGAGCTCGCCGCATGATCGGGGGAAACACCACCAACCTGAACGATTTCAACAACCTGAAGTATCCCTGGGTGTCCGACTGGTACCGCCAGGCTATGAACAACTTCTGGATCCCCGAAGAGATCAACCTCGCCCAGGACATCAAGGACTACCCGAAGCTCACCGAAGCCGAGCGCACCGCCTACGACAAGATCCTCTCGTTTCTGGTGTTTCTGGACTCGCTGCAGTCGGCGAACCTCCCCAACGTGTCCGAGTACGTTACGGCGAACGAGGTGAACCTGTGCCTGCACATCCAGACGTTCCAGGAATGCGTGCACTCGCAGAGCTACTCGTACATGCTCGACACCATCTGCAGCCCCGAGAAGCGAAACGAGATCCTGTACCAATGGCGCGATGACCAGCATCTCCTCAAGCGCAATACCTTCATCGGCGACCTGTACAACGAGTTTTTGGCCGATCGCAGCCCGCGTGCGCTTCTGCGTGTGTGCATGGCCAACTACATTCTGGAGGGCATCTACTTCTACTCGGGCTTCATGTTCTTCTACAACCTGGCGCGCAACGGCAAAATGCCCGGCAGCGCCCAGGAAATCCGCTACATCAACCGCGACGAGAACACGCACCTGTGGCTGTTCCGCAACCTCATCACCGAGTTGCAGGCTGAAGAACCCCAGCTGTTCGACGACTCCATGGTTGCCGAGCTGCGTGAGATGCTGATCGAGGGAGTGGGCCAGGAGATCGCCTGGGGACGTTACGTCATCGGCGACGACATTACCGGGTTGACGTCCGATATGATCGAGCGCTACGTGCGCTACCTGGGGAACCTGCGCTGGAGCCAAATCGGTTACGGCATGCTGTTCGACGACTGCCGCGAGGAGCCGGCCGATATGGAATGGGTGGGACAGTATTCGAACGCCAACATGGTGAAGACGGATTTCTTCGAGGCTCGCTCGACTGCCTACGCGAAATCAACCGCTCTGGTGGACGATCTGTAGGAGGGCCGTTCCCGATCTACGGCTCTCCCGTTCGGGGTCGAACGGCGCGCTTTGCCGCCCGATCCCTCCGCAGGCATGAAACGACCCCCGTTGCCGGATCGGCAGCGGGGGTCGCGCAAAAGGGGGTGCGAAGTTCGATCGCAGGTCGGATGCGCTCGGGTGAACCCGTGCGCATCCGATTCAAGCGGGCTATTTCACCGGAGGCGTGCCCTCGGCGTTTCCGAAGATGGCGTCGATCTGGACATGCGCATCCATGGGCAGGGTGTTGACGCCCACCACGCGACGGGCGGCCTGCGCCTTGGGGAAGAACGCAGCGTACACTTCGTCGACGGCGTCGAGGTCGGCGAGGTCCTTCAGGAAGATGTTCACCTTCACGGCGTCTTCCATCACATGATCGACGCTCTCGATGATGGCCTTGATGTTCTTGAAGCACTGCTCGGCCTCGGCCTTGGTGCCGCCGCCCACAAGCGCGCCGGTTGCGGGGTCGATGCCCAGCTGAGCCGAAATGTTGTTGTAGTGGGAGAAGGCAACGGTCTGGCTCGAAAGCGCGCTTGCGGGGGCCTGAGCATTGCTGCTGGCTTCGACGATGAGGCCATGGCGGTCTTCGACAGCCTGGGGAGGCGTGCCGTCGCCGTGGGAGACTACGGCCTCGATCTGCACCAGCGCATGCAGGGGAAGGTCGGTTACTTCGACGACCGTGCGAGCGGGCATGTAGCCCACCGCGCGGGCGATGCCCGAATCGGGGAAGAAGCGGGTGTAGGATTCGTTCACCGCGTCGAGGTCGGCGAGGTCCTTCAGGAACACGTTCACCTTGACGATATCGTCGAAGGGAACGTCGATGCTGGTCAGAATCGACTTGATGTTCTTGAGGCACTGAGCGGCCTGTTCTTTGGCGCCGCCGACGACGATCTGCCCGGTAACGGGGTCGACGGGCAGCTGCGCGGTGATGTTGTTGTAGTGCGAGAAGGCCACGCTCTGGGTGGACAGGTCGCTGAGGGGCGCGGCGGCGGTGTTGTTGGTGTACTTCAGCAGGTCGCCGGCCTGAGGTGCGTTGGGGATGGTGCCTTCGCCGTTCGAGACGAGGGCCTCCACCTGGATGTCGGCGTCAAGCGGGAGCGCCGCGACGGCGACCACGGTGCGGGAGGGCACGTAGGTGGGGAAGAACTGACGGTAGACGGCGTCCACCGCGTCCATGTTCTTGAGGTCCTTGACGAACACGGTGATGCGGATGACGTCGTTCATCACGTGGTCGATGCTCTCGACGACGGCCTTGATGTTCTTGAAGCACTGAAGGGCCTGGGCCTCGATGCCGCCCTCGACGACCTTGCCGGTCGCGGGGTCGACGGGAAGCTGGGCCGAAAGGTTGTTGTAATGCGAGAACGCCGCGGTCTGTGCGTACAGGGGGTTGACCGGTGCATTCTGGGTGTTGCGTGCAACTACTACGTTATCGCCGCTCATAGTGCCTCCTTCAGATGGTTCTCTTCCGTTGATCCGTGCGGCGAACCCGGTTTTCGGGCGGGTCCGCGCCGTTTCCCAAGATGGAGCCCTTCGTGTGCTCGCGACTCGTACCGCAAGCGTAGGCTATGCATCTTTCGAGGGAGTACATTGTAGCGTCTGAATGAAACGGTTTTGATACGTTTAATGAATTACCTGGTAGGTATACGTATTCATTATTTTGAGTATAAGTAGAAATGAAAAACTAATGATAGATAATGCATAAAAATTCAAGTTATAGATCGAAACATCCAGAATAAAGCAACTACCGCTTACCGATTGGCCGCTGTGGCGCCCTCGAGGGGGCGATATGCGCCGTATGGGCGAATCGAAGGGCGGATTGATGCATGCGGAGCCGTTCGGGCGGTGCGGAAACCAGCCTTCGGGGCCCGTTGCCGCATTACGGCCTGGGCGGCGGGTCCGAGGGGATCCGCCGCCGCAAGCAGTTGTCGGCCTACTCGATGTCGTTGAGGTGGATACCGTTGTAGTCGCGCGCGGTGAGCAGCAGGATCACGCCCGCGACCACGCAGATACCCATCATGTAGTAGGCGGGCGCCATGCCGTCTCCGGTCGCGTCGATAAGCGCGGTGGCGACGAAGGAGGCCGTCCCTCCGAAGATGACATAAGCGATATTGGAGCCCAGCGCGGCGCCGGTGTAGCGCACCTCGGTGGGGAACATCTCGGCTTGGTAGCACGCGATGTTGGAGTCGTTGATGGAAAGCGTCACGCACAAAACGAGCTGGGCGGCGATGATCACCGGCAACGACCCGGTTCCTAAGAGCGTGAACGCCGGGATGCTGAGCACGATGAAGGCGATGCAGGCGCCCAGGAGCATCCTTTTGCGGCCCACGATGTCGGACACCTTGCCGGCGACGAGCACGATGAGGATGTAGGCCACCAAGGCGATGTCGGTGGCGAGCTGGGCGGGAGCCGCCTCGATTCCCACGTAGCTGGTGAGATAGGTGGGAAGGTAGGTAAGCACCAGGTAGAACCCGACGGAATTCACCATGGTCGCGGCGATGCTGGACAGCAGGCGCCGGCCGTACTTCTTGAATACCAGGCGGCTGGGTCGGGGCGCTTCGGCGACGCGGTTGGTGTTCGCCGTCATATGCTCGAAGGCGGGGGAGTCCTCCAGCTTGGTGCGGATGTAGTGGGCGATGAGGCCCAGAGGTCCGGCCAGAAGAAACGGGATGCGCCAGCCCCATGCGATCACGTCGGACTCGGGCAGCAGCAGCTTGATGAGCAGCGCCATGGTCGATCCGGCGAACAGACCCGCTGCGGTCGAGGCGGGAACGAGCGAGCAGTATTTGCCGCGGTGCTCGGGTGGGGCGTATTCGGCCAGGAACACGGCCGCTCCCGAATACTCGCCTGCGGCGGAGAATCCCTGCACGCTGCGCAGGCATACCAGCAGAATGGGGGAGAGGATGCCCAGGGTTTCGAAAGTGGGCAGGCACCCGATGAGGAACGCAGCGCCGGTCATGAGGAAGATCGACATGGAAAGCGACCACTTGCGGCCCTTCTTGTCGCCCAGGCTTCCCCAAAACGCCGCTCCCAGCGGGCGGAAGATGAACGAGATGGCGAACACGGCGAACGCCAGAAGCGTGGAGTTTACCTCCGACTCGGGGAAGAACACGATACCGATGGTGATGGCGAAATACGCGTAGGTGGCGTAGTCGAACCATTCGATGAAGTTCCCCAGAAACGACGATAGTGCAACTTTGAACGGGACTTTCGGTGTCTCATGGCCGCTCATGGCAGTCTCCTCCCTAGGATTTCGTGGTAGTCCCCGCGAAAACAGACGACTTCGTTGAGCGCGGAAGCCGAGCGCGCACTGCATACGAGGTTCATGTCTCTCCTTTCGACCAGGCCCTCCGCGCCATGTATCGGAGGGCCCGTTCTTCGCGATGGGTTAGGCGAACTCGCGTTTTATGGCATCCACCATGTTGCGCACGGCCACGTCGCGCAGGATGACGCCCTTCTCCACCGACGACGCGGCGGGCGAGGACAGGCATCCCGAGGGGGGTGTGTACTCGGGGATGATGGGCAGCACGTCGTAGTTGGGCAGCACGGCGGGCAGATCGCGGTACAGCGGTTCGGCCGCCTTGCCCAGATCGACCAGGTCGGGGTAGAACAGCAGCATGAGCGACGTCTCCATGACGCCCGCATGCTCGAGGTCCCATCCCGTGAACCCTTCCGGGTACAGCCGCTCGATGGTCTCTTCGTCCACGAAGTCCCAGTAGGACATAAGTTGGATCTTCGCGTCGTCGATGCCGTTCGCGCGAGCGTCCTCGAGGGCGAGCTCGGCCCCTTCGAAGATGAACTGGAAGTTCTCGTAATGGCCGTTCATCAGCACGATTTTGCGGGCTCCTTGGGCGATCAGGCTGAACACGATATCGCGGGCCAGGGCGATGAGCGTCGTGCCGCGCAGGCTGGTAGTGCCGGTGAGGTGGAACCCTCCACCCGAGCGCTGCTGCGATCGGTAGCCGTAGTTGATCGGTGCGGCCACGATGCCTTGGACAGCGCCTCCGGTCGACTTCGTGAGAGCCTCGGCGGTTGCACCCGCCATAGACTTCGTGAGTGCGGCGTCGACGCACATCGCCATATGCGAGCCGTGCTGCTCGAGAGCTCCGGCGGGGACGAACATCACCACGTCGCGCTCGAATTTCTCGCGGTAGGTGAAGGCGTCCATTTCCTCCATGTAGACGGTGCTTTTCATGTTGGCCTCCTATGGGAATTGCGATCGCTTGGTGCAAGGCGGCGGCCGATCGGGCTTTCGCCCCTCGCGCCTCGAGGGCGCACGGCGGCAAGCCGGGCCTGCGATCGCGCGGTGCGGGAATGAGGTGTTCTTTCAGGGAGCGGACGAGGGCTGGTAGCTGGGGTGCGCCGCGTTCTCGGTCGGCGATCGCTCGGCGCCCGTCGCCCGCTCCGGAGGGCGGCTCTAGGCCTGCGCGGGGTCGGCGCTTTGGCCGCCCGGCTGTTCGTCGGGCAGCTTGCCGGCGTCGCCTTCCTTGCCGGCTGCGCTGGTGGAAAAGAAGATCTGCGCCACGCCGCCGACGACGATCAGGGTGCCGCCGATGATCTGGAAGACGGTCATGGTCTCGCCGAACAGCAGCAGGCCCAGGAACGAGGCCATGATGGTCTCCTGGTAGGAGATCGCGGCGAGTTCGCCGGCCTTCAGGCGCTTAGTAGCATGCGTGAGCAGGTAGAACGCGCCGAACCCGGTGATGAGCGCTGCGGCGATCAGCACGGCCCAGGACGAGGCGGGCATGGTGAACAGGTTCCAAGCGTGGGTGATGATCTGGCCGGAGGCGTCGAACTGGGTCACGCCGTTGACCTTCTCGGTGTAGGACAGAGGCTGCAGGAAGAAGTGGTGCCAGATCATCAGCACGATGATGGACAGCGATCCGAACAGGAAGTTCCACCAGGAACGGACGTTGGAGTCGCAGTCCTCGCGGTAGCGCGAGAAGAACAGGTACAGGCCGTAGGCGACGCCGGATGCAAAGGCGATGGCGTTGCCGAACGAGTACTTGGGATCGAGGTCCAGCGTGAGGCCCTCGGGGGTGATGATGCCCACGATGAACAGCATGCCCACCACAACGGCCACGATGCACAGGATGCCCTTGATGTTCAGCTTCTCCCTCAGGAAGATGGCTGCGAGCACGGTCGAGTAGATCGGGCCCGTGTAGATGAGAAACGATGCGTTCGCCAGCGTCGTGTACTGGGTGGACAGGCAGTACAGGCCCGAGAGCAGACCCAGGAAGATGCCCGAGAGAAGCATCGTGCCGGAGAAGCGGGTTTCCCGGACTTTTTTGAATCCACCTATGAACAGGAAAATTAAAGAAAGTGCGAGGAGCCCTGCAAAGTTGCGCCAGAAAGATACGAAGTCGCCTGGTGCGTCGATGAACCGTGCGAAAGCCCCGATCCCGCCCATCAACGAAGATGAGCCGAACATCATGATAAAGCCGATGAGCTTGTACTTAGCTCGTTCGTTCATGTATCCCTCCTTGGTAGGTTGACCGTTCCATTGCCAAAAGCAGCGCTGCTATTAGGGCCTAAGAAGTGCGGATATATAAACCTGAGTAGGTGCTCGTCTGTTTCTTTTCGTATTCGTCTCTAAAGATCGGTGGGGGCGCGCCGGTGCGCGCAGGGTCCTGTGTCTGGCTCTGAAAGGCCCGGACGCCTGGCAAGGGGGTTTACTGTCACCAAGCATCCGAGGCTTTCGGAGCTAACGCGTTCGTTCGGTCGCTTGCCCGATTTCCGTCCCGGCGCAACCGCCGTCGGCTTGGTCGGAAGAAGCTCCCGTCCTTTTCTGTAAGGGAATGATGACGTGCGTAAACCGTTGTTTCAAAGGTCGTTGGAGGGAAAATGCTACAGGTAGTAGACATAAACGAGGTATTTGTCTATTAATTGGAACAGATAGGGGTAAAAGTCCCGAGAGACCGAACTATCAACGGCGAATGTAACGCTATGATGGACGAAACGCGAAAAATGTTGCCGTTCACGTTATTGAACACGTCGACTGTTGCGGAGAGATTGGGGGAACCATGCTTCCAGATCTTGCTCGTGGGGAAGACATCTTCAGCTCGCCTGAACTGCGCATGAAAATGCGTATCCTTCATGCGGTGGACAAGCCGCTCGACCGCATCACGATCACCGAGATATGCAAGAACGCCGGCATATCGCGCCAGGCCTTCTACCGCCACTTCCAAAGCAAGTACGACATCCCCTGGTGGCACTCCATCTTCTGCCGGCAGTTCTATCTGAACGAGATCGGGCGCTCGATCGATTGGAAAACCGGCTACTACCACCATCTGCGCCTGATCAACCAGGAGCGCGACTTCTACCGGAAGTCCATCCAGTACAGCATCAACACGCCGTTCGGGCAGACGGTCATGCCCGAGAACCGCAAGGTCGTGCTGCTGGATACCCTGGAGAACTACCGCCATATCGAGGTGAACGACAACATGCGGTTCATCGTCGAGATCTTCTCCAAGCTGGAATGCGAGGTGCTGAACGACTGGTTCAGGTCGGACCAGCCTACCGACCTGGTGCGATGGACCGACGACCTGGTCAGCCTCGTTCCCGACCGCCTGTTCAGGGCGCTTCAGCTCGACCAGGCCATGCCCGATGGGACGCCGGTTCTGGGGCTGTTCCACTGATGGTGCGGCGCACGCACGCGCCCGCATGCGGCGAGGGGTTGCATGCGGGCGCGTGCGGGCTTGCGCCCTAGCCCGTGCGGACGATCTTGGCGACGAAGAAGCCCTCGTAGCGATCGGTGGGAGCCAGGCACAGAGCCCCTTCCAGGCTGACGGGCAGGCGGGGAAGCTCGCTTGAAGCATCGAGGTCGAAGGGCTTTACCGAGAAGGCGCGGTCGCGCGGCGCGCGGCGCAGCCCTTCTTCCACGATCGCCTCGTTTTCTTCGCGCAGAATCGAGCAGGTGGAATACACCAGCGTTCCCCCCGGTTTCAGCAGTTTGAGCGCCTTGTCGAACAGGGCCTGCTGCGACTTGCGCGATTTCTCGATGAGATGCGGGGTGAAGCGTTTCTCCACGCGGGGGTCTGCGGCGCTCAGCGTTCCCGACCCCGAGCAGGGGGCGTCCAGCAGGATTCGGTCGAACGAGAAGAAATCGTCCAGCCGCCGCGCGTCGGTGCGCATCACCGTGACGTTGCGGGCGCTCTGGCGGTTGAGGTTGAACTCCAGCTTTTCCGCACGGGGAGCGTGCATCTCGCAGGCGGTGATGCGGGCGCCCGCGCCGGTGAGCGCGGCGATCTGCGTGGTTTTTCCACCGGGGGCGGCGCACATGTCGCAGATGTCCTCACCTGCGCGCGCCCCGAGCGCCAGCGGCGGGATCATCGAGGAGAGGCTCTGCATGTACAGATGGCCGCTTTCGTAGGCGGGAAGATCCCAGACGTCGCGCTGGCTTGCCCGGGGCAGGGCGAGCGCGTCGCGGTACCATCCGACGGGCTCCCAGGAGATGCCCGCCTGGTCGAGCGCTTCGGCGACGGCATCCCGGTCGGACAGCAGGGTGTTGGCCCGCAGCGTCACCGCCCGCTTCGCAGCGAGGCCCTCGACGATGGTTGCAGCGAGGTCTGCGCCGTACTGCCGGGCCAGCAGGGGCTCCAAAAACGCGGGGATGGCCATGCGATCTCGATTCTCCGTCAGGTTCAGATGATTTACCAGATGAAAGCATATCTCACCCCTTTTGGTCGAGGGGCCGACTGCATAAATTAAGCCTTTTGGGTCGGTGGCGCGGGCGCGCGGGCGGGGCATGATCTTCCCATGGATCGAACCGGGCGAGGCCCGGGCAGACGAGAGGCGCCGGGGACGCGGGCAAGCGGGCCGACGGCGCCGCAGGATTCCTAGGGAAGGGATACACGAACATGGCAGAGATCTCCAAGGGCATCAGCCGCCGCGGTTTTCTGACGGCATCCGGGGCGGTTGCGGCGGGCGCCGCGGCGTGGGGCCTGGCGGGCTGCGCTCCGAAGGCGAAAAGCGAGAAGGCCGCAACCGAGGCCTCCGCATCGACTGCGGGCGGAACCGCCGGCTTCGACGGAACCGGCAACCTCACCTGGCTGGGTGAAGCCCCCTCTATCAGCGATTCCGAGGTTTCCGAAACCCTCGAGACCGACGTCATCGTGGTCGGCCTGGGCGCATCGGGCCCGGCTGCGGCGCGCGCTGCCGCAGAGGCCGGCGCCAAGGTGCTGTGCTTCGAGAAGGCTTCGGCCCTCACCTCCGTTGCAAGCGACATCGCGGCTCTGGGCGGCAACACGCTGGGCAAATGGGGCCGCGGCGACGGCTTCCTCGACAAGACCATGATCGTGAACCGCCACATGGCCGAGGGCAGCTACCACACGCGCTTCGGCGTCATCGAGCGCTGGGCCAACGAGTCGGGCGCTACGCTGGACTGGTTCATCGAGGCCAGCAAGGATGCCTACATCGCCGACGAGACCTGGTCCGAGATCCCGGCCGACAAGCAGGCGAACTACATCGCCCCCTTCTTCTATCCCATGCCCGAGACCTACGACTGGACCAAGGAAGACCTTCCGTGCTACCCCACGTCCATCACGTTCAGCAACCTGAAGAAGGTCCAGGAAGACAACCTCCAGGTCGCTTTGGACAAGGGCGCCGAAGTGCGCTATTCGTGTCCCGCAGTCAAGCTGATCGCCGAGAACGGCAAGGTCACCGGCGTGTACGCCAAAGACGTCACGTCCGGCAAATACGTGAAGGCCACGGCGAAGAGCGTCGTTCTGACCACGGGCGACTACCTGGGCAACGAGGACATGATGAAGTTCTACGCCCCCGAGACGGTGGAAAACGGCGTGGGGACGCTCTGCATCACCATGGATTCCGAGGGCAAGCCCGTCAACGTGGGCGACGGCCATAAGATGGCCGTGTGGGCAGGGGCGGCCATCGAGCAGTGGCACGCACCCATGATCCACCACATGGGCGGCGGCGCCGGGGCCGACGGGCGCGGCGTCATGGGTGCCAACGGGTACCTGTGGCTGAACCTGCACGGCAAGCGCTTCATGAACGAGGACCTGCCCGGCCAGCAGCTGGAAAACCAGGTGGAGCTCCAGCCCGGCCGCGAGTGCTACCAGCTGTTCGATTCCGCTTGGCCCGAGCAGCTGAAATACTTCCCCGCAGCTCACGGCATCGCGTGCATCTACCGCGAGGACGAACTGCCCGCCTACACCGCCAACGGCCTGAAGATCAACGTGCGCACCCCTGCCGACCTCGAGGCCGCCGTGGCCGACGGCCGCTGCATCAAGGCCGACACCATCGACGAGCTGCTGTCGAAGATCTCCGGCATCGACGCCGAGACGGCCAAGAAGTCCATCCAGCGCTACAACGAGCTGGTCGCCGCCGGCAAGGACTCCGACTTCGGCAAATCCTCCCAGCGCCTGTTCGCTCTGGAGAAGGCCCCGTTCTATGCCGCGAAGTGCACCCCTGCTCTGAACCTGGGTGCGCTGGGCGGCGTGGTGTCCGACGAGGACTGCCACGTGTTCACCGGCGAGGGCGAGCAGATCGAGGGCCTGTACGTGGCCGGCGGCCCCCAGGGCGGGCGCTTCGCGGTGGAGTACCCCATCTCGATGAAGGGCCTGAGCATGGGCATGTGCATCACCTTCGGGCGCATCGCGGGCGAGAACGCCGCTGCGCATAAGTAGCATCCTTCCGAGCGCCGCCTTTCCCCTCCCGCTGGCGGCGCTCCGACGAGCCGGGCGCAACCTCTGCGGCCCGACGCGAACGGCCCCGTTTGACGGGGCCGTTCTGCGTTATGATAATGGTGGCATATTTCGTCCGAAACACATGCGGAAGAGAAGGTATGGCGTCACAGGAAATTAGCGGCGAACAGGGGAAAGGCGGCCGTCCGTCGATGCGGGCGCTGCTTCCGGCCACCCAGGTGTTCGGCTTCTGCTTCTACTGGGCCTGGGTGTACCTGTCGTTCAACGCGTCGGCATCCGTCAATCCGGTTCTCTCGACGCACCTGAACCTCGTGTACGTTCACTTGGCGTCGATGATCGCGGGCGTGGCGTTCTACGCGGTGATCATCGGGTTCTCGCGCCGCCTGCGCGTGCTGTTCGAAAGGCGCGTTCAGCTGGTGGCCGCAGGCGCGCTCATGGCGGCGGGCACCGCGTGCTACGCGTTCGGCGACCGGGCGCCGTTGCCGCTGATGCTGGTCGGAGCCGTGGTTTCGGGCGTTGCATCGGTGTGGTTGGTCATCTTCTGGGGACGGTTGTTCAGCACGCTGTCGGCTCGCAACATCGTGTTCGCGACGGCGGTTTCGTTCGGGTTCGCGCATGCCATCTACTATGCGGCGCTGCTCATGCCCGAGGTCGCGACGGGCGCTATCACCACGGTTCTTCCCGTGTTGGCGGCCGCCCTGTGCCCCGAGCCCGAGAAAATCCATCGGTACCTGGGAGGTTCCCAGTCCGACGAGGGGGATTCGCCCGACGGCGCGCCGTCCGAGGGCGCGGAGGGCCCCCGCTTTTCCCTGGTGCCGTTCTCGCGCTTGCCGTGGAGGGTGGCTTTGGGCCTGGCTGCGGTGATGTTCGTGTACGGCGGGGCGCGCGTGTACGTGGCTTCGTTCGACCAGTCCGGGTTTTTCGGGTTCGAGAGAACGGCGGGGCTGACCATCGCGGTGGTGGCGGCGTTCGTGGTGTGGGGCGCGCTCTTCCAGGGTGAAAACGCCAGCTTGGGAGCTGCCTACAAGATGACGCTTCCGCTTCTGGGAAGCGCGCTGCTCATGGTGGCGATCTTCGGATACGAGTACGTGGCGCTCATCGCCCCCCTGATGACCGGTATTCAGGTGGTCATCGAAATACTCTCATGGGTTCTGCTGGCCGATATCGCGCGCACGACCCGCACGCCGGCCTTCCTCGTGTTCGCCATCGGGCGCCTGGCCGTTCAGGGCGGTATGTTCGCCGGCCAGCTGTCGGCGTGGCTGTTGGTGGACATGGTTGCGCCCTTCGCGGTGGCGGGGATCTTCGCGCTCATGCTGGTGACGGGCTTCATGTTCGACAGCCAGGACACGCTTCTGGTGTTCGAGGCTCCCAGCAAGGTCGAGCGCGAGCAGGCCGAGCGCAGGATGGGCCGCTCGATGGGGGATCACCTCGAGGATATGGCGGAAACCTACGGCCTCACCCAACGGGAGAAGGAGATCTTCTTGCTGTGGGTGACGGGGCATGGGTCAAAGTACATCCAAGAATCCCTGGTCATCAGCCCTTCAACGGTGAAAACCCACGTGCGGCACATCTACGAGAAATGCGGTGTTCACAGCAGGGCCGAGATCATGCGCCTGCTGGAGATCAGGTCGTAGGGAAGACGGGTTCGGGCGCGCGACGCGCAAAGCGGCTGGATGCGAGTGGAGGTGCGATACGTGGAAGCGGCGAGGAGCAATAAGGCGCTGGGTGTGGTGTGCATTTTAGCAGGGGCTTTGTGCTGGGCGTTTTCGGGTACCTGCGTGCAGTACCTCACGCAGGAGCACGGCATGGATCCCCATCTGGTCGTGTGCGTGCGCCTGGTGCTGAGCGCCGCCATCCTCATGACGGTGTGCCTGGTTACCATGCGCGACCAGCTGAAAAGCATCCTCACGAACCGCAACGCGCTCATCGACCTGGTGCTGTACGGGGTGTTCGGGTGCTTCGGATGCCAGTTCACCTACATCATGTCCATCGCGATCAACACCGCCGGCATTGCCACGCTCATGGAGCAGCTGGGAAGCGTCGTGGTCATCGGGTACGCCTGCCTGATGGAGCGCCGCCTGCCGCGCAAGCGCGAGCTTACCGCCATCGTGCTGGGTACCGTCGGCATGACGCTCATCTGCACGCAGGGCGACCTCAGCGGCTTGGCGCTCAGCCCGCAGGGCCTGTTCTGGGGCGTTTTGAGCATGGTGACGCTCGCCGCCTACGTGCTGCTTCCCACCTATCTCATGAAGAAGTGGAACGGGGTTGCGGTCACGGCGCCCAGCATCATGGTCGGCGCGGTGGCGGCCCTCATCTTCCTCCATCCGGTCGGCTCTGCCTTCCCCGCCGATCTGGGTGCGATCGCGGGCATTCTGGGGTCGGTGTTTCTGGGCGTGGTGCTTCCCTATCCGCTGTTTTTGCGGGGCCTGCGCGAGGCGGGCCCGGTGGTGGCCGGTCTGCTTACCGGCATCGAGCCCGTGGCCGCCCTGGCGTTCACCACGGTTTTGCTGGGAACGGCGGTGACGGGGTTCGATGCGGCCGGTGCGTTCTTCATCGTGGTGATGCTCGCCGTGGTCGCGCTTCCCGACAAGCCGCGCAGGCTGATGCGCGGGCCGTCGTTCGGTTCGTCGTCGCCGGACGACGGGGTTCTGGACGAAGGGCCGTCGCTCTGATAGTGTGACGAAACGTAGTTTCGTATCACGGGAGAAGGTAGCGATGGCTTGCAGTCACAGGTCGCCGAGCGGGCGGGGCGCGCAAGCGTGTCCTGCGGTTATCGACCCGCAGGAGATATCGAGGTACTGGGACGTGCGCGCTCCCAGTTACTCCAACGGCGTTCGCGACGAGATGGCGGGGTTCGAGCGCCGCGCCTGGACGCAGCTGCTCTCAGAGCGGCTCGCCTCCCTGGGCAACCCGTCTGATCTGCGTGTTCTCGACCTCGGCTGTGGGCCGGGCTTCTTCAGCATACTGCTGGCGCGCCAGGGGTGCCGGGTGGATGCGGTCGATGCGAGCGAGGGGATGCTTGGGCAGGCGCATGCGAACGCGGTCCGCGCGGGAGTGGAAAACGAAATCACTTTCCATAAAGGCGATATTAAGTTAACCTGCTTTAACGACGATTCGTTCGATGCGATCGTCTCCCGCAACGTGACATGGTTGTTGGACGAACCTCTGCAGGCTTACGGCGAGTGGCATAGGCTGTTGGTTCCAGGCGGGAAGATGATCGCGTTCGACGCGAATTGGTACCGCTATCTGATCGACGCGGAAACCGATCGGAAACGGACGGCCGATCAGCGCGATTCCTCGGTTCTGGAGTGGTCTGCCGATGCGGTGGCGACGTCGGTGGAGGAGCGCGCATGCGAGCAGATCGCCCTGCGCCTTCCCCTCACTTACGAGCTGCGCCCTTCGTGGGATGCGGCCGTGTTGACGGATTTGGGTTATTCGTCGGTCCTTACCGACGAATCGGTGTGGCGCCGCGTGTGGTCGAGGGGCGAGCAGCTGTTCTACGCAAGCTCGCCGCTGTTCATGATCGAAGCGGTGAAGTAAGAAGCGATCGAAAAGGTAACGGACGCCCGGATGAAAAGATACGTAGCGCGCAGGCTGCTGCAGCTGGTCCCCATCCTGCTGGGGATCACCCTGCTGTCGTTCGGCATGATGCGCCTTGCCGGGGGAGATGCGGTGACGGCGCTGATCGAGAACCAGGGCGCGGCGGTTTCGCAAGACGTCATCGACCAGAAGAAGGCCGCGCTCGGCCTCGACAAGCCCTTTCTCGTGCAGTACGCCAACTGGCTCGGGGGCTTTTTGACCGGCAACATGGGCGACAGCTACGTGTCGGGAAAGCCCGTGTTCGACACGTTCGCCTCGAAGCTGCCCGCCACGCTTCTCTTGACGCTCTCGTCGGTGGTCTGCACGGTGCTCGTCGCGGTGCCGTTGGGCATCTATTCGGCGACGCACCGGAACCGCGCGAGCGACTACATCATCCGGTTCGGCAGCTTCGTGGGTAACGCCCTGCCGAACTTCTTCGTGGCCCTGCTGCTGATCTTGGTGTTCGCGGTATGGCTGGGGTGGCTCCCGGTGATCTCGTCGCCCTTGGGGCAAAGCGGGATCGGCGCCATCAGGCCCATCGGTTTGGTCTTGCCCACCGCGACGCTGACCATCGCCATGGTGGGCAAGTACACGCGGCAGGTGCGCGCCACCGTCCTCGACGAGCTGGGGAAGCGCTATGTCGACGGAGCTCGGTCGCGTGGGATCCCCGAGCGCCGCATCCTGTACGGGAGCGTCCTGCGAAGCTCGATGATCATGATCGTCACCATGCTGGCCCTCTCGATCGGGGATCTGCTGGGAGGGGCGGCCATCGTCGAGTCCATCTTCCAGTGGGACGGGGTCGGCAAGCTCGCAGTCGATTCGATCGCGCTGCGCGACTACCCGATCATCCAGGCGTACGTGGTGTGGATGGCCGTCATCTACGTGGTGGTGAACCTCGTCGCCGACTTGGCGTACCGGGCGCTCGATCCGCGCGTCCGGATAGACGGGGAGGGCGCCTAGATGCAGGGGACCCTCTCAAACGGTGCGCGCACGAAGCTCTTCGTGTTCGGGGGCTTGGCTTGCGCGGTGGCGGCGATCGCCGCGTTTTCCTCCTTCCTGTGCCCGTACGACCCCAACGCGCAGGATCTGGCGAACGCCCTGGCGTCGCCCGGCGGCGGGCATTGGGCCGGGACGGACCGCTACGGCAGAGACGTGCTGTCGCGCGTCATCGCGGGGGCGCATGCAAGCGTGCTCGCGGCGCTTGTGCTGGTGGCGATCAGCGGGTCGCTTGGAGCTGCGATAGGCGTGGTGTGCGGATGGTTCGGAGGGCGCCTCGACGCGGTGCTCATGCGCACGTCCGACGTGTTCCTGGCGTTTCCCGGCCTGGTGTTCGCCCTGGCCGTCGCCGGCGTGCTGGGAGGCGGGATCCACAACGCCGTGATCGCGCTGGCGGTCATCAGCTGGCCCAAGTACGCGCGGATCGCGCGCGGGCTGACGCTGGCCCGCAAAAACGAGGCCTATGTGCAGGCGGCCCGCATGAGCGGCTGCACGACGGCGCGGCTTTTGGTTCGCCACCTTCTACCCAATATCGCCGGCCCGGTGCTGGTGACGGCCGTTCTCGATATCGGCACCATGATGGTCGAGTTGGCGGGCCTGTCGTTTCTGGGCCTGGGAGCGCAGCCCCCTGCGGCCGAATGGGGCTCGATGATGAGCGACAACCGCAGCCTGCTGCAGACGGCTCCCTGGACGGTTCTGGCGCCCGGCGTGGCCATTTTCGCAGCGGTGTCGGTGTTCAACCTGTTCGCCGATGCGCTGCGCGACTGGATCGATCCCGCCAACCGCGCATCGGGCTACGGTTGCCAGGGGCTGCTGAAGAAGAGTCCTCCCGGCGGCGCCGATTCGGCATGACGGCGCAGCTGCGGATTTCGAAAGGTATCGATGCGCCCGGTCGAGCCGGGCGCCCGAAGGGGCCTGCGAGCCCCGATCGAGGAAGGAGTTTCATGGAAGCGAAGAAGAGAAGGCGGCTGCCCCTGCTGGCGGCATCCGCCGCGATGTCGTTGGCGTTGGTCGCGACGTTGACGGGATGCGTGCAGACGTCGGGCGGCGGCTCGCCTGCCGGAAAGACGCTGGTGTACGGGACGACGGCCTACAGCGTCGAGATGGACGACGCGGGGCTGAACCCGCACAGCGCCTATTCGGGGTGGAGCTGCGTGCGCTACGGCGTGGGCGAGACCCTGTTCAAGTTCTCGGACTCGATGCAGCCCGAGCCGTGGTTGGCCGACAGCTACGAGTTCGTGAACGATCGGACGGTGAAGATCACGCTGAAGGAGGGCATCGCGTTCAGCTCGGGCCGCATGCTGGACGGCGCTGCGGTTAAGGAGTGCCTGGACGATCTGGTGGCCACCCACGACCGGGCGCCGAAGGACCTGAAGATCGCGAACATCTCGGCCGAGGGCAACGCGGTCGTTATCGAGTGCACCGAGCCGTGCCCCAGCCTGATCAACTTCCTGTGCGATCCGTACGGCGCCATCATCGACATGCAGGAGGGCGTCTCCGAGACGAAGTCCGTCGTGGGCACCGGCCCCTATGTGGCCGAGTCGGTGTCGGACACCGAGATCAAGCTGCATAAGAACGTGACGTACTGGAACGGGGATCCCAAGCTCGACACCGTGGTGGTCAGCTCCATAACCGATGGGGATACCCTGACGTCTGCGATGCAGTCCGGCGAGATCCAGGCTTGCAACGGCCTTCCCAACTCGAGCTACCAGCTGTTCGACAACTCCAAGTACACGATTTCCAACGGCAACACCAGCCGCGTGTTCTTCGGTCAGCTGAACTACAACTCCCCTGTGCTCCAAGACGAGGCCGTCCGCTCGGCCATAGCCCAGGGCATCGACAAGCGTGGTTACGTGGATACCCTGCTGAACGGCCGCGGCGTGGTCGCCAAGGGGATGTTCCCCGAGACGATGGAGTTCGGCAGCAAGGACCTGAAGGTCCCCTCGTTCGACAAGGAGGCCGCCAAGGCGACGCTCGAGGCCGCCGGATGGGTCGATTCCGACGGCGACGGCATCCGCGAGAAGGACGGTCAGAAGCTGACGTTGCGCTGGCTTACCTTCCCCAGCCGTCAGGAGCTTACGCTGTTGTCCGAATCCGCCCAGGCCACGCTTGGGGAAATCGGTTTCGACGTCCAGGTGAACAGCACGTCGAGCCACGCCGAGGTGCGCAAGGACAAGGCGGCCTGGGACGTGTACTCCTACAGCATGGTCGTCGCGCCGACGGGCGACCCGGATTACTTCTTCAGCGCCTGCTGCCTGGACGGTTCGACTAAGAACTACGGCGGCTATCGCAACGATGAAGTCGAGCGGCTCTCCGCCCAGCTCAAATCGACGTTCGATCCGCTCGAGCGCGCTCGGATCGCCGCTGCCATGCAGCAGCTCATCGTCGATGACAACGCGTTCGTGTTCGCCAGCTTCCTGGAGACCGGCATCGTGACCGACGCGAAGGTGACGGGACTGAAGCCCCATCCGTGCGACTACTACGAGATCACCGCCGATCTCGACATCAAATAGAGAGGCTGGTTTCGGATGACGGCCGCGCTGCTTGAATACGAGCGACTGAGCGTCTCGCTGGGCGGGAACCCCGTTCTGCGCGACGTGAGCTTCTCCTTGCAGCGCGGCGAGATCCTGTGCGTGGTGGGGGAGTCGGGCAGCGGCAAGAGCACGCTGCTGCTGGCCGCTTTGCGCCTGCTGGGGCCGGCCGGGCTGGTGACGGGCGGCACGGTGAGGTTTTGCGGCGAGGACGTGAACCGCATGCCCAAGGCCCGCCTGCGCGATCTGCGCGGGTGCGGCCTGGGCATGATCCACCAGGACTGCCTCGCTTCGTTTTCTCCCCTGCGAAGGATCGGAGACCAGATCCACGAGGCACTGGCGGCCCACGGATCCGTGTCGCGCGCCGAGAGCGACCGGCGTGCGGCCGATATGCTCGCGCGCCTGAACTTCCCCGATCCGCAGCGCGTTTTGTCCAGCTACCCGTTCGAGCTGTCGGGCGGCATGGGCCAGCGGGTGGGCATCGCGCTCTGTCTGCTGATGGGCCCGCAAGCGGTGTTGGCCGACGAACCCACCAGCGCTCTTGACGTGGTGTCGCAAAGGCTGGTGGTCGACGAGCTTTTGCGCGCGCGCCGCGATTTCGATCTGGGCATGGTCGTGGTCACGCACCATATGGGCGTCGCGCGGGCCATGGCCGATAGCGTTCTGGTTCTGAAGGACGGCCGCGTTGTGGAGCATGGGGCGGCGTCGGACGTGCTGTCCTGCCCGCGCGACGCCTACACCCGAGCGCTTCTGGACGCGGCTCCTCGACTGGAAAGGGGTGTCTGAGATGGGCGCCAACGCCGATCGGGTCCCCGTGCTGTCGGTGCGGGGCCTTTCCAAGACGTTCCGTTCGGTGCGGGGCGCCGACGTCGCTGCCGTGGACGATGTGACCTTCGACGTGGCCGCCGGCTCGTGTTTCGGGCTGGTGGGGGAGTCGGGCAGCGGCAAGAGCACCGTGGCCTCCCTCGTCATGGGGATGGTTCGCCCCGATGCCGGCAGCATCGTCTTGCAGGGCGAGGACATCGCGCATCTGCGCGGACGTCGCGCGCGGCTTATCTTCGATCGGGCGCAGATGGTGTTCCAGAACCCCGTAGGGTCGTTCGACCCCCGACATACGCTGGGATGCGGCGTCGCCGAGGGGCTGCGCAACCGCGGGATGGCGAAAAAGCCCGCCGAGATGCGCGCTCGTGCCCTCATGCAGCGCTGCGGGCTCGCCCCCGAGCTTTTCGAGCGCTTCCCCCACCAGGTGAGTGGCGGCCAGTGCCAAAGGGCCGCCATCGCACGCGCCCTGGTGTGCCAGCCCGCGCTGTTGATCTGCGACGAAGCGACCAGCGCCCTCGATGTGACGGTCCAGTCCCAGATCGTGGAGCTGCTCGAGGGGATTCGGGAAGAGACGGGGATGGCCCAGCTCATCATCTGCCACGATATGGCCCTCGTCCAGCGCATGTGCGATACCGTTGCGGTGATGTGCGCGGGCCGCATCGTCGAATCCGGTCCTGCGGACCAGGTCATCGCCCATCCCCGGCACGATTACACGAAATCGCTCATCGAGGCTGTGCTGTAGATGGCGAGCTCCGGTTCGAAGCGGATCGATCTGACCCAGGGGCCGCCCGTCAAGGGCATCGTCTCCTTTGCGCTGCCCCTTCTGGCCTCGAGCGTTATCCAGCAGCTGTATTCGACGGTCGATCTGCTGTTCGTGGGCAATATCCTGGGGACTTCGTCCATAGCGGCCGTGGGCATCGGCGTTTTGCTGATCGCATGTTTGGTGGGATTCTTGACCGGGGCGTCGACCGGCTCCAACGTCGTCATAGCCCAGGCGTTCGGCGCGGGCGACGAGCGGCGCGTGAGAAGCGGGCTGGCGTCGTCGGTGGCGCTCGGGCTTATGTTGGGCGCCGCGCTTGCGCTGGTCGGGTGGCTTTCGGCCCCTTCGTTCGTCGCGTGGATGCGTACGCCCGCCGAGGCCGCCGACGACGCGCTCGCGTATCTGCGCGTTTACTTCATCGCGATGGTGGCGGTATCGCTGTACAACCTGTGCGCCGGGGCTTCGCGCGCGCTGGGGGATTCGTCCACCCCGATGGTCGCCCAGGCGGTCGGCGGCGTGATGAACATCGCCGCCAACTGGCTGTTTCTCTGCGCGCTGGGCATGGGCGTCGAGGGCGTCGCCTTGGCGACGCTGCTGTCGAACCTGGTGGCGGCGGGGCTGGTCGCGCAGCGCCTGTTCCGGGAAGGGGGCCTCGGTGCGGACGGCGGCATGGGCGCCCATATCGATTTCAGGCAGATCCGCGCCATGCTGGCGGTAGGGCTTCCCATCGGGATCCAGGCGTTCGCCATCTCCCTTTCCAACGTGTTCGTCCAGCACCAGATCAACCTCATGGGGGTCGACACGGTTGCGGCGTTCGCGACGTATTTCAAGGTCGAGCTTCCCATGTTCTACGTGATTCTCGCCTTGGGGCAGACCACGACCACGTTCGTCGCACAGAATCACGGGGCGGGTCGGGAGGACCGATGCAGGAAGGGCGTGCGCATCTCTCTGATCGTGGCGCTTGCGGCGACTCTGGGGCTTTCGGCGCTGATGCTGTCGGTGGGCTACTGGGCGTTCTGGGTGTTCGACGAGGATCCTGCGGTTATCGAAACGGGGCTGCGCATCATCGCCGTGACGTTCCCCTTCTACTTCCTATACGTGTTTCATCAGGTGCTGGGGGATGCGCTGCGCGGTTACGGCGCAACGCTGGGCCCCATGGCCGTGGTGGTGGCCAACATCTGCGTGGTCCGCACGGTCCTGCTGGCCCTGTTCACGGCTCAGGCGCCCTCGGTCGAGGCGGTGGCCGCCGTATACCCCGTCACGTGGGCTGCGACCTCGGTCAGCATGGCGGTGCTGTACGTTCGCCACAGGCGCCGCTGCGCCGCCCGCGAGGCGAGGGGCCGCGCGAACGCGTAGGGCGGACGGGTCCGTATCGGTGAGCCGGCCGGCCGAAGGTCCGGCCCACCGCGCCCTTTTCGCCTAACGCAGCTTCGGGTGCGCCAGGCACAGGACGAGTCCTGCGACGACCAGCGCGAGGTTCAGCGCGAAAGGCGCCAGGGGGTTCAAGCCGTACAGGGAGGTGGACAATAGCGGCGCGATGATGTAGGTCAGGCCGTTGTTCGACATGATCAGCCCCGCGAGGCCTCCCTGCTCTTCGGGTTCCACGTTCATGGTGGGCCCTGCGTTGTACCCCGGCATGGCGAACCCGCATCCGGCTGCGATCAGGATGGATGCCGCGGCTATCAAGGGAAGCGTCGACGCTGCGATGAACAGGGCGAAGCTTGCGACGATCAGCGCGAATCCGACGCGCAGCATCTTGCGGGCGGACAGTTTCATGCGCGGGGCGATGACGCCCTGGAACAGGATCATCGTGACGGAGGTCAGGATCATGATGCTGGCCGTGTACCCGGCGGTGGAGGTGGCGTCGAGCCCCAGCCGATCCTGAATCATGAAGCCGAACACCGATTGGAGCGACGAGAACGACAGGAACAGGACGAACCCTGCGAGCAGGAAGGGAAGCACGCGCGGGTCGAAGTAGCTCACTTTGCGGGGTTCGCTCTGCTCGGTTTCGACGGCTTTGGGCTTGAATGCCAGTGCGACCACGGCGAACGCGGCAAGCATCAGAAGCGGCATGACGCCGAGGGGCAGCATCAGGCCCCCGATCATGGAAAGGGCCCCGCCTGCGACAGATCCCAGGATCCCCGAAAGCCCGTTCATGGCGCCTAGGGTTCCGACGGACTTCACGCGGTCCTCTTCGGTTTCGCACCGCGACACCAGGTGGTACTGCGCGGCGGGCATCACGCCCGAGATCGAGCAGCCGTAGAGGAATCCTCTGGTTGCGATGGCCCCGAACACAAGCCAGAACCCGGCGATAAGCCCCTTGTCGGCTGCGAACACCACCGCGGCGAAGCTGCCCAGCGCCACGAACCCTCCCAGCATCGACGCCATCAGGACGCGCCTCGCCCCGGTCCTTTGGGCATACGGCCCCCAGAAACGACTGAACAGGGTGAACATAAGGGCGGCGACCGAGATGATGGCGCCGACGCTCCATTCCTCCATTCCCAGCGTGCGTGCGAGGGGTGCCAGGACGGGGTTGAGGATCATCTGGCCGGTGTAGGCCAGGATGACGACGGCGAGCAGGATCTTGGTCTGGTTCTTCTCCGCCCTGTCGCACTCGGCGTGCGGCGTGCTGGGCCCGTCGCTTTTCGGAAGGGTTGCGGATTCGGTGTCCATCGGCATCTCCTTGATTCTAGAACGGTGTTCGAGTGTATGATAGAACACCGTTCTAGATTGTCAATGAAACATCGGGGGGATGGGACATGGAGACGAGGGCACGGACCACGGGGCATCGTGCGGGGTTGGACGAGGGCAAGGTGGCGCATGCGGCGCTCGGTTTGACGGCCGAGCGCGGGCTGAACGGTTGGAGCATGCGCGATCTGGCAGCCGAGTTGGATGTCTCCCCGTCGGTTCTGTACCACTACTTCCCGAACCGGGACGCCGTTGCGTCGAGGGTGGTCGAAGAAGTGGGCCGCCTGGTCGAGATGCCCGACCCGCATCTTTCCTGGAAGGAGTGGTACGTCGCGGTGATGGCGAGCCTGCGCCGCGTGCTGCTCGCCCATAACGGCGTGGCCGACCTGCTCCAGATGAACCGGTTCCCCCATTCGCTCGTTCCGCTGATCGAGGTGGGCTTCGCGAAGCTGCACGAGGCGGGGTTCGCCGAGATGACCTCGTTCGCCTATTCGATGATCTGCAATACCGCGCTGGGCGCGATAGCGGGGCGGGACTACCGCTCGTCCAACGAGCGCGGCCGGCGGGTGAGCCTGGATGACGCGGTGAGGGAGCTGGGCCCCTATGCGGAGGAATCCCCCGCCATCGCCGAGCTCGTCGGAACGTTCATGGAGCCGCTTTCCGAACAGGATCGGGCGGATGGCCCCAATGAGATGAGCGATCGGTACTTCGACCTGATCATGCGCTCGATCCTCAACGGGGTCGAACTCACCTTGAAGGGTGGTGGCGTGCGGGCGTAGGCCGGGTCGCGCGCGGTGGGCCGCGGGCGCTGCGGCGGGCGGAACCGCGTCCGACGGGGCTGCGGGCGTGTGCGCATCCGGGTTTCCCCTTCGGAGTTTTCATTGTCGTTCGCAAACGGAAACCTCGGGCGCGGAGGTTCGATATACCATAGGGGCGTCATCGAACCGCACGTGAAAGGACTCTTAATGGCCAGGGTCAACGAGAACTACGCCAAGCTTCCCGGCAGCTACCTGTTCGCCGAAATCGCCCGCCGCACGTCGGCGTACGCCGAGGCGCATCCCGAAGCCAAGCTGATCAAGATGGGTATCGGGGACGTCACCCGCCCGCTGGTGCCCGCCGTGGTCGAGGCGATGCATGCAGCGGTGGACGACCTTGCCACCAGCGAGCGGTTCCACGGCTACGGTCCCGAGCAGGGCTACGATTTCCTGCGCGAGGCCATCGCCCAGCACGATTTCCGCGCGCGCGGCGTCGAGATCGCCGTGGACGAGATCTTCGTGTCCGACGGCGCGAAGAGCGATTGCGGCAATATCGGCGACATCCTGGCGCTGGACAACGTGGTGGCCGTGTGCGACCCGGTGTATCCCGTCTACGTCGACTCCAACGCCATGAGCGGCCGCGCAGGCGACTACGACGCGGAAAACGAGCGCTGGACGGACATCGTCTACATGCCCACGACTGCGGAAAACGGGTTCTGCCCCGAGTTTCCTGCCGAAAAAGCCGACGTCATTTACCTGTGCTCGCCGAACAACCCCACGGGCACGGTGCTCAACCGCGAGCAGCTGTCCGCCTGGGTGGACTACGCCAACGAAAACGGCTCGATCATCATGTTCGACGCCGCGTACGAGCGCTTCATCGTCGAAGAGGGCGTCCCTCACTCCATCTTCGAGATTCCCGGGGCTCGGACCTGCGCGATCGAATTCCGCTCGTTCTCTAAGACCGCCGGCTTCACCGGAGCCCGCTGCGGCTACACGGTGGTGCCCAAGGAGCTCGAGCGCGACGGCCAGAGCCTGAACGCCATGTGGAACCGCCGCCAGACCACCAAGTTCAACGGGGCCTCGTACGTGATCCAGCGCGGGGCGGCTGCGATCTACACGCCCGAGGGCGCTCGTCAGATCGAGGAGACGCTGGAGTACTACCGCAACAACGCCCGCGTGATCAAAGAGGGCCTCGAGGCTGCGGGATTCGAGGTATACGGCGCTGTGAACAGCCCGTATGTGTGGTGCAAGACCCCCGAGGGCGTAGGTTCCTGGGAGTTTTTCACCAAGCTTCTGGAAGAGGCCAACGTCATCACCACGCCCGGCGCCGGATTCGGCCCGCACGGCGAGGGCTACGTTCGCCTCACCGCGTTCGGCGATGCCGATGCGACCGTCGAGGCGGTGGAGCGCATCCGCGCCATGTAATCGGGGCTGCCGTTTATCTGCGGGGAAGCGGGCGTCTGGGCGATGGGCCTAGGCGCCCGCTTCTTCGTTTTCCGAGGCCGTCATGCGTGAGATGATCTTGCCGAAGGTCGCGGCGAGGAGCTGCTGGAACAAGACCCCCGCCATGACGGGGAATATCGTTTCGGCGGGGAAGTACGAGGCGGCGATCACGGACCCTGCGGAGATGTTGCGCATCCCGCATCCGAAAGCGACCGGGGCGAACTCCGCGCTTTTCCGGTGCGTCGCCTTCGCCAAGCCGATTCCGACGACGAACGCCCCTGCGGCGAACAGACCCACGAACACCACGATGGCGGCGAGCTGGGGAGTAGGGTTGCGCACGTAGACGGCGATGCCCGTCGTGTTGACGGTGACGATGAGGGGGATGATCAACCGCGCCAGCGGGGAGAGCTCGAGGGCCAGCTTCCTACCCGCCCAACCGCGCGTCGCCTCGTTCAGCCCGAACCCCGCGAGCGCGGGTATGGCCACCATGAACAGCATGTCGCCGATCATGCCGGCGGCGTTCACTTCGATGGATGCGCCGAGGAGCGCATGGAGCGTGAAGGGGATGGAGAAGGGGCAGATCAGCGTGGAGCCCAGGAGGATCGCCAGGGAGGTGGCCGTGTTGCCGCGGCTAAGTGATACCCACATGACCATAGACGTCGCGACGGGCACCGAGTACTCGAGCACCAAGCCCGCGATGATGTCGCTTTCGCCGCTGAACAGCAGGCTTCCCGCGCCGAAGGCGGCTATCGGCATCACCACATGGGCGAACAGCAGGACCATGATGATCGGCGCGGGGCTGGTGATCGCTTGTTTGAGCTTCGAGAAGCTGATGGTCAGGGAGTTCTGGAAGGTCATGACGGCGAACATGAGGGGAACGAAGGGTCTGAGGCTCCCAAGCTGGTCGGGGAAGGCGATGCCGGCTGCAAGGGATGCCAAGATGACGATCGGCATGTGCCGACCGATGAACCTGCCGATATGCAGCCAGGCGTCGTGTGCCGATTGCGCGTTCATTTCCCGAGGCTTCCCTAACGCGATATGGACTGAGCGAGGTCGATCAGCTCCGATTTCTTATGGATACCCAGTTTGGCGTAAATGCGCCTCGTGTGGGTGCGCACGGTGTTCTCGGACACGAAAAGCTCTTCTGCGATGCGCTTGACGGTCTTTCCGCGGGCGACGGCCTCGGCCACTTCGGTCTCTCGGGCGGAAAGCCCGTAGGCGCGGCGCACCGCGTCCATCTGCTTCGACAGTCGGTCGGTGAAGACGCGCTCGCGATCATCCTCCTCGACGAGCGCGGCGGGTGCGTCCTTCAGGGCTTCTTGCCCGACCTCGTCGGGGGAGGCTTCGGAGGAGGGCTCGTCGATGTCCCAGAGCGCATCGTTTCCGGAGGGGGAGCCTGCCTCCATCGGCGCAGGTTTTCCCTCGGCGGATTCGCGCCTTCCGGTAAGGGCGAGGGCGAGCAGCTCGATGCTGTCGTCGCTGAACGCCTTCGCTATGGTCGTCTTCAGGCTGGTGTGGCACAGGAAATAGACCATGGCCAGGGCGTACACCATCATCAGGGCCAAAAGGATCCGTGCTGGCTGGTAGATGCCCCACAGCTCCACGGCGCTCCCGATGACGAATCCCAGGTCGTGCATGAGGTACACCACGCCGCCCAGCAGGCCGTACACGAAGAAGGGGTGCACGCCCAGATCGCGGCTGATCTGGCCGGTTTGGATCATCATCAGCAGGAGCGCGATCCCGTAGATCGAGTAGAAGACCGCCGAGAGCCACTGCGTGTAGGCGGCGGGCAGAAACGGCATCAGGACGAGGGAGGTGAGCGCGGCGGGCACGAGCGCGCGGAAGATGGCGAGCGGGTTGAACTTGACGTCGCGCGAGCGCCATATCGCCAGGATGGAGCAGGCCGCAGCAAGCAGGGCGACCATCGACAGGATGTTCACGTACGAGCCCATCTCTGGCTGCTCGATGGCCGCAGCCCTCATGCAGCCCGTGCAGAACCCCAGCGCAGCCACGCACAGCCCGCTGCGGTACAGGACGCGCAGGGTGTTGCGGTAAACGCGGCGGTTCTTGCGGGGCTCGTCGGCGAACATCGGTTGGGAGAGGTCGATTTCGCGGGAGCATACGACCAGCGCCAGCGCGAACAGGGGCATGAACGCGAACGGGATGAGGTAGACGGTTATCGCGCGGGGGATGAGGTACAGGGCGAAGTAGATGACCGCCGAATACACGGTGCCCATCATGAGGTCGACCACGCCGCGGCTGGTTTCCTTCGCCATGAACAGGCGCTGCCACAGCAGGTAGAAGCCTGCCGACCCCGCACCGAGGCACGCGCCCCCGACAACCAGCAGGGGCATCCTGAGATCGGCGAAGTACATCGCGCCGATGATCAGGGCCCATCCCAAGAAGTAGGGGACGCCGGCCCCGGCGACGAGGGGTCGCGCGGTGATGGAGGGGGCGAAGTAGGACAGCCCGGACACGAAGAAGAACGTGGCGAAGAAGGTGGTGGCCTGGGCGAGGAAGAACCAGAACAGCAGCGCGTTCGATTGCATGTCGAAGGGGAGGAACGGGAAGACGCCGCCCCATATGCCCGCCGCGTTGGTCGCCATGAACATGGCGTAGGCGAGTGCGGTTATGTTCGGCTTCATCAGAAGCTGCAGTGTCTTCATGGCTTTCCTCTCGAAGGCTTAGGCTAAGGGGAAACGGCGCTCAGTTCAAGGTTGAAAACGGGGATGCGACGGGACGCTTGCGGCGCGGGCGCGTTCCATATGCGGGGAACCAGGGCATGTTACACTCTCTGACCTCGCAATTCACATGATTTATGTGACACGGGGGAAGACCCGTCTCGATAGGATGAGATCGTGGTTTTCGACGAGAGGGGAGAAAATATGCCACAGCTGAACCAATCGCGCCGTACTTTCGTGAAGTCGGCGGGAGCTCTCGCAGCCGTTGCGGCAGCGGGCGGGGCGGCATCCGCTCTGACCCAGCCGACCGACGCTCTGGGCTCGAAGCAGGAAGATGACCGCATCGCTTGGAGCATGTGCAACGTCAACTGCGGCGGGAACTGCATTTTCCAGTGGCACGTCAAGGACGGCAAGATCGCCTATATGGAGTCCGACAACATCGGCGACAAGGCCTTCCAGGCGCGTGCCTGCCTGCGCGGCCGCTCGATGCGCCGCTGGGTGAACAGCCCCGATCGCCTGCTGTACCCGATGAAGCGCGTCGGCAAGCGCGGCGAGGGGAAGTTCGAGCGCATCAGCTGGGAAGAGGCTATCCAGCTCATCCATGACAAAATCCAGTACACGATAGACAAGTACGGCAACGAGGCCATCTACTTCAACTACGGTACCGGCATGTACTCCACGACGGGCCGCAACCCCAGCAAGCGCCTACTCGGCATGCTGGGCGGTTTCGTCAATCAGCGCTACGACTACTCGACGCACATGATGTCTGCATCCATGCCGTACATGTTCGGCAGCAACAAGGAGAAGGGCAGCGTCTACTCTCCGTACGATAACGTGAACGCATCGTCGTTCAGCGAGGCGGAAGCCCACTCCGACCTTGTCGTCATGTTCGGCAACAGCCCCGCTGACACGCGCATGGGCGGTGCGAACGCGGTTTGGGATTTCGCCCGGGTGAGGGAAGCGATAAAGAGCCGCGGCGGCAAGATCGTCAACATCGACTATCGACTGAACGAGACGTCGGCCGGGCATTCCGATGAGTGGATTCCCATCAGGACGGGCACCGACGCCGCCCTGTGCGCCGCTTTGTGCCACGAGTTCGTGGTGGACGGGAAAACGGACGAGGAGTTCCTTTCGGCGTATTGCGTGGGTTGGGACGAGTCCACGATGCCCGAATCCGCCAAGGGAAAGAGCAAATCGTACAAGGATTACCTGATGGGGGTCGGATACGACAAGATCGAGAAGACCCCGGAGTGGGCCTCCAAGATCACGCAGATCCCCGCGGATCGGATCCGTCAGCTGGCGAAGGATCTGGAAAACGCGAAGGCCCCCTTCGTGTGCCAGGGCTGGGGTCCCCAGCGTCACTCCAACGGAGAGGATACGGCGCGCGCCATCTCCATGGTTCCCATCGCGCTGGGTCAGATCGGCCTGCCCGGAACGAACACGGGTCAGCGAGAGGCCGAGCCGCCGACGTATCTGGTGAGCGCGCTTCCGTTCAAGAACCCGATCAAGACGCAGCTCCCCGTGTACCAGTGGCTGAATGCGATCGATCACGGCAGCAAGATGACGGCCGCTAACGCCGGCATCGGGGGCGCCGAGAAGCTGGGAAGCGACATCAAGCTGCTCATCAGCTATGCGGGCAACTGCTTCACCAACCAGCACGGCGACATCAACAAGGTCCACGAGGTTTTGGCGGACGAGAGCAAGTGCGAGTTCATCCTGGTTTGGGACACCGTTCTGACGGATTCCGGGAAATACGCCGACCTCCTGCTTCCCGATGCGATGCGCGCCGAGCAGCTGAATATGCAGAACCAGGGCTATTCGGAGTACTACACGGGCGTTACCGTTGGAGGCCCTGCTCAGGAGGCTCCCGGCGAATGCCGCACCCACTACGATGCGTGCGCCGACATCGCCGAGACGTTCGGCATACGAGAGCAGTTCACGGAAGGCCGCACTCAGGAAGAATGGATCGAGTTCCTGTACAAGCAGGGTCGCGAGAAGCATCCCGAGATGCCCACCTGGGAAGAGATCCTCGAGCAGGGCGTGTACAAGCGGGAGCTTCCCCCTTCGATCGGCCTGAAGGATTTCCGAGACGACCCGTCGGCGCACCCGCTTGGCACTCCTTCGGGAAAGATCGAAATCTATTCCGAGGCTCTCGACAAGCTCAATGATTCCTGGGAGCTTGCGGAGGGCGAGGAGATCCATGCCATTCCGGTGTTTTGGCCCGGTCCCGACGGATACGGCGAGGTTACCGAGGAATACCCCCTGTACTGCAGCGGGTTCCATTACAAATCGCGCACGCATTCGTCGTTCGGGTTCATAAAGGAGATCGACGAGATGAACCGCCAGCAGGCGTGGATCAATCCCATCGATGCTCGGGAGCGCAACATCGCGAACGGGGACAAGTGCCGCGTCAAGAGCCCGGCCGGAGAGATCGAGATCGAAGCGAAGGTCACGCCCCGAATCATTCCGGGGACGGTGGGAATACCCCAAGGCGCTTGGCATGACGCTGATATGAACGGAGACCGGGTGGACAAGGGAGGCTGCATCAACACGCTTACCAGCTACCGACCCACCCCGCTTGCGAAGGGCAACGGCCCCTCCCATTCGATCATCGTCCAGATTACCAAGGCTTAGGTGAATTCAAGATGACTCAATACGGTTTCTTTTTCGACAGCTCGCGCTGCACGGGCTGCAAGACCTGCGCGTTGGCCTGCAAGGATTACAAGGACCTGTCGGTCGACTTCGCGTACCGGAAAGTGTACGACTACGAGGGCGGGCAATGGGTGGAAGACGCCGACGGCGTTCACGTGAGCTCGATGTTCGCCTACCACGTGTCCGTTTCGTGCAACCATTGCGACAACCCCGCGTGCGCTCATGTGTGCCCGACGGGGGCCATGCACAAAGACCCCGCCACCGGGTTGGTGGATGTGGACGCAGGGAAGTGCATCGGCTGCGGTTACTGCCATATGGCCTGCCCCTATAATTCGCCCAAGGTCGATCGGCAGCTCGGCCGTTCGGTGAAATGCAACGGCTGCGCCGAGCGCGTAGCCGAAGGGAAAAGCCCCATCTGCGTGGAGGCCTGCCCCCTGCGCGCCCTGGAGTTCGGCCCGGTGGAGGAAATGGCGAAGCTGGGAAAGCGCGCCGACATCGCCCCCTTGCCCGAACCGCGCTACACCGATCCCAACCTGTACGTGCTCGAAAGCGACGACGTGCAGCCCGCCGGGACCTTCGACGGCGAAGTCAAGAACATCAAGGAGGTAATGTAGGATGACCGCGATGCTTTCCGAATTGCCTCTGGCAATCTTCACCACGCTCGCTCCTATCGGGGCAGGTGCGTTCATCTCGTTGGCCGCAGCGCAGTGCGCTGGCTCGTTTCCTGGGCAGGATCAGGGGAAACGCGCGCTGAAGCTGATGTGGCTCCCCTTGGCGCTGGTGCTGGCGGGATTCATCGCGTCGGCGTTCCACCTCGCTTCGCCGGGGAATATGCTGCATGTCGCCCAGGGCATCGGGCGCTCCCCGCTGTCGAACGAGGTGGCCGTGGGCGGCCTGTTCTTCGTTGCCGCTGCCGCGTATTGGATCGTCGCCGCGTCGGGTAAGCTCGGCGATGCGGCCCTCAAGGCGTTCGGCATCTTGGTCGGTGCGCTGGGCATTCTGTTCGCGGCGTTTACCGGCCTGGCCTACATGATGGAGACCATCCCCACGTGGAATTCCCCGCTGAACATCGTGGCAATGATCGGGTATGCCCTGGTCGGCGGCGCGGCGTTGGGGGCTATCATGCTGGACGGCGAAGACCGTTCGTTCGCAGGGGTCATAAGCGCCCTCGCGCTGATCGGCTGCGGCCTCGCGTTCATCGGCGTGATCGGCGTCGCGGTGCTGGCTTCCGGCTTGGTGAACCCCACGGCGATCGGAGCCGACCTGGTGTCGCAGGCCCTTCCGCTGATCGTGATCGGCTTGGCCGGGGTCGCCGCGGCATCCGCCCTGTCCGTTCTGGCCGTCCGTTCGGGCAAGCCTTCGGCGGCGTACGCGGCCCTGCTGTGCGCTGCGGGAGGCGTTCTGGTCGCCCGTCTCGCCTTCTACGCGCTGCAGATGTCGGTGGGCATCTCGCTGATGTAGGTTCTTCGCGCCGCACCCGGGCGAGGCGCCTGCGCACAGAGGCCGCAGTAGCTGCGATGACTGCGGTGACCTGCGCCCTTCGCGCCGGCAAGCGCCATCGCGGCGGTGCGGGTACAATGCAAGTAGGTCGAAGGTGGCTTGGCGGCTTTCCGTCAGGCCACTTTCATATTGGGAAGGTGGGTGCCACTATGTGCGAGCGGGAAACCAGCGGCTATCGGGCGGGCTTGGATGAAGAGGCCCTGCTCGGCGTTTCGTTCGTGTCCGACTCGCTTGCCCCGTTCTTCATCTTCGAACCGGGTTCGGCCGAAGTCGGGGAGCTCTACGAGGCGTTCGCCGGCCTGGAAGTAAGCGCTGCCGCTGACGAGTGGCCCTTCGTTGCGCGGGAGGATGCGTTAGGCGCCCTTGCCGCGATGCGCGAGGGCGCCGCCGACCGTTTCAGTCTGAACGACGAGTTCAGGCGCCTGTTCGTAGGGCCCCAGTCGAAGGTCGCCCCTCCGTGGGGGTCGGTGTACACCGACAGGGACGGGGCGCTGTTCGGCCGCACTACCGGCGAGCTTCGCGCGTGGCTGCGGGAGCATGGCGCGGTCGTGGCCGTTGAGCCGAATATGCCGGAAGACCATTTCGGGCGCATGCTTGCGGCGCTGTCCCGCCTCGCCTCCGATCGCCCTGCGTGCTTGGGCGAGTTTTTGGGGCAGCATCTGCTGCCGTGGTCGCCGAGGTTCCTAGGCAGGTTGGAGGAAGGTGCGACGAGCGGCTTTTTCAAGGGGCTGGCTGGGATCACCCGCTTGTCTCTCGAGGGAATCGGCCGGGAGCTGCGCATCGAAGTGCGCTCGGTTCGCACGTACCGTTAGGGGTTTCGCATGGGCTACGGTTGGGCAAACGCGATCGAGGAATTCCCGTTGGTGCTGTTCACCACGCTGACGCCGTCTGCGGTGGTGGCGTACCTCATCGTGGCGATCGGAACGCTTTCGCGCGATTTGGGCGGTGCGGACGATCCCGGGCGCGCGCGGTTGCGCAACTCGCTGGTGGTCACGCTGGTCCTGGCGTCCATCGGGCTGATCGCAGCCGCGCTTCATCTGGGAAACCCCGCGAACGCCCTGTACGTGTTCGCGGGCGTGGGGCGTTCTCCCTTGTCGAACGAGGTGCTGGCCGTCATCGCGTTTCTCATGCTGTCGGGCGTGCTTTGGATGCTCCAGTTCTCGGTGAAGCCCCACCGAACCGCGATGGGGCTGCTGTACGCCCTCATCGCGGTGGCGGCTGTCATCGTGATCGCGCTGATCGGGTACGCCTATCATGTTGACACGGTGCTGACCTGGGTGGTGTGGCAGGTACCTGCTTCGATAGCCCTGAACGCCCTGTTGGGAAGCGTTATCGTTGCCGAGTGCGCGCTGAGGTTGTTCGACGTCCGGCCGCCTGGGCCGTTTCGCAGCCCCGCAGCCGTGCGCGCGATGCTGATCGTTGCGGGTGCTGCCTGTTTGGCGGTGCATGCGACGCAGGGCATGGCGTTTCCCGACATGAGGAACGCGTACGGAACGGCGGCTCAGCTGGTTCCCCTGTACTGGTGGGGGCTGGCCGGGTTCGCCGCATTCGAGCTGGCAGCCTCGACAATCGTGGTGCTCGACCTGCGCTCGGGGCCTTCGGGGGCGCTGGGGAAGGCCGGTCCCGTGGTTGCGATCGTCCTCGCGTACGCGGGCATGCTGGTGATGCGCTTCATGTTCTACATGAGCCACCTCACTGTGGGGCTTGGGTTCTAAGCGTCCCAGCGGTATGCCCCCGGAAAGCGTTTACCGGGGGCTGTGGGCGAGCGCTAGACGGTTTCGAGCGCCTGGGCGAGGTCGGCTAGAAGATCGTCGGTTCCCTCGATGCCGCAGGACAGGCGCACCAAGTCGGGCGTGATGCCGCAGGCTTCGAGCTCGGCATCGCTCATCTGGCGGTGCGTCGTGTTCGCGGGGTGCAGCACGCACGAGCGGGAGTCGGCCACGTGCGTTGCGATCGCGGCGATGCTCAGGGCGCTCATGAACTTCTCGGCTGCTTCCCGGCCGCCTTCGAATCCGAAGCTCACCACGCCGCAGCTGCCGTTGGGCAGGTACTTTTCCGCGAGCGCGTGATTCGGATCGCTGGGAAGCCCGCAGTAGCGCACGAAGCGGATCTTCGGATGCTGCTCGAGGAACTCGGCAACCGCCTGGCCGTTTTTGCAGTGCTGGGCCATGCGTACGTGCAGGCTTTCCAAGCTGGAGTTAAGAAACGACGCGTGCTGCGGCGACTGGATGCTGCCCAGGTCGCGCATCAGCTGCGCGGTGGCCTTCGTGATGAAGGCGCCGGCCAGCCCGAACCGCTCGGTGTACACGACGCCGTGGTAGCTTTCGTCGGGCTCGGTGAGGCCGGGGAACTTGTCGCGATGGGCGTTCCAGTCGAACTTCCCGGCATCGATCACGGCGCCGCCCACGGTGGAGGCGTGCCCGTCCATGTACTTGGTGGTCGAGTGGGTGACGATGTCGGCTCCCCACTCGATGGGGCGGCAGTTCACGGGCGTGGCGAACGTGTTGTCCACGATCAGCGGCACGCCGTGGGCGTGGGCGGCCTCGGCGAACAGCTCGATGTCGAGCACGTCGAGCGCCGGGTTCGCGATGGTCTCCCCGAATACGCACTTGGTGTTCTCTTGGAACGCAGCGTCAAGCTGCTCGCGCGTGCAGTGCGGGTCGACGAACGTCGCCGACACCCCCATGCGCGCCATGGTCACTTTGATCAGGTTGTACGTTCCGCCGTAGATAGCGCTGCTGGCGACGATGTGGTCTCCCGCTCCAGCGATGTTGAACAGGGCGAAGAAGTTGGCGGCCTGCCCCGAGCTGGTCAGCATTCCTGCCGAGCCGCCTTCGAGCTGGGTGATCTTGGCGGCCACGGCATCGTTGGTGGGGTTTGCCAGGCGCGTGTAGAAATACCCGGCCTCGGCCAGGTCGAACAGCTTGGCCATATGCTCGGATGTGTCGTACTTCCAGGTGGTCGATTGGTACACGGGAACCTGGCGGGGCTGTCCGTTTTCGGGTTGGTATCCGCCCTGCACGCAGGTCGTCTCTATGCTTTGGCTCATGGGGTCTCCTGGTTTCATCGGATCTGACCGTTTCATTATAGGAACCGGCGCGCGCTTCGGCCTCTGCGAATAATCGCACGGCCGTTATCGTAATGGGAGAACGCGAAGGTCGGGGGTGGCTGGCCGCGGAAGGACCCGTCAGCGCGTATGCGGGGCTTTGCCCGGTTGCGGACCGGCGCGCGGCCTCCGGGCCGCCCCGTGAAAGGGCGGTTGCTTTCGGCAAGGTGCCGAATCGGTTGCGGGAACTTAACCTGTTGCCAAGGGATCGGCCTTTCAGGGGCCTGTGCGGCGGGCGAGTGGGCATAATCGGTCGCGTTATCCGAAATCCGACGATCTCCAAAGGAGCATCGATGAACAACGTACTGATCGTTTGCGGTCATCCCGACCTGCGTAATTCCGTGGCCAATAAAACCGTTCTCGAAGAGGCGCAGCGCCTCGTTGCAGGGGCCGTCCTCGACCCCGTCGCCGATTTGTACCCCGACGGCGCGATCGATGTGGCGGCCGAGCAGGAGAAGCTCTTGAAAGCCGACGTCGTCGTGCTCCAGTATCCGCTGTACTGGTACGGTATGCCCTCGGCTCTTCAGCGATGGCTGGAGGCGGTGTTCCAGCACGGCTTCTCGCACGGCCGCACGGGCGACAAGCTGCGGGGTAAGAAGCTGGTGGCGTCGTTTACCATGGCTGCCCCCGAATCCCAGTGCGAGGCGCAGGGGTTCACGCTCGATCAGCTGGTCGACACCCAGAAGCGCATCGCGCGCTATGCCGGCATGCAGTGGGCGGGATTTGTCGCCACGGGCGGCATCTTCCATCTTCCCGGAGGCGACGATGCCACGCTCGAGCAGGCCAAGGCCCTGGGAGCCGACCATGCGGCGCGCTTGGCGCGGTTGGTTGAGGCGCTGTAGCCTTTGTTTTCCCGTGCGCACGAACCGCGTCGGGCGATTGCGTCTCGGTTGTCCGGGACCGACGGGGTTTTGCCGCAGACGAGAGGGGCGCCTTCCCGCGTGAGCTCTGCGGGCTTCCCATGCACCTGCGGCAAAGCGCCCCGGCCCCTCCTTCAGGCGGAGGGACCGGGGCTGTAGGGAAGGGGCCGCCGGGGCCATGGGAAGAGGGCCCGGCGGTGGAAGGGCTGCCGTTTGCGGGCGGTCGGACCTTTGTCTTGCGGGCCCTTACTTCGAGCCCAGAGCCTGTCCCACCACGTAGCCTTGGGTGTAGTTGTGTCCCAGGTTGATCCCGTACACGGTGAGGGGGTAGTCGATGCCCCCGTAGAAGCCTCCCGACACGTTGCCGATGGCGTAGAGCCCCTCGATGGCCTTTCCTTCGGGGGTGACGCACTGCAGGTCGTCGTTCACGCGCACGCCGCCCGAGGCGATGGAGCTCATGCGCACGTGGCGATGGGTGCCGTAGTAAGGCGGCGTGTCGATCTTCTTCAGGTACTTCGAGGGAAGCCCGAAGTCGACGTCCGAGCCGCCGTCGCACAGCTCGTTGAAGCGCTTGACCGTCTCGACGAACTTAGCGGTGTCGGTGACCTCGAGCTTCTTGGCGAGCTCTTCGAGGGTGTCGGCCTTGAACGTGCCGATGAAGCTCTCCAGAACGCCCTTGCGCTCGATCTTCTCTTCGGGCATCCAGTTCTTCAGCTCTTCGGGGTCGACCAGCTTGCCGGGGAACTCCGCTGCCTTGGTCATGTACTCGCTGTCGTAGACCTCGACGTAGTTGCCCTGGTCTTCCTCGCTTTGCAGGTAGCAGTTCATAAGCGACATCTCGGTGGTCTCGCGGCAGAAGCGCTCGCCGTTGAGCTTCATGCGCAGGAAGGGCATGTCGCACATCGATGCGGGGCCGGCGTCGAAGTCGTGCAGCATCTTGGTGTGCGCGATGTTCTCCATGCAGCCGCCCGCCCACACGACCATCTTCTGGCCGTCGCCGGTGCGCCCGGACTGCTTGGGGCCCATATGGCGCATGTCGGGCAGGTAGTAGTTCAGCATGTCGGTGTCGTTCTGGTAGTCACCGGTTGCCACGACCACGCCGTTTTTGGCGTTGAACTGGGTATAGGTCTTGCCGCTTTTAGCGAGGACCCCGGTTACCCTGCCGCTGTCGTCGACGACCAGCTGCTCGGCGGCGCAGCTGTAGAAGATCTCGACCCCGGCCTTCTCGGCCACGGTGCACAGGGCGATCATGCCGTCTCCCACGGTGTAGGGCTTGGGTCCGAAATACGAGGTGATGAACGACAGGTTGTAGCCGAACTTCGCCAGCATGGGCTTGTGCTGGAGGTTCCCCTGGTCGATGACCTGGGCCCCTCCCTCGGCGGAGCGCTCGATGACCCACTTCACGGCCTCGCCCGACTTCTCGGCCCACATCTGCAGGAGCTTGCGGTTGGGACGGTGCTGCGACTCGCGCATCATGAGGTCGATGAGGCTGGCGATGTCGGCCGGGTCGCTGTTTGCCAGGTCGATGCCCGAGCCCGAGTTGCCGTAGGCCGAGGCGGTGGGCTCTTTCTGGATCAGCGCGACCTTCGCGCCCTTCTCGGCGGCGGCCAGGGCGCAGGGCACGCCGGGCGCGCCGGCGCCGATCACGACCACGTCGTAGTCCTTGGTTTCCTTGATGTCGGTGATCGCCGCGGGCTTCTCGAAGAAGCTGGGAAGCCCGGTGCGGTCGTGTCCGGCTGCGGCGGTTTTCTCCGTCGAAGCGCCGCTCGAAGCGCTCTTCGATCCGCTGCCTGCGGATTTGGGACTGCATCCGGCCAACGCCCCGGCACCGGCGACGCCTGCGGCCGCGATGCCGCCGAACTTGAATAAGTCGCGCCTGCTGATTCCCTCTGACATGCTGCGTTCCTCCTTCGGATGCCCGGCTACTTCCTCCCCTTCGCCGGGCGCTTGGTGGGAAAACCATACGGCGCCGGTTCGCGATCGTCTTTCCCCCACGCGGGTTTTCAGGGGGGTATTTGCATCACCCCATGGCAATCACCCCCTCCCGACGTGCGCGAACGCTTACGAAAAAGTACAATGGTTCGGGCAAGGGCGAAGGGGGAGCGGTTCGATGGGCAAGCATATGGCGGAGGTTTTGGATCCGGATCTGCTGATCTCGCTCCCCTCATCGGAAGGCGCGCGCCTTCCGGGAAGCCGCCTGTTCGATAGGATTCCCTACGTGCCTCTGGCGTTCGTGGGGCTTGGTCTGTATCGGGCGTGGATCGAGCTCGTGTTCGTCGGCTCGTTCGTGAAGTTCCCGTTCGAAGCGTTCGCGGGACACGATGTGTACGACTTCGCCATGATCGTCGTGCTTATTTTGGGGGCCGTGTTTCACCGTGCGCTCGAGCCGCTTATCGAACGCGGCGCCGCGTTCGCGGCGACGGCGGCGACCATGGTGTCGAGCACCTGTTTGGCGTGGCTGAGCGTAGCGGCCCCGTCGCTTGCCGCGTCGGTCGCCTTTCCGGCTACGGTGCTGGGCGGCATCGGAACGGCTTTCATCATCCTTCTTTGGTCCGAGCTGTACGGGTGCCTCAGCCCGTTTCGCGTGGGCCTGTACTACTGCGCGTCCATCATCGTGGCGGCCTTCGTCATCTATTTCTGCCGTGGCCTGGCCTATCCGTGGCTGTTCGGCACATCGGCCCTGCTTCCGCTGATATCGCTGGTGCTGCTGGCGATCGGGTCCATGTCGCTTACGCCGGACGAGCGCAACCACGTGTCGCCGCGCTCGTTCTCGTTTCCCTGGAAGCCGACCCTGCTCATGGCGGTGTACGCGTTCGCGTTCAGCCTGCGCGAGCAAAGCCAGTACGCAAGCTCGTTCGGGCCCCATTCGGCGTTCGGGACGCTGTTCATGGGCGTCCTCCTGTTCGTCATGATCCATCGGCAGGGGAGAGACTTCCAGTTCGCCACGCTGTACCGCTTCGCGCTTCCGCTCATGACCGGTGCGTTTCTGGTGCTACCCGCGTTCGGCTGGTTCAATACCCAGGTGTCCGATTTCTGCGCGATGGCAAGCTATACGGCGTTTTCCGTGCTCATCATGATGCTCATGGCCTCGATGTCGTACCGCTACGGCATCTCGGCGCTGTGGCTGTTCGGCATCGAGCGCGGCGTGCGGGCGGCGGTGTCGCTCGTCGGGCGCCAGGCTTCGGAGGGCATCATGTCGCTTAGTGGCGGATCCGATGCGTACGGCCTGGTGATCGGCTCTATCACCGTGGCGATGGTGGTGGTGGGTACGGTGCTGTTCATGAGCGAGAAGGACTTCTTCGCACGGTGGGGCGTGTCGTTCAAAGACGACGAGCCCGAGCCCGACGAGTCGGCCGACCATCTGGAAGAACGCGCCCGTTCGGAAGAGATCGCCCAGCGCTACGGCCTGTCGCCCCGCGAAGTCGAGGTGGCCCAGCTCTTGGCGGTGGGAAAGACCGGCCCCCAGGTGCAAAGCGAGCTTTTCATCTCGAAAGACACGGTGAAGACGCATGTCAAGCACATCTATCGGAAAATGGGGATCCATTCCCGCGACGAGCTGATCGAACGCTGGTCGGACGGCGCGCCCATCGGGTGAATCGCCGCCTTGCCAAGCTCGGTTTGCTGGTAGACTGCGGGTAAAACCGCGCGGGCGGTACGCCCGCCGCACGACGAAAGGCTTTCCATGGTTCTCTCCGATCGCGACATCAAAGCCGAGATCGCCGCCGGGCGCATCGGCATCGATCCGCTCGTTCCCGAAAACATCCAGCCGGCATCGGTCGATGTGCGCCTGGGTTCGAACTTCCGCATCTTCCGCAACTCGTCCCATGCGTTCATCGACCCCCTTACCGATCAGCCCGGCCTGACCGAGGAGATCGAAGTCGAAGAGGGAGGGACGTTCATCCTCCAGCCGGGGCAGTTCGCCTTGGGCACGACGTTCGAGTGCGTTTCCGTACCCGACGATATCCTGGGAAAACTCGAGGGGAAAAGCTCGCTTGGACGCATGGGGCTCATGATCCATTCCACCGCCGGCTACGTCGACCCCGGTTGGGTGGGCGAGATCACGCTCGAGCTCTCCAACGTGGCGACGCTGCCCATCGTCCTGCATCCCGGGATGCGCATCGGGCAGATGTCGTTCGAGCGCATGAGTTCGCCGGTCGAGCGCCCGTATGGGAGCGAGGGGCTGGGAAGTCACTATCAGGGCCAGCGCGGCGCGTCTCCCGCTCATAAACTGTCCTAAGAATTGAGGCCCGCCCGTCTCGGGAGCCGCTCGGGGTGGGCGAGTGCGCTTGCGATCCCCATCCTGGGTCGGCCTTGCCCGTGCGGCCGCGTGAACCGAGCGGACGCGCGGAGGGCTTTTTCAAGGGCAAGGAAACCGTTCGTTGTCCGAGTTCTAGAGACTTTTTGATCCGCTTCGCATAAGGCCGTACCATAGGACGGCTGCGCTCGCATCGGGCGCAGCTCGTTTTTTGTTTCGGAGGGGTGCGATGTTCGGACTTGATAGAAGACAATCGGTGATGCTGACCGTTTTGCTGGCCGGCGCTTTCCTGGTGGTGCTGAACGCCACTATGATCTCGCCCGCTTTGCCGGCGATCATGGCGCAGATGGGCGTTCCCGCTACCACGGCTCAGTGGCTTGCGAGCGGATACGCGCTCATCGAGGCCGCCATCATTCCCCTGAACGCGTTCCTCATCGGGCGTTTCTCTACGCGCAAGCTGTTCATCGGCGGAATGGGCCTGTTTTCGGTGGGTGCGTTGGTGGCGGGGACCTCCCCGGTGTTTCCCGTGCTGCTTGCGGGGCGCCTCCTGCAGGCCGCCGGCACGGGCATCGTGATGCCCATGGTGATGACGCTCATCGTGACGATGATCCCGCGCGAGCGCCGTGGGAGCGCCATGGGGATGATGGGTCTGATCATCAGTTTCGCTCCGGCCATCGGGCCCTCGCTTTCGGGCGTGCTGGTCGATACCGCGGGATGGCATTCCCTGTTCCTGGTGTCGGCCGCGCTGGGTGCCTGCCTGGTGGCCGCGTCGTTCTTCGTTTTGGAGAACCGCGACGGGTTCGAGCGGTCCGACCTCGACCTTCCCAGTGTCCCGCTTCTGTTGGCGGGCATCCTCAGCTTGCTTTACGGCGTCGCGACGTCCACGTCGGCGCAGAACAAGGTTGAGCCGATCGCCCTCATCGTCCTCGGCGCGGCGCTTCTCGCGTTTTTCGCCTGGAGGCAGACCAGGCTGGAACACCCCCTTTTGCGCGTCCAGGTTCTGAGGACGCGGCGCTTCCGCACGGCCGTTTTGCTGATGGCCCTTCTCCAGGCGACTCTCATAGGATCGGAGATCGCGCTTCCCCTGTTCGTTCAGCAGGCTTTGGGTCAGTCTGCGACCGTCTCGGGGCTGCTGATGCTGCCCGGCGCGGTTCTGGGCGCGCTGAGCGGGTTTTTCGCCGGAGGGCTGTTCGACCGCATCGGGATCCGCAAGCCGGTGCTGGTGGGAGCCGCCGGCCTGGCCATCGGGGCGGCCGGCGTGCTCTCGTTCTCGATGACCATTCCCATCTGGCAGGTCGCGGTGGTCTACACCCTCATCTTCATCGGCATCCAGTTTTTGGCCACCCCGCTTAACACCTGGGGCATCAACGCGCTTTCTCCCGCCGAGATCCCCCATGGCAACGCGCTGTCGGCCACGACGGGGCAGATCGGCTCGTCGGTGGGCACGGCGTTTATGTCCAGCCTCGTGGCGCTGGGCTCCGTGTTCGTCGTCCAGGGGGCGACCGCCGCCGAAACCACGTTCGCCGGGGTCCATATCGCCTTCACCGGCATGGCGGTGATGTTGCTGCTGATCGTGGGTGGAATCGTGTCGTTTGTGCGCCTCACCGATGCGGAGAAGCGCGCTGAAGACGAGGCCCGCGCGGTTGCGGCGGTCGCGCCTGCGGGCGTGGCGGGCGTCGATCGCGGATGGGTGGTGGCCGACATCATGAATGCGAAACCCCAGACGGTGCGCGAGGGGGCGACGGTGGGCGACGCCATCCAGGCCATGCGCGTCGCAGAGACCGTGGGCGTTCCCGTGGTGGATGGCGAGGGCCGACCGGTGGGCTACATCTCCGACGGCGACGTGCTGCGCTACCTTGCGCGGATGAGCGGGTCGTACTCGGACGGCATGAGTCTGTACCGTATCATGGACAACGAGGGCTTCTCCGAGCGCCTCAAGGCGCTTCTGGCGCTGGATGTGAGCCGCCTTGCCAGCACGCGCATCCTTTCGGTCGATGCCGACGTCGACATCGAGGAGGGGTATCGCCGTCTGGCATCGAAGCGCGTGAAGAAGCTCATCGTCACCCATAACGGCCGCCTGGTGGGGACTTTCTCCCGCCGCAACGTGCTGAACTCCCTGCGCGTCGTCGAGCGGGCGATGCAGTCCGGCGCCTCCGATCCCGAGGCCCGCGAACGGATCGCGGCCGAGATACTGCGGGCCGACAGGCTCGTCGCCCGAGAGCGCGAGGAGTCGCAAGCGAAGGAAGGCTAGCCCATGGAGCTGTTCGAACTCGTTTTGATCCTTCTGGCCAGCGTTATCGCCTCTGCGGTGCTGGACCAGTTCGTGTCGCGCGCGTCGCTTCCGCTGATACAGATCGCCGTCGGGGTGGCGGTCGCCCTCGCCGTTCCGTCCGCGCGCGAGATCTCCATCGAGTCCGAGTTGTTCCTGGTCCTGTTCATCGCGCCCCTCCTGTTCAACGAGGCGCGCGAGTCGAACCGCCGCGCGTTGTCTGCCCACAAGTGGCCCATCATGTCGCTTGCCATCGCGCTCGTGCTGGTCACCGTCCTTATCGTGGGGTTCACCCTGAACCTTCTGGTGCCCTCTATCCCGCTCGCCGCAGCGTTCGCCCTGGCGGCTGCGCTGGGCCCCACGGACGCGGCGGCAGTGGCTGCGCTCGGTTCGACGGTGAAGCTCAGCGGGCGGCAGGAGACGCTGCTGTCGGGCGAATCGCTTATCAACGACGCTTCGGGTGTGGTGTCGTTCCAGTTCGCGGTTGCGGCGGCGGTGACGGGCGCCTTCTCGGCGGTCGATGCGGCCGAGTCCTTCGCGTGGCTGTTCTTCGGCGGCATCGCCGCCGGCCTTGCCATCGGACTGTCCGCGCGCATCGTCATGACGCTCCTGCTTCGCCGGGGGTACGTGTCCACCACCGTGCACGTTCTCTACGAGGTGTTCTCCCCGTTCGCGATCTTCATAGCTGCCGAATCGATGCACGTGAGCGGGATCCTGGCGGTGGTGGCTGCCGGTTTGGTGATGGTGCATGCCGGACCCCGCCTGTCCTCGTCCGACGACGCTCGCCGCCAGCTGGTGTCCAAGAGCTTCTGGGAGGTCATCGTCTTCCTCATCAACGGCGTGCTGTTCGTGATGCTGGGCATGCAGCTGCCCCTTGCGGTTGCTCCCACCATACAAAACGATATCTCGCTGGTGTTTCTGCTGGGCCTCGTGGCGTTGATCACGTTTTTGATCCTGCTGATCCGCTTCGTATGGGTGTGCGTGATGGAGCTCGTCCACCGCGACGCCCTTACTGGGAAGCGCGGTTGGGACGATCCTCGAAGGGCGTTGTCCGACGCCCTCGTCACCACTGTGGCGGGCCCCAAGGGGGCCGTTACGCTGTCTATCATCCTGACGCTTCCGGTAGCGGTCGCCTCGGGCGATCCGTTTCCCCAGCGCGACCTGATGGTGTTCCTCGCCTCGGCCACCATCCTGCTCACCCTTCTCGTTGCGGACAACGTGCTTCCCCTGGTCGCTCCCAAAAACGAGGGTGGAGCGGTGGACGCCGAGGAGCTGAGGGCCGCGCGCATCAAGGTTCTCAAGGCCACGGTGCGCGAGCTCGAGGGCCATATGCGCGAGCACTCCCACCCCGAATACGAACCCGCGACGCGCCTTGCCGTGGCGCGCTATCGGGCGCGGCTCAACCGCGAGCGGTACACGGCGGGCGCATCGCGGGAGAGGGCGATGGCTTTGCAGCTGGGCGTGCTTGCGGCGCAGCGGCGTCGGGCCGACGAGCTCCAGCGAGATGCCGAGAGCATTCCGCTGGCGGTTCGCGCGTCGTTTTTCTACGTGGTTCGCGCGGTGAGGTCGTCTTTGGGCTACATGCGGGCGGGGGCGAAGGTGGGCGCCAGCTTCCGCTCGTGGCGCGGGAAGCTACTGTTTGCCGCGCACCACCTGGACCTGCGGCCGATCGCCGACGAACGCTCCGAGCGCGTGTACTACGACGCCATCCTGTTCTGCATCGAACTGGAAAGGGCCGCTATCGCGTATTTGGGCGACGTCGTCTCCTCGCATTGCGGCGAGGAGCGCTCCCAGGTGCGCGTGTTCGAGCGCGACGGCAGTTTCGCCCAGGTCAGCGAGGCTTCTATTGCCGAGATGATGCTGGAGGAGCACGAATGGTACCTCCGCTCGCTGTCGGAGCGCGTGAGCTTCGGCCAGGAAAGCGTTCGGGAGGGCGCGTTCGCGTTCGAGCCGGGCGTCCACGACTCCATGCCCGCAGACATGCTGCCGTCCATGAGGGCCCAGTTCCGCCTGGCCCGCGAGTACGCCGACGAGGTGGACGCGGCGGCGCTGTCCATCGAACTCGATTTCATCCGCCGCCTGGTTCACGATAATCAGATCGGCGAAGACGTGGCCAGAAAGATGCGCGAGGACGTCTACGTTTTGCAGTTCTCGCTTCACGAATAGTGCGGTAGGGAAGGGATGGAGCCTGCTTGAGCGCGTGTGCGGGCCGCGTTCCTTTCGATACACTGTGATCGCCTTTAACGGAGGCTGCGTTTCTTCTATTGACATGAAGAAACGCGGTTCTATGATAAGAATCGGAATTCGTTTTCAGTTTGGATCGCAACGATGGAACGTAGGCGCACGTACGATACGAGGCAGAAGCGGTTGGTTCGCTCGGTGCTCGTTCAGGCTCCCGACCGGTATTTCTCGGTCGACGAGGCGCATTTCAGCCTCATGGAGGCAGGCGAGTCGGTGGGTAGGACCACGGTGTACCGCGCGCTCGAGGCCCTGGCCGACGACGGTTTCGCGGTGAAGGTGTTCGGCCCGGCCGGCGGCGAGTCGCGTTATCGGCTCGCGCCCCAGGCTTCTCGCGCTTCGGGCCAGCTTCTCTGCCTTGTCTGCGGTCGCGCGCTTCCCCTCGATTGCGGCATGCTGGACGACTTCGCCCAGCACGTGCAGAGCCACCACGGTTTCGAGATCGATACGTCTCGCACGGTTCTGTACGGGCGGTGCTCGGACTGCCGAAGTCGACAGCCCGATTCTTCGGTCGAGCGTTAAAGGAGGAAGCATGGGATTCGGTCTCATCACGCGCAAGGAGTTCGTAGGTTCTTTCGCCAAGGTTGCGGCAGCGGGTGCTTTGACGGCTGTCGGAGCGTCGGCCCTGGCCGGCTGCTCGGGGCAGGCGCCCCAGAAGCAGGAGGCCGGCAACGGCAAGGTGAAGGTGGCGGCCAGCTTCTATTCGATGGCCGACTTCGCTCAGAAAATCGGCGGCGACAACGTCGAGGTCACGTGCCTGGTGCCGTCCGGCACCGAGCCGCACGATTGGGAGCCTTCGACCTCCGACATCAAAACCATCGAGACCGCTGCCGTTCTGGTGTACAACGGCGCGGGCATGGAGCATTGGGTCTCCGATATGCTGGCTAGCATCTCGAACAAGAGCCTGGTTGCGGTCGAGGCCAGCTCGGGGGTCGATTTGCGGCGCCTGTCGGACGACGAGCTGCAGGAGGCGCGCGCCGAAGATCCCGATGCGTCCGATACCGATCCGCATGTGTGGCTCGACCCCAAGAACGTGAAGATCGAGATGGAAAACATCCGGGCGGCGCTTGCGAAGGTCGATCCCGACAACGCTGCCGCCTATCAGCAGAATTACGACAAATGGGCGTCTGAGTGCGACAAGCTGGACAAAGAGTTCACCGAAGGGCTCTCCTCGGTCAGCCAGAAGTCCATCGTGGTGTCCCACGAGGCGTACGGGTACCTGTGCCAGGCCTACGGTTTGGACCAGGTAGCCATCGAGGGCATCGAGCCCGACGCCGAGCCCGACGCCCAGACCATGGCCGAGATCGTTCAGTTCGTGAAGGACAACAACGTCAAGGTCATCTTCAGCGAAGAGCTGGTAAGCCCCAAGGTCGCCCAGTCCATTGCCGCGGCGTGCGGTGCCGAGGTGATGGAGCTCAACCCCATCGAGGGGCTGAGCGAGGAAGACCTCAAGGCCGGAGAGGACTACTTCTCGGTCATGCGCGACAACCTGAACAAGCTCGAATCGGTTCTGGCCTAACCATGACCGATGCGGCTCCCATCATCTTTGCGGGCGCGCGGTTCGCCTACCGCGAAACCGAGGTTCTCAAAGGGGTCGGCCTTTCGGTGGGCCTTGGCGAGATATGCGCTCTGATCGGCGATAACGGAGCCGGTAAATCGACCATGGCGCGATTGGCCGTGGGGGAGTGCTCGCCGACGGGCGGCAGCGTGCGCCTGTTCGGCTGCGATCCTGCGAGGTTTCGCGACTGGAGGCGCGTGGGCTATGTTCCCCAGCTGCCGCCGACGGCGGTCGAGCGGTTTCCCGCAACGGTGTTCGAGCTGGTGTATATGAGCCAGTATGCGAGCGCTTCTCGATTCGGGAAGGGGGCGCGCTGCGCGAAGGAGCGGGCCCGGCGCGCGCTCAGCCAGGTCGATATGGGCGGCTTCGAGCGCCGCATGTGCCGCGAGCTGTCCGGAGGGCAGCTGCAGCGGGTCCGTCTGGCGTGCGCGCTGGCGGGCGGGCCCGACCTTTTGATCCTCGACGAGCCGGCCACCGGCCTCGACGCCGAGAGCAGCCGGGCGTTTTACGATCTGGTGCGCCACATTCATCTGGACCACGGCATCGGGGTGTTCATGATCACGCACGACCACGAGGCGCTCTCCAGTCTGGGGTGTCGCGTTGTGACGCTGCGCCGCGGCGTTATCGAGCGCGATGTTCCCGCCAGCGCGCCCGCTTCCGATTCGGGGTGCTCGACGTGCCTGGTGTACGGTTCGGACGAAGGCGGTGCGCGATGATCGAGATGCTGCAGTACACCTTCATGCAGCATGCGCTTGTGGTCGGCGTCGTATTGGGCCTGGTCATTCCACTCGTCGGCGTCATCATCGTGCTGAAGCGGCTGTCCATGATCGGGGATGCGCTTTCCCATACGTCGCTTGCGGGCGTGGCGGCGGGGCTCATCGCGGGCATCAACCCCGTTCTGGGCGCTGCGTTCGCCTGCCTGGTCGGCGCGTTTTGCATCGAGGGGATCCGCCTGAAGTTCCGCGAGCAGTCCGAGCTGGCCGTCGCCGTGGTCATGGCCACGGGCATCGGTTTCGCGGGCGTGCTCTCGGGGTTCGTTCCCAATGCGGCCAGTTTCAGCAGCTTCCTGTTCGGCAGCATTCTCACCGTGAGCGATCTCGAAGTGCTCGCGGTTTTGGTGGTTGCCGCTTCTGCGGCGGCGTTTTGCCTGGTGCTGTACCGCGAGCTGTTTCTGATGGCCTTCGACGAGCGCCACGCGCGTGCGGCGGGGGTCCGCAACGGGGCGATAAACGCCCTGTTCGTGGTGATCATAGCGCTCATGGTGGCGGTTGCCGCCCGCACGGTGGGGTCGCTCATCGTCTCTTCCATGATGGTGGTTCCGGTGGCGTGCGCGCTTCAGGTCGCCCGTAGCTGGCGGCAGATGTACGCCGTTTCCGCCCTGGTGGGCGTGAGCACCACCGTTGCCGGCATCGTGGTCTCGTACTTCTTCGGACTGAAGCCCGGCGGAACCATCGTCTTGATGGCGGTGGCGCTGCTGCTGGTCATTCTGCTGGCGAAAGCCGTCCTTTCCCGCGTTCGCCCCGTTGCGGGAAAGGACGCGCTTCCCGACCGGACCGCCTGATCAGAATCCCGATCGGGTTCGCTACCCGACGATGATGTCGGGTAGCGGAATATCGTGGGCTTCGACGGGAAGGCCGCACCACCGTTGCTCGGCGAATGCGAATCCGACGACGACGGATTCCGGGCGCGTTTCGACGAGGAAGCGATCGTAGTTTCCGCCGCCGTATCCCAGGCGGTTGTTCTTCTCGTCGAATCCGACTAAGGGCACCACTACCGCATCGAAGTCCTCTGCCTGCGCCGTGCGCAGCCCCAATCCCGCCAACTCGTCCTCCGCGACGGACTTCGCCGGCTGGGCGAGGAAGGGCAGATCCCGCCGTCGATACGATTCTGCTGTCAGCTGGACGAACCTCATGCGGATGCGGGGGCTTCCCTGCGGGGTCGGGGCTTCTTTCACCATAACGGGGAAGAAGCAGTTCCAACCGCGACGCGCCGCTTCGAGCACGAAGCGATCGAGCGTCGGCTCGCTTCCCATCGCTGCGTACAGAGCCACCGAGGGCGGGCGGCGATCTGTTTCGGAGCCGGATCCGCTCAGCTTTTCCGCCAGGTGAGCGGAAAGCCGTTCGCACATCGAGGCGCTGCGTTCGAGTCGGTCCGCCTCGCCGATGCGGTCGCGTCGGGCTATCAGCGTGCGGCGAAGGGCGGCTTTGTCGGAGGGGGGCGGTGTTTTTTCCATATCGATGTCGTTTTTCATGGGCGATATCTCGTTTCGGTGAATGAACGGATGGTAATATACGAAAAAGAATACAGTTTCCAGTTTCGGCCAATTCGGGCCATCTTCCTAGGTTAACAGAGCTTGCCTGGTATCGGATGGCTTGGTCCCAGCCTGCGCCCCATAGCGCATTATGGAGATTATCGGATAATCAACTCGGCATTTCATTTAATGGAAACGTAACAACGCCTACGGTGCATTATGATTCCCTGACGGCCGTAAGGCGATCGAGACGAGAAGCGGTGCCCGCACCGCTCGGTTTTCAAAAACCTTGTGCGGTTCGCGTAGGGGAGCCGGGTATCCAGAGGGGATCTCCCGGTTGATGAAGATGTGAAAGGTGGCAGCTGATGAAGCTCAAGGCTTCTATCGATTATGGCGTGCGCGCCATGATGTATCTTGCGATAAAGGGGGGCACCTGCTCTTCCAAAGAGATCGCCGAGCACATGGACATCCCGCGTGATTACCTTATTCAGCTTGGCCTGAAGCTGCGAAACGCCGGCCTCATCAACGCCCGTCCCGGAAAGAACGGCGGCTACACCTTGGCCAAGGAGCCGTCCGAGGTGTCGATCCACCAGATCGTCGCCGCGTTCGAAGAGACGTACAAAGACCCTCGCCACCCCTTGACGGGCAAGCATGTCGAGGACACCATCGGCGGCAAGGTGGCCAACGCCAATGCGCTCATCTCATCGAGCGTCGATATGTTCCTCGGTCGGATCACCATCCAGGACCTTCTGGACGCCGGCGAGCAGAAAGAGGGCAAGAAGGAGTTCTTCTCGCGCATTCAGGGCGAGTAGGCGTGATATCCGGGCTGCAGTCGTTCGGTCCGCAGCCCGGCTTTTCGCCCGCTACGATATTGAGCTGCATGTGAATCGGGTGTCGTACCGTTTTCAGGTGAAAGCAAAGAAAAGGGCCAGACTAATATCCGGCCCGGAAGTTCGGTGGTGCGCCGTGAGGGATTCGAACCCCCGACGTACTGATTCGTAGTCAGTCCCTCTATCCAGCTGAGGTAACGGCGCATATCAGAAACAGCGAAGGTTATTATACACGCACCAAAACGAGAGTCAACACATTAATTTGCATTTTTTTAAATCCGACCGAATCGCCCGTGCATAAACCTCCTGTGTTTCCCCATCGGGATCCCTTGGGGGCAACGGTGCGCCCGAAGATGCGGAGGGGGAGGATATGGAGGAACCGAAACAAGGGAAATATGCGGGTCGGAGCAAAAAGTCGCTGCTATAATCTGCTCCGAAAAATCGGGTTGGAGTACCGTTTTACAGAGATATATCGATGAAGGGAGTACAGGTGGGTTCACGACGCAAAGGGTTGCGTGCGGGCCTAGCTTCCGCGCTGTTATCTGCCATGCTTGCGGTCGGTTCGTGGTCGGCTTATGCCGAGGAGACGGCGACTACGGCGCCGGCTGGTGGAAACGTCCTGCTCGAACAGGCGTCCGAGCGTGCGGGGCTGCTGTCCGAGGTGTACCTCAACACTGCGTCGGGAAGCGACGCCAGCGGCGGCGAAGCGGCCGCTTCCGCGGTCAAAACGTTTCAGCGGGCTCTCGAGCTGGTGTCGGATGGCGGCTCCATCTACGTTGATGGCACGATTCTCGTCAGCCAGGACCTCTCGGTGGCGAAAACCGTCGCGGTCAAAGCGTCCGGCAGCCAGTCCGTCGTGTTCGATCTGAGGGCGAAGCTTTCCATGGAGGCGGGCAAGAAGCTGTCCGTCGAGGTTACCGGGGACAAGACCCTGGCGCGCACGGCGTTTTCGATGCAGGGCGGCTCTCTGGGCGATGGGTCGTACCGGATCGACCTCACCGGATCCCCCGTCAAGACGTCCCTCGCTTTCGATAAGGCTGCGGTCATCGAGGGCACTTCGAAGGACGCTCTGAAGGTCGAGATCGTCGACGCCCTCCTCACCAGCGTCACGGGAAGCGTGACGGTGCGCAACGCCGCGGTCGTTCAGACGGAGAACGCTGCGTTCGGCAGCCAGCAGGTGGGCACCCTGAACCTGTACGGCGCCGATTACCGCTTCGTTTCCCCCAGCTCCAAAAACTACAATCGCCTGCGCATCGCAAATGCGCTGGATATGCGCGATTCTTCCCTTTCGATCGATGCTGTCAGCATTCCGAATCGCTACGGCCTCATCCTGGGCGACAAGGGCGCGTCGAAGTACCGCATCGAGAATTCGTCGGTGTCCATCTCCCCGTACGGCAGCATCCTCGCCGATAGCGGCGGGTTCGTGGCTTCGAACAGCACGTTTGCCGTCGATGGCATCCATCATCCGAAAGCCAAGCCGTTCCCTGCGTACTTCCCCGCGACCCTCGAGGGGCGCCTGGTCGATTTCAGCGCGGATTCGCCGGTTCGGGTGAGCCTGAGCGACACCGCGGGCAACTCTTACGATTACGGTTTCCCGGCCGGTCATGGCGACGAGGTCGTCAAGGTCATCCCCCTTCCCGCCGTAACGCTGACCTTCGTGAACGAGGAAAGCGGCGAGGAAAAGGCGTTCACGCTGGTCAAGGGAAACAGCCTCGAAGCCCTCAGTGGCAAGGTGAAGGCCGACGGAGTGCTTATCGACAAGTCGTCGCTGTCCGATATGACGACGGTTCCCGCGGACAAGGAGCTCAAGCTTCTGATCGACGGCGACGAAGGCAAGCCCTATTCGTACGGCATGGCGATCGACCAGGATACGAAGGTGGTCGTGAAGACCGTCGACAAGGCGAACATAAGCGGGGTGCGCTACTTCCTGAATGAGACCGCCTCGGATAACCGCTACGCGTTCGTCGAAAACGGGTCCGATGTTGCGCATCCTTTGTCGAAGGACGCCGTGCAGGCGCGCGAGAACTGGTTCGACATTCGCGCCAAGAAGTTCAAGGGCTGGTCGCTCGATCGCGAGGGAACCCAGATGGTGGACGCGTCGTTTGCTGCGTCCGAGACGGGCATACGCGAGCTTTACGCCCAATGGGAAGACCGCAAGGCCTTCACGGTGGTGTACTACCGGCAGACTCCCTGGTATACCGACAGCGCGACCGAGCCTCATATGAATATCGAAAAGGTTGAGACCACGGTGTACGAAGGCGAGCATCTCGCCGGGGTCTTGGCCGATCCGAGCGTCGAGCTTTCCCTGTCGGAAAGCGCGCGGCAGGCAGCGCTCAAGGACGGCAAGTTCTTCTATCCGGTGGTGAGCGACCCTACGTCCGACCCCAAAGACGGCTTCTACACCGTTCCCCCGAACGGCTACTACGGCCGTTGGCACTGGTACAAGGACACCTCGCTTTGGGACTACCTGCTCCCCAGCGGGGCGTCGGGCAAGATGCGCACGATCGGCTGGAACACGCAGCCCGACGGGTTCGCGCAGGGAGGCACGGGGCACTTCTTCCGCGGAGGCCACGAGCTTACGGCCGACGATGCGCAGTACCTGTCCGAAGACGGCAAGCTGCATCTGTACAACCAGTGGGTCGATCTGGGATGGCTGGCGAAGACCGCCGCCGACAACATCGCCGATCCCGACAAGACCCGCCCCAACATCACGCTCGCGGGCGAGGGGACGGATCCGGGCGATTACGAGACGGCTGCGGGTGCGCTGGTCATCGACCATTCGCAGGTGCTCGACTACAAGGCGCACCTGGACTACGAACCCATCAGGAAAGACCTCGTCACCCTGTGGGGCCGCATCAACGAGGTGACGGAATGGTCCGGCGTTATGAACGCGTACTTCGATTCGCGCCTGGAATTCGACCAGGACGTGCCGGTTCTGTTCGAGAGCACCTGGCTGCGCCCCGATGAGACGAAGCTCGCGGAGTACGGCGTGACGGTCAAGCAGGTGGAGGGCAACCCCTACCAATGGGTGTTCACCGTCGGCAAGGACAAGATCACGGCCGAAACGGTTCAGCGTACGGGCACCGACGGCGCCTACGACTCGTCGGGAATGACCTACTACAAGGCGTCGATTCCCGTGACCATGATTCCCAAGTACGATCCGGCGGGCGGAAACGACTTCCAGAGCCTCAGTTTCGAGGACTTCATGAAGCCCATGACCCTCACCGTTCAGGACGATTACGGCAGGGGCATCAACGGCATCGTCACCAAGGAGTCCGCGAACCGCATCGCGCTCAGCGATAAGCCCGTCATCATCGTCGGCGGGGACATCCAGATGAACATCAACGGGTTCGAGCGGTACGGGATGACGCTGCTCAAGTACCAGCTGAAATCGAATGCGTTCGACGAGCATGCGAAGCTCTACCCGTCGGGTGCGGTGAGGGCCCGTTACGAGCTGGTCGATTTCGGGGACTACTCGAACAAGCTGGCAGACCTGAAGAACCCGGGCACCGACGAGCTGGTCGATACGTTCGAGGGCCGCGCGAAAAACGAGAACATTCAGGGCGAGGATCCGAACAACTACGCCGATCCCTACAGCGTGGGCGTGCCTTCGTACGAAAAGGAAGGCTACGAGCTGGTGGGTATCAAGGTCCAGACGCAGCAGGTGGACGATGGCGGGAACCTCGCGGTTGACGATCAGGGCAACCCGATCGTTTCCGAGCAGGCGTTCTCTGTCAAAGACGGCAACCTCGCCGACGGAAAGGCGCTTCTCGCCGGCAGCTTCGCCCACGACAAGCGCATCACGTTCGTGATGCAGTACGCCAAGAAGTCCGACGTCACCGTATCCATCCCGGTGGAGAAGGTTTGGGAGGGCTCTGCGGGAGGGGCCGTCGAGGGCGACTCTTCCGAACTTCCCGGAAGCGTCGAGGTGAAGCTGCTTGCCGACGGCCAGCAGACGGCGTCCCTGACGCTTTCTCCGTCTGCCGATGCGCAGAAGAGCTGGAAGGGGGCGTTCCGGGACGTGCCGAAGTACGGCCCCGACCTGAAGGAGATCGCGTACACGGTTGCCGAGGCCGGCATCGGCGCCGATGGTACCGTCGAGCTGGACGGCGCGCGGTATGCGGTGACGGTTTCGGGCGATGCCTCCAAGGGCTTTGCGATAACCAACAGGGCGGTTCCGACCGATCCGAACCCCGTCGATCCGCCGAGCCCCATCGATCCCCCCGTTCCGCCGACCCCGGTGGAGCCGCCGGTTCCGGGCGACCCCGACCCGTCCGATAAGACGGTCGTCGCCCCCTCCGTCAAGGCGGTGCTTCCCGTCACGGGGGACGGCTCTGGCGCTTACGCCGTCGGAGCTGCGGCGGCCGCAATCGCTTCGGCGCTGGCGCTGTTTGCCGGCGCGCGCTCGAAGAGGCGTCGCTAAGCGCCTCCCCTTACCGACCCCGGCAGTGGTCGAAGCCTGATCGGCGCCCTGTTCTGATAGCATAGTGCTACATCGGAACGGGGCGCTTTCTTTTTCTTCGCCCTACCTCTGAGCGAAGGGGAACTGCTATGGACCAGCGGCGCGCATTCGAGCTTTACGATCGTTTCAACGAGGTCAACGGCATCGACCTCGAATCTTTCTCGCATCTCGATATCAAGCGCGGCCTGCGCAACGCCGACGGGACCGGGGTGCTGGCCGGCGTGACGAACATCTCGAACGTCCACGGCTACCTGGTCTCGGACGGTTCGCGCGTTCCCGACGAAGGGTCGCTGCGCTATCGCGGCTTCGACATCTACGATCTTCTCGGCGGAGCGGATGGGGACGACGATGACCGTCGCTTCCGCTTCGAAGAGATCTCCTATCTGCTCCTTTTGGGCGACCTGCCCACGCAAGAGCAGCTCGATGCGTATCGGGCGGTGCTCGACGAGCAGCGCGAGCTTCCCGACGGCTTCACCGCCTCGATGATCATGCGCAACACCCCGCCCGATATCATGAACGTGATGTCGCGGTCGGTGCTGCTGCTGTACGCCTACGACGACCGGGCCGAAGACCGCTCGCCCGTGCACGAGATCGCAACGGCGGTTTCGCTCATCTCCCGGCTCCCGCGCATCATGGTGCTCACCTACTATGCCCAGCAGGCGCGCTACCACAACGGGTCGATGATCATGCATCGGTTCGTCCCCGGCCAGTCCACGGCCGAGACGGTGCTTTCGATGCTGCGCCCCGACCGTTCGTTCACCGCCGACGAGGCGCGCATGCTCGACATCATGATGAGCCTGCACGCCGAGCACGGGGGAGGCAACAACTCCACGTTCACCACGCGCGTGCTGACGTCGGCCGACACCGATGCGTACTCCGCCTACAGCGCGGCGATGGGCTCTTTGAAGGGCCGCCGCCACGGCGGGGCCAACCATCAGGTGCGTGCCATGCAGGCCGAGATCAAGCAGAACGTCGCCCATTGGGATAACGAGGGCGAAGTGGCCGATTATCTGCGCAAGATCGTGAACCGCGACGCCTACGACCGCACGGGGCTGGTGTACGGCATGGGGCACGCGGTGTACACCAAGTCGGATCCGCGCGCGGTGGTGTGCAAGCGCTTCGCCGAGCAGCTGGCGAAGGGTACCGAGTTCGAGGCCGAGCTCGAGCTTCTCAAGTCCATCGAGCTCCTGACGCCCGAAGTGATGCGCACCGAGCGCAACTCCAAGAAGGCGATGTGCGCGAACGTCGATATGTACTCCGGATTCGTGTACTCGATGATGGGAATCCCCGAAGAGCTGTACACGCCGCTGTTCGCCTGCGCGCGCATGGCGGGCTGGGCCGCCCATCGGTTCGAGGAGATCGTGTCGGGCAAGCGCATCATACGTCCGGCGTACAAGTCCACCTACTCGGCGAAGCGCCCCTATCTTCCCATCGACCAGCGATAACGCGTTTTCCGAAATCTGTTTCGGCAGCTACAACCGCATCCCGGAAACCAAGCCGCCCCGCCTCCCGGAAAGGGAGGGCGGGGCGGCTCGTTGGGGGGCGGTTTCAGGGGTCTTAACGGACCCTTGCTCGCTAGTCGTTTTTGCGCGTGCCCTTGTGCTCCTTGGCGATGGCTGCGACAACTCCCGACATCGCGACGAGGGCGATCACGTTGGGCAGGACCATCAGCTGGTTGAACAGGTCGGCAAGCTCCCAGACCAGCTCGTTGGAGGCAAGCGACCCCAGGAAGATGAACACCAGCGCGATAACCGAGAACACGTTCACGGCCTTCTTGCCGGCCTTGGGGAACAGGTACTGCACGTTCAGCTTGGCGAACAGGTTCCAGCCGAGGATGGTGGAGAAGGCGAACATGAACAGGCAGATGGCGACGAAGATGCTGCCTCCTTGCGCTCCCAGCAGCGTGCCGAACGCGGCCTGGGCGAGGTTGGTCTTGCTCAGGCCTCCCGCGACGGCTGCGGCGTAATCCTGCGCGAACGCGCCGTCACCGACGAACATGGTGGAGATAACGACCAGGGCGGTGATGGAGACGACCACGATCGTGTCGATGAACACGCCGACCATGGCGATGACACCCTGCTCGTGGGGTTCGGACACCTTCGCCATCGCATGGGCGTGCGGGGTCGAGCCCATGCCGGCCTCGTTCGAGAACAGGCCGCGCTTGGCGCCCTGGGACAGGGCGGCGATCAGGCCGAAGGTCATGCCGCCCACCTCGGCGGCGGGATTGAAGGCGGACTGGAAGATCAAAGCGAACGCCGGTCCGACGTTTTGCCAGTTGGCGATGAGGACGATGATGCCGCACACGATGTAGACGATGGCCATGATGGGCACGATCTTCTCGGTCACCGAGGCGAGGCGCTGGATGCCGCCCAGGAACACGAACCCGGCCAGAATCACCACGACCAGGCCGACCACCCAGGTGGGGATGTTGAAGGCGTTGTTCATGGTTTCAGCGATGGAGTTCGACTGAACCATGCAGCCCATGAAGCCCAGCGCCAGGATGATGGCGATGGCGAAGAACCCGGCCAGGAACCGTCCGAACTTGCCCGTGAAGGCGGTGGTGATGTAGTACGCGGGACCGCCGTGAACCGACCCGTCGGCATCGACCACGCGGGTCTTCTGCGCAAGGACCGCTTCGGCGTAGTTGGTGGCCATGCCCAGGATGGCGATGAGCCACATCCAGAAGATGGCGCCCGGGCCGCCCACGATGATGGCGCCGCAGGCACCCACGATGTTTCCGGTTCCCACCTGGGCGGCGACGGCTGTGGCAAGCGCCTGGAACGAGCTGATGCCGCCTTCCTGCTTGCCCCCGCGCAGCGAGAATCCGCTGAACATGCGGGATACGCCCTCGCCGAAGCGGCGGAACTGGATGCCGCCTGTGCGGATGGTGAAGAACAGGCCGGCACCTACCAGCAGAAACACCAGGATATAGTTCGATAGGTACGAATTGATCGTTTGAACGACCGGGAGAAGCGCCGCTTCCAAGGTTGCCCCCTTCGAGATCGCGAACACTCGAGGAAGATTCCTAATGAAGACCGGGTATGCGGCGGTGGATGTGCGTGAGCACGGTCGCAAAAATGTGTCTCCGTCGGTTTGCCTGAGAGATTCAGCTGCGGATGCAGCCTTGCACCTTCGGCATTCATTTAAGAATTTTCCAGAGTGTTCTCCGCTTCCAGTTTCGGCGATGCCGATTCAAGAAGCTTCACTGAACTTATGGCTGGCAATTATGCTCGTACTGATGTGAGGTTGCAATACCCAATTTGCCGAGCGGCGGTTTTTTGATCCGGCATCGAGTCTGCGCTAGTCAAGCGCGTTCGATCCGGTGTAGTCCCGGAATTCGCGGATCAGCTCGTCTTGCAGCGCATTCAGGTTCTCGGGGTCGCGTCCCGCCACCGCCTGTCCGTCGATGGAGCGCACGGGAAGGCAGAACTTCGACGAGGAGCTGATCATGATCTCGTCGGCATCGAAGAGCTGATCGAGCGTGAAGGCGCGCTCGATGACGGGAATCCCCAGGCGATAGCACGCCTGGATCATGTGGGTTTTGGCGATGCCGCGCAGGATGTGCTCGTCGTTGGGATGCGAGTAGAACACGCCGTCTTTGAGGATCGACACGTTGGAGTGCGAGCATTCGGTAACCACGCCGTTGCGGTGCAGGATGGTCTCGCAGGCATCCCGGTCGTGCGCCATCTGGCTGTACAGGACGGCCGGCAAAAGGTTGAGCGTCTTCACGTGGCCGTATTCGAAGCGCTTGTCCTCGGTGACGGTCACGTTCACGGGCGTGCGGATGCTGCCGAGGGCCTGCGGGCGGATGAGCACCCACAGCTTGCCCTCCATATCGGAGCCGTACACGTGGTCGCGCATAGCTACCCCACGCGTGACCTGCCAGTATACGAAATGGGTATCTCCGTCCACTTTCGCCAGGAGGTCGAACAGCAGCTGTTTGAGCTCGTCTTTGCCCGAAGGGATGACGATGCCGAGGGCCCGCGCACTGGAGTAGAACCGATCGAGGTGGTCTTCCACGAGGTAGGGCACGCCGTTCGCCCCCATCGTGGCCTCGTACACGCCGTCCCCGAAGAAGTGCGAGCGATCGTTGAACGGGATGGTCACTTCGTCAACGGTGCCGACTTTGCCGTCGTAGTAGGCGAGGTTTTCCACAGGTGCATCCTTTCGGTCATAAAAAAAGCGCCCCGACCAGGGACGCTTGGAATTCTGGCGGAGGAAGTAGGATTCGAACCCACGATACCTTTCGGCATAACAGTTTTCAAGACTGCCGCCTTAAACCGCTCGGCCATTCCTCCAGATGGTAGATGCATTCGATGCGGCAGGCGAATCGGCGAGCGGTGCGGTGCCGACCCTTCGAAAGCGTGTCACAGAATACCATATATAATGGCGCTATGACTGATGAAGACTATATGCGCCTTGCGATCGAGGAGGCTCGGAAAGCGGCCGAATACGGCGAGGTTCCCATCGGCGCCGTGGTGGTCTACGCCCCCATCGACAAGGGGACGCGGCGTGCGTTGGCCGAGCCCCGGGTGATCGCCCGCGCGCGCAACTGCCGGGAAACCGATCGGGATCCGTCGGGCCACGCCGAGTTCAAGGCCCTGCTTGCGGCTGCGCGCGAGCTTGACGCGTGGAGGCTTTCGGGCTGCACGGTGTACGTCACGCTCGAGCCGTGCATCATGTGCGCGGGCCTCATGCACCAGGCCCGCATCGATCGCTGCGTGTTCGGAGCCGCCGATCCGAAGGCCGGTGCCCTGGGGTCGCTTTACCGGGTGAATGCCGACGAGCGGCTCAACCATAATTTCGAGGTGGCTTCCGGCGTGTTGGGAGAAGAGTGCGCCGAGCTGCTTACCGGGTTTTTCGCCGAACGACGGGGGAAGCGGGGGAGGCAACGTGATTAAGGGAGACGGGGCGCAAGACGCCGTCGATATGCTGGCTGAGGCAAGATCGGCCCAGATGCTGTCCGAGGCGGAAAGCCCCGGTTGGATCGAACTGGTCGCCCCGGCGAAGGTGAACCTGGTGCTCAACGTCGGCGATCGGCTGGATTCGGGCTACCATCGGGTATCGACCATCCTTCATGCGCTCAACCTCCACGATACGGTGTTCATGCGCCGCACGGCGGCTCCCGAGGGCTCGGGGCTTTCCGTAGCAGCCGAGGTGAAGGGCCGCGGCGGCGTTTCGGTGCCCGAGATCGCCTCTGCCGACAACCTGGCCGCGAAAGCGGTCGCGCTGCTTGCGCGCGCGATCGGCCGGGCAGAAGATGAGCGCGTCGAGATACGCATCGACAAGAGGATTCCCGCTCAGGCGGGGCTGGGAGGCGGGTCGTCCGACGCGGCCGCGGCGCTTGTGGGCGCATGCCGGCTGTGGGGCGTCGACCCGTCGTCTCGCGAGGTGCGGGACGCGGCCTGCGAGGTGGGAAGCGACGTTGCGTTTTTCCTCCAGGGCGGTTGCGCCGCCTTTGCGGGGAAGGGAGACGAGTTCGTGCGCTCCCTGTGCGCATCGAAGCGGCCGGTAGTGCTGGTCAAACCCGAGCGGGGGGTGTCGACGGTGCGCGCTTACCAGGCGTTCGACGCGGATCCCGTACCGGCGGATGGCGCGGTGGAAGCGGCGTTTGACGAAGTTGGATCCGCAGACGACGTGCCGCTGTTCAACAACCTGGCCCTTGCGTCCGAAGGGTTGGAACCCGAGCTTTCCGCGGTCCGACGCTGGCTGGAGGGCCGATGCGGCGCAGGCCGCGCGCTTTTGTGCGGCAGCGGCTCGTGCACGTTCGCGCTGTGCGAGAGCTTCGACGAGGCGGTGGCGGTTTCGGTGGAAGCGCGCAAGCACGGTTGGTGGTCGCGCGCAACGTCTCTGGGGTCGCTGAAGGCGGCGGTCGTTCGCTAGCCTGCCGTGGCCGACCGGGCTGCTCTGCAGAGCGTCTCGGACCGATCGCTCGGCGGCTCCGGTTGTGTTTTTGCGTTGCGCGGGAGGTGCAAGTCGGGTATCATTTTGCTTCGCTCATGGAGAAGTGACCGAGAGGCCGAAGGTGCTCGCCTGCTAAGTGAGTAATCGCCACAAGCGATTCTAGGGTTCGAATCCCTACTTCTCCGCCAGCATGTTTTCGCGCCCCCGACCTCGGGGGCGCGTTTTCGTTTTCCTGATGGGGCCTTCTGGCGCCGGCTTTGCGTCTCGGGTTCGGACGCCCTTCCCGACGCCTCGGAGCCCGCGCTGCTTGCGGGCCGGACGCCGAACGAGGCCGGGTCTCGGTTCGGCTCGATTCGATCAATTTGACAACAGGTTCTCCATTAGGCGTGAAATGGCCGATCCCTGCGTTCGAGATCCGCCCGCATAGCGTAGAATCATGCTCGATACGCGTATCTCGTCGCTGTTCAAGGAGTCATCATGGCCGACAAAAGCAATATCGTCCTCATCGGCATGCCGGGTGCCGGCAAATCGACGCTGGGTATCGTTCTTGCGAAGATCCTGAACAAGGATTTCGTCGATGCCGACCTTCTGATCCAGAACCAGTCCGACAAGACGCTGCAGAAGATCATCGACGCGCTGGGCCCCGAAGGGTTCATCGAGGTGGAAAACGCCGTTCTCAGCGGCATTTCCGCCACGAACTCCGTCATCTCCACGGGCGGCTCGGCCATCTACTCCGACGAGGCCATGAAGCATTTGGCGGAGATCGGCACCATCGTGTACCTCCAGATCTCCTACGATTCCCTCAAAACGCGCCTGGGCGATCTGCAGGAGCGCGGCGTCGTCCTGAAAAACGGCGTGAGCATGAGCCTTCACGACCTCTACGACGAGCGCAAGCCGCTGTACGAGAAGTACGCCCAGATAACCGTCAATGTCGACGACCTGACTATCACCGCCGCGGCTCGCAAGGTCGCCTCTGCGGTGGAATAGCGGGGCCGACGAAGCGTGAGTGCCGAGATCCGCAAGAACGGGCTCAACCTGAAGACGACGCTGAAACTGGCGTTCGGCTTCGCGTGCATGATCGCGTACAGCCGCATGCTGTCCCAGGGCTTCGTGGGCTACCTTACCCAGGGAGGGGCGGCGATCGCCGATCCTTTCTATGTCGTGCGCCTCGTCGCCGAAGTGGCGACGCTGCTGGTTCTGGCGATCGGCGGGTACTTGCGCAAATTCTCCGTCACCACCGGGGTGTTCTTCGTCTGCACGGCGGTTATGACCGCCGCCACCATCGTGGTGGCCGCAACCGACGACCTCGGCTCGGCCGGAGCGCCGTTCTTCTTCGCGGCGGGTGCGGCCAATGCGGTGGTCATGTACGTGTGGATGCTGCTGCTCAGCCGCTTTTCCGTGCGGCAGATCATGGCGTCGACCCTCGTCGGCCTGGCGATCGCGGGGGCCATCATCGAGGGATCTCCGCTGCTCGGTGAGGAAACCTGCCTGGTCGTAGCGGTGCTCTGCGCGTTTTCGGCCGGTTCGCTGGCGCTCAGCCTCGATCCGCGCCTCGAATCGTCGAAGGCCGACGGCATGCCCCCCGGCGTCCTTCCCCGCATCCCCTGGTTCAGCGTGCTGCTCATCTTTGCGAACGGCATCCTCGGCGCGATGCTGTACACCATCGCGAACCGCCGTCTGTCCCTGGTCACAGACGGTGCCAACTACGCCGTGTTCGCGGTGGGGGCGGCCCTCACCATCGGGGCGGTCGCCCTCATCATGCTGAAGCGCCGCGATTGGGTCCATATCGTCTGGGTTCCGCCGTTCGTGCTGCTCTCGGTGGCCATCGTGTTCTCGTGCTTCGTTTCGGATGCATCGGCCCAGGCGTTCCTCGGCTTCCTCTTGGCGGCTGTGTTCTGTTTCCGCTTCCTGTACTGGATGGTGTTCCCGTCCATGTTCTCCCTGCTGAAGGTTCCGCGCGCGTTTTTGGCCGGGTTGCTGCTGATCGCGGTCAACGGGTCGCTCGCCAACTTCGTCGGTGCGAACATCGGCGCGTTGTTGCCGATGAACATCCAGGTCATCAGCAATGCAGGCTGCGTGATCGCCGCGGTTTCGGCGCTGGTGCTGGCCGGTGCCATGACGCTTAACCGCGAGGTGAACCTTCGCCCTTACGAGATGGAAGACGAAGACGACGCCCCGCTTCCCGCCGGAGCTTCCCACCCGACCGTCGAGGCGGTGCCGCAGGAGCCGGCGTTGGCGCAGCAGGAAGCGCAGCGGGCCGGCGGGCTGGATGCGGTTTCTCAGGGAGAGCCCGAGAAGGGGCGGGATCAGGCGAAAGCCGACGAGCCTTCCGCCGGTGCGCCGGCTGCGGACGCGGCGCGGCCCGAAGCGGTCGAGGATACTCGGAAAGAAGACGCGCAGCAGACGATCACCGATCAGCTGAAGCAGCGCGTCGACCGCGTGTCGGAGCGCTACGGCCTGACGGCTCGGGAGTCCGAGGTCGCTCTGCTCACCGCGCAGGGGTTCTCGTGCGCCTACATCTCGGGGAAGCTGGTCGTGTCGAACTCGACCGTGCGCTACCACCAGCAAAACGCCTACCGCAAGCTCGGGGTCCATTCGCGCAACGAGCTGATCGAGTTCGTGAACCGCGTGAGCGGAGATTAGCCCCGCTTTTCCACGGATTGATCGGGGTGGTGGCCATAGGGGGTGAGGCTCGCTCGCCCGCACCGCTGGGCGCCCTGTTGTTTTTACCAGCTTTGCCTGATGGGAAGCTATAGGGTAACCTGTTTCCGATCCTGTTAGTTTTGGCAGTTTTGCATTCAGGGGGCTCTCGGTAGTATGGGTTGACGAGAGTGCCGTCTTCGCGCTCAGGCGATGCGCCTGCGCGCGAAGACGGGGTGGGAGACCCCGCGCGGTTCGCAGCACGCGCGGATAAAGGAGATACCGCATGACATATGAAGGCGCAAAGCCTCCTTACCCGCTGTTCATCCATCTCGATGGAGAGCGGGTCGTCGTCGTGGGCGCCGGAGCGGTCGCGCAGCGCAAGATCGAGACGCTGCTCGAATACGGCGCGCGCGTGACGGCGATCGCCCCCGAGGCGACCGAGCGCATCAGGTCGTTCGCCGAGGCCGGCGACATCGCGTTCATCGAGCGTCCCTACGAGGAGGGAGACCTCGAGGGAGCCCTGCTGGCCGTTGTCGCAACGTCCAGCCAGAGCGTGAACGAGCAGGTGTTCGAGGAGGCGTCCAGGCTCCACATACTGGTGAACGTGGTGGACGTCCCCCCGCTGTGCAACTGCATCGTTCCGTCCATCATGAGGCGCGGGCAGCTGCAGATCGCCGTGTCGACGGTGGGCGCGGCTCCCAGCGTTGCGCGCGAGATCCGCAGATCGCTGGAATCCCAGTTCCCGGCGTATTGGGAGGATTACATCGAGCTGCTCGGACAGGTGCGCGCCTTGGTGAAGCAGCGCGTCCCCGGCGAGGCGTCGGTGCGCACGCCGCTGTTCGAGGCCGTGGGATCGGCGGGCATCGAGCACCGTCTTGCCGCAGGCGAGAAGATCACCGCTCAGCAGGTGTACGACGAAGTAGTCGCCCCGCTCGTCGAGGGAGGGCGGCTATGAGTTTGGTGGTCGCGGGCGCGAGCTACAAAAGCGCCCCAATCGACGCGCGCGAGAAGCTAGCTTTTTCATCGGGCGAGATACCCGAAGCGTTGGCCGAGATCACGAAGCTGAAAGGTATCAACGAAGCGGTCATCCTCTCGACCTGCAACCGGACCGAGATCTACGTCGACGCCAAAACCGACCGCATGGGCTTGGAGTCGCTCGAATCGTTCGTGAAGGCCCGCCTCGGGGTAGACGAGCTCGATCGGGGCGCATTCTACGTCGAGCGCAGCATGGATGCGGCGAGGCACCTGTTCCGCGTGGTGTGCTCGCTGGAATCCATGGTGCTGGGCGAGGCGCAGATCCTCGGGCAGACCAAGCGCGCCTTCGAGGCCGCCGTCGCGGCCGGAGCGTGCGGGGATGTTCTGTCTCGCCTGTTCAAGAGCGCTATATCGCTGGGTAAGCGCGTTCGCACCGAAACGGCTATCGGCTCCGATTCGGTGTCGCTTTCCACCACCGCCTTCAAGGCGGCCTTCCAGCAGTTCCCCGATTTGGAGAGCCGCAGGATCGTGGTGCTGGGCGCAGGCGAGATGGCCCGCCTGGCGCTGGGATACCTGCTGGATGCGGGCGCGCGCGACATCGTCGTCGCGACGCGCACGACCGATCATGCTCGCGACCTGGCCGAAGAGATGGGCATCGGCTACTGCGCGTTTTCCGATCGCTACGATCATCTGGGGAAGGCGGACGCCGTATTCAGCATGACCTCGGCTCCGCGCTGCGTCGTCGAGGCCGATCGCCTGGCGGCGGCCCGCCGCGAGGCGGATCGCGAGGGCGAGCCTTTGGTCATCGTCGACGAGTCGGTGCCCCGCGACGTCGATCCCGCATGCGGCGAGCTTTCCGGCGTGCTTCTGTACGACCTCGAGCGCCTGTCTTCCATCGTAGACGAGGGCCTGTCCCGCCGCATGGCGGCCGTGGGCGAGGTCGAGCGCATGGTGCAGGAGGCCGGCGAGGAGTTCTTCTCCTGGATGCAGGAGCGCAGCGTGACGCCCACCATCAAGGAGATGCACGAGAAGGGCGACATCACCGTCCAAAAAGAGCTCAAGCGCCTGTGCAAGGCCCTTGCGAGCGCGCGCGGGGAGGCGGTGTCGGCCGACGAGATCGCCATGTTCGAGGCGTTCGGCTCCGCCATCGCCAACAAGATCCTCCACGGCCCCATCATCCGCCTGCGCAAGGAGGCGAAAACGGGTGAGTCGTTCTATTACACCAGTTCGGCGCGGTATCTGTTCGGCCTCGACGCCATGCCTCCCGGAACGGCGTGCGGCCACTGCAAGGATCCCTCGTGCTTTCGGGGGGAAGGGTGCTCGATGCACGAGCGCCGCCGCAACGGAGAGCCCGACGAGCGCTACCGCATGGTCGAGAATATCGGGAAGAGAACGGGGGAGTAATGGCTGATTTCGTGATCGGAACCCGCGGCAGCGGCCTGGCGCTGTGGCAGGCGCACGCGGTGGCCGACGCCCTGCGTGCCCAGGATCCTGCGCGCGAGGTCGATGTGCGCGTCATCAAGACGACGGGCGATCGCATCTTGGACGTCCCCTTGTCAAAGATCGGGGACAAGGGTCTGTTCACCAAGGAGATCGAAGCCCAGCTCCTAGCGGGCGAGATCGATATGTGCGTCCATTCCATGAAAGACGTCCCCAGCGCGCTTCCCGAGGGGTGCGTGCTGGCCGCGATGCTGCCGCGCGCCGACGCCCGCGACGCGCTGGTGTGCGGTCCGCGCTTGGATCAGGTCGAGTGTCTGGCCGACGTCCCCGAGGGCGCACGCATCGGGACCGGCTCGCTGCGCCGCGCCGCCCAGCTGCGTGCGCGGTACCCCCAGCTGGTTCCCAGCGAGATCCGCGGGAACCTCGACACCCGCCTGGCCAAGGCCGAAGGCGCCGACTACGAGGGCGCCGTCCTGGCGGTTTCGGGGATCGTGCGCATGGGCTGGGAAGACCGCATCCGCGCATACATTCCCGTCGAGGACATGATTCCCGCCGTCGGTCAGGGAGCCGTCGGCATCGAGGCGCGCATCGACGACGAGCGCACGCTGGCCGCGCTTGCCGAGATCTCGCATGCGCCCACGATGGCCTGCGTCAACGCCGAGCGCATCATCCTTTCCCGCCTCGAGGGCGGCTGCCAGGTCCCCCTGGGGGCCTACATCCGCTGGGAGGGCCCGGCCGACGAGCAGACCCTCGTGCTGGACGCCTTCGTCGCGTCGCTCGACGGCTCCGAGATGGCGCGGGTCCACCTCGAGCGCGTCGGCGCCGCGGGCCAGGGCGATCCCGCCGAAGTGGCGGAGATGGCGCTCGAAGCGCTCTGCGAGCAGGGCGCTTGCGAGATCATGGGCCGCGTGAAAGCGAGCGTGGGCCTGTGAGCAACATGGGATCCGTCTGCGTGTACCTCGTCGGCGCAGGTCCGGGCGATCCGGGCCTCATGAGCGTGCGCGGGCTTTCTCTGCTCGAGCGCGCCGACGTGGTGGTGTACGACTACCTTTCCAGCGACAAGCTGCTCGAGCATGCCCGTCCCGACGCCGAGCTGGTGTTCGTCGGGAAGAAGGGCTTCGAGAAGCACATCGGCCAAGACGAGATCAACCGCATCCTCGTCGAGAAGGCGCGCGAACTGGAGCGCCGCGCACAGGATGGCGGCGACGCGAACCGGGCGCCCCGCAGGGCCGAGGGCCCTTCCGCTCTGAGGGCTCCGTCCGTCGTCCGGTTGAAGGGCGGCGATCCGTTCGTGTTCGGACGCGGCGGGGAAGAGGCGCTCGCCCTTGCCGAGGCGGGTATCCGCTTCGAGGTGGTTCCCGGCATGACCAGCGGAATCGCCGCCCCTGCTTACGCGGGCGTCCCCGTTACCCACCGCGGCGTGTCCACGTCGGTCACGCTGGTCACGGGAAACGAGGATCCGTCCAAAGACGCCTCGACCGTGGATTGGCCCTCGCTGGCGGGCCTGGTCAAGCAGGGCTCGACGGTGTGCTTCTACATGGGCGTGCGCAACCTTCCGCTGATCTCCGAGAAGCTCGCCGCGTGCGGAGCCCCGTCTGACATCCCGGTCGCACTGGTGCAGTGGGGAACCACCACGCGCCAGAAAACCTGCGTCGCGACGCTCGAGACCGCGGCCCGGAAGGCCCGCGAAGCGGGGATCGAGGCGCCGGCCATCATCGTCGTGGGAGCCGTCGCCGATCTGCGCGAGCGCATCGCCTGGTTCGAGGATCGGCCCCTGTTCGGCCGTCGCTTGGTGGTCACGCGTTCGCGCGAGCAGGCCGGCTCGCTCAGCTCGCTTCTGCGCGAGCAGGGCGCCGAGGTGTTCGAGCTGCCCACTATCAGCATCGTGGACCCCGAGAGCTTCGAGCCGCTCGATACGGCGCTCTCCCAGCTCGGTTCGTACGATTGGCTGATCTTCACCAGCGTGAACGGGGTCGAGCGGTTCTTCGAGCGGCTGGGAGGCTCGAAGCTTCGGTTCCGGGACGCCCGCGCTCTGGCGACGTGTCGCGTTGCCGCCATCGGGCCGGCCACGGCCGCGAAGCTGCGCGCGCACGGCATCGTCGCCGACGTGGTGCCCGGCGAGTACCGCGCCGAAGCGGTGCATCGGGCCCTGCGCGATGCGGGGTTCTCCTCGGGTCAGCGCGTGTTGATACCGCGGGCCCTCGAAGCGCGCGAAGTGCTTCCGCAGCTGCTTCGCGCAGACGGGGGCGAGGTGGACGTCGTTCCCGCGTACCGCACCGTGGCGGCGGATTCCGAGCGCCTGCGCGAGTTCGCCTCGCTGGTCGAGGCCGGGGACATCGACGGCGTGACGTTCGCATCGTCGTCGGCGGTGCGCAACCTGACGGCGGCTCTGGGCGATAGGGCGGCGGCTTTGCTGGGGCGGGTCGGGCTCTTCTCGATCGGGCCCATCACCAGCGACACCGTTGAGAAGGCGGGCCTCGAGGTGGCGGCCGAGGCGGCCGAGTTCACCATTCCGGGGCTGGTCGATGCGCTGTGCGAGTATTTCACGTCCGACCGTGCGTCGGATGAAGGACAGAGAGCGGGCGCAAGCCCGGAGGGGGTATAGCATGATCGGAATTTCCAAACTGTACTGCGGAGCGGTCGAGCCGGCCGATGTGTTGCGCTACCAGCGCATGTCGGCGAAGCTCCCCAGCGAGCTTCTGCAGTTCTCCAAGGACAAGAAGCCGGTGGTCGTGTGGAACTGCACGCGCACCTGCAACCTGAAATGCGTCCACTGCTATGCCGGATCCGACGCGCAGCGCTACGACGAGCTGTCCACCGACGAGGCCAAGGCCATGATCGACGACCTGTCTTCGTTCGGCGCGCCGGTGCTGCTGTTCTCCGGCGGCGAGCCCTGCGTGCGCCACGACCTCACCGAGCTCATGCACTACGCGAAGGACCGCGGCATGCGCGTGGTCATATCCACCAACGGTACGCTGATCACGCCCGAGCTGGCCAGCGAGTTCGCCAAGGTGGGGCTGTCGTATGTGGGCGTCTCGCTTGACGGCGGCCCCGAGACCCACGACAAGTTCCGCGGCGTTCCCGGCTCGTTCGCCAAGTCCATGGAGGGTCTGAAAAACGCGCAGGAGGCCGGCATCAAGGTGGGTCTGCGTATGACCATCAACAAGCTGAACTGGCGCGAGATCGACGACGTGTTCGACATCATGGAGGAGCACAACATCAACCGGGCCTGCTTCTACCATCTGGTGTACACGGGTCGCGGCTCCGAGCTGATGGAAGAGGACCTCAGCCATGAGGAGACGCGCCAGGCGGTGCGCCTGATCATGGACCGTACGCGCGCATGGTTCGACCGCGGCGGCAAGCCCGAGATCCTCACGGTCGACAACCATGCGGACGGCCCCTTCGTGTACCTGGAGCTTTTGAAGGAGGATCCGGAGCGGGCCGCCGAGGTGCTGCAGCTCCTGCAGTGGAACCAAGGCAACTCGACCGGTGCGGGAATTGCCAGCGTGAGCTGGGACGGCGAGGTGTACGCCGATCAGTTCTGGCGCCACTTCTCGTTCGGCAACGTGAAGGACCGTCCGTTCTCCGAGATCTGGACCGACGTGAGCCGCACCACGCCCGAAAGCGAGCTGATGTTCCGTCTGAAGAACAAGCGCCCGTTCGTGAAGGGCCGCTGCGCGACGTGCCGCTGGCTCGACATCTGCAACGGGAACTTCCGCGTGCGCGCCGAGGCCGCTACGGGCGATCTGTGGGCGTCGGACCCCGCTTGCTATCTTACCGACGAGGAGATCGCCTGGCCCGAAGGCGAAGGACCGAAGGCCGCTTGCAGCTGCGGGGCGGTCGCAGAAGGGAGCATACGGTAATGGAGTACGGCAGGTTTCCCGCGTATCGCGCGCGTCGCATGCGAGCCGACGAGACGGTTCGCCAGTTCATCCGCGAGACCGAGCTGTCCGTTCGCGATTTCATCTACCCGCTGTTCGTGAAACCCGGTGAGGGTCGCCGCGACGAGATCTCCTCGATGCCCGGAGTCTACCAGCTTTCCCTCGACATGCTGAAAGCCGAGATGGACGAGCTTCTGGGGCTGGGCGTGCGCTCGGTTCTGCTGTTCGGCCTGCCCTCGCATAAGGACGAATGCGGAAGCGAGGCCTACGACGATCACGGCATCGTGCAGGAGGCGATCCGCGTGATCCGCGCCGAGGCGCCCGAGATGCACATCATCACCGACGTGTGCATGTGCGAGTACACCAGCCACGGGCATTGCGGCAAGCTTACCGCCACCGGCGAGGTCGACAACGACGCGACGCTTGCGTGGCTGGCCGCCGAAGCCGTGAGCCATGCCCGCGCCGGCGCGCATATGGTGGCCCCGTCCGACATGATGGACGGCCGCGTGGCGCACATACGCCGCGCGCTCGACGAGGCCGGCTTTTCCCAGGTACCCATCATGTCGTACTCCACGAAGTACGCGAGCGGGTTCTACGGGCCGTTCCGCGATGCGGCCGATTCGGCTCCCGCGTTCGGAGACCGCCGCGCGTACCAGATGGATCCGGCGAACGCCGAGGAGGGCGTGCGCGAGGCGGCTTACGATATCGCCGAAGGAGCCGACCTGGTGATGGTCAAGCCCGCGCTGTCGTACCTGGATGTTTTGCGCCGCGTGAAGTCCGAGCTGCGCTTTCCGACGGTCGCCTACAACGTGTCCGGGGAGTATTCGATGGTGAAGGCCGCCGCCGCGAACGGCTGGATCGACGAGAAGCGTGTCGTGATTGAGCTTCTGACCTCGATGAAGCGCGCGGGAGCCGACATGATCATCACGTATCACGCCAAAGAGGCGGCACGCTGGTTGGCGGAGGAGAACTAACATGGCCCACGAACATAACGCCGCATGCTGCGGCGCCCATGCTCCCTCGGCGCAGGGGGCTGGAAGGATGCACGCTTCGTGCCCACACGCGGAAGGCGCCGCGGGCCACGGAAACGGTCATGCCGCCGACGGATCGTGTGGATGCCATCAGGGAAAACACGGTCATTCCAGCGATAGCCGCCCGCACGGTGCGCCGTCGGGCCATCCGCACGCGAGCTCTCGGGGAGGCCACTCCGGCGGGCATCCCCATGCGCAGGGCGGGCACCTGGGGCATCCGGGGGGACATCCCGGCGGCCATCCCGGGGCGACGGTGCCGGGCGACAACACCGCGCGCCGCAGCTACCGGCCCGGAGCGGGTCCGGCGGCCCGCGCGTACGAAGAGCGCACCGGCATCAAGGCTCCGCGCATCGTGGCCTGGGAGATCACCCGCTCATGCAACCTGGCCTGCGATCACTGCCGCGCCGCCGCGCACTGCGAGCCCTACCCCGGCGAGCTGACGCTGGACGAATGCAAGGCGGTCATCGACGACATCGCCAGCATCACCGACCCCATCCTTATCGTGACGGGCGGCGAGCCGCTCATGCGCCCCGATATCTGGGACATTATCGATTACGCGAACGAGAAGGGGCTCCATCCGGTCATCGGGACCAACGGGACCCTCATCACCGACGAGGTGGCCCGCAAGATGGCCGAGCACGGCATCCCGCGCGTGTCGGTGTCGCTGGACTTCCCCGACGCCGAGGGACAGGACAGGTTCCGCGGCAAGGACGGGGCTTTCCAGGAGACCATCGAGGGCATCAAGAACATGCAGAAATACGGGGTGGGGGTCCAGATCAACACCACCGTCACCAAGATGAACAACCAGATGGTCGACGAGCTGCACGACCTCGCCCTCGAAACCGGCGCCGTGGCGTTCCATCCGTTCCTGCTGGTTCCCACGGGCCGCGGCGAGGACCTCATCGACGTCGAGCTCACCCCGGACGAGTACGAGGAAGTGCTGCTGTGGGCCTTCGAGCGCCAGCAGACCTCTCCCATGCACTTCAAGCCCACCGATTCTCCCCAGTACTACCGCATCCTGCGCCAGCAGGCCGCCAAGCAGGGCATCAAGGTCACGCCCGAAACCTATGGCATGGAGGCGATGACGCGCGGCTGTCTGGGCGGCATCACCTTCGTGTTCATCAGCCATATCGGCGAAGTGCAGCCGTGCGGTTATTTCGATATGAACCTCGGAAACGTCAAAGAGACGCCCTTCTCCGAAATCTGGACCCACTCCCCGGTGTTCGACGACCTGCGTCATTACGATCGCCTGAAGGGGAAATGCGGCGCGTGCGAGTACAAAGGGGTGTGCGGGGGCTGTCGTGCCCGCGCCCTTGCGCTGTACGGCGACTACATGGAAGAAGAGCCCTACTGCGCCTACGAGCCGAAGAAATACGTGGAAGACCGCGTGCTCGACGCGATCCAGGAGGGCTTCCCGCTGACCGACGACCCTCTGGGGGATTTGGCGAAGGCCCTCGAGCTGAAGCGGGACGGCGTGATCGAGGCTGTCTCGTCGCTGTACAGATCGGGCAAGGTCAGGCGCGTCGGCGCGTCGTTCAACTCCCCCAAGCTGGGATACGTCTCGTCGCTGTGCGCCCTGTCGGTGCCGGGAGACGAGGGCGACCTTGCCGCCGCCGCTGCTATCGTGTCGGAATACCCGCAGGTCACCCACAATTATGGGCGAGAGAACCACTACAACCTGTGGTTCACGGTGATCGCGCGATCGGCTGAGGAGCGCACGCGCATGCTGGCCGAGATCTCGCAGCGCACCGGCGTGACCGATATGCTGGATCTGCCGTCCACGAACAAGTACAAGATCCGCGTGAACTTCAAGTCGTCGGGCGAAAGCGCGCGCGTGCGCCGCAAGCCCACGCGGTTCGCGGACGCGAAGCTGCTGCAAGACGAGCAGCGGGCCGACGGGCCGGCCAGCGCCCTTCCCCAGGGAGAGCTGCGCGAAGGGCTGGCTCCCAAGAAGGAGGCACCTATCCTCACCGCGCCGGCGTGCGAGCCGCTCGCGTTCGACGCGGACGACCCGGTAAACGTCGAGATCGTCCGATGGGCCCAGGGCGACATCCTCCATGCGGCCGACGGGACCTTCGACGAGCACCCGCTTTCCACCGTGGTCGCGCGCATCGCCGACAACCTGGGGCGCACCGACATCACCGAACAAGACGTTGCAGAGCGGATGGGGGGCTGGCTTGCCTCCAAGACCATCAGGCGCGTGGGCGCGATGGTTCGCCATCAGGTGATGGGCGTGTCGGAGAATTCCATGACGGTGTGGGACGTCCCCGACGACCTGGTCGATGCCGCAGGGCGCATCCTGGCGCAGTCCGAGCACGTCACCCATTGCTATTCGCGCAAGAAAGCCGAAACCTGGCGCTACAACCTGTACGCCATGACCCACGCGCGCACGCCCGAGGACCTCGGCGAGCAGATCGCCGACATGAGACGGGCGCTCGACGAGGCGGGCATTCCCGTGAGCGCATCCGAGGCCCTTTCCACGACGGGGGAGTACAAGAAGGTCTCGATGAGGTATTTTGAGGAGTAGCGGTTAACCGAACCTTTGAACGACGCGAAAGGAACGATATGTCACGTGATCATTCGAAGTCTTCGCAGGCGTTTGCCCGCGCATCGCAGGTCATTCCCGGGGGCGTGAACTCGCCGGTGCGCGCCTTCGGCAACGTGGGCTGCGATCCGGTGTTCTACGATCGCGCCAAGGGAAGCCTGGTGTGGGACATCGACGGAAACGAGTACGTCGACTTCATCTGCTCGTGGGGCCCCATGATCTTCGGCCACGGCGACGAGGACGTCATCGGGGCAGTGCGCGCGCAGCTCGAGAAGGGCGTGTCGTTCGGCGCTCCCTGCGAAGCCGAGCTGAAGCTGGCCGACAAGATATGCGAGCTGGTTCCCGGCGTCGAGGAAGTGCGCATGGTGTCGTCGGGCACCGAAGCCACCATGACGGCCATCCGCCTTGCGCGCGGTTGCACGGGGCGCGACAAGATCATCAAGTTCGAGGGGAACTACCACGGGCACAGCGACTCGCTTCTGGTAAGCGCCGGAAGCGGCGTGGCCACGCTGGGGATCCCCGACACTCCGGGCGTGACCGCCGCGACCGCCGGCGACACCATGGTCGCCTCCTACAACGACCTCGATTCCGTGCGCACCCTGTTCGAGGCCGCTCCCGACCAGGTGGCCTGCGTGATCGTCGAGCCCGTGAGCGGGAACATGGGCGTGGTTCCGCCCGCTCCCGGCTTCCACGAGGGTTTGCGCTCCCTGTGCGACGAGTTCGGCGCGATCCTCATATTCGACGAGGTGATCACCGGGTTCAGGGTCGCTTTGGGCGGAGCCCAGGAAAAGCTGGGGATCGATGCGGACCTGTGCACTTTCGGCAAGATCATCGGCGGCGGGTTCCCGGTGGGCTGCGTGGCGGGCAAGGCGCGCTTCATGCAGAAGCTCGCTCCCGCCGGCCCGGTGTACCAGGCCGGCACGCTGTCGGGCAACCCGGTTGCGATGGAGGCCGGTCTCGCCCAGCTCACCAAGCTGCAGGTCAACGCCGAAACGCTCTACCCCGAGCTCGAGCGCAAAGGGGCCCTTCTGGCAGAGGGCCTGCGCGCGGCGGCGCAAGAGGCCGGCGTCGGGGTATGCGTCAACAACTTCGGCAGCGTGACCACCGTGTTCTTCACCGAAGGGCCCGTCGTTGACTGGAAGAGCGCGGCGCAAAGCGACCGCGAGGCGTTCGCGACGTATTTCCGCACGGTGCTGGACGAGGGCATGCTGATAGCGCCCAGCCAGTTCGAGGCGCTGTTCCTGTCGGCGGCGCACACCGACGAGCAGGTGCGCGCCCTCATCGGCGCGGCCCGCGAAGGTTTCCGCGCGGTGGCCGCCCGTTAGGCTTCTCCAACTTGTGACGGCTCGGTGTTGCGTGCGCGGGCACGCGCACGCCGCCGGGCCGGTTGACTATACTCATCAGGCCCCCATCGTCTAGCGGCCAAGGACGCCGGCTTCTCAGGCCGGAAACGGAGATTCGAATCCTCCTGGGGGCACCATCTTCGGCTCTCGCCTCGCCTCGGCGATTTCCGCCGCGGTTCGGGCGAGTTCTTCTTGCAGCTGGTCGAACGTGCATTCGTCGCCCTCTTTGGCAGGCCAGTCGGTTTCCAGCAGCATGAGGCGCCGGGGGATGGCCTGCGCATAGGCGCGCCCCCGCTTCGTCTCCATCATCCGAGGCCCTATCGAAAAGCGGCACCCCAGGCCGATGGCGCGGTTCAGGTCGTCGGACGATCCCGAGAACCAATGGAATATGCAGGAGCACGACTCGACGGCTTTGCAGGCGCACAGGATGTCGAGCACGGCGTCCGCCGATTTCACGGCATGGATCGACAGGGTTTTGCCGCCGGAGCGCGCGCAGAGGCGGGCGATGCGCTCGAACGCGCGCCGCTGTTCCGGGGCGGTCCCGCGATGTTTCGGCGAGAAGTCCAGACCCACTTCCCCCACGTAAGGCGCGTCGGCCGCCAGGCGCTCGAACAGATCGATCCGGTCTTCCACCTGGTCGTCCACCCACCAGGGGTGCAGCCCCACTCCGACGCGCACCGTCGGATAGGGCGCGAACCGCTCGCGTGCGACCTGGTATTCTTCGGGGGTCACGCAGTTGCAGAAGATGGCCGCTTCCGCCTTCTGGGCTTGCTCTGCCACCTGTTCGGCGTTCGCGATGAAGTTCAGATGGCAGTGCGCGTCGTGGAATACCGCGCGCGGCTTCTCCGCATCGCGCTCATCGGCGCTCATCGGCCCTCGTCGATGCCGACGATGCGGCGGATTACCCACCCGGCCAGCATCTGGCCCATGATCGGGGGCATGTAGGACATGGTTCCCAGATCCGACCGATCGCGCCGCGTGGCGCCCTCGGCGACGCTGGTTTCAGCGGGGTGTTCGGCCGAGAACAGCACCTGCAGCTTCCCGATGCCGCGCTTGCGGCATTCTTTGCGCATGATGCGGCACAGAGGGCAGTTCACCGTCTTGCCGATGTCGGCGAAGCGCAGCATCTCGGGATGCAGCTTGTTCCCGCCGCCCATGCTGCTGACAAGCGGCATGCCGGTTTCGTGGGCGTACTGGGCAACGGCGAGCTTCGCCGAGATGGTGTCGATGGCGTCGATCACCCAGTCCACGCGTCCGTCGAATCGCTCCAGGAACGCGGGGATGTTCCCTTCGAGCAGGAAGTCGTCGTAGGTCTCGACGCGCGCATCGGGGTTGATGTCGAGGATCATGCGCTTCATCACGTCCACCTTCTTCTGGCCGATGGTGGAGTGGAACGCGATGGCCTGGCGGTTGATGTTGCTGGCCGAAACGACGTCGCGGTCCACGATGACGAACCCGCCGACGCCCCCGCGTGCGAGCGATTCGATGCAGTTCGATCCGACGCCCCCGCATCCCAAAACCAGCACGGTGGCCGCTTCGAGCGCGGCCACGCCGTCCTTTCCGAGAATAACCTGCAGTTTCTCGGTCCGCTCAGGCGCTGATGGCACCGTCATGCTAGTCGACCCACTTCGCGTAGCCCAACGCCTCGTAGACGGCCTGGGCCTTGTCCGGGCTCAGCAGGCCCGCGCGCTCGTCGGTTTCGATCAGGGCGCCGATGCTGCAGCGCAGCACGCGGATGATGGCGTCGAGCTGGCGCACCGCCTCTTCTTTGGGGAGGTCCAGCAGCAAGACGTAGCGTCCGAGGAAGGCCTCGGTCTGCGTGAACCACGAGAAGGTGTTGTGGTTGAGGATCGAGGTTTCGGGCACCTCGTCGTACAGAAGGCGGGTGAGGATCTCGAAGCGCCGGGCGAATACGTCCGACATGGCCTTGTACAGCTCGATGACGGCGGGGTGGTCCTGGTGGGCCAAGATGATGTCGGCCACTTCCCGGTTTTCGTAGCAGATGTCCAGAACGCGTCGCGAGATGGTGATCTTCTTCACGATGCTGGGGTCGAAGTCGGAGGAGCTCAGTTCGCTGTCGTAGCCTTCCTGGATGGTTTGGATGAGCTTCGACGTGGTGGGCTCGATAACCTTTTCGAACAGGTCGTTCTTGCTGTCGAAGAAGAAGTACAGCGCTCCGGTCGTGACCCCGGCCTTGTCGCAGATGCGGCGCAGGGAGGCGTTCGCGTAGCCTTTTTCGCGAAACTCCTCGATCGCGGATCGGATGAGGTTCGCGCGCGTTTCCTCGCTGTTGACTCCGGCTCGTCGAGTCATGGTGCCTCCTTTGAACCGACCCCTCTGGTATGCGTTCGGTTCCCACTAACTTAATAGCGCGTTTAATCTGCGAGCAAAGCTATAATGAATAATTGCCTAGAGAATAACAGAAGTTTAGCGGTTTAGCGCGCCGCTTCTTGCATTATTGGGAATCATGGTCCTATTTGTTTTTCATATGGCGGGTGGCTCGGGGTCGTTTCGGCGGCGTTTTATCGATCGATATGCACGCGCAGAGGTTGGCTCGCGGGGCGCGGTCGGTTTACAATGTCTCGATGCTCCCCAGAAAGGGGAGGTCGCTTTTGAAGGGGTGTGTCGTGTCCGACGCCGAAATCATGATCAGCATTCAGCATCTGTCCAAGTCGTTCGGTGAGACGCAGGTTCTGCGCGACGTGAGCGTCGATGTCAAGCGCGGCGAGGTGGTGGTCGTTCTCGGGCCCTCCGGGTCGGGCAAGTCCACTATGCTGCGCTGCATCAACCTGCTCGAGGCGCCCACGGGCGGCCGCATCTTCATCGAGGGGCAGGAGATCACCGATTCGAAGACGGACGTGAACAAGCTGCGCGAGCGCGTGGGGATGGTGTTCCAGCAGTTCAACCTGTTCCCGCATCTTTCCGCCAAGAAAAACGTGATGCTGGCCCAGCAGCGCGTTTTGCGGCGTTCGAAAGAAGAGGCCGAGCGCGTGGCCCTGCAGCAGCTCGAGCGCGTGGGGTTGGCCGATCGCGCCGATTTCCTTCCCGCCCAGCTTTCCGGCGGTCAGCAGCAGCGCGTTGCCATCGCGCGCGCTTTGGCGATGGACCCGCATGTCATGCTGTTCGACGAGGCGACGAGCGCTCTCGACCCCGAGCTGGTGCGCGGCGTTCTGGACGTTATGCGCAACCTGGCCGACGCCGGCATGACCATGGTGGTGGTCACGCACGAGATGGGCTTCGCACGCGAGGTGGCCGACCGCGTCATCTTCATGGAAGACGGGGTCATCGTCGAGGAGGGCACTCCCCAGCAGGTGTTCGACAATCCCACGTCGGAGCGCACCCGCGACTTCATCGGGCACATCAAATAACAGGGGCTTGCGGCGGCGACGCTGAACATTCGGGCGTCGATTGTCCATTGAGTTGCCCTTTTCCCCTCGGTAGCATGGATGCGTGCGACTTTTCCGATCCTGCGCGCCTGCGCACGTACCGAAGGGAACCTGTATGAGAATGCAAACCGCGTTGTCCCGCCGCTCGTTCATCGTCGGAGCCGCGGCGCTGGGAGCTGCCGCGCTCACGGGCTGCTCGAACTCGAAGGGGGCGTCCGCTCCGCAGGGCGGGGGAGGATCCGCCGCCGCTTCGAGGATGATGGTGGGCACGCTGGCCACCGAGGACATCCTGCCTTTGTGGGTGGCCCAGCAGGAGAACCTTGCGGCCGACAAGGTCGACTTCGAGATCGTCCCGTTCCAGTCCGCCACCGAGCTGATCGCCGGCATCTCGTCGGGAGCCGTGAACGTCGCCATGACCGACCCTATGGTTTCGGCGGGCGTGTTCGCCAGCGGCACGCCGCTCGAGCTTGCCTGGGTGACGCTGGGCGAAACCGCCAAACAGGGGCGCTTCGGCATTATGACCGGCCCGAACACCGGCATCACCTCGCTTTCCGAGCTTGCGGGCGTTCCCGTGGGCGTCGGATCCAACACCATTCTCGAGTACGTGATGGACAAGCTGATGGAGCGCGCGGGCATTCCCGAAGACCAGATCAAGGTCGAGGAACTTCAGAAGCTCCCCGTCCGCTTCCAGTCCATGATGTCGGGCGACGTGAAGGCCGCCGCGTTGCCGGGGGCGCTTCTGGCGCTGGGCGAGGCCTCGGGGTGCGTGTGCTTGGCCGATGACACCGACGGCGAGAACATCTCCCAATCCGTCATGGCGGTGCGCTCCGACTTCGTTTCGGCCGAATCGGGCGCTTCGGCATTGGCCGCTTTGCAGGACGTATGGGACGGCGGCGCCGCTCTGGTGAACCACGATCCGGAGAAGTACCGCTCGCTGCTCGTAGAGAATGCGAACCTTCCCGAGTCCGTGGCCCGCACCTACCCGATAAGCGAGTATCCTATGGCGAAGAAGCCGACGGGCGCGATGGTCGATCCCGTTTTGGCTTGGATGACGAAGAAGGGCTATCTGACCGCCCCGCTGTCCTACGACCAGAACACGGGCAAGTTTTCCAAGGAGTAGCGCGTGCCTTCAGCACCTCGGATCGAGTTCTGCGACGCCTCGCTTTCTTACGGGCGCCCGTCCGATGGAACCGAAGCCCTCTCGGGCCTGCGGTTCTCCATCGAGGCGGGCGCCTCTGTCGCGCTTATCGGACCTTCCGGTTGCGGGAAGTCCAGCGCGCTGCGCATGATCGCCGGGTTGGTGCACCCGACGGCGGGCGAGGTCCTCGTGGGCGGGTCCCCTGTGGAAAAGCCGCGTCAGTCGACGGCGTTCATCCCCCAGAACCTGGGCCTTTTCCCCTGGAAGACGGCCCTGGGCAACGTGGTCGTCGGCCTGTCGATCCGCAAGGTTCCCAAGGCCGAAGCGCGTCGCCGCGGCATCGAGGCCATGCGCGAAGTCGGCCTCGAGGGCTTCGAATCGGCGTATCCGCGCGAGCTGTCGGGCGGCATGCAGCAGCGGCTCGCCTTCGCCCGCGCGATCGCGCTGGATATGGACGTCCTTCTGATGGACGAGCCGCTGTCGGCCATCGACGCGCTTTTGCGCGAGCAGCTCCAGGATGCGCTCCTCGACCTCTGGCTCCGATCGGGACATACGCAGGTGCTGGTCACGCATTCGATCGAGGAGGCGGTGTACCTGGGGCGGCGCATACTGGTGCTGTCGGGTCGCCCCGGGCGCCTGGTGGCCGATATCGCCAATCCGGGAGCGGGGGAGCGCTCGTACCGCGACAGCGCGAGGTTCGCTGCCGTGTGCAAGCAGGTGCGCGCGGCGCTCGACGGGTCGCCTGCGCCTGCGGACCGATCGGGCGGCCTTTCCTTCCGCGAGGTTTCGCCGGAGGCCGTCGGCGGGGAGGGCGGGTGCTCGCATGAGGGCTGACGTGCTGCGCGAGGTCGGCGGATATCTGGCCGCCTTGGCGTTCATCGTCGCGGGATGGTGGATATCCGCGCTGGTCATCGATTCACCTGCGCTTCCCACTCCGCTCCAGACGGTCCCGGTTCTGGGTCAGTACCTGCCTGCGTTGGGGCCCGACTTCGCGACAAGCGCCTACCGCGTGGCGGTGTCGGTTGCGCTGGGAACGGCGCTGGCCGTCCCCTTGGCGCTCGTTTGCTCGCGCTCCGATCGGATCGACGCGCTCTTCGCGCCGGTCCTGTACCTGCTGTACCCCATACCCAAGGTCGTCGTGCTGCCCATCCTCCTGGTGCTGCTGGGCCTTGCCGACGCTCCCAAGATCGCGCTCGTCTCGCTCACCGTGTTCTTCCAGGTGCTGGTGGCCGTGCGCGATGCGGTGCGCTCCCTTCCCGAAGACGCCCTCGTCTCCATTCGCGTTCTGGGCGCGGGGCGCCTCGACGAGTACCGCCATGTCGTGGTCCCCGCGACGCTTCCCGCCGTGTTCACCTCGCTGCGCATCAGCGCGGGCACGGCCATCGCGGTGCTGTTCTTCGCCGAGGCCATCGCCGGTTCGACGGGCCTGGGGTATTTCATCATGCAGTCCTGGGGGATGGTGAACTACCCGCGCATGTTCGCGGGCATCATCGCGCTCGCGGCCCTCGGCGTGGTGCTGTATGCGCTGTTCGACGTCGCGGAACGGCGGCTTCTCCGCTGGAAGTGGCAGGTCGGGTGAATGCGGGGTCCTGGGCACGCGGGCGATCCGATCGCTCGGGGTCGCCCGCGCGCCTTTCCGTCGGCGTCGTCGGGAAAGCGCGCTGCGCTACCCGCGCTTGATGGCCGACTCGTAGATCAGGTGCAGAAGCTCTGCCGCCGACACGCCGCGCGGGTCTTCCAGCCAGTCGGATATGAGCGAGATCACGCCTGCGGCGGTCTGCCCCAGCATAAGATCGCGCTCCCCGTCCGAAAGCTCGAGCGCGGGATCGTGCGCTTTCCAGATGGGCATGCGCTTCATCTGGTCTTTCAGCTTTCTGCGAAACGACGCGTCGCCGCGGTCGCCCAACAGCAGGACGATCTGCGCGCGGTTGCGTTCGTACAGGGCCAAAAGGCGCGTCATGAGGCCGATGAGGTCGGCCTTGCCGGGGTCTGATGGGCAGCGGTCGATACAGCGGCCCATTTCGTCGAGGAGGGCCCGTTCGGCTTGGTCGAGCAGATCGTAGATATCCAGGTAGTGCAGATAGAACGTTCCGCGGGCGAATCCGGCCGCTTCGGTGATCTCGCGCACGGAGATGCGCTCGACGGGCTTTTGGGCGTACAGGTCCCAGAACGCGCGCTCGAGCTTCTGTTTTGTACGGGTGGCTTTATCCATGGGCCCAGTGTAAGGCATTCGGCGAAGCGCGTGGGTTCGCGTCCGAGGGTCGGGTCGTCTTCGCGGTGCCCGGGCGCCCTCGGGGCCGCCCGCCGCCCCCTTGACCGCTCAATTATCTTTTAAGGAAAATTATTCTTTACTAAGAATAATTCAAGCGTATACTGGGACCCAGAGTTGGAGATGAGGTTCCCCCTTCACTCCATTCCGCATTCGCTCGTCTCAGCCGAAGCCCGATCCCCCTCTCAGGGTTTCGGCCCTCTCTCGAATGCGAGGAAGCCCCGAATTCCCTTCGGGGCTTCCTTGTTTTCCGGCCGCATCCGCGCAGGGTCGAGGTCGGTTCTAGTCCAGGTGCGGCAGCTTCTTCAAAAGCGCCCAGGCCGCCTGCTTGCTCTCGGCGCTGTCCAGCATCTTCTCGAAGGATTCAAACGCCGTGACGGTCCTTCCGAAGGCTCGCCCGAGCGAGCAGTCGCTCTGGATGCTGGTCATGCTCGGGGGACTGAACGCGGCGTCGGGATAGGCCTGCCGTACGAGCTTGAGCGCTGCGTCGTCGGCGACTACGAGCGCCAGGGGGTCGATCCCTTCGACCAGCAGGCGCAAAGAGGATGCGTCGAGGCTCGCGCCCGCATCCCTCTCGAGCGGTTCCGCGGCTTTCGGGGCGGTCGGGGGCAGTATGCTCGCGAATGCGCAGGCGCCCGGTCCGTAGCCCAGCGCTTTCGCCGAGCTGTCCAGGGCCTTTCTCGCGACCTCGCCCAACGGGGACGCGCTTATCGCAAGCAGCAGGCCCGAATCGCTTCCGGACAGATGCGCGGAGAAGGCGTCCCATGCGGTGCGTTGGTTTATGTTGTAAATGTTACTGATCAAATTAAATATCACACCAGCTCTTGATCGAAGGCGCGCTCGCTCGTATAACTGATGATAGCAATCGGATGCGGCCGCTGCGGCCGCGCGGCATGATTCCAGGAGGTTCCCATGTGCACCAACGGAGTGAACACCGGCCAGTTCGAGCAGATGATCGAGCAGATCGACGACCACATCAAGATCGAGCGCCGCTGGTCGCACACGCTTGCCCACATGGCGGCGGACGGCGGCTTTGCCCTGACCGGCGAGAAGCTCCATGAGGTCCAGCATAAGCTGGACGAGGTCCGCGCCCTGCTGGGCGATGCGAAAGACGCGCTGGAAGACGACGCCGAGGCCGCGTCCAACGTAACCGTGAACCTGGTGTAGCGCGGATATGGGTAACGAGCTGGTTCGATTCTCCGTCGCGATGCCCGAGGACCTGCTGATGCGCTTCGACGCGCTGGTGGCGAAGCGCGGCTTGGCGAAGAACCGCAGCGAAGTGGTGCGCGACCTGGTGCGCGAGGCCCTCGTCGAAGACCGGGTGGCCGATCCCGGGGTCGATGTGGTGGGCACGCTCACCATCGTGTACAACCACCATGCAAGCGATGTGCAGGAGAAGCTTCACCATGTGCAACACCATTCCTACGGATCGGTGGTTTCCACCACGCATGTCCACATGGATGAGGATAATTGCCTGGAGGTGATCATCCTGCGCGGAGAGGCCGTCGAGGTGCAGGACATCGCGCACCGCATCCTGGGAACCAAGGGCGTGAAAAACGGCGGCCTGGTTCTCACCACCGCCGATGCGGGGCAGTTGGAATAGGGCGTTTGATTCGAGAAGTCGGGGCCGGTGGATCGCCGGCCCCTTTTGCGCGGGGGTGTGCAATGGATACAACGGTGATGCTGGGCCACGGGTCGGGCGGTTCGATGATGAAGCGCATCATCGACGAGGTGTTTTTCGAGGCGTACGCAGGCGAAGAGCTTTTGCGCGGCGACGATGCGGCGGTGCTCGCTCCCCCGGCGCCGGGGGAGCGCATCGCGTTTTCCACCGACAGCTTCGTGGTCTCCCCGCATTTCTTTCCCGGGGGAGACATCGGGCGGCTCGCGGTGTGCGGGACGGTGAACGACGTCGCCACCAGCGGAGCCGTGCCGAAGTACCTGTCGTGCGGGTTCGTTCTGGAAGAGGGCTATCCCATCGAGAACCTCAAGCGCATCTGCGCAAGCATGGCAGAGGCCGCCGCCGAGGCCGGCGTTCGCCTGGTGACGGGGGATACCAAGGTGGTGAACCGCGGGCACGGCGACGGCGTGTTCATCAACACGACCGGCATCGGCTTCATCCCCGCGGGCGTGAGCTTGGGGGGAGCCAACATCCGGCCGGGCGACAGGATCCTCGTCTCGGGAACCTTGGGCGATCACGGCATCACCATCATGAGCTGCCGCGAATCGCTATCGTTTTCCGCCGATGTGAAAACCGACGCGGCGCCGCTGAACCACCTCATCGCCGCCGTGCTGGCGGCGGCCCCGAACACGCGCTGCTTCCGCGACCCGACGCGCGGGGGCATCTCGTCCACGCTGAACGAGTTCGCTTCCCAGGCGCAGGCCGATATGGTCATCGACCAGGATTCGGTGCCGGTCAAGCCGTCGGTCGCCGGCGCATGCGAAATGCTGGGCTACGACGTGATGCAGGTGGCCAACGAGGGCAAGATGGTCTGCGTCGTTGCGGCCGACGAGGCCGAGGCTGCGCTGGCGGCCATGAGGTCGAGCAGGTACGGAGCCGACGCGGCGCTGATCGGCGAGGTGCGTGAGATGAAGCCCGAGCGCGGCCCCAAGGCGCTCATACGCACTCCCATCGGTGGAACGCGCATCCTCGACATGCTGGTGGGCGAGCAGCTGCCCCGTATCTGCTAATCGCACACGACCCGCTCGCCGGCGGTTCTGCAGCGCTGGCGAGCGTATTCTTACCGTCCCTTGGAAATTTGACATCTTTCCTTGAAATCCAAGGTTCGCATGATATCTTGCGCAAGAGAGTTTCGGGGAGGGCCGCGCGGCCCTTGGACGATACGCAAGACGAGAAGGAGTTTAGCTATGCCACATCCCATCATCGACGCTGACGAGTGCATCGGCTGCGGTATCTGCGTGGACGCCTGCCCGCAGGAGACGCTCGAGGTCCCTGGGGGGATTGCCGAGGTCGTGAACGAGGATAGCTGCATCGGCTGCGGCGACTGCCTCGAGGAGTGCCCCATGGGCGCCATCACCGAGATCGTCGACGAGTAGCGGCGCTACCTTATAGATCCCGACTTAGATCCACGCACACATTTGAGGCGGCTTCCGTAACGGAGGCCGCCTCTTGTTTTACCAGGTAGCAGATTGGTTGATACCTTCTCTGAATAAAATCTTAAACACAATTGTGAAGAAACTTGACATGAAGCGACTTAGATTTCATACTACGAACCATCGAAAGTAATCTCATGGTTCGAAGTGGGATCGCTTTCACGGCGCGATCCCAGCGCCGCTTACCTCGGTACCAACACTTCAACGAGAGGAAGTTATCATGGCAAAGATTCTTGGCATCGATCTGGGCACCACCAATTCGGCGATGGCCGTCATGGAGGGAAGCGAGCCCGAAATCCTGGTCAACGCCGAAGGCGACCGCACCACCCCGTCTGTCGAGGGCTTCCGCAAAGACGGCGAGCGCGTGGTCGGCAAGGCCGCGAAGAACCAGGCCGTCACCAACCCCGAGAACACCGTGGCGTCCGTCAAGCGCTTCATCGGCCGCTCGTACAACGAGACCTCCGAAGAGCGCAAGACCATCGCCTACAACGTCGAGGCGGGCAAGGACGGTCGTGCCGTCGTCTCCATCGACGGCAAGCACTACACCCCCGAGGAGATCTCGGCGATGGTGCTGCAGAAGCTGAAAGCCGACGCCGAAAAGCAGGTGGGCTCGCCCATCACCCAGGCCGTCATCACCGTTCCCGCGTACTTCAACGACGCTCAGCGCCAGGCCACCAAAGACGCCGGCAAGATCGCCGGCCTCGAGGTCCTGCGCATCATCAACGAGCCTACGGCCGCGGCTTTGGCCTACGGTTTGGACAAGACCAGCAAAGACCAGAAGATCCTCGTGTTCGACCTGGGCGGCGGCACCTTCGACGTGTCCGTGCTCGAGCTGGGCGACGGCGTGTTCGAGGTCGCTTCGACCGCCGGCGACAACCACCTGGGTGGCGACGACTGGGACCAGCGCGTCATCGACTGGATCGCCGATAAGTTCAAGACCGAGAACAACATCGACCTGCGCGCCGACAAGATGGCCCTTCAGCGCCTGAAGGAAGCGGCCGAGAAGGCGAAGATGGAGCTGTCCTCCACCAGCCAGGCGAACATCAACCTGCCCTTCATCACGGCTGACGCGAGCGGCCCCAAGCACCTGGACTACACGCTGACCCGCGCGGAGTTCGAGCGCATCACCAAGGACCTGCTGGATCGCTGCCGCAAGCCCGTCGAGCAGGCTCTGCGCGATGCGGGCCTGTCCACCGGCGAGATCGACGAGGTTATCCTGGTAGGCGGCTCGACCCGTATGCCGGCCGTTCAGGAACTCGCCAAGCAGATGACCGGCAAGCAGCCCAACATGTCGGTGAACCCCGACGAGGTCGTCGCGATGGGCGCGGCGGTTCAGGGCGGCGTTCTGGCCGGCGACGTCGAGGGCATCCTGCTTCTGGACGTCACCCCGCTTTCCCTGGGCGTCGAGACCATGGGCGGCGTGATGACCAAGATGATCGATCGCAACACCACCATCCCCACGCGCAAGACCGAGGTGTATTCCACGGCTGCCGACAACCAGACCTCCGTCGAGATCCACGTGCTGCAGGGCGAGCGCCCCATGGCCCACGACAACAAGACCCTGGGCCGCTTCCAGCTCACCGGCATCCCCGCCGCGCGCCGGGGCATCCCCCAGATCGAGGTGACCTTCGACATCGACGCCAACGGCATCGTGAACGTGTCCGCCAAGGACCTCAGCACCGGAAAGCAGCAGCAGATCACCATTTCGGGGTCCACCGCCCTGTCCGACGACGAGGTCGAGCGCATGGTGAAGGACGCCGAGGAGAACGCTGCTGCCGACGAGGCCCGCAAGCAGGAGGTCGAGGCGCGCAACAACGCCGACTCGCTGGTGAACGCCACGCAGCAGACCCTCGATGAGCTGGGCGACAAGGTCCCGGCTGACTCGAGGCAGCAGGCCGAGGAGGCTATCGCCGAGACGAAGAAGGCGCTCGAGGGCACCGACGTCGAGGCCATCAAGGCCGCTTCCGAGAAGCTCCAGGCCGCCGGTTACAAGCTGGCCGAGGTCGCGTACTCGCAGGCCGGGGCCGATGGTGCGGCCGCCGGAGCCGGCGCGCAGGCCGCTCCCGCCGATGACGGCACCATCGAGGCCGACTACGAGGTCGTCGACGATAACAACAACGGCAAAGAAGGGAAGTAGTCCTCATGGAGCAGCCTAACGAGTACTCGAACGAACATGAGGATCGCGACGGCGTCCAGGGAACCGACCCGAACCATGCCGGGGAAGGCGCCGGTTCTTCCCCGAACCGAAGCGCCGAGGGCCAGGCGGCAGGCGACGAACCTGCCGCCGGCGACCCTTCCGCCGACGATCTGATCGCCGAGGCCGAAGAGGTCGTGGCTTCGGCTGGAGCCGCCCTCGAGCAGGAGCTCGAGGCGGCCCGCAAGGAGTCCGCCGACTGGCAGGACAAGTACGTCCGGCTTCATGCGGAGTGGGATACCTACCGCCGCCGCATGTCCGAGCAGCGCGAGGAGGAGAAACTGCGCGCCAACGAGAAGCTGGTGGGCGAGCTCATCCCCCTGCTCGACGACTTCGAGCGCACCATCGCCTATGCCGAGACGAACGGCGAGGCGGGGCTGCTCGAGGGAGTGCGCGCGGTGAGCAACAAGCTGTTCGGCGCGCTGTGCAAGACGGGTCTGGAGGTCATCGACCCGGTGGGCGAGGCGTTCGACGCGCTTTCGGCCCAGGCGGTCGGCACGGTCGAGGACGCCACGGTCCCCGACGAGACGGTGGCCCAGGTCTACCAGAAGGGCTATCGCATGGGCAAGAAGGTCCTCCGCTCGGCGATGGTGACCATCACCTCGGGCGGCCCCAAGAGGGAGAAGCCCGAAACCGAGGAATAGCGGCAACGGCAGGGGCGGGCGAGGGTGTCCGCCCCTGCGCTCGAACGGGGGCGGCGCCGGTCCGCCTGCAAGCCGCGACGATATGCGAGAAAGGCGGCGAGAAGTATGGAAGGCAAGCCCGATTACTATAAGACGCTGGGCGTTTCCCGCGACGCTTCTGCCGACGAGATAAAGAAGGCCTTCCGCAAGCTGGCGCGCACGCACCATCCCGACGCCGGTGGCGACGAAGCCAGGTTCAAGGAGATAAACGAAGCGTACGAGGTGCTGTCCGACGACAAGAAGCGCCAGATGTACGACCAGTTCGGAACGGCCGAGGGCAACGGGATCCCGGGCGGCTGGGGCAACGTCGGCGACATGTTCGGCGGGGCTGCGGGCTGGTCCGAGATACTGGAATCCCTGCGCCAGGGAGGCGGCTTCGGACTCGACGGGTTCGGGGGCTTCGGAGGGTCCGCGCGCGGGCCCGTCGCCCGCAAGGGCCGCGATACGAACGTGACGCTTTCCGTGACGTTCGACGAGGCGTTCAGGGGAGCCGAGAAGCGCGTGACGGTGCGCGTCCCCGGCCGCACCGAGAAGGAGACCCTGTCGGTGAAGGTGCCCGCCGGCGCGATCGACGGCGGTCGGCTGCGCTTCAAGGGCCGCGGGATGCCCGGAGAGAACGGCGGCGCGGCGGGCGACCTGTTCATCACCACGAAGATCCAGCCCCACGAGCATTTCAGCCGCGACGGGGCCAACGTCCTCATCGACGTTCCCATCAGCATGGCCGAGGCCGCGCTGGGGGCGAGCGTGGTGGTTCCGGTACCCGAAGGCGGCAAGGTGCGCGTGAAGGTGCCCGCCGGCACCCAGGACGGCACGGTGCTCACCCTGAAGGGCAAAGGAGCCCCGCAGGTGAAGGGGTCGGGTTCGGGCGACCTCAAGATCAAAGTGGGCGTGCGCGTTCCCACGGAGCTGAGCGACGAGCAGAGGTCGGCCCTCGAGGCGCTGGCCGCTGCCGAGACGAAAGGAATCCGGCCATGGGAATAGGAGACCGCGACGACCGCAACCGCCCCGTCTACATGATCGGGGTGGCCGCCCAGCTTGCCGGCATGCATCCCCAGACGCTGCGCTCGTACGAGCAGAAGGGTCTGGTGAACCCCCAGAGGACCAGCGGTAACACCCGCATGTACTCGCAGGCCGACATCGAGCGGCTCGAGCTCATCACCGAGCTCACCGACGAGGGCATCAACCTCGCCGGGGTCATCCGCATCCTGGACCTCCAGGGCCGTCTCGACGAGCGCGACCGCGAGCTGGACGACCTGCACAAGAAGGTGCGGCGCCTGGCCGACCGCGTGCACGAGCTCGAGACGCGCGAGAACGTCGCTTCGCTTGTGCGCAGCGGCCAGGGAGGCCTCGCGCTGAGGCGCCTCCCCTAAACAAGAAGCGCAGCGCTGCTCGGTGGGCTGCAAGCATCGGCGGCGCCAAGGGCAACGAGCTTCGATCGCGGGGCGGATGTTCGCCGTCTCGCACCTCGAGCTCCAGAAAGGAGCACATCATGAGACTCGATAAACTTGCAATCTCTGCCCAGGAGGCGTTCCAGAACGCGCTGGGCGTCGCATCGGAATCCGAATCGGCCACGGTCGAGCCCATCCATCTGCTGAAGGCGCTGCTCGATTCGTCCGAGAGCAACCTCGAAGCCATCCTCAAACGCGCCGGAGCCGATCCGGCCTCTTTGCGCGCCAATGTGGACGAGGCCATCGCCAAGCGGCCGAAGGTCCAGTCCAACATGCCGGTCCCCATGCCCAGCAACGACCTGATGCAGTGCATCGACGGCGCGGTGAAGACGGCTGAGAAGATGGGCGACAGCTACGCGACCAGCGAGCATCTGCTCATCGCGCTTGCCGAGGCCAAGGGAGACGCGGGAAGGCTTTTGAACCTCGAGGGCGTCACGCGCAAGACCGTGGAAGAGGCCTACTCCGACCTGCGCGGCTCGACCCGCGTAACCGAGCAGAACGCCAAACCCGAGCTGGACGCTCTGAACAAGTACGGGCAGAACCTCACCCAGCGGGCACGCGAAGGCAAGCTCGACCCGGTGATCGGCCGCTCCGAGGAGATCCGCCGCACCATCCAGGTGCTGTCGCGGCGCACGAAGAACAACCCGGTCCTCATCGGCGAGCCCGGCACGGGCAAGACCGCGATCGTCGAGGGTCTCGCCCAGCGCATCGTTGCGGGCGACGTCCCCTCGGGCCTGCAAGACCGAGACCTGATCAGCCTCGATATCGCATCGATGCTGGCGGGGGCGAAGTATCGCGGCGAGTTCGAAGACCGCCTGAAGGGCGTTTTGCGCGAAGTGAAGGAGAGCGAGGGGCGGGTCATCCTGTTCATCGACGAGCTTCACACCATCGTGGGCGCCGGATCGGGGTCGGAGAGCACCATCGATGCGGGCAACATGCTCAAGCCGGCCCTCGCGCGCGGCGAGCTGCACGCCATCGGCGCCACGACGCTGGACGAATACCACAAGTACATCGAGAAGGACGCCGCGCTCGAGCGCCGTTTCCAGCCGGTGGTCGTGGGCGAGCCCAGCGTGGAGGACACCATCGCCATCCTGCGCGGTCTGAAGGAGAAGTACGAGATCCATCACGGCGTGCGCATCACCGACGGCGCGATCGTCGCGGCGGCCGAGCTGTCGAACCGCTACATCGCCGACCGCTTCCTTCCCGACAAGGCCATCGACCTCATGGACGAGGCCGCCAGCCGCCTGCGCATCGAGATCGACTCGATGCCCGAAGAGGTGGACGCCCAGGCGCGCAAGCTCACCCAGATGCAGATCGAGGAGCAGGCGCTGATGAAGGAGACCGACGCCGCAAGCGCCGAGCGCCTCGAGGCGCTGCGCCGCGACATCGCCGCCGCGCGCGAGAGTCTGGACGCCGCCCAGGCGGCCTGGCGCAACGAGAAGGACATCATCGAGAGCGTCCAGGCCATCAAGGCCGACCTCGACGCCGCCCAGCTCGAAGAGGAGCGAGCGACGCGCGACGGAGACCTGTCCCGCGCATCCGAGCTGCGCTATGCGCGCATCCCCGAGCTGAAGGCGCAGCTCGATCGAGCCGAGAGGGACCTGAACGCCCGCCAGGAAAGCGGAGCTTTGCTCAAAGAGGAGGTTTCCGAGTCCGAGATCGCCGAAGTCGTGTCCACCTGGACCGGCATCCCCGTTCAGAAGATGATGCGCGGCGAGATGGAGAAGCTGGTCGACCTCGAGAAGAAGCTCCACGAGCGCGTGGTGGGGCAGGACGAGGCCGTGAGCGCGGTCGCGGGGGCCATCCGCCGCAGCCGTGCGGGGCTGGCCGATCCGGACAAGCCCATCGGCAGCTTCCTGTTCCTCGGCCCCACCGGCGTGGGCAAGACCGAGCTCGCCAAGGCGCTTGCCGAGTACCTGTTCGACGACGAGCGGGCCATGATCCGCATCGACATGTCCGAGTACATGGAGAAGTTCAGCGTCCAGCGCCTGATCGGGGCCCCTCCGGGATACGTCGGCTACGACGAGGGTGGCCAGCTCACCGAGGCCGTCCGCAGGCGGCCCTACAGCGTCATCCTGCTCGACGAGATCGAGAAGGCGCATCCCGACGTGTTCAACATCTTGCTGCAGGTGCTCGATGACGGCCGCCTGACCGACGGCCAGGGGCGCGTGGTGAACTTCAAGAACGCCATCGTCATCATGACGAGCAACGTGGGATCGCAGTTCATTCGCGAGTTCCAGGAAAACGGCGACGAGGAGACGCGCGATAGGGCCATCCAGGAGGCGCTGCGCGCGACCTTCCGGCCCGAGTTCCTCAACCGCATCGACGACACCGTGGTGTTCGACGCGCTCGATATCAACGCGATCGAGCCCATCGTGAAGCTGCAGCTGGAAGACGTGCGCGCGCGTCTGGCCGACCGCCACGTCACGCTCGACGTCGCACCCGCGGCCCTCGAGGCCCTGGCTATCGACGGGTACGACCCCGTGTTCGGGGCGCGTCCCCTCAAGCGCCTCATCCAGCGCCAGGTGGTCGATCGCATCGCCGAGAAGGTCGTGCGCGGCGAGCTGTTCGACGGCGATCACGTGTTCATCGACGTGAGCCCCGAAGGATCCTACGTCTGCCGCGTGGAGAAGCCCGTCAGCCTCGATTTCGATTCGCTCGAAGGGCTCCAGCAGTAGGACCGAAGCTCGAGCTCATGCATTTAGCGTTTATTGGAAGGGCCCCGCGAGGGGTCCTTCCGCGTATGTATTAGAATACGGTCATGAAAACGCGCAAACCCAACAACATCGAAGTGATCAAGGACGCCCTGATAGGTTACATGGCGGTTGTCCTGTTCTTCTCGGCGTTCATCGTCGTCGGCATGATCGCGGTGGCGGTCGTGAGGTTCGTGGTGTAGCGCTATGTGGCGGAGGCTTTCGCTTAACGATGTGCGGGTCATCGCGCACTACCTGGGGGTTCTGGTCTCGTTCCTTACGGTGGGGCTCGCGCTTCCCCTAGTCGTCGCGCTGGCGTTCCAGGAGTGGGTCCCGGCATCGCATTACCTGCTCACAGCCGGCATCACGCTCGTCGTGGGCAGCGCGCTGCGCTTCGTGCGCATCCAGCCGGGCAGGCTCACCTACCAGCAGGCCCTCATCATCACCGGCCTGTCGTGGGTGGTCCTGGCGTTTTTCGCAGCCATCCCGCTGCACCTCTCGGGCCATTACGGGCGCTTCCTCGACGCGCTGTTCGATGCGGTTTCGGGCGTGACCACGACGGGCGTGAGCATCATCCTGGATCTCGACCACCTGTCCATGGCGGACAACATGTGGCGCTTCACCATGCACGCGACCGGCGGCTTGGGCTTCATCGTGGTAGGGACCACGTTCGGCTTGTTCAGACGTGGGGGAGCAAGTCTGTTCTCCTCCGAGGGCCGCGGCGAGCACATCGTTCCCAACGTCGTGCAGACCGCGCGCTTCATCTCGCGGATCGCGCTCATCTTCATCAGCTTCTCGACCTTGGTCCTGGCGATAGGCCTGATGCTTCGCGGGTTCGAGGCCCCGCGCGCCTTCTTCCATTCTCTGTGGCTGTCCATTTCGGCCTTTGCGACCGGCGGCTTCACGCCGATGGACCTCAGCGTGCTGTACTACCACTCCTTCCCCGTAGAGCTGATGCTGATGGTGGTCATGCTGGCGGGCTCGGTGAGTTTCGTGCTGCACTCGTCTATCGTGCGCGGCCGCGCCATCGAGTTCTTCCGCGATATGGAGACCGTCGCCACGTTTTTGTGGCTGCTCGCCATCACGGTGGTGCTGGCCGCCACGATATCGGGCAGCGAGGTCTTCTCCGACCTCCCCACGATGCTGCGCACGAACCTGTTCACGGTGGTGTCGGCTTTCTCGACCACCGGTTTTCTGAACATCACGCCCTCGCAGCTGACGGGTACGCTCACCTCGGGCGCGCTCATGACCATCGCGGTGCTGATGGGCGTGGGCGGCGGAACCGAGTCGACCTCGGGCGGCATCAAGATCAAGCGCGTGGGAATCATCTTCAAATCCATCGTCGCCACCATCAAGCAGACGCTCGCGCCCGAGTCGGCGCGCGTGGGCACGTCCTATTACCATCTGGGAAGGCGCCCGCTCGATCCCGATCTGGTGCGCGGGGCCATGACGGTCATGTCGCTGTACGCCATCACCTACATCGTGGGAACGCTGGCGGGCATCGCGTCGGGCTACGACGCCACGCAGGCGATCTTCGAGGGCGTCTCGATGGCTTCGAACGCGGGGCTTACCGCAGGCGTGGTGGGGTCGGGCATGCCGGTTCCACTGGAGCTGTTCTACATCTTCGCCATGTGGGCCGGCCGTCTGGAATTCGTGACCTTCCTCGCGCTCATCGTGAAGGTGGCGGTATCGCTGTATCCGCGCGAAACCGTGGACGACGTCGTCGAGGCTTGGAGGGGACGATGAGGAATCCCTTCCCGTTCCTGCAAGCCCTTCGCGCGGGCCTCGCCTCGGCGCTGTTCGCTTTCGCGCTGCTGTGCGGTGCGGCATCGCCTGCCGCCTTCGCCGACGAGCAAGGCGCTTCCGTGCAGGCGGACGGCGCATCCGCCGAGGCCGACGGCGAAGCGGGCGCGTCGGGCGACGGGGAGGGCGCATCGGGCGCTTCGTCGGTCGATTCCGACCCGTCGAACAAGGTGGACGTCACGCAGCGCGCCGACAGCTCCTTCATCTACGAAACCGACATAGCCGAGCTTTCCGAGCAGGCCGAGCTGTTCGATCGTCAGACGGTCCAGGTGTCGGGCGAAGCGGTGGGCGACATCGTCGCCGCCTCCGATCCGGACTACCGCTGGGTCGTGATCATGTCCACCGAGAAGTCGTCGTACGCGGAGGTGACCGTGTACATGACCGCGAAGCAGGCGGCTCTCATCGACACGCTGGGCCGCTACAACCGTGTCGGCACCATTTTGCAGGTCACGGGCACGTTCTACGAAGCCGATCCCGAGCTCGAGGGCGCTCAGAACGTTCGGGCGAGCAGCGTTTCGGTGCTGGCTCCCGGCCGCGTCGAGGCCGACGAGTTCGACCCGCTCTCGTTCGCCGGGGGCGCAGCCCTTCTGGCCTGCGGGTTCGCCCTGCTGTTCGGGTTCAACTACGTGCGGGAGAGGCAGCGGTAGTGGCGCGGGGTCGGGTGATCAAGCTTGATCGGGGATACCCGCTGGTCAAGGTGGGGCAGATGGACCCGTTTCGCTGCGAGCACTCCACAGCGCTGGTGAAATCCGAGCGCGTCAGGTCGGTCATCGGGGATTTCGTCGACGTGGCGCTCCCGCACGGCCATGACAACGGAATCATCCTCTCGATCGAGCCGCGCAGCAGCCAGTTCGTGCGAAGAGACCCCGCCGAGAGGACGTCGTCCCAGGTGCTGGCCGCCAACTTCGAGCGCGTGATCGTGGTCGAGCCGGCGGTGGACCTGAACGTGAAGAGGCTCGAGCGCGAGCTGGTGCTGGCCCACGAGGCGGGCGTGGCGGTGTCGGTTCTTCTGACCAAGGCCGACCTCGTTTCCGACGCGGCCGAGCTGGCGGCGGTCGAGCAGCGCGTGCGCGACCTTGCGGGCGGGTCGGTCGAAGTGCTGTCGATGTCCACCGAGCGCCCGGAAACCGTCGAGGCCGTGCGCGCGTGGATTCCCGAAGGAACCCTCAGCGTCCTTCTGGGGAAAAGCGGCGTGGGGAAATCGAGCCTGGTCAACCTCCTTGCGGGAAAGCATGTGATGGAAACCGGCTCGGTGCGCGAGGGCGACGGAAAGGGCCGCCACACCACGGTGAGCCGCGCCATCGTCCCCATCCCCGGCGCCGGGGACGTGGTGGATATGCCCGGGGTGAGGGGCTTGGGGCTGTGGGATGCCGACGAGGGCATCGAAGCCGCGTTTCCCGATGTGGCGGCGTTTTCGTCCCAGTGCCGCTTTCGCGATTGCAGGCACGAGGCCGAACCGGGCTGCGCCGTGCGCGCGGCGGTCGAGCGGGGCGAGCTGGCATCGGTGCGGGTGGAATCGTACCGCGCGCTCAAAGACGAGGTCGATCAGATGCGCAGGAAGCGGGAAGAGGCGCGTCAGATGAGGGGGGAAAAGGCCTCCGACCAGAGAGATTCGCGTAAGGGAGCGTTTCGCGCCCGTTCGAGGTACAATAGGGGCTCAGCTCGACGATGACGCGCCTTCGGGCGCGCTCTGCTTTAAGGACGCTCATGAACCCAGTTGTGATCATTCCCACGTTCGTTTCGATGAGGCGCAGCCGCTCCGCCGGCAGCGTCGTGGCGGTGTACGACCACGCCACTTCGCTCAACCAGCAAGGCGAGCTGGCCCGTTGCCTCAACTCGCTCATCAACGTGCGCGGTATGGGCCAGATCGTCGTTCTGGTCGCCAGCGAGCCGGGCATCGAAGACCAGGCGCTTACCAAGGTCAGGCGCATCACCTCGAAGTTTCCCTCGCTTCCCATCGCGGTTATGGGCGCGCCCGAGCTGGAGCTGGTCCAGCAGCGCTTCGAGCAGCTGGGGCTGGGCCGCCTCTCCCGCGAGGTGGGCCTCACCGGCTATTCGGCCATCCGCAACTTCGGACTGGTGATCTCGAACATCTTCGGGTTCGACGCGGCGGTGTTCCTCGACGACGACGCGGTGGTCGAAGACGAGTTCTTCCTCCAGAAGGCCGTGTACGGGCTGGGCAAGCTGACGCGCAAGGGCATCCCCATCCTGGCGAAGACCGGATACTACTTCAACGCGAAGGGGACGTACTACTCCCAGAGCCAGAACCGCTGGTACAACCGCTTCTGGCAGCAGGGCAAGTCGTTCAACGAGTGGATCGAGCGGGCGATGCGCGGCCCGCGGCTGTCGCGGTCCAACCATGTGTGCGGCGGGTGCATGGCGCTGCACAAAGAGGCGTTTCGCCGCGTGTCGTTCGACCCGTGGATCCCGCGCGGCGAGGATCTGGACTACATGCTGAACCTGCGCATGTACGGCTCGGACATCTGGTTCGACAACAAATGGCACATGAGGCATCTGCCCCCCGAGGGGGCAAGCGAGGGGGATCGGTTCCGCCAGGACATCTATCGCTGGATGTACGAGAACCGCAAGATGGAGTTCGGCCGCACGCAGATCGATCTTCTGCAGGTCAAGCCGGCATCGCTGGAACCGTATCCGGGTCCGTTCCTGGAATCCGGCATCGACGGGCGCGTGCGGGTGACGGCGCTGCTGCGCAGCCTGGGGCGTCCCGACCATGCGGCGTATCGCCGCGCCGCGAAGGCGGTTCACGGAGAGGCGCTGGCGTACGCCCAGCGCAATTGCGCGAAGTACTTCGAGTTCCAGTACGTATGGCCCGAGTTGATGACGCGGGTGGAAAACGATCCGGTTCTGCGCGAGGCCCTGGTGCAATCGGTGTCGATGCGCCCCGCTGCCGGGAATTCGGTGTCGGCTCGCACCCAGGGGGTCTCCGTCCCCGCATCCGATGCGGCGGGCGTCGATCCGGGTGCAACCAGCGAGATCCGGCTGAACCTCGGCGAAGCGGAATAACCGCACATGCTGGGGCATCTTGCACTGAGCATCCTGACCGGCCTGTTCGTCGGTGTGAGCTCCGGCCTTCTGGGGATAGGCGGGGGGACCATCCTCGTTCCCGTGTTCAGGCTGCTGTTCGGCATGAGCGCGATGGAGGCGACGGGCACCTCGCTGTTCTCCATCGTCCCCACGTCCGTTTCAGGAGCGGCGGCCCACGTCCGTCACGGCACCTGCATTCCGCGCCTCGGCCTCGCCATGGGCTTGGGCGGTGCGCTCACCTCGCCTTTGGGGGTGTTTTTGGCCAGCAAATCGCCCGGATGGGCCATCATGCTGATGGCTGCGGTTATCATTTCGATGTCGGCGTACAGCATGTTCAAGAAGGCGCTGGCGCTGCCGGGCGGGAAGCCCCCGGATGCTTCCGATGCGGCGGCGCCCGTTGTGGAAGAGGCCTGCGAGCCCGCTGCCGTTATGGGTTCGACCTTGGCCAAGGGGGCTGCGATCGGGTTGGTCGCCGGGTTGGCTTCGGGATACGTGGGCGTCGGCGGCGGGTTCGTCATGATGCCCATGATGATCGGGCTCCTGGGCATCCCGATGGCGCTCGCCTCGGGCACGTCGCTCATCGCCGTGACGATCCTGGCCATTCCCGGCGTCATCGAGCAGGGTCTCATGGGAAACGTCGATATTCTGGCGGGCATCTTCGTCTCGCTGGGGACGGTGCCGGGAGCGTATGTGGGGGCCCGCCTGATCAAGAAGATCCCCGAACGGGTGCTGCGCCTCGCATTCGGAGGGTTCCTCATCGTCGCATCCGTTTTGCTGGTCGCAAACGAGTTCTTCGCATAGCGCGTTCAGGTTCGTGGAAGGAAGTCCGGTGTCCGATCTCAGCCAGTCCCATATGCGTCCGCGCGTCCTTACCTCGGAGATGGTGCTGGTCGCCATCGCCATCGTATCGGGCCTGCTCATCGTTTGGATGGGTTATTCCGATACGGGCGATGTCAAGCTGCAGATCATCGCGGGCATCGTTTTCACGCTCTCGCTCCTCGCATTCATCCGCCTGCTGATGGACCCCGACTCGGTGCGCGCGCGCCAGTCCGACTCGGTGCTGCGCATCGCCAGTCAGACGCTGCGCTGCACCACCGACGGCCTCACCCAGAGCGCGGCCCAGGAGATCTGCGAACTGCTGCTTCCCGCCACCGCGGCCATCGCCGTGGCCATCACCGACCGCGAGGACATTCTGGGGTATGCCGGCTACACCGATGGGAACAGCATCCAAGGCCGCAAGATCCGTACCCGAGCAACCCATCTGACCTTGGATGACGGCATCACGCGCATTCTCGATTCCCCCGAAGACATCGGATTGCCCCACGCGTCGCGCATCAAGGGCGCCATCATCGTTCCGCTCTATATCGGCCGCGACATCCGCGGGACGCTGAAGTTCTACTACCGCCACTCGCGCCAGATCAGCCAGACCCAGGAGTCGATGGCGGTGGGATTTGCCGAGCTTCTGTCCACCCAGATGGCCGCGTCGGCTTTGGAAGAGCAGACGCGCCTGGCGACCAGCATGGAGTTGAAAGCGCTTCAGGCGCAGATCAACCCTCACTTCCTTTTCAATACCATCAACACCATCGCGTCTCTCATCCGTACCGATCCCGCGAAGGCTCGCGTTCTGCTGAGGGATTTCGCGGTGTTCTACCGGCGCACGCTGGAAGATTCCGCCGACCTCATCGCCCTCGAGCGCGAGGTCGAGCAGGTGCAGCGCTACTTCTCGTTCGAGGTGGCCCGCTTCGGAGAGGGGCGCCTGCAGCTCGATCTGGACATCGATCCGGCGGTGGGCACCATGATGGTCCCGTCGTTTCTGGTGCAGCCCCTCGTCGAGAATTCGGTGCGTCACGCCATGCCCGCCGAAGGCCGCCTGACGGTGAGGGTTTCGGGGCATATCGAAGAGGGCAACGTGGTCATCCGCATCAGTGACGACGGCGTGGGGATGACCGACGAGCGGCGCAACACCATCATGTATCCCGAGTCGTCGACCGGGCTGGGGATCGCGGTGAAAAACGTGCGCGATCGCATGAAGGGCTATTTCGGCGCCGATGCGCGGATGGACATCCAGAGCGTTTTGGGCGAGGGGACGGTCGTGTCGTTCGTGCTGGGCAGGCAGAGCCTGGACGCCTCTGTGATCGAAGGCGCATCGTGCGAGGTCGAGCCTGTGGAACTTGACCGCGATGCCGAGAGCATGCGCCCCTTGGCGGAAAACGACCCTGCGGGCTACCGTGCGCTGAAGACCTCGCTGGGCGACTGACGGCTCGTCGGAACGGCTGCGCGTTTCGTTGGAGATAGGAGCGATATGGACACCAGGGCACGCTACTCGAAGGCAACCCTCGGAACCTACTACGGGGCCATCCCCCACAGAAACACGGCGTCTGCCGCCTGCCGCATGCCGTTTCCGAAAGACGGTTATTCCGGCAAGCGCGTGCTCGATGTGAACTGCCGCAAGGGGAAAGGCGCCCTCGCGATCCTCGACAGGGTCGCCCCTGGCGGGTTCGTCATGGGCGTCGATCCCGACGAAGGGCTTATCGAAGCGGCGCGCGCGTACGCGCGCAGATCGCTGGAAGGGGCCGTCGAGCCGGATGGCGGCATCGCGTTCGCCTGCGCCGTCCCCGAGAACCTGGCTGAAGCGGGCATCGAAGACGCGTCGTTCGACGTCGTGTTCGCCAACTGCAGCCTGAACCTCTCCTACGACTTCGATGCGGTCCTGCGCGAGTTCGCGCGGGTGCTGGGCGCCGGCGGCACCTTCGTGTTCGATGCGGTTGTGGCGACGGGGGAGCGCGATTATGCCGTGTGGGCGCCCGCTCGCGTGGTGGGAAACGAGGTGCAGGCGTCGTACAGCCGCGCCGGCCTGACCGAGGCGCTGCATCGCGCCGGGTTCTCAGACGTCGAATACGCCGACGAGGGTCCCATCGACCACCGCGTTGGAAGCGGGGCACCCTCGCAGTCCGCCGCGCCCGGGGTTCCCCAGATCGATTCCGACGAGGACGTTTCGTTCATCCGCACGGTGGTGACCGCGCGCAGGCGGTAAGGTCGAGCGGGAAAATGCGCCGCTTGCATGGAAACCGAGGAAAAAAGGTTAACAGTTAGTTTCCGAGGCTGATCTGCGGACGCATACCTCTAAAATCTGGAAGTTACACCCGTCGGTTGCCGGGCGGTTTCGCGCGCTTTTGGGAGGCGGCCGGGTGAGACGAGACGAGCGCGGCGGGCTGGGTGGCCGCGCGGGAGAGAGAGGAGCTTTCGCTCATGAACGCTTTGGGTAGGATCAGCGATTTCGCGGGAAAATACATGGCGATCATCGCCCTTGCGGTGGCCATTATCGCCATGGTTTTTCCCGGCCCCGTGCATGCGGCCATTCCGACTTCGATCGTGAACACGCTTCTGGGCATCGTGATGTTCGGCATGGGCATGACGCTCAAGCTGGCGGACTTCAAGGTGGTGTTCACGAAGCCCAAGGCCGTGATCACGGGCATCGTGGCCCAGTTCGTCATCATGCCGCTGCTCGCATTCGTGCTGGTATTCGTGTTCCAGCTGCCCGCCGAGCTTGCCGTGGGCGTCATCCTGGTCGGCGCGTGCCCCGGCGGCACCAGCTCCAACGTCATGACGTACCTGGCGAAGGGCGACGTGGCGCTGTCCGTCGGCATGACCGCCTGCACCACCATCATGGCCCCCATCGTGACGCCCGCCCTGGTCCTGCTTCTGGCGGGTCAGACGGTCGACGTGAATGTGGTGAACATGTTCCTGTCCATCGTGCAGGTGGTTCTGGTTCCCATCGCGGCCGGCTTCGTGATCAGCTACTTCCTTCCCAAGGTTTCGGAAGTGGGCGAGAAGGTCCTGCCGCTTGTGTCGGTCGTCGGCATCTCGCTCATCATCATGGCCGTGGTGTCTGCCAACGCCGCCAAGCTGCTGACCGTCGGTCCGCTGGTCATCCTGGTGGTCATGCTGCATAACGTGTGCGGGTACGCCCTGGGGTACCTGGCCGCGCGCGCCCTTGGGCTGACGAAGGATCAGCGCCGCACCCTGTCCATCGAGGTGGGCATGCAGAATTCCGGTTTGGCCACCTCTCTTGCCACCGTCCATTTCGCGACGATGCCGCTTGCCGCGGTGCCCGGCGCGGTGTTCAGCGTGTGGCACAACATCTCTGGCGCCGTGTACGCCAACATCCTGGCGCGTTCGGCTTCGGAAGCGTCCAAGGAGGCGTAAGCGCCGTCTGTCGGGGTTTCATGCAGCGGGGCGCTTCGGTTGTCCGAGCGTGCGGATCGCATCGTTCTTTTGTGCAGAGCGAAAGAAACCCAATCTGTCCTTGCAAAGGGACTTGAAGTCGGTTAATATCTGTACTCGCTTTCGTCAGTGGCGAACAGCAATGCGGGTGTGGCGGAATTGGCAGACGCGTACGGTTCAGGTCCGTATGGGGGCAACCCCATGAAGGTTCAAGTCCTTTCACCCGCACCACCGAATTCTAAGGGGCCGCAAGCTCGAAAGCTTGCGGCCCCTTCTCGTTTTCCACATGCGCCGGCCGATCGGAGCGCAGTGGCGCATGCGGTATCATGGGTGCGGACACAAGGTTCGCTTTTGCCAGAGCTGAAAGGAAGCCGTGGCCGACGACGCGCTCATATTGGACCGGTACCGACCGCTCGGGCAGGTCGGCGCGGGCGGTTTCGGCTCGGTCCAGGTTGCCTGGGACCCGCGCATCCAGCGCAAAGTCGCCATCAAGATCATCCCCCTCACCGAGGTTGACGCGCGGCGCGCGCAGCAGCCCGACGAGCAGTCGCCGACGCACGATCGCTGGCACGGCGTGCTTCCCTGGGAGGCCATCGACGACGTCGAGCCTCGGATCACCGAGTTCGTGTCGCCGTTCCGCGCTCGAGGCGCCGACCCCGCGTCGGCAGACGGCGCTTCGCGCATCGTTGCGCTTTCCGGTGAGGGCATCGGTCGCGCGTCGGCGGACACCCAGCTCACCACCCGGTTCGCAAGTGCGGTGGAACCGGCCACCATGCGCATGCCCGCCGTTTCCGACGAAGGGGAGGGTTCCGATGCTTCCGGCTCGTTCGGGCAAGACGAGCCCGGCGGGTCCTCGGCTTTGGCCAACATCCCCGGCATCGACGAGGCCCGCACCGCGGCCCGCCTCGACGACCAGCATATCGTCAAGGTTTACGACGTCGAAGTAGTGGGGCTCGATGCGTATCTCATCATGGAGTACGTCGAGGGCATCACGTTGTCGCGCCTGCTTGACGAGTACGGCGACCTGCTGACCATCGACATGGTCACGGCGGTGTTCGACGCCGTGTCCGCAGCGCTTTCCGTCGCCCACAAGCGGGGGGTCCTGCATCTGGACATCAAGCCCGACAACATCCTCATCAATGCGGACGGCCAGGTGAAGGTGACGGATTTCGGTCTCGCGACGCTTGCGGACGCGTCGGGCAAGGGCACGACGGGCGGCGGGACCATCGGCTACATGCCGCTCGAACAGATGCGGCGCGAGCATCTGGACGCGCGGACCGACGAATGGTCGCTGGCTTCGGTGACTTACGAGATGATAGCGGCCGACAACCCCTTCTTCGCCCCGACGCTGGCCGAAGCCGAGGCGGCTATCGAGGAAGCGGAGCTGGTCCTTCCTTCGCTGTGTTGGGACGATGTCGACGATCAGATCGACGACGTGCTGTTCTACGCGCTCGACCCCGATCCTTCGGCGCGCTACGACACCGTTTCGGATTTCGCGGAGGAGATGGATCGTTTCCTGGGAGACGCCGGCCGCGGGAAACGCCAACTGTCGCTGGTGGTTCACGACGCGCTGGGGCGCCCCCTTCCCGGAGCGGGGGAAGGGGCGCTTGACGAGGCTTTGGACGAGTACGGGGAAGCGGACGGGTTCGACGGCTACGATGAGCCTGATGGCTACGGATGGACGGACGGTTTCGAGGAGGAAGCGCCTTCTTCGGGGCTCGATCGGACCGAACGGCAGCCCGCCGCGCACTTCGCCCGGCCTCCGATGGAGCTGCGAAAGGAAAGGCTTCCCATGAGGGCTCGAATAGACGACAGGGTGATCTCGATCGCAGGGCGCGCGACGGCGGCGGCAGGTTCGGGCGCAGCTGCCTACGTTGCCGCAGCGAACATGCCCTTCACCTCGGGTGTAAGCGTCCAGGGCGTCGCCGTTTCGCTGATAGCGGCGGTGTTGGTCGCGGCTTTGGCGGCATTTCGCCCCCAGATCGGGTCCGTGGTGGCGCTTGCGGGCGTGTCGGTTGCGCTGATCTGCGGCGCGACGCCGCTCATGGGAGTCGTGCTTTTGGCGGCTAGCCTGGTGTGGTGGCGCTTCGAGGGCTCGCGAAGCGTCGCGGCATCGAACGCGGCCGTGTTCGCCCCGATATTCGGCGGGGTCGGCCTGGGGCAGCTTGCGCCTCTGACGGCGGGTGCGGCCCTCAGGCCCGCGTCCGCTGCGGCCACGGCCCTTCTCTCGGTCGTCTGGGCGTTTTGCCTGGCCTGCCTGGGAACGGGCTCGCTTTCGGGTTGGGACGCCGTGTCGTTTTGGAGCTTCGCCGCCATCGACGCCGCTCCTCGGGCGCTCGTCTTAGGTGCGAGCCCCGCTCTGTGGTGTGAGGCGGCGAGCTGGGTTTGTGCCGCTTTCCTCCAGGCGCTCGTCGCGTCGCGCGGATCGCGCGCCCTCGATGTGGTGGGCGCGGTCCTCGGCGGCGCGGTCCTCGCGCTCGGGCTTGCGGCTGCGGCGTGGTTCGCCTCGGGGGGAACCGGCTTCGCGCCTTCGGTGAACGCTTTGGTTCCCCTGGCGTTCTCGACTGCGCTGACGGCCCTGTTCCTGGCCTTCGTGCGCCCGAATCGCCCGGCGGGATCGTAAGCGCGGCCGCTGCCTGGGGACCTCCGAGGTTCTTCAAGGGGCGCACGTTCGCCGATTCGCGTTTGCCGAAGTCAAAGGGTTTGCGCCCGCCAGAGTCAGGGGGTTCGCATTCGCCAAGCGTCGCGGTTGTCAGAGTCAGGGGGTTCACGCTCGCCAAGCGTCGCGGTTGTCAGAAAATGCCCGGTTTGCATCGCTTTGCTTGCAGAAGGGCCTTTCCGGGCAGAAAAACGCAGGTTTGTATCGGCTTGTTGGCCGTAAAACGGAATAGGGACACCCGATCAAAACCGTTTTGGAAGAAACACCTGTTCAGAATAATATAAATATAACTAATAGTTTAGCAATGCGCGGATAGCCGATGCAAACCTGCGTTTTTCTGACAGGTAGAAGCCATTTGCGCACACGACGATGCAAACCGGGCTTTTTTGGCGAAGTCTTCCCGTCGACTGCGTTTTCCGCATCCAGCGCCCGCTCGCCCGCCCGCCCGCCCGAAACCTCGGTCCACAGGTGGGCGGCGCACCCCGGGAGCTTCGACCCGCTTGCAACCGGGCGACTCCGCCCTGTCCGCAACCTCCCGTGCGGGCAGTCTGAACCAGCTGGCGGCCGAGACCTGTGCGGACGGATCCGCACAGGTCTCGGGCTTGCCCGGCGGTCTCCTAGCGCTGGAGCAGGGTTGCGATCTTGCCCATGAGCAGCTCGAAGCTCACACCGCGCTCCTGGAAGTGGGGCTGTTTGGTGGATACGATGATCGCGTCGCGCGTGAGTTCGCCGGCGAAGGTGGCGGCTTCGTACAGGTCGCGGCCGGCCATGATGCCCGCCAGCAGCACCGAGCAGTACAGGTCGCCCGTCCCGTGCAGCATGTAGGGGACGAACTCGTTTCTGACCTCGAACAGATCGCAGTCTACACCGCCGACGAAGTTGCGGATCACCGGCTCGCCCTCGCGCTGCACGCCCTTCAGCACGACGTTTTTGGCGCCCTTGCCGATCAGTGCGTCGATGATGCGCTCGGCTTCGGCGTCGGCGATGTCGGTCCCCTTCCATTCTTCGCCCAGGATGATGGCGGCCTCGGTGAGGTTGGGCGTGAGGATGTCGGCCTCGGATGCAAGGTCGGCCATGGCCTGGCAGAGCTCGGGCGTGTAGGTGGGATAGACCTTGCCGTGATCGGCCATGACGGGATCGACCACGCGCAGAGCCTTCGGGTAGGTGGCGTACAGGTCGCGGATGCGCTCAACTTGCTGGGCCGCACCCAGGAATCCCGAGTACACGGCGTCTATCTCGACGTCGATGCCCTTCCAGGCGTTCGTGTAGTCGGCCATGATGCCGGTGGTGTCGTGCATATACCAGCCGGGAAAAGCGGTGTGGGACGAGAACAGGCCCGTGGGAACGGGGCAGACGTCGCATCCGGCGGCAGACAGCACGGGAATGGCCACGCCGAGGGAGCACTTCCCGTATCCGCATAGGTCGTGGACGGCGGCGATGCGGGGGATGTAGTCGCTCTCGCGCTGGTAGAGGGTGGGGGTTTCGGGCGTTTTCGCAACGGTCATGATGCGCCTTTCGTCGAAGGATCGGACGGTCGATTGCTGCAACGAGTATACGACCGAACCGCACAGACGGGCGCTTCGAGAAAGCGATGGCTGGTTAGCGGAGCTGCGGGAGGGTTCGGCTTAGGAGGACTTCTTCTCGTCCTCTTCCTCGTCGAAGAAAGACCATTCGTCCTCGTCGGTGCGGGGGCCTCGGTCGACGAACGTCTTGCGCGTCTTGAATTCCATGACCACGGCGGCGATGAGGCTGAGGATGAGGCCGGACAGCACCAGCACGCCGATGCCGACGTAGGTCTCGAACAGGAAATGGTACAGTTCGGCGAAATCCATGGTGCGCTGCCTCGGCTCCCTAGGGTCGAAGCCCTGCCGTCGCAGGGCGTTGGTCTTACGTCGGTCCAGTATAGCCTAAGCGTTCGGCAATCCCGGCCGTGCGGCACGGCTTCTTCGCAAACCGACCCGCAAACCTGCGGCGGCATCGCGCATTGAGGAGTTGATGTGCCCGCTTGTCGCGCGCTTCGGCCGCGACCGCCGCCCCTGCGCTATACTTGGCAGACGATGCAGGCCGCGGGCGCGCAAGCGACCGCCGAACCCGAGGAGCGCGAGATGCTAGACCTACGCTTTGTTCGCGAGAACCAGGAAGCAGTTGCCGAGGCGATGAAGAACCGGAACGCTTCATGGGACTCTTCGCGGTTCGCCGAACTCGACGAACGTCGCCGCGCCGCCATCGTGGCCGAAGAGGCCCTGCAAGCCGAGCGCAACGCGCTTTCCAAAGAGATCGGCAAGCTCATGGGCCAGGGCAAGACCGCCGAGGCCGAAGAGGCCAAGGAGCGCGTCCGCGCCATCAACGAAGAGCTCGCCGACGCTTCGTCGGCGCGCGAAGAGGTTGACGCGCAGATGACGCAGATCCTTCTTTCGACCCCTAACATGCCCAGCTCCGAGACGCCCGTGGGCGCCGACGAGAACGACAATCCCGAGGTTCGCCGCTGGGGCACGCCGCGCGAGTTCGACTTCGAGCCCAAGGCCCACTGGGACCTGGGCGCCGATCTGAACATCATCGACTCGGAGCGCGCCGCCAAGCTCGCCCGCAGCCGGTTTGTGCTCCTGGGCGGCCTGGGGGCGCGCTTGGAGCGCTCCATCATCAACTTCATGGCCGACACGCACTCTTCGCGCGGCTACAAGGAGTGGTGGTGCCCCGCTTTGGCCAACGAGCAGACCATGATGGGCACCGGGCAGCTCCCGAAGTTCGAAGAGGACATGTTCCGCACGCGCGAGGGCCTCTACCTCATTCCGACGGCCGAGGTTCAGCTGACCAACATCCATGCAGGCGAAACGCTTGAGGCGTCCGATCTGCCGCTGCGTTACTGCGCGTTCACCCCGTGCTTCCGCGAGGAGGCCGGCAGCGCGGGCCGCGACACGCGCGGCCTCATCCGCGTGCACCAGTTCGACAAGGTCGAGATGGTGAAGTACGCGAAACCCGAGGAAAGCTACGCCGAGCTGGAGGCCATGACGGCCGACGCCGAGAACATCCTGCAGCTTTTGGGCCTGCCCTACCGCGTTATCACGCTGTGCACGGGCGATATCGGTTTTTCCGCCGCAAAAACCTACGACGTCGAGGTGTACCTGCCGTCCTACAACGGCTACAAGGAGATCTCGTCGTGTTCGAACTGCGAGGACTTCCAGGCCCGCCGCATGAACATCCGCTATCGCGACCCCGAGAACTTCAAGGGCTCGCGTTTGGTTCATACGCTGAACGGCTCGGGCCTCGCCGTGGGACGCACGATGGCCGCGATCCTCGAGAACTACCAGCAGGCCGACGGATCGGTGAAGGTTCCCGACGTTTTGGTTCCCTATATGGGCACCGAGGTCATCGAGCCCGTCTAGGTTGGTTGCGGGAATGGCTGACGGGCAGGAAGGCGCATCGGAAGAGCGGGTATCGCGCTCGCATGCGTCGAAGCGAGTTCATAAGCGTCGCAGCGCCTCGGCCGCTGCGACGCCTGTTTTTCGCGGGTCGAAAGATGCGCCCGACCGGGTGAGCGCCGAGGGCGCCCCCGCACGCATCCCTGTGCCCGAGCCCGCCCCCGAACCCGAGGCCAAACCCGAGCCCCAGCCCAAAGCGCAACAGGCGCCTCGGGCGAAGAAGCCGAAGGTCAGAGCCGTCCCCAAGCCGGAATCGAAACCCAAGCGCCCCAGCGTCGCCTCTGCGCGCGTCGCGCAGTCGAAGGCGCGTGCGCAGAAGGCCGCTGTCGAGGCCGCCGACGGGGCTGCCGGCACCGGCGCCGGTGCCGCTGGCCCCGAGGGGGCGGGCGCCCACGAGTCCGCGCCGCGCGAAGGCTCGCAGGCGCGCGTGCGGCGCGAGGCGCCCGAGCAGCCCGAAGGCGCCGCGGATGCCGCTTCCGACGGGGGCGATGCCGCCGTATCCGACGGCGCGGCCGAAAGCGGGGGGCCTGCCGGGTCGGAACCCGCCGAGGCTCCAGGGTCGCCTGCCGCCCCGGGTTTTAGCGGCTCGGTCATCGACGGGCTGCGTGAAGAGTCGCGCGAGCGCCCGGCGAAGCGCCGCCTGCCGTTCACGTTCACCCCGCTTAAGATGACGCTGGCCATCGTCGGGCTGATATGCGCGGTGCTGATCATCCTGTCTGCGGTGTTCTGCTGGAACCGCTGGTGGCGCTACGACGATGCCGCCGACTTCAAGGGCCTGTGGTTCGTGGCGGGCACCGACGTGCCGGTCGTCATCGACGAGACCACCATCGAGCTCACCGACGACGTGTCCTACACGTACGCGATCGATGCGGGTGCGAAGACCATCTCGTTCGATTTCGGAAATATGAAGGGATCGGGCCGCTACTACTTCAGCGACGACCGCCGCGAGCTGGTGGTGATCGACGGGGAGGGCTACACCGCGTCGTCGACGCTGGCAGAGGACGTCGGCCGCGCGTTCTCGGAGCTTTGGGCGCGGGTTTCCGGCAAAGGGCCCGAAGCCCCCTCGGGCGAGGGGGTGAGCGTGTTCGAGCGCCAGCCGGCCGAAGCGCAGCAAGGGGCAGACGATGCCTCCGGCGAGGCGGCCGATGTTCAGGAGGAGGGCGCCGATGGATCGTCCGGTTAGGATCGAGCGCATCGTCGTTCGGCGCGATCGGATCGTGTGCGAGGTCGCGATCCCCGACCCTCGGATGCGGCGCACTACACCGATTCTTTCCCGCCGCGCGCTGGATTCCTACCCGACCCTCGCGCATCATGCCTGTATCAATGAGAAGGGGAAGACCTTCGGTGCCGTGATCGAGGGCACCTCGGTTCCCCATCTGCTGGAGCACATGATCATCGACGAGCAGGTTCGGCGCTCATCGTGCGATGCGGCGTCGTTCACGGGGACGACGCGCTGGGTCGACGAGGACGCGGGAGTGGCTCGCATCGAGGTGAGCTTCGCCGACGACCTGTGCGCGCTGGCTTCCGCCAAAGAGGCGGAACACCGCTTAAACGACGCAATGAGAAGGTGTTTTCAATGACAAGCGCTCATCTGAAGTTCGAACGCGCGACCGAGAAGGTCTCGGCCTGCGTATCCGGGATGCGGCCCTCGGCGGTGCGCAACCTGTTCGCGGCCGCCAATCGTTCGGACATCATCTCCCTGGCCGGCGGCATGCCCGACGTTTCGCTGCTTCCCCAGTCGGCGGTGCGCAAGGCCACCAAGGCGGCCTGGTCGGACGAGATGTCGGTGGCGCTGCAGTACGGGGGCACGGACGGCCGCATCGAAACGCGCCGGGTGTTCTCGGACCTGATGCGCGACGAGGGGATCCGCTGCAAACCCGAGAACATCATCATCACCTCGGGGGCCCAGCAGGCGCTCGACCTCATCGGGAAGACGTTTCTGGACCCCGGCGACATAGTCATCACCGAAGGGCCCACGTACCTGGGGGCCCTCCAGGCGTTCTCCGCGTACGAGCCCGACATCCGCTGCATCCCTTTCGACGAGGCCGGCATGCGCATCGACCTGCTGGAAGCCGAGCTCGAGCGCATTGGGAAGGACAACCCGCGCCTGAAGTTCCTCTACACCATCCCGAACTTCCAGAACCCCGGCGGCGTCACCATGGTTCCCGAGCGCCGCAAGCGCCTGATCGAGCTGTCGAAGGAGTACAACTTCATCGTGGTCGAGGACGATCCGTACGGGCGCCTGCGCTACGACGGCGGCCATGTGCTGCCCCTCAAGGCGCTCAGCGACGACGTGGTGTATCTGGGGACGATCTCGAAGGTGTTCGCGCCGGGGCTGCGCTGCGGGTGGGTTGCCGCCCCGTCCGGCGTGCTGTCCAAGATCAACCTGGCCAAACAGGGCACCGACCTGTGCGGCAGCTCGTTCGACCAGGTGGTGGTCGAGCACTATTTCCGCGATACGCCGTGGCAGAAGACGCTGCAGAAGTTCGTGAAAACCTACCGCACGCGCCGCGACGCCATGCTGAAGGCGCTTGACGAGTACTTCCCGCCCGAGGCGACCTGGACGCGCCCCGAAGGAGGGTTCTTCGTGTGGGTGACGCTTCCGACGTACGTGGATACGTCGTCCATGCTGGCCGAGGCTTTGGCATCGGGGGTCATCTACACGCCGGGCGACGGCTTTTTCCCCGATGGGAAGCGCGGGCGCAACAGCATGCGCATCGCGTTTTGCTACGAGAGCCCGGAAAACATCGACGAGGCGATCAAGCGGCTCGCCGCCGTCATCGAAGAGAAGCTCGAACTGTACCGCGCCTTCATCGAGGCCGGCGCGCTGAAGGAGGAGTAAATGAAGGTTGCGGTTTTGATGGGCGGAACGTCGTTTGAGCGGGAGTTCTCCCTGGCCAGCGGAAAGCGCGTGTGCGCCGCGCTCGAGGAGGCGGGCCATCGCGTCATCGCGCTGGACACCAACAAGGAGCTCGTCCCCACGCTGCGAAGCGAGCGCCCCGACGTGTGCTACAACGCGCTTCACGGAAAGCACGGCGAGGACGGGTCCATCCAGAGCCTGCTGGAATTCGTGGGCATCCCCTTCGTGGGGTCTCCCGCGTCTGTGTGCCAGCGCACCTGGAACAAGGACTCGCTCCATTCCGAAATGGCGACGTACCGCGCGATCACGGGGGAGGCACCCGTCGCCTCGTGGCCCCAGGGTATCTGCATCGCCCGCGACGCGTTCAAGTCCATGGGCGCCGCGACGGCGCTCGATCTGGTCGAACAGCGCGTCATCGGGGGCTATCCGGTTGCGGTGAAGCCCGCCCATGGCGGTTCGGCCCTGGGCGTGCATCGCGTCGATTCCCAGGATGATCTGGGAGAAGCCATCCTCGATGCGCTCTCCTACGACGATGCGGTGGTCATCGAGCAGTGGATAGAGGGGGTCGAGATGGCCGTCTCGATCCTCGGGACCGGGTGGGACGCCTATGCGCTGCCGCCGGTCGAGATCGTGTGCAACGATGGGCTGTACCTCACCGAGCAGCGCATCGATCCGGTCAACGTGGACTACTTCGCGCCGGTGCGCAACGCGTCTTTGGCTGATAACGAGGCGGACGCCCAGGCCATCCGCGCCGAGATCGAGCGAGCCGCCCTCGAGGTGTACCGCGCCTACCGCATATGCGATCTGGCCCGCATCGACTGCATCTGGGACGGCGGATCGGTTCGCGTGCTCGAGGTGAACGTGTCTCCCGGCATGACCGACACCTCGCTGTTCCCGGCGGCGTGCGAGGCTGCGGGGCTGTCGATGCCCAACGTGCTGAACGAGCTGGTCGAGAACTGCCGATAGCGGGGACGGGCCTTCGGGCGCGTCTTCGTTTGTGCCGAGGGTGTGGAAGATGCGCACCCTTTTGGCTGCGTCTGGGCGCCTGCGCGCGCCACGTCGGCGGCGCTTGCGTATAATGGAGCCATCGTTTCCGTTCATAGGAGGAAATCATGGGCAAGCTCTCCACACTCATCATCGGCGGTGCGATCGGCGCTGCCGCCGCCCTTCTGTACGCACCTCGCCGCGGTGAGGAAACGCGCGCTATGGTCAGCGAGAAGGTCAACGCCATCTGGGGAGAGGCCAAGGACTTCACCGCCCGCGCCCCTCAGGGCGTCCAGGCCGCCTACGATAGCGCCCAGACGCGCGGCGAGTCGGTGTTCCACGGCGCTGCCGCGAAGGGTCAGGAATTCGCCCAGACCGCGAAGGTTCAGGCGACCGAATTCGCCCATAAGGCAACCGAGAAGGGCCAGGAGGCGTACAACGCCGTGGCTTCGCGCGTGCAGGAAGCGGTTTCGGCGGGCCCCGAGCATCCCGCTGCGGCCTCCGACGAGCTGCGCGAGAAGATCGAGGCCGCTCGTCAGCGCATCGCGGCCCAGGTCGTGAAGAACGCCGAGGAAAGCCGTCCCGCCCCGGTCGAGATCCAGGCGGATGCGGTGTCCGACGTCAAACCCGATGACACCCGGGAGTAATGCGCTTTATACTGAGTTTCAGAGGCGTCGGCTGCGGTTATCGAGGGGGCTCTGACCGCGCCGGCGCCTTTTGTCTGCCAGCGCCTGCGGGGCGCTCCGAGGAGGATCCATGGCAAGCTCCATCGCAACCACCGACGACATAGCCGGTTCGCGCGTCATCGTCCAGGGCCGCAAGGGGAAAGAGCGGCGCGTGGGCAAGGTGTCGCGCTTCGTGTTCCACCCCAAAGAGAAGCGCATCGTCGGCTTTCTGGTGAAGCGCCCCGACCTGGCGCTGATGTTTCACAGGAAAGACCTGTTCGTGGCCTTGGACGGCTATACGGTCGAAGACGGGCGCATCGTTGTGGACGATGACGACGGCGCTTGCGGGAAGAAGGCCGAGAAGTCGCTGGGCGTCGATTTCGATCGCTGCGTTCTGTGGTCGGGCATGCCCGTGGTCACCGCTTCGGGCGAAACGCTGGGCGTCGTGGGCAACGTGAGCTTCGACCGGTTTTCCGGATCCCTGGTATCGCTCGAGGTCAACGATGGAGCGGCCAACGACGCTATCGTCGGCAGGAGAACCGTTCCCGCCGATTTGGTGAAGGGGTTCAGGTTCGGTATCGGCGCACCGCTGTCTGATCACGGCCCCGACGCCTCCGAACGCGAGGAAGAGGAGGTCGTGCGCGGCGCCATACTCGTGTCCGACGAGGCAGCCCGCATCGAGACCGAGGGCGGCGCCGCGGATGCGGCGGGCAAGGCCGCCGCTAAGGCGACCGAAGCGGTGCGCAGCGCGGTAAGCGACCTGAAGCCGGGCGTGGCGGATGCGACCAAGGCCGCCGGCGACGCCATCAACAAGGGCGCCTACGCAACCGGGCGCCAGATCGGCCGCGCGAGCGGCATGTTCGGCGCCTTCAAAGAGGAGTACCGCAAGGAGGTCGGCCAGCCCGCACCGGCTTCGAAACCCCGACCGGCGGCTTCCAGCGCCGCTTCTCCGTCGAAGTCGAACGCAGGTCAGAGCGCTTCTCCACATTCCTCACAGAAAAAGTCGGATAAAAAAGCAACTTCTGCGAAGCCTGGCGTAAGGAAGAAGCCCCAGAATGAGACACTCGGCCACGCGGTTGGCAAACAGCTGGGCCGAGCGGGCGGCATGTTCGCCGCTTTCAAGGAAGAGTACGACAAGGCTCGGAAGGAATAGGCCTGCGGGCGTGTTCCGCTCATCGGGTGCAACGGGAAGGCGCTTTTAGGTTTTATGGGCGATTGCAAAAAAACAGTTCGTGAGAAGGTGCAGAGCGAGACGACGGTGCGCGGCCGCACTATGGAGAAGGGCGACGTCTACCGCTTCATAGCCCTCATCGCCATATTCGCCGCCGTGGTCGTGGCCGTGGTGCTGATGTGGCCCACGCTGAAGGACCTGTTCTCCGAAGGCGGCGTGAATCGCCTGGTCGAGCACGTGCGCGGGGCGGGTGCGGCAGGTGTGGTCATCCTGCTGGGCTTGCAGCTGTTCCAGGTGATCGTGGCCTTCATTCCCGGCGAGGTGGTCCAGATAGCCGCCGGGCTGATGTACGGCCCATGGCTGGGCGCGCTTATCATGGTGGTGGGCGCTCTCATGTCCTCGGCGCTGGTGTACCAGCTGGTCCACAAGCTGGGCGCGCCCTTCGTCCAGAAGATGGCCCCCCAGAAGTACCTCGAGAAGATCTCCAAGTTCGAGGAATCCAACAAGTTCGAAGTCGTCGTCTTCCTGCTGTTCCTCATTCCGGGGCTTCCCAAAGACGCCTTCACGTACCTGCTGCCGCTCACCAGGATCAGGATGAAGCCGTTTTTGGTCCTGACCACCATCGCGCGCACGCCCGCCATCCTGGCGTCCACCGTCGCGGCTTCGGGTTTCGCTGACGGAAACATAGCCCTCAGCGTAGTCATCATGGTAGTGGTCGGCGGTATCGCCGTGGTCGGCATCATCTTCCAGAACCGCATCATCGATTTCGTGAGCAGCCGCGTCAAAGGCGAGAGGGGAACGTCCAGTGGAAGCTAGCCCCGCTGCGGTCGACTTCCGACCCCCGAAAAAACGCGTCACCGCCGCGCTTTTCGCCGTGTTCGGAGGCGCGTTCGGGCTGCACAAGTTCTACCTGGGCTATTACCAGACCGGGTTCATGATGCTCGCCTGCAGCGTGGTGGGCGGCATCCTCACGCTGGGTTTGGGGACGGGCATCAGCCTCATCATCTCCCTCATCGAGGGCCTCATCTACCTGATGGATTCCGACGAGGCGTTCCAGAAAACCTACGTCCGCTCGGTTCGCGAGTGGTTCTAGCCGCCGCGGCGCTGCGTGCTGCGGATGCGCCCAGGGCGCTTCCCCGCGCGATCCGACCGCTTGGTCGGCGATCCTCCCCGTTTGCTCGACTTCGCGCTTGCGCGCTTGCCGCGTTCGCTACAATGAATCGTAACCGTGTCGTAAATTCGACCGTCGAACCAAGGAGGAACGAATGCCTACTATTACCCGTGATCAGGTGAGGGTGCCGCTCGATGTCGCTCCCGACATGCGCGAGACGTACGTCGACAACTTCATGAAGGCGACGCGCGGTACCGGGCGTCTCATGCTGTTCGCGTGCGACCAGAAGTTCGAGCACCTCAACGGCGACTTCTACGGAGAGGGCATCGATCCGGCCGACAACGATCCCGAGCATCTGTTCCGCATCGCCGATCAGGGCGTATGCGGCGTCATGGCTGCCCAGCGCGGCTTGGTTGCGCTGTATGGAGCCGACTATCCCCAGGTCAACTACCTTGTGAAGATGAATTCGAAGACCAACCTGGTGGGCACCGCCCAGGAAGACCCCTATTCGGGACTGCTGTGCGACCTCGACCACGTTTTGGCCATGCGCGACAACGGCGTGAACATCGTCGGCTTGGGCTATACGGTCTATCTGGGCAGCGAGTACGAATCGACGATGATCTCCGAGGCGGGCGAGCTCATCGCGCGCGCCCATGCCGAGGGCCTCATCGTGGTTCTGTGGATCTACCCGCGCGGCAAGGCCGTCACGGCGGAGAAGGATCCGGCGCTCATCGCCGGCGCGGCGGGGGCGGCCCTGTGCCTGGGCGCCGACTTCGTGAAGGTCAATCCCCCGAAACCCACCGAAGGGACCTCTGCCGAGGCTTTGGCCGTTGCCTCGCAGGCCGCAGGCCGCTGCGGCCTGGTGTGCGCGGGCGGATCGACGGTCGATGCCGCCACGTTCCTCACCCAGCTGCATGACCAGATCCATGTGGGAGGCGCCTGCGGAAACGCGACGGGCCGCAACATCCATCAGCGTTCGCTGGACGAGGCGGTGCGCCTGACCAAGGCCATCAGCGCCATCACGCTGGCCGACGCCGACGTCGAGCGCGCTCTGGCGGTTTTCAACGGTGATGAGGATTTCTCCCTGTAGTTTTTCCCCTGTGGTAGAATCACCCGTTGGAAATGCACTATTTCGGAAGGAACACGTATGTCGGGACATTCAAAGTGGGCGACCACCAAGCATCGCAAGGCAGCCCAGGACGCCAAGCGTTCTGCCTTGTTCTCCAAACTCACGCGCGTCATCACGGTGGCGGCGAAAGAGGGCGGCGACCCCAACCCCGACAACAACGCAGCGCTTGCCGCCGCTATCGAGAAGGCGAAGGGCTACTCGCTTCCCAACGATAAGATCAAAACCGCCATCGACAAGGCGTTCGGTGCGGGCAAAGACGCCGCCAACTACGAGTCGGTCGTGTACGAGGGCTACGGCCCGGCCGGGGTCGCCGTGTACTGCGAGGCCCTGACGGACAACCGCAACCGCACCGCCGCCGACGTGCGCGCCGCGTTCAATCACAGCGGCGGCAACCTTGGCACGTCGGGCTCGGTGGCGTTCCAGTTCGAGCGCCGCGGCCAGATCACCATCCAGAAAGAGGTGTGCGCCGACGAAGACGAGCTCATGCTGGCCGTGGCCGAGGCCGGCGGCGACGATTACGAGGACGCCGACGAGTCCTGGATCGTGTACACGGCTCCCACTGCGCTGATGGCGACGAAGAAAGCCCTGGAAGAAGGCGGTATCGAGACCCACGGCGCCGAGCTCACCATGATCCCCACCACGCCGACGGCGATCGAGCCCAAAGACGCCCCGAAGGTCATGCGCCTCATCGACAAGCTGGAGGATCTGGAGGATATCCAGAACGTGTACCACACGATGGACATGACCGACGAGGTCGTGGCGGCTCTGGAATCCGAGTAGCCAGCCGCTGGACGAACGAACCCGAGATGCGCCGCACCGTCGGCGCATCTTTTTTATATCGGAAGGCCCCGCGCGGCGGCTCTGAGGCGCGGGGCGTCGGAACGATGAGGGGAGGAACATGGCATACGGAGTGCGGGACGACTTCTTCGAGGCTCCCGGCCATTTCGCATCGGGCGAACGGTATTGGCAGATAGGCTCCAACCCCGACGTGTACCTCGTTTCGGTGCCGTTCCCCAACGTCATCACCAAGCAGACGAACTGCTACGTGGTCAGAGACGGGGACGAGGCGCTGCTGATCGACACCGGCGCCCCCTCCGACGAGAGCTTCCGTGCGCTTCTCGACACGCTCGACGAGCTGCGCATCGACGTCGGGTCGATGTCGCTGTTCCTCACCCACCTCCACCTCGACCACGCCGGGCTGGTCGATCGGATCATCGGCACCCATCAGCGCATATATCTCAGCGAGGTCGACTTCGACTACATGTGCGCGGCTCAGAAGAACTCGTTTCACGGGGCTTTGGCCGCCCGCCTGCGTGCCGAGGGGTGCCCGCCCGAATACGCCGACATCGCGCGCAGCTACGGCATGGGCGTCAAGAGCTTCGACGATCGCGGGCGCAACCTGGTGTTCGTGGGGGACGGGGATGTGATCAAGGTGGGGTCGCATCGCCTGGTCGTCGTCGATGTCGAAGGCCACACGCCGGGGCACCTCGCTCTGTACGAGCCGCAGGCGGGGCTTCTGTTCAGCGGCGATCACGTGCTGTACCCCATGTCGCCCGGGTTGGGTTTCAGGTGCGACCGCCCTCGGACCATGGCCCGCTACCTTTCCAACCTCGACAAGGTGAACACCCTGGGCGTTTCTTTGCTGTGCCACTCCCACGGGAGGCTTCGCCGAACGTTCGACGAACGCGTGGACTGGCTGAAAGACCATCACGGCCAGCGCATCGAAGCGGCCGCGGCGCTGATCGCGCAGCGTCCGGGCCTCACCGGCTACGAGGCGGTGCGCTCGATGCGGTGGAACACGAGGGGAAAGGGCTTTTCGGGCCTGCTTCCCGTGCAGCGCTGGGTTATCCTCGAGAACGGCCTGGTAGTCCTCGATCACGTGGTGGGCGAGGGGCTTGTTCGGCGGGAAGTCGACGAAGAGGGCGCCTATCGGTATCTGCCTCCGGCCCGTTTGTAATATACAAACAAATGTTCTATAATCGGCACGGCATCGCAGATTGATCGAGCGAGGAGGGTCCGCGTATGCAGCAAAGACGGATCATCCTGGGCATCGACCCCGGGCTTGCGAACACCGGGTGGGGCGTCATCGAGCGCAACGGCTCGAAGCTTTCCTGCGTCGCCTACGGCTGCGTGTCCACGGGTGCCGATCGCGAGCTGGCATGGCGGCTGGGCAAGATCCACCAGCAGATAACCGCGGTCGTGCAGCGGTTCTCGCCCGAAGCGGTGGGAATCGAAACCGTCTGGTTCGGCCAGAACGTCTCGGCGGCGTTCGCAACGGGGCAGGCCCGCGGGGCCGCGCTGGTCGCTTGCGCCCAGGCGGGGCTTTCGGTGGGCGAGTTCTCCCCCCGTCAGATAAAGCTTTCGGTGGTGGGGACGGGCTCGGCCGACAAGTCCCAGGTTCAGTACATGATGAAGCAGCTGCTCGGGCTCGACGAGGCTCCTCGGCCCGATCATGCGGCCGACGCGCTGGCGGCGGCCGTCTGCTACGTAACGCACGAGGGGTCGCAAAGTGCGGGAGGTGCACGATGATCGCGTTTCTCAAGGGTGTCCTTGCGGGCAAGACGCTCACGGCGGCCTATATCGACGTGAACGGGGTCGGCTACGAGGTGGGCATGTCCTCGGCATCGCTTTCCAAGCTTCCCGCGGCGGGCCAGCCCGTGCAGGTGTTCACGCATCTGCAGGTGCGCGAGGACGATATGTCGCTGTTCGGGTTCGTCACGGCAGACGAGAAGCGCTTCTTCGAGAAGCTCATCACGGTAAGCGGCGTCGGAGCGAAGGTGGCGCTCGCCGCCCTGTCAACTTATGCGCCGCACGAACTGGGAGCCCATATCGCGAACCAGGATATCGCGGCGATCCAGCGCATACCCGGCGTGGGCAAGAAGGGTGCGTCCCGCATCGTGCTGGAGCTGAAGGGGTCGCTGGACGATTTCGGGGGCGCATCCGGCTCCGACCAGTCCGCCCCCGTCGGCGCGGCGTCGCTGCCCGCGGCGACCGAGGCCCTGCTCTCCATGGGCTTCACCTCGGCAGAAGCGGAAGTTGCGTTGAAGGGTGCGCCCGAAGCGGCCTCGGAAATGGCGCTGATACAATATGCGTTGAAACGACTGGGCGGTTAGGCGCGCGGATAGGCTGATATGGGTTCTGACTTTGAAATAGAGGGCATGGTGTTCGAGGCGCGCAATGCGTCCGGAACGGCTGCGGGCTCATCGAAGGCGCCGGATGAGCCAGCCGCGCGCGAGCGTGCGGTCTCGGCCGATCTCCAGGAAGACGACCTGGCGCTCGACAGGAGCCTTCGCCCCAAGTACCTTAGCGATTACCTCGGGCAATCCAAGGTCAAGGAGTCGCTGGCCATTCTGCTGGAGGCGGCCAAGGAGCGCGGGGAATCTCCCGACCATATCCTGTTCTCGGGCCCTCCCGGCCTGGGCAAGACGACGCTTGCCACGGTGGTGGCCAACGAGCTGGGGTCGAACATAAAAACCACCAGCGGCCCGGCCATCGAGCGCACGGGGGATCTGGCCGCCATCCTCACGAACCTCGAGGAAGGCGACGTTCTGTTCGTCGACGAGATCCACCGCCTGAACCGCATGGTGGAAGAAGTGCTGTATCCGGCGCTTGAGGACTTCGCGCTCGACATCGTGGTGGGCAAGGGTCCGGCGGCGCGCTCGATCCGGCTCGATCTTCCCCGGTTCACGCTGGTGGGGGCTACGACGCGCACCGGTCTGCTCACCGGGCCTTTGCGCGACCGCTTCGGCATAGCCTACCGCCTGCAGTACTACACCCCCGAAGAGCTGGCCGCCATCGTGGCGCGCTCGGCATCCATCCTCGGCGTGGCTGTCCAGGAAGAGGGCGCGCTCGAGATCGCGCGGCGCTCGCGCGGAACGCCGCGCCTCGCAAACCGCATGCTCAGGCGCGTCCGCGACTGGGCGCAGGTGCGGGGAGATGCTGCCATAACCGAAGACGTCGCGGCCCAGGCCCTCAGCTTCTTCGAGATCGACTCGCTGGGGCTCGACGCCATGGACAACCGCATCCTCGAGTTGCTGGCGGTCCAGTTCGCAGGCAGGCCGGTGGGGTTGACCACCATCGCCTCGGCTCTTTCCGAGGACATCGACTCGATCGAGGACGTGTACGAGCCCTACCTTATGCAGCAGGGGTTGATCATACGCACCCCCAAGGGACGCCAGGCGACCGTACGAGCCTACGAGCATCTGGGCATCGCGCCGCCCCGGACTCTCTAAACCGCCATCCGTTCGAAGGGGAGCATGTGTACGAGCAAGACTACCTTATGAGGCAGATCCTCCAGTTCGTCGAGGCTCTGACGAAGACCCGCATCCAGGAGGAGCGCAAGCTCGATCCGCTCGACAGCGCGCGCTCCATCGAAGACGCGTTTTCCCGCGCCACCGACCTCGACGGGAAGGCGATGCTGTCGCTTGCCCCCGAGTCGATGGCCTCGGTGATGGACGTGTCGGGCATCGAGCCGCGCATCGTGCGCTACCTGGCTCACGGGCTGCTGCTCGAATCGGTGTACCTTCAGCAAGGGGGAGAGGGAGATCTGGCCGATCTGCGTGCGGCCCAGGCTCGCGCGCTTGCCGGGCGCTTCGGCATCGAGCTGCCCGACGATCCCACCGACTTCTCCGCTTTGGAGGACGCAGCGCTCAGTCAGTACGATCAAGAGGACCGATAAGCGGTGTTTTTCACCGATGGGCGGCCAGAATCAACAGGTTAGTTGCATTCCTCGACAGAATCGGGTTCATGTTAGCGTATAGTTATCTACGTTGCTCTCGAGGTGAGGGCGAGTGCTGATGCCATGCAGCACGAGTGTTACTCGTCGGCCCTGCCGGGGAGAGAAAAGAGGAATGAAATGGCGCAAGGTACTGTTAAGTGGTTCAACCCCGAGAAGGGCTACGGCTTCATCTCCCAGGCTGATGGCGAGGATCTCTTCGTCCATTTCTCTGAGATCAAGATGGACGGCTTCAAGACTCTTGACGAGGGAGCCGCCGTTACGTTCGACATCACTACCGGTCAGAACGGCAAGCTGCAGGCCAGCAACGTCGTGAAAGCTTAACTCCTGAGTCATTCAGATATAAAGCTGGAAACGGTCCGCGCAAGCGGATCGTTTTTTTGTTGGCCCAAGTAGGTTCGAGTAAAACCTGCGGTTTTCGAGGATCCGCAGGTTGAACGTTCCTTCTGAGGTTGAACCTGAGGTTCGAGTAGGTTCGAGTAGGTTCGAGTAGGTTCGAGTAGGTTCGAGTAACCAGCGATCTTCGTGGCGTCGGCCGCGCGCAAAGGAGCGGCCGGCACCCCCTCTGTTATCGGACGAACATCGCGTCGCCGAAGGACAGCAGGCGATAGCGCTGCTCGATGGCGTGTTCGTAGGCCCTCATAACATTGTCGCGCGTTGAAAAGGCGCTCACCAGCATCATGAGGGTCGAGCGGGGGACGTGGAAGTTCGTCACGATCGCATCGACCACGTTGAACCGATATCCGGGCAGGATGAACAGCGAGGTGGCCTCCCTGTCGCGCGCTCGGGGGGCCTGGGCCTGCGCGTCCCAGCAGCTCTCGAGGCTGCGCATGCTGGTGGTCCCCACGGCGATCACGCGTCCCTTCGCAGCGCGGGTCTCCGCGATGGCGCGGATGGTCTGCTCGGGCACGGTGTAGAACTCGGTGTGCATCTCGTGATCGGCGGGATCGTCCTCATCGACGATGCGGAAGGTGTCGAGTCCCACTTCCAGCTCGACCGTTTCCCATCGCGCGCCCTTCTCCTTGATGCGCTCGATCAGCTCGGGCGTGAAGTGCAGGCCGGCGGTCGGCGCCGCGGCCGAGCTCTCGCGCTTGGAGTACACGGTTTGGTACAGCTCCTCGTCGCCCGCGTAGTTTTTGATGTAGGGGGGCAACGGCGTGTGTCCGACGCGGTGAAGCGCCTCGTCAAGCGAGGGAAGCTCGGTGGAAAGCCGCGCGATGCGCTCTCCTTTGCCCGCGCCGTCCACCCAATCGACGATCTCGGCCGACAAAGCGACGTTTCCGTCCGCGTCGCGCACGTCGACGACGGCTCCCGACCCGGGCTTCAGGCGCTTTCCGGGCCGCACCAGCACTTCCCACAGCGCGCTCTTGTTGGTTTTCGGCTCGCGATCGAACACCTCGCGCAGCAAAAACACCTCGGCCGCCCCGCCGGTTCCCCGCTTGCTGCCCAGAAGGCGGGCGGGAAGCACGCGCGTCTCGTTCACCACCAGCAGGTCGTTCGGGTGCAGGTAGTCGACGATGTCGCGGAAGATGCGATCTTCCAGGTCGCCGGTTTCCCGATCCATCACCAGCAACCGGCAGCCATCGCGGTCGGCCGCGGGCTCTTGGGCGATAAGTTCGGCGGGAAGGTTGTAATCGAAATCGCTAGTTCTCATGGGATGCTTTCGGATCGGATCGGGTCGGATCGGGTTCGGTCGGTTGGCTCCGACCGAGCCGGATCGGGCGGACGGGGATGCGGGACGCGCGGCGGACCTGGCTGGCGAAGAGGCGATGCGCTGGCGCCGGGCCGGCGCGGGCGGGGTCTTCGGCCGTCATGTCGAGGCGGGGTTTTGCCCGGCTGCCTCGGAGGCGCTTGCGCCCCTAGGCGCCGCCTTGCGCGCGCAAGGCCTTCAGAACGGCTTTCTTGCGCGCCTGCTTGTCGGCGTAGGCGCGCTTCAGACGGGCTTTCTCCGCCCGTTCGGCAGCCTGGCGGGCATCCTCGCCTGCGCGCTCGCGAGCCGATGCGGCCTGCTTCAGAGCCCGCTGCCGCTTGAGCCACGCGCGCGTCGCCTCCCCTTCGGCGATGGAGAAGCGGCATCCGCAGTAGCTTTGGCGGTACATGCCGGCTTCGCGGCTGCGCCTGGTGGCTTCGTCGTAATAGGGACGGAAGTCCTCGAACAGCGCCTCGATCCCCTCCGCGGCGCCGGCGCGCTCGAGTTCTTGGCGAATAACGTCGGTGAACTGGTAGGGGCTTACCGATAACGTGGTGGAGAACGCGTCGAACCCGCCCTCGCGCGCCGCTGCGGCCGCCTCCCGCAGGCGCTGGCGGTAGCAGGCGCGGCAGCGTTTCTGGCGGTTGGCGTCGTCCAGCAGTTCGCTTACGGATCGCGCCTGGTCGATGCGGGTGGCGTAGTCGACGGCAAGCCGGTCGCCCAGCGCTCCCGCGCTCGCCTCCCAGGCTTCGGGATCGTAGGCGCCCTCGACAACCCGAACGCCCGCCGAATCGGCGAATGCGCGCAGCTCGGAAAGGCGCCTCTCGTACTCGTCGCGCGGGGCGATGTTGCTGTTCGAGTAGAAGATGACGATGTCGTGCCCCGCTTCGGCAAGCAGCCTGACGGGTTCGAGCGAGCAGGGCCCGCAGCACGCGTGCAATAGCAATTTCATCGGGTTTCGAGCGCTCCTTTCGATGTGCCCTATACTACCTCAATGGACGAATCTCCCGACAAGGGTTAGGGAAGAGCTATGAATGAACAGAGCTGCGGCTTTAAGGCCCCCGAGGATATGGATCTGCGTGCGGTGTTCTTCGATCTGGACGGCACGCTCCTGCCGATGGACCTGGACGAATTCCTGAAATGTTATTTCGGGAGCATCGCGGGGTTCATGGCGCGCTCCGGCGCCGATCCGGCCGATTTCGAGCGCGGGCTTTCCGCGGGAATCGCCGCTATGCGCGACCACGGGCTCGACACCACCAACGACCAGGAGTTCTGGGGCGCTTTCATGCGCTACAACGACGGCTACTGGTCGGATTGGGTCGACCGGTTCGACGCGTACTACCGCGAGGTATTCCCCGAGGTGGGCCGTATGGTTTCGCCCGATCCGAACGCTGCGCGCGCCGTGAGGGTTCTGGCCGAGAAGGGCTACCCCTTGCTGCTGACCACCATGCCTCTGTTCCCTCCGGCGGCGGTCGACGAGCGCCTGAGGTGGGCGGGGCTCGATCCGGCGCTGTTCAAGCGCACGACGTGCTTCGACAACTCGCGCTCCACCAAACCCCATGCCGCGTACTTCGTCGAGAACATGCTGGCTGCCGACGTGCCTGCTGAAAAGGTGCTGATGGTGGGCAACAACACCGTCGAGGATCTCGCCTGCTGCGCGCTCGGATCCGACGCGTTTTTGGTTACGGACAACCTGCTGAACCCCGACGGGTTCGATGTGGCGTCGGTGCGCAACGGGACGCTTGAGGAGTTCGCTTCCTGGGTCGAGAGGCTTCCCGTCTGCTCGAACCCCGCCGCGCCGATCGAGCGGGGGGCGGTCGACCCGACGTTTACCGGGGCGGCGCTCGCGCGGCTCGATATGGCTCGCCGCGAAGGGGCGGATGCGTAGATGACCCTGTTCGAGTACCGGATCGAAGGCCGCAGCGGTCATGCGCGCGCGGGCAGCTACGAAACCGCGCACGGAACCTTCCAGACGCCCATGTTCATGCCCGTGGGAACCCATGCGACGGTCAAAGGCGTCACAACCGATCAGCTGCATCAGATAAAATCCCAGGTGGTTCTTGCGAACACCTACCATCTTTACATGCGCCCCGGAGTCGATCTGGTCGAAGAAGCGGGCGGCATCCAGAAGTTCATGAACTACGACGGGCCCATGCTCACCGATTCGGGCGGGTTCCAGCTGTTCAGCCTCGACCACATGATGAAGGTGGACCGCGACGGCGTGAGCTTCCAGGCGCGCGACTACGACGGAAGCCGGCATCGCTGGACGCCCGAGTCGAACATGGACATCCAGCAGCGCATCGGGGCCGACATCTGCATGCAGCTCGACCAGTGCATCGGGTACCCGGCGAAAAAGGAGGACGTGCGGGCCTCCACGAAGCTGTCGTGGGAATGGGCGAAGCGCTGCTGCGACGCCCATACACGGCCCGACCAGGCCCTTTTCGCGATCGTTCAAGGGGGCATGCATCTAGATCTGCGCCTCGAAAGCGTTGAAGAGCTGGTCCGCATCGATTCCGAGAGCAGGGCGGCCGGCGGCCGGGGCTTCCAGGGATACGGCATCGGGGGCTATTCGGTGGGGGAGCCTCACGACGTGATGTTCGAGACGCTGGGGGCGGTGTGCCAGGCGATGCCGGAAGGCAAGCTGCGCTATCTCATGGGCGTGGGCAATCCCACCACGCTCGTGCGCGCGGTGCGCGAGGGCGTCGACATGTTCGACTGCGTGCTTCCCACGCGCACGGGCCGTATGGGGACGGCGTTTTCCAGCGAGGGTCGCATGAACCTGCGCAACGCGAAGTTCGCGCGCGATTTCTCGCCACTCGACCGGTCGTGCACCTGCCCGGTGTGCCGCAACCACACGAGGGCCTACATCCGCCATCTGGTGAAGCAGAAAGAGATGCTGGGCGGCATCCTGCTTTCGATCCACAACCTGCACTTCCTCATCGACCTCATGGCGCGCGCCCGCGAAGCGATCCTGGCCGACGCGTACGAGGATTTCTACCGGGAGTGGATGGCGTCTCCCGGAGCCGACGACTACTAGGAAGCCGCGAGGGGCGAAACGATGATGCTGGAAGTTTGATAATGCGTCTAACTTTTCGTTCCCAGAAGGTTTTTCTTTGTTCCTGTGGCAAAATAATCAGGTTCGCATAAAACAATGCCGGCCGCCGCATGAGGACAGGCCGGAGCCGAGTTCCCCGTGCTCGCGCGGGTCCGGAACCAAGGGATGGAAGAGGAAGTTCGATGGCCACCACTAAAGCCGGTCAAGCCAAAAGTCGCAAGAAGAAGGCGGGGGCTCCTGTCGAGCGCCGCAATATCTGGCTGCTCGTCATCACCACGCTGCTGATCGTCGCGTCGGTGTTCGCATTCACGCCACCCGCGCAGCGCATCAACCAGGGCCTGGACATCCAGGGTGGCCTGTCGGTCGTCCTGACCGCGAAGAGCACCGACGGAAGCGCGATCACCGACGAGGACATGGAAACCTCGCGCGCCATCATCGAAAGCCGCGTGAATGCGCTGGGAGCAAGCGAAGCGGTGGTCCAGCGTCAGGGATCCGACCAGATCCTCGTCCAGATCCCCGGCCTCACCGACACCGAGGCCGCCCTTGAGACCATCGGGAAGACCGGAAAGCTCGAGTTCGCCCGCCTCGACTCCTTCACCGACTCGACGCTGCGCAGCAAGATCGATTCGGGCAACTACGGCGAAAACGCCACGGTCACCGACGCGTTCGGCAACTCGCTTCCCGCGCAGGACAGCGGCAACCTCAAGGTGACCTCCGACCAGTACACCGCGATGATCACGGGTGCGAACATCACCGGCGTCTCAGTGGACCGCGCATCCGAGGCGGGAACCGACTACGCCGTCAACGTCACGCTCGACGGAGAGGGAAGCCAGGCGTTCGCCGACGCGACGCGCGAGCTGGCTCCCACCAAGGGCAAGATCGTCATCATCCTAGACGGGGAGGTGCAGTCCGCCCCCGCCGTCCAGTCCGAGATCACCGGTGGGAAGGTGTCCATCACGGGCAACTACACGCTCGACGGCGCCAAGGGCCTGCAGACGGTTCTGCAGAGCGGATCGCTTCCCGTGAGCTTCGAGTACGCGCAAAGCCAGGTGGTCGGCCCGACGCTCGGACAGGGCGCGCTTGCCGCCGGCGTTCTGGTGGCCCTCGTCGGTCTGGCGCTGGTCATGCTGTACCTGCTGTTCTTCTACCGCGGCCTCGGCCTGATCACGGCGGGCGCCATGGTGGTGTTCGCGGTGTTCTACCTGGGCGTTCTGGCGACCCTTTCCCACTTCGGCCTGTTCAGCCTGTCGCTGTCGGGCGTTGCGGGCATCGTGCTCACCATCGGCATGGCCGCGGACTCGTCGGTGCTGACCGTCGAGCGCTTCCGCGAGGAAGTGCGCATGGGCCGCAGCGTGCGGGCCTCTTCGATCACCGGCGTGAGGCACGCCATCCTCACCTCTATCGACGCCGACCTGGTTACCCTGGTCAGCGCCCTGTCCCTGTTCTTCCTGGCCTCCGCTTCGGTGAAGGGCTTCGGCCTTACCCTGGCGCTCGGCATCATCTGCGACATCGTCATGATGCTGCTGTTCAAGGCGCCGCTCATCCGCCTGCTCGCCCCGCGCGTGATCGCGCGCCATCCCGGCTTCTGGGACCTCAAGGACAGCCAGGAGGCCCACCGCGCCTACGCCGCGCTCGCCGAGGCCGAGAACGTCTCTACGTCCGACGCCGAGATCGGCGAGGCCATGAACCCCTCCATCACCGACCGCGTGGCTGCAAAGCGCGAGGGGGGCTCGCAGGCCGTGGCAGCGGTCCGCGCGCTGAAGGGCCGCTTCATCAAGCACGATATCGGCTTCATGAAGGCCCGCAAGATCCTTCTGGCCGTATCCGCCGTGCTGGTGGCCGCCTCCATCGCGGTGGTGGGCGTGAAGGGCATGAGCTTCGGCATCGAGTTCGTGGGAGGTACGTCCATCACGTTCTCGAACACCGAGGGTGTTACGTCTGACCAGATGAACCAGGCTCTGCGCAATGCGGGCATCGCGGACGCGACCGTCCAGACCACGCAGGCCGACGGCCAGGAGGGCTTCCTGGTGCGCACCACCGAAACCGACGCGAAGGTTTCGAGCGCCGCCGCCGACAGCGTGGCTGCCGAGCTGGGGCTGTCCACTTCCGACATCCAGGTGTCTACCATCGGTCCCGACTGGGGCACAAGCGTCATCCGCGCATCGCTCATCGCGTTTTTGGTCTCGCTCCTGCTGATCATCGTATACATCGCCATCCGCTTCGAGTACAAGATGGGCATCGTCGCCGTGGTGGCGCTTCTGCACGACCTGATCATCGTGATGGGCGTCTATGCGCTTGTGGGCCGCGAGCTTACGCCCAACACCATCGCCGCCCTGCTTACCATCCTGGGGTACTCCCTGTACGACACGGTGGTGGTGTTCCATCGCATCAACGAGAACGCCAAGGAGCTCAGCATCAAGTGCTCGTTCATGACGATGGCGAACCATTCGCTGAACCAGGTGTTCCTGCGCACCGTCAACACGACGCTCACCTCCATCATCCCCGTGATCGCCATGCTGCTGTTCGGCGGCGAGACGCTGCAGGACTTCGCGTTCCCCATGGTCATCGGCCTGATCGCCGGATCGTACTCTTCGATCGCGGTTGCGACGCCGCTGTTCGCCATGTGGAAGACCCGCGAGGAGCGCTACGCCAAGCTCGAGAAGAAATACGGTCCCGAAGTGGGGACGTTCGAGTTCGACCATTCGGCTTCCGTTTCGGTGACGGGCTCGTCCAAGCGCAAGAAATAGCACGCACGGGGTGCATCGCGGTCTTTCCGATGCGCCCCGCAATCTGACCTTCGATTCAAGCGAACGGCCTTTTCCGGTGCCTTCGGGCGTCGGGAGGCGAAGAACAGGAGACGACATGCGCGAAGCCAGCGCCCCCAATTTCTGCCCGCCCACCGAGGAGGGCGTGACCATCGAGCTTCAAGACGAGAACGGTGATTCCGTCGAGCTGGAGTTCTTGGGCAGCGTCATTATCTCCGAGCGCGAGTACGGGTTCTTCTTCCCGGCGGGCGAGGACGAGTTCCAGCAGTCCGGCGAGGTGCTGGTGCTTGAGGTCGTGGAAACCGACGAGGAGGGCCAGCCCTCCGAGTTCGAGATGGTCGAAGACGAAGCTATCGCCGATCAGGCTTACGAGGAGTTCCGCAAGGTCGCCAAGGACCTGTACGACTTCGAGGACTAGTTTTCTTTTCGCCCGTCGTCCTTACCACGGCAGCAGGTTGGCCGCAACCGTGCAGGCAAGCGCGACGAGAAGGGCGGCTGCGCACACCGCATCGGCCGAACCGAACGCGAGGGGAACCAGGCGCGTTCGGCCGCGCTCGCCGTGGTAGCAGCGCGCCTCCATGGCGTTCGACAGCGTTTCGGCATGACGGAAGGCGCTGGTGAACAGGGGGACGGCGATCGACCCCAGCGCGTTGGCCCGCCCTCTGCCCCCGCCTCGGGAAAAGGCGGCCCCGCGGCTGATTTGCGCGAGGTAGAGGGTCTTCGCCTCGAACACGAACTGGGGGAGGAACCGCAGCGCTATACCCATCATCATGCTCAGCTCGTGGACGGGCGCGCCTATGCGCCGCAACGGCTTCAGCACGCGCTCGAACGCCTCGGTGATGTCGAGGTTCGCCGTGGTGAGGGTGAGCAGGCTCACAGCCATGAGCAGCAGGATCATGCGGTATCCGAAAAACGCGGCCGTGCGCACGCCGTGCTCGCTTACGGTGACGAACCCCCACTGCAACAGCACGGCGCCTCCCTGCGTCCAAAACAGGTTGATGAGCGCGGTGACCACGGCGAAGAACGAGAGGGGCGCGATCGATTTCAGGGCGTCGCCTATCGGGATCTCGGCCAAAAGGACGCAGGCGAGGACGAACAGCGTCAGGGCCCCGAGTGCGGAAAACGTCTGAGCGGCGAACGTGATGAAGATGAGGGCCAGCGCGGCGAGCAGCTTGGTGCGCGGATCGAGCCGGTGTATGACGCTCGAACCCGCCCGGTAGTTGCCGAGGACGGGGATATCAGGCATGGGCCGCGCCGTCCGATCGGTCCTCGCCGGCGTCGCGCACCTGCGCTTGCGGCTCGGCCGCCTGCCCGTGGCGGCGGGCCCGGTACCGTTCCGCCAGCGCTGCGGCGAGTCCCTCGATATCGTAGAGCCCCCGGTCGAGGGCGACGCCGCGCGTTCGCAGCGCTTCGGCCATGTTCTGCGCGAAAGGCGCATCCAGTCCTATCGAGCGCAGCTCGTCTCCGCGCGAGAACACCTCGTCGGGCGTTCCCAGCATGAAGACGCTTCCCTGGTTCAGCACGAGGATGCGGTCGCTGAGGCGCGCGAGGTCGTCCATGTTGTGCGAGGCCATGAGGATGGCCATACCCTCGCGGTGCAGGCGTGCGACCAGGTTGAGCATCTCGTCGCGCGCCTGGGGATCGAGCCCGGCCGCCGGTTCGTCCAGCACGAGCACGGAAGGGCGCATGGCGATCACCCCGGCCAGCGCGACGCGGCGCTGCTGGCCGCCCGACAGCTCGAAGGGGCTCTTGTCCGCAACGGCGTCGGCGTCCAGCTCGACCGCCTGCAGCGCCTCGAAGCTGCGCTCGGCGGCTTCCTCTTCCGACAACCCGAGGTTGCGCGGGCCGAACGACACGTCGGCCAGCACGGTTTCGGCGAACAGCTGGTGCTCGGGGTATTGGAACACCACGCCGATGTCGGCCCGGCAGCGCTGGGCCGCCTTCTTGTCGGAAAGGTCGGCCCCGTTAGCGATCACGCGCCCGTCGGTAGGGGTGAGCAGCCCGTTCATGTGCTGGATGAGGGTGCTCTTCCCGCTTCCCGTATGCCCGCACAAACCGAGGAACTCGCCGTCTCCCAAGGTGAAGGACACGTCGCGCAGCGCCCACTCCTGCTGGGCGGTCGAGCCCCACGCGGGTTGTTCCCGCAGCTCTTCCCCCTGGTCGCTCGATCGCTTTCCCGCGCGGAGCCGCGCGGCGATCCCGCGTTTGCGGGCCGTCTCGCGCTTCTCGTCGTATGAGTAGCTTACCTGGTCGAAAACAATCGGCACAGCTCGTCCTCCAATGCGCGCTCGTCGATGGAAACGGATACGGGAACCCCTTGTCGGCGCAGCTCGATCGCCAGCTTGGCGGCGGGGGGGACGTCGAGGTGCAGATGCTCCAGCTCCTCGGCGCGCACCAGCACGTCGGCGGGCGAGCCGTCCGCGACGATGCGCCCGCGATCGAGCACCACCACGCGATCGGCCTGCGACGCCTCCTCCATGAAATGGGTGATCATGACGATGGTCATGCCCGCGTCGTTGAGCTTCCGGCAGATCTTCATGAGGCCCTTGCGCCCGCGCGGGTCGATCATGGCGGTCGCCTCGTCGAGCACGAGGATCTGCGGCTCCATGGCCAGGACGCCCGCCAGGGCGACGCGCTGCTTCTGCCCGCCGGACAGCGCGGCGGTATCGCGTTTCTCGAAGCCCATCAACCCCACCTGGGCAAGCGCGGCGGTGACGCGTTTGCGCAGCTCATCGGGCTTCACGCCCAGGTTCTCGGGCCCGAAGGCCACGTCGTTTTCGATGATGCTGGCGACGATCTGGTCGTCGGGGTTCTGGAACACCAGGCCGGCGGTCGAGCGGATGAGGTAGAGCGCCGTCAGGTCGGACGTGTCCCATCCGTTAACGGTCACGGTTCCCTCGTCGGGCTGCAGGAGCGCGTCGATGTGCTGGGCGAGGGTCGATTTCCCCGACCCGTTTCCGCCGAGGATGCAGACGAACTCCCCTTTCCCGATGGAAAGGTCGATGCCTTCGAGGACGAATCGCTCGCCGTCGTAGGTGAATCCGACCTGTGAGAAATCGATCATGGCGTTACCTCGGGGTTCGTAGTCGTTCAGGGGATCGCGCGCCGGATCGCTTTCGGCGCGCGCGATGCGCGCGGCGGTTCCTAGCGCCCCCGTACCTGCTTTTTCTTGGGAGTGAGCAGGTTCGAGACGCTTTTGTACACGATGAGGGTGAGGACGGCGTTCACGATGGTCTTCAAGATGTTGAAGGGAAGCAGCACGGGGACGATCATGCCCATGACCGCTTCCACGCTGATGCCCGAATACAGGGGCGTGACCAGCAGGTTGCCGACGATGGCGAAGGCCACCATGCATACCGCTCCCAGCACGAGGCCGACGACGGCGCTTTTGAACGTGCGGCTCCTCTTGTAGATGAGGGCGGCGGGCAGCACGAAGGCGGTGGTGCAGATGAACACCATGATGGTTCCCCAGAAGTTGCTGGTGAGCAGGCCGTGGATCAGCCCCGTCACGATTCCCACCGCAACGCCGGCCACCGGGCCGAAGGAAAAGCCGCTCACCATGGCGGGGACGGCCGAAGGGTCGTATTTCAGGTAGGGAACCCCGGGCATGATCGGGATCTCGATGAACGACAGGAGCACGCCGATGGCGGCCAGCAGCGCCATCGTGACGATCTGGCGGGTCTCCCATCGGTTGGTGTTCTCGAATTCGAGTTCGGTTTCGGTGGCGGACATGGCTCCTCCTTGCGCGAGGCGAACGGTTCGTTCGGGTCCGCTTCCCTTCGCCCCGCACAGCAAGGAAAGGCCCGCATGAATTCCTCGGTTCATACGGGCCTGTAACCACATGCGAAGACGGTGCGATCGCGTGCGATTTCTGCCTCTTCCATCCGGACTGTAACCGTTGGTTCCGGGATCTCACCGGATCGGCCCTGCGAAAACGCAGGGTTCGCGGACTCTCGGGAAGCACGGCCTGCTGCGGCCGGCTCCGATTACCGCCAGTGAGGATTTTCACCTCGCCCTGAAACAGAATTCATGGGACGCATTCTAGTTCGCGCGGCCGTTCGGCGCAAGGGGCTGTTTTCGGGCCGCTTCCCCGTCTGTGCATCGGCAGGATCGGTGATACTATGATCAGATTGCTATCGGTTGCGCGATGGGAGGAATCGGCTCGTGCGGTCACATGCTTCCGAAAAATCCGAAGATATCGCCCTTCACCCCCGCTCGGCGCGTGCGCGGGCCCTGCGCGAGGAGGCCATCGTCGAGGCGGCGGCCGACCTGTTCATGGTCAAGCCCATCGAGGATGTGAAGATGACCGACATCGCGGAGCGGGCGAACGTCGGGGTGGCGAGCATCTACCGCTACTTCGACACGAAGTCCAACGTTGCCCTCAGGGCGGGGTCGGTTCTGTGGAAGCGGTTCGGCGACGGGTTCGACGAGGTCATCGATCGGCTCGACCCCGACACGCCGGCCATCTCCCGCATTCGGGCGATCCTGGGGCAGTACCTCGAGATGTCCAAGCGCAACCTGCGCTTCATGGCGTTTCTCGACGAGCTCGACCGCATCATACTCGCCGGCGATTTCGACATCGCGCAGGTCGAAGAGTACGAGGCCAGCTTCGCCCGCTTCCGCCGCGTGTACGATCAGCTGTGCCGCGACGGCATGGAGGACGGGACCATCCGCAGCGATATCGACCACAACCTGGTGTACGACACTGCGCTCCACGCCCTCATGAACGAGGCTCAGAAGCTCGAGCGGGGAAACGTGGTGCCCTCCGATGATTTCTCGACCACGCGCGAGTTGGAGTGCCTGATGGAGATGAGCATATTCTATCTGGAAGGATCCGGCAGATGAGTCGTTCGCTGATCGGGGAGGAAGGCCGCGCATCGTGGGGAAGGGGCGTCGCGTGATGGAGTTGGTCCCCGCGTTTTGCTGGATGCGCTACCGGTTGGCGACCGGCGAGGGCTACGACGTGCGCCAGGTTCCGTTCGAATCGTTCGATGCGGGCGAAGCGGAGGTCGAGGCCTCGTTTGACGGAGAGGTGCTGGAGCTGGCGGTGACGCCCCGGGCCGAGCTTACCCTGGCGGCCTGCTCGGTCGGGTTCCGCCACGATTACGCCGCCGACGAGCGGGTGCTGCTGAACGGGTACCAAAGCTGGACCAACACCGCCGAGCGGTCCGTATGGGGAAGGCTGCACGGGATGAACCGCATCCCGGGGTTCGTGAAGAAGCGCTGCGGCATCGACGGCGTGGGCGATTACCGTTTCGTGGAGTACACGGGCCGCGCGGGCGAGATGCATGCGTTCACGTACGCGGTGTTCAGGAGGGGGGACCGGCATCTTCTGCTGGCCTCGCTCGACGAGCGTCAGGGACTGACGCTGATCAGGACGGATGCCGCCGGCGGGGTCGTGACGGCGGATACCGAGGTGCCCGAGCGCGCGATCGCGGCGGGAACGCGCACGGTGCTTGCCCGCTACTGCGTGGTTTCGGGTTCGCTCGACGACGTGTACGATCGCTGGTTCGAGCTGGCCGGCATCTCGGCGCGCACTGATCGGCCCCTGGTAGGCAGCGCCGGTCCTCATCGCCGTTTCGACACGGTGGACGAGCGCGCGGTTTCGGCGGATCTCGATAGAGCGGCGGCCCTTGCCGAGGGCGGGACGGCTCCCGACGCTCTGCACGCGTTCCAGGTCGGCGGCGGGTACTGCTGCGTGGGAGACTGGCTCGAGGTCGATCGGCGGCGCTTTCCCTCGGGGTTGGGCGAACTGGCGCGGCGCATCCGCCGGGCGGGCTTCGAGCCGGGGCTGTGGGCCGCACCGTTCGCATGCTCGCGAACATCGCGGCTGGCGGCGCAGCACCCCGATTGGCTGCTGCGCGACGACGAGGGCCGCGAGGTGTCGGCGGGCCCGTTCTGGGGCGGCGCGTTGGCGCTGAACAGCCGCCATCCCGAGGTGCGCGATTACGTGCGCCTTTACGTCTCCACCATGACGGGCGACTGGGGTTTCTCCCTCCTGAGGGCCGACTTCCTCTATGCCGCCTGCATGTTTCCCCACGACGGGATGAACCGCGGGCAGCTGATGGCCGACGCGCTGGGCCTGCTGCGCGAAGCCGCCGGCGAGACATGCGTTCTCGTGGGCGACGGGGTGCCGCTGGGCCCGGCGTTCGGGATGCTCGACTACGCGCGCGTCGGATGCGACGGAGATCCGGGACGGGGCGCAACCGCCTTCGCGCGGATACCCCACCGCGAGCGGGCCGGTGCGGAAAGCAGCAGGGCAAGCGCGCGCGGCCGCGCCCCGCTCGACGGTCGGGCGTTCGGCAACGATTCCGGCTCGTTGCCGCCGATTTCCCCCGCGTGCCCGGACGCGGGGGCCTAGCGCGTCGCCGGTTCGGCCACAGGCTGTGCAGCCGGCGTGAAACGGCTGATCAGCGGGACGATTATGAGCGACAGCACCATGGCCGCCGCCCCGCAGTTGATGGCCGAGGCGAAGATCGGCATCCCGAAGGATCCCAGCACCATGTTCCCGACGGTCAGGCCCACGCCGACGGCGAAGCTGGCCCATACCGCCGCGCGCGATACGCGCTTGGAGTAGAGCCCCCAGAAAAACGGACCGAGGAACGACCCGGCCAGCGCTCCCCAGGATATGGACATGAGCTGGGCGATGAACGTGACCGAAGACGTGTACTGGACAAGCGCGATAGCAGCGGACACGGCCACGAACACCGCCAGCAGCACGCGCATGCACGCCACTTTGCGCTCGGGCGTTTCGAAGTCGACCAGGTTGCGGTCGATGAGGTCGAGGGTGAGCGTCGACGACGAGGTGAGGACAAGCGATGACAGCGTGCTCATCGAGGCGGACAGCACCAGTACGATGACCAGGCCGATGAGGATATCGGGCAAGCCCGACAGCATGGTGGGGACGATGCTGTCGTAGATGGGAAACCCGTTCACCCCGCGCTCGATCTGATCGCTGTAAAGCCGTCCGAAGCCGCCCAGGAAGTAGCTTCCGCCGGCGACGACGAAGGCGAACAGAGTGGAGATGATCGCGCCTTTCTGCACGGCCGAATCGGTTTTGATGGCGTAGAACTTCTGGATCATCTGCGGCAGGCCCCAGGTGCCGAGGCTGGTGAGCACCACGACCCCAATCAGGTTCGGCAGATCGGGCCCGAACAGGCTGGTGAACGGGGCGGTCATGGCGATGGCGGGGTCGGACACCTCCGAGAGGCCCTGTATCGCCTGGGCGATCCCGCCGTTTCCGTTCAGCACGCCCAAGATGACCGCAGCGATGCCGAACAGCATGACGAGGCCCTGGACGAAGTCGTTCACCACGGTGGCCGTGTACCCTCCCAGCACTACGTAAGCGCAGGTGGCGATAGCCATGATGACGACGCAGGCTTCGTAGGGGATGCCGAAGGCCATGCCGAACAGGCGCGAGAGCCCGTTGTAGACGCTGGCGGTGTAGGGGATGAGGAACACGAAGATGATGGCGGCCGAGGCGATGCGCAGCGCGTTCGATCCGAAGCGCTTCCCGAAGAATTCGGGCATGGTGGCCGCGTTCAGCTCGCGGGTCATCGCGCGGGTCTTCGGGCCCAGCACCCACCAGGCAAGCAGGCTTCCCAGGATGGCGTTTCCCACGCCGATCCAGGTGGCGGCAAGGCCGTACTTCCATCCGAACTGCCCGGCGTACCCGACGAAGATGACGGCGGAGAAGTAGCTGGTGCCGAACGCGAACGCCGACATCCAGGGGCCGACGTTGCGCCCGCCCAGCACGAACCCGTCCACACTGCGCGACGCTGCGCGCGTGGCGAAGCCGATTCCGATGGCCGAAGCCAGGAAAACGAGGACCATCAGTATTTTTATCATGGGTGATTCCTATCGATACTGCCGCTGTCTGGAGCGGTCGCCGAAACAAAGGGGTCGGAGGCGCACACGGTTGTTGCCGCACGGGCAGCGCAGCGCGAAGGGGCCGCGCCCGTGTGCTATAGGTATCGGTAGGAATAGGGGGAGGGGACGACAACCGCGCCGACCCGCGCCCCGAGGGCGTCGGTCGAGGATACGTATGTCGTCGAAGTGTTCATGGCGTGGAACTATAGCAGAACGAAAAGCGGGCCGGCAGGAGAAATCGCCTTGAAACATGTCGTTAGCAAAATCTCCTGCCGGCCCGTCGAGGGGCTTCGAGTCTTCGTTCGGGAGGCTGTCGAGCTCTAGCCCCGCGTGATCATTAAGCTGTAATCTCCTGCGACGCTGGATACCAGTGCATTGTACACGTTTCCGTCGAGGTCGGTCACCTCGTAGATGCGGGTCAGCCCGTCATCGGAGCGGAACTCGAGGTTCTGGGCGTCCGTATTGACGACGGAACTCGCGAACGAGTCGAGCGAGTCATATGATTTTCCGCAGCTCACAAAGAAATCTCCACTCTCAAGCAACTCGGTTGACGAGAGCGATCTGATCGTATCGAGAGGCACGTCATTGGAGAGGGAATCGTACAGGTCGACGCTGCGCGACATATCGTCGTTGATCCAACCCTGCCACTGCCGGTCGAACTTCAGGCCGCAGGATTGAAGGAGCCCGTCGAGATCGGAGCCGTCGATGTTGATGAGGGCGTAGACCGTGGGGTTGTCCTTCGCGTCTTTCAGGCGGCTGCTGTCGAGGGTGCCGGTGGAGGGAGCGGGCGTGCCCTTGGACGTGTCGGGAGCGCTCTTCGAGTTGCTGCCGGCATCGGGCAGCGAGCTTTTCGGCGCGCTGGGCGCGGTGATGGCCGTATCGGACCTGGCGATGTCGTTCGACGCCTGGCTGAAGGCGTTGAACATTGCGATGACCATGAAGACGTAGGAAACGACGCAGAGTCCCAGGATAACGGAGACGACGACCTTGACGACTTTCGACCAGGTGCAGGACTTCAGCCACATGAGCACGATGCCGACCGGCCAGAAGAAGAGGAGGAACAAGACGATGACCCAGGTCTTGCCGTACCAGGGCGTGCTCGAAGCCTGGTTGTAGATGGGCTGGCCGTAGGGAGCCTGGGGCTGTCCCACAGGAGGGACAGGCTGCTGGCCCGGGGCCGATTCGGGCTGGGGGCTTGCCGCGGCGGGTTGCGCGACCTCGCCGGCAGGTTGCGGTGCGGCGGCAGGTTGCTGGTAGCCTGCGGGTTCGGGCTGCGTTTCTGCGGGCTGGGGTGCGCTGGGCTGTTGGGGCGCGTCTGCGGGCGCTGCGGGCAGCGCCGTGCCGCATTCCGTGCAGAAAAGGGCGTTATCCGGGCATTCCGAACCACACTGAGGGCACTTCATAGGGGATCCTTTGATCGAAGAAATAAAACCTGGGTAAATAATACCCGATGAGTCGGGATGCATCTACCGTGCACCTCGGATTCCACCGACTATCGGGCTCGCGTGCCGTCTGGCTGCCGCGCCCCGACGCTTCAGAGCTTCGGCCTCCCTCGGGCTCGGCGGCGCGAAGGGGGCTTGTCGGGGCATCTTTCGAGGGGGTTGCCCGCGCCCGCGCGCATCGGGGCGGCTTGCGGGGTACAATCTCGTCCGAGCATTCGTAAGGGGGTTAGCCATCATGTCGGCCGATATCGTGATCGTCGAGGGATTCGCCGAGGCGGATGCGTTCGTCAAGCGGGAAACGGAAGCGGGATCGTCCCTGTTCGGCGTCGAGGTGGTTCCCTGGGCCGCCTGGGTTTCCTCGCTATGGGACCTGTTCGGCGACGAGCGCAGGCTGGTCGACGGCACCCAGCGCGACCTGCTGCTGGGCCGCCTTGTGCGCGAGCGCCGCAAACGCGCGGAGGGCTCGGGCGCTCCGAACGACGGCGAAGCCGCGATGTGGTCGGAAGGTTACGTGCGCTTCGCAGGCGAGCTCGCTTCCTCCGGCTTCGGCGTGCCTCTGTTCGAGCAGGGGATGTCCGATCTGGCGAAACGCTCGGCCCGCTTCGCCTGCGTGCGCGACCTTCTGTCCGACTATCGCAGCGCATTGGGAAAGATCGGTTTCGTGGAACCCGGTGACGCGCTGTCCTTCCTGGTCCAGCGCCAAGACGAGGTGTTTCCCCGCAAAAGGGCCGTGCGCTTCTCGGGGGGCGCGGCGATGACGCATCAGCAGCGCTGGTTCTTCGAATCGTGCGGCAACCTCGAGCTGGACGAGACGGGCGCCGATGGCGGCCGGGACGAAGGCCGGGCCATGATCGGGCGTTTGCCCGAGGGCATCGAGCTGCGATTCGTGTTCCCCTCGGGGGCCTACGCCCAGGCGGCCGCCATCGCGGATGCCCTGCGCGCGCTTCCGGACGGATGCGATGTCGTGGTGGCATGCGACGATCCGATCGGCCTGTTCGAGAAGCTGGTCGATGTGCTGGAACCTCCCCTGTTCGCGTCTGCGAAGCTGCCGTTTTTCAGGACGGCGTTCGGGGCTGCGGTCAAGGGGCTGAACCGCCTTTCGTCCGACGATGCATCGTGGGTGCCGTGCCTGGTCGACGTGGTGGGAAACCCCCTCCTGGGCTTTCCCGAGTGGCGCTCGCAGCGCTTGGACGCGCAGCTGAGGGCCGACCGTTTGTCGGACAAGGGCCGGGTGCTGTCCGAGCTGCGCGCCGAAAGCGAGCTGTTCGGGCGGTTCGAGGAGGTCGCGCTCGATCCCGAAGCCGACGTGCTGCTCGATTCGATCCGCGACGGCATTCGGGGTCAGCGCCGCAACGGTGAGCACTTCGAAGCCGACCAGATCGCGGCGACCTACGCGTTCCAATCGGTTACGTCGGCGGCTCGCCGGGCGCAGGCGGATATGCGGGACTGCATGAGGGCGCTTGAGTCGGTGCGCGTTCCCGTTTCGAGGTCGCGCTCGGAAGGCTCGGCTTCGGGAAGCGTGCGGTTCTTCGAGCACCGCGAGGCGGCGCGCCTCGGGGCTGGTTCGTGCGACGTCGTGCTGGTGTGCGACATGGACAGCGTCTCCCAATCGGTGTCCGACCACGCCTCGGCGGCCCAGGCGGTTCTTTCCGATTTGGGGATGCCGCCGTGCGAATCGTCCCTCGATCGCGCTCGGCGCCGGTTCGCCCGCCTGCAGCGCCTTCCCCGTCGCGTCTTCGCGGTCGAGCGCGCGTTGAACGACATCGATGCGGCCGAGGCGTACCCGTCGGTGGTTCTGGAGGAGTTCGTCGATGCCTACCGCGACGATCCCACCGATATCGACGAGGTGAAAAACGCCTTCCACCTGCCGCCCGACCTGCACGGACTCGCATCCGAGCGCGGCGAGGAGACGCTGTTCGAAAACGAGCGCCCGTCTTCGGGGGGCGCCGAGCTGGCGGAGTGCCCGGATGCAGGCGGGCCTTTGGGGTGCGTGCCCGCCTCGTCGGCGGCCCTCGTTCACCCCGAGAGGCCGGGCCCGTACCGATGGTGCCCGTCTCCCTCCCAGATCGAGATGTACCTGGAGTGCCCCTACCGATGGTTCGTCGAGCGGCGGCTGCGACTCGTTTCCCCTGCCGAGCTGTTCGGGCCGTCTGAGCAGGGGACGTTCGCCCATGCTGTGCTCGAGTCCTTCTACCGGCGGTTCCAAAGCGAAGTGGCGCCCAAGGTGAGCGGGGACAACATCGAGCGCGCGCGCCAGATCATGCGCGAGGAAGCGGACCGGGCAGCCGAGCTGCAGCCCTCCCTCGAGCCGGGGCGCCGCCTGGTGGCCCTCGACCACTTCGAGCGGCGCCGCCTGGAGGAGCTGAAGGGCTTCCTCGTGGGCTATCTGGACACCGAGGCGGCGCTCCTCGCGCGGTTTCATCCCGCTTACCTGGAATACGCGCTTCCCGAGGATCCGCCGGTCACGTACGCGGGCCGCGCGATCCGCGGGCGCGTCGACCGCATCGACGTGGACGGGCACGGCAACGCGGTGATCATCGACTACAAGGGGTCGCTCTCCGCGCGCTACAACGTCGAGGCCGCCCGCGAAGAGGGGTCGTGCAAGGTCCAGGCGCTCGTATACGCCCAGGCGGTGAAGCGCGCGCTGGGTTTGAACGTGGTGGGCGCGCTGTTCGTGCGCTATCGTCGTGCGGCGGGGGATCGCGTCGCCGGCTTGTACGACCCTGCGGTTATCGGTGGTGCGGACCTTCCCGTGTCGAAGCCCGAGAAGCTGTCCTGCGACGTGGAGGGGCCCTTCGGGTTCGCGGAGCTGATGGACGAGACGGAGGCGCGCGTTGAAGAGGCCCTCGCGCGCCTGGAAGCGGGCGAGATAGGCCCCGAGCCGCTGCATGCGGACGTGTGCGCGTACTGCCCGGTTCCCCGATGCCCGAAGCGAGGTGCGTAAAGCCATGGGACTGATGCCCGGACAGCGGGAATGCGTCGATACCCTCGATCGGCCGGTGGCGGTGGCCGCCGGGGCGGGATCGGGCAAGACCTTCACCCTCACCAAGCGCATCGCGCATGCGGTCGAGTCGGGGTTCGTGGGCGGCATCGACGAGGTGCTGGCCATCACCTTCACCACGAAGGCCGCCGGCGAGCTGAAGGCGCGCATCAAAAACGAGTTGCGTGCGATCGGCCGCATCGACCAGGCTCTTTTGGTGGACGATGCGTGGATATCGACGATCCACGGCATGTGCGCCCGGCTGCTGCGCGCCCATGCGGTCGAACTGGGGATCGACCCGTGCTTCTCGATGGCCGACGAGCCCTCGGTCGCGCGGTTGAAGGGCGAGGCGCTCGAAGGGGCGCTGCGCCGTGCCGAGGACCGTTTCGGATCGGAAGCGGTAGGCGCCCTGCACGACGAGTACGGAGCGGCGGACGGCGGGGTCGCGGCCTTGGCGTCCGAGCTGATGGGCATGGCGCTCGCCTCCGAGGGCGGGGTGTCGTCGCTGGTGGCTCGCACGCCGCGGCTGTCGGTCCATCAGGCGATCGCCTACCTGGGGGAATGCGCGGCCTCGGTGGCCGAGGTGTGGGTCCAGCTGCCCGAAACCGACAAGCGCATCGCGCCGAAGCTCGCGACTCTCGAGGCGGCGGAGCGCCTGGAGAAGCTGTCGTGTGCGCCCGATCCGTCGCTGATCGAGGCCCTGTCCATCGCGCGCGACGTGGTGCGCGTGCCGGGAAACTGCGGTGCGAAGTTCAAGGACCGCGCGCAGCGGGTCGACGCCGATTTCGCCTACGCGGTCCAGACCGCCCGCCTGCTGCATGCCGCCGGCTCCCTCTCCATGCTGATCGCGATCGCCGAGGACGCATCCGCGTCGTTCCAGCGCGCCAAGGCCGAGCTGGGCGTTCTGGACAACGACGACCTGCTGGTCATGGCGCATAGGGCCCTGGTCGAGCGCCCCGAGATCGCCGCGCGCTACGAGGACCGGTTCAAGCTGGTGATGATCGACGAGTTCCAGGACACCGACCAGATGCAGGTCGATATGATCAAGCGCCTGGCGGGCCCGGGTGCGCGCCGCCTGTGCACGGTGGGGGACTGGCAGCAGAGCATCTACCGGTTCCGCGGGGCAGACGTGTCGGTGTACCGCGATCATCTGGAAAAGGTCGGGACGGAAGGCGAAGGGAAGGTCATCGAGCTGGCCGACAACTTCCGCAGCCATGCCGACGTGCTGGCGTTCGTCGACCGCGTTTTCGAGCAGCCGCAGGTGTTCGGCGGCCGGTTCATGAGCCTCAAGCCCGGCCGCGACGAAAGCCGCGTCGGTCGCGCGCTGCCCGCGGGCATGCCGCGCGTCGCGGTCGACCTGTTCAGCACGCAAGCGCGGGTGACGCACGGAACCGATGTGGCGGCCCGTCTGCGGGCCCGTCGCATAGCCGAGCGCTTCGCCGCCTATCGGGAGGCGGGGTGCGCCGCCTCCGACATGGTGCTGCTGTTGGGCCGCATGCCGAAGGCCTCGATGTACGCCGACGAGTTGCGCGCGCTCGGTTTCAACTGCGTGGTGGCGGGCGGATCGGTGTTCTCGTCCTCGCTCGAGGCGCTCGAAGTCGCCTCGCTGCTCGACGCGCTGGCCGACGAGCACGACACGCAGGCGCTGTACCAGGTCCTCACCGGGACTATGTTCGAGGTTTCCACGGCCGACCTGCTGTATCTGGGAACCGCGTGCGACGAGGGGGAAGTGCGGCCGCGCGGCATCGATCGCGGCCTGTCCGACCTTGTGCGCGGCGTCGAGCCCGAGGGCGCCGTCGTGTCGGAGCGCTTGGAAAACGCCCGGTACGTGCTTGGCGCGGCGCGCTCGATGCTGGGTGCGCACGGGGTGGCCCAGGCCGTCCGCTTCGCGTTCGTGGAGTCGGGTCTGGCCTCCCGCCTCCAGCAACGGGGCGGGGAAGGCCTGGCCAGCGCGGGAAACATGTACAAAGCCATCCGCATCGTCGAGGGGTTGGAGGCTTCCGGCGCGGGTGCGGCGGAAGTGGCCGGACTGTATCGCGCGACCATCGAGGGCAGCCGGCTTTCCCCCGGCGCGCTCTCGGCGCGGGTGGGCGACTTCGTCCGCATCATGACCGTCCATGCTTCGAAGGGTCTCGAGTTCCCGATCGTGGCCATCTCCGAAATGGACGAGAGGCGCCGTTTTTCGTCGCCGCTGCGGTGGGTGAGGCTGGGCGGGCGCATGTACCTGTCGCTGCTCGCCAAGGACGATCGCCTGGCGGTTCCCTATGCGGCCGATCTGGCCGCCGCATCATGCGATTTCTTCGACGCCGACGACGACGAGGACGGGCTCGCCCGCCTCGTGATGGAAGGCGACGACGCCGTGGCGGCCTGCGAGGCCATGGTCAGGTTGAACGATGTGGGCGAAACGGAGGAGGCCAAGCGGCTGCTCTACGTGGGCATCACGCGGGCCAAGGAGGCCGTGATCCTATCCATGAGGGGCGCGCGCACCAAGGAGCGCCCCGAGGGATCGCCCGGTGCGGGAGACCCCATGAGCGCCGTCGTCCCCGCGCTGGCGGGGCCGGGCGGTTTCTTCGACCAGGGCGAAACGATGCTTTCGTATCGCGGGTCGCAGCCTGCGGTGGTGGTCCACCAGAGCGTCCCCGAGAAGGAGGTGGCGCTCGACGAGATATTCCCGCCCCGCGATGAAGACGGCGTCGATACAGCCGAAGATGCTTTCATCGTGCCTGTTCACAAGCCATTCAAGCTGCCTTCGTACGGGACGTTCGAACCTGTGCGCTCGGGGTTTTTCAGCTACTCGTCGCTTGCCCACGATGCTGCCGACGGTGCGCCGGGCGCGGTCGACGTCGCGGCGCGCTACGCCGTATCGGTCGATGGGAGAAAACCGGTTGAGGGCGACCTCATCGACGCTGCCGACCAGGGCCTGTTCGCCAGCGCGGACGGACAGGGTAAGGCGCGGGAGCGGTTCGGGCTGTCGTGGAGCGAGGGTTTCCTCGAATCAGAGGACGATCGGGCGGGCTTCTCGGTTTCCGATTCCGACAAGGCGACCGATTTGGGCTCGGCATTCCACCTGCTGGCGCAATACGCGGTGGATACACGCGGCGCGGACGGCATAACGCCCCCCGCGCCCGGGCTCGTGAGGGCCCGCGCGGATCGCTTCGGCCTCGACCGCGCCGAAACCGCGCGGATCGAAGCGGCCCTGGGGCGGTGGGCGCGCAGCGACGTCGCGCGCGAGGTCGAGGCGTTCGACCGGGTGAGAAGCGAGGTTCCGTTCGCCTGCCCCCTCGATCTCGCCGACGGGTCCCGTGCGATCCTCGAGGGTGCGATCGACCTTCTGGCCGAGGATGCAGCTTCGGGACGCGCCCTCATCGTGGACTACAAGACGGGCGGCCGTCCCGACGAGGCGCCCGACGCCCTTTCCCGCAAGCATGCGCTTCAGGCGCTCTGCTATGCCTTCGTGGTGCTGGGTCAGGGATATAGCGAGGTCGAGGCCGTGTTCGTGCGCGTCGAGCAGCCGCGCGAGGGCGCGCCCGACACGCCCCAGTGCGTGCGCTACCGATTCACGCGCGACGACGCGGAGGATCTCGGGGTCGTGGTGCGCGGGCTAATCGAGCAGGCGTCCGTCTAGCGAGAAGGTGGCAACCTGCCAGGGGATGAACTTCCCGCTTGCCATCAGCGCGTTTTTCGTCATCTGCTCGAGGCCCCCGCAGCAGGGCACCTCCATGCGCGCGATGGTGACGCTGCGCACGTCGTTCGAGCGGATGATCTCGGCCAGCTTCTCGCTGTAGTCGGTTGCGTCCAGCTTCGGGCATCCGATCAGGGTCACCTTGCCGCGCATGAACTCGGCGTGGAAGTTCCCGTAGGAAAACGCGCAGCAATCGGCGGCGACGAGCAGGTTGGCCCCGTCGAAGTACGGCGCCTGGGCGGGCGCCAACTTGATCTGGATCGGCCAGTTCTTAAGCTGGGAGGGTACGTTCGGGGCGTGGGCCGTGTGGGTGCGGGCGGCATCTTCTGCGGCGGGTGCGAGGGATCGCGCGCGGGCCCCGGGGCATCCGGCGTGGTCGTGATGATGGGTCGATGCGTCCATGGGCGATGCCTCTCTCTTCTCGGTTGGGGTTTCGCGCTGTGCTGCGGGGGCTGCATGGCCAGCGGCGTTGCGGGCCTCCAGATTCTTCCTGACGGCCTCTTCGTCGTAGGCCGCAGCCTCGCGTTCCACGAAGGTTATGGCGTGCGCGGGGCAGGCGGGCAGGCAGTCGCCTAGGCCGTCGCAGTAGTCGTCGCGCAACAGCTTCGCCTTGCCGCCCACGATGCCGATCGCCCCTTCGTGGCATGCGTTGACGCAGATCCCGCAGCCGTCGCATTTCTCTTCGTCGATGTGGATGACCCGTCTGATCATGATGCCCCCTCGCATCCGCGTTTCGATAGGTTCGCGTTCATGCGCTCATGGTAACGGCTCGCAGGCTCTGCGTATGTTGTGGATCCAACATGGATCGGGTCTGCGCAGGGACTTCGCGGCGTATAAACGAAGCGCGACGATCGACGCGGCCGACGGGATGGAAAGGAGCGCATATGGGATCGACCGAGGAGTTCATAGCGACTACGCCTCTGTTCAGGGGGATTGCATCAGACGAGGTGGAGTCCATGCTGGGATGCCTGGGCGCGCGCCGCAAACGCTACCCGAAGGGCGCGTATCTGCTGCATCGGGGCGATCGGACGTCGTCTTTGGGCTTGGTCCTGTCGGGGGCGGTGGTGATGCAGGCCGTCGACGTGTGGGGCAATACCAGCATCCTGGGCCGCGCGTCGCGCGGCAGCGTGTTCGCCGAAACCTACGCCGCGGTGAAAGACGAGCCGCTGATGGTGGATGTGGTGGCGCTCGAAGAGTGCGAGGTCCTGTTCCTGAACGTCGAGCGCATCCTCACCACCTGCTCCAGCACGTGCGCCCACCACGCGCTCATCTCGCGCAACCTGCTGGCCATATTCGCGCAGAAGAACCTCGCCCTGTCGCGCCGCGCCTTTGCGGCAGCTCCCAAAACGATTCGGGGCAAGCTTTTGGCGTACCTGTCGTTCGAGGCGGGCCGCTGCGGATCCGACGAGTTCACCATTCCGTTCAACCGCCAGGAACTTGCCGATTACCTGGGAGTCGATCGCTCGGCGATGTCGGCCGAGCTGGGGCGGATGCAAAAAGAGGGGATCCTGGAAACCCAGCGGTCGCGCTTCAAACTGCTCGACGCCGATCGTGTGAGAAATATGTAGACTGCGCAATATTTAATTGTACACAATCGAATATCGTGCAATACTGAATCCGCAATCAGACGGGGGGATGCACCCGTCGTTTCGAGAGGAGCTATCCTATGAGCGTGTACGATTTCGAAGCAAAGAACCCCGACGGAAGCACGACCTCGCTTGGCGAGTACCAAGGCAAGGTTCTGCTGGTAGTGAACACGGCAACCGGATGCGGCTTCACCCCGCAGTACGAAGAGCTCGAGGCCATGTACAAGGAATTCCGCGACCAGGGCTTCGAGATCCTCGACTTCCCGTGCAACCAGTTCGCCAACCAGGCTCCCGGCGATGACGAGGAGATCCATCAGTTCTGCACGCTGAAGTTCGGAACCGAGTTCCCCCAGTTCTCCAAGATCGAGGTCAACGGCGACAACGCCCATCCGCTGTTCGTCGAGCTGGCCGAAGCCAAGCCCTTCCAGGGATTCAGCGGCTTGAAGAAGCTCGTGCTGGACAAGGTGTCCAAATCGGTCGAGAAAGAGTTCGGCGACAAGACCTACATCCGCTGGAACTTCACCAAGTTCCTCATCGACCGCGAGGGCAACGTGGTTGAGCGCTTCGAACCCACGGACAAGATGGACGAGGTCCGTCGCCGCGTGTCCGAACTGCTGTAACGATTGCCGGCTCCATCACCGGGCGCTTCCAATTGAAGGTTTGTCAACAGTGGCTGCGCAAATTCGCGCAGCCACGAGTATTTCAATTGGGTACATGGTAAATTGTACAGCCTGCGATTTAGTGCAATACGATTGTCCGATTCAGCCCAGTAAGAGGTTCCGATATGTCCGAAGCAGTGGTCGACGATTTCCCCCTGAGCCCCGAAGAGAGGCTCAAACTGGGAAACCAGCTGTGCTTTCCCCTCTATGCCGCCGCGAAGGAAGTGGTGCGCCGCTACACCCCCCTGCTCGACCTGCTGGGCCTGACCTACACGCAGTACCTGACGATGATGGTTCTCTGGGAGAAGGAGACCGTCTCGGTAAGCGAGCTGGGCGCCGAGCTGTACCTTGACTCCGGCACGCTCACGCCGCTTCTGAAGAAGATGGAGTCGAAGGGCCTCATCACGCGTCGCCGCAGCAGCGCCGACGAACGCCGGGTGGAAGTGGCCGTCACCGAAGAGGGCGCCGCTCTGCGCGAGAAGGCGCTGGGCGTTCCGCCGCAGATGGCCTCGTGCATGGACCTCGACGCCGACGAGGCGGCCCTTCTGGGCTCTCTGCTGCACAAGCTGCTGGACAACGTGCGCGAATCCGAGCGCGAGTAGCGCTTCTTTTGCCGATCCGCGCTCGAGCCGGCGCTTCCCTCCGATTCGTTTCCGTTCGGTCGATGTGGGGAAGCGCCGGCTCGTTTCGTTTCTGCCCTATAATGGGGCCATGAAGACAATCGTGATCATAGGCGGCGGGGCAGCGGGGCTTGCAGCTGCTGTTTCCGCAGGTGAATACATCAGAAACAACGAGCTTGACATCGAAGTGGCGCTGTTCGAGCAAGACGAGCGCGTGGGCCGCTCCATCTTGGCGACGGGCAACGGGCGCTGCAACGTGTCGAACTCCCGCGCCGAAGCCGATGCGGCTTCGGCGTTCTACAACGGCGAGTTCGTCGCGCGCGTGCTCGCGGGCCTGCGGGATCGCGCCGGCGGATCGGGCGAGGACGGCGGCGCGCCCACCCGTTTCGGGGCGTCGGAGCCCACCGATCCCGTCCTTCGCTTCTTCTCCGATCGCGGCCTGGCGTTTCGGGAAGAGTCCGACGGACGCCTCTACCCGGCGGCGAACAAGGCGACCAGCGTGCTGGACGTGCTGCGCGCTGCCGCCCGCCGCGCCGGGGTGGTCGAGCGGTGCGGATGCCGGGTCGCCGCCGTCGAGCCGCCGCGTGCGCTGTCGGGGCGCTTCACGCTGCGCATGGCCGACGGCGCGTTCGAACGGGCCGATGCGGTAGTGATCGCGGTCGGGGGCCGCGCGTTGGACTCCCTGTCCGTCGAAGGGGCGAGGGTCCTGCGCACACGCCCGGTCCTAGGGCCGCTCAAAACCGATCCCACCTGGACCCGCGAGTTGGACAACATTCGCCTTCGCTGCAAGGTTTCCCTGTTCAGGCCCCAGCGTTCGACAGAGCGCCGCATGATCGCGCCGCCCGCTGCGGGCGAGGTGCTGTTCCGCAAGTACGGGTTGTCGGGGATCGTGGTGTACGACCTGTCCCGCTTCGCGTGGGCGGGCGATACCGTGGAGCTGAACATGCTGGGATGCGACCCGTCCGGGGCGCTTGCCTATCTGCTCCGCCGCCGCGGGCGCCTCTCCCGTGCGCTTAGGGGCGGTCCCATCACCTGCGACGATATGCTGCGGGGTTTGGTGCTTCCCCAGATCGGGCATGTCGTGCTGAAGCGCTGCGGGCTTGCGGGGGAATCGGCGTGCTCCGATGATGCGCTGGGTGCGCTCTCTGCGATGATCTCGGCGTTTCCCCTCGAAGTGCAGGGCATGGGCGATCCGGCCCAGTGCCAGGTGCGCCGCGGGGGCATCGACGTCGCGTCCGTATCCGATATCGACCTGCGCATGGACGGCGCCGAGGGCCTGTTCTGCGCGGGCGAGGCGCTGGACGTGGACGGGCCGTGCGGCGGGTACAACCTTCATTGGGCGTGGGCGTCGGGCCTGGTCGCAGGACGGGCGGCAGCCCGGTTCGCGGAAGGGGAGGGCGCATGATCGAAGTTTCCAACGTCTCGCTTCCCCTCGATGCGGGATTGCCCGGCGCAGAGCGCCTGGTGCGGCGCGCGCTTTCCCGTGCGCTTGCCTGCAGGACCTCCGATATCGCTTCGTTCGAGCTGCTGAAGCGCAGCGTCGACGCGCGCAGGAAAAGCGACGTCCACTTCATCGCCTCGTTCGCAGTCGCCCTGGCCGATTCCGACTTGGAGCGCCGCCTGGCGTCGGGCGAGCGGAAGCCGGCGCGCGGCGTGCGCGTCAAGGTCCACGAGCCCTACGAGCGCATGCGCATCCCCCGTTTCCCGCAGACGGGCGGCGCGTCCGGCGGCGCTTCGGGCATGGATCGTCCTGACGGGGCCGGTGGCGCGCCCCGCCCGATCGTGGTGGGGTTCGGTCCTGCGGGCATGTTCGCGGCGCTGTACCTGGCCGAGGCGGGCCTGCGGCCTCTGGTGATCGAGCGCGGCTCGAGCATCGAGCGGCGCAGGGCGGCGGTTGACGCGTTCGACGCGGGCGGCCCCCTCGATACGGGGACGAACATCCAGTTCGGGGAAGGGGGAGCGGGGACATTTTCCGACGGGAAGCTCACCACGGGAACGAAGAGCCCGATCGCCCGCCATATACTGCGCTGGCTCATCGACGCGGGCGCTCCCGAGGAGATCTGGTGGCAAGCGAAGCCCCATGTGGGAACCGATAAGCTGGCATCGGTCGTGCGCCGATTGCGCGAGCGCATCGTCTCGCTGGGCGGGGAGGTGCGCTTCGATGCGCGCCTGTCGGACTGGCGCATCGAGGACGGTTCGCTGCGCAGCGTCGCAGTCGAGGACGCGGCAACCGGATCGACCGAGGTGATCGCCGCCGACCAGCTGATCCTCGCGTGCGGGCACTCGGCCCGCGACACTTTCCGGCTGGTGCGCGATTCGGGCGCGCGCATGGAGCGCAAGGCGTTCTCCATCGGCGTGCGCATCGAGCATCCGCAACATGCCGTCGACTTCTCCCAGTACGGGAGGGCCTGCGCGCATCCTGCGCTGGGCGCCGCCGACTACAAGCTGGTCGCGCACCTTCCCAGCGGGCGCAGCGTCTACACCTTCTGCATGTGCCCCGGAGGCACGGTGGTGTGCGCCGCGAGCGAGGAAGGGGGCGTGGTGGTCAACGGCATGAGCCGGTTCGCCCGCGACGAGGCTAACGCCAACAGCGCCCTTCTGGTGTCGGTGTCCCCCGATGATTTCGGCGAGGGGGACGTGCTGGCGGGCGTCGATCTGCAGCGGCGCGTGGAGCGCGCGGCGTTCGATCTCGCGCGCGCGGCCGGCGGGGATGCCTACCAGGCTCCCGCCCAGACGGTGGGCGATTTCCTGGCCTGCTCGCATGATCCTTCGCACGCGTGCGCCCCTTCGCGCACGGTGGAGCCCTCGTACGCGCGCGGCGTGGTGTGGTGCGATCTGCACGGGTGCCTGCCTCCGTTCGCGACGCGCGCCCTGGCCGAAGCGCTTCCGCTGCTCGATCGCAAGCTGGGCGGGTTCGCAAGCCCCGACGCGGTGATGACCGGGGTGGAGACGCGCAGCTCCAGCCCGGTGCGCATCGTGCGCGACGAGCGCTTCCAGGCGTCGTTTCGCGGGTCCGAGGCGGAAAGCGGCGTGTATCCGGCGGGCGAGGGGCCGGGGTACGCGGGCGGCATCATGAGCGCGGCGGTGGACGGCGTGCGCGTCGCCCAGGCGCTCGCCCGCCATCGCTCGGACCGGTACGGAATCGATATCGAGCGCCTTCCCGTGTCGTTCGGCCGGGGCGCCCAAGGATAGGAGCGTCGATGGATATCGGAAGCTTTCCCCAGGCGGTGAGGGCCCTGCACGAGGGTCGGGCCGTCATCTTCCCCACCGATACGGTATGCGGCCTGGGAGTGGCGGTGGCGTTCTCGCCCAGCCCCCGCGTCCTCTACGACCTGAAGCGCCGCGACGAGGGCAAGCCCGTCGCCTGGCTGGTCGGTTCCGCCGAAGACCTGACGCGTTTCGGGAAAGACGTGCCGGCGTTCGCGCGCGCGGCCGCCGAACGCTTCTGGCCCGGCGCCCTCACGCTGGTGGTGAAGGCGTCGGACGAGGTTCCCGAGGCGTATCGCAGCGCGCAGGGCACGATCGGCCTGCGCATGCCCGCCGCGGCGACGGCCCGCGCGCTGATCGAGGCTACCGAATCGCCGCTCGCCACCACGTCGGCGAACGTGTCGGGAGCCCCCGACACGCCGACGCTCGAGAACGTGGACGCCGAGGTGGCGGCGAAGGCGGGGGCCGTCTTGGACGATCCGTCGGTCGACCCGTGCGGGCGCGCCTCCACGGTCGTCGACTGCACGGGCGAGGCGCCTGTGGTGCTGCGCGAGGGTTCGATCGCAGAATCCGATCTGTTCGCAGCCTTATTCGGAGAAGCTGTCGAACCCGGCGGCGCGAAGGGACGGGAGCGCGGCGCCTCGGAGGGCCGCACGGGCGAGGGCCCGGCGTCCGAATCGTTGGCGTTCGCGTCGCATGGCGGCGGTTGCCGGGTGAACGCGCTTCTGTGGGCTCCGCCCTCCCGGCCGGTTCGCGGCGTGGTCCACCTTGTCCACGGCATGGCCGAATACATCGAGCGCTACGAGCCCCTCGCCAGGTTCCTGGTGGATCGGGGCTTCGCGGTGTGCGGCATGGACATGCTGGGGCACGGGCGCACGGCGCCGTCTGCCGACGAGAGGGGCCACATCCCGCCCGACTGCGGATACCGCGCCATCCTCGACGACGTGCACGAGGTGCGCCGTTCCGTTTCCCAGCGCTTCCCGGAGGCGCCCTACTTTCTGTACGGCCATTCCATGGGGAGCTTCATCGTCCGCACCTACCTGGCCGAACACCCCGAAGGCGTGGCGGGGGCGGTGCTGTCGGGCACGGGCAACCCCCCGGCGGCCCTCGCGGCCTTCGGCGGCGCGGCGGCGCGTGCGATCATCGCGGCCAGGGGCCCGGCGCATCGCAGCGCGCTGCTCGATCGCCTGGGCGTGGGGGGTTACAGCCGTTCGGTGAAAAACGCGCGCACGCCCCTCGACTGGATATCCGCCGACGAGCGCGAGGTCGATGCCTACCTGGCAGATCCTCTGTGCGGCTTCATGTTCTCGGCGGGGGGATACGCGGTGCTCTCCCAGTTCGTCGCGAGCGCCGTCTCCCCTGAAACCGCCCGTCGCATCCCCTCCGACCTGCCCGTCCTTTTCGTGTCGGGCGACGAGGACCCGGTGGGGGAACGCGGTCGGGGCGTGAGGCGCGCTGCGGCTCTGCTGGCGGATGCCGGCGTGCGCGACGTGCGCGTGAAGCTGTACGCCGGCGCGCGGCACGAACCCCACAACGACCACGTGCGCGCGCGGCTGTTCGCCGACGTGCTGGACTTTCTCGAGGAGAGGATCGATGGCTAACTACGTAGTGGCGCTCGACGAGGGGACCACGTCGGCCCGCGCGATGCTGGTGGATGCCCGGGGGCGCATATGCGGGGTGGCCCAGAACGCCTTCGCCCAGCACTACCCGCGGCCCGGATGGGTCGAGCACAACCCCCGCGACATCCTGTCCGCGCAGCTGGGAGCCTTGACGGAGCTTCTGGTTTCCCGCGGTTTGGGGGCGGCCGACATCGACAGCATCGGCATCACGAACCAGCGCGAGACCACGGTGGTATGGGACCGCGAAACGGGCGAGCCCGTGTACAACGCGATCGTGTGGCAGTGTCGGCGAACGGCACAGATCGTCGATGTGATCTGCGGCGATCCGGTGGTTGCTCGGGAGGTGCGCGCGAAGACGGGGCTGATACCCGACGCGTACTTCTCGGCCAGCAAGATCAAGTGGATCCTCGACAACGTGGAGGGCGCGCGCGAGCGGGCCGAGGCGGGGCGCCTCGCGTTCGGCACCATCGACTCGTGGCTCATCTGGACGCTCACCAACGGCGCGGTCCATGCCACCGACGTCACGAACGCCAGCAGGACCATGCTGTTCGACATCCATTCCATGAGCTGGGATCCGTGGCTGTGCGACCTGTTCGGGGTCCCGATGTCGATGCTTCCCGAGGTGAAGCCCTCGGCCAGCGTGTTCGGGAAGACCGCCAAAGACGGCGTGGTGTCCGGCGTTCCCATCTGCGGGGTGGCGGGCGACCAGCAGTCGGCCCTGTTCGGGCAGTGCTGCTTCGAGACGGGGCAGGCGAAGAACACCTACGGAACCGGCTGCTTTCTGCTCATGCACACCGGATGCGAGGCGTGCTCGTCGACGCACGGCCTGGTCACATCGGTTGCGGCGAGCGCTCCCGGGGTGGCCGCGCCCGAATACGTGCTGGAGGGCAGCGTGTTTGTGGGCGGGGCCCTCATCCAATGGCTGTGCGACGAGCTGGGGCTCATCGAATCGTCGGCGGACGCCGAGGCGGTGGCGCGCAGCGTCGAGGGGACCGACGGCGTGGTCGTGGTGCCGGCGTTCACGGGCTTGGGCGCCCCGTACTGGGACGCCGATGCGCGCGGGGCCATCTTCGGGCTGACGCGCGGGACGAAGGCCGCCCACATCGTGCGGGCTGGCGTGGAGGCCCTGGCCTATCAGGTGTACGACCTGGTAGACGCCATGCAGGCAGACTCGGGCATCCAGCTGCGCACGCTCAACGTCGACGGAGGGGCCGCCTCCAACGACTTCCTGCTGCAGTTCCAAAGCGACATCCTGCGCACCCCGCTGCGCCGCCCGCAAAACACCGAGACCACGGTTTTGGGCGCGGCCTACCTGGCAGGTCTGACCACGGGTTTCTGGGCGTCGCCCGGACAGCTGCACGACCTGCGCCGCGCCGACTCGGTGTTCATGCCCGACATGGACGACCGGACCCAGGCGTCGCTTCTGGCCCGCTGGCACCGCGCGGTCGAGCGCACGATGACGGTCGCCCCCCGCGAGCGCTAAGCGGCCAAGGCGCCCGACTGCGATTGCGATGCGGCCCGCAAACCGCGGTTTTGGTGGATTTCGCGCCATCGGTGCGAAGCCGATCCGCGCCGATGCGTACCATGGGGCCGACAGACGGTTCGCTTTCGTTGGGAAGGGGCGCGCATGAAGGTCAGCATCGCCGGCGACCATGCGGGATTTGAGGGAAAAGAGCTCGTGAAGCGGCATCTTGCCGCATTGGGCCACGAGGTGATCGATCGCGGCCCCGACAACGAGGACCGGGTGGACTACCCCGATTTCGCCGCGCTGGTCGCCCAGGACGTCCAGTCGGGGCGGGCCGACCGCGGCGTTTTGGTGTGCGGGACGGGCATCGGGATGGCCATCGCGGCGAACAAGTGCGCGGGTATCCGCGCCGCCAACGTGGTTTCAGTCGAGTTCGCCCAGCTGGCGCGCGAGCATAACGACGCCAACGTCATCGCGCTGTCGGGCCGTTTCGTCGATACCGAAACCAACCTCGCCATCGTCGAGGCGTTCCTCTCCACGCCCTTCGGCGGCGGCCGCCATACCGGCCGCGTCGAGAAGATCATGGCGCTGGACTAGGGTTCTTTCGAGAGGGGTTCCGCTGGCCCGCGCTTTCAACCAGTGGGCTTTTTCCTCGGCGTTTTCTCCGATGTTGCGCTAGGGTAGACGTTTATATACGCGGCCACAGCGTAGGAAGTGGCAGGTACCGAGTCAAGGAGGCATTCATGACGCTGAATTACGTACCACAGACGGACCCTCAGGTAGCCGACGCGTTGAGGCAGGAGCTTTCACGCCAGCGCGGCACGATCGAGCTGATCGCATCTGAGAACATCGTCTCACCAGCTGTCATGGAGGCTATGGGCACGGTTCTCACCAACAAGTACGCGGAGGGCTATCCGGGCAAGCGCTATTACGGCGGATGCGAGAAGGTCGATATCGTCGAGAACCTGGCCATCGAGCGCGCAAAGCAGCTGTTCGGCGCCGAGTTCGCCAACGTTCAGCCCCATTCGGGCGCCCAGGCGAACTACGCGGCCTACGCGGCGCTCATCAAGCCCGGCGACACCGTTTTGGGCATGAGCCTGGACAACGGGGGGCACCTCACCCACGGCTCCAAGGCGAACTTCTCGGGCAAGCTGTACAACGTTATCCCCTACGGCCTCACCGCCGACGAGCAGATCGACTACGACGAGATGCAGCGCTTGGCCGAGCAGCATAGGCCCCAGCTCATCGTGGCGGGCGCCTCGGCCTACCCCCGCGTGATCGATTTCGAGCGCATCGCGGCGATCGCGCGCGGCGTCGGCGCCCTGTTCATGGTCGATATGGCTCATATCGCCGGCCTGGTGGCGACGGGCGCGCATCCCAGCCCCGTCCCGCATGCCGACGTGGTCACCACCACGACGCACAAGACCCTGCGCGGCCCGCGCGGCGGCCTCATCCTCACGAACAGCGAGGAGCTGGCCAAAAAGCTCAACTCCGCCGTGTTCCCCGGATCCCAGGGCGGCCCGCTCATGCACGTCATCGCCGCCAAGGCCGTCGCCTTCGGCGAGGCTTTGCAGCCGTCGTTTTCCGACTACATCGCCCGCGTGGTCGAGAACTGCGCGGCTATGGGCCGCGGCATGACCGAAGGGGGCCTGCGCCTCGTGACGGGCGGCACGGACAACCATCTGTGCCTGGTCGACCTGACCCCGGCGGGCGTGACCGGCAAGGACGCCGAGAAGCTCCTGGAATCGGTGGGCCTGACGGTGAACAAGAACACCGTCCCCAACGAGCAGCTCTCCCCGTTCGTCACGTCGGGCATTCGCGTGGGCACCGCCGCGGGCACGACGCGCGGCTTCGATGCCGACGAGTTCTACCAGATCGGGAAGTTCATCGCCGAGGCGGTGTTCAACGCCGGGAACGAAGCCAAGCTCGCCGAGGTCAAAGCGGGCGTCGATGCGCTCATCGCCGCGCATCCCCTGTACGAGGGCATCGAGTACTAGGTTTCGGCGAATCGCCGGCGAGAAGGGGCGACCCGGTGGGGCGGGGCATCGGCCACCGCTCCGAACTCGGAACCGCGTCGCATCTCTTGAAGAACTTGCAAGGAGCCCGCATATGGCGGGCTCCTTTGTTGTATCCTCGTTCGGATAGATAAAAACCGCCTGGGACGGCTGCCCAGCCCGCACACGAAAGGTCGAACCTATGAGCTTCACCGAAGAGTTCGGTACCCGCGTAACCGTCGTCGATCACCCCATGGTCCAGCACAAGCTCGCCATCCTGCGCGACGAGGGCACGTCGTCCAAGCAGTTCCGCGAGCTGGTGCGCGAGCTGGCCCTGTTCGAGGGCTACGAGGCCACGCGCGACCTTCCCCTGGAAGACGTGCGGGTGAAGACCCCGATCACCGAGGCGACCTGCAAGATGGTCCAGGGCAAGAAGCTCGCGATCGTTCCCATCCTGCGCGCGGGCCTCGGGATGGTCGAGGGCATGCTCGAGCTGATGCCGGCCGCCAAGGTGGGCCATCTGGGCATGTACCGCGACGAGACCACGCACGAGCCCCACGAGTACTACGCCAAGATGCCCGAGGATATCGCCTCGCGCGAGGTCCTGGTGGTCGATCCCATGCTGGCGACGGGCGGGTCGGCCATCGCCGCCCTGCACTACCTGCGCAAGTGCGGCGTGAAGAACCTCAAGCTGGCGGTCATCGTCGCCGCTCCCGAGGGTATCCGCGCCGTTTTGGCGGCCGACCCCGAGGTCCAGGTGTTCACCTGCGCGATCGATCAGGGCATGAACGAGGCCTGCTACATCGTTCCGGGTCTGGGCGACGCGGGCGACCGCATCTTCGGCACGAAGTAGGGGATCTGAACCGGGGCGTCCGGTCGGAGAGGGCCGGGCGCTTTCGAGACGAGGGGGCTCATCATGGCGCAGCAGGCGCGCCGTCCTTCGTGGGACGAGTACTTCATGCAGCTCGCTGACCAGGTGAGTTCGCGCACGACGTGTTTGCGCCGCGCGGTGGGCGCGGTCATCGTGAAGGACCACCGCATCCTCACCACGGGGTACAACGGGGTTCCTTCGGGCATGCGCCACTGCGCGCAGGCGGGCTGCCTGCGCGAGCAGATGGGCGTGCCCTCGGGTCAGCGGCAGGAGATCTGCCGCGGCCTGCATGCCGAGCAGAACGCCATCATCCAGGCGGCCCGCTACGGCATCGACATCGCGGGCAGCTCGATCTACATCACCACGCAGCCCTGCATCACCTGCGCCAAGATGCTTGCGAACGCGGGCATCGTCGAGATCGTGTACAAAAACCCCTATCCCGATGAGCTGTCGCTGGGCATTCTGGACGAAGCGGGGCTTTCGCACCGGGTTTTCCGACCCGAGGGGGACCCGTGCTAGCCCGCCTTGTGTGCAAAATCAGTTCTTCACCGACGATTAGGGCCTTTGCGGGGTCTATTAGCGGATAACGTTTAACGAATACGCATCGTTCCGCTATCATATCGATGGTTTATGTACGTACGCGAATCGCCGCGCACAAAGAAAGAGAGACATGGTTGTAGCTATCGTACTCGGCGCTCTGGCCGGTGTCGCGGGTTTCCTCCCGCTCATGGGCGCCCAGCGCATCGCGCGAAAGGCTACTCCCACGAGCAACTTCGGGTTCCTCGGCGCGCTTCTGCTCGGGGTGCTCGTTTCTTTTTTGGTTGTGGCAGTCGCGGTCGTCGTTTGCATCGCGGTTGCGCGCGATGCGGCGCTGCCCTTCGTTCTGGCCGAGTTCTTCGCCCTCATCGGATCGGCGGTCGCTTTCAACGTATACAAGCTTGTTCGCAAGTAGGGGAAAGGGTAGTTTCGTGAATCCACTAGACTTGGTCAATCACCACGTACCGGAGCTTAAGGAGTCGTTCGACTCGGCGTTCGTCGCCAATTTCGGGTCCGGCATCGGCATCACCCAGTACGTGCTTTGGCTGTGCATCACGTGCGCCCTCACCCTCATCGTCGTCCTGGTCGCCGCCCAGCGCCTCACCCTGGTTCCGAACAACCGGTTCGTCAACATGATCGAGACCGGCTACCAGTTCGTCCGCCGGGACATGGGCGAGGGGACCATCGGGCACGGCTACAAGAAGCACGTGCCGTTTCTGGCCACCATGTTCTTCTTCATCCTGATCTCCAACATGGTCGGACTCATCCCCGGCTGCAAGACGCCCACCGGGTCCATCAGCATCACCTGGGCGCTTTCCCTCATCGCGTTCGTCTACTTCAACTACTGGGGCGTCAAGGCCCACGGCGGCTGGGGCTACATCAAGTCCATCGCCCCGTCCGGGCTGCCCGCGCCCATGGTTCCCGTCATCTGGTTCTTCGAGTTTCTGTCGCTCGTGCTGCGCGCGCTGACCCTCGCGGTTCGACTCTACGGCAACATGTTCGCCGGGCATATGGCCCTCGGCGTGTTCTCCATCTTCGCGTTCTCGTTCATCCAGTCCGTCATCGAGGGAGCCATGCCCCTCGTCGGCGGCGTTTCCATTCTCTGGATGGCCTTGCTGGTGGCCATGTACGCCCTCGAGACGCTGGTCGCGTTTCTCCAGGCGTACGTCTTCACGGTGCTGTCGGCCGTCTACATCCAGCTGGCCACGTCCGAGCACTAGGCCGCTCGAACAGGGAGGCACCTTCCCCGAAACGGTGCGTTTACCCAGGTCTCATCGGCTCTCTTCCACGGCCGTTGGCGCATAGTAAAACCGGTGTCTTTGAATAGGTGTTCAGAGACGGCAAAAGGAGGAAATCGTGGAAACTGTTTTCGTCATTAGTGCCCTCAAAGTCGTAGGTTACGGCCTCGCGGCCATCGGCCCCGGCATCGGCATCGGCATCGCCTGCTACGGCCTGTGCGTCGGCACCGCCCGTCAGCCCGAGATGGCCGGCCGTCTGTTCACCAACTTCATCCTTGGTGCCGCCCTTGCGGAAGCCCTCGCGCTCCTGGGCTTCGTTCTCGCGTTCATCATGTAGCCTTCGCCTTCATCGGAACAGTTTTGCCGTACAAGGCTTTTAAAGGAGGTTACTCAGTGAATAAGAGAGCAAACGGAGCATCCGCTCTCCTGGCCCGCGTCGCGGCCGGTACGAGCATGGCTTTTGCTTTCCCTGCGCTCGCATTCGCGGAGTCCAAGGAGGGCGTGGCGGTTATCCTGCCCGACATGGTGGAGTTCATCCCCATGCTGATCGCCTTCCTGATCTTGGTCGTCATCCTCGGCAAGTTCGGCTGGCCCCTGTTCGAGGGCATGCTGGAGAAGCGCGAGGCGACCATCGCCGAGGCCCTTAAGAAGTCCGAAGAGTCGCGCATCGAGTCCGAGCGCGTGCTCGAGGAGTACAAAAAGGAGCTTGCCGAAGCGAAGGCCCAGGCCGCTAAGATCGTGGCTGACGCCAAGCAGACGGGTGAGGCGGCAAAGGCCGAAATCACCAACCAGGCGCAGAGCGAGGCTTCTGCGATGATCGAGAAGGCGCGCGTTGCCATCGAGGCCGAGAAGAAGGCCGCCATGGCCGAGCTTCAGGGCTCCATCGCCGACATCTCGGTGTCCGTCGCATCCCGCCTCGTGGGCGAGGATCTGTCTGACGACGAGCATCGCCGTATCATCGAGCGCTACGTGAACGAGGCGGGCAGCTTCAATGCCAACTAACCGTCTTGTCGTAAAAGAGCAGATCGCCACATACGCGCAGATCCTGTTCGACGCCGCGTTCAACGCGGGCGGGCAAGACGGCGTGCTCGAGGTGCGCGACCAGGCGACCAAGGTCGTCTCCGCGATCCGCGAGAACGCCGAGCTCAGGAGCGTCCTGGCGGACTCCGCCTACACGCCCGAGCAGCGTGCGAGCGTGATCAAGGGCGTCTTCGCGGATGCGAATCCCGCCTTGGTCGAGGTGCTGGGCGTTATGGCCGAGCGCTGCGAAACCGCGCTTCTTTCGCGCATGTGGGATGTGTACGAGGGCCTGATCGCCAGCAAGCTGAAGGTGTGCGTGGTGTCCGTCACCACCGCCGTCGCGCTTGACGATCGCCTTCGCGAGGTAATTAAACGGAAGGCCGAATCGGAACTGGGCATGAGCGTCGTGCTTGACGAGCGCATCGACGAGTCCATTCTGGGCGGCATTGTAATGAGCGCCAACGGCGAGCGCATCGACGCAAGCGTGCAAACGAAGGTCGAAAACGTTCGCGAAGCGCTCAAACGAGCATAGAAGACGGAGGTGAATGCTAGTGACTGAAATCACCGCACAGTCTATCGACGAAACCCTGCGCAAGCAGCTGGAGAATTTGGAGGTAGGCGTTGATTCCCGCGAGGTCGGCACCGTCATCCAGGTCGGCGACGGCATCGCGCGCGTTGACGGCCTGAAAGGCGCCATGGCAGGCGAGCTCCTCGAGTTCGTCGGCGAGGGCGGCAAAACCGTGTACGGTTTGGCCCAGAACCTCGAGGAAGACGAGGTCGGCGCCGTTCTTCTCGGTGACGTCACCGCAATCAAGGAAAACGACCAGGTTCATACCACGGGTCGCATCATGGAGGTTCCCTCGGGCAAGGCCATGCTCGGCCGCGTGGTGAACCCCCTGGGCATGCCGATCGACGGCAAGGGCCCCATCGAGGCCGAGGGCATGCGCCCGGTCGAGTTCAAGGCTCCCGGCGTCATCAGCCGCAAGCCCGTTCACGAGCCCATGCAGACCGGCGTTCTGGCCATCGACGCGATGGTGCCCATCGGACGCGGCCAGCGCGAGCTCATCATCGGCGACCGCCAGACCGGTAAGACCGCCATCGCCATCGACGCCATCATCAACCAAAAGGGCAAAGACATGATCTGCATCTACGTTGCAGTCGGTCAGAAAGCCGCCACGGTTGCCGGCGTCGTCGAGAACCTCGAGCGCTTCGGTGCCATGGACTACACCATCGTCGTGTCCGCCACGGCCGCCGATTCCGCCCCGCTGCAGTACATCGCCCCGATGGCCGGTGCCGCGATCGGCGAGTACTTCATCTACAACGGCGAGGACGGCAAGCCCGCCGGCCCCGAGAACCCGGGCCGCCACGTGCTGGTGGTGTACGACGACCTGTCCAAGCAGGCCGTTGCGTACCGTCAGATGTCGCTGACCCTGCGCCGCCCGCCCGGACGCGAGGCGTATCCCGGCGACATCTTCTACCTGCACTCCCGCCTGCTGGAGCGCGCCGTCAAGATGTCCGACGAGTACGGCCGCGGTTCCATGACGGCCCTGCCGATCATCGAGACCCAGGCCGGCGACGTCTCCGCCTACATCCCCACCAACGTGATCTCGATCACCGACGGCCAGATCTACCTGTCCACCGACCAGTTCTTCCAGGGCCAGCGCCCGGCGGTCAACGTCGGTCTGTCCGTGTCCCGCGTCGGCGGCTCCGCGCAGACCAAGGCCATGAAGTCCGTTGCCGGCACGCTGCGCCTCGATCTGGCGGCGTATCGCGAGCTGCAGGCGTTCACCCAGTTCGGCAGCGACCTGGACAAGGCCACGCAGGATCAGCTGAACCGCGGTGCGCACATGACCGAGCTTCTGAAGCAGGGTCGTTACGTGCCGATGTCGTTCATGGACCAGTCCATCGCCATCTATGCGGGCGGCCAGGGCTTCCTCGACGACATCCCGGTGGGCGACACGGTGCGCTTCCGCTCCGAGATGCTGGAGTACCTGCATGCATCCAAGTCCGAGCTCATCGACGACATCGAGAAGGAAAAGAAGTTCACCGACGAGACCAAAGCCGGTCTGAATGCCGCCATCGAGGCGTTCAAGACCCAGTTCGCGCCTTCGGTGTAAGGCAGGGAGCATATGCCTAACCTTCACGACATAGAACGACGCATCAACTCCGTCACGTCGACGAAGCAGATCACGCGCACCATGGAAATGGTCGCCGCTGCGAAGATCCGCCGTGCGACGGTGCGCATGGAGCAGTCGGTGCCCTGGGCCAACGCCCTGTCCGACGCCCTCATGAGCACCGCGAAGTACGCGCCCCTCACCTCCGAGCCCCTGCTTCAGAGGCGCGGGGAAGTGAAGCGCAGCGCCATCGTGGTCGTGACGTCCGATCGAGGGCTTGCCGGCGGCTTCAACAGCAACATCCTGCGCGCCGCCGAGAAGCTCATCCGCGAGAAGGAGCGGCAGGGCATCGAGGTCGAGGTCGTTTCCTGCGGCAAGAAGGGGACCGGATACTTCGAGTACCGCGGCATCAAGCCCGTGCTGAAGTTCGCGAACCTTTCCGCGGATCCCACCTTCGAGCAGGCGGCCCAGATCGCCGGGTACGTGAGCGAAGGCTACCGTGCGGGCTCCCTCGACGAGGTGATCGTCCTGTTCAACCACGCTAAGAACAGCGCTGAGCAGCGACTGGTGACCGAGACGGTGCTTCCCGTTCCCGAAGAGCGCTTTTCCGAGGTCCTGGGCATCAAAGCCAAGGACGAGGACATCTACTACGACTTCCGCGACCATGCGGACGACGTGCATATGGGAGACGTCGATTTCGAGCCCGACGCGGAGACGGCCATGGCCTACCTTCTGCAGTCGTTCTTGAACACGACCATGTATTTCGCGCTGGTTGATTCGGCCGCCGCAGAGCAGGGCGCCCGCCGCACTGCGATGAAGTCGGCGACCGATAACGCCAACGAGATGGTCGAGACGCTTACCAGGCTGTATAACCGTGAACGTCAGGGCGCCATCACCACCGAGATCAACGAGATCGTCGGCGGCGCCGCTGCTTTGGAGGATTAAATGAGTCAGAATCTATTTACCAGAGAGGAGCTCGAGGCCAGCAAGGGCGCCGTCGGGCGCATCGTGCGCATCGTCGGTCCCGTCGTCGACGTGGAATTCCCGCCGGAGCAGATCCCTGCGATCTACAACGCGCTCACGGTCGATGCGACCACGAAGGCCGGCGACGCGCACATCGTGCTCGAAGTCGAAACTCACTTGCCCGGCAACCTCGTTCGCTCCGTCGCCATGTCTTCGACCGACGGCCTCGTTCGCGGGCTCGAGGTCCAGGACACGGGTCATCCCATCATGATGCCCGTCGGCCCCCAGACCCTCGGCCGCATCTGGAACGTCATGGGCGAGCCCGTCGACGAGAAGCCCATTCCCGCCGACATCGAGGGCTTCATGCCCATCCACCGTCCCGCGCCCGCCTACGAGGAGCTTTCCACCACGACGGAGATCTTCGAGACCGGCATCAAGGCCATCGACCTCATCGAGCCGTTCGTCCGCGGCGGCAAGACGGGTCTGTTCGGCGGCGCCGGCGTCGGCAAGACCGTCATCATCCAGGAGCTCATCAACAACCTGGCCCAGGAGCACGGCGGCACGTCGGTCTTCACCGGCGTGGGCGAGCGCACCCGCGAGGGTACCGACCTGTTCCTCGAGATGAGCGAGTCGGGCGTCGTCAACAAGACCTGCCTGGTGTACGGCCAGATGAACGAGCCTCCCGGAGCGCGTCTGCGCGTCGGCCTGGCCGGTCTGACCGAAGCGGAGTACTTCCGCGACCAGGGTCAGGACGTTCTGCTGTTCATCGACAACATCTTCCGCTTCACGCAGGCGGGTTCCGAGGTGTCCGCACTTCTGGGCCGCATGCCCTCCGCCGTTGGCTACCAGCCCACGCTGGCAACCGAGATGGGCGACCTGCAGGAGCGCATCACGTCCACCAAGACCGGCTCCATCACGTCGGTTCAGGCCGTCTACGTTCCCGCCGACGACCTCACCGACCCGGCTCCGGCCACGACGTTCACCCACCTGGACGCCCGTACGGTTCTGTCCCGCTCCATCGCCGAGCTGGGCATCTACCCGGCCGTCGACCCGCTGGAGTCCTCTTCCCGCGCTCTGGATCCCCAGATCGTCGGCGAGGAGCACTATCGCGTGGCCGTCGGTATCCAGGAGCTGCTGCAGAACTACAAGGACCTCCAGGACATCATCGCCATCCTCGGCATGGACGAGCTGTCCGAGGATCAGAAGCTCACCGTTAACCGCGCCCGCAAGGCCCAGCAGTTCTTCGGTCAGTGCTTCCACGTCGCCGAGCAGTTTACCGGTCTGCCCGGCCAGTACGTGAAGCTCGAGGACACCGTCCGCTCCTTCGCCGCCATCCTCGACGGCGAGTGCGACGAGATTCCCGAGCAGTGCTTCCGTATGAAGGGCTCCATCGAGGACGTCCACGCTGCTTACGAGAAGATGAAGGAAGAAGCAAATGCCTAAGTTTCGCTGTGTAGTTGCCATTCCCACCAAGGAGCTGTACTCGGGCGAGGTGGATTACGCCGGCATTCCCGGTGTCGACGGCGACTACGGTGTGCTGAGCGGACATGAGAGCTTCGTCGGGCTGAACCGCACCGGCGTCCTTACGCTGTGGTTCGATCCCGAGGGCAAGGAAAAGGCGCAGTTCCTGATCATGGGAGGGGCGACGCAGGTGCTGAACAGCCACCTGTCCGTTCTTCCCCGTTTCGGCTGCAGCGTCGACGAGATCGACGCCGATCAGGTCAAGGGCGAGATGGAAGCGCTGAAAGCGCAGATCGCGGAGATCGAGCGCGAAGGCGGAGATGCCGGGGAATCGGTGTCTCGAACCCTTGTTTCCGAGTCGTTGGCTTGGTGCGAAGCCCAGCTGAAGGCGGTCGGGCAGTAGCCTTCGGCCACCGCGCAGAATCGCATCCACGACGCCCCGTGCCGCATTGCGGTGCGGGGCGTCTTCGTTGTTTGCTTTAAGCCTGGCGCGTGCGCAGCCGCGCCAAGGAAGCACGCTCGCGGTCGTGTCATCGACCGCTAGATCTTGAAGCTGCGCTTGAGGACGGGTTTGTCGAAGGTGACGATGGGGTTGCCCGCGACCGCGTTGCGGGCGAGCAGCATGCAGTCGTTGTAGTCGAGCACCGTCGAAGCGAACAGGCGCACCGAATACTCGACGATGGCCTGGTCGTTGATATGCACGTCTTCGAGCAGGTACAGCAGCGCCGTGCCGATCATCGTGCGGGGGACGCGGTAGACGTCGCGCAGGGTGATGGCCACGCGCGCTATGGATTCGGGGTAGGTCTGGGCCTGCCCGGTGGAGATGACGTCGTAGGCCTGCTTCGATTCGACCTTGTCGTCGTCGAGCAGGTAGCGCAGGATCACCGATTCGTCGATAACGGTATGCATGAGCGGGCTCCTAGTATCCGATGCGGTAGGCTTTGTCGCCGCCGATATTGGTGGTTCCGTCAACGTTTCCGATCAGAACGTCGGGTGCGGATATGAGCGAATTGATCCACGCCTCGCGCTCGCTGCCGCGCTGGGCCGCGCTCGCGTACGATTTCAGCATGCCGAACCCTCTTCCCTTCGTCTCCTTCACCGACGGTTGGATTTCGAAGGGGAAGCGCTGCCGAGCAACGCAGTGCGACACGAAAATGCGCACTCCGTCGGAAAGCGACATGCCCATCGCCTCGAAGAAAGCCTCGGCCTGCCTCTTTTTTTCGGCGTCTATGCGCACCTGTATGAGTGCATCTTTTCCCATGATCTGCTCTTTCTTATGTAACGGCGTAATTACCTGTAATGCAATTATAGTACAAAAAAGCTGTTTAAGTTTTGTAACAATAAAAAACCGGTTCATAACACGGCTTTGAAATCGATCGGAATCGACTGATTTACCCTTCCAATTTCAGCTTCTGATATGCACTTTCGTTTAAAATCTCTACAGAATCTTCTTTCAAATCGGGGAAACAATCCGGCGTCGAATGCTTAAAATAGGCTCACTCCGTATATGTAAAGAATTCGTGAATCCATCATTGCTCGATAAGTTCATGAAAGGGGGAACATGCGGAGTTCCGATGCGTGGGGGCATCGGATCGAGTCAATGGCTCTGGTTACAAGGCGACGAGAGAGACGAAAGGGGGAATCGTGGTTTCCGTAGCACCTACCCAACGCATCAAAAGCGTTATGGCCGATCCTGATGTTTGCATTGGTTGCCGTACGTGCATGGCCGCCTGCCTGTCCAAGCACGATGTGCTCGACGACATCGCGGTTGCGCGGTTGAATCTGGTTTCGACCATGAAAATCTCAGCACCGATCGTTTGCCAGCACTGCGCCGACGCGCCGTGCGCCCAGGTGTGCCCGACGCGCGCGCTGTACCGGGACGGAGGTCGCATCGCCGTGAACGAGGCCGCCTGCATAGGCTGCCGCGGCTGCGTGGCGGCATGTCCGTACGGTGCGGTCAACGTGGTCACGCGCACCGTCACCACCAAGCTGGGCGACCTGGTCATCGAGCAGCACGAGAAGCCTACGGTGATCAAGTGCGACCTGTGCGCCGACCGCCCGGAGGGTCCCGCGTGCATCGCGGCGTGCCCGACCAAGGGGCTGGTTTTGGTGGACAAGGTCGAGCTTGCTCGACGCCAGATCAAAGCGGAGAAGCAGGCAAGCTGATCGGGGAGGCTTGCGCTTGTGCGGCCCGAAGGGCCGGGGCGCATCGGCGGGGGAGAGGCCCCGCACCTGATCGCGAAGGCCGAATCGAGCGATCGCCCTCGGATGAAGAGGGTGCTCGCATGCAACGAAAGAAGGAGGGGAAATGGAGAGGCATATGGCGGTCTGCCCGTATTGCGGGGCCGGCTGCAAACTTGACCTCGTCGTTGACGACAGCGGAAAAGTAGTCGCTGCCGAGGGCCTCGACGGAATCACCAACCAAGGTGAGCTCTGTCTGAAGGGCCTACACGGGTTCGACTTCATCAACGACACCAAAATTTTGACCCCGCGTATCTACCACCCGATGATCCGCCGCACCAAGGGCGCGGATCTCGAGCGCGTGACGTGGGACGAGGCGCTTGACTTCACGGCTAAGAAGCTTCTGGAGATCAAGGAGAAATACGGTCCCGACTCGATTATGCTCACGGGTTCCTCCCGTGGCCCCGGAAACGAAGCGAACTTCGTGATGCAGAAGTTCACCCGCGCATGCATCGGTACGAACAATATCGATAACTGCGCCCGTACTTGACACGGTCCCACTGTCATCGGTCTGATGGACACAGTTGGTTCCGGTTGCATGAGCGTCAGCATCCCGGGCATGGAAGAAGCGAAATGCATCATGCTGTTCGGGTACAACCCGAGCGCATCGCACCCCATCGTCTCCCGCCGCATCGTCAAGGCGAAGGAGAAGGGCGCCAAGATCATCGTCTGCGACCCGCGCGTCATCGAAACGGCCCGCATCGCCGACATGCACCTTCAGATTAACAACGGCTGCAACATCGCGTTCTTGAACGCGTTTGCGAACTCCATCGTTAATCAGGGTCTCCACAACAAGGAATTCATCGCGGAGCACACGCATGGGTTCGACGAGTGGTGGGAGACCATCAAAGACTACACCCCCGAGTCGGTCGAGCACATCACCGGCATTCCCGCGGAGCGCATCCACGAGGCCGCCCGCATCTACGCCACCGCCGAGACCGCGATCATCGGATGGGGCATGGGCGTCGCCCAGCAGAAGCAGAACGTCCCCACGGTCCACACCATCGCGGCGATCGCCTGCATCACCGGGCAGATCGGCAAGCCCAACGCCGGCCTGGCCCCCGTGCGCGGCCAGAACAACGTTCAGGGCTCGTGCGACATGGGCATGCTGCCGAACCTCTATCCGGGCTACCAGAAGGTCACCGATCCTGCGGCCCGCGAGAAGTTCGCGAAGGCCTGGAACGTTCCCGTCGAGCGGCTCTCCGACCACGAGGGCTACAAGCTCACCGACGTGGGCCATCTTGCCGAAGAGGGCAAGGTCCGCGCGTTCTACAACTTCGGCGAAGATCCCCTGCAGACCGAGCCCGACGCCATCGACCTGGCGCGTCAGCTGGGCATGCTCGACCTCTTCATCTGCCAGGACATCTTCATGACGCAGACCACGATGCTCGCCGACGTCATCTTCCCGGGCACGTCCTGGGGCGAGCACGACGGCGTGTTCTCCGCGTCCGACCGCACCTTCCAGCGCTTCACGGCCGCCGTTCCCCCCAAGGGCGAGTGCCGCCACGACTGGGAGATCTTCCAGGACCTCTCGACGCGCATGGGATACCCCATGCACTACAACGACACCGAGGAGATCTGGAACGAAGTGCGCGAACTGTGCCCGACGTTTTACGGCGCCACCTACGAGAAGATGGCCGGCGTGGGGCACGCCCAGTGGCCGATCCCCACGATCGAGCACCCGGGCACGCCCGACATGTTCCTGGGCGGCAAGTTCACCACCCCCGACCAGCATGCGCTGCTCATGGCGCACGAGTGGGAGCCTCCCACCGAGCTTCCCGACGACGAGTACCCGCTCATCCTGTGCACGGTGCGCGAGGTCGGCCATTACTCCTGCCGCTCGATGACGGGCAACTGCCGCGCCCTGTCCCTGCTGGCCGAAGAGCCGGGCGAGATCCACATCCATCCCGACGACGCGATCGCGCGCGGCATCGGCGACGGCGAGCTGGTGCGCGCCCACTCGAGGCGCGGCGAGGCGATGAGCCGCGCGGTCCTCGACGAGCGCATCAACAAGGGCACGGTCTACATGACCTACCAATGGTGGATCGGCAAGTGCAACAACCTCACGCTCCATGCGACCGATCCGCGCTCGCATACGCCCGAGGACAAGTTCAGCGCCTGCCAGGTGGAAGCCATCGAGGACCAGGTATGGGCCGAGCGCAGGCTCCAGGAGATGTACGACGAGCTGAAGGACAACCTGGCGAACACCGCCGCAGCTCAGGACATCGAACCTGGCCAAGCTCGTTCCTCCCGCCAAGCCGAAGCCGTCATGGCCTAGGCGCCGCACAAACCCGGCCCGCCACCCTTGCGGGCCGGGTTTAAGGGATGAGGAGTAAACGTGAACCGATTCATTGCTATAAACCCCGATAGGTGCATAGGTTGCGGCACCTGTCGTGCGGCTTGCAGCGAGGGTCACAAACTAGTCGGCCTTCAAGGCGAGCCGCGTCTGTCGATGGTCATGACCAGAGACGTCTCAGCAGCCGTAACGTGTCACCACTGCGAGGGCGCTCCGTGTTTGGAGATCTGCCCCGTGAATGCAATCACCAGGGAGAACGGATCGATACAGGTCAACGAGCAGACGTGTATCGGTTGCAAGCTGTGCGGGATCGCCTGCCCCTTCGGCGCGATCCACCCCTCGGGCACCTCGATCGCCGGCGTGGCCGGCACGATGGTGTCCACTCCGACGTTCCCCAAATCGCTCAGCCCGCTCCTTCAGTGGGAGATCGGCGTGTATACCTGCGCCGTCAAGTGCGATCTGTGCTCGTACGATCCGGAAGGCGGCCCGCACTGCGTGCCGGCCTGTCCGACCAACGCGCTTACGTACGTGGTCGACGAGGGGCTTTCCGAGCAAGTCAAGGATCGCCGCATCGAAGCGGCGGTTAACCAAGGGGCCGTGCAGGCGGCTCTGTCCGAGTTGAGGAAGGAGGCGCAGCAATGACGTCTACGGGACTGTTCCTGTTCTCGATAGCGCTCTCATGTGCGGGAGCCCTCCTTTCGTTGGCCTTCTTCCGCTCCGAGGGCACCTCGAAGGTCCTCGGTTGCTTCTTCGGGATCCTGTCCGCTTTGGCGGGCGCCGGCTCGGGGCTTTCGGCCCTTACCGGCTCGGCCGAGCTCACGTCGGTGGCGACGCCGTTCTCGTTCGCGGACTTCAGCCTCATGCTGAACCCGCTTTCCGGCCTTTTGATGCTGGTCATCTCGCTTCTCGCGCTGGCGGCCTGGATCTACGGCCTGAACTACTTCGACGAGTACAAGGGTCACGGCCTGGGCACGGCGGGCTTCTTCATGAACCTGTTCGTCGCATCGATGGGCTTCGTGATCTGCGTCGATAACGCGTTCTGGTTCCTGGTGTTCTTCGAGCTGATGTCGCTGACCTCGTATTTCCTCGTGGTCATCGAGCAGAACGAGAGCTCCATCAAGGGAGGGTTCCTCTACCTGATCATGGCCCATGTGGGATTCTTCCTCATCATGATCGCGTTCTTCGTGATGTACGGCATCACGGGGTCGTTCGAGTTCGAATCCTTCCGCCACACGGCGTTCAGCCCGGCTATCGCCTCGCTGGTGTTCGTGCTGTGCTTCGTCGGCTTCGGCTGCAAGGCCGGCATGGTGCCCTTCCACTCGTGGCTGCCCCAGGCGCACCCCGCGGCTCCCTCGAACGTGTCGGCGCTCATGTCCGGCGGCATGATCAAGATCGGCGTCTTCGGTATGGTGAAGGTCGGCCTCGACATGCTGCAGTCCTGCAACGTCGAGCTGTGGTGGGGCGTTCTGGTGCTGGTGTTCGGCGCGGTCTCGTCGGTTCTGGGCGTGGTGTACGCTTTGAACGAGCACGACATCAAGCGTCTGCTGGCCTACCATTCGGTCGAGAACATCGGCATCATCCTTCTGGGCGTGGGCACCGGGTTCATCGGATTGGCCGTGGGCAACACGCCCGTCGCTGTCCTGGGCTTCCTCGCCGGGTTCTACCATCTGCTCAACCATGCGATGTTCAAGGGCCTGCTGTTCCTGGGTGCCGGCTCGGTCCTGTACTCCACCGGGACGCGCAACATGGAGGCCATGGGCGGCCTGGCCCGCGTCATGCCGGTCACGGCCCTGTGCTTCCTCATCGGGTCGCTGGCCATCTCGGCCATCCCGCCTCTGAACGGCTTCGTGTCCGAGTGGTTCACCTACCAGTCCATGATCACCGTTGCGTTCGAGGGCGATGCGGTGGTGAAGGCGTTCGCCGCCTTCGGCGCCGTGTCCCTGGCCATAACCGGCGCGCTCGCCGTGACCTGCTTCGTGAAGGCCTACGGCGTGACCTTCCTGTCGGCTCCGCGCTCCGCGGTTGCCGCCGAGGCGAAAGAGGTGCCCGGCCCCATGCGGTTCGGCATGATCCTCATCGCCGCCATCTGCGTGTTCCTCGGCGTGGGCGCCCCTGCGGTCGCGCCCGTCATGCAGAACGCCGCCGCCGCGATGGTGAAGGCCTCGTCCGCTTCGGTCGTAAGCGGCGCCTCGATGGTGAACGCCACCACCGAGGGCGTGGTGTCCACCCCGCTCATCGCCGTGCTGCTGATCGGCGCGGTTGCCCTGGCCTGGGGTCTTCGCTCGGCGCTCTCGTCCTCGCAGGCCGGCGTGCGCGAGGATCCGTGGGCATGCGGCTACCAGCCCAACGCCCACATGCCGGTCATCGCAACCAGCTTCGCGTCCCAGGTCGATATGGTGCTCGGCCCCCTGTACCGCATCCGCACGGCCTGCGCCTCGCTTGCGCCGCGCTTCGTGTCGGCTTTCGGCAAAACGGTCGAGGGCACCAAGGTCGCCGAGACGCTGGGCGACCGCTACATAGTCGATACCGCTGCTCGCTTCGTTGATTGGGTGAGCGCGAAAGTCCAGAGAATCGAGGGCGGCGACTTCCGTTCGTACATCTTGTACATCGTGGTCGCGCTGGTAGCGCTCCTCGCTCTCGCGGTATTCAAGTAAGGAGGTGCGAAATGGCTGAAATCATCGTTGCAATACTGCAGGCGCTCGTTCTGGTTCTGATAGCGCCGCTGTTCTCGGGAATCGCCCGCTGGCTGCGCGCGAAGATACACACGCGCCGCGGTCCGTCGATCTTCCAGGACTACTACGACATCTTCAAGCTGCTCACGCGCGAAGATCTGCGCACGGCGAATTCGAGCTTCGTCTCGCGCCTTATGCCGCCGCTGTACTTCGCGACCATGCTCGTGCTTGCGTGCGGGGTCCCCATGTTCACGCGCGCGTGCCCCGTTCCCGCGCTCGGGGACATCATCACCATCATCTATCTGCTGGCCATCCCGCGCTTCTTCTTCGCGCTGGCCGCCGTCGACAGCTCCAGCGCCTATGGCGGCATCGGCGGCATCCGCGAACTCATCATCGGCGTGCTGGTCGAGCCGTCCATGATGCTCGCGCTGTTCGTGGCGGCGCTCGCCACGGGCACCACCAACATCGGCGGCATGGGGGAGGCCATCGGCTCTCTGATGCAGTCCTCTCCGGTCGCCGTCATCGTGGCCGGCGTCGCGTTCGCCATCGCCTGCTACATCGAGCTGGGCAAGCTTCCCTACGACGCGGCCGAGGCCGAGCAGGAGATCCAGGAAGGTCCGCTGCAGGAGTACTCCGGTCCCTCCCTGGCCATGCTCAAGGTCGCCATGTCGATGAAGCAGATCCTCGTCATCGCCTGGTTCCTGGCGATATTCGCGCCCTTCGGAAGCGCGGTGGAGTTCGCTCCGCTCGCCGTCTTGCTGGGCGCCTGCGCGTTTTCAACCAAAGCCGGCGTCGTCGGCATCGTGTGCTCGCTTATCGAGAACTCGGTGTCCCGCGTGCGCTGGAAGTACATGGGACGGCAGACATGGATGGTCGTCGGCGTTTCCGTCGTGGCCCTCGTGTTCTGCGTCCTGGGAATTTAAGGGGAGGTGGAAGCGAATATGATGGCTACATTGAACGCCCTTTCCCTCCTCTCCCTTGCCTCGGTGCTGGTGCCGTTCGTTGCGGCGCTGATCATCGTGGTGAGCCCGAGGCGATTCGCGAAGGGCATCTGCATCTCGGCTGCGGCTATCGCCACGGCGCTCACGCTGGGCGTGTGGTCCCAGCTCGCCGGTTCGGGTAGCGACTCTCTGGTCGTGAACTTCCTGGCGCTGAACGACGTTGCCATTTTCGGTTTCGTGTTCGACAAGGTAAGCGTCCTTCTGGCTCCGTGTTTCGTCGGCATCGGCCTGCTCATCTCCATCTACTCGGTGGGCTACCTCAACGCCGGCAACCGCGAGCACGCCGATGCGCCGCGCCGCCGGTTCTACGCGTTCTTCACCGTGTTCATCGGCGCGATGGCCGGCTTGGTGTACTCGTCCACCGTGCTGGGACAGCTTGTGTTCTTCGAGGTCACGGGCGCTTGCTCGTGGGCCCTCATCGGCTACTACGACACGGAGACGGCCCGCAAGTCCGCCATGAAGGCCCTCATCCTCACGCATATCGCGTCGTTGGGCCTGTACGCGGCCGCCGGCATCCTGTTCTTCAACACCGGCACGTTCGAGACCTCGGCCATCGCCGGTCTGGGCGAGTCGGCGAAGACGGCCTGCCTGATCCTCATCCTCATCGCGGCATGGGGCAAATCGGCGCAGCTGCCGTTCTACATGTGGCTGCCCTCCGCCATGGAGGCTCCCACGCCCGTTTCCGCGTACCTGCACGGCGCCTCGATGGTCAAGGTGGGCGTCGCGGTGTTCGCGCGCGCCCTCATCGGTGCGGGGACCGTGCCCCTGTCGGTCGGTTGGGTCGTCGTCGTGGGCGGTATCCTCACCTGCCTGTTCGCCTTCTTCATGTACCTTCCCCAGAAGGATATGAAGCGCCTGCTGGCGTTCTCGACCATCTCCCAGCTGGCCTACATCTTCCTGGGCTTCGGGTTCTACATCTTCGGAAGCGACCTGGCGCTGCAGGGCAGCGTGATGCACATCTTCAACCATGCGTTCACCAAGACCCTGTTCTTCCTGATCGCCGGTGCGTTCAGCTACACCATGGGAACGCGCATGCTTCCCAAGCTCAAAGGCGTGCTGAAAAAGCAGCCGCTTCTGGGCGTCGGGTTCGGGATCGCGGCGCTTTCCATCGCGGGCGCCCCTCCCATGAACCTGTTCTTCAGCAAGTACGTGATCTTCTGCGGCGGCATCGAGGCGGCGGGCTCCAACCCGATCCTCATGGCGATCGTCATCATCGCGCTCATCGAGACGATCGGGTGCTTCGCCTGGTTCCTCAAGTGGACCGGATCGGTCCTGTTCGGCGAGCCGTCCGAGACCGTGGCGAAGTCCCAGGCGGTGCCGCGGCCCATGGTCGCCGTGTTCGTCGTGCTGATCGTCATGGTGATGGCTTCCAGCTTCATCGCCGCTGCATGGCTGGGTTAGGGGGTGGACACCATGACTGGATTTACCTTGGTTAACGTTCTGGGGGGTCTGCTGATCGTCACGTCGATGATGGTGGTCCTCGCCAAGAAATCGAAGACGGCGGCGTACTGCTACGCCGTCCAATCGCTCGTGCTGGTGCTCTCGTTCGTGACCCTGGGGGCCACGACGGGCTCTACCGAGCTGTTTACCTGGGCCGGCACTGCATTCATCACGAAGGTGCTGGTCGTTCCCGGTATCATCCTCTACCTGTCCAACAAGGTGGGGGATGCGGGGGCCGCGCTCGAGCCGCGCGTGAACAAGTCGGTTCTCCCGATCATCATCGCGGTCGAGGTCGCGGTGTGCTTCGCGGCGGTCCAGGGGGTTTCGCTTCCCACCGCCCTCGAGGTCAAGCCCGCGCTCGCTATCTCGCTTGCGCACTTCTTCATCGGCCTGACCTGCATCGTCACGCAGAGAAACATCGTCAAGCAGATCTTCGGCTACTGTCTGATGGAAAACGGCTCGCACCTGACCCTGGCTCTGCTCGCGCCCAACGCGCCCGAGCTGGTCGAGGTGGGCGTGGCCACCGATGCGTTCCTCGCCGTCATCATCATGGCGGTCGTGGCCTACCGCATCCACAAGGTGGCCGGCACGTTGGATGCCGAAGACCTCATGGAACTGAAGGGTTAGGGGGATGATTATGGATTACGCATCGCTTTTGATGACGCTGATCGCAGCCCCGCTGCTCTTCGCGCTTCTGATGGCGGTTCTGCCGTCCAAGGCCGTTCCGCGCCCGGTGTACGAGGCGATTCACGTCGCATCCATCGCCGCCGTGCTGGTTTTGTCGCTGTACGTGGTCGCCCAGGTGTTCTCGTCGGGGCACTCCGTGGATGCGCTGGGGCTGTGGCTGCACCTCGATGCGCTGGGAAGCGTGTTCGTGGCGCTGATCGGCGTGATCGGGTGCCTGACGGGCATCTACTCGATACCCTACATCCGCCACGACGTCGAGACGGGTCATATGACCCCCGCCCGCGTCAAGCAGTTCTACGTGTTCTTCAGCCTGTTCCTGTTCACCATGCTGGTGGTCGCCGCCTCCAACAACATCATCCTGATGTGGGTGGGCATCGAGGCGACGACGCTGTCCACCGTGTTTTTGGTGGGCGCCTACGACGCCAAGCTCTCGCTGGAGGCCGCGTGGAAATACGTGGTGGTCTGCACGGCCGGCGTCGCGTTCGGCCTGTACAGCACGGTGCTCATCTACGCTAATGCCGCCGATGTGATGGCAAACGCGCACGAGGCGGTCCTGTGGACCTCCGTCGTGCCCTACGCCGCGCAGCTCGACGGAGCGCTGGTGCAGATCGCGTTCGTGTTCGCCGCCATCGGCTTCGGCACCAAGGCCGGATTGTTCCCCATGCACACCTGGCTTCCCGACGCCCACTCCGAGGCTCCCAGCCCCGTGTCGGGCCTTCTGTCGGGCGTCCTCCTGAAGTGCGCGATGCTCATCATCATGCGCTTCTATATCCTGGCGGTTCAGGCGGTCGGTCCCTGGTTCCCCCAGACGGTCATGCTGATCATCGGCATCGTCTCGGTATTCATGGCCGCGCTCGCCGTGTTCTCGCAAGACGACCTCAAGCGCAAGCTCGCGTACCACTCGTGCGAAAACGTCGGCATCGTGGCCCTGTTCCTGGGCTTCGGCGGTCCGCTCGGCATCGCCGCCGCGCTTCTGCACTGCATCACCCACGGCTTCACCAAGGCGCTTCTGTTCTGCATCTCCGGCAACGTCCTCATGAAGTACGGTACGCGCGACCTCAACAAGATCAGCGGCATCCTGAAGACCATGCCCGCGACGGCCGTCCTCATGGCCATCGGGTTCTTCGCCCTGGCGGGCTTCCCGCCCTTCGCGATGTTCGTCTCCGAGATCACCGGCATCGTTTCCGGTATCCAGGGCGGGCATTGGGCGATCATCGCGCTGTTCGTGGTCGCGCTCACCATCGTGGTGGCGGCCTGCGCCCACGTCGTCACGCAGGCGGTGTTCGGCAAGGCTCCCGAGGGTATGGAGAAAGGCGATGTCAGCCCGCTTGCCCTCGTTCCCGAAGTGGTGCTGGTCTGCCTGATCCTGTGGTTCGGCGTGGCCATGCCCCAACCGGTGCTCAACGGCATCGAGGATGCGACGGCCATCGTCTTGCAAGACGACGGCGCCGTTCTCCACGACGTGCCGTTGTTCGATCAGCTGCTCAATCCCGACCAGGGCGCTTCGGCTCCCGGGTCTTCCACCGTGCGTCATAACTAGGAGGCGATCATGGATAACGTAACCACACCCGCGCGCCCCGGAACGACGCATGTGCAGGCCGTTCGCGAGAGGTTCCCGGGGGTCCTCAAGTCGGCCGAATGGCAGTGCGAGGACCAGGTGACCATCACGGTCGCCCTGGACTCCCTGCCCGACGTGGTCGAGTTCCTGTACTTCGGCCGCGGCGGCTGGCTGCCCATGATGGTGGGCAACGACGAGAGGCCCCTGAACGGCCATTACGCTTTGTACTACATCCTGTCCATGGAGGAAGAGGATCGCTGCTGGTGCGTCGTGCGCGTCGAGGTTCCCGCCGACACCTGCGAGTTCCCGTCGGTGACGCCGCGCGTCCCGGCATGCGTGTGGAGCGAGCGCGAGGTGCGCGACCTGTTCGGCCTGCGCCCCATCGGCCTGCCCGACGAGCGCCGTCTGGTGCTGCCCGACGACTGGCCCGACGACCTGTACCCGTTGCGCAAGGACTCCATGGACTACCGTCAGCGCCCGATGATCGCCAGCGAGGTCGAGAACTACGAGTTCCTCGCGGAGACGGGCGATCGCGAGACCACCGTCGTGCCCATGGGCCCGCTGCACGTCACGTCCGACGAGCCGGGGCACTTCCGCCTGTTCGTCGAAGGCGAGCACATCATCGACGCCGACTACCGTCTGTTCTACGTCCATCGCGGCATGGAGAAGGTGGCCGAGTCGCGCATGAACTACGACGCCGTCACGTTCCTGGCCGACCGCGTCTGCGGCATCTGCGGCAACGCCCATTCGGTGGCCTACGCCGAGTCGGTCGAGCACGCCCAGGGCATCGCGGTTCCCCTGCGCGCCCAGTACATCAGGGCCATCTCGCTCGAGGTGGAGCGCATGCACTCCCACCTTCTGAACCTGGGCCTCGTGTGCCACTACAGCGGCTTCGACACCGGGTTCATGCACTTCTTCCGCGTGCGCGAGGATTCGATGCGCTTGGCCGAGCTGCTGACGGGCCACCGCAAGACCTACGGGCTGAACCTCATCGGCGGCGTGCGCCGCGACATCCTGGAGGATCGCCGGTCCGAGACGCTGCGGGTCATCCGCAAGCTGCGCGACGACGTGAAGGCCCTTCTGGACGAGCTGATGAGCACGCCCAACTTCGAGGACCGCACCAAGGGCGTCGGCAAGCTCGATCCCAAGATCGCACGCGCGTTCAGCCCGGTGGGGCCGTGCGTGCGCGGTTCGGGGTTCGCGCGCGACGTGCGCTTCGACCACCCCTTCGACGGGTACAAGGACATCCAGGGCCTGTTCAAGGCCCGCAGCCACGACGGATGCGACGTCATGAGCCGCACCCTCGTGCGCATCGAGGAGTTCATGGACTCGGTGGCGATGGTCGAATGGTGGCTTGAGAACATGCCCAAGGGCGCCATCCTCAACGAGGATTGGAAGTACGAGCCGCACAAGTTCGCCATCGGCTACACCGAGGCTCCGCGCGGCGAGGACGTCCACTGGGCGCAGATCGGCGACAACCAGAAGTGCTACCGCTGGCGCTGCAAGGCGGCCACGTACAGCAACTGGCCCATCCTGCGCTACATGTTCCGCGGCAACACCGTTTCCGACGCGGCTCTGATCGTGGGTTCGATGGATCCGTGCTACTCCTGCACCGACCGCGTGACGTTCGTGGACGTGAAGAAGGGCACCGAGAAAACCGTAAGCAAGTCGCAGCTCGAGTCCTACTGCTTGAGGCGCACCCATTCGCCGCTGAAAGATTAGGTGATCGGATATGCTGAAAACACTGCGCAACGCATTCAAAACCGGGGACGCGACGGTCAAGTACCCCTTCGCGCCCCTGGAGACCGTGCCCGATTTCCGCGGCAAGCCCGAGCACGACCTGGAGCGCTGCATCGCGTGCGCCGCTTGTGCCGTGGCCTGCCCGCCCAACGCCATCCAGATGGCGACCGATTTGAAAGCTGGTACGATTACCTGGTCCATCGACTACGGCCGCTGCATCTTCTGCGGCCGATGCGAGGAAGCCTGCCCGGTCGAGGCCATCAGGCTGGGAGACGAGTTCGAGCTTGCCGTCATGAGCAAGGCCGACCTCACCGAGGACGCGACCTACACCCTCGAGCGCTGCTCGGAGTGCGGGCGCTACTTCGCTCCGCGCAAGCAGGTCGACTACGCCTGCCGTGTGTTGGCGACCCTCGAGGGGAATACCGAGGCCGACGAGTCCATCGAGGTCGCGCGCGTGTGCCCCGAGTGCAAGCGCCGCGCCGATGCGGTGAGCGCCCTGGCCGCCGCCCGTGCTGAAGGAGGCAGATAATGAGTGAACTGGTGCTTCCCGAGCGCTTGCAGACCCGGCTTGAGCCCATCGAGCTCGACGCCAAGATCCAAGAGGCGAAGGCGGCTCTGCTGGGCAAGATCAAGCGCTCCGTCTACATCTACCGCGTCGACTGCGGCGGGTGCAACGGGTGCGAGATCGAGATCTTCGGCACCATCACGCCGGTGTTCGACACCGAGCGCTTCGGCATCAAGAACATGGCCAGCCCGCGCCACGCCGACATCCTGGTGTACACGGGTGCGGTGACGCGCGCGATGCGCCTGCCGGCCCTGCGCGCCTACGAGGCCGCACCCAATCCCAAGCTGGTCGTATCCTACGGCGCCTGCGGCTGCACGGGCGGGATCTTCCACGACAACTACTGCGTGTGGGGCGGCACGGACAAGCTCCTGCCGGTGGACGTCTACATCCCGGGCTGCCCGCCCTCGCCTGCGCAGACCATCTACGGCTTCGCCATCGCGCTGGGCCTGTTGGGTCAGAAGCTCCACGAGACCCACCTGGTCGAAGGGGAGGGCGAGCAGGCGCCCATCCTGCACGGCGACGTGCCCTACAAGCTGAAGGTCGAGCTCGAGCAGGAGGCGCGCAAGCTGGCGGGCTACCGGTACGGGCGCGATCTGGTCAACCAGTTCATGGACACCCTCGATCCGGCGTCGGGCGACGTGCTGTCGTCGGTTAACGGGCTGATCCATGCCGAGAGCGACCCGCGCAAGGTGGAGATCTTCGCCGAACTGAAGGATATTCTGGAGAAAAGGATCGTGAGCATCGCGTAATGGCAACTGCTGATTACAAGGCCGGGGAAAACCGCATGGAGTCCATCGGGACGTCGGGGGACCACATCGTGTTCTACCTGCTTCGCATGAAGTTCGTGGACCGCGCGGAGGCGATCCCCGACGACGCCCAGGACGTGCTGTACTACACCTTGTCCGTCGGGCACCATACCGGCGTGGTGGATTGCTTCGAGCGGGCGCTTTCGGTCCCCGTCGAAAGCTACCGCAAGATCGCGGCGCTCTTTGAAAACGCGGAGGCTCGCCGTAAACTGGAGGGCGTGTTCAAATTCGGCGAGATCGAGATCGGGAAGGAGCACATCGGCGTGCTCCTTCCCGCCGCCCGCGCGGCGCTCTCGACCATCGACGTGTACGATGCGCCGGGCAAGACCAGCCTTCCGCTCGAAGTCGGCGAGCTCGACTACCTGGTCGGGCTGGTCGACCTGCTGCTTAAAGTAAGGGACGAAACGAACGTCTACCTCATGGTTAGGAGGGGTTGATGAGCGAAGCGCCGCACGACGGCGATGTGCGCTGCGAGGGGCCCGGGGGCGAAGCCTCGTCGGCGGGCGCGCCGCCGCGCAACATCGTGTTCACGGCGGGAAGCGTGCTGCGCGGCGACGATGCCGCCGGTCCGATGCTCGCCAAGATGCTCCAGGACGACCCGGTGGCGGGTTGGGAGGTCGTCGATGGGGGGCAGACTCCCGAAGACGACCTGTACTACATCCGCGAGGTCGCTCCCGCGCGCGTGCTGTTCGTCGACGCCGCCCAGATGGGCGTCGAGGTCGGAGCCATCAGGAAGATATCCGTGGGCGACGTGGCCGACAGGTTCCTGTTCACCACGCACAGCCTCCCGGTTACCTTCCTTCTGAATCGGATGGCCGAATACTGCTCCGACATCACCTTCCTGGGCGTCCAGGTGCGCTCGACCGAGTTCTTCGACCCGCTTTCTCCCGAGGTCGCATCCGCTGTCGAGACGATAGCGCAGTGCGTGCGGGAAGGGGGGAACTTCGACAGGTTCGAGTCCATGGCGTAGCGTTCGAGAGTTGCGAGGGTTCGTTTCAACACACGATGAAGGGACGGGATGTTATGAATTCTGAGGACGTCAAACTGGTGAAGCCGGATGCGCTCGGCCCGGCCGAGATCGAGGCGAAGGCCGAGACTTTGGCTGTGGGCAAGACCAAGATGACTCCGGCGAAAACGTTTGTGGCCGCAATGCTCGCCGGAGCGTTCATCGCGTTCGGCGGCATGTACTTCTGCGTGTTCCTGGGTGATTCGACCATGCCGTTCGCGGCGCAGCGCATGGTGGGCGGCATCTGCTTCTGCCTGGGCCTCGTTCTGGTCCTGTGCTGCGGCTGCGAGCTGTTCACCGGCAACTCGCTGATGGTCGCCGCCAAGGCTTCGGGGAAGATCTCGTGGGGCCAGATGCTGAAGAACTGGGGTATCGTCTGGGTGGGTAACCTGGTGGGATCCCTCCTGGCCGTGTTCCTCATCTACATGGCCCAGGTCTATATGCTGAACAGCGGCGGCGTGGGCACGGCCATGGTGGGCGTGGCGGCCGGCAAGGTCGCGCTGGCTCCCGAGACCATGTTCTTCAAGGGCATCATGTGCAACATCTTCGTGTGCCTGGCGGTGTGGATCGGCTTCGGCGCGCGCACCACGGTGGACAAGGTCATCGGCATCCTGCTTCCCATCTCGGCCTTCGTGGCCGCCGGCTTCGAGCACTGCGTTGCCAACATGGCGTTTCTGCCCATGGGGCTTTTGCTGAACACGGTTGCGGGCGTCGGAACCCCGGGCGCGGTCACGCTGGGCGGCGTGGCCCTCAACCTGGCCATCGTCACGCTGGGCAACGTCGTGGGCGGCGGCCTGGTGGGCATCGCCTACTGGTTCACCTACGGCAAGCGCGAGCAGGCTTAAAGCGCCGACGCACCGCGGCGGCCGACGGGCCTGCCGCGTCGGTGCCGATATGGAACGAGAAGCGGCCCGCCGCACTGCGCGTAGCTCGCGGTGCGGCGGGCCGTCGGGCGTAAAGGGGCCTTGTTGGCAGGCGAAGGGACATACGGCACGCTGCGCGCCCTCAAATGGGCGGTTTGCTCGGTGCTGGTCGGCGCCGTATCGGGAGCCGCCGCCCTCCTGCTCACCTTCGCGGCGAACGAGTCCGAGCGCTTCTTCTCGGCCCATCCCCTCGCGGCGGGATTGCTGGTTCCCTGCATGTTCGCTTCGTACAGCCTCTATCGGGCGCTGGGGGTTCCGTTTTCCACGGGGACGCTCACGGTGGTGAACGCGGTCAGAAACGGAGGGGACCTCAAGGTCGAAACGGCGCCGGCCATCATCGCCTCGACCGCCCTTTCCCTGATAGGCGGCGCTTCGGTGGGAAAGGAAGCGGCCGCTTTGCAGTCGGGAGGGTCCTTGGCCGCCGGCATCGCCCGCCTGTTCGGCCTCGAGGGCGACTCGATGAGGTTTCTCGTCGCCGCAGGGATGGCGGCGGCCTTCTCGGCCCTTCTGTGCGCCCCGTTTGCGGCCATCGCGTTCGTCGCGGAGGTGGTGCGCCCCCGTATCCGCGAGGTCATCGACGTGCGGTCGGCCTGCATCGCGGTTGCGGTGGCCGCATCGTGGGTCCTTGCCGGATCGATCGGGGCCGGCAATCCGTGGCAGATGCGCCTGGCCGTTCCCGAGCCGTCTGCGGCGCTGGTGGAGACGGTCGTGGTCAGCGTGCTGTGCTGCTGCGCCGGCCTGGGGTTCGTCGTGACGCTCAAGCTGGTCCACACCGCGTCGAGCGCGCTTTTTCCCAGCGATCTGGCGCGCGTCGCGGTGGGCGCCGCCTGTGCGAGCGGGTTCACGCTCGTCGTCTTCTCGATCAGCGGGGAGGCGGTTGCCAGCGGGACGGGGTCGTGGCAGATCCTCTCGGCTCTGGCGGGGGACCCGCACGCGTTTTACGAGGCCGCGTTCAAGGTCGGCCTGACCGCCGTGTGCCTGGGGTTCGGCATCAAGGGCGGCGAGATCATGCCGGTTCTCTGCATCGGGGCGCTGGTGGGGGCGGCATGGTCCGCCATGACCGGGGAGGCGTCCGCGTTCGCGGCGGCCGTGGGCGTGGTCGCCGCCCTGTCCGCCTGCGCGCGGTGCCCTGTTGCGGCGTTTCTCCTGGGCGTCGAGCTGTTCGGCTCGGGCTGCGCGCCGTACTTCGCCCTCGCAGCTCTCGCGGGGTTGCTCCCGTCGTATGCGGTGAACCTGTACGACGGCGCGACCTGGTCGCTTGACGAGGCGTTTTCCTGGAGGAATCACCCATCGGAATAGGCCGCTTCGCTGCGGGCGCCAAGGCTAGGCCGAGGGCTTTTCCCCGTCTGTCCCGTGCGCGTCGGCGAAAGGGTCGGCAGCCGGGTCGAAGGCGGTTTCGTCCACGTACTCGATGCCGTCGTGCAGCTCGATGCCGTGCAGGACGCGGCATCCGTAGAACACCCGCTCTTCAAGCGAGCGCACCCCTTCGGGGATGTTGATGCTCTTCAGCGCCCCGCATGCGCGAAACGCCCGCTGCCCGATCCAGCCCAGGTTCGCGGGCAGCCTCACGTCGACCAGGCTGGGGCAGGTGTTGAACGCGTCGTCCTCGATGACCTCGAGCCCGGCGGGAAACGACACGTCCTCAAGCGTCACGCAGTCGCGCATGACGCCGGCTTCGATGGTGTCTATGCGCGCGGGAAACGCGATGGACCTCACGCACACGCAGTTCCTGAACGCTTCTTTGCCGATGGATGCCACGCTGGGGGGAAGCTCTATCGACTTCAGCCCGCGGCAACGTAGAAACGCCTGTTCATCGATGATTTCAAGCCCTTGCGGAAGCTCGATGCCGGTGATGCGCCAGCAGCCTTTGAACGCGCGGCGCCCTATGCGCTTCAGCGTCGAGGGAAGCCGGACGGATTCGAGGTTCACGCAGGCGTCGAACGCCTCGTCCTCGATCTCGACCACGCCTTCGGGGATGACGACCTCCTTCACATAGCGGTTGCGCTGGAACGCGCCTTTGCCGATATGGGTCGCGCCGGAGGGAACCTCCACGGCTGCGCCCATGCCCGTGTATTCGGCGAACACCATCTTGTAGAAATCCATGGAGCTCCTCTTCGCTGGCAGCGGGCTTCCCTTCGCTCGGTTCGCACGGCGCTGCGAACCGGTGCGCCGCAGCGCTTACCCGATTGCGCGGGTTTTGCGTCCGGTGCGCCGTCTCGGCGCCCACCGCTGCGGCCCGCAAGGTAAATATAGCGCATCGAAACGGGGCGCACCGGGATCGTCCCGAAGAGGAGGGCTTGCATCGGGAGGCGATCGCGGTAATCGGGCGGCAATCGTGATAAAGTTGCGGAAGAGGGAAAAAGGCCGGTCGTCGCCCGTCTGCAGGCGCGGCATTCTGCGTGGGCCTTTGGGGGTCCTCGTTTCTGCATCCTCATTCACAGGCGAGCCGACGTGCGCGCCGATCGGCGATTCCGCACGGTCAGCGCGGCACGCAGCATGATAAAAGGAGCTGCAATGACTGATCGCACCGAAATGTGGACCGAGCTGGGCATGGACCTCGAAGCGCACGACAACCTGTGCTCGGTGCTTCCCACGGCCTTCGGCGACGTGTTCCTCTCGCAGGAAAACCGGCCGGCCGGGATGGCGTATTGGGATATGGTGACCGCCGACATCCACGGCATCCGCCCCGCCGAGCTGGTCGAGGCGCAGAAGAAGGGCCGAAAGGTGTTCGGCACGTTTTGCGTGTACGTTCCCGACGAGGTGGTCGTGGCGTGCGACGGCATCGTCACGGGGCTCTGCGGGGGCTCGCAGTTCTGGGTTCCCGATGGCGAACAGGTTCTTCCCAGCGACGTGTGCCCCCTCATCAAGGCGTCGGTCGGCGCACGCCTTGGCCGCACCTGCCCGTTTTTCCGCATCGCCGACGTGTTCGTGGGGGAAACCACGTGCGACGGCAAGAAGAAGGCCTACGAGATCCTCGCGAACGACGCCCCCATGTACATCATGGACGTCCCGCAGATGAAGCGCGAGAAGGACATCGTCAAGTGGGCGGGCGAGATCGAGGAGTTCGCGGCGATGGTGGAAGAGGTCACCGGAAACGAGCTGACGCCGGAAAACCTCGGCTGCGCCATCAAGGTGATCAACGACAAGCGCCGCGCCCTTGCCCGCGTCTACGAGGCGCGCAAATCGACGGTCGCCCCCATCAGCGGCACCGACGCGCTGCTGATGATGCAGATCGCGTTTTTCGACGATCCGGTGCGCTGCGCCGAGATGTGCAACAAGCTGGCCGACGAGCTGGAGCAGCGCATCGCCGAGGGAGTGAGCGCCATGCCGGCCGGCTCGAAGCGCATCCTCATCACGGGAACGCCGCTGGCGGTTCCGAACTGGAAGCTGCACCACATCATCGAAACCTGCGGCGCCGTGGTGGCCTGCGAGGAGATGTGCACGGGCACGCGCTATTTCGAGAACCTGGTGGACGAGGGGCAGACGACGCTGGAAGGCCAGTTCCGCGCGCTGTCCGAACGCTACATGAAGAACAACTGCGCATGCTTCACTCCGAACACGGGGCGCATCGATGACGTCATCCGCCTCGCGCGGGAGTACCGGGTCGACGGGATCATCAACACGAACCTCACGTTCTGCACCACGTACAAGCTGGAAGGCCCCGCGCTCGAACGCGCCGTCGAAGAGGCGGGGTTCCCCGTCCTCAACATCGAGACCGATTACTCCGATGGCGACTCCGAGCAGCTGCGCACGCGCATCGGGGCGTTCGTCGAGATGCTGGGCGATTAGGATGATCGAGGTCGGGGAGCTGATCGAACGCGCGCGAGCCGACCACCCCGGATGCGCGATCGATTGCTACCTGCTGTTTTCCAGCAACAACGACGCGATGGAGCTTTTCGGGGAGGCGCGCGCGGCCGGTTTGCCGGCCCGCGTCTCCCCGACGCCGCGGCAGGCCCGCGCGTGCTGCGGGGTGGCGCTTCTGGTGGGAAGCGACGACGCTGCCGCGGTCGAGCTTCTCGCGCGCGAGCGGGGAATACCGCTCGAGGGCGTGGCGGCGCTCCCCCGGCAGATCGATCCGTACCGCGATCGCTACTGCTAGCCGTGCGCTTTTTCCGGGAAGGCGGTAGAGTGTGACGAGGGCCCGTGCGCATGAAGCGCCGCCCGCAAGACGAAGGGACGAGCCGATGATCTATTTCGACAACGCGGCGACCACGCTGATGAAGCCCCCGTCGGTGGCCGAGGCGGTCGTCCGCGGCATCGGATCGTTCGGCGGTCCGGCGCGCGGCGTCCACGAGGCCTCGATCGCGTCGTCGTTGGCGGTGTACGAGGCCCGCGCGGCGCTCGCCCGCCTTCTGGGGGCTCAGGGCGCCGGCCGCGTGGCGTTCGGCTACAACGCCACCGATGCGCTGAACGCCGCCATCGAGGGGCTGCTTGCGCCGGGGGCCCACGCGATCACGACGGCCGCCTCGCACAACTCGGTTCTCAGACCGCTGTACCGCAAGGTCGACCGCGCGGGCGCCGAGCTGTCGATCGCCTCGATCGCGCCCGACGGCTCGCTCGACCTCGAAGCGTACGAGCGGCTGTTCCGCCCGGAAACGTCCCTGGTGGTTGCCACCCATGCATCCAACGTCACCGGCGACGTGTACGACGTTCGCCGCATGGCGCGCATCGCCCGCGACCACGGTGCGCTGTTCGTGCTCGACGCCGCCCAGACGGCCGGCGCGTTTCCCGTCGACCTGCAGGGAGACGGTTTCGACGCCGTCGTGTTCACGGGGCACAAGAGCCTGTTCGGCCCCCAGGGAACAGGGGGCATCGTCCTGTCGTCGGAGATGGAGATCCCGCCGTATCGCGTGGGGGGATCGGGCACGCACAGCTACGATCGCTCCCACCCGTCGTTCATGCCCGAGCGCCTCGAAGCGGGAACCCTCAATGCGCATGGTCTGGCGGGCCTCGCGGCGGGCGTCGCCTACATCGAGCAGACGGGCCTCGCCGCCATCGGGGCGCGCGTGCAGAGCCTCGCCCGCCGTTTCGGGGAGGCCGTTCGCCAGATCGAGGGCGTCCGCATCTACGGAGGCCCCCTCGATGCGCCGCGATGCGGTATCGTTGCATTGAACGTGGGTCGGGCCGACTCGGCCCTCGTGGCCGATCGGCTGAACGCGGATTTCGGCATCTGCACGCGGGCGGGCGCCCACTGCGCCCCCCTCATGCACGAGGCTTTGGGGACGTCCGATCGGGGAGCGGTTCGTTTCAGCTTCTCGCATTTCAACACGGAGGAAGAGATCGACAAGGGGGTAGAGGCGCTTGAAGAGATCGCGCGCGGGCTCGTCTAGAAAGCTTGACGAACCTCAGTTGAGAACGGCTTCCATCGGCATCGACATCGGGTCGACCGCAACGAAGGTGGCGGTTATGGACGGCACCGAACTGCTCGAGGCGTTCCTGACCCCGACGGGTTTCAGCAGCGTCGACGCGTCCGAGCGCGTGCTGCGCGAGCTCGAGGCGCGCGGATACGCGGCGGAGGGAAGCGACGTGGTGGCCACCGGTTACGGGCGCGTCTCGGTTCCGTACGCCCAGCGCGCCCTCACCGAGATCACCTGCCATGCGCGCGGTGCGGTCTACCTGTTCGAGCGGGACGGCACGGTCATCGACGTGGGAGGCCAGGACACCAAGATCATCCAGATAGCCGACGGCAAGGTGAAGAAGTTCGTGATGAACAACAAGTGCGCGTCGGGCACGGGCAAGTTCCTCGAGCTCATGGCCGACCGCATGGGCGTGTCCCAGCCCACGCTGTCCGAGCTCGCGCGCTCCGGGCAGCCCACCCCGATCACCAACGTGTGCACGGTGTTCGCCGACTCCGAAGTGGTGTCGCTGATCGGTCGGGGAGAGCCGCTGGAAAACATCGCCAACGGGATCATCGAGTCGGTGGTGGGGCGCGTGAGCTCGCTGGTGGGCCAGCTGCGCAGCAGCGAGTACTACCTGACCGGAGGCCTGTGCGAGAACGACTACGTGGTCGAGCGCCTGTCGGCCCATCTGGGGGCCCCGGTGCACACCGCGCCCCGGGCGCGCTTCGCCGGCGCGATCGGGGCGGCGCTCAGCTAGGCGCCGCAGGAGGCTTTCGGGTTTCGGTCGATGCGCCGTCGGCAGAGCCTCTCGGCTCGGTGCGCGGGTCCGAAGAGGGGGACGTACTCGATGTCGACCGAGCTTCCCTGCAGGTCGTACCAGCGCATCGGGGTTCCGCAGACATGCCTGATGGCGTATTTCGAGCTGATGACGAACCGGTCGAGCTTGCTGATGGTCCGGTTGGGGGTCGCGTACTTCCTCAGGAAGCAGAACCTGACGCTTCCCGTGGGGTTGGGCCTGCGAAACACCGAGTAGGCGCGCTGCTGGAGGGGGAGCTCTCCGGTTTCCATCAGGTCGCCCATGATCTGGTGGAGGTACTCGTCGACGAACTGCCCGCATTTGTACCCCAGGTTGAGGCGCACGCGGAACAGGTAGTCGGTTCCGAAGCTCTCCACGGCGTAGCTGCGCTCGAACGGGTCGTCGCTTACCACGATGTCGACCAGCCAGTAGGCCCGCGCCCGCTTGGGCCGGTTGTCGAGGATGGAGTACAGCACGTCGCGGTCGACCTTGCCCATGCGCCCGGGTTTGGAGATGTAGACGAGGTTGTCGGCGACCAGGGGCAGGCGGGTATCCTGCGAAAGCCTGCCGATCTGGGCTTTGTAACGCGCCAGGGGAAGCAGGTCGGCCTGGCTGCGCTCGATGGACGTTCCGCGCTGCCATACCACCATCACGTAGGCCAGCAGGGACGCGATGAGGACCGTGACGTAGCCGCCGTGGGGGAACTTCGAGAGGCTGGACAGGAAGAATCCCGTTTCAAGCGAGGCGAACGTCGCGACGAAGGCCGCGGACAGAAGGCGCCGCCCGCGATGCTTCCACAGATAGACGCCCATAAGGGCGGTGGTCATGAGCATGGTCACGGTGATCGCCAGCCCGTAGGCGGCTTCCATGGCGCTCGACGACCTGAAGAACAGCACGACGGCGATGCAGCCGATGGCCAGCATCAGGTTGATGCGGGGGATGTACACCTGGCCCTTTTCCTGGGAGGGGTACTTGAGGTGCAGGTGCGGCATGAGGTCGAGGCGCGTGGCTTCGGAGGCGAGGGTGAACGATCCGGTGATCAGCGCCTGGCTGGCGATGATGGCGGCGGCCGTCGCCAGCCCGACCGAGAGGGGCCGCACCGACGGGTCGAGCATCTGGAAGAAGGGGTTCATGTCCGGGATGGCGGCGATCTGCGGGTCGCCGATGTTCGACACCAGCCAGGCCCCCTGACCGAGGTAGCACAGGATCAGGCAGGCCTTGACGAGGGGCCATGATGCGTAGATGTTCGCCCGGCCCACATGGCCCATGTCGGAGTAGAGCGCCTCGGCGCCGGTCGTGGCGAGAAAGACGCTGCCCAGGACCATGAACCCGGCATGGTTGTCAGACGAGAAGAGGAACGCGATCGCATGGACGGGGTTGACGGCCGCGAGCACCGAGGGGCACCCGGCGAGCTGGATGGCCCCGGCGATGCCCAGGAAGGCGAACCAGCAGCTCATGACGATCCCGAACACGCTGCCGATGGCGGAGGTGCCGGCTTTCTGCACGCCGAACAGAACCGCGATGATCCCGATCGCCACCATGGCCACATGCGCCTGCCCGCCTTCGAAGAACGTCGCGATGGGCTCGACGGTGCGCAGGCCCTCCACGGCGGTGGTGATGGTGACCGCGGGCGTGAGGATGCCGTCGGCCAGCAGGGCCGCCCCGCCGACGATCGCCAGCCCGACGAGTTGCGGGTAGTGCTTCCTCACCAGGCTGTACAGGGCGAATATGCCGCCTTCGCCCTTGTTGTCGGCGTTCAGGGCGATCAAGACGTACTTGACCGTGGTGATGAGGGTGACGGTCCAGATGATCAGGGACAGCGCGCCGATCACGGTCTGCTGGGACAGCGATTCGATCCCGCCGTTGCCGTTCACGATGGCCTTCATGACGTACAGCGGGCTCGTCCCGATGTCCCCGTACACGACGCCCAGGGCAACGAGGGCCAGCCCGATGCTGGGCTTGCGGCTTCTAGCCGTGCGCGCCTTGCCGGCGGTGCGGTGCGGGGTGTCGGATGGGGTTGTGCGGGGTTTGATTTTGTCGGTACGAGGGGATCCCTCTATCAGCGAATCGGTTTCAATCTCGTTCATGAAACGTCTCGATCTCCCGAAAAAATATGACGACTCGTTATACTCCAACCGCTTCCGCGGCGAAAGGGGGAATCCGTAAAATCTTTCGAGACGCGGGCGGGCGCGCCGAAACGTCGGCGGGAAGCCGCGCGGGCCGAGCCGGCGCCTGTGGAAAGGGGGCGCTTGTCAGCTGCAGGGAGGGCGTTTTTCGTCTGCAGGAAAAGCGGCGCGAGCAATTCTCCACGGTTTGTTCGGTGCCTCGCGCGCGGGATTCCTGCTATGATTGGGTTTCTGGAACCACAGGGCGCGGTACCGACTTTTCAGCAAGCCGGCCGCGCTTTTTTCAGTGTTTGAACAGCATCTCGCTCACGGATTCGAGGCACGTACATGGCGTTCGTCCATCTGCACAACCATACCGAGTACTCCCTGCTCGACGGCATGACCAAGATCAAGGACATGGTGAAGCGCGCAGCCGAGCTGGACATGCCCGCCGTCGCCATCACCGATCACGGCGTGATGTCGGGCGTCCCCGAGCTGTGCGACGCCTGCGCGGCCGTCGGGAAGGAGACGGGCAAGAAGGTCAAGCCCATCTACGGGTGCGAGGTGTACTTCACCGACGACGACGAGCTGCGCCGCGACGGCAAGCCCCGCCTGTTCCACCTCATCTTGCTGGCGAAGAACAACACGGGTTACCACAACCTGCTGAAGCTGGTCAGCGAGTCGCACGTCGACAACTTCTACTACAAGCCCCGCACGACGTTTTCCATGCTGCAGAAGTACGGCGAGGGCGTCATCGCGACGTCGGCCTGCATCGCGGGCATCGTGGCGCGCCATCTGGACAAGGGGCTGTTCGACGACGCCTGCGCATGGGCGAACAAGCTTGCGAGCTGCTTTGCGCCCGGGGACTTCTACATCGAGCTGCAGAACCAGGGCCCCGAGGTGCGCACCGACAGCGGCATGTCGCAGGTGCAGCTGAATCGGGAGCTGAACAGGGTCGCCCAGGCCTGCGGGTTCAAGACGGTGGCGGCCAACGATTTCCACTACCTTCTGCGCGAGGACGCCGAGGCCCACGACGTCTTGCTGTGCATCGGCACGGGCCGCAAGGTGAACGAGACCGACCGCATGCGCTTTCCCAACGACCAGTTCTACATGAAGACCGAGGAGGAGATGCGCGAGGCGCTCTCCGAGTTCCCCGAGGCCTGCGACGCCACGGTCGAGATCGCCGAGAAGTGCAACGTCGAGCTCGAACGCGACTCCATCCTGCCGCGCTTCCCGCTTCCCGAGGGCGAGACCGAGGAGAGCTGGTTCCGCAAGCGCGTCCAGGAGGGCCTGGTCAAACGTTATGGCGATCCCGTCCCCGCCGAGGCGCAGGAACGCGCCGACTACGAGATGGGCATCGTCATCCAGCAGGGCTTCCCGGCGTACTTCCTCATCGTGCAGGAATACATCGAATGGGCTCGCAACCAGGGTATCGGCGTGGGGCCGGGGCGCGGTTCGGCCGCAGGCGCCATCGTCGCGTACGCGATGGGGATCACCGACCTCGACCCTTTGAGCAACGGCCTGCTGTTCGAGCGCTTCCTGTCGCCCGAGCGCGTGGAGATGCCCGATATCGACGTCGACTTCGAGGACGAACGGCGCGGCGAGGTGATCGAGCACATCAAAGAGGTGTACGGGGAAGACCACGTGTCGGGCGTCATCACCTTCGGTAAGCTCCAGGCCAAAAACGCCGTGCGCGACGCGGCGCGCGTGCTGGACTACCCTTACAGCGTGGGCGACCGCATCACCAAGCTCATCGGCGACGAGCTGGGCATCACCATCGCCGATGCGCTGGAGAAGAACCCCGACCTCAAGGCCGCCTACGCCGCCGAGGAAGACGTGCACACCGTGATCGACGCGGCGCTCGGCATCGAGGGGCACCTGCGCAACGAGGGCGTCCATGCATGCGCCACCATCATCTGCCGCGACCCCATGAGCGACCACGTTCCCATGAAGCGCGACACCAAAGGCGGAGGCATCATCACCCAATACGACGGGCATTACACGCCCGACCTGGGGCTTCTGAAGATGGACTTCCTGGGTCTGCGCACGCTGGGCGTTCTGTCGCGGGCGTGCCGCAACGTGAAGGCCTCGCGCGGCATCGAGGTCGTGCCCGAGGAGATCCCCACCGACGACCCGCTGGCCTTCAAGATCATGCAGGATGCGAACATGGACGGCCTGTTCCAGGTCGAGGGCGCTCTGTACGTCAGCCTGTTCAGCCGCCTGCCCCCCAAGCGCTTCTCCGACGTCGTAGCCTCCATCGCCCTGAACCGCCCCGGCCCGCTGGAGTCGGGCATGGTGGACGACTACGTGAAGGTCGCGTCCGGGCGCGTGTCTCCGCACTACTACGACGACCGGCTGCGCGGCATCCTGGAAGAGACGTACGGCACCATGGTCTACCAAGAGCAGATCATGCAGGTGTCCATGGAGATGAGCGGCTTTTCGGCCGGCAAGGCCGACAAGCTGCGCAAAGCGATGGGCAAAAAGAAGCTCGACATCATGCGCCAGCTCCAGGCCGACTGGAACCAGGGCGCGATCGAGCGCGGCTACGCGCTGGAGATCGCCGAGAAGATCTGGGACGACGCGGAGAAGTTCGCTAAGTACGCCTTCAACAAGTCCCACTCGGCCGCCTACGCCATCCTGGTCATGCGCACGGCCTACATGAAGGCGCACTACCCCAACGAGTACATGGCGGCGGTGCTGTCCAGCTACATGGGCAACACCGACAAGCTCATCCACTACATCGCCAGCTGCAACCACAACGGCACGCCCGTGCTGCCGCCCGACATCAACTCGTCCAACGCCGAGTTCACCCCGGTCGAGGACGGCATCCGCTTCGGGCTGGTGGGCGTGCGCGGCGTGGGGCGCAACGTGGCCGAGCTCATCATCGCCGAACGCGAGGCGCAAGGCGAGTTCACCTCCCTGCACGACTTCGTGCGCCGCGTCGATGCGAAATGCTACAACCGCAAGACGCTCGAAGCGCTGATCAAGGGCGGTGCGTTCGACTCGACGGGATACACGCGCAAGCAGCTGATGTACTTCGTGGACGAAACGCCCCTGCTGGACAGCGCCGCCAAAACCCAGAAAGACCGCGATGCGGGCCAGGTCAGCATGTTCGACATGTTCGGGGACGACCCCGAATCCGGGTTCGAGGACGACACCCCCGAGCCCGACGGCGTCGAGTGGCCCAAGCGCCAGAAGCTCGCGTACGAGAAGGGCATCCTGGGCATCTACGTGTCCGACCACCCCATGCGCCCGTACGAGCGGGCCGTGGCGAAGATCACCAAGCACCGTCTGGGCGATCTGGCCGACCATAAGGGCGACATCAAGTCCGACGTGTTCGCGGGCATGGTGAACGGCGTGGTGACGAAGCTCACCAAGACGGGCAAGCGCATGGCGACGTTCAACCTCGAGGACGTGACGGGTTCGGTCGAGTGCATCTGCTTCAAGTACGACGACAACGCCGACGCCCTCATGGAGGATAAGATCGTCAAGATCAAGGGCAAGTTCGAGCACGGCGATCGGGGCGACCAGATCATCGCGTACGATATCGACGAACTCGACTTGGGCGAAGGCGACGAGTCGGCTGCACCGGGGGCCGGGCGTGCGGGGCATTTCGAGCTGCGCGTGCCGTGCCACCTGTTCGATCAGGCCAAGATCCAGCAGCTCAACCGCCTTTTGAGCCAGTATCCGGGCAACGACTTCGTGGTGCTGTTCGTGGCCCAGGAAGACGGCCGCAAGTTCCGCGCCGAGTTGCCCATCACGGTGGATTCGAGCAGCGTGTTCCTGAAATCCGAGCTTCAGCAGCTGTTCGGGCAAGTGGTCTGGTAGGCAGGGTATGGAAGAGCTCACGGACAGGCGTATCGGCGCCGGGGATCCCGAACCGCAGGGAGGCGGCGGGGTCCCCGAGGCGACGTTCTCGATCTCCCTGGGGTATCGGGGGCAGGCGTTTCGCGGTTTCGCGCGGCAGCCCGGCCAGCCGACGGTTCAGGGCGAGCTCGAGCACGCCCTGTCGCTCATGCTGCGCCGCTCGGTCGAAGTGGTGTGCGCGGGCCGCACCGATGCCGGCGTCCACGCGCGCAACCAGGTGGTCTCGGTGGACGTGACGGCCGCCGAGGCACAAGCGCTTGCGGGCCGTCGGACCGTCCGCTCGCTCAACGCCCTCACCCACGACGACATCGTCGTGCACGCGGTGCAGCGCCGATCCCCCGGTTTCTCCGCCCGCTTCGACGCCGTCGAGCGCGAATACCGTTACCGCATCTGCACAGGCGACGCACCGCCCCTGTTCATGCGGGATTTCTCCTGGTTCGTGTCCGGTTCGCTCGATGTCGGGGCCATGCGCGAGGCGGCCGCTTGCTTCATCGGCGAGCACGACTACAAGAGCTTCTGCAAGGCGGTGTCCGCCATCGATAAGCCGACCTGCCGGTACGTGAGCGAAGTCTCGCTGTTCGAAGAGGTCGAGATGGGCGAGCGCGTGACCGTCGTGCGCGTGGTGGGAAACGCGTTTCTGCACTCCATGGTGCGCACGATGGTGGGGTCGCTCGTCATGGTGGGGAAGGGCCAGCGGGATCCCGGTTGGATCGCGCGGGCCCTCGAAGCCCGCGACCGCACGGCCGCCGGCGAATGCGCTCCCGCCCGCGGACTGGTGTTCTGGGATGTGAGGTACTGATGGCGCGGCGCAAGCGGCCCCGGGTCGACAAGAAACGCGTCGAGGCCGCCCGCTTCCGACAGCTCTACGCCAGCCGTGATGGGCGCCTGTGCGTGTTCGAGGACGAGAAAGGCCATCTGACCTGCGTGCGCGCGAGCAGGCTCGCGTAGGGGCCCGCATCCGATACGCGGGCGGCTCGCTCGGGGTCTGCGGGTCCGCGGCTTTCTCGGCGCGCTACTTCTCCAGCACGGTCTTTCCCGAGGTGACCTCTTCCCATTTGGCCAGGACGCTCTTGCGCTGCGAGCCGAACAGCTCCAGATCCTCGTCCATCAGCAGCGAGGTGTCGAAGTCCAGCTCGATGCCCTTGACGGTGGGCAGGCTCATGAGGACGGTGCTCTTCTTGTCGATCTCGGTGAGGGACTTCAGGTTATCGTCGCTGGAGAACAGCCATTCGATGAACAGCTTGGCGTCCTCCACGTCCTCGCCGCCCTTGAACGCGGCCACCCCGTCGGGGATGTAGGGGATGCCGTCAGTGGGGTAGACCAGCGACAGGTCCTTGTTCTGCAGGATCTCGTCGAGGGTGCGGTCGAGGTAGGTGATGCCGATGGCCGCTTCGCCGGCGGCGACGCGGGTCGAAGGATCGCTGCCGCGGCGGGTGTAGTAGGGGATGTTCTCGTTGAGGCTCGCGAAGTACGCCCAGCCCTTCTCGTCCCCGAGGGTCTGCAGGATCGCGTTCACCACAGCGTAGTTCGTGCCCGAAACCGCCGGCGAGGACATGAGGATGTTGTCGCGGTACGAAGGATCGACCAGATCGGCCCAGGCGAGCGGTTTCTTCGCGCCCATCTGGGAGAGCATGGCCTCGTTCACCAGGAACCCGACGACGGTCGAGCCCTTCGAGAACCACAGGTTCTCCTCGCTTTTGAACCCTGCCGCGAACTCGCTCGCGCGGTCGAACTCGACCTTTTCGAGCAGGCCGTCGGAAGCGGCGGACATGAACGAGTCGATGCCGCCCCCGAACCACAGGTCGGCTGCCGGGGTCCCGCCTTCGGCGCGCAGGCGCGAGAGCGCTTCGCCGGACGACATCGAGATATATTCGACGGCCTGAGCTCCGGTTTCGGCGGAGAATTTGTCGAACAGCTTCGAGTAGGCCTCGCTTGTGCAGATGACCTTCATCGACTTGCCCGAGGTCGACTTCAGCGCGGTTGACTTCTCGGAGGCGGCTTCGGTCGCCTCCTTCTTGTCGGAGCTGCAGCCGGCCAGGGCGAGGGCCGGCACGGCGGCCGCCATCCCTATGACGAAGCTGCGGCGCGATACGTTCGTTTCTCCCATGTTGATCACTTCTTCCATTCCAACGTTTTCTCTATATCGAAAGAGACCGCATCGCCGGCAGCGGGGTTGCGTTCCCCGCTGCCGTAGACGACGACTTCGTCTCCCCCAACCTGGATATGCAGCTCCCGGTGGGAGCCGAGGAACACGCTGCGCGTCACCGACCCCGTGAAGCGGCCCCCGTCGCGCACGGCGGCGTCTTCGGGGCGGAAGCACACCGCGCCCCGGTCGGTTCGGAGGGTGTTCACCCGTCCGAGGAAATTCGCGCAGAACCGGTCGGCCGGATGGTCGTAGACATCCTCGGGCCGCCCCACCTGGCACAGGCGCCCGTCGCGTATGATGGCGATGCGGTCGCCCAGCGTGAGCGCCTCTTGCTGGTCGTGGGTGACGAACAGCATGGTGACGCCGAAGCCGCGCTGGATGTCCTTGATCTGCTCGCGCATCCGGACGCGCAGGTTCGCGTCGAGGTTCGAGAGGGGTTCGTCCAAAAGCAGCACCTTGGGGCTTAGAACCAGCGAGCGCGCCAGCGCGACGCGCTGCTGCTGGCCTCCGGATATCTCGCCGATGCGCGCGCGGGCGCATTCGGACAGGCCCACGCGCTCGAGCATCTCGCCCGTGCGGCGGCGCACCTCGCTTCTGGGCTCCCTTCGCACCTTCAGGCCGTACGCCACGTTCTCCTCGACGGTCATGTGGGGGAACAGGGCGTAGGATTGGAACACCGTCGATACGGGGCGCTTCTCGGGCGGCAAAGACGAGATCTCGGCCCCCTCGACGCGGATCGATCCGGAGTCGGGCAGCAGGTAGCCGCCGATGGCCCTCAGGGTCGTGGTCTTGCCGCATCCGGACGAACCGAGCAGGCACACCAGCTCGCCTTCCCCCACGAAAAGCGAGAGGTCGTCGATGACGCGGCGGGACCCGAACGTTTTCACCAGCGAAGAGATCTCAAGCACGGTTCGTGCGCCTCCTTGAAAGCATGAGCGCCGCGAACGCGACGTTGACGAATACGGTGAGGGCGATAATGGCCAGCGATATGGCGGCCGCTTCCCCGTACTTGCCGCCGGCAAGCGCATCGAACAGCTCGAAGATCGCCACCTTGTGGCTGGGGGAGACGAGGAAGATCACGGCGCCGTAGGCGCACATGGCCGACGAGAACGCGTCGACGAAGCCCACGGCGGCCGCGGTGCGCAGGTTCGGCAGCAGCACCTGGACAAACGTGCGGGCCTCGGATGCGCCCAGGTCGCGCGCGGCCATATCGAGTTCGGGGCTGATCTGGGCCATCGTCGTCGAGAAGGCGTTGGTCGATATGGCGAGCTGCTTGAAGGTCAGCACCAGCACGATGATGGCGGCCGTTGCGGTGAGCTTCAGGGGAGGGGCGTTGAACGCGAGGATGTATCCGAGCCCCAGGCAGGTTCCCGGCAGCATGTAGGGCATGGTGACCAGGAACTTCAGCCCCTTCCCGAAGGTTATCGCGCGCCGGTCGGCGAAGTAGGCGACCAGGGCTCCGATAACGGTGCCGGCCAGCGCCGCGATGAGCGCGAAGACGAGGCTCCGTCCCAGAGGGGCCAGGTCGTAGTCGGCGAGGTGGGTTATGTGGGAGAGGGTGAACGACGCGTTCCATCCGATTCCGGCGGTGAAGGCCGCGCGCACGATGGTCGCGTAGAGCGCGATCATGAAGGCGAGGAACAGCCCCGCGACGATGCCCGCCGCGCATCCGATGACGCCTTTCAGCTGAAGCGGGCTTTCGGGTCGTGTTCGGTCCCCCACTCCGGCGGAAAGGTCCATGCTGCCCGAAACCAACCCGTCGGAGGACTTGGAGAGGCGCCCGTAGGCGGCGAACACCACGATCGCCACGGCGGCCAGAAGGATGTTGAGCGCTGCGGCGGCCTGCAGGTCGGAGTAGCCGATGATCTGCATGTATATCTCGGTGGCGACGGTTTCGAAGCTGCCGCCGATCACCACGGGCGTTCCGTAGTCGGAGATCGACCTCACGAAGGTGAGCAGCATGCAGACCAGGATCGAGGGGCGCAGGAGGGGCAAGACGATGCGCCGCAGCACGGTCGAGCTCGTCGATCCCAGGTCGCGGGCCGCCTCGAACATGCGGCGGTCGAGGCGGCGCAGGACGCTTACCAGCAGCAGCACGTTGATGGCGGTGAAGAACAGCGTCTGCATGAGCACGACGCCGACCCATCCGTACGGGTCGATGCGCAGCCCCAGCAGGCCGTAGGTGACAAGCCCGCTTTTCCCGAATAGCTCGAGGTAGGCAAGCGACGCGACGAAGGGCGGGGAGATCAGCGAGAGCATGGAGATGCCCAGAAGCGCCCGCGAGAACAGCCTGTTCCCGTACGCGATGGCAAGGGCGACGGCAAGCGCCAGCGCTGTCGACGCCACCGCCACCAGGGCCCCGACGAAGGCGCTGTTCGCGATGAGGTCGAGGTTGCCGGCAAGCACGCCGAGGGCGAGGCCCGGCGCACCCTGGTCGTCGACGAAGCCGCGCTGCGTCAGCCGCGCGAGCGGATAGGCTATGAACAGGGCGATCGATGTGAGGACCGCGACGAGGGACGCGAACGCGAGGGGCGATGCGGCAAGCGGCGGGCGCTTCGGGCGGGAAGCACCGAGTCCTTCGCGCGCTGTTCGGGCGATGCGTGCCATGAGGCTAGTTTCCGCCTCCGGCAACGAGGGCGGCCGACTCTTCGACGAACCGCCTCGTCAGCCCCTCCCAGGAAAGGGAGTCGACGCGCGCGGGCCTATGGGGCATCGCGAGGCATGCGATGATCGCATCGGCCAGGCGCCGCTCGAACGCGGGCAGGTCTTCTTCGAAAGGCTCGTCTACGGCCTTCATCCGCGGGGGCGCCACCCATACGATGGGGGCGTCGGGGAGGTTTTTCTCGAACCAGGGCCGCAGGCCGGGCAGGTCGGAGAGAACCACCTTGCAGCCGCAGGCCAAGGCCTCGATAGCCGATAACGGCAGCCCGTCGAAGAACGAGGGCAGCACGAAGACCTCGCGCGAGCGGTACTTTTCCACCAGCTCGTCGAGGGGTATGCGCCCGGTCAGCGTCACGGGCCATGCGCAGTCCCGCGCCCGATCGCAGATGGCCTGGAACTCCTGCGCGTCGCTTCCGTGGCCTCCCACGAGGTCGAGCGAGAACCCGGCGGGCACCTGCTCGGCCGAGACGAGGTTCAAAGCCTCGACCAGCGCCTGCGCTCCCTTCGCGCGGGATACCTTGCCCACGAACACCAGTGATCCCCTCGCGCGCTCGACGGGCTTTCCACCGAGGTTGAAGGTTTCCCGATCGAATCCCGGGCCGGTCTGGATGATCCGCTCGGGATCGACGCCGTAGATCCGCTCGATCTCGGATTGCTGCTGCGCATGGAGGGCGAAGATGCGGTCGAGGGAGCGCACGGCCCGGACGATGCGGTCGCGCTCGAGGCCGTGCTGTTCCATCTGGCGCAGGTCGGTGGAGTGGCAAAACGCCACGACGGGCCGATCCGCCACGGTTTCGCGCACGATGCCGGTCAGCAGGTACAGGTGGTGGCAGACGACGATGTCGGGATCGAAGGAGTCCAGCACGCCCGATAGCGCGCGGGAAAACGCCGACTCGAACGCGGCGACCGCATCGGGCGCGAGGTCGCGGTAGCGGGTGGAGGGGTAGGGCATGGAATCCGACATGCCGCACACGTTGAACGGCAGCTCGGCGGTGCCGAACCGCACGGGGACGACCGCGGTTTGCCCCGGCAGGGTCTCGATTGCCTCCCCGTCTTCGATACCGCAGATCACGGCGGTATCGTGACCCAGCGCAAGCTCCTGCTCGACGGTATGGGCGAGGAATATGCCGCTTCCGGTAAAGTCGGGTTTCTGGGCTATGACGTTGAGAATCTTCAAGGGGTTCCTCGTTTCGCTTCGGACGGCCGCGCGAGGGCGGCATCGGGGAGTGCGCCATGATATTCACCCCGTTCGCGCCGGGCTTCGGGTTCGGCTCGAACGGGCGCTTCCGGTCGATCGGCATGGGAAGGGCGACGCAGCCCCGACTCCTCGGACGACGCGTTTCGCAGAAGGTATGTCGCAGAAAGGCGGGCGTCCGAAGCAGAAAGGCGAGCGCCCGTGCATCTGCATTGTAGCGCATCGGGCGCCTGCCATGTAAACGGACGGTCAACTCCGCGATGGCCCGCCGGACCGCATCGGGCCGCACGCCGACGTGTTTTGCTCCCCATGGGGAAAACGCCGCGCCGCGTCGATCCCCCTGTGCTAAAGTGATACGAAATTAAGAAAGGTAACACTCCAGAAAGGACGGCGTGCACATGCTTACGAGGCGAGGGTTTGTGAAGATGTCGGCATCGGTTGCGGCTGCCGTGTCGATGGGCGGCCTGCTTTCTTCCTGCGGGGCCTCCCGCCCGGCCCCATCGGGTGGATCGTCGGTTAAGAACCAGGTGGTGATCGCGATGTCGACCGGATCGGAACCCGAGGCGGGCTTCGATCCGATTATGGGATGGGGCGACGGCGGTCACGGGCACGAGCCGCTGATCCAGTCGACGCTCGTTTCAACCGACGAGCACCTTGCGTTCCAGAACGATCTCGCCACGTCGTATTCGGTGTCGGATGACGGTCTGACGTGGACGTTCAAGATTCGCAGCGATGTGAAGTTCACCGATGGGGAGCCCCTGACAGCTCGCGACGTCGCCTTCACGTTCAACTCCATAATGAACGCGCCGGCATCGGAAGTGGATCTGTCGTTCCTCACGGGCGTGTCGGCCCCCGACGACGAAACCGCGGTGTTCTCGCTTTCGAAACCGTTCAACGCCCTGCTCTATCTGGTTGCGAACATCGGTATCGTTCCCGAGCACGCTTACGGTCCCGATTACGGTTCCAATCCGATCGGCTCGGGGCGCTACAAGCTGGAGCAGTGGGACAGGGGCCAGCAGGCCATCCTGGTATCCAATCCCGACTACTACGGGGCCGCTCCGACGATAGAGCGCGTTGTGGCGCTTTTCATGGCGGAGGACGCGGCGCTGGCGGCGGTGCAGTCGGGTCAGGCCGACGTAGCCTACACGTCGGCGGTGCTATCCTCGGCGACGGTGCCCGGCTATTCCCTTGCGGGTTATGCGTCGGTTGATTCGCGCGGCATATCGCTGCCGATGGCGGCGCCCGGCGAAACCCGGATCGGGGCAGATGGCGTGGTCTACCCCGTGGGAAACAAGGTGACGTGCGACCTTTCCATCAGGCGCGCCATCAACTACGGGCTCGATCGCCAGAAGCTGGTCGACGAGATCCTCAACGGACACGGATCGGTTGCGTACAGCGTCGGCGACGGCATGCCCTGGGCTTCCGACGATATGAAGTGCGGCACCGATGTCGAACGCGCTAAGTCGATCCTCGCCGAGGGCGGATGGACGGCGGCAAGCGACGGCGTTTTGGAGAAAGACGGCGTGCGCGCCGAGTTCGACCTGTACTACCCGGCCAACGACAGCGTGCGTCAATCGTTCGCCCACGAGTTCTCCAGCCAGATGCGCGAGCTGGGCATTGCGGTGAGCCTGCGCGGAACCGACTGGGACGAGATCTTCGCCCATGGGTATTCCGACCCCGTCTTGTGGGGATGGGGGACCAACAGCCCCCTCGAAACCTACACACTGTACCGCTCGTCCAGCGAGGGCAACTACGCAGGCTATGCCAACCAGGACTGCGACGCCTACCTTGACGCCGCCCTTGCGCAGCCCAGCGTCGAAGAGTCGTTCGCGTATTGGAAGCGCGCGCAGTGGGACGGGTCGCAGGGCTTCGCTCCGCAAGGAGAGGCCGCCTGGGTGTGGATGGCAAACATCGACCATCTGTACTTCGTGCGCGACGGCCTTAACATAGCGCCCCAGAAACCCCATCCGCACGGACACGGTTGGTCGTTGGCGAACAACGTCGATCGATGGACCTGGTAGGGCGCGTGAGAGGCGCTGCGCTGAGCCGTTTCGTCGCAGGGAATCTGGCGAGGTTCGCGCTGCTGATGGTTGCCGTCAGCGTGCTCGTGTTCGTGCTGGTGAGCGTCTCTCCCATAGATCCGGTCCAGGCAAACGTCGGTCAGGCCGCCTATGCGAGCATGTCGCCCGAGAAGAAAGCCGAGCTCGCTCGGGTGTGGGGCGGCGGGATTCCGCTATGGGAGCGCTATGCGGCCTGGGCGTCGGCGTTCGTCCAAGGGGACTGGGGCACCTCGCTGAGGTTCAACGCCCCGGTGCTCGACGTGATCGCTCAGCGGGCGGGTAACACGCTTTTGCTGATGGCGGTTGCCTGGGCGGTCAGCGGCGCGGTGGGCTTCGCGCTGGGCGTTCTCGCCGCGATGCGCCGGGGAGGCGTCGTCGACAGGCTGGTGAAGGGGTACTGCTACGTTTTGGCGTCCACGCCCTCGTTTTGGCTGGGCTTGGTGTTCCTCGTGGTGTTCAGCGTGCGCTTGGGATGGTTCCCGCTGGGATTCTCGATGCCCATCGGCGTGTCGGCGGCTGACGTGACGTTTGCCGACTTACTGCATCATCTAGCGCTTCCTGCGATCACCCTCTCGGTGACCGGGGTCGCCAACATCGCGCTCCACACGCGCGAGAAGGCCATCGACGTGCTCGAAAGCGACTACATGCGCTTCGCCCGCCTGCGCGGGGCGAGCGAGGGCCGGGCGCTGCGCTCCCACGGTTTGCGGAACCTCGTCCTTCCGGCCATCACGCTGCAGTTCGCATCGGTCGCCGAGATATTCGGTGGATCGGTGCTGGTCGAGCAGGTGTTCTCGTACCCGGGCCTCGGCCAGGCCGCGGTCGTTGCGGCCACGGGCGGCGACGTGGCGCTGCTGGTGGGGATCTCCCTCGTGTCGGCGCTGCTCGTGTTCGGGGGAAACCTGATCGCGAACATCTTGTACGGAGTGGTCGATCCGCGCATACGGCGCGGGGAGGGGGTGACCGCCGATGCCTAGCCTCGACGCTTCCCGGAGCGGCGCACCCGCGCTGCTCCATGTCCCGCGCACATCGCGTTCCAGCAACCGCGTGCGCACGTTGGCGGCCTTCTCGGCGTCGGTCGCCCTGCTGGCGGTCGTGGCGTGGCTGGGCTTCCAGCTCCAAGATGCCGCCTGCGCGACCGATTTCTCCCAGAAGGGGCTCGTGCCGTCGCTGTCGCACCTGTTCGGCACCGACTGGATGGGCCGCGACATGCTGGTGCGCGTCGCCGCCGGGCTTTCCACCAGCATCGCCGTGGGGTTGCTGTCCGCCGCGTTCTCGGCGCTCATCGCGCTTGCGCTGTCGCTTGTCGCGACCTTCGGGGGGCCGAAGGCCGATGCCGCGGTCGCGTGGCTGGTCGATCTGATGATGGGGATTCCCCATATCGTGCTGCTGATCCTCATCTCCTTCGCGTTGGGGAAAGGGGCGGTCGGCATCATCGTGGCGGTTGCGGTGACCCACTGGCCCAGCCTCACGCGCGTGCTGCGCGCCGAGATGCTGCAGCTGCGCCGGTCGCATTTCGTGGCCGCTGCCGGCAAGCTGGGGGCAAGCCGCCTGCAGATCGCCGCGCACCATATGGTTCCCTACGTGCTTCCCCAGCTCATCGTCGGGTTCGTGCTGCTGTTCCCCCATGCGATCCTGCATGAGGCGGCTATCACGTTCCTGGGGTTCGGCCTGCCCCCCGAGCAGCCCGCCATCGGGGTGGTCCTGTCCGAATCGATGTCGTACCTTTCGGCGGGCATGTGGTGGCTGGCGGTGTTTCCCGGCCTCGCGCTCATCGCCGTGGTCATGTTGTTCGATCTGGCCGGCTCCAGCCTGCGCAGGCTGGTCGATCCGCGCAGTTCGCAGGAATAGGGGAAGAGATGGGAAGCGAAGGCTGCAAAACCGGGCTCGGCGATCCCAGCCGCGTGGGCGGGAGATCCGCATCGGGCAGCTCCGATCCCTGCGCGCACGGGGGCGACCTGCTGCGTGTCGAGGGGCTGAGCATCGGGTTTCGCATGTACGACGAGGATTCCCCGTCGTTTTTCCACGCGCGGCGCCGCGAGAGGCGCGTGATCGACAACCTCTGCCTGTCGGTCGATCGGGGCGAGATCGTGGCGGTCGTCGGGGCTTCGGGATCGGGAAAGACCCTGCTGGCAAACGCCGTTCTGGGGTCGTTCGAGCCGAACGCCGTCGTGTCGGGCGACATATGGTTCGAAGGGCGTCGCATGGACGCCCGCGCCCTTGCGGCCGTTCGGGGAAACGGGATATCGCTCGTTCCGCAGAGCGTGGCGTTCCTCGACCCGCTCATGAAGGTGGGTCGGCAGGTCGAGGGGTTGGTCGCGTCGGGCGATGCGGACATGCGCCGCGCCCGCAGAAAAGAGCTGTTCTCCCGCTATCGGCTGGACGAGCGCGTGGCCGATCTGTACCCCTTCGAGCTGTCCGGGGGGATGGCGCGGCGCGTGCTGCTGTGCTGCGCGCTGATCGACGAGCCGCGCCTGATCATCGCCGACGAGCCCACGCCCGGACTTGACCTGCCCCTGGCCCTGAAGGCGCTGGGGGATTTCCGCTCGTTTGCCGATACGGGCGGCGGCGTCGTTCTGATCACCCACGATATCGAGCTGGCTCTCAAGGCGGCCGACCGCGTGGCGGTGTTCAAAGACGGGACCGTGGTCGAAGAGGCGCCGGTGGGCTGCTTCGACGACCCCGAATGCCTTGCCCACCCGTTTTCCCGCGCGCTGTGGCATGCGCTTCCCTCGCATGACTTCGCGGTTTTGGGGGAAGCGCGGGCGGCGGGGTCGCTGTGGACGGCGCCCGCTGCAACGGGCGATGCGGAAGGGAGGCGGTAGGGATGGCACTCGAAGCTTGCAACGTCACGTTCGGCTATCCGGAGGGCGGGCCGGTCCTCTACCGGGATTTCTCCCTGTCTGTCGAGCCTTCGGAGCGCGTGGCCCTGGATGCGCCCTCGGGCGCTGGGAAAACGACGCTCTGCCGTCTGCTGGCAGGTTACGAGAGGCCTTCGTCGGGGTATGTCGCGGTGGACGGGGAGCTGTTTTCCAAGCGCGGCGCCTGCCCCGTTCAGCTGATAGGGCAGCATCCCGAGCACGCGCTTGATCCGCGCATGAGGATGGAGCGGTCTCTGCGCGAAGCGGGCGAGGTCCCTGCCGATGCGCTCGACGCGCTGGGCATCAAGGGCGAATGGCTCCGCAGGTTTCCCCACGAGCTGTCGGGCGGCGAGCTGCAGCGGTTCTGCATCGCGCGCGCCGTGGCCGTGCATCCGCGCTACCTGATCGCAGACGAGATATCGACCATGCTCGATGCTATCACCCAGGCCGAGATATGGCGCTACCTGCTCGAGGCGATTGCGCGGGAGGACATGGGGCTCGTGTTCGTCTCCCACAGCCCCGACCTCGCGGCCCGCATCGCCACGAGGTCGGTGGGTCTGGGCGCGCGAGGTTAGCGCGCCGTGCCCCCGACTTCGAGCGGGGGCGAAGCCGGGGGCGCTCGTCGAAGATGCTGCGCGCGTTACCTCGCTGCCTTGGGGAGCGAGTTCTTCAGAAGCTCGGAGAGCTCTTCGTCACCGAGGTCGTATCCGTACATGGTCTTGTAGTACGTCTTGGCAGCATCTTGGATGCTGTCGTCGAACGCGTTGGGGTAGAGCAGACGGGCGAACCACTGCATACCCAGCAGTTGGTTGACGGTGGGCGGGTTGTTCATCCAGCACCAAGGGCTGTTCGGCACTTCGTAGTAGTTGCCGCTCGAGATGGCCGATATGCCGGCCCAGGCCGGATCGCTGCCAACCGCGTCGTAGACGCTGCCCTTTTGGAAGATGATCAGGTCGGGGTTCCACAGGGCTATCTGCTCGAGGCTCACCTCGTTGCCGCTGCCCTTGCCCGACGCATTGTCCACCACCGCGACGTTGTCGGACACCATGTCGACGACTTGGGCCTGACCCGATGTTTTCGCAATGGCGTTCAGCCCGTTTTCGCCCAGAAGGTAGGCAGCCCTCACGCGTTCGGACTCGGGTATCGCGGCCATGGCGTCCTGAGTGGTTTTATAGACGCTCGAGCAGTATTCGGACAGCTGGTTGCCGCGGTCCTCGCGTCCCAGAAGTTCGCCGAGCGTCTTGTAGGTATCCCCGTAATCTTCGAGGTAGGCCTTCACGAACACCACGGGGATGCCCAGCTGTTCCTGCAAGGCGTCAAGGCGTTCGACGGAGTCTTTCTTCACTTCGCCTGTATCGATGATGACCTGGGGTGCGGCGGCCGCAACGGCTTCGCGGTTGAAGTCGTCTTTTGCCCCCAGAACGGCTCCGAACACCGGATAGTCCTTGAATTGGTCGCCGAAGACCTTCAGCTGATCGTCGTTGAGCTTCTGGGACAGGCCCACCATGAGGTCGGGTGCCATGGTGAGCAGAACCTGCTGGGCGGTGTGGCCCGACGGGCAGATTCTCGTGATGTGGGCGGGCAGCTCCACCTCGCGTCCCAGCGAGTCGGTGAACACCCGTGTGTCGGATGCCGTCTGAGGGGTTTCCGTCGCCGCCGGGGTGTCGCTCGATCCCTTCGCGCAACCGGCCATGCCGAGCGCGCCGAGACCGAGCGTCGCAGAGCAGAGCACCGCCACCGCTTTTCTCATGAACGTTCTTCTTGTGATGCGCATACGTCCTACGTCCTTTCCGATCCGCGGTTTTCCCTGCCGCATGCGGTTATCTCATGCACAGGCACGCATACGCGCACCTTGTCGCCGTAAAGGGAGCTCACCTCGACGTCTACTCCGTAGATCCTGCTGACCAGGTCTGATGTGACGACCTCGCGGGGGTCTCCGTACGCTTCCAGGCCGCCCGAACGTAAGACCAGCGTCTTATCCGCGTAGAGGAACGCGTGGTCGGGGTTGTGCGTGGACTGCACGATGGAGAGTCCCTCGCGCGCGAGCTGTCGGATTCGCGAAAGCACGCGCACCGTGTTGCCGTAGTCCAGGGCGCTGGTCGGTTCGTCCATGACGATGGTTCTCGCATCCTGAGCCAGGGCTCGCGCGATGAGAACGAGCTGCTGTTCCCCGCCCGAGAGGCGCGTGTACAGCCGGTGGGCGAACTGTTCGATTCCGACGCGCTCGAGCGCTTCGTAGGCGCGCTTTCGTTGCTCGCAACCCGGGTTCCAGAGCACCTTCATGCTGCTTCCCGTGGCCATGAGCACCACGTCGAGCACTTCGTAGTCGTACACGGGCGCATGGGTTTGGGGGATGTAGGATATCTCGCGCGCCCGCTGCCTGATCGAAAGCTCCCTGACGTCTTTGCCGTTTACCAGAATGCGGCCCGAGTAGCGTTGGTTGAGTCCCAGGATGCAGCGGAACAGCGTCGACTTCCCCACGCCGTTCGGCCCGAGCACGTTCACGAGGCAGCCGTCGGGGACCTCGAAGCTGAGGTCGTGCAGGATCTCTCGGTTGCCATACGAGAATCCCAGGTGTTCGACGCGTATGCTCATAGCTTCTTCTTTCTCGTTATGAGATATAGGAAGAAGGGCGCCCCTGCAAACGCCGTGAGGATGCCGATCGGGATCTCGGCGGTGGTCGCCAGGCGGGCGATATCGTCGACCGCGAGGAGAAATCCCGATCCCATCAGCATGGAGGCGGGGATGAGCTTGCGGTAGTCGGCTCCCACCAGCATGCGGCACAGGTGCGGGATGACGAGGCCGACCCAGCCGATCATGCCGGTAACCGAGACGCAGGCCGCGGTGAGGAACGTGGCCGCAACGATGATGACGAGCCGGACGAGGCGGGCGTTCACGCCCATAGTGGCAGCCTCGTCGTCGCCCATGACCAGGATGTTGATGCGCCATCGAAGGACGAACAGGGTCGCAAGGCCTGCAAGGAGGATGGGCGCCACCGTCGCCACCTGCGTCATTTTCGCGCCGGTGAGGCTGCCCATCAGCCAGTAGGTGATGTCGGCCAACTCGTCGGTCGGATCTGCCACCAGCTTCGCATAGGATACCCCGGCCGAGAACAGGGAGCTCACCATGATTCCCGCCAGCACGACCACCATCATATGGTTGCCCCTCGCCCGCGCGCTTACGGTCAGCACGAGGAACACGGTGAGGATCGAGAAGCAGAAGGCGGACACCGACACCATGGCGCCGGTGAATCCGGAAAGGATCGCGACTGCGGCTCCGAACGCCGCCCCTTGGCTTGCTCCCAGGATATCGGGGGAAACCAGGGGGTTTTGAAACGTGCCCTGGTATGCCGCGCCTGCGGCGGACAGGCAGCAGCCCACCATAAGCGCGAGCAGGATGCGCGGAAGGCGGACGTTGAAGAACAGCGTTTGCTGCTGGTCGGTCCAGGAGGGATCGAGCGCAACGACGCGGCTTGCGAGCATGGCGAGGGCCTGCGCCGGGTCGATGGGGTAGCGGCCCAGAAGAAGGGAGACGGAGACGATGACGATGCCGATCAGGGCTAAAGCGACGATGACGAGGTCGGCTCGCCTGCTGGCCGCCGATTTCGCCGCGCATGTCGGGGAAGGCTCCGTCTGTCTTTGCATTAGCTCTCCATCAAAATAGATTTATATAAGAATAATATACAAACAAGGATAATGTAGGGGAAAAAGAAACGCGCGGCCGCTGCATTTCGCAGAGCGGCTCGCGCGTCGGGTACGCCTAGCGGGCTGCGGGCTTGGCGGGGACGGTACGGTCCACGAAGTAGATGCGGTACCACACGAGGAACATGTAGACGATCCAGATCTTGCGCGTGTTGTCCTTTGCGCCCTCGCGGTGCTCGTTCAGCAGCTTCACGATCGAGTCCACGTTGAAGAACCGAGCGGCCTCTTCGCTGGTGAAGCAGTCTTTGATCTGCTGGTAGTAGCGCTCTTGGCGCAGCCATCCCACCACGGGGACGGGGAATCCCAGCTTCTCTTTCTGCGCCCAGTCGCGCGGGATCGCGCGTTCGGCGGCCTGGCGCAGCGTGAGTTTGGTCTGGGTGTCGCTCACCTTCTGCTCGGTGGGGATGGTGGCGCTTACCCGGAAGACCTCGCGGTCGAGGAAGGGCACGCGCGATTCGAGCGAATGGGCCATCGACATCTTGTCGGTTTTCAGCAGGATGTCTCCCACCAGCCAGAACTGCAGATCGACGTACTGCATTCTGGTCACCTCGTCCAGCTCGGCGACTTCCGCATACGAGGGGGCGCACAGGGACTGGGGCGAGGGCACGTCGGGAACGCTTTTCAGGATCGCGGCGCGCTCGGCGGGCGAGAACGCCACGCCGTTCGCGTTGGTGTAGTACCAGTCCTCGGCGGTCTGCGACGCGCGCTCGAGGTAGTTCGCGCCGCGGACGCCCAGCGCGCGCATGAGCTTCGACGCGCCGCGCAGCACCGGCTTCGGGCACCATGCGAGCTTCCTGTTCGAGAAGGGGGCCTGGTAGATGCGGTATCCGCCGAAGAACTCGTCGGCGCCTTCCCCGGAAAGGACGGCCTTCACCTGGGTCGCGGCGATCTGGTCGACGAAGTACAGCGCCACGGCGCTGGGGTCGGCCGACGGTTCGTCCATGTGCCACTGGACGCGCGGCAGGCTGGCCCAGTACTCGTCCTCCCCGATGTGCTTGGAGGTGTTGGCGATATGGAGCTCGTCGGCAAGCTCGCGGGCCCAGGTGATCTCGTCGCGCTCGCCCTCGTACTCGGCGAACCCGACGGTGAAGGTCTTGATGGCGGGGTTTTCCTTGGCCAGGCAGGCTGCCATGTAGCTGGAATCGATGCCGCTCGAAAGGAACGATCCGACTTCGACGTCGGCCACATTATGGTAGCGCACCGACTCGCGCATGGCGCGGTCGATCGCCTCGACCGTATCGGCCTCGCTGCGTTCGCCGTCGAAGCGGTACTCGGGTCTCCACCAGCGGCGCATCTCCAGGGCCCCGTCCGCCTTCACGCGCATGCAGTGGCCCTGCGGCAGTTTGAAGACGCCCTTGAAGAACGTCTCGTCAAGCGCGGAGAACTGGAAGCACAGGTACTGGGCGAGGGCCTCTTCGTTCAGCTCGCGCTCGTAGGCGGGATGCTCGAGGATGCTCTTGATCTCGGAGGCGAAGATGAAGCGCCCGCCGGCCTCGGTGTAGTAGAAGGGCTTGATGCCGAAGAAGTCCCGTGCGCAGAACAGCTCGCGGGTCCGCCTGTCCCAGATGGCGAAGGCGAACATGCCGCGCAGCCGCTCGAGCATGTCCTCCCCCCAGGCGAGGTAGCTCACCAGCAGCACCTCGGTATCCGAGTGCGTGGAGAACTCCCAGCCGTCGGCCTCCAGCTCTTCGCGCAGGTCGCGGTAGTTGTAGATCTCGCCGTTGAAGACGATGGCCAGATCCCCCTTGGCCTTCATCGAAGCCTCGTCCGCGCACGGAGACCCGTCCGCGCGCAGGGCGGGGGAGGTGACGCGCGCGGAGCGCTCGGCGGTTGCGCGCACCATGGGCTGGTTGCCCCCTTCGAGGTCGATCAGGGACAGCCTGCGATGCCCGAGCGCGATGCCGTCATCGAGGTAGCGCCCCTCGCCGTCGGGACCGCGATGCTCCATGATGTCGCACATGGATGCGAGGATCGCCCCGTCTTGCTCAGTCGCGCCGGTAAAGCCGCAGATGCCGCACATGAGACCGCTCTCCTTGCCGTGGGATTCCGTGGGTTTTCGTCGTTAGCGGATTAATGATAGCCGAATACCATTAGCCGATGTTTCCTCTATGCAAAGTCGCTATAATGTGCAAATTCCCAGATTGCCTATGGAAGGGTGCGTTCGGGTAGAACGCGTGGAAAAAGAAGAGGAGAGGAAATGGCATCAAATAACGAAGTGCGCTCAGCCTGGTCAGGGCGGTGGGCGTTCGTGTTGGCCGGCGCGGCTTCCGCCGTGGGCCTGGGCAACATGTGGCGGTTCCCGTATCTGGCCGCGAAATACGGCGGTGGAACGTTCATCCTGACGTACCTGCTGCTGGTGTTCACCTTCGGCGTGTCGCTGCTGCTGCTCGAGACGGCTCTGGGCCGCAAGACCGGCCTGTCGGCGATCGGCGCATTCAAGCATTTCGGCAAGAAGTTCGCATTCATCGGCGTTCTGGCTTCCGCTGTGCCCTTCATCATCACCCCGTACTACAGCATCATCGGCGGTTGGGTGACGAAGTACGCAGCGGCATATCTAATGAACGGCCCCGCCGCCCTCGCTGACGGCGGCAACTTCTTCGTCGGCTTCATCACCAGCCCGGTCGAGAGCTTCCTGTGGATGGGCATCTTCATGGCCATCGTGTTCGTCGTGGTCGGCCTCGGCGTCGAGGGCGGCATCGAGAAGACGAACATGTTCATGATGCCCGCGCTGATCATCATGGCCATCGGCATCGCCATCTACACCATGACCATGCCCGGCGCGCTCGACGGCGTTGCGTACTACCTGGTGCCCGACTTCGCCAAGCTGTCCCCCGAGCTGTTCATCGGCGCTTTGGGCCAGATGTTCTACAGCCTGTCTTTGGCCATGGGCATCATGATCACGTACGGATCGTACCTGGACAAGAAGTCCAGCCTCACGTCCAGCGTGAGCCAGATCGGCATGTTCGACCTGGGCGTTTCCATTCTCGCCGGCCTTATGATCGTCCCGGCGGCCTTCGTGGCCATGGGCTCGGGCGAGGCGGTTGCCGCGAAGTCCGGCCCCTCGCTGATGTTCATCACCCTGCCCTCGGTGTTCGAGAGCATGGGGGGCATCGCCGCCGTTTTGGGCTTCCTGTTCTTCCTGCTGGTTCTGTTCGCAGCCCTCACCAGCGCGATCTCCCTGGTCGAGACGTGCGTGTCCATCATCCAGGACGGTGCTGGCTGGTCGCGCAAGAAGTCGTTCGTCACCACCATCATCGTCGTGGTCGTGGCGGGCATCTTCATCAACCTCGGCTACAACGGCCTCAGCTTCGTCCAGCCGCTGGGCGAGGGCTCGTCGATCCTCGATCTGTTCGACTTCATCTCGAACTCGGTGATCATGCCCATCGTCGCGCTGCTCACCTGCGTGTTCGTCGGCTGGATCCTCAAGCCCCAGACGCTTATCGACGAAGTCGAGCTCACCGGCCCCTTCAAGCTGAAGAGTGCGTGGACGGTTATGATCAAGTACGTGGCGCCCGTCCTGGTGACGGTGATCCTCATCGCGTACGTGGGTGCCCAGTTCGGCATCTTCAAGTTCTAAACGGATTGCAGGTGCGGGCGCAGGCCCGAAGGGCGGCCCCGCACCGCAGTTGCGAGCGAGCGCGCAGCAGCATAGTATGTTGCTGCGCGTTTCTGTGTATTCATCGGGTTTAGGAGTCACATGGCCTTATCAATCGGAATCGTCGGGTTGCCCAACGTGGGGAAATCGACCCTGTTCAATGCGCTGACCAGCAATGAAGCGCTTGCGGCGAACTACCCGTTCGCCACCATCGAGCCCAACGTGGGCGTGGTGCCCGTGCCCGACGGGCGCCTGGAGAAGCTGGCCGCCATCGACGGGGCCGCCCGCATCATTCCCGCCACGGTCGAGTTCGTCGACATCGCCGGTTTGGTTGCGGGGGCGTCGAAGGGGGAGGGCCTGGGTAACCAGTTCCTGGCCAACATCCGCGAAACCGATGCGATCTGCCAGGTCGTGCGCTATTTCAGCGATCCCGACGTCGTGCACGTCGATGGGAAGGTGAACCCTTCCAGCGACGTCGAGACCATCAACACCGAGCTCATCCTGGCCGACTTGGCGACGGTCGAGAAGGCCCTGCCCCGCCTGGAGAAGGACGCGAAGCGCGACAAGGCGCTGGCGCTCAAGCTGGAGACCGCCCGCAAGCTGGCCGAGCACCTCGGCGAGGGCCATCGCGCCCGCACGCTCGAGCTTTCGGACGAGCAGCGCGCATCCATCCGCGATCTGCACCTGCTTACGATGAAGCCCGTCTTGTACGTGGCGAACGTGGACGAGGACCAGGTGACGGCCGACCTCGCCGAGATCGACGGCTGCAAGCCCGTTCCCATCAGCGCGAAGGTCGAATCCGACCTCGCCGAGCTCGATCCCGAGGACGCGGCGCTGTTCTTGGAGGAGCTGGGGTTGGAGGAAAGCGGCCTGGCCCGCCTGGCGCGCGAGGCCTACGCGCTTCTGGGGCTGCAGTCGTACTTCACCAGCGGCGTGCAGGAAACGCGCGCGTGGACCATCCCCATCGGAGCCAAGGCCCCCCAGGCGGCCGGCGTCATCCACACCGATTTCGAGCGCGGCTTCATCAAGGCGGAAACCGCGTCCTACGAGGACTACGTCGCCTACGACGGCGAGGCGGGGTGCCGCGCCGCCGGCAAGCTCCGTCAGGAGGGCAAGGAGTACGTCGTGAAAGACGGCGACGTCATGCACTTCAAGTTCAACGTCTAGCTCCCGCGCCCGACGGCTCGATGAATCCCATCATCCAGCGGGCCAGCTCTTCGGGGCCGCAGGGGGTGCTGTGCGAGAACCACCAGACGACGGCCCGGTCGATCGAATCCACCACCAGGTCGCTGTGCAGATCGCCGGGCATCCCGCAGGGCGCTTCGGGGCGGCCCAGCGCCACCAGCTCCCTCAGCCTTCCGTTGAAGTAGGCGGTGAAATGGGGCTCGCCCTGTTCGAGGAGGCTCCCGCAGATGGCGCCGTGCGTGTCGCGCAGGTGGTACAGCAGATGCGCGAGGCGCCCTTCGAGGTTGGGCGTTTCGAGCGACGCGTGCGTGATGCAGTGCGAGTCCACGCCCTCGAACACGTGGTCGAACATCTCGGTGCACATCTCCTTCAGAAGGTCGTCCTTCGTTTCGAAGTGGGCGTAGAAGGTTGACCTCCCGATATCGGCCTCGTCGATGATCTGGGCGACGGTGATGTCCCGATAACGGCTTTTGGACATCAGGGACTCGAACGCCGTGTAGATGGACTGCCTCGTTTTGCGCTGCCTGCGATCCATGGGTCCTCCCGCCGTACATTCGCCCGCAACCTGTTCGGTATCGGCCGATGCGCGTCGAGCGGTTCGCTATCGCTCATCGGGACCGAACTGACTATTCAATTGCTAACATAGAAGATTGTATCGTACATCGTGTTCGGTATCTCTGGAGGAAGGGATTTCCATGCACGGATGCGATGAAGCGGGCGAGCGCGGCGCGAAGGCGGCGCTTCGCAGGATCGAGGGCGCGATGGAGCTGGGCGGCGCCGGAAAAGACGCCGCCTTCCTGGTGATTTCGGCTCTTTCTCTGGTGGCGAGCTTCTTTTTCAGATCGTCTCTCCCGTTCGACCCGGCGTGGGTCGCCATCGTCCTATGCGGGCTTCCCATCGTCGTCGGAGCGGCGATCGCCCTCGTCACCGAGTTCGACGTGAAGGCCGACGTCCTGGTGTCTCTTGCCATCGTCGCCTCCATCGTCATCGGCGAATACGATGCGGCCGGCATCGTGGCGTTCATCATGCAGATCGGGAGCTTCCTCGAGGAGGCCACCGTCAGGCGCGCGCGTGCGGGGATCGAGCGATTGGTGGGGCTCACTCCCCGAACGGCGCGGCTCGTAGGGGAGGGGGCCGAGCAGCTGGTGGCGGCGGAGCGGGTTGTCGCAGGCCAGGTGGTGCGCGTGCTTCCCGGGGAGTCGATCCCGGTCGACGGGACGGTGCTTTCGGGCGAGACCTCGGTCGACCAGTCGGTGGTGACGGGCGAATCCATGCCGGTGGACGTGCGCGCAGGCGACGTCGTGTACAGCGGCACGCTGAACCAGCTGGGATCGATCGACGTGCGCGCCGACCGCGCGGGCGACGACGGCTCGATCCAGCGCATGGTGCGGTTGGTGCGCTCCGCCGACGCCGGGAAGTCGCCCGTTGTCCGGACGGCCGATCGATGGGCCACGGTTATCGTGGCGGCCGCGCTGCTGATCGCCGTGTTCACCTGGGTGGCAACCGGCGAGGTGATCCGTGCGGTTACCGTGCTCGTCGTCTTCTGCCCCTGCGCGCTGGTCCTCGCCACGCCCACCGCGATCATGGCCGCGATAGGCAACGCCTCCAAGCGGGGGTTCCTCACGCGGGAGGGAAGCGCGATGGAGTCGCTTGCAAGGACCACCCACGTCGTGTTCGACAAAACGGGCACGCTGACCACGGGCGTCCCCACGATCGCAAGCCTCGAAGCCGTTTCCCCCTTCGATCCTCGCAGCATGCTCGAGCTGGCCGCATCGGCCGAGCGCAAAAGCGAGCACCCCTTGGGAAAGGCCATCGTCGAGGGAGCCGAAAGCCGCGGGTGCGCCCTGTCCGATCCCGAGCGCTTCGATGTGCTGGTGGGTCGCGGGCTGACGGCGACGGTTGCCGGCAGGCGGGTGGCGGTGGGTAACGCCGAGCTCATGGCCTCGGAATCGGTCGAGGTGGCCGAGGATGCGCTTGCGCGGGCGCAGCGCGAGGAGGCGGCGGGTCGCACGGCCGTGTTCGTCTCCTGCGACGGGCGCCTTGCGGGCACCATCGCGCTGGCCGACGGGTTGAGGGACGAAAGCGCGCACGTCGTTTCCGACCTTGCGTCGATGGGGCTCGTCCCCGTGCTTTTGACCGGGGACAACGAGCGGACTGCCCGGACGATCGCGGCGCAGGCGGGTATCGGGGAGGTGCATGCGGCCTGCCTTCCCGAAGACAAGATGGCCTACGTGCAGCGCATCGAGGCGGCGGGCGGGAAGGTGTGCATGATCGGAGACGGCGTGAACGATGCCCCCGCGCTCAGACTCGCCTCGGTCGGGGTGGCTATGGGAGGGGTGGGAAGCGATGTGGCTGCCGACGCCTCCGACATCGTACTGGTGGACGACGGCCTGTCCGGATTGGCGCATCTGATGGCCCTGTCGAGGCGCACGCTGCGCACGATCCGGGTGAACCTGTCGTTTTCCATGGCGCTCAACGTGGCCGCCACCGCGCTGGCGGCGACAAGGGCGCTGGGGCCGGTGGGGGGAGCGCTGGTCCACAATATCGGATCGGTGCTGGTCATCGTCAATTCCGCCCTGCTTCTGAGGTGGAGGTCCCGATAAGCGCGCTCGATCGGGAAAACCTCGGCTCCGTTTCTCTCGGCAGCGGGTAGCATGGAAGCGGACCATCGCGGATAGGAGTTTCGCTTCATGCCCACCATCGACGAGGCGCGCCGAGCGCTCAAACGGCATTTCGGATACGACGGGTTCCGCCCCGGGCAGGATCGCATCGTGAGCGCCCTTCTGGAGGGGCGCGACTGTTTGGGAGTTATGCCCACGGGAGCGGGAAAATCGGTGTGCTACCAGATCCCGGCGGTGGTTCTGGGCGGCATCACCATCGTGGTGTCTCCGCTGGTGTCGCTTATGGGCGACCAGGTGCGCAGCCTCATCGAGGCCGGCGTGCGGGCGGCTTATCTGAACTCCTCGCTGACCCCCGGCCAGCAAGACACCGTGCTCAGGCGCGCGCGGGAGGGATCCTACCAGATCATGTACGTCGCGCCCGAGCGCCTGTCTGATCCGCGGTTCTCGGCGTTTTCCCGGCAGGCCGAAATCGCCCTGTTCGCCGTCGACGAATCGCACTGCGTATCCCAGTGGGGCCAGGACTTCAGGCCCTCGTACTTGGGGATCGGCGAGTTCGTGGCGTCGCTGCCCCGCCGACCCGTGTTCGCGGCGTTTACCGCGACGGCAACCCAGCAGGTGAGAAGCGATATCGAGCGCATACTGGGGCTGCGCGACCCGTTCACGATCGTCACGGGGTTCGACCGCCCCAACCTCGCCTTCTCCGTCGAGCAGCTGGGAACCAAGCGCAAGCTCGACCGCGTGGCAGAGCAGGTGGCGGCGCATCCGGCCGACAGCGGCATCGTGTACTGCTCGACCCGCAAGGACGTCGACCGCGTGTGCGAGGACCTGCGCGGCAGGGGCGTGTCTGCGACGCGCTACCACGCCGGCCTCTCCAATTCCGAGCGGACGGAAAACCAGCGCGCGTTCGTCAACGACGACGCCCAGGTGATGGTGGCCACCAATGCGTTCGGCATGGGCATCGACAAGTCGAACGTGCGCTACGTGGTCCACCACAACATGCCCGGCAGCATCGAGGCGTACTACCAGGAGGCGGGCCGCGCGGGCCGCGACGGCGAACCGTCCGAATGCATTCTTCTGTGGAACGATTCGGACATCGCGACCTGCCGTTTCTTCGTCGAGGCCGATTCGGGCAACGAGAGGCTCACCCCCGAGGAAGCCGACCGGGTGCGCATGACGCAGCGCCGGCTCCTCGCATCGATGGTGGGGTACTGCACCACCACGCAGTGCCTTCGCGCATACATCCTGGGGTATTTCGGCGAACGATCGGAGCGCGACCGATGCGGGAACTGCTCGAACTGTGCGGGCGGGTTCTCGACGGTGGACGTGACCGCGACCGCGCGGGCGGTCATGCGCTGCGTCCACGAGCTTCGCGGCCAGTACGGCAAGGGCATGGTCGCCGACGTCGTCACCGGCTCGCGCAGCCAGAAGATCCGTACTGCGGGGCTCGACCACTGCTTCACCTACGGCAGCGTCCAGGATTCCGCCAGCACGGTCAAAGAGGTGATCGAGCTTCTGGCTTCGGCGCGCTATCTGGAGGTCAGCGAGGGGAAGTACCCGCTGGTCGGTTTGGGCGAGCGTTTTCGCGAGGCGTCCGAAGAGGGTTTCAGGCTGGAGATGAAGCGCGTGAGCGCGCCCTTGCCGGCGGGGCGCTCGCGCTCGTCGTCGGCAAGGGCGCTTTCGGGGCGGCAGGCGGTGCTGTTCGAGCGCCTGCGGGCCCTGCGCAAAGAGCTGGCTTCCCGGCAAGGGGTCCCGCCGTACGTGGTGTTCAGCGATTCGACGTTGCGGGATATGTGCGAGCGCATGCCGCGCAGCGAAGACGAGATGCTGGAAGTGGCCGGCGTCGGGCAGGCCAAGCTGGCCCGATACGGATCCGATTTCCTGGGCGCCATCGAAGAGTTCGCGTCTCGGGCGTAGCCCGCGCACCTTCGCGCCGGCGTGCGGGCGCACCGGGCGCCGGGGCGCCCTTCGGGCGGCGCTTTCGGCGGGCGGGGTCTCCTACAGCATCCTGAACGCGTAGTCCCGCCCGATGCCCGACGTGGCCAGCACGTCGCCCTCGTCGGTGACCAGCACCGCTTCGATGCGGGGGTGGGCTTCGGCGAACTGCAGGGCGCGATCGGCCCCCATCAGGATCAGCGCCGTCGAATACCCGTCGCCGTCGAGCGAGCGCCTCGACACCACGCTGGCGCTCACCACGTCGGTTCGGGCGGGCATGCCGTCGCGCGGGTCGAGGATGTGGTGGTACACGCGCCCGCCGCGCTCGAACGCGCGCTCGTACACGCCGCTTGTGACCACCGACCCGGAGTCGACCTCGATGACGGCGAACGAGCTTTGAGAGGGGCTTTCCAGGGACGAGGCGGGCCTCCTGAGGCCGATCTTCCAAGGGGAGCCGTCATCCTTCCCCCCGCGCACCGCGACGTTTCCCCCGAGGTTGACCAGGCTGTGTCGCCCGCCCGCGCGTTCGAGCCAGTCCAGCAGCCCGTCGGCGATATATCCCTTCGCGATTCCGCCAAGATCGATCGACGCCTCGGGATCCTCGAGGCGGATTGTTGCATCGGAGCAGGTCACCGCTCGATAATCGACATGACGCAGAACCGAGGCGAGCGATTCGGGGTCGGGTACGGTTCCCGTGTTGAAGTCCCACAGGCGCACTGCGGCGCCCATCGTGATGTCGAACAGTCCGCCCGATTCCCCGCAGTACCCAAGCGCCGACGAGGTGAGCTCGGCGAGCTGCGGGCTGACGGCGACGGTCGATCCCGCCTGGGCGTTCACGCGGAAAAGCTCGCTTGCGGGGTCGGTTCGCGAGAACAGGAGCTCGTATCGTTTCGCCAGATCAAGAGACGACGCCAGCGCATCGGCCGGCAGATCCGACTGGATGAGGTTGTACGTGTTGTAAAGCGGGAACTGAAACGTTTCCACCGGACGGCTCCTATCCCTGTTATTTCTCGAATCCAGCGGCGGTGCCGCCGCTTTCCCATTATCCTAGACGTTCGAGGGAAAACGCGCACCGTGCGGATCCGCTGCGCAGCGATTCCGCACGCATCGACGAGGGAAAGGGGGCGCATGTCCGATTCGCCCGAGGCCGGATCCCGGCAAGCATCCGCTCCCGGCGCCCCGCCGTCTGCGTCGAGCGCCGTTTCGTTCGTTTCGTTCTGCCTGACGGCGCCCCTGCTGCTCCCCTTGCTCGATTCCATAACCGCGGCGGCCTGGCCTTTGGTCGATACGTTGGAGGGGTTTCCTCCCGAAGCCGTCGCGTTTGCGAACCCCCTGGTTCTCGCAGCCCTGTTCGTGGCGCTGGCGGTTCTGTTCGCCAGCCTGGTGGGAGGCAGGCCGTTGCGGCTCGGGCGCCGCGTCGAGCTGGCGGCGGCCGGACTGTACGCGGCCGGTTACTGCGCCGTCGCGGTTTGCTCGTCCTTCCCGTTTTCCGTCCCCTTGATGGTTTTGTCGGCGGCCGGGGGCGCCTTGGGGGCGGGCGGCGCCTTGCTGGCGCTGCATTGGATCTCCGTGGTCGCGCCCGAGGGATTCAAGGAGGCTTTCCGAGCGGTTCTGGCGGCTGCGGCTTTGACCCTGGTGTCGTCGGTGGTGGCCCGTGCCGTTCCGGCCCATCTCGTGTTTCCCGTATATGCGGCGCTGGCGGCGGTGTCGGCGCTGGCGTTTGCGCACTCGCTTCGCGCCCAGGAGCCGATCGAGCAGCCGTCTGCGGAAGGCGGCGACTGGTGGGCGGTGTTCGGTGGACTCGACGTTTCCTTTCTGGACGAGGCCGAGGACATCCAGACGCCGCGGGCGCGGGGCCTGTTCTTCATCGTCGCCCCGCTCGTCATGATCGCGCTGTTCGCGGCCGATCGGCTTCTGCTCGCGCGGATGCCGTTTCTTCTGTCGCCCGTCGTCATCGGCGGGATCATAGCCCTGCTCTGCGCCCTTCTCCTGCTTCGCGTCAAGCGCGACCGCATGCTGCTGAACTTCTCGTTTCGGTTCTTCGTACCGCTGGTGGCGTTCGCCTCGTTCGCTGCGGCCGCGTTCGTCCCGGAATCGGTCGAGCGGCTGGTTCTCATGGTGGGAGGGTTCGCGTTCCTGACGGCGTACGCCCTGTCCATGACCGCGATGCTGCTCACGATGTCGGGCCGCATGCGCTCCCTTTCCGTGCCGGTGGCGGGCCTGCTCGTGGTCGTCGCCTGCCTGATCGACCAGATCGCGTTCGTACGCTTCCCGTTCGCCGAGGCCACCGACGTGAACTACCTTCTGTTCCTCTCCCTGTTCGTGGCCGCGGCGGTGCTGCTCATCATCACGCCCGGCTCTCGGTTGTGGCACGTGCTGCTCGACGGCATCGACGAGCGCTCTGATGCGGCCGTCGCGCATCGGTCGTATCTGGATCGCTGCGAGGCCGTGGCCGCCGCGTTCGAGCTCACTCCGCGCGAAGCCGAGGTGCTGGTTCTGCTCGGTCGCGGGCACACTTCGGCGTTCGTCGCCGAGCGCCTGGTGATCTCGGAGTCCACGGCGCGCAGCCATCGCAAGAACATCTACCGGAAATTAGAAGTTGGGTCCCGCGAGCAGCTGTTCGAGCTTCTCGATAGGTTTGATCAGGCAGAATAGGGCGTCTCACCCTTTTCGTCCAGAGCGCCCCGCCGGCGTGCGAGCACTATTTCACGCGTTTTGACGATGGTTCGGCCATCGATGGTCGCGTACCTTTTCCCTCACGTTAGATGGCGTGCCGAAGGGAAAGGAAACGAAATGGAACAAGGTTTTTCTCGCCGCAACTTCCTGAAGGGAAGCATCGTCGTGGCGGCCGGCGTGGCCGGTGCGTACGGGATGGCCGGCTGCACTCCCCAGAAGAAGGAGCCTTCGGAGACGAAGGCCGCCGAGACCGCTCCCGAGAAGGCTGCCGCCACCGCCGGCGCCGTGAAGCTCGTGCGCTACTACGCCCCGGCTCATCGCGATAACAGCTTCGGCCAGGCCGTCGTGGCGCTGTCCGAGGACGGCACCATCATCGGCGCAAGCGTCGACGAGTACGAGTTCGTGGATGCGTCGGCCGAAGGGTTCGTGGGCGTTCCCAACTCCGACGCCGCATTCGCCGAAGGGTACGCGAGCGGAAAGATGCTCATCTCCAAGCTCGACAACAACGACGCGTACTCCGCCAACATGAAGGCGAAGAACAATGCCACCCAGACCTGGGGCGCGTCCATCGACGCCGTGACGAAGAGCGTGGTGGGCAAGAAGGCCGAGAAGGTCTCGGCTACCGACGCCGTTTCCGGCGCGACGCTGGTCGATACCGCCAAGTACGTCGGCCTTATCGTGGATGCGGCCACGAAGGGCCAGATCATCGCCGAAGGCGCTCTGTTCGACGACTCCGCGGTCACCATCGGTCGGGTGAACGGCAAGGCCCACGGCGAAAAGGCCTTCGCGAGCGCGGTCGTCGTCGCCCAGTCGGGCCTCATCGCCGCAGCCAGCATCGACGAGTTCCAGTTCATGGACGCCTCTACGGACGGCCTGGTTCCCGTCCCCAACTCCGACGCCGGTTTGGCCGCCGGGTACGCCGAGGGCAAGGTCCTGGCTTCCAAGTCGGTCAACTCCGAGCTGTACAGCGCCCTTATGAAGGAGAAGGCCGGCTCGACCGTTCCGTGGCTCACGTCCATCGAGTCCACCGAGGACTCCCTGGTGGGCATGAAGGCCGACGAGGCCGAGAAGGTCACCACCGACACGGTGTCCGGCGCGACCTTGGTCGATGTGGCCGGGTACGCGAAGGTGGCCGTCGAGGCGCTGAAGGCTACCAAGTAGCATTCTCGAGGTCCGATCGACCTCGCCTGCTTCGCGCACCTGCCCTGAAGGTTCGGGGGCGAGGCATTCGACTGACGGGATGCGGGCGATCGTCGCCCGCATCCCGTCTTCGTTTTTCGACCGAGGGAGCTTTTCTGCGGGCCGATGCGGCGCGGGTGGGCCATTCGTGCGACAATGGGCGGGGAAGAGGAGGCCGGCCCCATGCAGGAACAACGTTCGAAGCGCTCGTCGAGGCAGATAGCCGCCATCGTGCTGCTCATATTGATGGATATGGTGCTCAGCTTCGTCGAGTTCCCGCTGATCCCTGGCGCTCCTTGGTTGAAATACGATGCGTCGGGCATGGTCGCGGTGTTCTCGGGAATGCTGTACGGTTCAGGTGTCGGGGTCCTGGTGGCGGTGGTCTCGTGGATCCCGCGGTTCGCCTCCGATCCGTTCGGCGCGCTCATGAACGTGCTTGCCGCCCTGCCCCTGGTGGCGGTCATGGCGGCTTGGTACCGCCCCGACCGCTCCTTCGGCGGCGTCGCGCTGGGCTGCGTCGTCGCGGTCGCGGCGGCCGTGACGGTGTCGGTGTGCATGAACTTCGTGATCACGCCGCTGTACCTGGGGGTCTCCTACGAGGAAGTCGCCTCCCTCGTCGTTCCGGCGCTGCTGCCGTTCAATGTGGTCAAGGCATCTGCGAACGTGGTCCTCGCCGTGGTGTGCGCCACGAAGCTGCGGGGTCTTTTGGCTGATGAGCGGTGAAACGTGCTGCGAAGTTGGCGCTTTTTCCCAACCGGGGCGGCGCGCGCGGCCGCGTCGCGCGGCTTTTGCTATCATAGGCCGATGATCCAAGAGGGAGCGGGCGGGCGCCGTCGGGCCGAAGCAGAGGTCGCCCGGCGCTTCTCCGCATGACGAAAGCAGGTTCGCATCCATGACGCAGCACGTGTCCGAGCATGATGTGCGCGCGATCGCGGAATACGCACGCATCCGTTTGACCGACGACGAGATCCTTCCGATGACGGAGGATCTGAACAGCATCATCGACAGCCTTCATCCCATCACCGAGTACGATTTGGAAGGCGTCGAGCCGACGTTCCACCCCATAGGGGGGCTTTCCAACGTCATGCGCGACGACGTGGAAGAGGCGGGGTTCACGCAGGAGGAAGCGCTGTCGAACGCGCCCAAGCAGCTTGACGGGTGCTTCCTCATACCGTCGATTCTGGGCGAAGGGGGCGATCGCTGATGAGCCGTTTCGAGATCATGGGCATCTCGGATGTCAAAGCGGGTCTCTCGTCCGGGGAGTTCAGCGCGAAGGAGCTGACCGATGCGGCGTTTTCCCATATCGCGCATTGCGATCCGAAGGTTCATGCGTTCCTGGAGCTGACCGAGGACAAGGCCTACGAGAAGGCCGCGGAGGTGGACGCCGCCATCGCCGAGGGCCGTTTCGACCAGATGGGCGTTCTGGCCGGCGTGCCCATCGCGTTCAAGGACAACCTGAACCTTCTGGGCACCCGCACCACCTGCGCGAGCCGCATGCTGGAAAACTACGTGTCGCCCTATACCGCCACATGCGTGCAGCGCGCGCTCGACGCGGGCTCGATCCCCTTGGGCAAGCTGAACATGGACGAGTTCGCCTTCGGGTCGACCACCGAGTCCTCGGCTTTCGGCCCGACGCGCAACCCCTGGAACCTCGAATGCGTTCCGGGAGGATCGTCGGGCGGCTCGGCCGCCGCGGTCGCCGCGGGCATGGCGGTGGTCGCGCTGGGTTCTGACACCGGCGGGTCCATTCGCCAGCCGGGCAGCTTCACGGGAACCGTGGCCGTGAAGCCCTCGTACGGCGTGGTCTCGCGTTACGGCGTGGTCGCGTTCGGCAGCTCGCTCGATCAGGTGGGCCCTTTCGCGCGCAGCGTGCGCGACGCGGCGCTTGTGCTGAACGCCATCTCGGGCCGCGATCGCCTCGACGTGACCAGCCAGAACATAACTACCGACTTCACGGCGAACCTCGATGAGGGCGTGAGCGGCATGAAGGTGGGGGTCGTTCCCGCGTTCATGGAGGCCCAAGGGCTCGATCCTTTGGTGAAAGAGCGCATCGAGGATGCGGTTCGCGAGCTGGAGAACCTCGGCGCCGAGATCGTCGAGGTCGAGCTGCCCAACGCCCAGGCCGCGATGAGCGCTTACTACGTGCTGGGGCCCTGCGAGGCGTATTCGAACCTCGCGCGGTTCGACTCGGTGCGCTACGGCTACTGCGATCCGGGCCACCGCGACCTCGGCTCGCAGTACGAGGCCAGCCGCGCCACGGGCTTCGGCCCCGAGGCGCGCCGGCGCATCATGCTGGGCAGCTACCTGCTTTCGGCCGGCGTGTACGACAAGTACTACTATCCTGCCCAGCAGGTGCGCACCCTCATCACGCAGGATTACCGCCGCGCCTACGAGAAGGTGGACGTCATCGTCGCGCCCGTCGCTCCGAAGACCGCCTTCAAGCTGGGCGAGCTGAGCGATCCCACTTCGATGTACCTCACCGACATGTTCACCATCTCCGTGAACATCGCGGGCACGGGCGGCATGAGCTTCCCGCTTCCGCTCACGCGCAACGAGGGGATGCCGGTGGGAATCCAGATCATATCCCCCCAGTTCAAAGACGAGAATATGCTGCGCGTGGCAGCGGCGTTGGAAACCGTCTACCCGGTTGTCGGCACGGCGCCGGATTTCGTCGGAAGGGCAGGCGAGTAGCAGTGAAGAAGCTCGAAGAGGTCCTGGAGGACTGGGAGGCGGTCATCGGACTGGAGGTCCATGCCGAGCTGACCACGCTGACCACCAAGATGTTCTGCGGATGCAAGCTGGAGTTCGGGGCCGATCCGAACACGCATACCTGCCCGGTGTGCCTGGGCCTGCCCGGGGCGCTTCCCGTGCCCAACAAAGCGGCCATCGAGTCCATCGTGTTGGCGGGCCTCGCCACCAACTGCGATATCGAGAAGCGCTCGATGTTCTACCGCAAGAACTACATGTACCCCGACATGGCCAAGAACTTCCAGACCACGCAGGGCCCCGTGGCGTTCTGCATGCGCGGTCACCTCGACTTGCAGGTCGATGGGAAGGCGGCGGGCGAGCGCTACCATCTGGACCGCCTCGCCGAAGGGGACGAGGTCGAGAACATCCGCCGAACGGCCGACGGGTACGTGGCCCACGTGGGCATCACGCGCATCCATATGGAGGAAGACGCCGGGAAGATGAACCACATCGGCGGCGGCGAGGGGCGCATCGCGGGCGCCACCCACTCCCTGGTGGACTACAACCGCGCCGGTACGCCGCTGATCGAGCTGGTAACCGAGCCCGACCTGCGCACGCCCGAGGAAGCGCGCCTGTTCATGCAGAAGCTGCGCCAGATCTACCTGGCTATCGGCATTTCGGACTGCTCGATGGAGGAGGGCTCGCTGCGCTGCGACGGCAACATCTCGCTGCGGAGGCGCGGCGCCCGGGAATTCGGCACGAAAACCGAGCTGAAGAACCTGAACAGCTTCAAATCGCTGCACGACGGGCTTCTGTACGAGATCTGCCGCCAGGCCGAGGTGCTTGAAGAGGGGGGGCAGATCTACCAGGAGACGCGCCATTGGGATCCGTCGCTCAAGCGCACCATCGTGATGCGCACGAAGGAAACCGCCGACGACTACCGCCTGTTCCCCGAGCCCGACCTGGCTCCCTACGACCTTTCCGACGAGTTCATCGAGAACGTTCGCAGGAAGCTGCCCGAGCTGCCCGATCAGAAGGCGGCTCGCTTCGAGCGCGAATACGGGCTGTCGGCCTACGATGCGCGCCATGTGGTGGAAAACGACTTCACGGTCGAGTTCTTCGAAGGTGCGATCGCGGCAGCGGGCGACAAGGCGGCCCAGCTGGCGAAACCGCTTGCCAACCTGGCGCTGAACGACGTGACCGCGCTGGTGAACGCCGGAGCCGATTCCCCGATGCACCTTCTCACCCCCCAGCGCGCGGTGCAGCTGGTCGAACTGGTGGCGTCGAACGCGATCTCGTCCAAGCAGGCCAAAGAGGTGTTTTCCGCCGTCATCGAAGAGGACAAGGATCCCGCGGCCATCGTCGAAGAGCGCGGTATGAAGCAGGTGTCCGACACCGGGGCCATCGAGGCCGTCATCGACCAGGTCCTTTCCGCCAATCCCGACAAGGTCGAGCAGTACCGCGGCGGGAAGACCGGACTCATGGGCTTTTTCGTCGGGCAGTGCATGAAGGCCATGAAGGGGCAGGGAAACCCTAAGCTCATCAACGAGATTCTTGCCTCCAAGCTGGGGTAGGCCGATCTCGACGGTTCTTCGTCGGGCGGAGGGGTCGCTTCGGGGCGCCCCTCCGCTCGTTTTTTTCGATCGCCCAGCGGCGTTTGCCCATCTTCGCCGGGCTCGGTCGCTTGTCTGAGGTCGCCTGGCGGATCACGCGTTGCCAAGCTGCGCTTTTGCGGCCGCCCGACGGATCGCGTGTGCTTCGTCCCCTCGTCTGCGCACTGCCGAAACCCATGTCCCGCCGGAAATCCGCACTCTGCCGAAAGCTGTATCCAGCCGGAGTCTGCGTTCTGCCGAAGGTCGCATCCAACCGAAGGCTGCGCTCTGCCGAAAGCTGCATTCCGCCAAAAGCTGCGTTCTGCCAAAAAACGGCCGGTTTGCATTGCCGTGCACGAGAACAGGCCGCTTTTGTCAGAAAACGGCTGGTTTGTATCGGCTATCCAGGCCCCGTATCGGTCTAAGACGTTCTAATATGCTGTTGATCTGGTGTTTCGCAAAACTAAACGAAATGTCTTGCGATCAGGTTGGATGAAAACCGGGGGTTCGGGGTGCAAGCGTATGCAAACCGTCGGTTTTTTTGCGCCAGATACCCGACGATGCGCACGGCAATGCAAACCGGCCGTTTTTTGACAACCTTTGACAACCCCATGCTCCAGCCCGGCATGATCGCTGCCGGCCGTCGCGTTCGCCGACGGGGCGACTTTGACAACCCCATGCTTCGGCCCGGCATGATCGTCTGAACGTTTGGCCTGATCCTTGGTGCACCTCTGACCGCTCGTTCCGACCCTCGGTGCCTTTGAGTCCCGAGCTCGAACCTGTTGTGTGGAAGCTGCGGAGCCTTGTCGCATCCGACGCTTTATTACTATATCGTGCTAAAGTAATCGCATAAAGCGCGATCGAAAGGGGTTCTCAATGGAAGTCGTCACACCTTCGGGGTTCCGTGACGTGCTCATGGACGAGGCGTCGAAGCGCGAGCGGGTCCTGCGCAGCGTCCAAGATGGCTTCGCCGCGCGCGGCTACGAGCTCATCGAGACCCCTACGCTCGAAAACGCGCAGGTCATGCAAATGGGTGCTCGCATGGAGCTTTCGTCGTTCAAGTTCTTCGACGGGGGCGGCACCTTGGTCACCATGCGGCCCGACGTGACGCTGCAGGTCGCGCGCATCTGTGCCACCAGGCTGAAAGGCCAGCCCGGGCCGTTCAGGTTCCGCTATTCGCAGAGGATCTTCCGGGAAACCGGGGGCATCTCGTCTGCTGCCGAGCGCGAGCGCACACAGGTGGGCGTCGAGTGCATCGGCGAGAGCGGCCCGCGGGCCGATGCCGAGGTGATCGAGCTGTTCGCCCGGTCTCTCGAAGCCTCGGGCGTTTCCGATTTCAAGATATCGCTCGCCACCGTATCGGTGCTGAGGGCCATGCTCGCAAGCAGCAGGGCTCCCCAAACCTGGATCGATCGGGTCCTGGAGGCCTTCCACCTGTCCGATTTCGTGGCCATAGACCAGCTTACGGCTTCCGCGGACCCTTCCGAGGTCGCACCGGTGTTCGCCCAGGCCATCGGGAAGCTCGCGTCGATCCGCGGAGGTCGCGAGGCCATCGATGCGGTGAGGGCCTTGGCAGAGCCCTTGGGCTGCGCGGACGGCCTCGACGACCTGCGCGACACCTTCGACCTTCTGGCCGAGGCCGGTCTGGGGCCGCTTCTGGTGGTGGACTTCTCGGTGATGAGCGCGTTCGACTACTACACGGGCGCGGTGTTCGAGGCGTTCTGCCCGAACCTCGGGGCGTCTTTGGGAGGGGGCGGCCGCTACGACGACCTGCTGGCGATATACGGCGATGCGCGCCCCGCGGCCGGTTTCGCGTTCTTCCTGGAAGATGCGCTGGCCGCTTCCGAGCCGGCCGTGCCGGGCGAGCGCCCGCTGAGGATCGCGGTTCCCAAAGGCTCGCTGTACGAGGAGGCGGTGGCCGCGCTCGGCCGTGCCGGTTTGGACGTGACGGGCCTCGACGATCCGGGCCGGTCGCTGATCGTGAGAAACCCCGGCGTGGAATACGTTATCGTGCGGCCCACCGACGCCCCTGTGTTCGTCGAGCTGGGGGCCGCCGACTGCGGTATCTGCGGAGCCGATTCGCTCATCGAGTCGGAGGCGAACGTGGTGAAGTTGGCCGACCTGCGGTTCGGGAGCTGCCGGTTCGTCGTCGCGCAGCTGGCGGATTCCGCCGAGGCGGTGGCCGCCCGGTATCGTCGGCACGGCTCTTTGCGCGTGGCCACGAAGTACCCGGGCATCGCCGCGGCGCATTTCGCCCGAGCGGGAACGCAGGTCGAGATCGTCAAGCTGCATGGCAACATCGAGCTGGGCCCTTTGACGGGATTGTCGGAATGCATCGTCGACATCACGGCGACCGGGGCGACGCTTAGGGAGAACAACCTGGTCGTAGTCGACGAGGTGCTCTCGTCGACCGCGCGGTTCTTCGCCAACGACGGGGCGTTTCGCACCGACCCGCGCGTAAGGGAGCTTGCAGCCGAGCTGTCCCGAGCTGCTTCTGCGCGGGAACTCGGCGTGACCGCCGGATCAACCGATGTGAGGAAAGGTGAGTAGCATGCGTCGAATCGTCCTTGCCGCCGACGAGGAGTTTTCAAACAAGCACCTGAAAAGGAAGAGCGCGTTCAACGCGCAGGCCATGGCTGCGGCCACTGCGATCGTGGAGGATGTGAGGGAGCGCGGCGACGCGGCCCTCGCCGAATACACCGAGCGGTTCGACGGGGTGGCCCTCGAATCGTTCCGTGTGCCCCAGCGTGCTATCGATACGGCGCTGGCCTCGGTCGATCCGAAAATATCCGCCGCGCTGCAGCATGCCGCCGCGCAGATCAGGGAGTTCCACGAGCGCCAGGTCGAGCAGAGCTGGTTTTCCACGCGGCCTGATGGAGCGATCGTGGGGGCGAAGGTAACCCCGCTGGATTCGGTGGGCATCTACGTGCCGGGAGGCCGTGCCCTGTACCCCTCCACGCTGCTGATGAACGCGATTCCGGCCTCGGTTGCGGGTGTGGAACGTATCGTGGCGGTTACACCGCCAACCAAAGATGGCTCGCTCGATCCGGCCATCCTCGAGGCATGCAGGCTGGCGGGTATCACCGAGATCTACTCGGTGGGAGGGGCGCAGGCGGTGGCCGCGCTCGCCTATGGAACCGAGTCCATCGCCCCGGTCGACAAGATCACCGGGCCGGGCAACGCCTTCGTCGCGGCAGCCAAGCAGCTGGTGTCGGGCGATGTGGGCATCGACATGGTGGCGGGCCCGTCGGAAGTGCTGGTGGTGGCCGACGAGACGGCCGATCCACGGCTGGTGGCCATCGACCTTATGGCCCAGGCCGAGCACGACCCGCTGGCGACCTGCTACCTGGTGACGTTTTCGGAGGAGTACGCCGACCGCGTCGAAGGCGCGATCGCCGAGCACATGAAGGAGTCCACCCGCGCCGAGATAACCTCGGCGTCCCTGAACGATCAGGGGCTCGTGGTGATCTGCCGGACGCTGGCCCAGGCGCTGGAGGCGACCAACGTCATCGCGCCCGAGCACCTCGAGCTGCATATCGCGAACCCCATGGATTCGCTGGGAGCCATCAAGCACGCGGGCGCGATATTCTTGGGCGAATGGACGCCTGAGGCGGTGGGAGACTACGTGGCGGGTCCGAACCACACGCTTCCCACGGGAGGGACGGCTCGGTTCTCGTCGCCTTTGGCGGTCGAAGAGTTCGTCAAGAAGTCGAGCATCATACAGTACTCGCCCGACGCGCTGGCCTTCGATGCCGAAGCGGTGACGACCATCGCCCATCACGAAGGGCTGTGGGCCCACGCGCGCAGCGTCGAGTTGAGGAAAGAGGCCTACGATGCGCGATTCGGTCGATAGGGAAGGTTCGAGCGGCGACCTGCGGCGTTGCGCCGGAGCTCGCAGCGTGAGGGAGCCGGCGGCCCACCTGCGCGATCTGGTGCCGTACGATCCGAAGTACATTCCCGCCGAGGTGATGGTTTCGGCCAACGAGAACCCCGACGACGTTCCCGAAAGCCTGCGTACCGACATCATGCGCGCCATCAGGCGCGTTGCTCTCAACCGCTACCCCGATCCGCTTGCGAACGGGCTGCGCGACCTCATCGCCGAGGCGAACGGCCTCGACCGCGATCAGGTTCTGATCGGAAACGGCGGCGACGAGCTTCTGTTCGACACGGCGCTCGCGTGGGGCGGTCCGGGGCGCGTCTTCCTGAACATGCCCCCCACGTTCAGCGTGTACGAGAACAATGCCCTGCTTACCGGCACTTCGGTGGTCGAAGTGCCGCGTCGTGCCAACTTTCGGGTGGACGAGGAGGCGGTGGTTGCGCGCTTGTCCCGAGGAGACGTCGATTTCACCATCGTGACCAGCCCGAACAATCCCACGGGAGATGCGGTTTCCGAAAGCTTCGTCCGACGGGTTCTGGAGGCGAGCGACGCGCTGGTGGTGGTCGACGAGGCGTACTTCGAGTTTTCTCGGAAAACGGTCCGTCCCCTGTTGGAAAACTACGAGAACCTGGTGATACTGAGGACGTTTTCGAAGGCGTTCTCGTTGGCCGGAGTGCGCGTGGGCTATCTTCTGGGAAGCGAACGGGTGCTGTCCGAGTACAAGAAGGTGCGCCAGCCCTATTCGGTGGACGCGATCTCTCAGGTGGTTGCCAGCACGGTGTACGAGAACCGCTCGAAGTTCGTGTTCGGAATCGAGCGGATCGTGTCCGAGCGCGAGCGCATGTTCGAACGGTTGGGGCAGATGGACGGCATCGAGGCGTTTCCGTCCGAGTCCAACTTCATCCTCTTGCGCATGGAGGGGGCGTCCGACGCGTGGCGGGAGCTGCTGGCGCGCGGGGTTTTGGTGCGCGACTTTTCCCGAACCCGTTACTTGGAGGGCTGCCTGCGCGTATCTGTTGGAACGCCGCAGGAAAACGACCGTTTTTTGCAGACGCTGGCCGATATCGCCGCATCGAGGCGGGCTCGGTAGGGAAAGGAGCTGGCGGGAATGGGAGAAAACGCCGGGGGGATTCGCACGGCGCGAATCGAGCGCAGCACGAACGAGACCGCGATCGCCGTCGAGCTGACCCTCGATGGAACGGGCGCGGTCGAATGCGCCACGGGAATCGGGTTCTTCGACCACATGCTGACGGCTTTCGCACGTCACGGCCTATTCGACCTGCGGATTTCGGCGAAAGGCGACCTGGAGGTTGACGGGCACCACACCGTCGAGGATTGCGGGATCGTGCTGGGCCGGGCCTTCGCCCAAGCCGTGGGGGACAAGCGCGGTATCGCGCGCTTCGGAGACAAGACGATCCCCATGGATGAGGCCCTGATCGCCGCGACCTGCGACGTTTCCGGCCGCGGAGCTCTGTATTGGGACGTGGACATGCCGCTCATCATGTTGGGCGCGTTCGATTCGTCGCTGGTCAAGGAGTTCTTCACGGCGTTTTCCGCCAACGCCGGGGTCACGCTGCATATCCGGCAAATTGCGGGCGAGAACGCCCACCATATCGCGGAGGCGGCGTTCAAGGCGGCAGCTCGCGCGCTGCGCGAGGCGGTGGCAATCGACCCGCGCGAACGCGGGGCGCTGCCCTCGACGAAGGGAACGCTGTGATAGCCGTCGTCGATTACCGCAAGGGCAACGTGGCCAGCGTGCAGCGGGCCCTCGCCGCAGCGGGTGCCGATGCCCTCATCACCTCCGATTGCGCCCGCATCGCCGACGCCGAGGCCATCGTCTTGCCGGGCGTGGGGGCGTTTGCCGACGCGGCGCGGGAGATGCGCGCATCGGGCCAGATGGAGGTTCTGAAAGAGCGCATCGGCCAGGGCGTTCCCTTCCTGGGGATCTGCCTGGGGCTCCACCTGCTGTTCCAATACGGCATCGAGGGAACCGATGCTCCGGAAGGGCGGTTCGATCTCATGGAGCGCGGGCTGGGCATCGTCCCGGGCGCGGTTTTGCGCATGCCTGATCGCGGGGAGGACGGCCGCATGTTCAAGGTCCCCCACGTGGGTTGGAACCAGGTGCTGTTCGACGATGGGCGCCCGATGCTGTTCGACGGCATCGAATCGGGGGAGAACTTCTACTTCACGCACAGCTACGTCGCACCCGACTCTCCGTTCACCTGCGCGACCACCTTGCACAGCGTTTCGTTTCCCGCTGCGGTGAACCCGCTTCCGCATGTGTTCGGCGTTCAGTTCCATCCCGAGAAGAGCTCGGATGCGGGAGCTGCGTTCATGGGCAATTTCGTCCGATTCGTCCGAAGCGCCTCGTAGGCCGGCAAGGAGCAGCCATGTACCTTCTTCCAGCGATCGATATCCTCGACGGCAAGGCCGTCCGCCTTGCCAAGGGGGATTACAGCCGGGTGACCCGATACAACGACGACCCCGTCGAACAGGCCCTGCGGTTCGAACGGGCCGGGGCGGCTTGGATTCATATCGTTGATTTGGACGGCGCCCGCACCGGCGTGTCGTCCAATGCCGCGATCATCGAGCGCATCGTTGCCTCGACGTCTCTTAAAGCCCAGGTGGGAGGTGGAGTGCGTTCGCTTGAGGCGATCGAGCGGCTGATCTCGGCGGGTGCGTCGAGGGTGGTACTGGGAACCGCCCTCGTGCGCGATCCTGGGTTCGCCGCCGCAGCCGTGGATCGCTACGGCGACGCGCTGGCGGCGGGGATCGACGCGAAGGGCGGGGAAGCGGCCGTTTCGGGCTGGGAGGAAGGTTCGGGCGTTTCGGCGCACGAACTGGCCCGATCTATGGCCGATTTGGGGTATGGGCACCTGGTGTACACCGATATCTCTCGCGACGGCATGCGAACCGGCCTCGATCCCGAGGCGTACCGCTCGATGGCGGCCGCGTTCGGGCGCCCGGTCGTCGCATCGGGGGGAGTCGCGGGGTTGGACGACATCCGGGCGATGCTGGGCTTGGGAGATGCGATCGAAGGCGTTATCGCGGGGCGCGCCTTGTACGAAGGCTCGCTCGATCTTGCGGAGGCGTGTCGGGAGATCGCGCAGTACGGCAAGGAGCGCTGATGTTGACGAAACGGGTCATTCCCTGCATGGACGTGAAAGCGGGCCGGGTCGTGAAGGGCGTGAACTTCGTGGGGCTCTCCGACGTGGGGGATCCCATCGAGCTCGCGCAGCGCTACGATCGGCAGAAGGCCGACGAGGTTGTGTTTTTGGACATCGCGGCTACGCACGAGGATCGTGCAACCACCATCGATCTGGCTAGTCGGGCAAGCGAGCATCTGCGGTTGCCCTACTGCGTGGGCGGGGGTTTTCGCACGGTGGCCGATATGCGGGCTATGATCGCGGTCGGAGCGGACAAGGTCTCGGTGAACTCGGCCGCCATCGCCGACCCGCAGCTGATTTCCCAGGCTGCGGCAGCGTTCGGGTCGCAGGCCGTCGTATGCGCGATCGATGCGCGCCGCTGCTCTCCCAACAAGTGGGAGGTGTTCGTGGCGGGCGGGCGCAAGGCCACGGGGCTCGATGCGGTGGAATGGGCCCGCGAGGCGGCGCGGCGAGGCGCCGGCGAAATCCTGCTCACCAGCATGGATCGCGACGGCACGCGCGAGGGGTTCGACTGTGCTTTGACGCGGGCGGTTGCACGGGCGGTGAACATCCCGGTCATCGCGTCGGGCGGTGTGGGCGAGCTCGAGCATTTTGCCGAGGGCATCATCGAAGGCGAGGCCGACGCCGTTTTGGCCGCCAGCGTGTTCCATAAAGGCGAGCTGACCATCCGCCAGGTGAAAGAGTACCTAAGCAAGCAGGGAATTCCCGTGCGCCTCTAGGGGAGCTGGAAGAAAGGATGCGCAAGTATGGAAGCCGCAGATGAGAGCGTGCCGGTTGAGGATTTCCTCGCCCAGGTTCGCTTCGACGGCGCGGGGCTGGTTCCGTGCATCGTCCAGGAGGAGTCGACCGGGTTGGTGCTGATGATGGCTTGGATGAACGAGGAATCGCTGAAGCTCACCTTGGAAACCGGCTCCACGTGGTTTTGGTCGCGCAGCCGATCCGAGCTGTGGCATAAGGGGGCGACTTCGGGAAACACCCAGCGGCTGATTGAGCTGCGTTTCGACTGCGACGCCGACACCCTGCTCGCGTTGGTCGAGGCGGCGGGGCCGGCCTGCCATACCGGCGCGCACAGCTGTTTTTTCCGATCCGTTGGCTGAGATTGCTGCAGCGTGCCATTTATTGATGGTTGCGCTTTGCTTTGGTCGGGGGTATTTTAAATAGTGGATATTCATACCCGTAAAGGAAGGGGAAGGAAACAATCATGTTGCTGAATAAGCCGCGCTATATTTTAGCGCCCCTGCTCGCGCTTCTGCTCGCAGTGGGGATCGTAGTTGCGGGGGGGGGGGCGCGTGCATTCGCTGAATCTAAAGTCGTAGATGTCAGCATTACCAAGTTCGAGATTCAGAACTTAAGCCACAAAACCCAAACCGAATTCTTTCATTCTGATACTTTCTATATTGCTATGGATTGGGATGCCGGCTCAAGCGGGCATGATATTCATGAGGGGGACTATTTCGATGTCACCCTTCCCGATAACATGAAGTTTCCCTCAGGTACGACGGCGAGCGATTTCGACCTCGCAGACTCAGATGGCAATGTCATCGCAAAGGCTCACGTGACGCCTGGTACGGGCGATGCGGGTGGGACTGTGCACGTTGTGTTTACCAAAGCAGTCGAGAACAAATACAACGTCAAGGGGACCATGTACCTCGCCGCTCGGTTCAACGAGAGTAAGATTACTGTCGATCAAGAGAACAAATTCTCCATTACGGTCAACGGAAACGTTGCAGGGCATACGAGCACCAAAGAGACGGGTGTCGTTGTCACTGGATCGAAGCCTCTCAAAGATGAATCCCTGATCAAATGGGGTCAGAGCGTTCCCGATGATAAGCAACAGGCGCAGTGGGTTGCTCGCGTGAACCACGTCAAAGGGAACCTGACCAACGCCAAGGTTACCGATACGCTCGGAAGCTCGGGTATGACCTATATCCCCTCTTCTTTCAGGCTGTATAGGGTTGTCTTCGATGCGTACGGAGAAGTCTCTCAGGAGCTTGAAGCCAAAACGGGAGACGAGTTGGTTGCAAGCGGCAAGTTGGTGTTTGCTCCCGACAACGCGTCGTTCACCTTGGATCTTGGGACAACGAACGAGCAGTATTACTTGCGCTACAAGTCTACGTACACGCCTGGCACCAAGCTCCTCAATCACTTGCGCCTTGAGTCGGGGAGCAAGGCTTGGGTAAGCGATGCGTCATACCAATCTGCTAACTCGGGCGGTAGCGCAGGTGGTGACCTCGCCAGCAAGATCAAGCTGACCAAGGTCGATGCAGACGATAACGTCACTCCGCTGAAGAACGCCGTGTTCACAGTGACCAGACCGAATGGATCGACGTTCGAGCTGACGACTGGCGCGGATGGTACGGTCACCTCCGAGAAACTCGAGCAGGGCACCTACAAGGTGAAAGAGAAGACCCCGCCTGCGGGTTACGAGCTGAACGACGAGGAATACACGCTTGAGGTGACGTCCACGGGCGGTGCGCTCAAGACCATTACCGACAAGCCGATCAAGATCACCGTCAACGTGAACAAGAAATGGGTTGGTCCTGTTGGCTCTTCCGTTACGGTGCGTCTGCTGGCCGATGGTAACGACACCGGCAAAACGGTCGTGCTTGACGCGGCGGGCGGCTGGACGGGTACGTTCACCGATCTGCGCAAGTGCAAGCCCGACGGTAGCGAAATCAAGTACACCGTTACCGAGGCCCAGGTGTCGGGCGTCGATACGAACAAGTACTCCACCGCCGTTTCGGGCGACGCGGCTGCCGGGTTCACTATCACCAATAAGAACACCGAAACCGTGAAGATCCCCGTCACCAAGAAGTGGATCGGCCCCAAGGGCTCGGAAGTCACCGTGAAGCTGCTGGCCGACGGGGTCGAAGCTCCCGGCCAGGAGCTGAAGCTCAACGAGGGCAACGGCTGGAAGGGCGAGTTCTCCAACCTGCCCAAGTACAAAGCCGATGGCGCGGAAATCAAGTACACCGTTACCGAGGCCCAGGTTTCGGGCGTCGATGCAAGCAAGTACGCAACCAACATCTCCGGCAGCGCTGCTTCCGGCTACACCATCACCAATAAGAACACCGAGACCGTGAAAGTCCCCGTGGAGAAGAAGTGGGTGGGTCCCAAGGGCACCGAGGTCACGGTGAAGCTGCTGGCCGACGGCACCGAGGTTCCCGGCCAGGAGCTGAAGCTCAACGAGGGCAACGGCTGGAAGGGCGAGTTCTCCAACCTTCCCAAGTACAAAGAAGATGATGGTGCGGAAATCAAGTACACCGTTACCGAGGCCCAGGTGTCGGGCGTCGAGGCCGGCAAATACACCACCGTCGTCGCAGGTGATGCCGCTTCCGGCTACACCATCACCAACACCAACGGCGAGGCTGTCAAGGTTCCGGTGGAGAAGAAGTGGATTGGCCCCAAGGGTTCGGAAGTCACCGTGAAGCTGCTGGCCGACGGCACCGAGGTCCCCGGCCAGGAGCTGAAGCTCAACGAGGGCAACGGCTGGAAGGGCGAGTTCTCCGACCTGCCCAAGTACAAGGCTGACGGGTCCGAGATCGTCTATACGGTGACCGAAGCCCAGGTTGCGGGCGTGGATACGGACAAGTACTCCACCGCCGTCGAGGGCAGCGCAGCGAATGGCTACACCATCACCAACACCAACACGGAAACCGTGAAGGTCCCCGTCTCCAAGAAGTGGGTGGGCCCCAAGGGTTCCGAGGTCGTGGTCAAGCTGTTGGCCGATGGAACCGATGCGGGCAAGGAGCTCACGCTCAGAGAGGATAACGGCTGGTCCGGCTTGTTCGAGGACCTCCCCAAGTACAAGGCCGACGGATCTGAGATCGTCTACACGGTGACCGAGGCCCAGGTGTCGGGTGTCGACGCCGGTAAGTACTCTACCGCCGTTTCGGGCGATGCGGCTGCCGGGTTCACCATCACCAACACGAACACGGAGAAAGTCGATGTCTTCGGCGCTAAAACCTGGGACGACGACAACAACCGCGACGGAGACCGGCCGACGTCCATTACCGTGAACCTGATGCGCGATGGCATTAAGGCCGACTCTGCGGTCGTCATGGCCGACGTCGCGGGCAACTGGGACTACAGTTTCACCGGCTTGGCGAAGTACGATCCCGCCGATGGGCACGAGTACAAGTACACGGTGACCGAGGAGGCGGTTGCGAATTACGCGACCGAGATCAACGGGACCGCCATCAAGAATTCTCACACCCCCGGAAAGACGTCCCTCACGGTAACGAAGGCATGGAGCGACGTCAACAACCAAGACGGCATCCGCCCCTCTTCCATCAAAGTCCAGCTCTACGCGAACGATGCCGCTTTGGGCGCCCCCGTCGAGCTGAACGAGGGCAACAGCTGGACCCACACGTGGACCGGTCTTTTCCAGAAGGAGAACGGCAAGGACATCGTGTACAGCGTTAAGGAGGTCGACGTTCCCCGCGGATACGAGGTCTCCATCGCCGGTGATGCGACGACCGGCTTCACTCTGACGAACGCCCACGTTCCCGAGACCGTTTCCATCCCCGTCGTCAAGAAGTGGGTAGGCGGCGAGGGTGCCCCTGTCACCATCCACCTGCTGGCAAACGGCGTGGATACGGGCAAGAAGCTCGTCCTCGGAAAGGATGAGGGCTGGAAGGGCTCTTTCTCCGACCTGCCTAAGTTCGCCGAAGGCAAAGAGATCGTCTATACCGTGACCGAAGATGCCGTGGAGGGATACACCTCCGAGGTATCCGGCGACGCAGCCTCCGGGTTTACGGTGACCAACACCGTGGTGCCCCCGGAGACGCCCAAGGTCGTCTCCGTGATGCCGCGCACGGGCGATAGCGCCGGCGGAGTCGCCGCGGCTGTTGCGGCGATCGCGGGATTCGCTGCTCTTGGCGGTGCGGCCGCGTACCGCAGGCGAGAAGAGTAAGCTGCACCCGAAGCCCAGGTTGGCGGCTTCGGAAAACGGGCGGTTCACATCGAGCCGCCCGTTTCTTTTGTCGATCCGCTTGCTAGTTGATTATTGACTAAGCGAAAGGGCTTCTTATATCGTTTCACCAGGCGGACCATCGAGAGATCGGTGCGCAAGGGATTGGCGTGGGAGCGATCGCCCGCCAAGGGAAGACAAGCAGTCTGCAAGGAGGAGATCATGTCCATCGCAAGCAAGGTTTGCAAAGCAGCATCCCTGATGTGCGCCGCCGTTTTGGCCGGTGCGCTGATGGTCGGCCTGACCGCGTGCTCGGCTAACGACGAGAAGGCCATCAAAGACGGCATCAACACAGAGCTCGGCGCCTTCAAGAACCCCACTAAGGAGTCCTTGGAAACCTATGTGAACCAGGTCAGCAGCGCCGACTTCAAGCAGATCGAGGCATACGGCATCGATATCTACGAGTTCTTGGGCCACTGCTTCAGCAAGTTCGATTACTCGATCGGCAAGGTGAGCGTGAACGGCAACACCGCCACCGCCGAGATCTCGCTGACCAACGTCGACGTTCAGACCGCCATGAAAGACACCATGACCGAGTTCGAGGCGCTGGGTCAGGAAGAGCTTGCGCGCATCTACACGGAGGGCGGCGAGAAGGCGCTGATGGCCAAGTATTTCGAGGCGTTCTACAGCAAGCTGGACGCCACTTCCGAGACGGTCTCCAGCGATCTGACGATCAAGCTCACCAAGACCGATAACGTGTGGAATATCGACAACGACAGCCTCAACGCGCTGGTGAGCGCAGCGTATGGCGGAGCGAACTTCTCCAACATGATGTAACCGCGATCGGTTCGCACCGACATATGTGGTTTGATGAGGGCCGGCGTTCCCATGCGCCGGTCCTTGCTGTATCGTGGGGGAGACGATCCGTTCGAAAAAAAGGGGGCGCAGCGATGCAGAGGTTCGTGGCCGAAGAGTCGTTCTGGGGGCTGTTCCCCGATTCCGCCATCGGCGTGGCGGTTGTGCGCGGGATGAAAACCGCTGACGAGGTTTCCGCCGATGCCGCCGCATCCATAGCCCGATTGCTCGATGACGCCAACGAGGCGGCCAAGGGCCACTTGGAAAGCGATGTTGTCTCGGAAAACCGGGTGGTGGCGGTTTGGCGCGAGGCGTATCGCAGGTTCAAGACGAAGAAGGGTGCCCGCTGCTCGATCGAAAACCTGATCAAGCGCGTGTCAAAGGGCAACCCTGTGGGCAGCATCTCTCCTTCGGTCGATATCTACAATGCGATCTCCCTCAAATACGCCTTGCCGGTAGGGGGAGAGGACCTCGACTCGTTCGTCGGAGATGTCTGCCTCGGATTGACCGAGGGGGGCGATGCGTTTCGAGCGTTGGGCGAAGACGCAGACGATCCGACCCTGCCCGGAGAGCTGTGCTATCGCGACGAAGCCGGCGCGATCTGCCGCTGCTGGAATTGGCGCGACGGAGTGCGGACCGCGCTGTCCGACGAATCGCGCAACGCCTTCCTGGTCATCGAATGCGTCGATCCCGAGCGTATCGACGATTTGGAACGCGCCCTCGACGAGCTGGTCGGCTTGGTCGAGCGGTATTTGGGCGCCGACATCTCGGCTAAGACGATCATCAGGGCCGAGAACCCCGAGATGCCCCTCGTATAAGCGCCGTCGCAGCAAGGCCGCTGCGTGCGGTTCGTGAAGCCTTCTTGCGCAACGATTCCGTTTGGGCTACCATAGCCCCGTCCAAATCCCATGAACAACCGTTATGTGCCGCATGCATAAGCGAGGCGCATGTGCGCGAGATAGGCTTGCATCTCCGAACGTCATCCCCAAGCATCCTTGTTGATTTCGCCTGGTCTGCGGGCTTATTCCATTTCAGTATCGATGCCGGGCGCACCCGGTTTTGACAACAACGCATCCCGAAGGAGGACATGTGAAGTTTTTCCTGGACACGGCCGATCTGAACGAGATCGAAGAGGCGGCCAGCTGGGGGGCGCTTGCGGGCGTTACCACCAACCCGTCGCTGTATGCCAAGATCGGCGGTAAGGTTTCCGATTTCCAGAACCATATCAAGCGCATCTGCGACATCGTCGACGGCCCGGTTTCCGCCGAGTCCGTCGCCATGACGCGCGACGAGATCGTGCGCGATGGCCGCGAGCTGGCAGCCATCGCCCCCAACGTCGTGGTGAAGATCCCCACGATGGTCGAAGGGCTGGCCGCCACGCGCATCCTGGCGGACGAGGGCATTCCCGTGAACATGACGCTGTGCTTCTCGGTTCCCCAGGCGCTTCTGGCCGCCCGTGCCGGCGCTCGCTACATCAGCCCCTTCATCGGCCGTTTCGACGATATTTCGGAAGACGGCCTCGACCAGCTGGAAAACGTGGTCACCGCGATCGGGAACTACGATTTCACCCCGTCTACGGTCAACGGCGAGCAGATCGAGATCATTGCCGCGTCGGTTCGCAGCGCCAACCACGTTACGCAGGCGGCGCTTATGGGGGCCGACATCGCCACCGTTCCGTTCTCCGTTCTGAAGAAGATGGTGCAGCACCCGCTGACCGACCGGGGCCTCGAAACGTTCCTTAAGGACTGGGAGAAGGTTCAGAACGCATGAGCGACGAGATCGTAAACGAGCAAGCCGCCGATTCCCCGTCGCCGCGCCCCCGTCGCCGCGCCGCAGCTAAGAGCGACGCTTCCGAGAGCGAGCCGATCGCAACCGAGGCTCCCGCCAAGAAACCCCGTGCTTCCCGCGCGAAGAAGGCGCCCGCTGGATCCGAGCCGACCGGTGTCGAGGCGCCGTCCGTTTCGGCTGCGGGTGACAAAGCCGCCTCTGCGCCCGCGGCTCCGACCGATGCCGAGGCCCCGAAGCGCCGTCGAGGCCGCCCCCGCAAAACCGCGGTTGCGGATGCGCCGCAGACTGCCGCAGCGCCGTCAGGGCGTTCGGCTGCGGCTGACGACCTCAGCCTGCCCGTGGTGAAGAAGACCGTTTCCGAAGGAGACCTTCTCGCATCGACCCGCGCTTCCGAAGCGGACGCGGTTTCCCGCATCGCCGATTCCCTGCTCGCCCCTGCGCGTTCGAGCGAAGACGTTTCCGCCGAAAGCGAGCGCCCGCGCCTTCCCCGTCGAACGACGCGCGCGAAGATATCGGATAAGCCCTCCGATGACGCCGCCGCTCAGGGCGCTGATCCGCGCGAAGGTACGGGAAGCGATCTCGCGCCCGAGGCGGCCGATCGCCGCAACCGTCGGGACACGTCGCAGAAGGGCCGCCGTCCCGGAGCGCTGTCAAGCGGCATGCGCAACCAATCGAACGGGGGGAGCGACTCCAACCAGCGAAACGGCCAGCGCAAGGACCGCTCCGATCGCCAGAACAACGGGCAGAACCGCCCGAACAACCAGAAGAACAACCGCCGCCACCAGCGCAACGACCGTGAGATCGCTCCCAGCGTGACGCGCGAGGAGCTGGCCGAGCTCAAAGTGGCGGAGCTGCGCGCGAAGGCCGCCGAGCTGGGCGTCGAAGCGACAGGAGTGAAGAAAGCCGAGCTGGTGGAACTGGTGTTCGCGGCCAGCGTGAAGGCCGAAGGGTTCCTCGAAGTCACCGGCATCCTCGATGTGCTGTCCGACGGGTACGGCTTCCTGCGCACGTCGGGCTACCTCCCCGGCGAGGGAGACTGCTATGTCAGCGCCTCGCTCATCAAGCGCAACCACCTGCGCAAGGGCGACCTGCTGGTGGGCCAGACCCGCCCTGCTCGCCCCAACGACAAGTTCGCGGCCGTCCAGAAGGTCATCTCCGTGAACGGAACCCCGCTCGAACAGCTGGGATCGCGTCCCCGCTTCGCCGACCTGACTCCCGTGTATCCCCAGGAGCGCCTGATCATGGAGCATGGGGCGCACACGTATACGGCTCGCGTGATCGATTTGGTCGCACCCATCGGCAAAGGCCAGCGCGGTTTGATCGTATCGCCGCCCAAGGCCGGCAAAACCACTATCCTCAAGGATATCGCGGCCTCCATCACGGCGAACAACCCCGAAGTGCATCTCATGTGCCTGCTGGTGGACGAACGTCCCGAAGAGGTCACCGACATGCAGCGCTCCATCAGGGGCGAGGTCATCTCGTCGACGTTCGATATGCCGGCCGAGAACCATATCGCCTGCGCCGAGATGGTCATCGAGCGTGCGAAGCGCATGGTCGAGCTGGGCGCCGACGTGGTCATCCTCCTCGACTCCATCACGCGCCTCGCGCGCGCCTACAACCTCGCGCAACCGGCGTCCGGGCGCGTGCTGTCCGGCGGCGTCGACTCCACGGCGTTGTATCCTCCCAAGCGCTTCCTGGGCGCCGCCCGCAACATCGAAGGCGGCGGCAGCCTGACCATCCTTGCATCCGCCCTGGTCGAAACCGGATCGAAGATGGACGAGGTCATCTTCGAGGAATTCAAGGGGACCGGCAACATGGAGCTCAAGCTGGACCGCTATCTGGCCGACCGCCGTATCTTCCCCGCGATCGATGCCGTGGCCAGCGGCACGCGCAAAGAGGAGCTGCTGATGGATCAGCAGGTCGCTCCCTTGGTGTGGGCGGTGCGCCGCATCCTCGCGAACATGAACAACACCGAGAGGGCTATGGACACCCTCATCAAATCCATCAAGCAGACGGACACCAATCAGGAGTTCCTGCTCCGTACCGCGCGCAAGGCGCAGCAGTCGAAGGGCGAGGTCTCGTCGCTGTAAGCCGTTGCCGCTTTGCATCCGATCGAACGGATGCGCTTCCCACCCCGGTGATCATCGAGGATTTCCCGATGCTCACCGGGGTTTTCTCTTTTTCGGAACTATCTTTCCGTTCGGCGCGGATGTTTACGGCCTTCGTTTCGGGACTCTCTTGCAGCCGGGTTTCGCGGCACGCGCGCTGCCCGGCGCTCGGGTATCGCCCGCCGTACCCGAGGGAGACAGAGAACTTCGGGCACAATCGTTTGCCATTGGTAACTTTCTGCGCTATCATCGCCCCTATTCAATATTCAACATGGTTAACTATTTGATGTTGAACCTTGTTAGCTATGGCTTTGCAGCAAGGGCCGGCTTGAGGGTTCGCCGAACATCGATAGGCGCCGACCTTTTTTGGGAGAAAGGGAGTCGCCGCCGGGTTTCCATGGCATTCAAGGGAGGATCGTATGCAGAGAAGCAACGGCTTCGCTTCGGGTGAGGGCGCCGTTGGGCGCAGCCTGCCCAGACTCGGCTTCGCTTCGGTTTCGTCGGCGGTCGGGGCGGCTTGCGCCGTCGCGCTTGCGCTTGCGTGTTCGGCGCCTTTGTCGGCCCTTGCCGTCGAATCGGCGTCTCCGGAACCGATTTGGGCGGTCGGTTTCGGCTCGGGAGGAACCAACAGCGTCGATACGCAGACGCTTTCTACGGTCGACAGCGTTAACGATGCGTTTCAGCTCGCCGATGGCGGGATCGTCGCGGCGGGCCTGTTCGATGCCAAGGGAGTGGATGGTGCAAGCGGAGTCAAAGGCGGCAACGATGCCGCGCTGATCCTGCTTGGAGCGGATCATAAGATAAAGTCCCAAACGCTTGTCGGCGGGTCGGGGAACGACTCTTTCAATGCGGTCGTGCCCGTGAGTACGGGAGGGTACGTCGCCGTCGGTATGACGGCGTCGAGCGACGGAGATCTCGAAGGGCATGCGAAATCAGGCAAAGCCGACTTCGACGGGCTGCTGTGCAAATTCGACGCAAACGGATCTTTGGTCAAAACGGTAGATTTCGGAGGTTCGGGCAAAGAGGCTTTCCGCGATGTCATCGAAACGCCGGACGGGGGCTTCGTCGCGGTCGGCTATACCGGTTCGACCGATCGAGACTTGTCGGGCGTGAAGTCGACCGACGATCGCGACTCCCTGGTCGTGAAGTTCAACGCCGATTTGGAGGTGGAATGGAAGAAGACGGTGGGGGGATCCCATAACGTCGATCGAACCTTCGAAGACTTCGTTTCGGTCGTTCTTGCTCCCGACGGGTTGGTGGTTGCCGGTTACTCGGATGCGGATGACGGCGATTTGTCGGGTCTTGGCAAGGGAAAGCGCGATGCCGTGGTCGCGAAGTTCTCCCATGACGGGGCTCGCCAGTGGCTTAAGACCTACGGGGGAACGCTTGCCGACGAGTTCGCCTCCATCTCAAGCGACTCGGCTGCGGGCGATTCTGCCCACGGTTATGTTCTTGCGGGCCGTACCAAATCCTGCGACGGCGATTTCCAGGGTTCGTCGGAAACGGGAAAGGACAAGGCGTTCGTCATGCGCATCGACGCTTCTGGCGAGAAGGTGTTCTCCACGGTGCTTTCGGCCGATGAGGGAAGCGCAGCCGAAAGCGTTCGCGCAACCCCGAAGGGGTACGTGGTAGCGGGCGAGTTCAAGGGATCGACGGGCGATTTCTCTCGGGTGGTTTCTTCCGGGGGCCAGGACGTCTACACGGCCTCGCTCGCCCTCGACGGGACCGTTCAGAAGATAGCCGCGTTCGGGGGCGATGCCGACGATTCCGCACGCGGCATAGCAGCTGGAACCAAGGGGACCCACCTTTTGTTCGGGCACTTCAAGAGCTCGAACTTCGAAGGGGTCGCTCTTGATGGAAAAGCGCAGGGCTTCATTGCGGGACTTTCCGACGACGATGTCCTGCATCAGGCGCAAGCGTCTTATACCATTCCCGTGCAGGCCTATCACCTCACGCTCGACCGAGAATCCATGATGCACAACCTGCTGTTCAACACCGCCTACGTTGAGAAGGTGGGGAATGCCTACAAGGTCGCGGTGTACTTCGTCAACGCCGATGTTGCCGGCAACCGCGTATACGCCGGCTCATTGGGTTCTAGTTTGTACGATCGCAACGGCGACGGGGTCCTTGTGGCGGCAGACAGCGACACGTACGACTCGAAAACCCAGGTGAAAACGGTTACCATGACGCTCACCGAGGACCAGTTGCGCACGCCGCTCAAGTTCAACATGCAGGGCATGATGGGCGGCGGCATCCGACTCAAATTCGACTACGACTCGATGACCGAAGGTGTCGAGCCCACGTTCCCCGAGGTCGAGGCGACCGCTTCCGATTATCCTGCTTCCCTTAAGGTTGTCGTCGGCGGTGCGGGTAGCGACGTCCCCTCCGATATGGACGTTCTCGCCAACGGTAATATCATGACCGTCGGGTCCACGACGTCGAAAGAGGGGGATTTCGCCTCCGACCGCGCTGACGTGAAGCAAAGCGGCTTTATCGCCGAGTACAACTCCGAGGGCGAGCTCATGTACAGCAAGACGCTCTCGAGTGCGAGCCGTGCTTCGGTCCTTTCCGTCGATGGAGCCGATGACGGCAGCTATTTCGTATCCGGCTACTATCAGGATCCGGACAACACGCCTCCTGCCAACGACTTCTCCTCGCTCGCTCCGGGGAATTCCTACGGCGGTAGGAACGCTTTTGCCGCCAAGTACGACGCCGGGCGCAACTTGGTGTGGATGAGAGGCCTGCAGGGCTCGGGCACCATGCAGTATCAGCAGGTGAAGGCAACGAATGATGGCGGATGCATTGCGCTTGCGACGGTCATGCTGGGTTCGGGCGGCGCCTACGAGGGGTCGTTCAAAGACGATCTCAAGGGCGTCGTGAACATCGCAGTAGTCAAATACGACGCCCAGGGAACGGAGCAATGGCACACGATCGTCGGCGGCGCCGGCGTCAACGATGCCGGCTCGGGCCTGTGCTGCCTGGCCGATGGAACTTACCTGGTAGTCGGCCAGCATTCGGCGTCCGACGGCGACTTTGCCGGCAAGGAGTTCTTCGGCGGGACCTTCGATCTGTTCAGCGCCCGGCTGAGCGCCGAGGGCAAGGTAACTTCGGTGACGACTTACGGCGGATCGAAGGACGATTCGTTCAGCGCAGCCATCCCCACTTCCGACGGGGGCTTCGCGTTCGTGGGCAGCACGAAGTCCAAAGATGGGATGTTCTCGCTCAAGGATAACGAGTACGAGAACTCCTTCGTGGCGAAGTGCGCACCGACAGGCGCGGTCGAATGGGTCTCCACCCTGAAGTCGAGTGCGGCGAATGGGGCGAGCGCTCTGGTTGAAACGGCTGCGGGATACACCGTGGTGGGAACCTCGAGCGGATCGGATTTCGATTTCGCGAACAAGGCGCGCGGCGCCGACGACGCGTTCGTGGCCGAATTCACCAAGGAAGGCGCGCGCACGTCTCTGCGCAACCTGGGCGGATCCAAGTCCGACGACGCCTGCCAGGTTAAGCAGCTGAATGAAAGGCAGCTGGTCATTCTTGCGTCCAGCAACTCCACCGACGGCGATCTGAAGAACATCGCACGCGGTTCGAACGACGGATTGCTGGTGTTCACGCTCGATCGGACCCCGCTTGTCGAGGCTATCGGCAAGGCGGAAGCCGCCCGCAAGGGCGCGGTGGTTTCAGTCGATGGAAACGGCTTGGAACCGGGTGCTGTCTGGGTGATGCAGGGAGACGTCGATCGCCTGGATGCCGTCATCGCCAAGGCTCGCGAGGTGCTGGGCTCTGACGAGGCGACTGCCGAGTCGATCGGCAAGACAGCCGAAGCAGTGAACGGCGCGGTTGCGGCGTTCGATGCGGCCAAGCGCGTGGTTGAAAAATCTCCCGAAGGTTCGGAGGTTTGGAAACGCCTCGCAGGCGACACGGCTCTCGATACCATGGCGTCCATCTCCCGAGAAGGTTGGTCGGACGGGTGCGTCCCGGAGTCGGTCATCGTCGCGACGATGGGGGGCTATTGGGATGCGCTTTCTTCTTCGGCGCTCGCCGGGTTGGACGGCGCCCCCATCCTCCTGACCGACGGAAGCGAGCTGTCCGATCAGACCAGGACGGAGATCGCGCGCCTCAAACCGAAGAAGGTCTACATCGTCGGCGGATCCGCTGCCGTATCGGAAAGCGTCCGGTCTTCCATCGAGGGTATGGAAGGGCTTGCGGGTCGCGTCGAGCGCCTGGCCGGTCCGGATGCGCCCGCTACGGCTCGGGCTATCGCCCAAGAGGTCTCGTCTCGATCCAAAGGCAGCGCGTCTGCATCGAAGACCTGCGTCATTGCGACCATCAACGGGTACTACGACGCGCTCTCGGTCGCATCGTTCGCCTACGGCCAGAAGGCCCCGGTGTTTCTGACCGATCCTTCGGGAACCTTGTCCGATTCGACGTTGAGCCAGATCGCTTCGGCGGGATTCGACAAGGCGATCATCGTCGGCGGCACCGCCGCGGTTTCCGGTTCGACTGAAAGTGCTCTGGCGCTGGCTATGAAGGTGGACGCAAACTCGGCCGTCAAGCGGCTCGCGGGCGATGACGCTTGGAGAACCTCCCAGGCCATTGCCGATTTCGCTGTGCAAAACGGCATGAGCGCCGACAAGATGGGAGTGGCGGACGGCAACGGCTACTGGGACGCGCTTGCAGGCGCGGCTCTGTGCGGGAGGAACGGCGCGGCCCTCGTGCTCGTGCCCCATACCGGCACGACCTCGGAAGGCGACTGGTTCTCCTACGATCCCTACTGCATCGACGGCTTCGTGCGCTCAAATGCCCCGTCCATCCGCTCGGGGTACGTGTTCGGCGGTACCGCCGCCGTTCCCGCTCAGACGCTCGACGCCCTGAACAGGGCGGTCGGCCGCTAAGCGCTTCCGCGTGATGTTTTCGGGCCGACGACGCCGATCGTCGGCCCTTTTCAGCTTCGAGGCCTTGTTCGGCTTCGCGATCGTGAAGGGGTTTCCCGTGTCAATGTTGGGCATTCGTGCTTGTTCGAGAAGGGGTCTGGTGGCATTCCTGGCCGTTGCGCTCTGCCTGTCCTGTCTCCCGATGTCGGCGTCGGCCGACGAACCCTCCGTCACGTCTCGAGAGGGATCGGAGGGCCCTTCCGCCTCGCTCGGCGGTGAAAACGGGGCTTCCCCGTATTCGATCGACGACCTTCTGACGTATGCGGGAGGGGATTCTTCGGAAGGAGACGAGGCCGACGCCTTCGACGGCGCTTCCTCGGAGGAGGGCGGATTCGCGTCCGAGGGCGACGGCTCCGAGGCGGACGATCCGGTGACGATCGTCGTCCAGCTCGAGGAAGAGGAGGTCGAACCGCATGGGGTCCTGAGGTTCCTGGGTCTCGAAACGTCTTTGCGCGACCGCGTGAAGGCGTCCATCGGCGATGCGGCGGCGGACAAGGGCGTTTCCGTGTCGATGCCTGCGGCATCCCCCGCGCCTTCGAACGGATGGAATCTCTTCCCCCAGGAATCGCGTGACGACGATCTGGTCGAATACACGCATGCGATCCAGGGTTTCACTATGAGGGCCCCGGCTCGCCTGGTCGATGTCATCAAGGGGATTCCCGGTGTGAGAAACGCGTTCGTCGAGCGCGAGTATCGGTTCGACCAGACCGACTCCGAATCGTCCGTCACGGATGCCGGCGAGGGCGGAGCGGCCCTGCCAACCCAGTCTCTGCCCAGAGGATCTGCGGGGCCGGTCCAGTCCATCGACAATCGCGCGGCCCTGGCCATGTCGGGGATCGATTCCCTTCCGGAGAAAGGCGACGGCATGTCCATCGCCGTGATCGACTCGGGAGTCGACACGTCCCATGCGGCGTTCTCGGGGAGCATGGACGGCGTCTCGCTCGCTTTCACCGAGCAGGCGGTTGCCCATAAGAGAGTCGATATGGTCGGGGGAGGCAGGAACGCGGCCTTCGTGAGCTCGAAGATCCCCTTCTCCTACGATTATGCGGACAAAGATGCGGATGCAACCCCCGCGAATGTGGGGCTGAGCCACGGCACCCATGTTGCCGGGATCGCAGCGGCCAATGCGGGCGAGGTGCGCGGCACGGCGCCCCATGCGCAATTGCTGGTTATGAAAGTCGCACGCGATCTAACCGGGGCGATCCCCGAAACGGCGATCCTCGACGCGCTGGAGGATGCCGCCGTGCTCGGACCCGATGTGGTGAACGTGTCCCTCGGATCGAACGGGGGTTTCTCCTCGGAGTCTTCCAGCACGTTCGACGATGCGTTTTCGACGCTGCGCTCCCAGGGCTGCATCGTCAGTGCGTCAGAGGGGAATTCGGGCTCTTCGGCAGCTCACAATTCTTCGGGAAAGGGGCTTTCTCCCGTCGGGTCCCCCGATACGGGGATCTCGTCCACGCCGGGTTCTTTGGCGGGTCCCCTCTCGGCGGCCAGCGCCGAGAATTCCGTTGGAAAGGCCTACTTCACTTTGTCGGATGGAAGCGAAGTGGCGTATGTTGCGGGCGAGACCATGAGCGATACGGTGGCCAAGAGGCTCGATGCCGCGCTATCCGAGGGGAAGCACGTCTACGTGGACGGGGGACGGGGAACGTCGGAGGACGCCGTGCGACTGAAAGCCGAAACGCCGGGCGGTTTTTCGGACAAGGTCATCGTATTCCAAGACGGAACGACGGACAACCAGGGGAAGATCCTCCTCACGGCGGGCCGCGTGTCGAACATGGCCGACCTGAGGCCTGCCGCCATCGTCGTGTTCTCGGATGCGCACGCCGACCTGACTCCGCTGAATGTGGGGGCGATGTCGCTCGTCGCATGCGTGTGCGTGTCGGATGCCGACGGGCGCAAGATGCTCTCCGCTTCCGACAAGACTCTGACGTACCGCGCGGGGGCTGCGCTTCCGGCATCGACGTCCTATGCCGTCAATGATTTCTCGAGCTGGGGACCGACCCCCGAGCTTTCCATGAAACCCGAGATCCTGGCACCTGGCGGGAACATATACTCGTCGGTTCTGAAAGGAGCCTACGGATACAAGTCGGGCACATCGATGGCCGCCCCCTACGTTGCGGGGGTTTCGGCTTCGTTGGAGCAGTACGTCGCGTCATCGCCGAAATTCTCCTCGGTCGGTCGGGCGGATCGCGACGACGTGGTCATGCAGCTTATGATGAGCACGGCGAAACCGGTTGCGTACGCATCGACTGACGCGTACTACTCGCCCCGACAGCAGGGCAGCGGAATGGTGAGCGCATCCGAGGCTCGCCGCACCGACGTGTACTTGACGGCGAAGGGCACCGAGGGCTCGCGTCCCAAGGCCGAGTTGGGGGAAAGCCCCGAAGGGCTCTGGACCTTCTCGTTTTCGCTGCATAACGTGGGCGAGGGGTCCCGTTCCTTCGAGGTTTCCGCAGCTGCTCTGGGAGAGAGGATCACCGAGGAGCTGTTCGCTCAGCAGCCGGTGAACTACGCCGGGCGGGGTATCGACGTTCGGTTTTCGGGGAGCGCTTTCGATGCTTCGTCCCGGACCGTCTCGGTTCCCGCCGGATCCAGCGTCGAGCTTGATGTGGAGGTGGCTTGCGCTCAGGAGTATCGGGACGCGATGGCCTCCGCCGTGAACGGCGCGTTCGTCGACGGGTTCGTTTTTCTGAAGCCCGTCGAGGCCGACGGCGTCGAGCTTTCGATTCCGTTCATGGGCTTTTACGGCAGCTGGTCGAAGGCCCCGGTGTTCGATGGGTCGATTTACGAGGGAACGGGTGCGGCGAGCGGTTACGCCACGCGTCTGAACATGCCGGGCGGAACGTATCCTTTGGGGATCAACCCCCTCGATCCGGATGCCTTCCGCAAGGCGGCTGCGGGCGACCTTTCCGTGGTAAACGCCGACAAGCTGGTGATATCGAACCAGATCGTCTCGAAGAAAGCGGCTGTTCCCGCCTCGCCGAGCGCCGTCGTTCCCTCGACGGGTCTGTTGCGGGGCGCATCGAAGCTCGACTACGCGTACTGCAACGCATCCGGAGAGGCGGTTAAGCGATACGGGCGCAGCTTCGTGTCGAAATCCGCTTGGGTTCCCAGCAAGGGGCGGTTCTCGGCTGCCGAGGACGATCTGCGCTCTGGGTCGGCTACGTTCAACGGAATCGGCGACGACGGCAGGCAGACGGCCGATGGGAAGATGACCTTGAGGCTGACCGCGACAACGTCTGGTCCGAACCCCGCTTCGCAGACTCGGGAGTTCGGCTTCTACTACGACACGACCCCTCCGGTCGTTTCCCAGTACGAGGTTTCGGGGGATGCCGGAAGCGAGGTGGTTTCGTTCAAGGTGACCGATGCAACCTTCGTCGCCGGGGTCGACTTCCATGATCCGGCTACGGGGAGGTACTTCCACCGAATGTACGCGACCGACGCGATCGAGACCGAGGACCCTGCGGGAGGTCGCACCTATAGGTTCGAGGTGAGTCTGGCCGATCTGAGGTCTGCGTGGGAGGCGGCAGGGCTCGGATCCGATAAGTTCCGCGCCGATGCGCCCCTGTGCGCCTGGGACTACGGATTGAACTACAGCCTGAAGACCCCCTCCCAGGTCCAGGAGGGCGTCGTGGAAAAGGATGGCTTGCTGATCAGGGAGGAAAGCAACGAGGTTGTCGGTTATGCGGGCACGGCCTCGGTAGTGTCCGTTCCTTCCGGAATCACCTCCATAGCCGCGGGCGCTTTCCGAGGCCTGCCCATCGAAGCGGTGATCATTCCCGCTACGGTCCGGAGCATCGGGGCGGATGCGTTTTCGTCGTGCTCGGCTTTGGCCAGCGTTTCCTTCGAAGACGACGCCGCCCATCCCAGTCAGCTGACGTCTGTCGGCGATCGGGCCTTTGCCAAGGTGGGGGAGGCCGACGTAGTGCTTCCGCGCAACGTGTCCTCCCTCGGCATCGAGGCGTTTTCCGGGTCGTCGGTTCAGTCGGTGAGCATTCCGTCGTCGCTTGCCGATGTTCCGACCCGTGCGTTCGCAGACTCGTCGGTGAAGACGGTGGTGCTTGCGGAGGGAGTGAAGAGCATCGGAGAGGAGGCGTTCTCCGGCTGTGCGAACCTGCGCAGCGTGACCCGGTCTTCTTCGGGAGGGACGTCGGCGGGGCTTCCCGACAGCGTGTCCTCGATAGGGGCGAGGGCGTTTCTCGATGCGGGGATCGCATCCCTCGATCTCGGTCGGGGCCTCGAATCGATAGGGGCGAAGGCGTTTTCCGGATCGGCTCTGACCTCTCTTGTCGTTCCCGACGGCGTGAAGTCCATAGGCTCGGATGCGTTTTCCGCCATGCCTCGCCTTCGCTCCGTCGAATTGGGCAGAGGCGTTGCGGCCGCCGATCTTGAGGGTGCGTTTTCGGGTGACGGTGCGCTGAAGTCCATATCGGCCGCGCCCGATGCGTCCGAGGTATCTTCGCGAGACGGGGTTCTGTTCTCGAAAGACGGCAAGCGGCTCATCGCCTATCCGGGCGGCGTCGCGGGAACCTATGCCGTTCCCGAGGGTACGCGGGATATCGCGCGCAGCGCTTTTGCGAGATGCGCGCTCTCGTCGGTGAAGTTCCCCGAATCTGTCGTGCAGGTGGGTGACGGCGCATTTGCCGAGAGCTCCCTTTCCGGACAGCTGGAGCTTCCGGCGAAACTCGATTCCATCGGCGCCCGCGCTTTCGAGGGCACGGACCTCGAAAGCGTCGACCTGGGCGGTGCGAGAACGGTGGGGCAGCGGGCGTTCGGAAGCTGCACCTCCCTTGTCTCCGTCGATTTCCGCATCGATCTGAACAGGCTCGAGTCCGTTAAAGACTCGGCATTCAACCCAAGCGTCCCCCTTCGATCCGTGAAGCTGCCCGACTCCACGGTCGAGATCGGACCTGCGGCATTCTCGAACAACAGCGCCTTGGCTTCGGTGCATCTGGGCAAGGGCGTTTCCGCGTCCTTCACCGAGGCGTTTGCAGGTTGCGGCGGGATTCGGGAGATCTCGGTTTCGGAAGGAAGCCCGTACTATTTGGCGGAAAGCGGCGTGCTGTACCGCAACGAACCTGACGGGATGCACCTCGTCGCGTCGCTTGCGGCCAACGGGCTTCGCGAATACACGGTGAAGAAGGGAACGGTTCAGATCGACCGCAGCGCATTCAAGAACAACAAGCAGCTGCGAAGCCTCGTGCTGCCCGAGGGGCTGAAAGCCGTCGAGGCCGGCGCGTTCAACGGGTGCAGCGCTCTTTGCGAGGTGTCGTTTCCCGACAGCCTCGAAAGAGTGAACGGGTTCCTGAACACCGCGATCGAGGTTGCGGACTTCGGCTCGAACATCGTCGAGATCAAGGGAAACGCATTCTCGGGCCACAGCCCGAAGCACCTGGTCGTGCGCGGCGGCAAGCAGGGGACGTTTGCGAATTCGGCCGAGTCGAGCGCGAACGTGCGGCCCACGGATACGGCGTATTTCGGCGAGGGGATGGTGTCGGCGAACTTCACGTACAGCAGGCAGGCGCCCCCCAGGATCGTCGTGGTTCCTTCGACCATGGTCGACCTGAAGCTGTACGATCCGACGAAGTTCCAGGGTGCGGCCGATATTGCGGTGTACGCCCCTAAGGGCACGCCCGGGTGGAACGCGGCTGCAGAGGCGCTCTCCAAGGCCGGCATCGATATGGGAAACGCCCGCGTTGCGGCGGACCATCTGAAAGAGTACGCCCCTCTCTCGGTGGCGTTGGAGCGTCTGGGCGATCCGGGGGCCTCCTCGTCGGTTTCGGTGCGGGCTCGGGCCGCCGGCGGCGTCGAGGGAGGGTACGAGTACCGCTTCTCGGTCATCGCGAGCGACGGGAGGCTTCTGGCTTCGGGGGAATGGACCACGTCGCCTGAGTACAACTGGGCGGATCCCTCCGACGGATCGGTGATCCGATGCGAAGTGCGCGATGCGACCATGCTCACGGCCTCGGCGTCTCTGGACGCTCATGGCGCCGACCCCGGCGAGCACGATCCGATCGGCCCGGTCGCATGGCAGCGCAAGGCGGGCGACGACGCCATGGGCACCATGAGCTCCATCGTCGAAGAGGGCTGGAAGGGACAGACGGGCTCGACCGTCGTCATAGCCACGAACGCCGGCTACTGGGATGCTCTGACCGCCTCGGGTTTGGCGGGGCTGTCGGACGCTCCGGTGCTCATGACCGATCCCTCGTCTCTGTCCGATGAGACGCGATCGCTGCTCTCAAGGCTCGCTCCATCGAAGGTGTATCTCGCCGGGGGCCCGGCCGCGGTATCTGAGAACGTGGCATCCGAAGTGCGCGCCGTAACCGGCGCGGCTCCCGTTCGCCTGTACGGAGAAACCGCTACGGGCACGGCCTGTGCGATTTTCAGAGAAGGGATGAGCGCATACGGATCGGCCTGGGGTTCGACGGCCATCATCGCGACGAACGACGGTTATTGGGATGCCCTTGCGGCGGCCCCTCTTTCCTATCATGGCCATCTACCCATCATGTTGACAGAGGGGCGTTCCGATATATCCGACGAAACCGTCTTCACCCTTAAGGAGAGCGGTATCGACAGGGTCCTCATCGCCGGAGGCCAAGCCGCCGTCTCCCCTGCGGTCGAAGCGAAGCTGGCTGCGGCGGGGATCGCGATCGAAAAGCGTTTCGCGGGAGAAACCGCAGTGGGGACGTCCCTGCTCGTTGCGGAATACGCGATAGCGCAGGGCATGACGGCGGACCGCATGGGCGTGGCCACGACGGGCGGCTATTGGGACGCCCTGACCGGAGCTGCTCTGTGCGGTAAGAACGGATCGGTTCTCGCGCTGGTCAACGACGGCGAGGCCGCTCAGGTGTCGACGTTTGTCGGGAGCCATGCGGGCTCTATGCGCACGGGGTACGTGTTCGGCGGCTCCGCGGCCGTTTCCGATGCGGTGCTCGCGCTGCTGAAGGGGTCGGATCGGGGTGCGTAACGTTTTCGCGTCCATGGTTTCAACGGTAGTTTTCTCGTCTTAGAAGGGATCATCAGTGCGTTCGAACAGGATCAAGGGCTGTGTAAGAAACGGGGTGGCAGCGCTTGCGGCAGCGGCGCTCGCCTTCCCTCCGGGAACCGGTGTCGCCGAGGAGTCGGGGGGCGGGTCCGTCGTGCAGGACGCCCCGTTTTCCGCGGAGCAGCTGCTCACGTATGCGGGAGAGACCTCGGAAGCGGGCGAAGGGGAGGCGGCCGAGCTCGGGTCCGCTGACGAACCCGCCGCGCCGGCCTCGGACGGGGCACCTCTTTCGAACGACGACGCGGTGACGATCGTCGTGCAGCTCGAGGAGGGTTCCTCGGCCGAGCCGCCCGGGGTGCTCTCGTTTCTGAGCATCGAGACGTCGGCGCGCGATCGCGTGAAGCGCGCGATTATCGATGCGGCGTCCGATGCGGGCGCGCAGGTTTCGGTGCCCCATCCGAGTCCGCGGCTTTCCGACGGGCTTTTGCTCATGCAGGAACGCACCGGGGAAGAGGATGGCCTCGTCGAGTACCGCCATGCCATCGAGGGCTTCACCATCAAGGCCCCTCGTTCGCTGCTTTCGTCCATCCGCTCGATCGAGGGCGTGAAAAACGCATTCGTGGAAAGGACGTACCGGGTTGCGGCCGAGGGCTCCGATGACGATTCATCCGAGCTTCCGACCGCGGCGCCCCTCGGGCAGCAGGACGCGGGCGATCCCGAGCAATCGGTGAACAACCGGTCCGCCCTTAGGATGTCGGGGGCCGACAAGGTGGACGAGAAGGGCGACGGCATGCTGATCGCCGTCATAGACACCGGGGTCGAGACGGCCCACCCCGCGTTCAGGGGCGACCTCGACGATTCGAAGCTCAGATACACCGAGAAGACGGTGAGGGACGTTCGATCGTCGATGGTGTCGGGCGGGCGCAATGCGACCTACGTCAGCGAGAAGATCCCGTTTGCCTACGATTACGCCGACAAGGACGCGAACGCGACGCCCACAAGCTCCAACCTCGATCACGGTACGCACGTCGCCGGCATCGCGGCCGCCAATGCGGGAGAGGTGCGCGGCACGGCGCCCCACGCCCAGATAGCGGCCATGAAGGTGGCTTCCGACACCGATGACTCCATATCCGATTCGGCGGTTCTGGCCGCCCTCGACGACGCGGCGGCCCTCGATCCCGACGTCGTGAACATGTCGCTGGGATCGAACGGGGGCTTCTCGGCCGCGGCTTCCAGCACGTACAGCGACGCGTTTTCAGCGCTGCGGGCCAAGGGGGCCGTCCTAAGCGTCTCCGAGGGCAACTCCTACTCCTCGGCGGCCCAGGACAGCAACGGAACGGGCTTGCCCGCGCTCGCCAATCCCGACAGCGGCATCGCGTCGAACCCCTCCACCCTGGCATCCGCCTATTCCGTCGCCGCGGCGAACAATGCGATCGGGAAAAGCTACGTCACCTTGGCCGACGGCTCCGTCGTCCCGTTCGTCCAGGGCGAGACCATCCTGGGGGCGACCGGCAGGCGGTTCGATGCGGTGGTGTCCGGGACCTGCGAGTTCGTCGATTGCGCAAACGCCTACCCAGGGGATCTGAAGGCCGTCCGGGATACCTTCGGCGCAAGCCTTGCGGGCAGGATCGCCCTCGTGAGGGACGGCGACCTCGACGAAGCGGGCGGCAAGTTCAAGACCTCGGCCCGCGTGAAGGCGGTTGCCGCTTTGGATCCCGCCGCCATCATCATGGTGGCGAAGGAGGGCGAGGCTCGCTCGCTTACGGTGGGCCTCGACGCCACTATGCCCGTGATCTGCGTCGGGCAGGCGGACGGCCGCAAGATGAGCGATGCGGCCGTCAAGACCGTCACGGTTCAGAAGGGCAAGACCCTCGATCCCCCCGCAACGTACTCGGTCACCGACTTCTCCAGCTGGGGACCGACGCCCGATCTGTCCCTCAAGCCCGAGATCCTGGCTCCGGGCGGCAACATCTACTCGTCTATCCCGGGCGGCCGTTACGGGGTGAAGTCAGGAACCTCGATGTCGGCTCCGTACGTGGCGGGGCTCATGGCGGTGCTCAGGCAGCATATCGAGGCGTCCGGCCGGTATGCGGGAATGGACGAGCGCGCCCGATCGGCTCTGGCCATGCAGCTCATGATGAGCACGGCGGTCCCGGTGCCCTACGGCTCCGACAGCTACTACTCGCCGCGCCAACAGGGATCCGGCATGGTCGATATCGCCGCCGCCGAGAAGTCGGACGTGTACCTCGCGGTCGAATCCTCCGACGATCAGCGTCCGAAGGCCGATCTGGGCGAAAGCGCCGAGGGCGTTTGGAGCTTCAAGGTGGTGCTGCATAACGTCGGCACCGAGCCCCGAACCTACGCACCCGACACTGCGGCGCTTTCCGACCAGATCAAAGATGGGAATTTCGCGCAGATCCCCGTGAACTACGCGGGCCGGGGAATCGACGTCTCGTACGGGGGAGACTATCGCGCGTCTGACAAGACGATCACGGTTCAGGGCGGCTCTACCGCCACGCTCGAGGTTCGCATCGCGTGCGGGCAGGCCTTCAAGGAGGCGGTGGCTCCGGCTGTGAACGGCACGTTCGTCGACGGGTTCACGTTCCTGAAGCCCACCGGCGACGCCCCGTCGCTTTCCGTCCCCTTCCTGGGATTCTACGGAACCTGGTCGAAGCCCCCGGTGTTCGACGCCAAGGCGGGCGACCGAAGCGCCTCGGCGGCCATGCTCGCCACGCGCCTCATGAGCGGCCCGACCTCTTATCCGCTGGGGGTGAATCCTCTGGACGAGCGAGCCCAGGCGAAGGCGAAGAAGGGCGATTACAGCCTGATCGACCTGGATCGCGTGGTCGTGTCCAGCCAGAACATCGTCGGCGACAAGACGGTGCCCGCGTCCCCCAACGCGCTCTGCCCGTCCACCGGGCTTCTGCGCGGCGTCGATCAGCTGGTGTACGACTACGTGGACGCCGGCGGCAAGACGGTCAAGAGCACGACGCTGCGCTACGTTCCCAAGTCGTCGTTCTCGTCGGCGCACGGGCGGGCGACGTCGGCCGAGGAGGAGATGGGCGAGATACCCTCGTTCAACGGGACCGACTCGGACGGGAAACGGCTTGCGGACGGAACCTACCGCCTGGTGCAGACGGCCACTACGTCGGGTCCCCGTCCTGCGCAGCAGGTTCAGGAGTTCTCGTTCAGCTATGACACCACTCCTCCGGTCATCAGCGATTACAAGGTCGAAGGGGAGGGGGATGCCGCAATCGTCACGTTCAAGGCGACCGACGCCACCTACCTTGCGGGAATCGACTTCCACGACCCGGCCACCGGGAAGTACTTCTACCGCAAGCTGGCCGACGATTCCCAGATCGAAAGCCGGAAAGACGGGGTGCGCACCTACGCGTTCTCCATCCCCGTGGCAGATCTCAAGCGCGAATGGAAGTCGGCCGGCTTGGGAGCCGACCGATTCCCCGCAGCGGTGCCCCTGTTCGCCTGGGATTACGGTCTGAACCACAGCGAGCAGGTCAACGCCTCGCAAACCCCCGGCGCCGCCGATGCAGACGGGTTCGTCATCGACGGGAAGACCGGCGCGCTCACCGCCTACGTCGGTTCGAGCACGGTCGTCTCCATTCCCTCGACCGTGACATCCATCGGCGCCGGGGCGTTCCAGGGAAGCGCGGTGCAAAGCGTGGTGATTCCCGCATCGGTCGAATCCATCGGCGACAACGCGTTTTCGGGCTGCGCATCGCTTGCCTCGGTGAGGTTCGAGGATAGCCCGCAGGAGCCCGCCAAGCTCTCTTCCATCGGTTCGCGCGCGTTTGCGGGAACGGGGTCTTTCGAGCTGAAGCTTCCCTCGAAGGTGTCCTCGGTGGGCGCCGAGGCGTTTGCGGAATCGGGCATCGAGCGCGCCGTGCTGCCCGCCTCGCTCGCCGAGGTTCCCGAGCGGGCGTTTGCCGGCTCCAAGATAAAGCAGGTCGATATCGCCGAAGGCGTGCGCGTCATCGGAGCCGAGGCGTTTTCGGGCTGCGATCGCCTGAAGACGGTCGTGCACGGCTCCGGGAAGGGGCTTCCCGCCAGCGTGGCCGAGATCTCTCCGCGCGCGTTCAGGAATGCGGGGCTTTCCGAGCTGGAGCTGGGCGGCGTTGTCCGCATCGGCGCCGAGGCGTTTTCCGGGTCGTCCATATCCAAGCTGGTCATTCCCGACTCGGTGACGGATCTGGGGTCGGGGGCGGTTTCGGGCATGCCGAAGCTGCGCGAAGTGCGCGTCGGCGCGAACGTGGCCGCAGACGGCCTTGTGGGGGCGTTTTCCGGCGATACGGCGCTGACGCGGATCGATGCGAGCGCGGGATCCGCGCAGACGGCATCGGACGACGGGGTGCTGTTCAGTGCGGATAAAAAGCGCCTCATCGCCTTCCCCGAAGGGCGCGTCGGATCCTATAGGATTCCCGACGGGGTGGAATCCGTCGGTGATCGGGCCTTCGAGAGCGCGTCGATCACATCGGCCGCCTTCCCCGAATCGCTGCGCGTTATCGGGGACTCGGCGTTTCTGGGCAGCCGCGTAGCCGGGAAGATCGCGCTGGGGAAAGACTTCGAGTCCATAGGCGCCTCCGCCTTCGCCCGCACGCCGATCGAAGGCGCGGATATCGGGGGAGCCGAGCGCATCGGGGATTCCGCCTTCGCGGACTGCCCGCAGCTGGCCTCGGTCGACCTCAGGGGCGATCTTGGCCGCCTTTCCAGCATCGGCGCCTCCGCATTCGCTCCGAATTCCGCTCTGACCAGCGTTGATCTGCCCGATTCCGTCGCCTCGGTCGGCGAGGGGGCGTTCGCGGACAACGACCGCCTGACCTCGGTCCGCCTCGGGGCGTCCATGACGGGCTCGTTCGCCGACGCCTTCAAGGGAAGCGACCGCATCGAGAAGATAGCCGTGTCGGATGCGAACCCCGCGTACTCGGTCGAGGGCAACGTCTTGTACCGCATGCTCGACGATGGGCTGCACCTGATATTCTCGCCGTCGTCCAACGGGTTTTCCGAGTACGCCGTGAAGGAGGGGACCGTGCGCATCGACAAGGGCGCGTTCAAGAACAACGCCGCGCTGACGTCGGTGAAGCTTCCCGAGGGGCTGAAGGAGATCGAAGCGGGGGCGTTCAACGGATGCAGGGCGCTGGCCCGCGTCGACTTCCCCGACAGCTTGGAGCGCGTGAACGGCATTCCGAACAGCCTGATCGAGGTGGCGGAGTTCGGGTCGAATATCGTCGAGATCAAGCGCACGGCGTTTTCCGGACACAACCCCGCCCATCTCATCGTGCGCGGCGGGAAAAACGGCACCTACGCCTCTTCCAGCGAGTCGGGGCCGGACAAGCAGCCCCTCAAGAGCGTGTATCTGGGAGAGGGCATGGTGAAGGCCGATTTCGGCATATACGATGTTGCGCCGCCTGCGGTCCTGGTGGTTCCGTCCACGCTCTCCGAGCTTTCCCTCAGAAACGCCGGAGAGTTCCCCGGTGCGCGCGGCCCTGTGATCTACGCGCCCAAGAACTCGGTCGGGTGGAATGCGGCCGTCTCGGCCCTGAGGGATGCCGGGTACGACGTTTCGGACGCCGAGGTTCTCTCGGCCCACCTCAAGGCCTATAAGCCCCTCGAAGGCCGCTTCGCTTTCAATGCGTCTCCCCAGCCGGGATCGACGGTGTCTGTGACGGCGAAGGGCCGCTTCGGTGCGGGGGAATCCTACGAGTACCGCTTCACCGAGATAGCCGCCGACGGATCGGTGGCGAAGCAGGGCTCGTGGTCTTCGTCGGCGACGTACGGCTGGGAGGTTCCCGCGCAGGGCGGATCGATCCGCTGCGAGGTGCGCGACGCCGCGCTGGTGTCGGTCACCGCGACCGAGGGCGCGTTGGACGACCCCGATCCGATCGTCCCCGACCAGACGGCATGGGAGCGCTTGGCGGGAATCGACGCCATGGAGACGATGAGGGCCGTGGTCGAGAACGGTTGGTCCGGGCAGACGGGAGGCACCGTGGTCGTCGCCACCAACGGCGGGTACTGGGACGCCCTCACGGCCGCCGGCATCGCGGGCGCATCGGGCGCGCCGGTCGTCATGACCGACGGCGCGAGCCTGTCGTCCCAGGCGTCCGACCTCATCAAGATGCTGAAGCCCTCCAAGATCTACATCGCGGGCGGCACGGCGGCCGTGTCCGATGAGGTCGAGGGGCAGATAGCCTCCATCGCGAACGTGCGTCCCCGGCGCTTGGCGGGCGACACGGCCACCGGCACCGCCTGCAAGGTGTTCGAGGAGGCGCGCTCGGTCGGTGCTGTGGCGGGCGACCGGGCCATCGTCGCCACCAACGGCGGGTACTGGGACGCCCTCGCGGCGGCTCCCTACGCGTATGCCCGGCATATCCCCATCTTCTTAACCGAGGGCGCCTTCGACATTTCCGACGAGACGCTCTCCGCGATGAGGGAGGGCGGCATCAGAAGCGTTTACGTCGCGGGCGGCACGGCGGCGATCGACGAGCGGGTGTGCGATCGCATCCGGTCTGCGGGAATCTCGGTCGAGAAGCGTTTCGCCGGCGCCACGGCGGTGGAAACGTCGCTCCTCGTTGCGAAGCATGCGCTGTCGGAGGGGATGACGGCCGACCGAATGGGCGTGGCCACGACGGGCGGTTACTGGGACGCGCTGGCCGGCGCCGCTCTGTGCGGGAAGAACAACGCCGTGCTCGCGCTGGTGAACGACGCCGAGGCGGGTTCGGTGGGCTCTTTCGTGAGGGAGCGGGCCGCAGATATCCGCAGGGCCTACGTGTTCGGGGGCTCGGCGGCGGTGTCCGAGGATGCGTTCGGTAGGGTTTCATCGGCTTCGGCTGGCTGAGTTCGGCCTCGGGGCTTCGAAAGCGATCCCGATGCGGATGGGGCGCCCGGTTTTTTCCGGGCGCCTCTCGTTTGTGCGGGTGTAGTAACATGAAGCGATCAGAAAACGAACGCCGAACATCGCCGAAAGAGAGATCATGACCGAAGGTTTCGCCCCCCGGCCTCCGCACGGATATTCCGGGACATCCCCCGATGCGGGCTGTCCTCCCGCTCCTCCCTTCGCCTCCCCCCACGCCGCTTCGCCGTACGGCTACCCCGGAGCGCAGGGATCCGCACCGTACCAGGCCGCCCCGCGCAAGGGCCGCGGACGCACGGCGGCGATCGTCGCTGCGCTGCTCGTCGTGCTCGTCGCCGTGGGAATCGGCCTGTTCGCCCACGTGTTCGGGTCCGCCGATTCGATCTCGGGCGACGCGGTCGCCGTCATCAACATCGACGGGGCCATCGGCTACGACGGCACGTCTTCAAGCCCCGAGGGTCTCAAGTCGCTGCTCGACCGCGCCGAGGAAGACGACCGCATCAAGGCCGTCGTGCTGCGCGTGAACTCCGGCGGCGGCACGGCCACGGCGGGCGAGGAGATGGCGCAGTACGTCAAGGAGTTCAGCAAGCCCATCGTCGTTTCCAGCGCCGCCATAAACGCGAGCGCCGCCTACGAGCTCTCGGCGATGTCCGACTACATCTTCGTGGCGAAGACGACCGAGATCGGAGCCATCGGCACGGTCATGCAGGTGACCGACCTGTCTGAAGTCATGGACAAGCTGGGCATCTCGATCGACTCCATCAAGTCGGCTCCCAGCAAGGATTCCAGCTACGGGTTCCGTCCGCTGACCGATGAGGAAAAAGCGTACTATCAGGCGCTCGTCGACGAGATCAACGCTACGTTCATCCAGAATGTGGCGGAGGGACGCGGGCTTTCGCTCGACTATGCCCGATCGCTTGCAACCGGGCTGCCCTTCGCCGGCACGACCGCGGTTGAAAACGGCGTGGCCGACGAGATCGGGACGCTCGAGGACGCCGAGGACTACGCAGCCGACATGGCCGGGATATCGGGCGACTACCAGGTGGTCGACCTCGAGGTTCCCCCGTCGAGGGCCAGCCTGCTGTCCCTGCTGACGGGCAGCTACGATCTGTCCGCGCGCGATCTGACGACTATTCTTGAGGAGCAGACAACCAATGGCACCATCGCTCGATAACGGCAATCCGCCTTTCACCCAGGTCGTATGGCCGAAGCGCGCGGTGGTCACCGCGGGCATGCCCTACGGCAACAAGCCGCTGCACTTCGGGCATATCGCCGGCGTGTTCGTTCCCGCCGATGCGTACGCGCGCTTTCTCAAAGACCGTATCGGCGAGCGCAACGTGCGCTTCGTCAGCGGCACGGACTGCTTCGGCTCCCCTATCAACGAGGGGTACCGCAAGCTGGTCGAAGCGGGGGAGTTCGACGGTACGATCGACGAGTACGTGCAGATGAACCACGATAAGCAGAAGGCGACGCTCAAGGCCTACGACGTCGAGCCGTCCATCTACGAGGGCAGCGGAATCGGACACGCGGGAGAGGTTCACCGCGACCTCACCGACAACATCATCCGACGCCTTCACGAGGCGGGCTTTCTGCAGCGCCGCTCGACGCTGCAGTTCTTCGATCCCCAGGCCGACACGTTCCTCAACGGCCGCCAGGTGGTCGGTCGCTGCCCCGTTCAGGGCTGCAAATCAGAGCATGCCTATGCCGACGAATGCGATCTGGGCCACAGCTATTCTCCCGAAGAGCTCATCAACCCGCGGTCGTCTCTGACCGGCGTGGTGCCCGAGATGCGCCCGGTGGACAACTGGTATTTCGATCTGCCCGCGTTCACCCGTTTCCTGCGCGAGCACGTGGCCGAGCTGGAGGCCGACGACCGCATCCGCGCGATCGTCCCCCAGACCATCAAGGAGTTTCTAGGGGCTCCCATCATCTACGTGAAGAACGACGAGCGCGCCCAGTTCGACGCGGTCGCCGACGAGCTGCCGTCTTTCGAGCTGCGGGAGGCCGAGCGCGGCAAGCAGAGCTTCGAGGTCGAATTCTCGTGCATCGAGGACCGCGACCGCGCGCGCGACCTCATGCGGCAGGCGGGCTTGCGGTTCCGCACCGGCAAGGCGCTCGTTCCCTTCCGCATCACGGGCAATATCGAATGGGGCGTCGCCGCCCCCGTCATCGACGGGGTGGAGGGCCTCACGGTGTGGTGCTGGCCCGAGAGCCTCTGGGCGCCCATCTCGTTCACGGCTGCGGCCAACGACGAGGCCGGTTTGCCCGAGGGCAGCTGGCGCGACTTCTGGTGCTCAGACGATGCGAAGGTGTACCAGTTCATCGGGCAGGACAACCTGTATTTCTACGGCGTGGTCCAGCCCGCGCTGTGGGAGGCGCTGCGCGATCGCGACATTTTCGGCGCCGACGACCCGCGCGTCCCTCTGCGCCAAACGACCCTCGTGGCCAACCATCACGTCCTGCTGGGAAACAAGAAGGCCTCTTCGTCGAGCTCCGTCAAGCCCCCCACCGCCGACGAGCTTCTGGAGCACTACACGGCCGAGCAGCTGCGCGCGCATTTCCTGGCGCTGGGCCTCGATCAGAAATCGGTGGGGTTCAAGCCCAAGCCCTTCACGGCGACCGAGCAGGAAAGGGACGACCCGCGCGTCGCCGATCCCGTCTTGAAAGAGGGAGCCCTGCTCACCAACGTGTTCAACCGTCTCGGCCGCAGCTGCCTGTACGAGGCGAAGAAAAGCTTCGGGGGCACCGTCCCGCTGTGCGCCCCCAGTGCGAAGGCCGTCGAAGAGTGCCATGCCGTCATGGCCGAGTACGATCTTCTCATGGAGAAAGCGGAGCTCCACTCGATCATGTCGCTGATGGACGGCTTCCTGCGCGTGGCGAACAAACGCTGGGCGGACGGCATCAAAAGGGTCGAGGCTCTCGACCAGGGCGCGTCGGACGAACCGCGCCGCCAGGTGCTGGCCGACTGCGCGTACCAGCTGTGGGTGTCCACGCTGCTGATGCACCCCATTGTCCCTGTCGGCTGTGAGCTGATCTGCGATTACCTGCAGTTCGACCCCGAGGCGTTCTTCAGCTGGAACCATCGCTTCGAAAGCTTGGCCGAGCTGTGCGGCGAAGACGAGTGCGAGGCGGGCGCCCATCGCGTGCGCGAGCTGCCTCCGCGCTTCGATTTCTTCCGCAAGCATGAATCGCAGTACCGCTAGATCGGTTCGCTGGAAACGGGAGGTCGCATTGACCTCCCGTTTTGTCGTTTCATTTCATTCGTGGTAGGTTATTGGCTGCAACTTCGACAAAGGGAGAAGCGTCCGAGGACGCTTGAAACGAAGGCGAAAGAGGTCAGACTTCTATGGTGAACGACCTGAGTACCCGTGCGACGCGCCTCCTCTGCGCCGCCGGCATCGCCGCTGCGGCGGCATTCGGGACGGCGATGGGCGCATCCGATGCCTACGCCGATAAGGTCTCCGACAAGCAGGCTGAAGCGCAGAACGCGCTTGCCCAGCTCAACGCAATGCAAGAACGGCTCGACCGCGCATCTGCCGACTACGGCGAGGCGCTGGCGGCCCAAGAGGCGGCCGAGGCGCAGCGCGACGACGCGAGCGCGCGCATCGAGGAGCTTTCCGGCGAGATCGATTCGGTCCAGTCCCGTCTGAACGACCGCGCCCGCTCGATGTACCGCGGCGGTCCGACGTCTTTCCTGGACCTGCTGTTGGGTTCCGCGAGCTTTTCCGAGTTCACGTCGAACTGGGATCTGCTTAGCCGGGTGAACGAGAGCGACGCGGATCTGGTACGCCAGTCCAAGGAACTGCGCGCCGAGGCGTCCGAGCAGGAGCGGATCTTCTCCGAGCAGGCCGACGAGGCGGCCCGTCAGGCTGCGGAAGCCGCTGCGATCGCTTCCGAGGCCCAGGTGACGGTGAGCGCGATGCAGCAGACCTACGACGGGCTGAGCGCCGAAGCGCGCGACCTCATCGATGAGCAGCGCGCATCCGAGCAGGCAACCGCGCAGGCCGCCGTCGAGGCGGTGGGCGCCCCCGCTCCTTCCGAGGCTTCCAACAACGGCGGCAGCAGCAGCGAAGGCGGGAACAGCCAGCCCGCTCCCGCACCCGCACCGTCGAACCCCTCGCCCCAGCCTGCGCCTTCCAACGGCGGCGGTTCGGTCCTCGACCGCGCTTACTCCCAGCTGGGCAAGCCCTATGCCTGGCAGGCGAGCGGCATGGCATCGTTTGACTGCTCGGGCTTCGTGGGCTATGCGCTTACCGGCAGCACGTCGCGCATCGGCAGCACCTATACCTTTATGTCCTGGCCCCGCGTGTCCGATCCCCAGCCGGGCGATGTGTGCACGAACTGGGAGCACTGCGGCATCTACGTGGGCGGAGGCCAGATGATCCATGCGGCCACCTACGGCGTGGGCGTCGTGGTCGGTCCGGTTCAGCCGGGAATGATCTACGTCCGCCCGTAACCACGGGACGCTTCGCACGTAGGCGCCGGTGCGCTCCCATTTGCCGGGATGCGCGCCGGCGCTTTTTCGACCTGTTTTCGGTTCGCGCCTCACCTGCGGCGGCTTGGTCCGTCGAAGGCGGGGCGCGCCTGTTCGCCTGCGGTACGAGGAGCGCATTGCATGAAAGTGGAGATCTACTCCGACGGATCGTCGCGGGGCAACCCCGGTCCGGGAGGATACGGGACGGTGCTGCGCTACGTCGATCCTACGGGGGGCGTTCACGAAAAGGAACTGTCCCAGGGATTCTCCTGCACCACGAACAACCGCATGGAGCTTCTGGGCGCGATCGCGGGTCTGGAAGCGCTCAAGCATCCGTGCGAGGTGGTGCTCCATTCCGATTCCCAGTACGTGGTGCGTGCGTTCAACGACCGCTGGATCGATGGATGGATCGCGCGCGGTTGGAAGAATTCCCAGAAGAAGCCGGTGAAGAACGCCGATCTCTGGAAGCGCCTGCTGGAGGCGAAGTCGCCTCATCGCGTTCGGTTCGTGTGGGTGCGCGGACACAACGGGCATCCGGAAAACGAGCGCTGCGATGCGCTGGCGACCGCCGCTGCCGACGACCGGTCCCGATGGGTCGAGGACGCCGGCTTTTCGGGCGAGGCCGATTAAGCCGGTCAGCAGCCCGCCTCGGCGCACCAGTCGAAGCGCGGGCGTTTGCCCGGGCTCGCTTTACGAACGCGCTGCGTTTGCAGGGTCGATGGACATCGACTGGAAGCGGTTCTTCATGAAGTCGTCGTCGAAATGCTGGTTGCAGAACTGCTCGATGAACGTCTCGTCGTGGTTGGTGCCCGCCAGCCGCCCGTACCAGCAGTCAAGCGATACCAGCGTGAGGCCGCAGTTCGCCAGCATGAGCGCCGCGAACACGGTGGTGAGCGAATAGCGCCAGTTCCAGGGAATGCGGTTGACCAGTTCCAGCATGCGCGGCAAAAGCAACCGCACCCAGAACAGCCCGAGCACGCCCCACATCAGCATGAACTGGAGGTTGGTGCGCCCGTCGATGTTCAGGAAGGTCCCCGAGTAGTCCCAGGCGGTCACGCCGAAGGCCACCTCCATGAACCAGCTCACGAAGAACTCGAAGGCGCCTCCGATGACGGCGCTCACGACGAACACCACGGCGACCCTGGCGCGGTAGAACCGATTGAGCGCGATGGTGACGAGCGCGCCGCCTATCCCGTAGATGGGGGAGAAGGGCCCGAACAGAAGCCCCGCCCGGTCCTGGTAGCCGCCGAAGACGACGAAGTGGTAGATGGTCTCGATGATGAGCCCTCCCACGCAGCAGATCACGAAGATCCAGAACAGGTTGAAGAAGTTCAGGGCGATGTAGCCTGCTCCCGACTTATCGCGCCCCAGGACGCCTTTCTGCGCGTCGGCGCGCTCGTCCATGTCGCGCAGCTTGCGCTGCAGCCTGCGCTCTTCGGAAAGCCCCGGATCGAGGTAGCCCGACAAGACGACGTTCACCGCCAGCGTGATCGTCTCGGCCAGGGTGTCGAACGAGACGATGCCGTGCTGCAAGACGGTGGTCAAAAGCAGCACGATACCCACGGCGACCAGGATGTTCGCAATGCGTCCCGCCCAGCGGCGCTGGTTTCTGAACAAGCGCGCGCCCAACACGATGGAAAGGACGAGCGAAGCGGTGGCGAACAGGCCGGCCACGCCGGCGGTTACGAGGCTGACGATGGACAGCCCCGACATCTCCCCGCTTTGAAACGCGATAACGGAATCGACGATGATGAACGCTTGGAAGGGGATGGACACCACCCCGTTGAGGATGGCCAGCGCGCCGAACACGCGCAGGGCGATCGGCACGCGGTCGTTGGCGTCCACAGGGTCGATGCTCTGATCGAGCATGTTCACGGGCCGGTCGGTCTTCATCAGAGGTTCCGCGGTCCGTTTTCCACGAAGCGCGCGATCTCGCGGCGCAGGTTGTCGATGCCCGAGCCTTTGAGCGACGACGTGATCACCATGGGGGTGTCGTCGTCGATGGACAGCTGCTTTCTGAGGGCGCTTCTCTGCTGGTTGCATTTCTGCTGCGAGAGCTTGTCGCCCTTGGTGAGCACGATGAGGTAGGGGAGCTGGGCGTCTTGCAGGAAGCGCACCATGTTCTCGTCGAGCGCGGAGGCCGGGTGGCGGATGTCGATCAGCGAGCAGACCAGGGCGAAGTTGCGCTCCTGGTTGAAATACCCCTCGATGAGCTCGGCCCAGCGCTCGTGCTCGGTTTTGGACACGCGGGCGTACCCGTATCCGGGCAGGTCGACGAAACGCGCGTCATCGGTGGAGAAGAAGTTGATGGTGGCGGTTTTCCCGGGGGTCGACGACACCTTGGCAAGCCCTTTTCGGTTGAAGAGCTTGTTCAAGAGGGACGACTTGCCCACATTCGACCGCCCGGCGAAGGCGATTTCGGGCAAGGTCGATTCGGTGAGCTGCGAGGAGATGCCGAACGATCGCTCGAAGGCTACGGTTTTGAAATTCAATCTCTATCCTTTTCGGTGCTTTCCGGTGAGGGCCCAACCGGTATAGAGCGCCATCGCCATGCAGACGCAGCTTGCGACGGCCCAGAACTTGTGGCTCTTCATAAGGTACTCCTTTGCTAACAGTATAGCCCCACCAGCTGAAAAAGGCGGATTTTCCGTAAGTTAACCTTATTTATCTTTACGGTCGCCTCGATGCATTGTAGCATGATACCAAGTTAGTCGAGGTTGCCACAAAGTTAGCTTTGACCTGCGAAAAGTCCACCGAAGCTTACGCTTCAAGTTACCCTGGACTTCGCTTGAGAGTGCTTTTATCCTCGGTTTAGGCGAAGGCTTCGAGCGCCCTCGTGGAACGTGTCGGCGGGGTGTGGGACCCCGCTGTTGGAAGAAAGGAACCATCATGAAGAACTGCACGCGCAACGCACTGCTCGTCGGAGGCGGCTTCCTCGCGGGGACCGTGGGCGCCAAGGTGCTCACCTCCAAGGCGGCCAAGACCGGCTACGTCCATGCCCTGGCGCGCGGCATGAAGATCCGCAACTCCTACGAGAACATGGTCGAGCAGGCCAAGGCCGAGTACGACGACATCGTGGCCCAGGCGACCTACATCAACGTCGAGGATGCCAAGAAGGCCGCGGAGGAAGAGAACTAACCGTGGATTTCTCCATCAAGACAGAGATCCCCGGGCGCCGTCTGCGCATCAAGCTGGCCGGGTTCGTCCCCGCCCGCGATCAGGGCCCCTTCGAGGCCGTGCTGCGGTCGGCGCCCTGCATCAGCGAGGCCAAGGTGTACCCGCGCATCGGGGAGGTGGCGCTGTCGTACTGCGGAGAGCAGGGCAGGGAGCGGGCCATCGCCCATCTGGCCTCGATCGATGCGGCGGCTATCGAGGGGATGCGCGCCGAGTACTCGTTTTCCGCCGCGCAGCATTCCCATCAGCTCATGCTCGACCTCGCCTGGCTGACGGGCACCTACCTTCTGCGCCGGTGGTTTCTGCCCAAGCCCCTCTCCATCGTCTTGGGGCTGGTCGCGTACCGCCGCTTCCTCGTCGAGGCCCTCTCGTCGCTGGGCAGAGCCCGGCTCGACGTTCCGGTGCTCGACGCCGCGGCCATCGGCATGTCGTTCGTCCAGTTCGATCCCAAAACCGCGGGCGAGACCATGTTCCTGCTCGAGGTGGGGGAGACGCTTGAGGACTACACCCAGGCCCGATCGGAAGGCGCGCTGGTCGATGCGCTGCTCAACGTGGCCGAGAACGCCCAGAAGGTCGAAGGCGACCTCGAGGTGGAGGTGCCGCTGTCCTCGCTTGCCGTGGGCGACGTCGTCGCCGTTCGCACGGGTATGGGCGTCAACATCGACGGCCAGGTGATCCGCGGGTGCGCGATGGTGAACCAGTCCTCGCTCACCGGCGAGCCCCTGGCGGTGGAGCGCACGGTCGGCGACGACGTGTTCGCGGGCACGAGCGTCGAGAGCGGCGAGATCCTGGTGCGCGTGAAGAGCGCTCCGAACGAGACGCGCCTGCGCTCCATCGTCGATCTGGTCAAGAACGCCGACCGGTACAAGTCGCGCCGGCAGGCCTCGCGCGAGGCCCTGGCCGACCGCATCGTGCCGTGGAACTTCGGACTGGCTGCCGGCGTGGCCCTGGCCACCCGCAGCATGACCAGGACGTCGGCGGCTCTGATGGTGGACTATTCGTGCGGCTTGAAGCTCACCAGCTCGATTTCAGTGCTGTCCGCCATGAGCCAGTCGGCCGACGCGGGCTTCACCGTGAAGGGGTCCAAGTACTTCGACGCCGTGTGCGACGCCGACACCATCGTGTTCGACAAAACCGGGACGCTCACCGAGGCCACCCCGTCGGTGGCCACCGTCCTTTCGTTCGACGGCTGGAACGAGGACGAGGTGCTGCGCCTGTCGGCCTGCCTGGAAGAGCATTTCCCGCATCCGGTCGCCCGCGCGGTCGTGCGCGCCGCGGCCGACCGCGGGCTCGACCATCGCGAGCGCCACGCGGAGGTGGAATACATCGTCGCGCACGGCATCGCCTCGTCGCTCGACGGGAAGCGCGTGGTCATCGGGTCCGAGCATTTCGTCGTCGGCGACGAGAAGGTCGCGATCGACGAGGCTCAGAAGGGCCGCATCGCGCACGAGACCGAAGGGCTCTCCCCGCTCTACCTCGCGGTTGACGGCGAGCTGGTCGGCGTGCTGGGCATCGAGGACCCGCTGAAGGAGGGCGTGCGCGAAGCGGTCGGGCAGCTGCGCGGCCTCGGCTTCAAACGCGTCGTCATGCTCACGGGCGACAACGGGCGCACGGCGCGCCGCGTCGCCGAGGAAGCGGGCGTCACCGAATGGAAGGCCGACCTGCTTCCCGAGGACAAGCATGCCTACGTCGAGGGCCTCAAGGCGCAAGGCTGCAAGGTGGTCATGGTGGGCGACGGCGTGAACGATGCGCCCGCCCTCGCCCTGTCCGACGTCGGCATCGCCATGGGGCAGGGGACGGCGGTTGCCAAAGAGGTGGCCGACATCACCCTGACCGACGGCGACCTGTCCTCGATCGTGACGCTGGTCAAGCTCAGCCGCGCGCTGGCAAGGCGCATGGATCGTTCGTTTGCCCAGGTGATGGTATGTAACAGCGTGTTCATGCTGCTGGGTATCCTCGGGGCGGTGACGCCGCAGACCTCGTCGCTGCTGCACAATGCCACCACCATCGGCCTCAGCCTGTCGGCGGGTCGCCGGTACCGGGTCTAGGCTTTTCGCGCCCCGGTCTTCGCCCCATTCGCTTTTCCGCACGGGACGGGTCTTCGGGTCCGTCCCGACTTTCGCTGCGCACCCTGTGTTTTTCGCGTCGAAACCTCGGAAAATGGGTTATACTGGCGCAGTTTCTAATCACACATGCTCGTGCGACTCGGACCGCTAGTGGCCACCGGAAAAGGCTGCGGAACCCGGGGATGACCGCGGGCAGAGGACTAACGAATGGAGTCAAGACATGACGAAAGTCAGCATTCAGACGCTGCTCGACGCCGGCGCGCACTTCGGCCATCAGGCCCGTCGCTGGAACCCCAAGATGAAGCCATTCATCTTCGGCAAGCGCGGCGACACCTACATCCTCGACCTCAAGCAGACCCTCCTGGGCATGGACGACGTGTACACCTTCGTCTCCGAGATGTCCAAGAAGGGCGGCACCGTCCTGTTCGTCGGCACTAAGAAGCAGGCTCAGGAAGCCGTCGCCGACGCTGCCAACCGCTGCGGTATGCCCTATGTGAACTCCCGTTGGCTGGGCGGCATGCTCACCAACTTCGTCACCATCCGCTCCCGCGTGAAGCGCATGGAAGAGCTCGAGGCCATGGACGCCGACGGCCGCATGGCCCTTCTGCCCAAGAAGGAGCAGATCCTGCGCCACAAGGAGCTGGCCAAGCTGCAGTCCAACCTCAACGGCATCCGCAACATGACGCGCACCCCCGATGCGGTGTTCGTCATCGACACCAACCGCGAGTCCCTCGCCATCCACGAGGCGAAGCGCCTGGGCATCGCCGTGGTGGGCACCCTCGACACCAACTGCGATCCCGACGACGTCGATTACGGCATCCCCGCCAACGACGACGCGATCCGCTCGGTGCGCCTGCTCACCGACTTCGTGGCCGACGCCGTCATCGCCGGCACGGGTGCCCCGGTGACCGCCGAGGAGATGGCCGCTGTCGAGGAGGCCCCCGTCGCCGAGGCCGCTGCCGCCGAGGCCGTCGAGGCTCCCGCGGCCGAGTAACCGCCGCGGCCCGTCGGGCCGTCGGTTCCAGGGGTGCGGAAGCCTCGGCTTCGCGGGCCCCTTATGTTCCACGTACACGTGAAGCGCTCCGCCCTGGGTGCGGGGCGCTTTGAAGAAGAAGAGGAAGGACAGACATGGCTGCAATCACCGCTGCTATGGTCAAGGAGCTCCGCGAGCTCACCGGCGCCGGCATGATGGAGTGCAAGAAGGCCCTGAACGAGGCCGACGGCGATATGGACAAGGCCGTCGACGTTCTGCGCACGCGCGGTCTGGCCGCTGCCGCCAAGAAGGCCGGTCGTGCCACCAACGAGGGCACCGTAACCGCCATCGTCGCCGAGGACGGCAAGTCCGGCGTCGTTCTCGAGCTGAACTGCGAGACCGACTTCGTGGGCATGAACGAGAAGTTCAAGGCCTACGCCGACCGCATCGCCGGCATCGCGCTCGCCAACAAGTGCTCCGACGTCGAGGCGCTCAAGGAGCTGTCCGACAACGGCGAGACCGTCGCCGACATCATCACCGACGCCGTTCACGTGCTCGGCGAGAACGCCAACCTCGCCCGCGTCAAGACCGTCGAGGCCGGTGCGGTGTGCTCTTACATCCACATGGGCGGCAAGATCGGCGTCCTGGTTCAGTTCGACGTCGAGGGCATCGACCCCACCAGCGCCGACTTCGTCGCCTACGGCCGCAACGTGGCCATGCAGGTTGCCGCGATCTCCCCGGTCGCCGCTAACCGCGAGGGCGTTCCCGCCGACGCGGTCGAGCACGAGCGCGCCATCTACGTGGCTCAGGCCGCCGAGTCCGGCAAGCCCGAGAACATCCAGCAGAAGATGGCCGAAGGTCGCCTCGAGAAGTTCTTCAAGGAGAACTGCCTGACCGAGCAGGACTACGTGAAGAACCCTGACCAGACCATCGCCCAGTACACCGACGAGGTCGCCAAGCAGCTCGGCGGCTCCATCAAGGTCGTGGACTTCGTCCGCTTCGCTCTGGGTGCGTAACGAAGCCCGATCGAACCGATCGCCTTACGGGAGGGACCGCGTCGGCACGGCGCGGTCCCTCCTCGTTTCGCGGCGGCGTTTTCCGCGCGTGCATTCGCGTAAATTGTCTATCGGCAGGGCAACGCGCGGGCGGGTTGGCCGCCCGATCCTTATAATGGGCGAGAGCATATGACGACGGCCCTGCGCTTCGGTCCGAACCTCGATGCGCCGCGTTTTCGAGAGGCGGATGCGGCGGGGTTCCCGGGTGCGGCCGACGGCGGGGGGACTGCGCGACCGCACCGCTCAATCGCTTACGAATCGAACCACGAGGTGGGGTTATGTCGGAAGAAATCATCCTTGTCAGGGGCAACAACACGCTATCGGGGGAAGTGCGCGTATCGGGCGCGAAGAACTCCGCCCTCAAGCTGATCGCCGCATCCCTTCTGGGGCAGGGGACGTGCATCATCCGTAACGTTCCCGATATCTCGGACATCCGCATCATGTCCGAAGTTCTGCGCCAGCTGGGGGCGCCGGTCGAGCGGGAGGGCCATACCCTCACCATCGACACGTCGTCGGTCGAGCGGTTCGAGACGCCCTACGAGCTGGTCTCGAAGATGCGCGCGAGCATCTCCATCCTTGGGCCGCTGGTCGGGCGCTTCGGCAAGGCCCACGTCGCCATGCCCGGGGGCTGCCAGATCGGCGCGCGCAAGATCGACATGCACCTCAAAGGGCTCGAGGCTCTGGGCGTCGAGTTCGTCACCGAGCACGGGTTCCTCAAAGCCACGACGCCCCGCGGTTTGCACGGGGCGCATGTGGTGCTCGACTTCCCCAGCGTGGGCGCGACGGAAAACCTGCTGATGGCGGCCGTGACCGCCGAGGGTGCGACCCAGATCGAGAACGCCGCCCGCGAGCCCGAGATCGTGGATCTGGCCACGATGCTCAACGAGATGGGCGCGCGCGTGAGCGGAGCGGGTTCGTCGCTTATCGAGATCGAGGGGGTCGCCCTCTCGTCGATGCATCCGTGCGAGCATGCGACCTGCGGCGACCGAATCGAGGCGGGGACGTTCCTGGTGGGCGGCGCGCTTACGGGCGGGCCGGTCACGGTGCGCGGCGTCGATCCGTCGTTTCTGCGCATGGCGCTGATGAAGCTCGAGCTGATGGGCTGCGACGTCGAGCAGGGAAGCGATTGGGTGACGGTCTCGCGCACCCGCCCGCTGTCCCCGGTCGATATCCAGACCCTCCCGCATCCCGGATTTCCCACCGATCTGCAGGCCCAGTTCATGCTGCTGGCGGCCCGGGCCGAAGGGGCATCGGTCATCACCGAGAACGTGTTCGAGAACCGCTTCATGTTCGCATCCGAGCTCATGCGCATGGGGGCCGACATCGTCATAGAGGACCATCATGCGCTGGTGCGCGGGGTGGATCGGCTCCAGGGCGCTCCGGTGACCTCGACCGACCTGCGCGCAGGGGCGGCGCTCGTGTTAGCGGGCGTGGTGGCCGAGGGCGAGACGCGGGTGCGGAAGGTGGCCCATATCGACCGCGGATACGAGGACTACGTGGGCAAGCTGCGCTCCTTGGGCGTCGATGTCCAGCGCGTGGTCGAAGGCGCCTTCGGCGACGACATCCGGTAGGCGCGCCATGGCCGACAGCAGAAGGAGCGTGAACGCGCGCAAGCTGCGCGAAACCGCCCGCAAGGCGAACAGCTCTCTGGTTGGATCGCACATCAGCCCCTCCGTCCAGCGCGGCGGGCGGACCATGAACGCCGGAAGCGTTTCGTTCGCCAACGGCCGCAAGCAATCGCGGGCCTCGCATGGGGAGGTGCGCAACGTCGTTTCGCACGCGCACCGCCAGTCGGGAGCCCCTGCGCTCCACGTGGGAGGGCACAACTTCGCTCAGGACATCCACCGCCGAACGCGCGTCCGCCGCATCGCCGGCATTGCGGCGGTTGCCGTGCTGCTGGTCGTCCTTGCGGTATCCGTGGGCGTGTTCGTTTATTTCGGCAGCGTGGGATCGAAGCTGGCCCTGCGCGATTCCGACGCCGCCTCCGCTTTGAAGGCCCCGCAGGAAAAGGCGGCTTCCTACGTTTTGATTTCGGCTGATCTGGGGGGAGCCACCGCCTCGTCGGATTTCGAAGGGCCCGATGCCCTGGTTTTGATGCGCGTCGACTCCCAGAACAAGACCATGAGCTTTCTGGGGATCCCCGCCGAAACGGGCGCGACCCTGTCCGACGGGAACCTTCATCAGCTGCGCGATGCGGCGGGAGAGGGTGACGCCGCCCTTATCGGGAAGGTGTCCGACCTGGTGGGTGTCGATATCGCCCATTTCGTCAAAATCGATCGGGCGGGTTTGGTGAAGCTGGTCGATGCGGCGGGAGGGGTCGACCTCGACCTGTCCGAAGAGGTAGACGACCCCGCAGCGGGAAGCGACTACCTCGCGGCGGGTCCCCAGAAGCTGTCGGGGTCCGCGGCGCTCACGCTTCTGCGCGCGACGAACCTGTCGAAGGGGGTCCAATCCCAGGCCCAGAACCAGGCGGCGTTCTTCTCCCAGCTGGTCGTCAAGCTGTTCAGCGCCCAGGGGACGCTCTCGTCGGCGTCGCTTCTGGACAAGGTCAGCTCGTGCTTCCAAACCGATATCTCGTCCAACGACCTTCTGGCGGCCGGGGAGGCGCTCGTCGGCATCTCGGGGGACAGCGTTTCGTCGGCGGCGATCCCCGGGTCGCTTACCGGCTCGTCCTCTTCGCTGGTGTCGAGCGCCCCGCGCGTCTTCACCCCGTCCAAATCCGAATGGGCGCAGGTGCAGGCGGCCTTCGTCGAAGGCGGCGATGCGGCGAGCGCCGCCAAGGCGGGCGCGGTGGATGTTTCCGGATTGAAGGTCGAGGTCCAGAACGGAGCTGCAGTCACGGGCGCAGCCGCCTCCACGACCCAGCTTCTTTCCCAGATGGGATGCGAGATCACGGCGACGGGCAACGCCGAGCAGCAGGTTTTCGAGGAAACGCTCGTGGTGTACAGCACCGGCCACGAGGACCAGGCCAAGGCGATCGTCGAGCGCATGGGCTTCGGCCGTGCGGTGAAGGATGTGGGGTACTACACCTACACCGGCGATGTGCTGGTGGTTATCGGAGGAGACTACAAGCCGGTTTCGTAACGTCGCCGCATCGTGCGGGCTTCGCGTTTCCGCTGCGGTCCTTCTCGAAGGAGGGGCTGTGCTAGAATGCGTCCTTGAACTTATCGAGAGAGAAGGAGCCCCCCGTGGTAGATAAGAATTCGGTTCAGACCGTCCTCGACCTCATCCGTCCCAGCCTCGTTGCAGACGGCGGGGACGCGCATTTGGTGGACGTGTCCGAAGACGGCGTGGTCACGGTCGAGCTGGTGGGTGCCTGCAAGGGCTGTCCCATGTCGGCGCTGACGCTTGCCAACGGCATCGAGCGCATCCTGAAGGAGCGCGTCCCCGGCGTGACCAAGGTGGTTGCAGCCGATAACTAGGCTTGGCTTGCATGACGAATGCGTGTCTAACGGAGGGCGGCCGTCGAGCCTCCCTCCGTTTTCGTATAAGCTTTTGAGCAGATGGTTCGTGTGGTCGTGCGGGAAGGAGCGCTATGCCGCATTGTTGGGAGATACGCGGGTGCGATGAGGAGTGGATGGCGCGCTGCCCCCATAGCCTGGCCGACGACCTGTGCCCGTCGGAATGCTTCAACGCCGACTGCTTCCGCCCCAACCACAAGGTCGCCACCGACTTCGAACTGCTGCTGAACCCCGATCGGGATTACGACGCGGCGGTCAAGGAGTGCTGCCACTGGTGCGAGTTCTTCTTGAAGCACGGCCCCAGCATGGCCGACAAGGCCTCGCGCACAGGCGGGATCCCCGATAAGGGAAGGCAGACCACGCGGTTCCTCATCTGAGGTTAGACACAGCTAATTTTATATTTTTTGTGAAGTATAGCTAACTTTTTCAGGGCCCCCTCGCATCCTTCGGGAGTGCGGAGGGGCTTTTTCGCGTGTTGGGGGACGTAAGGGGCCGGCTATCGGGCGCGCGATCCGACGGGACAGCCGCGAAGGCCTTTTTTGACAGCTCCGAGGCTTTCTATAGAATCGTGAGTTTGAGTTAGGTGAAACTAACAGAAGGGAGAAGGAGAACGAATGTCAACCTCTCGATCTGGAAAGAGCAAGGTGTGCTCGGTCGCGATCGCAACCGCGCTCGCGTGCAGCGGAGCCGGTCTCGCCGCGCCGGCTGCGTTCGCCGACGACGCGGCATCGGCATCGTCGGCGGTCGAGGCGCAGGCGGCGCCCGATAGGCTCGCTCCTCTGGCCGCGCCGGCGTTCGACAAGAACAAAAGCTATACGGTCGATGTCGCGTTGAACGCGGTTTCGGGCGGGTCCTCGGCGGTGGCCGGGCTCATCGAGAAGCAGGGCACGATCGACGTCGACAATCAGGGGAACCCCTACCTCACCATCCGCATGCGCCCCGGCAAGGTGTTCGGCCAGGACGCTTATGCGTCCGATCTGAAGGTGTTCAAGAAGGGCGAATCGGACGATAGCCAGAACCCGGACATGAACAAGTTCGCCGAAGGCCAGTACGTCACCATGGCGCCGGACAATTCGATATTGCTGCAGATCAAGCTCCCTTACATCGAGGAGAGCGGCAACTACCGCAGCGAGGTGTTCTCGGGGTACATGAACCGCGAGGTCATCTTGGCGCTCAGCTGGTCCAGCATGAAGCAGGCATCTTCCACTTCGGATCGCCTGAAGAAGCTCAAGGACGAGGCCGAAAAGCTGGAGGCCGGGAACTACTACGCCCCCACCTGGAAGGCGCTTCGCGAGGCGGTGGTGAAAGCCGACGACGTGCTGGGCTTGGAAGACTCATCGTCTGACCAGATCGTTCCCGCCATCCAGCAGATGGAACACGCGTTCAAGGCGCTGCGCACGGATATGGAGAACCCCTTCAAGGCGAACAGCACGATGTTCCTCGACGTCTATGCCGAAGGCGACGTCGATTCGGGACGCTCCATCAAGCGCGAGGCCGTCGTCGAAACCGATGCCTCCGGTGTATCGACCGTAACCGTGACCTTCAACAACCAGCACTATCCATTCTTGCCCGGGAAGGTCAAGGACTTCGTCGTCACCGCAGCGACGATCCTCGACAAAGACGGGGCCAAGGGAAAGACCGTGTCGGTTGCCGACAACGGCAAAGACGGGGTCGTCTGGAAGTTCGTGCTGCCCTACAACAGCCCCAGCGGCTATTACCAGGTGCTCATCTCAAGCGACCTGAACGGCAAGGACAAGGCCGCTTCGCTTCGCTTCGACTGGTCGACCATCCGAGACCACGCCGATTTCCGCGGCCTCAACGCGGCTATCAAGGCGGCGACCGACAAGGGGTACAAGGCGTCGAACTACACGTCCTCGACGTTCGAGGCGTTCTCGAACGCGCTGAAGGAGGCTCAGCGCATCGCCGGCGACCCCCAGGCTTCCCAAGAAGCCATCGACGGCGCGCTCTCTGCTCTCAACGATGCGGTGGGAGGTTTGCGTGCGATCCAGAACCAAGGGCACGCCCAGACCGTCAACCTGGGCCTGAGCGCCTTCAACGCCCCCTATGACGGGTCGGGCGTCCAAGACATCGGCTGGGCGGGGAGCCGCGTGCGCTTCGGCATCGACGGAGCCTCGTGGCGCGTGCTCGATGCCCAGCAGGGCGTCATCATGAGCGAGACCGTCCTGAGCAACACCCCCTTCAGCGCCGAGCCCGCAGAGGACGAGGAAGCCCCGGTCGCTGCCGAGTCGTGGGAGAAGAGCCTGCTGCGCTCGTACCTGAACAAGGAGTACTACGAAAAGGCGTTCGGCGATGCGGACAAGGCGGCCATCGCCACATCCACCATCAAGAACGAGGCGGCCGGATCGTCGCAGGCCGATACCCAGGACAAGGTATACGTCTTGTCCAAGAAGGAGTTCACGAACGCATCGTACGGTTTCTACGACGACGCGTCCCGCGCGAGCGCGGAGGGCTCCCAGTCGCAGTTCACGCGCACGCCCGGTAACCTGGGCATCCAGCTGGTCACCGTGGCCGGCCTGATGGATGTGTGGGGGTCGGCCATGGAGCTTCCCGGCTACATCGGCAGCCTCGGATCGTCCCCGGTCCTGCGCTTGAACGAGGCGAACGTGCTGCTCACCACCCCGGCGGGTTCCGATATCCCCGCAGGGATCCAGGCGCCTCGCGCCACCGACGAGAACGTGTGGAAGCTCACGCTTCTGGACTCCTCGCGCGCGTTCGATGCGAAGGCGGTGTCCAAGAACGGAAACCGGGTCGTTGTCGAGTACACGTCCGGAGCAACCGAGGGCAGCCAGGTTTCCGCGCTGATCGAGCGCACGGACGGCTCGAAGACGGTCGTTTCGGGATACGGGACGGTCGCGGCGAGGGCTGCGGCGAAGGGCAAGGCCGCTTTCGACCTTCCCGCGGGCTTCGACGCGTCGAAAGACAAGCTGTACCTGTTCAGCGAGACGGTGGGAGAGGTGAGCAACCTCGCCTCGAAGAAGGTGGCGATCGATCTGTCGAACCTGGCTCCCGTTTCGGACACGAATTGGAACCGCCTTTCGGGCGATGACGCGTTCGGCACGATGAAGGCCATCACGTCCAGCTCGGCCGGCTGGGCGGACAAGTCCTGCGACACGGTTGTCCTGGCCACGTCGGGCGGGTACTGGGACGCCCTGTCCGCCGCCGCTCTGGCGGGCGCGCATCGCTGCCCGGTCCTCATCACGGACGGCTCGTCGCTGACCGCGGAGACGAAGTCCGAGATCGAGCGCTTGGGCGCGAAGAACGTGTACGTGTGCGGCGGCCCGGCGGCGGTGTCCGACGACGTGGTGCGCGCGGTTGACGCCATCCCCGGAGTCAACGCCCCCGTCCGTCTGTTCGGCGACGACGCCCAGCAGACGGCGGTGAAGATCGCCCAGCAGGTGCGCAAGGACTCTGCAGCCAAGACCTGCGTGATCGCCACGTCCGCCGGATTCTACGACGCCCTGTCCGTGTCTCCTTGGGCATACGCTTCGATCATGCCGGTGTATCTGACGGATGCATCGGGCAACCTGGGCGAAGCGGCGCTGGCCGACATCAAGGCCGCGGGCTACACCGATGCGATCATCGTCGGCGGAACCGCCGCCATCACCGAGGGGACGCAAAGCGCCCTGACGTCTTCGGGCGGCGTACCGGCGGGTTCCGTCCAGCGGTTGGCCGGCCAGGATGCCTGGAAGACCTCCGCCGCGATCGCGCAGAAGCAGATCGAGACGGTGCCCGGTGCGGCCGACACCGTGGGCTTGGCGGATGGTAACGGGTACTGGGATGCGCTTACCGGCGCGGCCCTTATCGGCAAGGCGGGCGGCGTGATGCTGCTCGTGCCGCATGACGGGCCCACCGCCGACGGGTACGCGTTCAGCTACGACTCCCACGTGATCGACTCGGTGATCGCGGGCCATGCGGGCGAGTCCTCGCAGGGGTTCGTGTTCGGGGGGACCGCGGCCGTTCCCCAGGCTACGATGGACGCTGCGAAGAAGGCGGCCCAGCTCGGCCGATAGGTTCGTTCGGGCGCTGGGACGGCGCCTTTCGAAGGTGCATTGCAGCACCGAGGGCTCGGGAGCGGGTTTCGGCTCGCTCCCGAGCCCTTTTGCGTTTGCGCCCCGCTTTCTCACATCGCCGCGAACGGGGCTCCACCGGTTCTGCACAGCGCGAACCCTCCGTCGACCGTTCGGTTACCGTGCGGCCTTTCCATACCCAAGGTTCCTTGACAGCCCAGTGGCCCGCGTTAAAATCTGTCTGGCACTCTAAAGCCACGACTGCTAAGCGCGGCGTTTCGCGGCGGACGTTCGAGGTCCCGCCGCAGGGCGATGAAAGGACGGATCGGCATGCGCAAATTCAAAACCGAGAGCAAGAAGCTTCTCGACCTTATGATCAACTCCATCTACACGAACCGTGAGATATTCCTGCGCGAACTCATCTCGAACGCGTCGGATGCGGTCGACAAGCTGTACTTCAAGAGCCTCACCGACGACGCGGTTGTCATCGACCGCAGCGAACTGGCCATCGAGGTGTCCTTCGACAAGGAGGCCCGCACGATCACCGTTTCCGACAACGGCATCGGCATGACGGCCGACGAGCTGGAGAAGTTCCTGGGCACCATCGCGCACTCCGGATCCGAGCAGTTCAAGGGCGATCCCGAGGTGGCCGCTTCCACTGAAGCCGACATCATCGGCCAGTTCGGTGTCGGGTTCTACTCGTCGTTCATGGTGGCCAAAAGCGTCCGCGTGGTTTCGCGCGCGTACGGGTCGGACGAGGCCAGCTGCTGGTCCAGCAACGGCATCGAGGGCTACACCATCTCGCCTGCCGAGCGCGCGACGCACGGCACCGACGTCATCATGACGCTGAAGGACAGCACCGAGGAAGAGGATTACGACGCCTATCTTTCCGAATGGGGCCTGAAAGACCTCATCCGCCGTTACAGCAACTACGTGCGTTATCCCATCAAGATGACGGTCACCAAGCGCCGTCCCATCCCCAAGCCCGAAGATGCGGGCGAAGATTACGTCCAGCAATACGAGGACTACACCGATGTCGAGACCGTGAACTCGATGGTTCCCATTTGGAAGCGCCGCAAGTCCGACGTGACGCAGGAGGACTACGACGAGTTCTACAAGTCGGACTTCCATGACTTCACCGAGCCGGCCCGCACCATCAGCGTTCATGCCGAAGGGGCGCTGTCCTACGACGCGCTGCTGTTCGTCCCGAAGCGCCCGCCGTTCGATCTGTACTCGCGCGATTACGAGAAGGGCCTCGCGCTGTACAGCTCCAACGTGCTGATCATGAACAAGTGCGCCGAGCTGCTTCCCGACCATTACATGTTCGTGCGCGGCGTGGTGGATTCGTCCGACCTCACGCTGAACATCTCGCGCGAGACGCTGCAGCACAACAGCCAGCTGCGCGCCATCGCCAACAAGGTGGAGAAGAAGATCACGGCCGAGCTGGAGAAGATGCGCGACAACGACCGAGAGGACTACGAGGCGTTCTTCGAGCATTTCGGGCGTGCGCTGAAGTTCGGCATCTACACCAGCTACGGGGCGAAGTCCGACGAGCTGTCCGGGCTTTTGATGTTCTACTCGGCATCCAAGAAGTGCATGGTCACGCTGGCGGAGTACGTCGAGGCGATGCCCGAGGGCCAGGGCGCCATCTACTACGCCTGCGGCGAATCGCTTGCCCACCTGGACAAGCTTCCCATGGTGAAGGCGGCCCGTGCGAAGGGCTTCGACGTGCTGCTGTGCACCGAGGACGTCGACGAGTTCTGCTTCCAGGCCCTGGGCCGTTTCGACGACCGGGAGATCGCCAACGTGGCCGGCGCCGATCTCGATCTGGCTACCGATGAGGAGAAGGCTGCGGCCGAAGAGGCCAGCAAGGCCAACGAGGGCATGTTCGAGAAGATGCGGGACATGCTGGGCGAGTCGGTGAGCAAGGTGGTGGTTTCCACGCGCCTGACCGACGTTCCCGCCGCGCTTACCACGGCCGGTCCCATATCGCTCGAGATGGAGAAGCTGCTATCGCGCATGCCGGATGGGCAGGGCGCCAAATCGGAGCGCGTGCTGGAGCTGAACGCCGGCCATCGCGTTTTCGGGGTTCTGAAGGCTGCCCACGATGCGGGCGACGATAAGAAGCTGCGGCTCTACACTGATTTGCTGTACAATCAGGCTTTGCTGATCGAAGGCATGCCCATCGAGGACCCGATGGCCTTCGCCGAGCAGATCAGCGAGCTGATGTAGCATTTCACGAGAGGGCGCCGATCTGTTTCGGTGCGAAGGAGCATCATGGCATTCGATTACGAGAGCCTCATCGCAAGCATCCCCGATTATCCCGAGCCGGGCGTGGTGTTCAAGGACATCACGCCCCTCCTGGCCGATCCGGAAGGGTTCAACGCCCTGGTGAACGATTTGGCAGACCGCTTTTCCGACAAGGGCGTCACCAAGGTCGTGGGTGCCGAGGCGCGCGGCTTCATGGTGGGGGCGCCCGTGGCCTTCAAGCTGGGGGCCGGCTTCGTGCCCGCGCGCAAGCCGGGCAAGCTTCCCCGCGAAGTGCGTTCGCAGGAATACGCCCTCGAGTACGGGACGAACAGCCTGGAGATGCACGTTGACGCATTGGTGCCGGGCGATAAAGTTCTGCTTATCGACGACCTGGCTGCGACGGGCGGAACCGCTATCGCGCAGGTCAAGCTGGTGGAGGCAGCCGGTGCGGAAGTGGTGGGGATGGGCTTTCTTTTGGAGCTCGCCTTCCTCGACCCCCGCGGGGTCATCTCCCAGGCAACCGATGCCGAGATCCACTCCCTCGTCACGATAATGTGACAAGGGGACAGTCCCCTTGTCACATTCCTACATTGTTATACTTGTCGTATACGCGGCGGGTGAGGAGAGGTCGTCGCAGGCCGCTGACCGCTTCAGATGAAAGCGAGGTCGGGTATGCAAGTCGAGGTCTTCCTTTTCATGTTCTACCTTGTTCCGGTGGTGGCCGGCGCCCTGCTTCTCTACTTCGTCGTCAGGAGAGCCGTGCGCGACGGGGTGCGCGATGCGATGAGGAGCCTTGACGGGTCTTCTCCGCTGCCCGCCGCGCTTTCTGCAGATGCCTCCGCGGCGCCGAACGATAGCGGCTCAAAATAGGTTTCACGGCGGTTTTCGCCGCACGTTTCGCTATCGGTGCAGGAGGAAATCGATGATGTTCACGATTTCGATGCCATCGATATCGGAGGGGTAGCTGCCGCTTCCCACCACCACTATCTTGCGGTATTCGTCGCCTATGCGTTGCAGAGGCGCGAGTTCGCGCTGCATGGTCTTGTCGTCTTGCATGTTCTCGGTTACCTGGACGTACACCTTTTGCTTCGGTTTCGTGGCAACGAAGTCCACCTCTCCGCCGCGCAGGTGCCCCACCAACACGTCGTAGTCGTCGAACACCAGTTGGTTGTACACCAGGTTCTCCAGCACGCGTCCTGTGTCGGCTCCGCGGTAGCTGTCCAGGTAGCTGCGCATTCCCGTATCGGCAATATAGTACTTGCCTCCCGTCTTCAGCAGCTCTCGGCCCTTTACGTCATAGCGCGGCACGTGTCTGAACAGGTACGCTTCTACGAGTGTAGAAATGTAGAAGTCCGTGGTCGCCCTGGTTGTTGATTGCCCGTCGGCCTTCAGGGTGCCGGCTATCTTGTTCGCAGACGTCTCGTTTCCGACATTGTTCGCCAGAAATGCACAGATACGCTCCAGCACGGTGCGGCTGCTGACGGCACGCAGTCCCTTGCGCTGGGCGCGCGTCATGATGTCGCGGACGATGATGGTCTGATGGATACTGCGCATGTACTCGCGATGTTTCAGCTCGTCGGGTTCCTGCAGGGCCAGGTATGGGAACCCGCCGAACGTGCGATATTGCTCGAACAGGCTGGAGAGGGTGGCGAAGGATCCGTCTGGAAACAGCGCGATATCCGAATTCGTTTTATCGGCAGGCTGCCAGGTCGCACTGCGGAAATCGAGGTATTCGGAGAATGTGAGCGGCTGCATGGGGATTTCGACGTAGCGGCCCGATATGAGCGTGGCCAGTTCGCTGGAGAGCAGAAACGCGTTCGAGCCGGTCACGTAGATGTCGCAATCGACGTCTACGCGCAAGGCATTGACGGCCTTTTCCCAACCTTCGACGTTTTGCAGTTCATCGAAGAACAGGTAGGGGCGAGGTTGTCCTCCGATGCGGCTGACAACCAGGTCGTACAGGCCGCGATAATCGGTTATGCCCGCTAGCTCCATGGATTCCATCTTGAAGGTGAGAAGGCGGTTTTCTTCGACGCCCTGTTCGGCAAGATGCCGTTTCATCATGTCGAGCAAGGTTGATTTTCCGCAGCGGCGTATGCCGGTGACCACCTTCACCAGATCGGTGTCTTGGAATGCGATAAGCTTGTCGAGGTACTTCTGCCGCGTGATCATAAGGGTCTCCAAGTTCGCGATCGGTTACCCCAACGATAGTCAAAACTTGCAGCATCTGCAAGTTTTGACTATCGCATCGACGAAACTTGCAGAAAACTGTGTTCGTGGAAGTACCGGAACCTGACGTCAGTCTATTCGATCTCCTTGATAAGCCCGAAGAGAGTAATATTGAAAGTAATTTTTTGTACTATCTATTAAATAAAAGAATGTTTTTATACTCATATATACAGTATAGTATTAATAATGATATAATCAGACAAGTTTATGATCCTATAGAAGGCGAGTCCTTGTTGGGCTGATAACGGGCGGCTTTGCAGGATGGTGATCGTATGCTGCTCCTTGGTTTTAGGAACTCTGAGTTCAAGGTATGGTCGCCTGCGATCTTTTTTATCCATAGGTGACAAATGTGCTTTGACTTGCATTTTAATAGTTCGTCTGCGAGTCAAGGAGTGTGTGAAATGCTGGCAAACAATAATGATAGCTCTATGAGCCGGAGAGATTTGGTGGCCGCGATTGGTGTGGGGGTTGCTGGATTGGCTGTGTCCCTAGTTGCTCCAACGGTTGCTTTTGCCGAAGACGAAATCAACGCAGAGATGACGGTCGATGAATTGTGGGCTGATGCGGAAGCAAAGGCTTTGGAGAACGGCGATCCTATCTTTTACCGTATAAAGCCTCATGAGAATCCCATTCCGTTGGGAGTAAAGAGAACTGGCACCGTGTCTGGAGGTACGACCGTAGGTACTATTCCTGATCAGATCACAGCCGTAGCTGTTTATGATGTTAATGATAGTAATAGGATATGGCATTTTTACGATGGGTGGGTTCACGGGACGCAAAGCACAGTTACGAACTCTTACTATGATTACACCATTGCCGACGGAGGTAGGTCTCTCGTGATGAATTACACCGCAACCCTCCGCAATATTTTTGGTTTTAGCCAGACTTTCAGGATCTATGCATCTTTCGGACCAAGTGGTGGCTCGTTTATTCGAATCAACTATGCGTAATGGAGGTGCGTTGTGAGCAATGCCATCGTCTATATGGTCGGGATAATAGTTATACCCTCGGTTATCGTGGCGGTCTTGCTTTACCTTGTGGTGAGGAAAGCTGTACGCGATGGCGTGCTTGACGCGTTGAGGAGCGCGGAAAACGGCCCTTTCTCCGTTTCGCTGGAAAAAGATCAAGCTGCTCCAGATGAAGCTTCGCGCAGCTAAATCGGACCGAGCCTGTTGATTCGGGCGGGGACGCATCAGGTTTTCCGGTGCCTAGACCTGGATCTCGTGCAAGATGGGCGATTAACAGGAGTCGCAGCCTCGATGAGAGCTGCGGCTCCTTGCCTTTCAACTCGGTGAGGTCAGCCTTGGCTTTAGCTTACGCCGTTTGCCTGAGGATGCCGTAGCCTCCGTTGTCGCGGCGGTACATCACGCAGGCGACTCCGGTGTCGCGGTCGGTATAGGCGAAGAAATTGTGGCCCAGAAGGTCGATCTTCACGAGGGCCTCCTCTTCGGTAAGCGGCTCGAACTCGATCTCCTTGACGCGCACGACGGCCTCTTCCTCGGCGACGAGCTCGTTCATCAGCTTGTCGGGGTCGAACGGCCCCGACTCGACCGGCGCGGCCTTGATGCTGGGGGCGTCGGCATGCAGTTTGCGGTCGATGACGCGCGTCTTGTACTTGCGCAGCTGGCGCACGACCTTCGCAGCGGCCACGTCGATGGCCGCGTACATGTCCTCTTCGCCCTCTTCCACGCGCACGACGTGGCCTTTGGTGTGCAGCGTCACTTCGCAGCAGCAGCGCTCGGATATGGCGGGGTTCTTCTCTACATGCAAAACGACTTCGGCGTTCAGGGGGCTGATGTCGATGACCTTCATCGAGTTGCCGATCTTCTCTTCGGCGTAGGCGCGCAGCGCGTCGGAAACGGTCAGTTTGCGTCCAGTAACGGTGATGCTCATGGTTTCACCTCTTGTCTCGAGGGCCGATGAAAAAAGCCTGCGAGGGAACCGTGCAAGGTTCGGGAGCTGGTATCGATCGCTCGCGCTGTACCTTGGCGGCCTCCTTCCGACAGGCTGTGCTCCCTAGCATAGCGCACTTTCGGGAAAGCGTCAGCGATGGACGACGATGGACACGCGCCGACCCGTTGTTTGTCTGAGGGTTGCGGTTGTCCATCCTGAGCTGCGCTATACTTCTTCCGCTGAGAAAAGCACGACGTGAGGAGTCTCATGGAAGCAGCCGCGATCGTTCTAGCCGCCGGCGCCGGTACGCGCATGAAATCCAAAAAACCCAAAGTAGCGCACGAAGTTCTGGGAAAGCCCCTGGTGAGATGGGTGGTCGATGAGGCCCGCGCGGCAGGCGCGAACCGCATCGTGTCGGTTGTGGGGCATCTGCGCGAGCAGGTCATCCCGTTGGTCGAGGACTGCACCGAAATCGTCGTGCAGGAGCAGCGCCTGGGAACGGCCGATGCGGTGGCAAGCGGGCGCGAGGCGCTTTCCGGTTTCGACGGCTCGCTTCTGGTGCTGTCGGGCGACTGCCCGCTCATCACGGCCGAAACGCTTTCCAACCTGGTGGCGGCCCGCGAAGCCGACAACGCGGCCGTGGCGCTGCTCACCATGAAGCTCGCCGATCCGTTCGGATACGGGCGCATCGTGCACGACGAGGCGGGCCGGGTGTGCGGCATCGTCGAGCAGAAGGACGCCACCGAGGCCCAGCGCAGGATCGACTCGTGCAATTCGGGCTTCTACTGCTTCGACTCCGCATGGCTGTTCGAAGCGCTTACCCGCATCGACGACAACAACGCCCAGGGCGAGTTCTACCTCACCGACGTCGTGGAGCTGGCATACCGCGAGGGCCGCGGCGTGGTCGAGGTGGTCACGCCCGATCCGCAGGAATGCCTGGGCGTGAACTCGCGCGTCCAGCTGGCCGAGGCCGTCAAGGTCGCCCAGCGGCGCATCAACCGCCGCCACCTCGACAACGGCGTGACCATGATCGACCCTGACCAGGTATGGATCGGGCCCGACGTGCGCATCGCGTCCGACGTCGAGCTGTACCCCCAGGTGTTCCTCATGGGGAGCACCGTCGTCGGCGAAGACAGCGTCATCGGCCCGAACAGCCGCCTCACCGACACGGTGGTGGGGGCGGGCTGCGTCGTCGACGAGACCGTGGCCCTCGACGCCCGCTTGGACGATGGGGCGACCTCCGGTCCGCGCGCCTACCTGCGCCCGGGAGCCCATCTGTGCGAGGGTGCCAAGGCCGGAACGCATGTGGAGATCAAGAAGTCCACGGTGGGCAAAGGCTCGAAGGTCCCCCACCTCAGCTACATCGGCGATGCGGTCATCGGCGAGGGCGTCAATATCGGCGCCGGGTCCATCACCTGCAACTACGATGGGAAGAACAAGCACGCTACCTCCATCGGCGACGGCGCCTTCATCGGCAGCGACACCATGATGGTGGCTCCCGTATCCATCGGCGCGGGCGCCATCGTGGGCGCCGGGTCCACCATCGCCAAAGACGTTCCCGCCGATGCGCTGGGCATCGCCCGCGCCGAGCAGGTGTCGATCGAGGGGTGGGCCGCCCGCAAACGTGGGCGTCTCGAGCAGAAATAACATCGGCGGCCGCGCTGTGCGGCCCTTTGCACCCTGCGGGGCGATACAATGGTTTTGCGCCTGTCCTAAGGCGCATCGCACGCATACGATAGGAGTGTCTTCATGACGGAAATGCAGAAGAGCCTGGCCGTGTTCTCCGGCTCCACGAACCCGCGGCTGGCCGAGGCCATCGCGCAGAGCCTGGGCGTCTCGCTGGGAAACGTCAAGCTCGAGAAGTTCGCCAACGGCGAGATCTACGCCCGCTACCTGCAAAGCGTGCGCGGGGCCGACGTGTTCATCGTGCAGTCCGTCGCGGGCGCATCGGTCAACGATGCGCTGATGGAAACGCTCATCATGGTCGACGCGGCCCGTCGCGCCTCGGCGCGCACCATCACCGCCGTCATCGCCCATTACGGCTACGCCCGTCAGGACCGCAAGGCCGCAGCCCGCGAGCCCATCACCGCGAAGCTGGTGGCCAACCTTCTGGAAACCTCCGGCGTCACGCGCGTCATGACCATCGATCTGCATCAGGGGCAGATCCAGGGCTTCTTCGACATCCCGGTGGATCACCTCACGGCGCTTCCCATCATGGCCGACTACTTCAAGTCGAAGAACCTCGACCACTCGAAGCTGTGCGTGGTCAGCCCCGACGTCGGGCGCGCGAAGGCGGCCAAGAAGCTGTCCGACATGATGGAGGCCGACCTGGCCATCATGCACAAGGGCCGCCCCGGCCATAACCGCGCCGAGATCACCGCGCTCATCGGCGATGTGGCCGGCAAGATCTGCATCCTGAACGACGACATGATCGATACGGGCGGCTCGGTGGTGGCCGCGGTTGATACGCTCAAGGCGCGCGGGGCCGAGGAGGTCTACGTGTGCGCGACCCATCCGGTGTTCTCCGGCCCGGGCCTCGAGCGCATGGCCAACCTGGACGTGAAGGAAGTGGTCGTGTGCGACACCATCCCGGTGCCGCTCGAGTACCAGACCGGCAAGATCAAGGTGATCAGCGTGGCTTCCCTGTTCGCGCGCGCGATCAACAACGTGTACAGCAACGGATCGGTGTCCGAGCTGTTCGACCCCGATTTCGCCCTGTAGCGAAAACCCGGTTTTCGGGGGCGCGCCGTGCGGTGCGCCCCTTTTTAAGTTGGAACGGCATCGAGGAAGAAGATGTATCTGATAGTCGGTTTGGGAAATCCCGGAAGCGAATACGAGAAGACCAGGCACAACGCCGGGTTCCTCGCGGTTGACGAGATCGCGGAGAGCATCGGCGCGCGCTACTGGAAAATCGAGGGCGGCGCCCTTACCGCCAAAGGCTCGCATCGGGGCTGCGACATCGTGCTGGCGAAGCCCCAAAGCTACATGAACACGTCGGGCGGTCCGGTCAAGCAGGTGATGGCGGCCTACAAGGCGACGCCCGACCAGCTGATCGTCATCCACGACGAGCTGGACATCCCCGCCGGAACCGTGAAGGTGAAGCGGGGAGGGGGCCATGCGGGCCACAACGGCCTCCGGTCGATCTGCGACAAGCTTCAGACCCGGGACTGGCTGCGCGTGCGCTGCGGCATCGGGCGCCCTCCGGGGCGGATGCCGGTGTCCGACTTCGTGCTGTCCGAACCGCGTCGGGATGCGGCCGACGAGTTCGCCGAGGCGGTTCATCAGGCGGCCCGCGCGGCGCTTTCGCTCATCGACGAGGGCCTCGAGAAGACCCAGCGGGAATTCAACGGGAAGTAACCGTCTGCCCTGCGCGGTCCCGCCGGTCGCGTGCGGCTTCGACCTCATGATATTCTGGGTCGAATGAATTTCGTTTGAGGATAGCCTATGCAAATCGAACCCGACGGCACGTACCGCCCCAGAGGGGTATTCAACCAGTTCCTTCTGCCGATCCGCGAGGTCGAGAACGCGGTTCCCCCGTTCGTCGCCGAGGACGCCCAGCCATCCGACGATCTGTCCGCCGACGACATCGCCCGATCGAAGGATCTGGCGAACCGTCGTTTCGGCTGGATGCAGGCGGGCTCCGACGTTCCGGTTCCCGAGAAACGGGGGCTCTACATCGTCGAGCGCGTGGGGACCGGCCGCCTGCGCGTTTTGGCGTACATGGATCGCAACGGCCATGCGTGGGCGGTCGACCACTTCATCGTGGAGACGCCGGATAGGGCGCCCGATATGCGCCTGATCATACTGAACGAGATCACCACGCCCGAATGCGAGCGCGGCTTGGTGGGCGTGCGCCCGGCGGGCGGGGAGGGCGAGGTGTGGGTGAGCCGCTACCGCCTCGATTCCGACGGGCTCTATTCGCTGTACGATTCGTGGTTCCAGTTCGGCGACGTTGCGTCCGGGTTGGGCTACGCCGACCTCATGACCCGCTGTTTCTGCGCGTTTTTCTATCGCGCCGGCTTGGGCGGCCAGATCCCCCCGTATTGCCATGTGGATGCCTTCGACGGCTACCTTCTGCACCAGGCTCTCCCGCTTGCGCTCGAAAGCGTGCTGTCCGATGGTGCGCGTGCGGAGTCCGACCCGGTGCTGCGCCCCTTCCCCCTGTCCTCGGCGCTGTGCCATTGGCTGATCGAAGCCGATGCCGAGTCGCTGTCCAAGATCGGGCCGGACGACATCGCGCTGCGCGTGATGAGGACGCTGAAGTACGCCGATCCGTACCTGGTGGTGCGTACCGACGAGGGCGGCGAGGGCAAGCGGGTCTCCGATCGCGGCCTGTATGCGCTCGAGGCTGCGCTGAACCGCTACAAGATCATCCGCGACCTTCTGGGCGACGATGCCGAATCGGCCGGCGCCGATGCGGTGGGGGCGCTGTCGAACTCCCTGTTCGACCTGATCGTGCGCGATCTGCCCGATATCGCGCCGCTTTCGCGCGACGCCGGGCAGCCCGCCTCGCCCGCGTCCGCTCCTGCGGCGGATCCCGATACCGCCAATGTCGCGCTCATCGAGGGGTACGAGGGGGAATGGGAGTTCAGGCGGGGTTTCGCGGAACGGCTGGAACAGCTGCGCGCAGCGTATCGCGTGATGGTGGAGTTCCGGGTCGACCTGGCTTCGGGCATCGTGGCCGTCGTATCCCACGTGCCCGACGAGAGCCTCATGCCGAAATCCGCATGGAGCCCCTCCTCTTCCTCCTGGGTCGAACTCGATCCGGCCACGCGCGCCGTTTTGGCCGCCCGTTACTGGAAGGTCCTGGGCGTTGCGGTGGCCGCATGCGCCTTCGCCCAGTCGGACCGCATCGAGCGCGTGCTGTACCAGGTGCGGTTCCCCTCGTGGGACGAAGACGGGAACCTCGCCGAGGCGTCCGACTCCGTTGCGGACGACGGCGCGCGCGTCGCGACGATTTCGCGCGAGGTGTTCGCTGATCAGGGCGCCTACCGGTCCATCGACAGCGATCCTGCGAGCTTCGCCCGGCTCCTTTCGTCCCTGTTCCCCGACGGGGAATCGGAATCGGACGCGTGCGTCGGAGGGGCGTTTTCCGCGGTCGATTCCCTAGAGGGGCCGGCGCGCACGTCGCGTCTCCCCGAGTCGGAAGACGGCGAGATCCCGCCTGCGCACAGGGAGGCGCTGGGCGCCCGTTACGCGAGCGATATGCGCATCCTGTACCAGTCGGTCCAGCGCAGCCGAGCGGAGGGCCTGGCGGAGAGCTTCGGTGCGGCCCGGTCGGTGTCCGAGGCGGTCCAGGCTGCCCAGGAGCTGAGGGATTCCGTGCTCGATCCCATCGATCGGGACGGGTGCACGCGCGTCATGGAGCTGCTGGTGCGCGGAGAGCTGGACCGCAGCGACAAAAACGCGGTGGTCAACGCATATCTGGGAGAGGACCCCTACGCTCAGGCGCTCGTGCGGGCGCGGTCGCTTTTCGAGACCGATCCGGACGCCGCGCTCGAATCGCTGCGCGCGACGATCGATGCGGCCGAGCTTTCGGGGAAATACGCCGACACGCTGGAGGTCGTCCATCGCGTCTTCGACTCGTATGCCGCCCGCCTGGTATATAACCTCGCGCGCACCGGTGCGCTGAACGCCGCGAACCCGACGCTGGGCATCCAGGACGCCGACCGGCGCGTCGAACTTGCGCCCTCTTCGCTGCATCTGTGCTACATCGAGGCAGAGCGCCTGATGGAGCGTTCGTTCTCCGATAACGAGCGGGCCATCGAATACGGCAGGCGCGCCTGCGAGCTCGCGCCCTCGTCTTCGGTGGCGCACCGTCAGCTGGCACGGTCCTGCATGCTGGTGGGCGATCTGGAAAACGCCCGCGCCGCTTTATGGCGCGCGCTGCGCGTGTCGGTTTCCTCGACGGACGTCGCGCTGTGCTATTACCAGCTGGCGTACGTGCTGTGGAAGCAGGGGCACCCCCAGGAGGCGGCGCTGTGCTATCTGAAGTCGGCGTCGATGTCTGCGGTTGCGGCTCCCCAGTCCATGGCCGAGCTGCGCGAGCTGGCCGACGAGAGCGACGTCGAGCTGTGCCCCCGATCCGAGATCGACGACAGGCTGAGGGAGGCGGGCATCGTGGTCGCGCCGACCGACGAGGTGATGGACGCACTGCTCGCAGGCGCGCAGGCGGCGGCCGATTCGGGCCTGCACGAGTGCGCTCGCGACTTTTTGGCGACCTCTATGCAGCATCGGCCTGACGATGCTCTGTTCAATGTCGCGCGCTCGTTCAAGCGCGGGTCGCTGTAGGGCGCTCTGGGGTACAATGCTCGTGTTCGGCGCCTCGTCAGAGGCGCTGCAAGGTGTCACCGACCGCGCGGCGCGCCGCCGCGTTTCGAAACGAAGAAGGAAACGACCATGGCCATCACCCTCCCCTCCGGCTTCGAGGACATGCTTCCCGCAGAGGCGCGGTTCTATCACGGGTTCGTCGAAACCGCGCGCCGCATCTTCGGCGCGTACGGCTACGTGCCCATCATCACGCCCCAGGTGGAGGTGACCGAGCTGTTCGTGCGCGGCATCGGCGAGGCGACCGACGTGGTGTCCAAAGAGATGTTCACCGCCATCTCGGGCGAGAACCTCAACACGCTTCTGGGCGGCGGCCACATCAAGTCGAAGAGCCGCCTTACCCTGCGCCCCGAGGGCACGGCGGGCGTGGTGCGCGCCGTGGTCGAGCACGACCTGGTTCCGCAGGGCGCAGCTCCGGCCAAGCTGATGTACGCTGGCCCCATGTTCAGGGCCGAGCGGCCACAGAAGGGCAGGTTGCGCCAGTTCAACCAGATCGGTATCGAATGCCTGGGGGCCGAAGCTCCCTCGGTTGATGCCGAGGGGATCATCATGCTCATGAGGTTCTTCTCCGAGCTGGGCATCCCGTCCGAATCGATGGTCTTGCTGGTGAACTCCATGGGCTGCGAGAAGTGCCGCCCGGCCTATCGCGACGCCGTTCGCGCCTACATGGCCGCCCACGCCGAGAAGCTGTGCGATCAGTGCAACGAGCGCGCCCAGATCAACCCGTTGCGCGCGTTCGACTGCAAGAACCCCGCATGCAGGGAGGTCATGGACGCGGCGCCCAAGATCACCGACTACCTGTGCGACGAGTGCCGCGATCATTACGCGACGGTGCTGGCGTATGTGGACGCGGCGGGCATTTCCTATGTCGAGGACCCGAAGCTCGTGCGCGGCTTGGACTACTACACCCGCACGGTGTTCGAGGTGCAGGCCCTCGACAGCAGCAGCGCCCAGAACGCCATCGGCGGCGGCGGGCGCTACGACAAGCTGGTCGAAGAGGTGGGCGGGCGCCCCACGCCCGGGTTCGGGTTCGCGCTGGGCTTCGAGCGCTGCCGCATCGCCCTCGAGGCGGCGGGGAAGGGCGTTTCCGACGCGCCGTCGTGCACGGTGTTCGTGGCGACGGTGGACGACTCCCTAAAGCCGCAGGCGTTCGGCCTTGTGCAGCGCTTGCGCGACGCGGGGGTGGCGGCCGATATGAACCACCAGGATCGCAGCTTGAAAAGCCAGTTGAAGCTGGCGAACAAGCTGCAGGCGCGCTTCGTTGCGGTGCTCGGCCCCGACGAGCTGGCCGAAGGGCTCGTCACCGTCCGCGACATGGTGGGGCATACCGAGCGCACCGTCCCGTTCGACGAGGTCGAAAGCGCGCTGTTCTAGTCGCGCGCGTCCCTCGATCGCCGAGGGGCGGGCTGATCGCACCTGTTTTCCGTGTCGAATGTGGTGCTGCGCTCAATAGTTGCCACTTAGTGGTGCGAATGAAGTAAAATGACCAGGTTTACGAGAACGTTTTCCCGCGCGTGCGCTCTGGGCGGCGCGCGGGTTTCGGTCGGTATGGGCAAGGAGCGAGTCTGAGATGACGGATTATCTGAACGAGTACTGCATGCGCACCGCAACGTGCGGTGAGCTTCGTCGCGAAGACGTCGGGCGCGAGGTCGTCTTGGCGGGATGGGCCTGGCACAACCGCGATCACGGCGGGCTCATCTTCGTCGACCTGCGCGACCGCGAGGGCTACACGCAGGTCGTCATCGATCCCGACTGCGTGCCCGCCGACCAGTTCGCCGAAGCCGAGCATCTGGGCCGCGAGTTCGTCCTGAAGGTCGCCGGCGCGGTCCGCGCGCGCGGCGCCGAGAGCGTGAACCCCAACATGCTGACAGGCGAGATCGAAGTGCTCGCCAGCTCCATCGAGGTGCTGAACAAAAGCGTGACGCCGCCGTTTTCCATCGAAGACGGCATCGAGACCGACGAGACCACACGCATGAAGTGGCGCTACCTCGACCTGCGCCGTCCCGAGATGTACAAGAGCATGCTGCTGCGCCATCAGGTCGCCCAGGCCATGCGCGGCGCTCTGAACAAGCGGGGCTTCTTGGAGGTCGAGACGCCCATCCTCGCGAATTCCACGCCCGAGGGCGCACGCGACTACGTGGTTCCCTCCCGTCCCAACCCCGGCAAGTTCTATGCGCTTCCCCAAAGCCCCCAGCAGTTCAAGCAGATGCTGATGGTGGGCGGCATCGAGCGCTACTACCAGATCGCGCGGTGCTTCCGCGACGAGGACCTGCGAGCCGATCGCCAGCCGGAGTTCACCCAGGTGGACGTCGAGATGAGCTTCGTTGAGAACGACGAGGTCATCGACATGATGGAAGACGTCATGCGCGAGACGCTCGCGGCGGTGGGGGTCGATCACGCCTTCCCGCTGAAGCGCATGCAGTGGTCCGAGGCGATGGAGCGCTTCGGCAACGACCGCCCCGACACCCGCTTCGGCATGGAGCTCGTCGACATCACCGAGATCGTGAAGAACACCGGGTTCAAGGTGTTTTCGAGCGTCGCCCAGTCCGGAGGCGTGGTGAAGGCCATCAACGCCAAGGGTGCGGGCGACTGGAGCCGCGGCGATGTGGAGAAGCTGGCCGCGATCGCCGCCGAGAACGGGGCGAAGGGTATGGCCTGGATCGCGTTCACCTCCGACGGGGCCGAGAAGAGCCCCATCGTCAAGTTCTTCTCCGATGAGGAATTCGCCCAGCTGAAGCAGGCCATGAACGTCGAGCCGGGCGACCTGGTGCTGTTCGCCGCCGATACGTTCGAGGTCGCTTCCGCCGTTCTGTCGGCCCTGCGCCTGCACATGGCCGAGGCCCTGGGCGTTCCGCGCGAGGGCCACGAGCTGCTGTGGGTCGTGAACTTCCCCATGTTCAAGTACGACGAGGAGACGAAGAAGTACGCGGCCGAGCACCATCCGTTCACGATGGTCCGCAAGGAGGACCTCGACAAGATCGAAGAGGCCCCGCTCGAGTGCGGAAGCTATTCGTACGACCTGGTTATGGACGGTTTCGAGGTGGGCGGCGGCACGATCCGTATCCACAGCGCCGAGCTCCAGCGCCGGGTTCTGCGCCGCTGCGGCCTTACCGACGAAGAGATCGACGAGAAGTTCGGCCACCTCATCCACGCGCTCGAGCTGGGCGCGCCTCCCCATGGCGGCATCGCTTTGGGCCTCGATCGCCTGGTCATGCTTCTGGGCGGCAAGGACTCCATCCGCGACGTCATCGCGTTCCCGAAGACTTCCAGCGCATCCGACCCCATGACGGGTGCGCCCAGCACCGTGTCTGCGCGCCAGCTGAAGGACGTCAACCTGCGCCTTATGTAAGCTCGCCTTATTGAAACTGAGAAAACGACCCGCCGAATCGATCCGGCGGGTCGTTGTTTTCTATACCTTTTAGGCTCCTGATGAGGTAGAATCCCAGCCAAGAGGGTTTGTTGTCATAACTTTTGCTTGAGCAAGGAGCGAATATGGTAGGGTCGCACGGTGTTGCGCGCCGGGTAGGGTGCGCTCTCGTCGCTTTCGCATTGGTGGTCGGCTTGGCGCCCGTCGGGTCGATCGGGGCGTTCGCCCAGGAGGGCCAGCCGGTTGATGGGGAGGCTTCGCCCGCAGCCGCGCCTGCCGTCACCGAGGCCGCGGGCACGCTCGAGGTTGTCGGCGCCTCCGAAGCCACCGCATCGCCCGAGGCACCAAGCGCCGCCGATGCGCAGGGTGCTGCGGCGTCCCTCGCGCTGGCGCCTCAGGCAGGCGTTCCGGTACCGAAGTTCACCCAGCTTGCGATCTTCGACGGCTCTCCGGCCCAAGGCGGTACCCAGCTGTTCGACCTGCTGGCGGGCGATCAGCCCACGCTCGATGCGGGCAAGGAATACTACCTGGCCGTGAAGGTGATGAAAGACCACCCCACCGACGACACGTGGGTCGCCCTCGACTTTCCCTGGTGGGTCGATGCTGTGAACATGGTCGGCAATGCGGCCTGGAACAAAGCGGGCAGCGAGATCGACCACACGTCGCTTGACAAGGTGCTGAGCTTCAAAGCGGCCACGGGCGCGAGCGCCGCGCGCAAGACCAGCGCCGGGCGCGTTGCCTACCATATCCGCAACACCGCCGAGGCCAGCGTGAAGGAAGCGGGCTTCCAGGTGTCGTTCCGTCCCGCCAAGGAGTACTCCAACGGCAGCAAGGACAACCAGACCTGGGCGCTTCCGGCCAACCAGTTCGCGTTCGAGACGGGCGCCATGAACGGAGCGGCCGAAGGCGCCGTTTCCCAGCGCGTGGCCACGACCAGGGTGGTCGAAACGGGCTCGAACAATTTCAACTACTACGAAAGCTATTTCCCCACCGTGGCCTACGACGATATGCAGCGTTCGGCGCGCGATGCGTGGGCGGGCTACTTCTGGGAAGGCACGGTTTGGACCAAGGTCGAGTTCGATGCGACCTATCCCACCGGCGCTACCGTGGGCGACGTGACCTTCGGTGGCGTGAAAGCCGAGAAGGGCGCCGCTCACGACAACGGCGACGGATCGTCCACCATCCACTGCGTCGTCAACCAGCCGACGGGGCACGGCAGAAACCCGGCCGAAGTCGGGGCCTCGATGAGCTTCCCGAACACGCCGGCGTTTCCCAACGGATCCGAGCAGGTGATGACCATCACCAGCATGACGTCTGCAACCTGGGGAGACGAGAACGGTCATCTGCGGGAGGGCAGCACGGATCTGAGGTGGACCATCCTTGACGGAGCCCCGGAGGTCACCATCGAGCCGTACAACGAGAGGCGTTACGATTGGCACGGCATGGAGGGCATCGAGCATAACGCCCTTCTGGGCGAAGCCGACCTGCGGGCTCGCGGCGCCAAGAACGGCATCCAGACCGAGAGCCAGATGATCAGCATTACCTATGCTCCGAACGCCATCGTGCGCGCGGTGAACATCCCGCTGTTCGATGATCATGCGGATACGGTCACCATCAACGGAACCGACTACCGACTCGCCGACGTTGCCGAGATGCACGAGGTGTCCGCAGGCGACACCAACGGCTACGCCACCATCGTGAACACCAAGCTCGGGCTCGGTCCGAACGATTCCATCGAGACGCTGGTGTACGAGGTGGGCAAGATGCGCGGCGGGTACACCTCGCGTCTGGATTCGGGCGACCACAGCGACGAGAACAACCTCAACCGCCTGTCGTCGTACGGGTCGGTCACGGACGGAAAACCCGCCGTGGCGGAGTACCGCGTATACGAGAAGGGGACCGATCCCGCGCTTTCCTCCGAGGCGAACAAGAAGGTCGCTTCGGTGAAGGGCATTCCCGTCAAGGAGAAGGTGCTCGTGTACCGCCAGGGCACCATCCCGGGAAAGCCCGCCATCACGAACCCGCACATGACCGCAGGTGACGAGACCACGGTGAACCTGCGCCTGTGGGTTCCGCCCTACCCGGAGCTTTACGGGCACAGCAGCGCGTATGACGAGGAGCCTGCGCTGTACCTGGTGCTGCAGAAGGGCTTCGAGCCGATGAAGATGGTCATCGACGGCACCGAGGTCGCTTTCGAGGACGTAACGGCCAAGGCGTCAAACCCGCCGACCGACGGCACGCGAATCCTCAAGTACCAGACGCCTCCGAAGACCCATACGGGCTACTACGCCTCCAACCAGACGTACTCGAGCTTCGACGTGAGCTTCACCATGGGCACCGACACTACCATGAGCGCTTCCACGTTCGATCTCGGTAAGATGATGTTCGTGGGGGCGGGCACGTCTTCGGTGGACGGCGCCTACCAATACACCACGTCGCCTTCCCAGAACAACAACGTGTACGGCATCAACACCGGCAAGCCCCTGGGTCCTTTGACCGGCGAATTCACGGTTCAGGAGTATAAGGGCATCGAGGTATCGAACGCTCTGCAGGCCGTGCGCAACGGCTCGCCGCTTGGCACCTGGACGGTGTTTCGCGCATCCGACCCCGACAACACCCGCGTGAGCCTGGGCTTCGACTACAAGGCTCAGTACAAGCTGGTGGTGACGAACCGGACGAAGGAAAACGCCCGCGGCGGCAGCGTGTTCATTCCGGTTCCCAAGGCCGGCCAGGACTTCGGGGCGGCGTTCAACCCGGATGGCGCACAGGCCTTCGACATGACGTTCACGCTGCAGGGTGCGCCTGCTGACGGATGGACGGTGTCCTACCTGAAGATGAAAGACGGCGTGTCCTACGCCGAGCGCACGGCGCCCGCAGACGGCGACTACGCCGTGGTCTCCGATCCGGCCGATGCCGATATGATCATGCTCAACCGCGAGGGGGAGATTCCCGACGGAGCGGGCTACGAATTCGTCTTCGACGTGGTCACGCCCGATATGGCGAAACTGAAGCTGCCTGCGGACGGCTCCTTGGTGAACACCTGGAATTGCGCGACGCGCTACACCATCGGCACCACCACGGTGGTTCCTCCCACCGCGCACTTCTCGGCGTCTGCCGCGCTGAATCCGGGCACGGTGACGGGCCTGGTGTACGAGGACCTCAACGATAACGGGGTGCAGGATCCGGGCGAGATGCCCCTCAGCGGCGTCGAGGTCAGGGCCGAGGCCTCCTATCTGGTGGAAAAAGATGGCGACGGGGTGAATGAAGGCGGTCTTTTGCCGCTCGAGCAGGGACGTGCGGTTGTGACCCAGAAGACCGGCGTCACCGCACTCGACGGAACCTACAGCTTCACCTTCCTGCGCGGTGCGCAGGCAGATGCGGCCGGTGGGAACGCCGATGATGCGCGCGTGGTCGTCACTGTGTCGAACCCCTTCCCGAAGACCTACCGGTTCAGCCCCACCACGGCTTCCGGCAACCGCCCCTCCGTGGTCACGCCGATAAACGAACAGGCTTCGGCCTTCAACGAGACTGCGGTCGCGCTGAACGCGTCGCACCCGACGGGTCAGGTCGATGCGGGCCTTACCCTGGTGGAACAGCACAAGGTGGTCGGGGACATCGCCGTGGCTAAGAAGGACGAGGCCTCGTTTACCACCGAGCACGATGCGGTGTACAAGACGAAGGCCGAAGACAAGCTCTCGTTCGGGTTCGCGTTCAAGACCTCGAGCATCAAAGACCAGATGACCGACGTTGAGAAGCGCTTCTACGGCAGCGCCGAGCCTCCGCGCGACAGCATCGCGCTTTCTGGTGTGACCAGCGCATTCGAGGCGCAGCTCACCTTCCCTGCGGGCGTGAGGCCGCCGACCGACCCGTCGGCGTACGCATTCAAGAGCCTGGCGGGAACCGATTTTTCCGGCGGAGCGGCGAGCAGCATGTATGCCGTGAAGGACGCGGCGAAGGTGGTTTCGCAATCCGATGGGACGACCAAGGTGACCGTGACTTTCGAGCTGGCCGATCCTGTCGCGTACGCCACCTACGCCAAGCTCCATGATGCGGTGTTCGCCGAGCCCGCCTACCTCACGCTGGTGGTTTCCGGTGTGGATGTTTCTGCGGCTCCCGAGGGGAAGAACCTGACGGTGGCGGGAACGGTCGTCGGTAGCATGGGCGCCAAGGCCTCCGTTTTCGGCCAGGAGCGCGATTTCTCCTTCGCTTGGGAGGCGGTGCAGGACAAGGACGTGACCGAAGGGGCCATAGGCGACGGCACGGATGCCGTTCTCGATGGAGCTGCTGAAGCGATCCAGCTCACGCTGCAGGTTGAGAAGGCGGGCACGCCCGTGCCCGAGGATCCGGACCCGACTCCCACTCCGATCCCGGATCCGGACCCGACTCCCACCCCGGCTCCCGCGCCGACACCTGATCTGGCGCCCGATCCGCAGCCCGGCCGCACGGTGGTGGCTCCCGTTGCGCTGCCGGTGACGGGCGATGGCCCGATCGACCTGGCGGCTTCGCTTCTCGCTCTGGCCGCACTCGCAGTAGCGCTCGCCGCTGTGCGGATGCGCCGCAGCCGCTAAGACGGCGGTCCCGAGCGCGCGAGCCCGCTCGATCGCAGGGTGCCTCCCTGAAAAAAGGAGGCGACCCGCGCAATCTCTTCGAATAAGGCCTTCCTCCTGCGGGAGGGAGGCCTTATTTGTCCTATGATTATCACGTTCGATTCGACGGCAAGCGACCGAGGGGGTGGAAGATGTTCGGAATGCCGGTTATCTGCTACCTGTTTCTGGGCGGCATGGGCGCCGGACTGTGCATCTGCTCTTCGGTCGTCGCCCTGCTCGTGCCGGTCGAGCGCTACGGCGCGCGTCTCCGCTCGCGCGGTGCGGCGCCGTCTGTCCTGTACGCGGTCGTTCCGCGCGCCTACCGCATGCTCGTCGCGCCAGGGTACCTCGCCGCGGCCTTCTGCATCGCGGTGGGGTCGATCATGCTCCTCGTCGATCTGGGCGTTCCGAACCGGGCGACCCTGCTGTTCCAGTCGCCGACGACTTCGCTGCTGACGGTGGGTTCGTTCGCCCTGGTCGCGCTTTTCGCCCTCAGCGCCGTCTCGTCGGTGGGCTGGGGGCTGCCCTCGTCCCGATTCAGGGTGGGCATCCTGCGAAAGCTCGCCGCGGCGTCGGTCGCGGCGGGGGCGGTGGTTGCGGCGTACACGGGCCTTCTCCTGGGCAGCCTGGTGGCGGTCCCTCTGTGGTACGGTCCCTGGGTTCCCGCCCTGTTCGTTTTGTCCTCGCTTTCCTGCGGCGTGGCCGCGCTGCTCGCGCTGCTGTGCTTCACCGGGCTCGATGCCGCGTTCGCAAGCCTGGTCGAGCACGCGGTGAGGGCCGATGCCCTGCTCGTCGTCCTCGAGGCGCTCGTGTGCTTCGCGCTTCTCGCAACGGCGCTGAGCGGTTCCTACGCGGCCGCGGCCGACGGCGCGGCGGAGCTTTTGGGAGGGTCCCTGAGGGATCCGTTCGTCTTCGGCTTCATAGGGGCGGGGCTGGCGTGCCCTCTGGTCCTCGATGCCGTTGCGCTGTTTATGCGCAGGCGCACCGCCGCCCTGACCCTTGCGGGATCGGCGGGTATCCTGGCAGGTGCGTTCGCGCTGCGTTACTGCATCGTGATGGCGGGTGCGCAGGTGAGCTTCGTGCAGGGGGTGATGCGATGAGGGCGAGGGAATCGAAGCGGATCAGCTTTGCGGTCGACGAGACGAGCGACGTCCCTCTGTGGGTTCAGCTGCGCAACCGCATCGCGTACCTCATCTCGTCTGGCTATCTGGAGCCGGGCGACGCCCTTCCGACGGTGCGCGCCCTGGCATCCGAGGCCTCCATCAACTACAACACAGTGAACAAGGCGTATCTGGGGCTGAAGTCGGACGGGCTGATCGAGTCCACCCCGGGGCGCGGAACCATCGTGTCCAGCGGGATCGCGAGTGAGGACGACGCCCAGTTCCAGCAGATCGACCGGATCCTGCAGGAGTGCATCGCCTCCTGTCGGGATCTGGGGCTTTCGTTCGAAGATATCCAGAGACGCATGAACGCCAAGTTGGCGAGCTTGAAAGGAACCCGAGAATGATGGGAATGAAGAAACCGGCCCCGTTCGAGACGGGCTCGCGGCGCTTGCCGGAGGGCCGTCGGATTTCGTTGCGCGATTCGGTCGCCGTCGACGTCAACACCGAGATCGTCGGCGAGCGCGCGTCCAATTCGGGCATCATCCTGTTTTCGACCGTCGTGTTCGCCGTGACGTTCGGAGCGGTTGTGCTGGCATCGTTCGCGCTGCGCTCCGCCGTCGACGTCCTGGCGGTGTTCGCCGCCCTGGTGGTGGCGTCGCTGGCGACGCTTTCCACCCACATCGCGCAGGAATGGGAGCGCGTCGTGGTGCTGCGCCTCGGCCGTTTCCAGCGCCTGGCGGGACCGGGCATGTTCCTGACCATCCCCGTGTTCGAGAGCCTTGCCATGCGCACCGACAGCCGCGTGCGCGTGACGACGTTCGGAGCCGAGCGCACCCTTACGTCCGACCTGGTCCCGCTCGATGTCGACGCGGTTTTGTTCTGGGTGGTGTGGGATGCCAAGGCGGCTTGCATGGAAGTCGCCGACTTCACCAAATCGGTCGAGCTGGCCGCCCAGACGGCCCTGCGCGATGCGATCGGGCGCGCGGGCGTGGCCGAGGTGGCGCTTCGGCGCGAGCAGCTCGACCGCGAACTGAAGAAGGTGCTGGAAGAAGAGGTTGCCCCGTGGGGCATCACCATCATGTCGGTCCAGGTGCGCGACATCCTGATCCCCGACGAGCTGCAAAACGTCATGTCGCTCGAAGCCCAGGCCGAGCAGCGCAAGAAGGCCCGCATCATCCTCATGGAGGCCGAGCAGGACATCGCGGCCATGCTCGACGAGGCGGGGGAGAGCTATTCCGATAACGACCGCGCGCTCAACCTGCGCGCCATGCACCTGCTGTACGAGAGCATCAAGGACACGGGAAGCTCGGTGGTGGTCCCCAGCGCGCTCAGCGAGGGCTTCGGCTCCGCAAAGGCCGATGACCTGGCCGATATCCTCAAGAAGCTGGGTCGGTAGCCGCCCGTCGGAACAGCGCGGCTTTCCGGTGCGACGGAGCGGGTCGATACTATTTTCAACATAGGATAATGCAGGTAGAAATTGTCATAGGATAAATCTTGTTTTGTCCTATGACAATTTGATATGGTTTCCCCACCGATACGGATTCGCTCGAGGGAAGCGAAGGCGGGCGGGAGCGCATGTCCGGGGGAGAAGAGAGAGCCCGGTGCGCTTCCTCGACAATAGGAGGGGGAATCACCATGCCGAAACGTTCGGAAAACGGGCTGTCGCGCAGAGGTTTTCTCAAAGGCGTCGGAGCGGCGGGCGCGCTGGGAGCGGCGGGCGCCGCGGCGATGACGTCCACGCAGGGCTGGCTGAAGCCGATCGCTGCAGACGCCGCCGCAGACGAGCGCGTGGCCTACACGTACCATCACAGCCACTGCGGGGGCATGTGCCCGCTGAAGTGCACGGTGCGCGGAGGCCGCCTCGCCATGATCCAGCCGAACGACATCTGCGAGGACAGGTACCGCACCATATGCCTCAAGGGCATTTCCGAGATCCAGCACATCTACGGCGACAAGCGCATCCAGACGCCCCTGAAGCGCGTCGGAGAGCGCGGCGAGGGCAAGTTCGTCTCCGTGTCGTGGGACGAGGCGCTTGACGAGATCGTCGACCAGATCAAGCGCATCCAGGCGGAGTCGGGCAAGGGCTCGGTCATGGTGACCAGCGGAGCCGAGGCCGACGTGCCGTTTTTGGCCCCCGTCCTCGGGGCCCGGGGAGGCGGAAACCCCGGCATCGACGTCGGCATCGGCAACGGCCTCGATCCGGCGACGGGCATGGGCGCCGGCTACGCCATGAGCGCCCCCGAGGCGCGCGACTGGACGAAGTCGAAGCTCGTGCTCACCGTGGGCAGCAACTACTGCGAGTCGAGCCTTCCGTCTGCCCGCCTGTTCTTCGAGGCGAAGGAGGCCGGGGCCCGCATGGTGACCGTCGATCCGCACTTCTCGACGACGGCGGGCAAGTCCCACGAATGGGTGCCCATCGAGCCGGGAACTGATGCTGCCCTGTTCCTGGGCATGATCACCCACATTCTCGAGTCGGGGCTGGCCGATACGGCCTTCATGGCCAACCACACGTCGCTGCCGTTTTTGGTGAACGCCGAGACGGGCGCGCTGCTGAAGGACCGCGAGCCCTCGATCGACCCTGAGAAGAAGGCGCCCGTGCCCGGCCAGCTCGACCTGTTCTACGTCATCGACGGCTCGGGTAGCGTCGTGCGCGCCGACAAGGCGGCCACGACGGTGCTGTCGGGCTCGGCGGAGGTGGACGGTGTGCGTGCTCGCACGGTGTTCGACCTGCTGAAAGAGACGCAGAAGCAGTACAGCGTCGAATGGGCCTCCCGCATCACGGGCATCCCGGCCGACAAGATCAGGGAGCTGGCCGAGCTGTACGCCGCGGGCCCCTCGTCGCTGTGCCTCGGCTGGGGCGGAAACGACAAGATGAGCAACGCCGACATCGCCGGCCATGCGGCCGCCGTCCTGACCGCCATCACCGGCAACATCGGGAAAGAGGGCGCGGGTGTGGGCGTGTATGTGGGCGCTTCGTACGGCGGGTATGCCGCGACGCTGGGCTCCTGGGCGCTTCCCGAGACGCTGGCGGCCGGCGAAGCCGATGTTCCCATGTACGACCTGCGCTACAAGGAGAACTCCGTTCGCGCGCACATCGCGGTGGGCGACAAACTCGCGCAGTGCATGGCCAACATGTCCAAGAGCGAAGAGTGGGCGCGCAGCCTCGACCTCATCGTCACCGCGGATCCGTACTTCACCGAAGCGGCGAAATGGGCGGATTACGTTTTGCCGCTGACCAGCCGTTTCGAGTACGACGAGGAGATCGGCAACATCGCGAGCGGCTACAGCCATATCGTCATGCAGCAAAAGGTCATCGATCCGCTGTTCGAGGCCCGCACCGACCTGTGGCTCACGCGCGAGATCGCCAAGCGCATGGGCGTCGAAGACGCGCTTCCCAAGACGTCGCTCGAGCGCGCCCAGGCCGTTCTGGGCACGTCGGAAGACCCCTACGTCTCTTCCCTGACGGTCGAGAAGCTGGCGGACAACCAGGGCATGTGGCCGTGCGAGGGGATCGCCGAAGTGCGCCGCGTGGCCATGGACCGCACGTTCCCCACGCTTTCGGGCCGCATGGACGTGTACTACGAGTCGCTGGTCGAAGACGCCCAGGAGCTTCCCCAGTGGGAGCCCTGCTCGGAGGCCACGTGGGACAACCCCGACCGCGAGCGCTTTCCGTTCCAGCTGATCAACGTGCGCTCGCGCTTCCGCATCCACAACCAGTTCAACGATGCCGAATGGCTGCAGCAGTTCTACGAGCCCACGCTGAACGCCAACCCCGCCGATCTGGCCGCATACGGGCTTAAGACCGGGGACGTGGCCGAGGTGTTCAACGACCGCGGCAGCTTCAAGGTGCGCGTATCGGGCAACGAGGCGGTGCGTCCGGGATCGGTCCGCATGATCGAGGGGGCCACGGCCGACTACACCGTCGAGGGGAACATGCAGTCGGTGACCAACGACGAGTTCATCGCGCGCGGATCCAAGCTGATGTGCGGGCCGGTCATCCCGTTTTCCGACACGCTCGTCGCGATCAAGAAGGCATAGGGGGAGCCATGACGAAACTTGCAATCGCGGTCAACGTGGGCCGCTGCGTGGGATGCCACACCTGCTCTATCTCGTGCAAGATGAGCAACAACGTTCCCGACGGCATGCTGTGGAACCGCGTGCTCACCGAGAACAGCGAGGTTATCGACGGCGCCGTGGGCGTGTATCCCGCTCTTTCACGCGACTACCTGCCGCTTGCCTGCCAGCACTGCGAGAACCCCGCCTGCCAGAAGGTGTGCCCGACCGGGGCGACCTACAAAGACGGCAAGGGCCGCGTCGAGATCGACTACGACAAGTGCATCGGATGCCGCATGTGCATGGCCGCCTGCCCCTACAACGCGCGCGTGTTCAATTGGACCGAACCGGTGCGCAGCGCCGGCTCGAACTACGGGGAGGCCGATGTGCCCGTGCGCCCCAAGGGCGTGATGGAGAAATGCACGCTGTGCTCCGAGCGCACCGACCGGGGCGATGCGCCCATGTGCGTCACGTGCTGCCCGGCCCGCGCACGCGTCTACGGCGACCTCGACGATCCCGATTCGGAGATCTCGAAGATCGCCCGCGAGAAGAACGTCCGCATTTTGCTGGAAGAGATGGGCACGAGCCCGCAAGTCTTCTACTTCGAATAAGGGGTGCACTGATGGAATTGTCTACCAAAACGAAGGGCGCCCTGGGCGTTCTGGCGGCCGTCGCCGCCATCGGCGTCGGCGCATGGGTATACCAGCAGGTGGTGGGCCTGGGAGCGACGGGCATGTCGAACGCCACCTCGTGGGGGCTCTACATCGCGATGTTCATGTTCTTCGTCGGCCTTTCCGCCGGCGGCCTGATCGTCGCATCTTCGGCAAGCGTGTTCAAGATCGAGAAATACGAGCGCGTCGCCATCCCCGCAGTCATCTGCTCGATGGTGTGCATCTGCGCGGCGGGCATGTTCGTCCTCATCGATCTGGGCGGCATCGCGCGCGTGTGGCGCATCGCCACGGGGCCGAACTTCTCCTCGCCGCTTCTGTGGGATGTGTGCGTCATCACGCTGTACCTGACCATCAACATCCTCGACCTGGTCTTTTTAGTGCGAGGCAACCATCGCGCGGTCGCGGTTCTGTCCCGCGTGGCGCTGCCCACGGCCATCCTCGTCCACTCGGTGACCGCGTGGATCTTCGGCCTGCAGATCGCCAAGACCTGGTACACGGCCATCATGGCCCCCATCTTCGTGGCCTCGGCCTGCGATTCGGGGCTGGCCCTGCTGCTCATCACGCTCGTGCTGCTGGAGCGCTTCGGGATCTTCCAGACGGGCAAGGAGCTTCTCGCCAGCTTGGCGGGCCTGCTCGCCGTCTTCATCGCGGTCGACGCCTTCTTCATCGGCTGCGAGCTTCTGACCATGGCGTATCCCGGCGGGGAGCATGCGCACGCGCTCTCGCACATGACCGTCGGAGCGACCTCGCCGTTCTTCTGGTTCGAGATCGTATGCGGCCTGCTCGTTCCCTTCCTCATCCTGGTGTTCGCGAAGAACCGCCAGAAGACGGGGCTGATCGTGCTGGCGTCTGCGCTGGTCGTGCTGGGCGTGCTGTGCAAGCGCATCTGGCTGCTGTTCACCGCGTTCATCACGCCGAACGTGGAGGGCGCCCCCGGCATCTCGCTGGGCACGCAGGGAGCGGCGCTTGCGGGCGGCCCCGACATGTGGGCGCTTGCCGGAACGTACGCGCCGACGCTGGTCGAGATCGCGATCGTGGCGGGGGTCGTCTCGCTCGTCGCAGGCGCCTACATCGTGCTGGTGAACCGCTTCGTCCGATAGGCCGGCGCGGAAAAGCGAAAAAAAAGGGGGGCGGTGCGGTTGCGCCGCCCCTCTTCGCATATTCGGACCCGGCTTGCGTTGTTTTCCATTTGTGAAGATAGCCGATCTATCTTATTTTCGAGGCGCTCCTTATAATGGAATGCTGCGGCGGCGTCAAGCGCCTGCGCCATGCGGGGTCGTTCGGGTTCTCGGAGCCGATCGGCAGCCCGTCGCCGCGATGCAGCCGGCGTTTCGAGGCGCCGGTGACGGTGAAGGTAGATTGAGAGGTGGAAATGGCAAGCAGGGCGGGTAGGCTACAGCGCCTTTTCGTTTCGTTCGCGTTGCTGGTGGGTTTTTCGTTCCTGCTTAACACGGGATCGAGCGCCGAGGCGGAGTCGGTTTTGTGCGGTATCGGCAAGAACGTCGACAGCAACATCGCAAATGTCGAGGTGTCCCACGAAAAGAGGGATTACAACGGGCAGTCGAGCGACTGGCAGGTGAACAACTACCAGTACCTCCTGGTTACGATGAAGGGCACGGTCGATAACCGCGACTCTTCCATCAGGGAGGGCGACTTCTTCACGATCAAGCTGGACGACCGCCTGCGGCCCAACGGCATATTCGACGAGGAGTCGGTTTCCGCGCTCATCCCGACGCTCACCACGACGGTGGACGGGTCCGACGTGGTGGTGGCCGTTCCCGACTACAACCCGACCACCAAGACGATACGGTACGTGTTCACCGACTACATCGAATCGGTCGACAGCCTCGACTTCATGGTGAAGCTCGCGGACTATCCCGACCTCAAGCGCGCGACGGGCAACGGGACGTACACGTTCAACAGCACCTATGCCGGAACTCCCTACAGCTACACCTACGACGTGCTGTGGGAGAAGCCGCTTCCCGCTCCCAGCGAGGTGACGGCTAAGGAAGTGCGCCAGACCGCGATGGTCACCAACGTCCTGATATCCGAGGACGGCACCCAGAACAAGTACACGCACCGCGCATACGCCCGGTTCTACAACGTGGCCGATACGGACGGCATCGCGATTTCGTATACGGGAACGTCTCCCTACACCGCCCAAACGAGGCTGAAGGTGTACGGGCTGCGCGACGAGGCGGCGGATAGCTTCGGCGCCGATGCTTCCAGCCTTGAGGACGTGACGACGAAGTTCTCCGTAACGGTCCAGGCCAGCGGCATCAAGCTGGAGTCGACGGTTGCCGAAGCGGGTTACACGCGCTTCATGGTCGAGCTGGTCAACGACTTCGATCCGAACGCCGCGATCAACTCGTATCTGGGATTTTCCATCAACGGGGGCCAGGCGGCCGGAACCACGGTCAACATCGCTAAGGAAAGCCTGATGGCCGCAGCGTATGCGATCGGCAACAGGGACGAGGTCCCCTGCCGCGAGGTCAGGAACCTGGAGATAACCAAGGTCGATGCCGATGACGCGTCCAAGAAGCTGGCGGGGGCGACCTTTGAGGTCTATCGTGCGGAAAACGGCGCTGCGAAGGGCGATCCCATCCAGACCGTGACGACCGACCAGTCGGGCATGGCCGTTGTCGAGAGCCTGGATCTGAAGGGTCAGTACGTGCTGGTCGAGACGGCGGCGCCCGAAGGGTACCTGCTGGACAAGACGCCGGTCAAGGTGGTCGTCAAGGACCTGGACAAGGGAGTTCCCACGGTGCAGCTTTCCGTCCAGAACAAGCGCATCGAGCGGACCGACTTCACGGCGAGCAAGGTCTGGGTGGGCGGCAGCGACGAGCGCCCCGCCATTCAGCTGCAGCTGTTCTGCGACGGGCAGAAGCTGGGCGACCCCGTTACGCTGAAGGACGGTGCCACCTCCTACACCTGGAAGGATCTGGACAAGACCGACCAGCTGGGCGCGGCTTACCAGTACACGGTCGATGAGGTCGAGGTCCCCGCGGGCTACCGCAAAAGCGTCGAGGGCTCTGTGATCACCAATACCTTCGTCGAGGAAGAGCCGCCCGGCAAGATCGAAGAGCCGCCCGGCGGCAACACCGAGAACCCCTCGGTCGTTCGAACGGTTCCCCCGGCCTCTGCGGTCAAGCAGCTGCCGGCCACCGGGGATTCGGCGGTTTACCTGCTGTGCGCTGCGGTCATCGCGGCTTCCCTCATCGGAATCGCCCTGGCGCAGGCGCGCAGGAACCGGGACTAGGTTTTCGCGCTTCGGCGCGGGATGTGATTAAGTCATAAAAGCGGGGCGGTTCGCAAGCGGGCGGGCCGCCCCGTCGGGTATACTGGGCGGGTCGGATTACCTAGTATCTCGAATGGGCTGGGACGGCGCCAAGTTCCGAACCTGGTCAGGTCCGGGAGGAAGCAGCCATAAGGGACCGCTGACGAGCGTCCCTGCCTATTCGGGATACTTTTTGCTTTACAGGCCCTCGACGGCCGGCTCGAAGTCGAAAGGCGACGGATGGATCTGCTCTCCGCTCTCGTCGGGCTCATCAACGATCCGCGCGCCGCCATCGCGGCTTGGATCGTCGCACTGGGTCCCGTTCTCGTGTACACGCCCCTGTTCCTCATCGTGTTCGTGGAAACGGGCTTGGTGTTCTTTCCGTTCCTTCCCGGTGACTCCCTCCTGTTCGCAGCGGGCGTTTTCTCGGCCGAAGGGGGAGGGCTGAACCTTGCGGCCACGCTTGCGGTGTTCATCTCGGCGGCTATCCTGGGCAACACCTCGAACTACTGGATCGCGCGCTTCTTCGGCACGCGCATCATCGATTCGGGCAAGGTGAAGGCCTTCACGCCCGAGCGCGTGGCCAAGCTCGACCGGTTCTTCGAGCGCTACGGGGGCCTCACCATCGTCATCACGCGCTTCATGCCCTTCTTCCGCACGTTCGCCCCGTTCGTCGCGGGAACCGGCCATATGAACTTCGCGAAGTTCACGCTCTATAACGCCGTGGGCGGCATCGCCTGGGTGTCCTCGTTCGTGCTGCTGGGCTACTTTTTCGGCGGCCTTCCGTTCGTCCAGGATCATTTCGAGGTGATCGTCCTGCTCATCGTGGGGGTATCGGTGCTTCCCGCCATCGTGGGCGCCGCGAAGGGGCTCATCGCCGCCCGTTCGGGAAAGTAGGCGCGGGTTAGCGGTATGATGCTCGTGGAACGACCGCCCTCGTAGGGCTAGAAAGCGCAGGGGACAATGGCTGAATCGCTGTATCGAAAGTACCGACCGCAGGTCTTCTCAGACGTGGTTGGCCAAGAGCATATCGAGCGAACCATCAAAAACGCAATCGAGCAGGGGAAGGTGAGCCACGCGTACCTGTTCACGGGTCCGCGCGGCACGGGCAAGACCACCACGGCGCGCCTCGTGGCCAAGGCGCTTCTCTGCGAAAGCGGCCCGACGCCCGAGCCCGATGGCACCTGTCCCGAATGCCGGCTGATCTCCGAAGGGGCGCATCCGGACGTGTACGAGCTGGACGCCGCCAGCCGCACCGGCGTCGAGAACGTGCGCGAGGAGATCATCAGCCGCGTCCAGTTCGCCCCGACGCGCGGCGGTTACAAGGTCTACATCGTCGACGAGGTCCATATGCTGTCCACCGCAGCGTTCAACGCGCTGCTCAAGACGCTTGAAGAGCCACCTTCCCACGTCGTGTTCATCCTGTGCACCACCGATCCCCAGAGGGTTCCCGAAACCATCCATTCGCGCTGCCAGCGCTTCGACTTCCGCCGCATCGCCCCCGAGTCCATCGTGGCGCGGCTGGGCGCGGTGTGCACGGCCGAGGGGGTCGCGTTCGAAGGCGAGGCTCTCGAGCTGATCGCCCGGCGTGCGGAAGGGGGCCTGCGCAACGCGCTCACCTCGCTCGAGCAGATCATCGCGTTCGAGAACGGGGCCGTGACGTTGGCCGGTGCAGAGCGCCTGTTGGGCTCCATCGATTCCAACGAGATGGCCGAGCTGATGACGGCGGTCGGGACGCGCGACGTCGCCGCATGTTTCAGCTGGGTGGCCGAATACGTCGAGACGGGAGCCGACCTCGCGCAGTTCGCGCGCGACATGTCGGAGCGCGTGCGCAACATGTACATCATGTCGCTGGCGGGAGCCGACGTCGACCTGGACGTCGCCGACTCGGAGCGCGGGGAGCTGGTGCGCGAGTTGGAGATGTTCGGCTCCGATCGCCTGGCGCGCCTGATGGGCGTGCTGGGGGATCTGACGGTCGAGCTGAAGACCTCCTCGAACCCGCGCCTGTCGTTCGAGATCGCGCTAACCCGCATGGTGCGCCCCGATTCCGACCTGACTATGGCGGCGCTTGCCGAGCGCATCGAGGCCCTCGAATCGGGGTACTCCTCCGTGGCGCACGTGACGTCGGCGGCGCCTGCGCGCGCTGCCGCTGCGTCTGCCGCGCCGGTGCAGGCCGCGCCCGCCGCGCCGGCGCCCGAGCCGCAGGCGATGCGGCCGGAACCCCCTGCTGCGCCTTCGCCCGCGCGACCCGAGCCCGCGCCCGCCCAAACGGCGCAAACTGCGGCGCCCGCCGCGCCGGCGGCGCCCCCGGTTGCCCAGCCCGCAACCCCTCCCGAGGCCGCTGCGGCTTTCACGGCTCCCAGCGCGGATCCGGCTTCGTCTCCCGTTTCCGCCCCTGCTCCCGCCGAGGCCGCCGGGCGCCTTTCCGAGCAGACGCGGGCGATTCTGGCCAATCCCGCCTCGCTTCAGCGTTTGTGGCAAAGCGTTCTGTCCGATGTGAAGAAGCACAAGGCTGCCTACGGGGTTCTGTTCATGAACACCAAGGCGCTGTTCGATCCCGATCGGGACATGGTGCTGATCCAGTTCGGCGCCGAAGCGGCCTTCGCCTACGGGGCGGTTCAGAAGCCCGAGGTGCAAGAGACCGTCGACGCGTCGTTCGCCAAGAACGCCGGAGGTTTCGTTCCCTACGGGTTCGTCCAAGCCGGGACTCGGGCAACTCCGATAGCGCCCGCTTCCCCCGAAGGCGCTTCCTCGCAGCCCACGGCGACCACGGCGGCGGCCGTGCGGGCAGCCGCGAGCTCCGCCGTTGCCCGGGTCCAGGAAGTGCGCGAAGCCGCGCGGGCCCGCGCCGCGCAGAACGGGGCGGCCGTCGGATCGGCGGCGCCTGCCGCAGGCGCGGACCGGACCCCGGCCGCTTCTCCGCCTGTGCCCGAGGCGCCCGTCTACGAGCCCGTTCCCTACGACGAGGTGCCCTACGACGATGCCGCGTATTTCGCGGGCGAGGACGAGTACCCTGCCTCACCTGCACCTGCACCTGCACCTGCACCTGCACCTGCACCTGCACCTGCGGCGGGCGGCGACGCGAACGACATCTCGAACGTCGAGCGCATGATGCGCGGCGCGTTCGGGGGGTCGGTTTCGTTCACGGAACTGAGCTAGCCCCTCCGCACCTACCGGCTAAGCTGCGCGCTGCGCCTTTCGGGCGAAGCGCTTCGCATAGAGACACCGACGAAAGGAAACCGCCATGGATATGAAGAAGATGATGAAGCAGGCCCAGATGATGCAGCTCGAGCTTTCGCGCGCCCAAGACGAGATCAAGGACATGCGGTTCACCGCTTCTGCCGGCGGTGGCATGGTCGAAGCTACCGCCAAGGGCGACAACACGCTCGAGAGCATCGCGATCCATCCCGACGCGGTTCAGATGGCCGACGCCGAGATGCTCCAGGATATGGTTCTCGCGGCGGTCAACGAGGCCCTGCGCGGAGTCGCCGCGCAGTCCGAGCAGCGCCTGTCGGCCGTGACCGGCGGCATGAACATCCCCGGCTTGAGGTAGCCGATGTTCGTCGCACCCGCGCTTCAGAAACTGCTCGACGAACTCGAGCGCCTGCCCGGCGTCGGGCCGAAATCGGCGCAGCGCATCGCGTACTGGATGCTGAACACCGATCGCGAGACGGTCGTTCGCCTCGCTGACGCGATAACCGAGGTGAAGGACGCGGTTCGGTTCTGTTCCCGCTGCTTCAACTACGCAGAGGACGACCTGTGCGAGATATGCCGCTCGCACGATCGCGACCACGGCATGATCTGCGTGGTGTCCGAACCGCGCGACATCCCGCCCATAGAGCGCACGGGCGCGTTCAAGGGCGTTTATCACGTTTTGGGCGGGGAGCTCTCGCCGATGGACGGCGTGGGGCCCGACGACCTGCACATCGCCGAGCTTCTGAGGCGCCTGTCCGACCCGTCTGTCCGCGAGGTGATCATCGCCACGAATCCCAACGTGGAGGGGGAGACGACGGCGGCCTACCTTTCCCGCCAGATAAAGTCTTTGGGCGTGAGGGTCACGCGGCTTGCCAGCGGCCTTCCGGTGGGGGGAGACCTGGAGTTCGCCGACGAGGTCACGCTGGGCCGCGCGATCGAAGCGCGACGCGAGCTTTAGGTAAGGGCCTCTTCCTGGAGGCCGTCCGATGCGAGGAACGCCTCGTGCAGGTACTCCCTCACCGCCGATGCGGGGTCGTCTGCCTGCGCGAGGAACACCTCGACGCCCTTCTCTTCGAGGGCGGCGCGCGAGCCGACGTCTATGCTTCGGCAGGCAAGCGCGTTGGCTCCCAGCGACCATACCAGGTCGGGTCGCTGCTGGCTGGGGAAGTCTCCTAGGGGGATGGTGCGGCTGCCGACGATGACGCCGCGATCCACTCGGTAGAACGTAAGATCGGTCGCATGTGCGAAAAGGGCGGGGATTCGAAGCCCGTTGCATGCTACCGCGACGACCATGGCGCTCCTTCTTCTCGACCGGTCATCGACTACCATAGTCCTTCGCCGCCGAACCGTCGCAACCCCTCGCCGAGCGGGTCGGTAAATTCTGTGAATGACAGGGCGGGGCGGCTGTGGTGGCGCGGCCGCGGTCGCGGCGAGGGGCGCCCGTCCCTGGTTTCGCCGGCTTACGAGAAGGCGGCCATGACCGCCGTGCCGATCACCATGAGAACCAGACCGAATGCGGCGCGCTTCGCGAGGCGCTCTTTGAGCACGAAGAAGGCGAACAGCACCGACACCAGAACGGACAGCTTGTCGATCTGGACGACCGTGCTGACCACGCCCGTTTGGATGGCGTAGTGGTAGCACATCCACGACGCCCCGGTGGCGAGCCCCGATAGGGCGAGGAACCCCAGCTCGCCTTTGTCGATGAGGGCGAGCTGGGAGGTTTTCCCCTTCCAGGCGACGATGAGCCAGGACATGGCCAGCACCACGCAGGTCCTGATGGCCGTCCCCAGGTTGGAGTCGACCCCGTCGATCCCCACCTTCCCCAAGATCGAGGTGAGCGCCGCGAAGACGGCGGCCATAACCGCGTAAGCCAGCCACGACGCGCCTTCGCCGTGCGCCTCGCCGCTTTTCCTCTCGATCATGAGCCACGTGCCGATCAGGATCGTGGCGATGCAGACGAGCTTCACGGCCAGGTGGTTCGACTCGCCGAACAGCGCGATGGCCAGCAGTGCGGCCAGAGCGGCGCTGCTCTTGTCGATGGGGACGACCTTGTTCACATCGCCGCAGGACAGCGCCTTGAAGTAGCAGATCCACGAGCCCCCCGTGGCAAGACCCGACAGTGCGAGGAACAGCCACGTCGTCGGGGAGATGTCCGGGATGGACGAAAGGGACCCGCCCAGGGCGGCTACGCACCATGCGGCGATCGCGACGACGACGGTCCTCACGGCGGTGGCGACATCGGGGTCGGTCGTTCGCACACCCAGCTTCGACAGTATCGAAACCAGGCCCGCGAACAGCGCCGCTCCGCATGATGCCGCGATCCAACCCATTGTCACTCGCCCCTCCCGATAGGCTCAGGTCTCGGACGACCGGGGTCTGAGCTTTCCGCTGGTTACCGACGCGCTACGACCTGGTACGCCTGCGCGCAGCGGCGGCGCGCTGTGCGCGGCCGGGGCGGAAATCGCCCGCCGTGCCGCGGCCCTTCGCCGCCGTGCCTCCCGCGGACTCGCCGCGCACCTGCGCACGGCCTTGGCTGCGCTTGCCGCCCGTCTCCGGTTTCGGGCGGGTCGCCGTTGGCTTCTTTCTCGCGCTGCGGCCCTTTGCAGGCGCGCTTTCCGAAGCGGCTTCCCGCTTGTGGGCCTTGCGCTGGGCCTTCGCCCGCAGCTCCTTTTTCGCGGCGGCGATTTCGGGGTCGCGCTTGGCCTGGAATTCCATCTGCTTGGCCGCGGCCTCCGCCTCGGCTTCCGAGAAATCGAACGAGGCCAGCTTCATCTCGGGAATGTCCTGCTTGATGAGCTTCTGGATGTCTTTGAGGGCGTCTTCGGTCTCGGGCGTGACGAACGAGACCGAGAATCCCGCAGCGCCCGCTCGGCCGGTGCGCCCGATGCGATGCACGTAGTCCTCGGGCTGGGTGGGCAGGTCGTAGTTGATGACGTAGTCCACCTCGGTGACGTCGATGCCGCGGGCCAGCACGTCGGTGGCGGTCAGTATGTTCACCTCTCCGGCAGAGAAGCGGTCGAGCGCCCGCTTGCGCTGGTTCTGGCTGCGGTCGGAGTGGATGGCCTCGACGTTGTACCCGGCGCGCTTCAGTCGCCGCGCCGTCGAGTCGGCACGGGATCGGGTGCGGGCGAAGATGATGACGCGTTCGGCGCCCTTCTCCTCCAGCACGGCCTTCACGAGGGAAGGCTTGACGGTTTGGGGCGTGCGGATGATGAACTGGTCGATGGTGTCGGCCACGTCCCCCTTGTGGGCGATCTCGACGAGCGCCGGATCGTGCAGCATCGTGTTCACGGTGGACATGATCGAGCGGTCGATGGTCGCGGAGAACAGAAGCGTCTGCCTACTTTTCGGCGTGGCGGCCACGATCTTTTTCACGGCGGGAAGAAATCCCATGTCAAGCATGCGGTCGGCCTCGTCGAGGACCAGCGTTTCCACGGCCTTCAAATTGACCGCATGCTGGTCCATGAGGTCGATGAGGCGCCCGGGCGTGGCGATGAGGACATCGCATCCGCGCTTGATGCGTTCGATCTGCGGCCCGTAGGACAGGCCGCCCACCACGATGGCGATATGGTGGCGGGTGTGCCGGGCGATGGCCTCGCACACGTCGCCGATCTGCTGAGCCAGCTCGCGGGTGGGCGTGATCACCAGCATGAGGGGGCCGGTGCCCTTCTTGGCGTGCCCCAGCCGGTCGAGCGAGGGCAGCGAGAACCCGCCGGTTTTCCCGGTTCCCGTCTTGGCTGCGGCGATGACGTCGTGCCCTTCGAGGATCAGGGGGATGGCCTGCTGCTGGACGGGCGTGGGCTCGGTGTAGCCCATATCCTCGACGGCAGCGAGCGTGTTGGTCGAAAGACCCAGGTCTGAGAACGATTTCAAATTGCGTTTCCTCTCGCGTTAGCGAACGTGTGCGGGTTGGTGCCCGATGTAGAACCGGGCGAAGCGCTTCTTCCTCAAGGGATCGGAGGCATCGCGCGAAACCCGTGCGAGCTTCAGGGCCTCGGCCGCGACGTCGCGCGCCGCGTCCGGCCTGCGAATGAAGCGGGCGTTCACCAGCATCGCGTCGATCCCGTGGGGGTTTCTCATGATGTAGCGCAAAGCGTCGATGAGCTCGCGCGGCGTGGTGACGTGCATGGCCGCGCTTGCCGAGGTGAGCATTTCGACGTTGATCTTTTCCTGCCCGTAGGCGCGCCCCACGAGGATCATGGGGACCTCGGCGCACAGGCATTCGGTCACCGTGAGGCCACCGGACTTGCATACTACCAGATTGCTGGCGTTCATCAGGGCGGCCATACCGTCCACATATCCGAAGACGGTCATGTTGTCCAGCTCGTAGTCGCGCTTCATGGCGCGCAGGTGCTTTTCGTACTCGGCATCGCTGCCCGCGATGAACACCAGGTGCAGGTCGGAAAGCGTGTGCAGGTACGGGAGCGTCTTGTCCAGCGCCTCGCGAAACCTCAGGTAGGGCGTGGGAAGCTGCGCTCCCGCCAAGACCAGCACGACGGTTTTGTCGAGGGGCAGCCCCAGCTTTCGGCGCGTTTCCTCCCGGTCGTAGGGTTTGCGGAAGTCTTCCCTGGTCGGAATGCCCGTGATGCGTATGCGGTCGTCTTCCACCTTGCGGGCGCGCAAGGTTTCGGCCATCGACTGGGTGGCCACGCAGAACAGATCGGAGCTCTTGTGCGGCCACAGGCCCTCGGTCTCGTAGTCGGTGGGAACGCTGATCACGGGGAAGTCCTGCCGGGTGAGCATGCGCGCGGCAACGGCGGAGTTCGCCGCCGTGATGTGCGTGGCCACCACTGCCCAGGGCCTTCTTTCGGCGATGTAGCGCGTGAAGGGGGCGTACATGATGTGGGACCAGATGGTGCCGCCGCCCCACAGGAGGCGCCCTGTGAAGGTGTAGCGCCAGACGAGGTCGTAGATGGGTCGCGTCGCCCCAACGAAGTAGGAGGCGGCCCGGTCGCCGTCGAATTTGTGGCGGCCCCAATCGAGGATGTCCACCACTTCCACCTCGAGGTCGGAAGGGGCGAGCCCGAACCCCTCGTCGCGCAGCAGCTCGAGCGCCTGCGCAACGGACTTCGCCGCGCTTTTGTGCCCCGACCCAACCGAGGCATGCACGACCATGACCAGGGGCTTTTCGCAACGAGATGCGTCGGCGGCGGTCGAGGCGCCCTTTTCGGGCAGGGAAGCCGCGCCTTTAGCGGGCGCGGTGGCAGAATCGAGGTTCGTCATGCTTGCCATTCTAGCCGATGTTTCGCCGAGAAGCGCCGTCGGCGCGGCAAGGCGCCCGTTCCCTTCATTCTCTGCGGATATACGGCCGAAGCCGGCGAAGGGGCGCTTCGGTGTTTGCGGGGAAGTTGTCGTCGGCCCGCGAGCTCGGCCGATTTCCCCTTGCAATCAAAGGGCCTCTCTGCAATAATATTCGGGCTGCTCTTAGAGCAGGCTTTCGTCCCCATAGTCTATCGGTTAGGACGCGGCCCTTTCAAGGCTGAGAGACGAGTTCGATTCTCGTTGGGGGCACCACGGAAACGAAGCGCTCGGGAAACCGGGCGCTTTTTTCGTTCGCGGGCCTTCCATCATCCGATCCGAGGTCAACGCGTTCTCCCGTTCGCGACGGGCGGTTCGGCCGCGCCGGGAGCTCCCGTCCGAACGGGGAGCCTCACCCTCGAGGGGTCCCACGTAAGGGCCCCGCCGGCCTCGGAGGCCGTCACGCCCAGGTCTTCCAGGCTGTAGGATCGAAACACGATGAGACGGTAGTTGTCGGCCTCCCACACGACCCCGAACCTCCCGTTCCCAAGATCGACCACGGCCGAATAGGTGGCCGCCCCCGAATCGATGGGCAAGGCGGGGCTCCACGTGGATCCCTCGTCGGTGGAGACGTGCAGGGAAAGGTTGCGCCGCCTGCTCGGGTCGTCGCAAAGCGATGCCACCAGCGCGCCCCCCACGTGCGCGAGCCCGCCGTTGCATGCGGGATCGGTGAGCGTCGGGTTGGGAACGGGCGCTTCGAAGCTTTCCCCCAGGCGCGGCGCGCGGGCCTCCCGGCGTGCCGGTTTCGAGCGGGCGTGCAGCAGCACAGAGCCGTCGGCAAGTTCGACCGCCTTGCATTCGTCGCAGTCGGGACCGACCTCTTTTCCCAGCTCCCAGGTCTCTCCGTTGTCGCTCGACCAGGCGATCGCCGCGAAGTCCCGGTTGTCGATGCGCAGCACGAAGGTTTGGAACAGCCTCCCGTCGCGGGCGACGCCCCCGTTTCCCGAAGAGCAGAACATGCCAGCCACATGCGCGGGGCGAAGCGAGCTCATGTCGCGGTGCTCCCATGTTCGCCCGTCGTCGCGGGAGGCGGCCAGCCACAGCTCCAGTCCCGCGCCGCCCGCCCGGGCGCTGAAGTACGACTCTCCGGTGGAACCCGCATACCAGCAATACGTCGTCTTCGTGCGCGGGTCGAACGTGAGCGACGCGTCGCCGTATCCGTGGCCGGGCTCGTGGCGGCGCAGGGCCTTCGGCTGGGTCCAGGTCCTTCCGCCATCGTCGGAAGCGCGCAGGGCGATGTCGAAGTCGGCGGGGAGGTCCCTCCAGTCTTCCCGCACGTCGTAGCACACGATGATGCGGCCCGACTGCGTGCGGGTTACGGCGGGGATGCGGTAGATGGGCGCGGCGAAGGCCGACCCGGGGAAGGGCGTGCCGGCTTCTGCGATGGTGGACATGGGCTGCTCCTCGTGTGCTCGTGCGTTCGGGCGGCGCTCCGGGGCCTCCACCCGCACGCCTTGACGTGGCCGGGCGCACGGTCTGCCGAATGCGCCGGACCCTATGCCTCTGTTGCGGGGTCGCCCGCATCGAGTGCGCGTATATCGCGGAAAGCATAGCCTATAAGGCCGATTAACAGGAACAGGGCGCCGGATGCCACGAAGAAGGAGGTGACGCCGATGTGCTCGGCCAGCACGCCTCCCAAAGCGACGCCCGCGGGCATGGCGATGCCGATGGCCGCGTAGAGGAACCCCAGGGCGCGCCCCGTTTTCGCTTCGGGCACGTTTTTCTGGACGAGCGTCATGACGGGGCCGTTGAACCATGCCATGAACACCGAGGCGAGGCCCATGAGCGCCACATAGACCCAGAAGGCGTCGGAGGGAAGCAGGCCCGCCGCAATGGTGGGCGCCGCGACCAGCACAGACGACGCGCACAGCAAAAGGGCGAGGCGCCGCCCTCCGCCCCAGGCCATGATGATGCCGGCCCCTACGAGCATGCAGATTCCCGATACCGCCTCGGCGATGGAGACCATGGTCCCGTTTGCCCCGAAGTACTGTGTGCTCATCAGCGGATACACTGCAGATATCGACGAGAACGCCATGAGGCCGACGGTCAGGCCGCCCAGCAGCATGACCAGTCCGCGCGTGGCTGCCAGGACCCGCCATCCTTCGACCATCTGCCCGAGGGCCGAGGATCCGTCTTCGGCCCTCACGGTGGGGATCTTCACCAGCAGCATGGCCGCGACGGCCACGACGGCGCCCGCGAACTCCAGCACCAGTGCGAACGACAGCCCGAACGCGGCGTACAGCCCGATGCCGATAGCCGGCGAGCACACGTTCGCGAGGCTGGCGAGAACCTGGTCGAGCGTGTTGATGCGCAGCAGGTGGCGTTCGGGCACGAGCATGGGCATGGCGGCCATCATGGCCGGCCCGTGCACGGCCGAAAACGCGCTGCGGATCGCTCCGAACAGGCAGATGAGGAGCAGCGACGATTCGCTTGCCGCGATGGCGAGCGCAAGCAGGAGCGAGGCGGTTCCCGCACCCAGATCGCCCGCTATGATGAGCGTTTTGCGGTTGAAGCGGTCGGCCAGCACGCCTCCGAGCGGCGACAGCACGCCCTGGGGGAGCATGGCGCACACCATGATCAGCGAAAGCGCCAGCGCGCTTTGGGTCGTCTGCGTCACATGCCAGATGATGGCCCATCCGGCCGCGCCGCTCGTGATGATGGAGAATGCCTGCCCGGTCCAGATGGTTACGATGAGCTGCAGCCAGCGGGAGGAGAGGGGGCGCCCCGAGGCGCTTTTCAGCTCGTCGTGAGAAACCTCGGTGGATCGGAGCTGTTCTTGAGATGTTGCCAAAGGGGGTTCCAATATATATGAGGCGACGAAAGGGAGAATGGTGCCCTCGGCAGGATTCGAACCTGTGGCTTTCTGCTCCGGAGGCAGACGCTCTATCCCCTGAGCTACGAGGGCACGCGAAAGCAAGTATACTACGCTACTACGGACAGATTATTGCAAAGTTGAAGGAATTAGGGCTTTTATGCAACAGACGGTTACGTTCGAACGCATGTCATACGGAATAGACGCGGTGGGTCGCCTCGACGATGGCAAGGCGGTGTTCTGCCCGCTGGTTGCGCCGGGCGACACGGCCGTGGTCGAGGTGGTCGAGGACAAGGGCTCGTTCGCGCGTGCGAAGCTGGTCCAGGTGGTGGAGCCGTCCTCCTGCCGCGTCGAGCCCGCCAGCCCGTACGACCAGATCTCGGGGGCAGCGCCCTGGCAGCATCTTTCGTACAAGGCCCAGCTGAAGGCCAAGCGCGACAACGTGGTGTCCCAGCTGGTGCGCACCGCCCGCATCGATGCCGAACGGGCCGAGCAGCTGGTGGAGCCCACCATGCGCAGCAAGCGCGAATGGGCGTACCGCAACAAGATCGAGATGAGCGCCCGCATCGACGAGCGGGGCGCCTTCAACCTGGGCTATATGCGGGAGGGCACCGACGAGCTGCTTCCCGTCGAGCAGACCATGCTCGCGCACACGAAGATTCAAAAGGTCCCCAAGGCGCTGCGCGGCGCCATGCGCTTCGTGCTGGGCAACCAGGATCTGGGGATCTACCGCGTCGGCGTGCGCCACAGCATGGCCACCGGAGAGCTGGAGGTGGCGGCGTGGACGCGCCCCGGCCCGTTTCCGCGCGCCCTGTTCGCCAAGACCGTGGGCGACGCGTGCAAGGCCACCAGCATCGTGCGCGTGATGGCCGACGAGGGGGCCGCCCGCCGCATCAAAGGGGTGGAAACGCTTTCCGGGCGCGGTTTCTGGCGCGAGCGGGTGGGCGACTTCTACTTCTCGACGCAGGCCCCGTCGTTTTTCCAGGTGAACACCGCGCAGGCGGGCCGCCTGGTCGAGCAGGTGATGGAGGGGCTCGGAGGCGTCGAGGGCAAATACATCGCCGATCTCTATGCGGGGGGCGGCACGTTCTCGATCCCGTTGGCCGCGGCCGGAGCCGACGTGGTGGCGGTCGAATCGGCGGGGTCGTCGGTGCGCGATTTGCGGTTCAACGCAGATCTGAACGGCGTCGAAGTCGACGTCTTGGGCGGGGACGCCGCCCGCGAGCTCGCGGGTCTGGGCGACCTGGACGCCCTGGTGGTCGACCCCCCGCGTTCGGGCCTGGCCGCCAGCGTTCCGTCCGACATCGCGGCCGCGCGTCCCCAGAAGGTCGCGTACGTGAGCTGCGATCCCGCTACCTGGGCGCGCGATATCGCCCGGTTCTCCCAGGTGGGATATCGGTTGGAGCGCGTGCAGCCGGTCGATATGTTCCCCCAGACCTTCCACGTCGAAGTGGTGTCCATCCTCGCGCGGACGTCCTAGGCGCAGCCGCGTTTGCCCTGCTTCGCGCGGAGTTGTTGTAGGGTTTTCCATTTCGTCGCCCACTTGCTGGTACAATCGAAAAACCTACGGATAGGGGGCTCGCGCGCGGGCCCCCCGCATGAAACGAGAAGGAGGGTGCCGCATGGCCCTTTACACTCCCGAGTACCAGCCGACGGGCGAGGAGATCGCCGTCGTCGCCACTTCGCAGGGAACCATCCGCGTGCAGCTGGCGGGCAAGGACGCCCCCATCCACGTCGGCAACTTCGTCGAGCTTGCGCAGAAGGGCTTCTACGACGATCTGAAGTTCCATCGCTACGTTCCCGGCTTCGTCATCCAGGGCGGCGATCCCAAGACCCGCGAGCATTCGGGCGAGGACGTGGCGCGTCTTGCCGGCAACCCGTTCGCCGGCCTGGGCACGGGCGGTCCCGGCTACTGCATCAAGGGCGAGTTCTCCACGAACCCTAACAACTCCCATGAAGACGGCGCCCTGGCCATGGCGCGCTCGCAGGATCCCGACTCCGCCGGCTCGCAGTTCTATTTCTGCCTGGGCGCCCAGCACATGCTGGATTCGGGCTACACTGTGTTCGGTCAGACCATCGAGGGCAAAGACGTCATCGGCAAGCTCCGCGCTGGCGACGTGATCGAGAGCATCACCATTGAAAACGCAGCCGAATAGCCGCGACGCGGGCTTGGTTCGGTAAACAGAAGGGTTCATATGAACAAGGATCTATTCCATCAGGCCAATGCGATGGTCGCGGCGAAGGATTACGAGACCGCGCTGCGGCTGTACAGCGCCTGCATGTCCGACGAAGAGGGTCTCGAGCCGGGCGAGCAGGGGCTGCTGTACCACCGCATGGGCAACTGCTACACGAAGATGAAGCGCTACGCCGAGGCCATCGAAACCTACGGCAAGGCGACGGCCGATTCGGGCTACGACGCGTGCGGAGCGGTGAACTACAACGTGGGCATGGCCTACGCGGCGCTCCACGATTACGCCGAAGCCGTCAAGCACTTCGAGATCGCCGTGTCCGATCGCAGCTACCCGACGCCCTACAAGGCCCATTCGGCTTTGGGCAACGTGCTGCTGAAGCAGGGCAAGTCCGCTGAGGCGGGCGTGGCCTTCCGCGAGGCGGCCCTCGACGACTCGAACCCCGATCCCACCAAGGCCCTTCTCAACCTGGGCGTTTGCTTCATGGCGCTCGACCGGCCGGCCGATGCGGTCGCTTCCTACGAAAGCGCCCTGCAGTTCGACATGAAGCAGAGCGTGCGCAACAAGCTCTACGCCAGCCTGGGCCAGGCCTATACCGCGTGCGGCCAGATGCAGAAGGCGGTCGACGCCTTCGAGCAGTCCATCGCCGATCGCACCTACTTCCTCACGTCGTCGGCGACGGTCGACTACCAGCGCGCGGTCGCCGCGGTCTCCCAGGGAACCGCCGATGTGACCCAGGCGCTTCCCGTGCTCGCGGGCAACGACATGTCGGGCCTCGACGTCCCCGCGAACCCCACCAGCTCCCTGGTCGAGCGCGAGGCGTACGAACCCGCGCAGTCCGAGGACGATCCGTACTACTACGCCGACAACTACGGCGACGAGACGTACGAGAACGGCGAGGACCGGTTCTTCAACGCCACCGACGAAGAGCTCGAGCGCTGGTCCAAGGGCGTGGTGAAGCAGGAGCGCAGGGGCCGCGGAGCCGGCCTGAAGGCGCTCATCGTCGTCATCCTGCTGCTTTTGGCCGCCCTTGCCGCCGGCATCTTCCTGTACCTGCAAGGGTACGGCTATCCCACTCAGGAAACCGTGGTCGAGCAGCTGTTCTCGCATCCGACCAGCGCGGTTTCCAGCGCGTTTGACAGCGGCGTTTCCTCCGACGACGCCAAGAGCATGGCCGCCCTCATCCCGGAGGGCTCGAAGGCCACCATCGACGGCATCGATCGCAGCGCCGCCTCTTCGACGGCGTACGTGACCGCCGCCACGCCCGAGGGCGGTTCGGTCCAGTACAAAGTCGAGCTGGTTCGCGATAAGATCAGTTGGAAAATCTCGAACGTTGAGCTATATTTCGCAAGTCAGAATTAACAGCGAGATGACGGCAGGGGCCGTCTGAACGAAAGGAAGCACATGGCAGTCCAGAAGACCTACACCATGATCAAGCCCGACGGCGTGCGCAACGGCCACATCGGCGAGATCGTCAACCGCTTCGAGCGCGCCGGCCTGTCCATCGAGCGCATGGAGATGGGCATGGTTACCGCCGAGCAGGCAGCCGCCAACTATGCCGAGCACGAGGGCAAGCCCTTCTACGAGGGTCTGGTTTCCTACATCACCTCCGGCCCCGTGGTGAAGATGGTCGTTTCCGGCGAGGGCGCCGTCGCCAAGGTGCGCACCCTCATGGGCGCGACCAACCCCGCTGACGCGGCTCCCGGCACCATTCGCGGCGACTTCGGTCTGATCATGGACGAGAACGTCATCCACGGCTCCGATTCCCCCGAGTCGGCCGAGCGCGAGATCGGGATCTTCTTCGCTTAAAGCCGCATCCTGAAACCGTGCGAAAGGGGCCGTCCTGGTAGGGCGGCCCCTCGTGTTGGGGGGACCTTTCCACTCTGTTTCATCTGGTGTTTCGGGTATGGATTTTCATACGGAAACCGACGGCTATGGTAGACTTCGGTATTACTTGCAAACGAGATCCAAGGGGCTTTACTCAATGTCCTTTTTAGACTTCTTCTCCGGGCTCACCGGTCGCATGGGCGCCGATATGGCCATCGATCTGGGCACCGCCAACACGCTCATCGCCATTTCGGGAGAGGGCATCGTCATCAACGAGCCCTCGGTCGTCGCCATCGAGCGCCACACCAACCGCGTCTTGGCGGTGGGGCACGAGGCGAAGAACATGATCAACCATACGCCCGACGCGTTTTCCGCCGAGCATCCCCTCAAAGACGGCGTTATCGCCGACTACGACATCACCGAGGCTATGATCTCGGCTTTCATCAACAAGGCCGCGCCGCGCAAGTATCCCTGGCAGGCGAAGCCCCGCATCGTCGTGTGCATCCCCTGCGGCGCCACCTCCGTCGAGAAGCGCGCGGTGTTCGAGTCCACCATCCAGGCCGGCGCGCGCCAGGCTTTCCTCATCGAGGAGCCCATGGCGGCCGCCATGGGCGCCGATCTGCCGGTCACCGAGCCCACCGGTTCGATGGTCGTCGACATCGGCGGCGGCACCACCGAGGTGGCCGTCATCTCGCTCGGCGGCATTGTGACGTCCTCGTCGCTGCGCCTGGCGGGCAACCGCATGGACGAGGCGATCTCCATGCATCTGCGCGACCTTCTGGGCATCAAGATCGGCGAGCGCACCGCCGAGGTCATCAAGATCAAGATCGGGTCCATCCTCCCGTTCGAGGACGGCCACGAGCGCGACATGATCATCTCCGGTCAGGACGTCCTTACCGAGCAGCCCAAAGAGGTCACCATCCAGTCCGAGGACGTGCGTGCCGCGCTGGTGCAGCCGTGCGAGGAGATGGTCCTCAACATCAAGGAGACGTTCAAGAAGACCAACCCCGACCTGGCCAGCGACATCATCCAGAACGGCATCCTGCTCACCGGCGGCGGCGGTCTTCTGGCGGGTCTGGACCGCTACCTTACCGACAAGCTCGAGATTCCCGTCTGGACCAGCGAAACCGCGTTGACCAACGTGGTGACGGGATGCATGAAGGTCCTCGATACGCCTACCGCGCTTCGCCAGACCCTCATGCGCACGCGATAGCCTGCGCAGGATCGGTATGTCGCTGAACTTCCAACAGAGCGCATCGCCTTTCATCAGGCGCATCCTTGCGATCATCCTGCTCGTCGTCTCGCTCGTGCTGGCGATCGTCTATTTGCGCGAGGGCGACGAGGGCGCTTTGCACGCGCTGCAGGCGGGCGTTCGGGGCGGAGCCGCTCCCGTGTCGCAGGTGGGTGCGGGCATCGACGGCGCCGCCGACGCCGCATCGACCGCGCTTTCGGACGCGACGGCGTCCGAGGGGACGCTCAGCCAGCTGCGGGCCCAAAACGCCGAGCTGCGCCAGCTGGTTTCCGATGCTGAGGAGTCGCGCCAGGAGGCTCAGCGCCTCGAGGGGCTGCTGAACATGAAGGAGTCCACGGGCCTCGAGGGCCTGGGCGCCAAGGTCATCGGACGCAGCTCCGATGCGTGGAACCAGTCGCTCGTCATCAACGTCGGCGCGGAAGACGGGGTGTCCACCGGCATGGCGGTCATGGGCGCTTCGGGCGTCATCGGCCAGGTTTCCAGCGTCAGCCAGGGCACGGCTTCGGTCCGCCTGCTGACGGACGCGAATTCGGGCGCCGCCGTCATGATCCAGTCCAGCCGTGCGCACGGCATCGTCCGCGGGTCGCTGGACGGGCTGCTTCGCTTGGAGGATATCGACGAGGGGAGCCTGCCGTCGGTGGGCGATGTGGTCATCACGTCGGGCTTGGGCGGAAGCTATGTGAGCGGTCTTCTGGTGGGGTCCGTGGTGAGCGTCGATGCGTCGTCGGCCAACGCGACCGGCACCATCATCGTTTCTCAGAACGCCAAGGTGAGCGCTATGGAAGAGATGTTCGTCGTGACCGGGCAGGGCAGCGCCGCAACCGACGCGTCCAGCCGCTCGGCCGGCGGGTCCTCCTCGTCTGCGGGCGCCACCCCGTCTGCCTCCTAGGTCGATGCGCGCTTTGCGCGAGAAGGGTTTCGATACTGCATGAACGTCTCCAACGGCAACATGCTCGGCTTCGCGGGCGCGCTTGCGGCCCTGCTGCTTCAGCTGCTGGCGGCCCCCGCGCTGTCCATCGGCGGCGCCGTTCCGAATTTCGCCATCGTGTTCGTCATGGCCTACGCGCTGGTGCGCCCGCACCGCCTCGGCCCGGTCATGCCGTTCGCGTTGGGGCTCGCGTTCGATCTCGCGTCGGGAGCGCCGGTGGGGTCCATGGCCTTCTCCCTGCTGCTTATCTCGATCGTCGTCGCCCGCCTGTTCGAGGCCCTGGACAACGACGCGATCCTCGTCCCGCTGGTTCTGCTGGGAGGCGGCGTGCTTGCCATCGAGCTTATCCATGCGCTGTTCATGCTGGCCGGAGGGGTGAGCGCCTCTTTGGGCGATGCGCTGGTCCACGTGGTGGTACCCTGCGCCGTGTACGAGTTTTTCCTGGGAGCGGCGACGTATCTGGTCATGCATCGGTTCGCTCCGCGCCAGACGGCGGCTGTCCCCACCAACGTCTCGAATGTGAGGTAGCCCCTGAATGCTGGTCGCCATCGTCGTCGCCATCCTCACGCTGATCGTCGCCGCCCTGGTCGCGGTGGCGTTCTTCGCGCTGCGCGAGAGGCTGCGCACCTCGTCGTCTGTGCATGTGAAGCGCGGGCGGGCCTCGATCAGCTCCATCGACACCCTGGACGTCGCGTCGGCGTCCTCGTCGACCGACGGCCTTCCCGACACGCACGTTAAGACGTCTTCCAGTCCCGACGGCCGCGCGTCGGCTCCCCTGAACGCGCGTTTCGCCGCGATCGGCGTATTCGCCGCGGGCGTGTTCGCCACTTTGGGCGCCAAGCTGTTCGGCATGCAGATCCTCCAGGCCTCGTCGTATCAGAAGCAGGCCAACGAGAACAAGTACACCGACGTGTCCACCCCCGCTCCGCGCGGATACATCTACGATGCCGACGGGGTGGCCCTGGTGAAGAACCGCTCGTCGCTCACCGTTCTGGCCGATGCCGACGTGCTGTCCGACCACGATGTGGTCCTGCGCTTGTCGGCGGTGCTGGGCATTCCCTACAACGTGGTGAGGTCCCGCTTGCAGGACACTTCGTCGGGCGCGCAGAGCCAGCGCGTCATCGCAAGCGACGCGTCGCTTAGAAACGTCGCCTTCATCGCCGAGCATTCCGATGCGTTTCCGGGCGTCAACATCCAGAACCGCACGATCCGCAGCTATCCGTACGGGGCCCTCGCGGCCCACGTGCTGGGCTACACGGGGGCCGTGTCCGACGCCGACCTGAAGTCCGTTCCGGCGAACCGCGACATCGAACTGGGCGACGAGGTGGGCAAAAGCGGCGTCGAGTACACCTATGACGAGATCCTTTCGGGCGAGCACGGCCGTCGCCGCGTCGTGGCGGATGCCGACGGGAACGTGGTACGCGTGGTGGCCGAGACGCAGCCGACGCGCGGAAGCGACCTGTACCTCACCATCAAGGCTCCGGTCCAGTACGTGGTGGACAAGGAGCTCGCCGAGCTCATCGCCCCCAAGGGCGTCATCGGAACGGGCAAGGGCGTGGCCGGGGCCTGCGTGGTCATGGACGTGACCGACGGCTCGATCGTGGCCATGTCGAGCTACCCCACGTATTCCCCGGAGACCTTCATCGGCGGCATCTCGCAGGATATATGGGATCTGTACTCGTCGAAGTCCTCGTACTACCCGCTGCTGAACCGCACCATTTCGGGAACGTACGCGGCGGCCTCGACGTTCAAGTCGTTCACGGGCCTGGCGGCGCTGCGCTACGGGTTCGCCGACACCTCGAAGTACTGGACCTGCACGGGCTCGTGGGACGGGTTCAACACCGGGAGCCCCCAGAAATGCTGGCTGAAGACGGGCCATGGCAGCCTGGATTTCAAAGGCGGCATCGTCCAGTCGTGCGACGTGGTGTTCTACGACATCGCGTACAACTTCTACTACGCGGGCAAGAGCCAGGGAGGCACGCTGTCGGACACCGCCATGCAGGAAGAGCCCGCGAAATTCCGTTTCGGCCAGCTTACGGGGATCGATCTCGCATCCGAGGAGGCGGGCCGCATCCCTACTCCCGAGTGGAAGCAGTCGTACTGGGCCGATGTTCCCACCGAGGGCGTGTGGCGCGGAGGCGACATGACCAACACCGTCATCGGCCAGGGCGACGTGCTGGTGACGCCGATTCAGGTGGCCGTGGCGTACGGCGCCATAGCCACGGGCAACCTCATGAGGCCCCATGTGCTCAAAGAGGTGCGCAACGGGGACAACGTGGCGGCCGTGACCTTCGAGCCCCAGATCATCGACGTTCCGGACGTCGATGAGAAGAACTACGCCATCCTGCGCGACGCGCTGAACGGCGTCGCCGGATCGAACTCGGCGCTGGCCAAGTCCTTCAGGGACGTCGGCATGGACCCCTGGGACGTCGCCTGCAAAACCGGTACCGCCGAGATGACCGACACCGAGGACTTCGGCTGGTTCGCCTGCTATGCTCCCTACGACGACCCGAAATACGTGGTGGCCGTCATGATCGAGCAGGGCGGTGGCGGATCGACGTCTGCCGGTCCCATCGGAGCCAAGGCGCTCGCTGCGGCGCTGGCCGCCGATGCGGGCGAGCTCAAAGAGGTGGGGGCCGTCGCAGCTTCGAGCGGCGAGTCGGTCGCCTACGTGTCATCTTCGTCCGGACGAACCGACTAGGAGGGGATATGCCGTCGATTAACCAGATCAGCACCGTGCGCGTCCCCGATCGCGGGGCGCACGACGCTTCGGCGTCCAAGAGGCGCCGCCCGATCTTCTGGCCGTTCGTCCTGGCGTTTTCCGCGCTGGTGGCCTACGGGCTCGTCGTCGTGTTCTCGGCGGTCAGTGCGGATGCCGACTACAGCTTCTCCCGCCAGCTGGGCGGTGTTGCCGTGGGCCTTGTGGTGATGGCGGTCGTGTGGCACTTCGACTACACGCGCCTTGCCGGGTACCAGAACATCTTCCTCATCATCAACGTGGTGCTCATCCTGTCGCCTCATCTGCCCGTCATCGGCGTGAACACCATGGGCGCGACGTCGTGGATCAACATCGGGATGCAGGTGCAGCCCGGCGAGTTCGCCAAGATCACGGTGATCCTGTTCGATGCCGCCGTCATGGCGAAGTACCAGGGCGCTTTGAACGACGTGCGCGAGTACCTGAGGACCGTCGGGCTGATGCTCGTGCCGTTCGCGTGCATCATGACCCAGCCCGACCTGGGCACGGGCTTGGTGTACCTGTTCATCGGGGCCACTGCGCTCGTTGCGGGAGGGGCGAACCGCCGGTTCCTCATCGCGAGCCTTTTGGTGGGCATCGCGCTGGTCGCCCTGGTGTTCTCGGTCGACGAGGTGATCAAGAACGCGACGGGGGACTACAAGCTGCTCAAGCAGTACCAGCGCAACCGGCTTTTGGTGTTCATGAACCAGGGGTCGACCAACCTTTCCGAAGAGGGCTACAACCTCAACCAGGCCATGATCGCCATCGGATCGGGAGGGCTGTTCGGTCAGGGCTATATGCAAGGGTCGCAGCATGGCCTGGGCATCCTTCCCGAGGCTCCCACCGACTTCATCTTCTGCGTGCTGGCCGAAGAGTTCGGATTTGCCGGGGCGATGCTGCTTTTGGTCCTGTACATCGGCTTGCTGGCGAGCTGCTTTTACATCGCGACGCGCGCTGGGGACGTGTTCGGCGTGCTCATCGTTATGAGCGTTGTGGGGATGTGGTTGTTCCAGATTCTTGAGAATATCGGTATGACCTGCGGATTGATGCCCATTACCGGAATCCCGCTGCCGTTTGTGAGCTACGGCTCGTCGTTCATGGTCGTGAATTTCGCTATGCTGGGGTTCGTGGGGTCGGTGTGGGCCCACAACAAACAGAACGCAAGGAGGGCCGGCTATGCGGCTACCCGTTGACATCTCGGCGGTTCTTCTCGAGGCCCGTTCGATCGACGAGGCTCGTCAGACCCCGCTTAACGTAACCGTCTACCTGGACGATTCGGTTCCAGAGGACCTGTCTACCTTCGCGCGCAGCGCATTCGGGGCCGTCACTCCCAACGTGGACCTCTCGGTCGCGCTGTATGGCGGGGCCCTGCCGTCGATCAAGCCCACCGATGACGCGGCGGTGCTGATCGCGGGGTTCTCTCCGAGCACGGGAAAACTCGCCGCATCCCTGCGCGCGGTGGGCGTTCCGGCTATGGTGGTATCGACGTTTCCGGCGCTGGTCTCTCAGATGGCCGAGGCCGCAGGCTTTCCCATTCCGGCGCTCGACGTGGTGTGCCCCGCGAAACCTGCGGGCGCATCGGGCCTGGCCAGCGCAGCTGTCGGAGCGGTGGGGGCGGCCGCGGGGGCTATCGCCAACGTGGCCGAGCAGGTGCCGAACGTGCCGAAGGTCGCCGGCAAGGCAGTGCGCGCCGCGGGTGATTGGGGGGCGTCTGCGGCGGCGTCGAAGGCGGCGGGTCCTTCGGAGTTCGACGAGTCGCTCGAGCCCTACGCGCTCGACGAGGAGCACCGCGTCGCCCTGGGCGAGCGCATGGGTCAATGGATCATCGGGGCATGCCCCGACAAGCGCCTGGCGTTCTCGCTGGCGTTTCCGTTCGTTCGCCGTCCTTTGGCCCTCGATGCGGTGAATTCCGCCGCCATGCAAAACGCCGGAATCGGCGCGCTGGACATAATCCCGGGCGCCGATATGCCGTTGATGACGTTCAACCAGATCAAGATGGTGCTCGAGATCGCTGCCGCCTACGGGGAGCCGATGAGCCCCGAGCGCCTGAAGGAGATCGCCGCCATCGTCGGCGGAGGCTTCGCGTTCAGAACCGTCGCGCGCGAGGTGGGGGGATTGATCCCGGTGGCCGGCTTCGCCGTACGCGGAACCATCGGCTTCACGGGAACTGTCGCCATGGGCCGTGCGGTCATCGGGTACTTCGAGGGAGGTAAGAGCCTGTCGGGTCTGGCCAACGTCGCCCACGGGGCGCTCGGCGCGGCTTCGAAGGCAGCCGGCGGCGTGCGCTCGGTGGGATCGAGGGCCGCCCGCGCGCTGGCGAAGCGAAACGAACGAGAGGCGTAGAACCATCATATGGCTGAACTGACTGATCTGTGGGATAAGGTGCGCCCGCTTGTCGAGGCCGCCGAGCGTCCCTCGCGCTACATCGATCACGAGTGGGGCGCGGTGCGCAAGGCCGACGCCGACTTCCACTTCTGCCTGCTGTACCCCGATACCTACGAGCTCGGCCAGCCCAATCAGGCTCTGCGCATCCTCGTGAACGTGGTGAACGCGCGGGAGGGCATGGCTGCCGAGCGGGGGTTCCTTCCCGCACCCGATATGTGCGACGCCCTGCGGCAGGCGGGTTTGCCGCTGTTTTCCATCGAGAGCTGCGCTGCGCTGCACGAATTCGACGTGGTGGGCATCACGCTGCCCCACGAGCTGGCCGCCACCAACATCCTCGAAGCGCTCGATCTGGGCGGCATCCCCCTGCATACCGACGAACGCGGCGAATCCGATCCCTTCGTCATCGCGGGAGGGCCCTGCGCGTTCAACCCCGAACCCTACGCCCCGTTTTTCGATGCGCTGAACATCGGAGAGGGCGAGGAGATGCTGCCGAACGGCCTGGAGGTCATCCGCCGCATGCGCGCGTCGGGCGCGAGCCGCTTTGAGGCCCTGGTCGAGTTGGCGAAGGTTCCGGGCTGGTACGTTCCGTCGTTCTACCGCTGGCGCGACGCCGACTACGCGCGCGAGCACGGTGCTTGGATCGAGCCTGTGGTCGAGGGCGTCCCCGTGGTGATCGAGAAGCAGATATTCGAGGGGTTCTCCGAAAGCTCGGGGTGGGAGCCCTGTGTCGTGCCCTTCGCCGAGGCCGTTCACGACCGCTTGAACGTCGAGGTCCTGCGCGGGTGCGCGCGCGGCTGCCGGTTCTGCCAGGCGGGCATGATGTACAGGCCGGTGAGGGAGCGCACGGCCGACAACATCGTGGAGTCGGTCCTGACGGGGCTGAGGGAGACCGGGTACGACGAGGTCAGCCTCACGTCGCTCTCTTCGACCGACCACTCCCAGATCGGCGAGATCCTGGAGCGCCTGAACCGGGCGACCGAAGGGGAGGGCGTGCGCATCTCGGTGCCGTCCCAGCGCCTCGATTCGTTCGGCGTCGATATGGCCGCTTTGGTGGCCGGCCGCAAGAAGGGCGGTCTCACGTTCGCCCCCGAAGCGGGCACCCAGCGCATGCGCGACGTCATCAACAAGAACGTGACCGAAGAGGATCTGTTCGGGGCGATCGACGCCGCGTTCGCGGCGGGGTGGCGCCGCTGCAAGCTGTACTTCATGATCGGCCTTCCCACCGAAACCGACGAGGACGTGAAGGGGATCGCCAGCTTGCTGCAGCGCTCCTACGACCGCGCGGTGAAGGCGGTTCCGGCCGACCAGAAGGGCTCGATCAAGATCAGCGCTTCGGTGGCGCTGTTCGTCCCGAAGGCGCAGACGCCGTTTCAGTGGGATGGCCAGATTCCGCCCGAAGAGGCGATCCGCCGCGTCAACCTGCTGCGCAACAGCGTGCATTACCGCGCGATCGACGTGCATTGGCACGATCCGAAGACCAGCTTCGTCGAGGCGGTCACCAGTCGCAGCGGGCGCGAAGCGGCGGCTCTGATCGAGGAGGCGTGGCGCCGCGGCGCGCGCTTCGACGCATGGACCGAATGCTTCAACGAGCAGGCGTGGCGCGACGCCGCAGAAGCGCTGGACTTCGATGTGGACGCTGTGGCGCAAACCGCCTATCCGCTCGATTACGTTTTGCCCTGGGAGCACATCTCGACCGGTGCGAGCAGGCGCTGGCTGGTGCGCGAGCGCAAGCTGGCCGATGGCGAGAGGACCACGCCCGACTGCACGTTCGACCGCTGCTCGGCGTGCGGCGTGTGCCCGAGCCTTGGATTCGACAACGTTTTGGCGGCGGTGAGGTAGATGGAAGCTGCTCAGAGATTCATATTGCGCGCTACATACATAGAGCGCGGTCGTTTGGCCATGCTGTCCCATCTGGAGGTGGCGCGCACCATCGAGCGGACGATCCGCCGTGCGGGCCTTCCCTACGCGGTCAGTCAGGGTTTCTCGCCGCATATGAAGGTCGCGTTCGGAGCGGCGCTGCCGGTAGGAGTGGGAAGCGTCTGCGAGATATTCGACGTGCAGCTCACCGACTACGTTGCCCCTGAAAAGGCGCTTGAAGCCCTTCGGGCGAGCTGCCCGCCCGATCTTATGGTGCAGAGCTGCGCCTATATTCGACCTGGGGAGAAAGCCGCCAGCGTGGCGTTTCCCATCAGCACGTACGAGGCGGTGCTGTCCCGTCCCGTCGCGCGCATCGAGGTTCCCGAGAGCATCTCGGTTGTGCGGAAGCGCAAAGAGAAAGTGCTGGTCGTTGCGGACTTCCTTGTGTCGGGGTTCTCTCCTGTCGGGGAAGGGGGCCCCGGTTCCGCATGCCCGCAAAAGTCCGATCGGTGGGAGTTCTCGCTCGAGGCGAAGCCGAGCGGGAGCCTGCGCCCCGATGCGCTTCTCAGGGCGTGCCTCGACAGGATGAACGAGGGCGCCTCGCCGGTCGAGGATCCGCTTCGCATCGTGTCGGTGACGCGCATCGGCCAGCGATCCGCGTAAGGACGCGCAACCTCAGACTGCGGTACGGAAACCCCCGTCGAGCAGCGGGCCGCTTTTTCTGTTGGAGGAAACGGCGGCTCGCAAAGCACGGCGGGGGTTTCTTCGGAGTGCGCGGGCAACGGCACGGCAACGTTGCCGTGCCGCTATTGCATTGCGTGCAATGAAACGCTATAACAATATCAGTAACTATTACTAGTTAGGAAGCAGGAAGATGAGGTACAGCAAGCAGCGGGCCGCGATCCTCGATTTCGTTCAGGAGAGCTGCTCGCACCCCACCGCAAGCGAGGTCTACGAGGGTGTGCGTACGAGCCTTCCGCAGATCAGTTTGGGGACGGTGTACCGAAATCTCATCCAACTGTGCGAAGCGGGGATGATCTCTGCGGTGGATGTCGGCAGCGGACCCACCAGGTTCGACCGTCGCATCGACGAGCACCAGCATTATCGGTGCACGCGCTGCGGTCGGCTGTTCGACGTCGAGATACCGTCGGGACCCCTCTTCGCCGCAGGAGTGGAGCCCTCGCTTCCAGGCACGCTCGAAGCCTATTCGGTTTCGTTTTTCGGGATATGCGAAGCGTGCCGGGCCCGTAAGGACGATGTGGGCTTTGCCCAAGAATGAGAGGAACCATCATGCTGAATCAGAAACTCAACGTGCTTCTTTCCGACTACGCCGTCAACCATCGCAAGCTCCAGAACCTTCACTGGTACGTGAGCGGCCACGGCTTCTTCCAGGCGCATGCGACGCTCGAGACCCTGTACGACCAGGCGAACGAAGCGGTCGACGAGATCGCCGAGCTTATCCTCATGAACGGGGGCAAGCCCTTCGCTTCCATGAAGAAGTACCTCGAGGCCTCCCATGTTCAGGAGCGCGAGGACGAGTACCTGGGAGCTTCCCAGATGTTCGAAGTGGTGAAGGGTGACTACGAGCTTATCCTGGCCGACGTGAAAGATGCCAAGAAGCTTGCCGACGAGGAAGACAACTACCTTGTCTCCGCGGCGCTTGACGAGCTGATCGCCTCGCTTTCCAAGAACATCTGGATGATCTCCCAGTCGCAGCGCTAGGGTTCGGTTTCCAGTTCCGAATACGAGCAGGGGGACGATGCGTGGATGCATCGTCCCCCTTGCCGTTTGCGGCCCCGCAACGCAGGCGGTGCGCGAAGGGCCGTCTTTGCAGCGGGCTGATCGCGGCGGAGTGGCCCGCCTTTGTGCGGTTCCTACAGGAAGTCGGCGAGCGACCCCAACCCGCCCGATCCCGCTCCCGACGCCACTGCCGGCACCTTCGTCCCGTAGATGGTGGGAGCCATGAGGACCTTGCCGGAGCCGCGGTACACGTTCACCAGGCCCTCGCCGGAAGCTGCCGATCCGATGAGGGATTTGCTGGAGCGCTCGACGGTGAACTGCAGCGACGGGCTCCAGGCGAGCGCCATGTTGCCGTCGATCTTCATCACGTCGTTGTCGAGCGTGACCTCGATCAGCTCTTCTTGCGGGCAGGGGGACTCGAGGGCGACGACGCCCGATCCGGAGAGGGACAGGTTGAACAGGCCCTCGCCGCCGGCGATGGCCGACGAGAAGTTGCTGCGCGCAACGGCCTGGTGCTTGAGCGACGAATGGCAAGCCAGGAACAGCCCGTCGTCCAAGATGATCCCGCCGCCCCATTCGGCCACGTCTACGAGGAGGATGTACTTGTAGGTGGGCTCCAGCACCAGCATGCCCGAGCCGGTGTATTCGGGCTTGATGGCGCTTTCTTTGGTGACCGCGCCGCGCACCGCCTTGCCGAGGAAGTCGCCAACGCTCTTCACGCCGGTCGTGGCCTGGACGTTTCCAACCGACCACTGCATCGCGCCGGCTTGGATGGTGACCGGTGCGGTATCGAGGCTGCACATAACCTGCCTGCGCCGCACGTTCATCTCGGAGGCGAACCAGGCGCTTTGGGCGGTGAACTGGTCGACCGAGAGGTCGCGCTTCCATTCGATGACGCTGAAGGCTCCCTTCTGGACGAGGATGTTGACATCGTCGTTTTGGAGGAAGTTGCCGATTTTGTACATGCGGTCTCCTAACTGGTGGTGACGTCGCTTTTGCTGACGGTTCCATTATCGGTTATGCAGCGGTTGGGCGCAGCGCGGTTTTCACTTGATGACGAAATCTGTTGAAGATCGAGGGCTTTGGGCTGCTTCATGTTTAACGAGGGCCCTCGATGGAGTCTCGATCGAGGGGCCTCCGTTTTCGAATCCGGGCATTTCATCTACGGTCGCTTGGTTTGCACGGGTTCTGAAGTTCTGCACATCGTGCGTATGCGGGGTAGCAAAGTTCTGCATATCGTGCATATACAGGGTAGAAAAGTTCTGCACATCGTGCTTGGTTTCGAGCTGGGAAACGAAAAAGCCGCCCGAAGGCGGCTTTCTGGATTCAATGGCGGGAAGTACGGGACTTGAACCCGCGACCTCCGACGTGACAGGCCGGCGCTCTAACCAACTGAGCTAACTCCCCATTGCTGTGACAGCGAAGGATATTCTAGAGGACTGTCCCTCGCTGTGCAAGAGAAATTTTTAGAAAAGTGGGTTTCTTGGGAAATGCCGGATCGCTTGGCGCATCGGCCGCGTCATCCGCCTGTTCCGATGCCCGCCGACCCGCTTTTGCGTCTGGCGCCCTTCTCGGGTGCGGGGCCTTTCGGTCAATCGGGGGAATTCTGCAACCGTGCCGACATCTTCATAAAGTTTTTAGCAGCTAAACTATTCATGCTTCTAAAACGCTTTGCCGAGCGGGATGACGGGCGAGTCGCCGCGCGTCCGTGCGGCGGGAAGAGAGGGAAGGCGCGATGTGCCATTTCGGTTCGGCTTCCGACGACGATCGGTATGCCGATTTCAAACGCGAGATATCGGCGGTGATGCAGGAGATCCACCGCAAGGGAGCCGGCATGCCGGTGCCTGACGGGGTGACGCCCACGGAATCCCACATCATCGCCTCGATCGCGATGCTGCAGGAGCGGTGCGGCGCGGTTCGGCCCAGCGAGCTCACCAAGGCGGGGCACACCACGCCCAGCGCGTTGTCGCAAACGCTGAGGTCGCTGGAGGGCAAGGGCCTCATCACGCGCGAGCGTGCGAACGAGGATTTCCGCAGCGTGGTGGTCAGGCTCACCGACCGCGGCGCCGAGGTGGCCGCCGAGGCCGCGCGCCTGCGCTCGGATTACTGGAGCGATCTCCTTGATTTCCTGGGAGAAGAGGATCTGGAAGACTTCATGCGCATCATGCGCCGCATGTTGGAGTTCAGGAAGGCGCGCGGTTAGATGGCGGTCCTTCGCTACTTGAAAGGCGAGGGCGTCGCGGTCGCGCTCGTCTTCGTTTTGATGATAGGGCAGGCGTTCTGCGATCTGTCTCTGCCGCGCTACACGTCCGACCTGGTCGATGTGGGTTTGCAGCAATCGGGGGTCGAGCATGCCTCTCCCCAGGCCATGACCGCCCCTACGTTCGAGGGCGTCGCTTCCCTGCTCGATCCTACCGACGAGGCGGCGCTGCGCAGCGCCTACCTTCCGCAAGATGACGGGACGTACCGCTTGCGCGACGTGTCTGCGGACGAACGCGCCGATCTCGACGCTGCGATGGAGTTCCCGCTGGTGGCCGTCTACGCCGCCCGGGATTCCTCGTCCGAGGGCGCGGCGATCGCGGGGCTTTTGGAGCGCGCGGCTTCCGGCGAGCTTTCAAAGCAGCAGGCGGCCGGTCTCGTCGAAGAGGTGAAGGCGCAGATGCCGCTTTCCGACGGCATCCTTTCCCAGCGGGCGATCCAGTGCGCGGGAAGCGAGCTTGCCGCCGCGGGCGTCGATCTGGACGAGCTGCGGTTCTCGTACCTTCTGCGCACGGGGATGTCCATGCTGGGATTCGTCGCCGCGTCGGGGGTCATCGCCATGCTCATCAGCCTCATCGCCTCGCGCGTCGGCGCACGCATCGGCCGTCGGCTGCGCTCGCAGCTGTTCGGCCACGTGGTGCGCTTCTCGGATGCGGAGGTGCAGTCGTTCTCGGTGGCGTCGCTCATCACCCGCGGAACCAACGACATCCAGCAGATCCAGGTCATGACCGTCATGGCCCTGCGCATGGCCCTGTACGCCCCCATCCTCGCCATCGGGGGCATCGTGATGGTGGCGCGGACGAACGCCTCGCTCAGCTGGATCATCGTGCTTGCGATCGCTACGGTGCTGGTCATCGTCGCGGCGCTCATGGCCGCGGCCATGCCCAAGTTCAAGCGGATGCAGAAGCTGGTGGACGGCGTGAACCTGGTGTCGCGCGAGCTGATCACGGGATTGCAGGTGGTACGCGCGTTCGGCCAGCAGGCGCGGGAGCAGCGCCGCTTCGAGGATGCCAGCGAACGGCTCATGAGGACCCAGCTGTTCACCAGCCGGGTCATGTCGCTCATGATGCCGCTTATGATGCTGGTCATGAACGCGGTGTCGGTGCTGATCGTTTGGACGGGGTCGTCCGCTGTGGACTCGGGAACCATGCAGCCGGGCGACCTTATCGCGCTCATCAGCTATTCCATGGTCATCATCATGGGATTTCTCATGCTGGGCATGCTGGGCGTGGTCATTCCCCGCGCCGACGTGTCGGCCAAGCGCATCGACGAGGTGCTGTCGGCACCCTGCTCGATCCAGGATCCGACCGTGGCCTCTAAGCACGCGTTCCCTTCGACCGAAGGCGCCGAGATCGCCTTCGACGGCGTGACGTTTCGCTACGCGGATTCCCAGGAATGCGTCTTGGACGACGTGAGCTTCACGGCCGAGGCGGGCAAGACCACGGCCATCATCGGCTCGACGGGGTCGGGCAAGTCGACGGTTATCAAGCTGGTCGAGCGCTTCTACGACGTTTCGGAGGGGGCTGTCAGGGTGGACGGCATCGACGTGCGCGAGGTCGCCCAGGCCGATTTGCGGCGCCAGCTGGGCTACGTCCCCCAGAAAGCCTTCCTGTTCTCGGGGACGATCGCGTCAAACGTGCTGGTTTCGGCCGACGGCCTCGACGAAGGCGCCCTTTCTCCGGAAGACGAGCAGCGGCTCGACCGGGCGCTGCGCTGCGCCCAAGCTTCCCAGTTCGTGGAGGATCGCGAAGAGGGCGCCAATGCGTCGGTTTCCCAAGGGGGAACCAACGTGTCGGGAGGTCAGCGCCAGCGCTTGGCGATCGCCCGGGCCCTGGCCTCGGACGCCCGCGCGCTGCTGTTCGACGACAGCTTCTCGGCGCTCGATTACCGGACGGATGCGGCGCTGAGGCGCGCCCTTGCCGAGGAGATGTGTGGAAAGACGGTGCTGATGGTCGCGCAGCGCGTCGCCACGGTGATGGGCGCCGACAAGATCGTCGTGCTGGACGAGGGGCGCGTGGTGGGGCAGGGAACCCACGACGAGCTTTTGAAGACGTGCGACCAGTATCGCGAGATAGCTCTGTCGCAGCTGTCCGCAGAAGAGCTGGAAGGGGGCGATGCGGCATGAGCGAGCGCGACGATAGGCTTGAGCGCGAGATGAACGAGCGGAAAGAGGCCGCCCGTCGGCAAAGTCCCCGCTTCACCGGCCCGATGCGCAACATGATCCCGACAGGGGAGAAGCACGACGTGAAGGGGTCGGTGGCGAAGCTGCTGCGGTTCATCGGCCGCTACAAGTCCGCCCTCGTCCTCGCCCTGGTATTCGCCGTCGGATCGACCGTGTTCGCCATCGTGGGTCCCAAGGTCATGTCCACGGCGACCACGCTGCTGTTCGAGGGCGTCATGGCGAAGCTCGCGGGCACCGGCTCCATCGACTTCGACCGGATATCGACGGTGCTGCTTCAGACGCTGGCCCTGTACCTGTTCGCGGCGGCCTGCTCGTTCGCGCAGGGGTGGGTGCTGTCGTTCGTCGCCCAGAAAACGTCGTTCAACCTGCGCAAGGAGATCGCTCAGAAGATCGATCGCCTGCCGGTGGGGTACTTCGAGTCCTCGTCGGTGGGCGACGTGCTCTCGCGCATCACCAACGACGTCGACACGCTGGGCCAGAGCCTGAACCAAAGCCTGTCCGAGGCGGTGCGCTCGCTGGTGATGATCGTGGGCGTGCTGGCCATGATGCTGTCCATAAACCCGGTCATGGCGCTGTGCGTCCTTCTGGTACTTCCGATTTCGATGCTGCTGGTGCGCCTGGTGGTGAAGTGGTCCCAGAAGTACTTCTTCGCTCAGCAGGAATCGCTGGGACGCATCGACGGTCAGATCGAGGAGACGTTCTCGGGCCATGCGGTGGTGAAAGCGTTCGGAGCGGAAGACCAGGTTATACGCTCGTTCGACGAGATCAACGAGCGCCTGTACGAGTCGGCGTGGAAATCCCAGTTCCTTTCGGGCCTCATGCGCCCTTTGCTCGACCTGACCAGCAACCTGGCGTACGTGGCCGTGGTGATTTTGGGCGCCGTCTTCGCTGCGCGCGGCGTTGTCACGGTGGGAGACATCCAGGCGTTCGTGCAGTACGTGAGGAACTTCACCCAGCCCATAACCTCCCTTGCGCAGGTGGGCAACATGCTGCAGCAGACCGCCGCGGCGGCCGAGCGCGTGTTCGAGTTCCTGGAGGCTCCCGAAGAGGAGTGCCAGGAGGCGACGTCGTTGCCCGACGGGATCGCAACCGAGGTCGATTTCGACCACGTGCGTTTCGGATACATCGAAGGCACCCCTGTCATCAGGGATTTCACCGCCCATGTGAAGGCCGGTCAGACGGTTGCGCTGGTCGGTCCGACGGGCGCGGGCAAGACGACCATGATGAAGCTCCTCATGCGCTTCTACGACGTGCAGGAAGGCTCCATCCGCATCGGCGGCCGCGATGTCCGGTCGTTCGATCGGGACGATCTGCGCTCGCTGTTCGGGATGGTGCTGCAAGACGCGTGGCTGTTCAACGGCACGGTGCGGGAAAACATCCGCTACGGGCGCCCCGACGCGACCGACGCCGAGGTTGAGGCTGCGGCGAAGCGGGCGTTCGCGCACCATTTCATCGAAACGCTGCCCGGCGGCTACGATTGCGTGATCAACGAGGATGCGAGCAACATCAGCGCCGGCCAGCGCCAGCTGCTCACCATCGCGCGCGCGTTCGTCTCCGATCGGCGCATGCTGATATTGGACGAGGCGACCAGCTCGGTCGACACCCGCACCGAGCGCCGCATCCAAAGCGCGATGGACGAGCTTATGAAGGGCCGCACGTCGTTTGTCATCGCGCATCGGTTGTCCACTATCAGAAACGCCGACCTCATCCTGGTGATCGACCAGGGGGACGTCGTCGAGCAGGGAACCCACGACGAGCTCATCGAGAGGGGCGGTTTTTACGCCGACCTTTACAATTCGCAGTTCACCGATATAGCCCTCCGTGAAACGGCCTGATAAAATTAGCGTTTGCAAATAAACGCCCGACCCGGGGCCTCCCGGGCCGCATGGCTGAACGACGAGGACTGGGCATGCCCTTTGCGGTAAGCGATTCTATAGACTCAACGAGCCCCGAGGCCGCCGTTGCGGCTGCGGGCGACCCGCCCGCCGATCGGGGCAGGCAGCAGGTTGCGGTGTTCGATTTCGACGGCACCAGCATGAACGGGAACTCCCCGGTCATCCTGGTGCGCTACATGACGCTGCGCGGCATGCTGCGTCCCAGCGTGGTGCTGCGCATAGGGCTTTGGGCGACGGCGTACAAACTGCGGCTGCCGCAGAGCGAGTCGTGGGTGCGCGGTCTGGTGTTCTCGGCGTTCGAGGGCAAACCGGCCGACGAGGTGGACCGCTTCCTCACCGAATTCTACGACCGCAAGATCGAGAGGCGCTTTCGTCCCGCCGCCGACGCGGAGATGAGGCGCCTGTCGAGCGAGGGGGTGGACGTCGTGGTGGTGTCCGCCACCTTCGAGCCCATCATCCTGCGGGCGATGGAGTCGCACCCCATCAAGTACCAGGCCTCGACGCGCATGAAGATCGCCGAGGACGGCACGTACACGCGCGAGGTCGACGGCGAGTGCGTCGAGGGGGAAGCCAAGCTCACCGCCCTGAACGAGCTGTGCGACCGCGTGTACGGCAAGGACGGATGGGAGCTGCTCCACGCGTTCGGCGACCACCACTCCGATCGTGCGCTCCTGCGCGCCGCGAAGCACGCCCACGCCGTGACCCCCGACCGTCCCTTGCGCCGCACCGCGCGCGCCGAGGATTGGTCAAACTTGGACTGGTAGGGATGTGTAGCTCCCTGTGGCGGGGAGGTTACGTTTCGTTCAATGAGTGAAGATGAGCCTCCCATTTCATCTGGGAAAAACTACCATTACAATTGAGAGATACGAGAACCCACCGCGATCTAGGAGGTCGGGTCCCATGCTAGATAACCATGACGGCGCCGAAAACGCCCCGTTCGATCGGGAAAGGCGCCCCGCCGCTTCCGACTACCTTGCCAGCGCCGCCGCCGCCGGAGCCGACGGCCAGCGCGTTCTTTCCATGCACCTGTACCTCACGGCGTTCGAAGAGGCGGCCAAGGGGGGCTTTCCCGGAGAGCCGGCGGTCGCCGGGTTGCACGAGGCGTGGGATATCGCATGCGACCTGAAGGAGCGCTCGCTTGCCGAGTACATCTTCGAGCGGCTCGAGCCGTACCTGTCGGCCGACGAGATGCAGGAATGCGCCGATCGGCTGCAGAACCTCGCGTTGGACAAGCTCGAGGAGTTCGGCCTTTCGCGCGAAGAGCTCGAGGACATGGCCGAGATGATCTCTCAGGATTACCTGGGGGGAGCTTTGCCGTTCATGCAGTTCGAGAAGATCGACCTGTCCGCTCCGGGTTCCTTCGCGGCGAAGGGCGCGGCTCCCTCCGACCGGGAGCGCATGGGCGCACGAGACGGATCGGCCGATCAGAGCGCCGCCGATATCGAGTCGGCCTTGGCGCGCGCCGACGAGCCCGACGACGATGACGCGGCGCCGAAAGCCGCCGAGCCCTCGTTGGGCGAGCCCGCTGTGTCGGGGTCGGGTGCCTCGCCGTCCGGGGAGGGCTCCGACCGGATCGCCCAGCCGTCCGCACAGGGCGGATCGCCAGACGCCGCCCCGGCTCGTTCGGAAGGCGCGGCCGAGGGCGCCGTCGCCCGAACCGCTTCGCCCGCCGGGTCCGCGCCGTCGCCCGCTTCCGCCGCGCCGGCCGCTGCTGATGCCGCCTCCCAGAAGCCCGACGGTATCCTGGGGATTCCCGGTATGCCCGTCGGCGAGCAGATGCGCATCATGGAAGAGACCGTCACCTACGCCGACCTCTCGGGATACCATGGGGCCGTCGCCGCGATGCGCCAGTTCGGGATCGGCGTGAAGAACGATCGGCGCTACCTCGACCTTATCGAGACGCTGAACCGCCAGCACGGGGTCGACCGGGTGCCCGTGGCCGACACGCTGCTGTTCCGCTCTCCCGCCCGCGAGGACGCGAACCGCTTCATGCTGGCGACGCTCGGCGAGCTGAACCTCCCCATGATCCGCATGGTCATGGAGGAGAACTTCCAGGGCCTGCCCGTGCTGTGCGTCATGACGCAGTCCGGTCGCCGCCCGCGCGTCAACATGCAGCGCGCGGGGTTCGAGGGTCCGGGCGTCTTGGTGCTCGAGGACATCGATCTTTGGAACGTGCCCGATCCCGACTTCGATCCGGCGGACATCCCTGCGGGGCTTTCCGCCGCCAACCTGTCGCGGGCCGTGCGCGAGACGCTGAATTTCGTGCGCTCGGCGGTGGACAACCCCGATGTGTACGTCTTGGCCACGGCGTCGACGGCCGAGGAGATCGACCCGTTCTTCTACGATCTGCTCGATCCGGTGTCGATCATCGACATCGACTACCCGACGCAGGCCGAACGCACCGAGATCTGGGTCGAGATCGCCGCCGACCATCCGTCCATGCGCGGGATCGATCGTAGCGCGCTCGTCCGCTATTCGGAGGGCATGCCCCGTTTCGACCTGTACATGGCGGCGCGCGAGGCGATCGAGGAAGCGTACAAGCAGAGCCTGAATTCGGGCGAGTACACGCCGGTCACCGGACAGAACATCTTCGAGAAGATGGCTGCCTACCAGCCGCTGGACTCCAAGGAGTACCGCGCGCTCGAAACCGAGGTGCTGCGCGATTTCCGCCGCGACCTCGACCATCTGGACGATTTGCTGAAGGGTCGGGAGTAGGCCGTGCCGGTGTGCGAGGCCGACTGGACCCAGACGGCGCTTTCGCGCGACGAGTTCGTTGCCAAGGTGTGCGACCAGGGGCGGAAGCTCTACCGCGATCTTCCGTGGCGCTGCGTGGACGATCCGTACGCCGTCATGGTGAGCGAAGTGATGCTTCAGCAGACGCAGGTTTCCCGCGTTGCGAAGTACTGGGAACGCTTCTTGTCCAGCTTTCCCACCGTCGACGCTTTGGCCGCGGCGTCCACGTCCGACGTGCTGGAGCACTGGCAGGGGCTGGGCTACAACCGCCGCGCGCTGGCGCTGAAGCGCGCGGCCGATCTCGTGTCCGCCGAAATGGGCGGCGTCCTGCCGCGCACGGCCGAAGGCCTGGTGGCGCTTCCGGGCGTCGGCCCCGCCACGGCCGCGGGCGTGATGGCGTTCGCGTACCGCCTGCCCTCGGTGTACATCGAGACGAACGTGCGCACGGTGTTTCTCCACGAGCTGTTTCCCGACCGCGAGAATGTCTCTGATCGGGTGCTCGAACCCTACGTGCGGCAAACGTGCCCCGAGACGCCCGTGCGCGCGGACGGGGAAGGAGGCGCAGGCGCCTCGCAAGGCGACGGTGCCGCAGGGGCGCGGGGCGCGGTTCCGTTCGAGCCTTTGGGAGATCCCTCGCAAGATGCCCGCGCGTGGTACTATGCGCTGTTGGACTACGGTGCGCATCTGAAGACGCAGGTGGCGAATCCGTCCAGGCGCAGCTCGCATTACGCGCGCCAGAGCGCCTTCGAGGGTTCGCACCGCCAGAAGCGCAGCTTCATCCTGAAGCTGGCCCTCGCGTCGCCCGAAGGGGTTTCCGAGGCGGAGGCGCTTGCGGCTCTATCGAGGTTCGAACTGGAGTCGGGCCGCGACGCGATCGATGCCGCCCGTGGTCGCGCTCTCGTCGATCAGCTGATCGACGAGGGGTTCTTCAAACGGCAGGGGGAGCTGCTCGTACCGTAGCGGGTCTCGGGGTTCTGAACGGAGGTGCGCGTGGGGGTCGTCGAGTTGCTGCTCATCGCGGTCGGTTTGTCGATGGATGCGTTCGCGGTCGCGCTGTGCAAGGGGCTGTGCATGAAGCGGCTCGATAAGGGCCAGGCGGTGGTGATCGCCGCGTTCTTCGGGGCGTTTCAGGCGCTTATGCCGGTGGCGGGGTGGTTTCTGGGGGCCCAGTTCGCCGATGCGATCGCCCCGGTCGATCACTGGATCGTGTTCGGTTTGCTGCTGTTCATCGGCGGAAAGATGATCGTCGAGGCCGTGCGGGGAGGCGACGGGCCTATCGAGTGCCCCGCCGATCCGAGGCTCGACGTGCGCGAGCTGCTCGCGCTGGCCGTTGCGACCAGCATCGACGCGCTCGCCGTGGGCGTTGGCTTCGCGTTCCTTTCGGTCGACATCGCGCCCGCCGCCGCGCTGATCGGCTGCGTGACGTTCGGCCTGTCGCTCGTCGGCGTTGCCGTGGGACATGCGTTCGGATCGCGCTGGGAGCGCCCTTCCATGCTGGCGGGAGGCGCCGTGCTCGTGGCTATCGGCACCAAAACCCTGATAGAGCATCTTGGATATTACTAGAAATATTTCCAGTAACATTATTCTGGATTTAGTCCATTAATTGGGTTACGGGATCGAACATAAAACGTGTCCGAAATTTTTTGCTGGAAAAATGAAGAATTAGTGTAAGACGAGAAACACCTAAAGGGGGTGCACAGATGGAACAAGGCACCATTGCGCCTGAATTCGAAGGTATGCTGTCTGAACGTGGGGTAAGCAGACGCAGCTTCATGAAATTCTGCGGCGCACTGGCCGTTGCCGCCGGCATGTCCGAGCTGGCTGCTCCGAAAGTCGCCGAGGCCGTCGAGGCGTCGGTGATCGGTTCCAAGGAAGGGAAGCTGTATCCGGTGCTGTGGATCGAGGGCGCGTCCTGCACGGGATGCACCGAGTCGTTCGCGCAGCTCGAGACGCCCGATGTGGGAACGGTCGTTTTGGAGATGCTGTCCCTGAACTACTCCGACGTTCTGTCCGCGGGCGCGGGCGAGTCGCTGGAGCTTGCCAAGGAGCAGACCATCGCCGCTGGAAACTATCTGCTTGTATACGAAGGCGCCGTTGTCCAGGCGTGGGGGGGAAACGCCCTTCGCGTCGCCGCCGAGCCGGGCATCCATCATCTGGAGGAGGCCGCTAAGAATGCGAAAGCGGTCGTCGCCCTGGGCTCCTGCGCGGTCAACGGAGGCTGGATGTCGGCCGCTCCCAACGCCGCCGACGCGACCGGCGTTCAGGCGTACCTGAAGAAGGTCGGCATCGAGAAGCCCGTCATCAACGTTCCCGGCTGCCCGGCGAACCCCGAGCATCTCATGGCGGTTCTCACCGAAGTGCTCATGCTGGGCTCCGATCATCTGCAGCTCGATTCGATGAACAGGCCTTCCGGTATCTTCGGCCAGACCGTTCACGACAACTGCGAGCGTCGCGGCCATTTCGAGAACGGCGAGTTCGTGTACAAGTTCGGCTCCAAGGAAGAGGAGCTGGGCTATTGCCTGTACCCGCTGGGTTGCCGCGGGCCCCAGACCAACTCCAACTGCGGTGTGACCATGTGGAACAACCGCCGCAGCTGGTGCGTCCAGTCCGGCGCCCCCTGCATCGGCTGCTGCGAGGCGGATCCGAACAACATCCACGACAACTGGGTCGATGTGAACACCCCGTTCTACGAGCGCCATCGCGACCTGCGCATCGGCGATTGGACGGTTCAGCCCTACGCGGTCGCGTTCGCCGTCACCGGCGCGGTCGCGGCCGCCCTGGTCGTCCACGGCTTCGGCATGAAGGCGGTCGGCCGCATGGACGGCGGCGCCGACTTCGAGGAAGTGCGCAAGTGGGACGCCAAGCACCCCGACAAGTCCGTCGGACAGTACGAAGGGGCGTTCAAGCCCGAGAAGAAGCATGCCGCCAAGGCATCCGACGAAGAGGGGAGGTAGGCTTACATGACTCGTTCCGTCATCGATCCCATTACGCGCATCGAAGGACACATGCGCGTTGAGATGGAAGTGGAAAACGGCAAGGTGACCAACGCTTGGACCACCGCCGGTTCGTTCCGCGGCATCGAGCTGGTCGTGGAGAACCGCACCCCTGCCGATGCGGCTCAGATCGTGCAGCGCATCTGCGGCGTCTGCCCGGTTTCTCACGCCCAGTCCGCCTCGATCGCTTCCGAGAAGGCCTACGGCATCACCATTCCGAACAACGCCCGCATCATCCGCAACCTGCTCGAGGGCGCCCAGTTCCTGCACAGCAACATCCTGTGGTTCTACAACCTCGCGGCGCTCGACTACGTGAACCCGCTCAATGCGCTCAAGGCCGACCCGGCCGACGCGCTCGCGCTCGCCCAGCAGGCCGGCACCAGCATCAACAGCGATTTCGCCGCGCTCAAAACCCGCCTCCAGGCGTTCGCCGAAAACGGCCAGCTGTCCATCTTCTCGGGCAACTGGTTCGACGCCGAAGACGGCACGGCCTACAAGCTGCCGCCCGAGCTCGACCTGATCTGCACCGCGCACTATCTCGAGGCCCTGAAGTTCCAGGCCAAGTCCTCCGAGATCTCTGCGCTTCTGGGCGGCAAGATGCCCCATATCATGACGCTCATCCCCGGCGGCACCTCGTTCGTTCCCACAGCCCAGAAGCTCGACGACCTGCGTGCGCTTTGCCACGAGGTCTACGAGTGGGTGCGCACGACCATGGTCCCCGACACGCTGGCCATCGCTCCGTACTACCTGGACGCGCTTGGCTACGGCAAGGGCTGCGGCCGCTACCTGGCCTGGGGCGTCTTCGAGAACAAGAGCATGAAGATGTCCGAGCGCTACCTGCCCTCGGGCGTGGTCGACGAGAACAACCGCCTGTCCGACCCCGAAGAGAGCATGATCACCGAGTACGTCGGCCATTCGTGGTACAAGGGATCGGGCACCTACCAGGCTCCCGACTTCACCACCGAGCCCGAGTTTACCGAGTACGACGTGAACGATCGCTACACCTGGTGCAAGGCGCCCGCCTATGGCGGCAAGCCCTATGAGGCCACCAGTCTTTCCCGCGCCCTGGCCGCTTACGGGCGCAAGGTCCCGTACATGGTCGAGCATATGGACGCGATGCTCGAGGCGCTGGGCCATCCGGGCGACCTCGAGATCCTGAAGTCCACCCTCGGCCGTACCGCGGTGCGCCAGATCGAGACCACCTACATCGCCAAGATGATGTGCGACTGGGCCGACGAGCTGATCGAGGCCGTGAAGTCCGGCGACTCCGAGTACTTCAAAGAGCCCGCCACCACCACCGGTTCCGGGTCGGGTTTCTGGGAGGCCCCGCGCGGCGCGCTGTACCATTCCGCCAAGATCGACGGCGGCAAGATCAAGGGCTACCAGATCATCATCCCCACCACCTGGAACCTCGCCCCCATCAACGAGCATGGCGAGCACGGCCCGGTCGAGCAGGCGCTCATCGGGTGCCCGGTGGAAGATATCCACAAGCCCATCCATGCGCTGCGCACGGTCCACAGCTACGACCCGTGCGTGTCCTGCTCGGTGCACGTGAGCGAGCCGGCTACCGGCAAGCGCTTCTCGACGGTCACGAATCCCTGGGGGGTGAAGTAACATGGCGCATCTCGCACATTACCGTGAGGCGCATCCGATCCAGTTCGTCATCACCCATTGGGTCAACCTGGTTGCGATGATCTTCCTGCTGGTGTCGGGCTTTTTGATCCATTTCCCGGTCGCCGGGACGATGGGTTACATGCGCGGCCTGCACATCTTCTTCGGTTTCGTCCTGTTCGTTAACTGCCTGGTTCGCGTGGTCCTGGCCTTCTTCATCGAGTCGGCCCCCACGGGCGGTACGCGCAAGACTGTGAAGGACATCTTCACCTGGCTGCCCCAGAAGGACAACCGCCATCAGGCGCTCGAGTGGATCAAGTACTACCTGTTCCTGAAGAAGGACCATCCGCTGTCCGCCAAGCTGGGCGTTCCTCAGAAGATCTCGTATCTGCTGATCCCGTTCCTGATCATCGCGATGTTCTACACGGGTTTGTGCCTGTGGGGAGCGACGGCGAACCTGCCCATCTTCGCGGCGGGCACGGCGGCGGTGGGCGGTGCCATGAACATGCGCATCATCCATTTCTTTGGGATGTTCGTGTTCATCCTGTTCATGTTCATCCACGTGTACCTGGCCAACGTGGAAGGGTTCGAGCCCACTAAGCTGATCTTTTTCCGCAAGGAGCACGGCGGCTTGGTGTACGACCCCGACAAGCACGTCATCGTCGGCGAGGACAACCTCGGCCACGAGAATCATTAGGCAAGGCGAAGGGGAGTCTTTTAGCGGGGCTCCCCTTTTTCTCGACGCCGCTGACCCGTCAGGTGCAGCGGCGTCGTCGTTGAAGGAGCGGAAAGGAGGCGCGTTGATCGAGCGTCCGGAAAGCGTCGAGCCGCCCAAGGTGGCGGTTTTCTTCGTGGGGAACAAGCTGATGTACGACGACGGCGCCGCGCCTGCCCTCTACGAGATGATCGCGGAGCGCCTTGATCCCGCTCCGTCGGTTCGCCTGTACGACGTGGGTTGCATGACCCTCGACATGCTGCCCTACGTCGAAGAATGCGACGTGCTGATCACCGTCGATGCGGCCGATGCGGAAGGGGAGGAGCCGGGCACGGTATTCCGGTACGCCCCGGACGACCTCGCGCGCATCCAGCAGGCGCTTCCGTCCCTGCACGATCTGCGTTTGGCCGATCTGTTCGACACCGCGGCTCTTCTGGGGTATCGGGCGCAGGGGGTGTGCTTCGGGATCCAGGTGGAGAACCGTTCCCCCTCCAGCATGGCGATCGGCTTGACCCCGTCGGTGAGAGCCGCGCTTCCCCGCCTGTTCGAGGCGCTTTCCACCGAGTTGGCGGGATTGGGCGTTCCGTTCGTCGACCGCGCGACGGGAAGGTGCGTCACGGGCCCTCTGCCCGAAGGGTTCTGGGAGGGCTCGCAGGGGTGAGGAGCGCAGATGCGCAGCGAGCCGCCGCGCCTCGGGAGCGTTCGCCGTTTCGTTACACCTTGTAAACTTTAGCTAATTTCTTATAGGCAATTGAATTGCATAAAGCTAAAGTAAGGGAAATTCAAGGCGCGGCTCGGCAGCTGCCGGATCGCACGAGACGAAAGGAAGCGTTCTATGTCGCTTATCAATAAAGAGGTCGGGGACTTTTCCGTCCAGGCGTTCCACAACGACTCGTTCACCACGGTGACCCGTTCCGACATCGAAGGAAAGTGGAGCGTGTTCTTCTTCTATCCAGCGGACTTCACCTTCGTGTGCCCGACCGAGCTCGAGGACCTCAACGGCCTCTACGACGAGTTCCAGAAGGCCGGCTGCGAGATCTACTCGGTTTCGACCGACACCCACTTCGTCCACAAGGCATGGCATGACGCCTCCGAGAACATCGGATCTCTGCGCTATCCCATGCTGGCCGATCCCACCCACGTGCTCTCGCGCATGTTCGAGGTGCTGATCGAGGACGAGGGCATCGCCGAGCGCGGCACCTTCGTCGTGAACCCCGAGGGCCGCATCGTCGCCTACGAGGTGAACCAGGGGGCTATCGGCCGCAACGCCGTCGAGCTTCTGCGCAAGGTCCAGGCCTGCCAGTTCGTCGCCAAGCACGGTGACGAGGTGTGCCCTGCCAAGTGGGTTCCGGGCGCCGATACCCTGCATCCGGGAATCGACCTGGTCGGTAAGCTGTAGGCTTAGGTCCTACCGCCCTTCGACCTCGTTCGAGCGCGAGCGCCGTCCGACAGAGCGTCGGACGGCGCTTTTCGTTTTTCGCTGCAAAGGCATCGGGGTTTTCGCGCGATCAGTCTTCCAGTTCCCGCGCCAGCTCGTCTGCCTTCGCGCGGGCCTCCTTCCAGGTAAGGTACAGTCCCGCGTAGATGAGGGGAAACAAGAAGACCGCCAGCCCGCCGCCAAGGATCGCGTTGATGTAGAAGAAGCACTGGTCGATCGGCACGATTTGGATTTCGGCGATCGATCGGGTGAGGAACAGCACGATGGCTACCAGCACGCATGAGAAGGCGGAGAACTTCGAGGAAAACGAAGCCGGGAAGGACTCTTCGTTCACGATCTTCAAGTTCACGAACGTGCCCAGTTCAACGGCCTTCCTCGATGCGACGGCGGAGGCGATAAAGACGAGAAGGAAGATGACCTGGGTGATTATCAGCATCTGCAACGAGAACCCGTCGCTGTTAGGGATATTGTGCACCGAGAGCAGTTGGGAAAAGGACAGGCAGTAGAACCCCAAGACGAGGAGTACCATGATCATCCCGTTGAATATGCGGGCGTACGTGCGGTTCAGCTCGAGTTCGATGCGCTCGTCTGCAGGTTGGAAGTAATCGCGGAACTGCGCTAAAAGCTTCATCTTTATTCTCCTTGGTTCCAGAACAGGTCGTTCAGCGTGACGTCGAGTGCCTTGCAGATGGCGATGCACAGGTTCAGCGTGGGGTTGTAGCCTCCAGCCTCGATGAGGCCGATGGTTTGGCGCGTGGCTCCGACGATGACGGCGAGGTCGCTTTGCGAAAGCCCCTTTGCTGCGCGTGCCGCTTTCATAGCAAGATTCTTTTTGCCATCCATAATTTCCTTTCTGACAGATATATCTTGCTTTCTGTAGAGCAGAGTAAGGTATACCGATCATAATGTCAAATAAATATTGCATTATGAAAGAAAATGTATTGGGGGGGATGTGATCCGATCGGAAGCGTTCAGCGGGAAATCGCGGCCACACGGGTCGCGAAAGACGCCTTCTCGGCTACTCCCGTTTTGCTGCGGCCCGTGCTTTCGGCTCCGTCCTTGCAGGTCGCCTCTTCGAAGGCGCGGTTTCGAAGAGCGCTTACTTTCGGGTTCTCGCGCGAGCCGACGGAGCGGTTTTCGAGGTGCGAGGGGCTCCGGTCTTAGGTTTCGGTTTGCTCGTTACCGTAGCTTTGCCGGCGCTCGGGCACAGATCGGCCAGGAAGCACCGGTCGCATTTCGGGCGGCGGGCGATACAGATTTCGCGGCCGAACAGGATCCACTGGTGGTTGACGGGCTTCCAATACTCGCGTGGGTACAGCTTCAGCAGGTCCTGCTCGCATTTCAGCGCTTCGGCCTGGTTGCTGAACTTCAACAGCCGAGCGATTCGGTGCACGTGCGTGTCGACCGCGATGCCCTCCACGATGCCGAACGCCTCGTTCAGCACGATGTTGGCGGTCTTGCGGCCCACGCCGGGCAGGCGGACGAGCTCGTCCATCGTGCGGGGCACCTCGCCGCCGTATTCGGAGAGCACCATTTGGGCGCAGGCGATGCAGTTTTTGGCCTTGCTGCGGTACAGCCCGATGAATCGCAGGATGTCTTCGACTTCGCCCAGGTCGGCGGATGCCAGGTCGGCCACGGTGGGGAAGCGCTCCCAGAGCGTGGGCGTTACCTTGTTGACCGAGGCGTCGGTGGTCTGCGCCGAAAGCAGGACGGCGACGGTGAGCTTGAACGGATCCCCCCAGTAGGTGAGTGCGCACTCGGCGGCGGGGTAGTGCTCTTCCATGCGGTTGGCCACTTCGATGGCGCGGGTTCGTTTCGAGGCGATCGATTCGCGCGGCATGGGGTTCCTTTCGGTTCGGGGGGATCGCTTTGCAGTGCTGGGCGGTTGTTTCGGCGTGCGGTCTACCGGGGTTTCTAACGCATGGGTTCGGCGTCTGAGAACCGGATGCGGCACGCGGGATCTTCGACGAAGGTGCCGATGCAGGCGCATGTCCGCCCCGATTCGCGCGCGAAGACCTCCTCGAAGGTCCGAGCGTCTTCGGGCGCGACGGCGACCAGCAACCCACCCGACGTTTGGGGGTCGCAGACGATGGCCATGCGGTTGTCGAACTCTTCGTCGGAAAGCCCGCCCTGATCGACGAAGGGCCGGCAAAACGCCGCAACCGACTTCGTGCGGCCCGGGCGCACCTGATCGCAGCAGAGCCGCCAGGCTCCGTCGAACAACGGTATGCGCTGCCAGTCCAAACATACGCCCACGCCGCTTGCCGTCAGCATCTCATGCAGGTGCCCGGCCAGCGCGAAGCCCGTCACGTCGGTGGCGGCGTGCGCACCGGCGGCCGTCATGGCCCGCCCGCCCGCAGCGTTGAGCTCCATCATGGAGTCGATGGCCACCTGGAACTGCTCGCCGGTGATCCTGCCGTTTCTGAACGCCTGGCTGAGGATTCCCGTTCCCAGCGGTTTGGTGAGGTAGAGCCTGTCGCCCGGGAGGGCTCCGGCGTTGCGCACGACCTTTTCGGGCTCGACCACGCCGAATACGGCCAGCCCGTATTTCGGCTCGTTGTCGTCGATGGAGTGCCCGCCCACGAGGAAGGCCCCCGCCTCGCTCACGGCGTCGCTGCCGCCGCGCATGATCTGCCCTGCCACCTCGGCGCCCAGCTTGACGCTGAGGGCGAGGATGTTCAGGGCGCACAGGGGCTTTGCGCCCATGGCGAACACGTCGGAGAGCGCGTTGGCCGCGGCTATGCGGCCGAATTCGTACGGATCGTCGGCGATGGGCGTGAGGAAATCCACCGTGAGGATCGCGGCCTGCGTGTCGTTCAGCTTGTAGACGGCCGCATCATCGCTGGTCTCGAATCCCAGCATAAGGTCCTGATCGGCGGCCGGCATAAGCGGTTTCAAGATTTCGGAGAGGTCGCCCGGACCCCACTTCGCCGCTCAACCTCCCTTGGAGGTGAGTTGCGTCATCTTGATTCTCTCGGCTTCGCTCATCGGATCCCCCGTACGCTTGTTACGAACCAGACCAGTATATACCCTGCTGGCGCCGATCGGCGGTGCTCGGGGCGATGGTGGAGGGTCGTTCATATGCCGGCGGCCGGCGCGCTCTGCGAAAAAGAGGGCCGTTCGCAGCGACGGTGCGAACGGCCCTCGGGTTCGCGCAAAGCCAGGCAAAACGCACCGTTTCCGCGTGCGTTCGGGCGACGGCCTTACTTCGACAAGGTCGCTGCTACGACTTCGCCGACGTTTTTGCCGAACACGATGATGTCGCATACGGCATTGCCGCCGATGCGGTTGTTGCCGTGGATGCCGCCGGTCACTTCGCCTGCGGCGTAGAGGCCGGCGATGGGCTTGTCGTCTGCGGACAGCGCTTCGTTTTTGGTGTTGATCTTGATGCCGCCCATCTCGTGATGGATGCCGGGAGCGACCTTGATCGCGTACATCGCCCCGTCGGCGAATGCGATGCAGCCCTGCGTGCGGCCCATTTCATCGGCGGCACCCGAGGTGGTCACGGCGTTGTAGGCCTCGACCGTGGCCTTGAGCGCGGCGGGATCCACCTCGATGGTGTTGGCGAGCGAGGCCAGGTCGTCGCCCTTCTTCACCAAACCGGCCTTGTCGTATCCGGCGACGGCCTTGTTCGAGTCGTAAACCGTCTGGTCGAAGACCTCCCAGGCGAAACCGCCCGGCTGCTCGAGCTCTGCCGCCGACACCTTGTCGCGGGTCTTCATCTCGTCGATGAAGCGCTTGCCTTCCTTGTTCACCAGGATGGCGCCGCCGCCGCGGATGCCCTCGGCGATGAGCTGGGAGCTTTCCTGCTCGACCGTGGGATGGATCTGGATCTGGTCCATCTGGACCAGTTCGGCGCCTGCGGCCTCGGCCATGGTGTAGCCGTCGCCGGTCGCTCCCGACTGGTTGGTGGTGACGTATCCTTTGAGGTCGGGACGGTACTTCGTCACCATGTCCTGGTTCGCGCCCAAGCCGCCCGTGGCCATGATGACGGCCTTTGCAGACAGCGTGGACTGCTTGCTCTTCTCCTCTACCTTCACGCCGGTGACGGTGCTGCCCTCGACGACCAGCTCCTTCGCATCGCAGTTCGTGCGCACTTCGATTTTGCGGTCCTTCACCGCCTCGACGAGGCCTGCGACGAGGGTCTTTCCGACTGCGGAACCGTCGGTGGGACGGTGGCAGCGCTTCACCGACATGCCTCCGGTCATGGTGATGTTGTTGAGAGTGATGCCCAGCCCGTCCAGCCAGTCGATGGCTCCGGCGGAGTTGTCGCACATGAAGGTGACCAGCTCGACGTCGCCGGTGTCGTGTCCTCCGGTGAGGGTCTCTTCGGCGAACAGGGCGTTGCTGTCGTCGATGCCCTGCTCTTTCTGGAACTTGGTTTCCGATGCGTTCATGCCGCTCGATGAGAAGTTCGTGTTCCCTCCGGTTGACGGCATCTTCTCTAGAACGACGATCTTGCTCACGCCCTTATCGAACGCGGCGATGGCCGCCGACATTCCCGCGCCGCCCGATCCGATGATGACGATGTCGTACTCGTCTGCCTTGTCGGAGGCTTTCTTTCCCGAGGGGCTGCAACCGGCGAGGCTCAGTCCTCCCATCACGGTGATGGCTCCCATGCCGGTGACGAACGTGCGGCGCGTCAGATTCGCGGGAACTTTCAGCTCTTCTCCCATGCTTGCTACTTCCTTCCCTTGTGCGCCCTCCGCCCTTGTGGCGAAGCGGCTTCATCCCCAAAGTAAGACTCTGTGAATTTCTTCGCAACGTGGGAACGGCCGCTTCGGAAGGAAGACATGCGGATATAAGCGGTACTTTATACAAGGAACTGATAAAGGGCTTGGAATATTATCCATCCGCGGTCGCAAACCCGAATAACGGATCATTTTCTACAGTGCTTTTATATTAGAGAAAAAATGTTTCGATCCCCATGCAGGCTGACAGACCCGCCCGAACCGTTCGGTTCGCTTGGGAGACCGGGTCCGGGCGGTATCGAGGTTGCAGGTGCTGTCTCGATTCGGCGTTATCCCAGAACGCGGGCGTCTCCCGATCGCTTCGTGATTCCCCGGGCGTCGAATTCCTCCAGAAGAGGCACCGCGTACTTGCGCGAGATTCCCAGCCGGTCCTTCAGCTCGGCCACGGTGGCGGACCCGCATTCGCCGAGGTGCGAGCGGGTGAGGGAAACCAGCTGGTCGAAACTCTCCTTGCTGAAAGCGAGCTCTTTTCCGACTCGCACGACGTCTCCCTGCCTCTCGAGCGCTCCGAGTGCGCGGTAGGCGAGGCTGTGGTCTTTCACTCCGGCCTGCTCGAACAGGGAGGGGATGGCGGGGGGAGTGAAGCGCTCCTTTTCAAGCACGGCCAGGATCGATTCGGCCGCCTTCGATTCGGCCGCCTTGGCTCCGGCGCCTGCCTTGGGATGGCTGACCGCCCCCGAGTCGATGACGACCTTCCCGCTTTGAGCGGCGATATCGAGCAGCGCGTCGAACGCCGCTTGGCTCATGGATAGGCCGCAGCGCAGCAGCAGGTCGTTTTTGTGCACCCCGGGTTCGTTGGGGTTCTTTGCGTGGAATGCCAGCAGGGCGTTTTCGATGGCCCCCATCGTTTTCTGGATGGCGGCCCGGGTGACGAAGAATTCGCGGCTTCCTGATCGGAGCTGCGAGAGCGCTCCGCTTTCCACCAGGCCTTCGAGGACCGTCTTCGCGAGGGGCTCGGGAACGCTTGCGGTCCTTGCGATGTCATCGAGGGAGAAGGGGAGGGTTTGGGCTTGAGCGGCCTTCGACGCCGCCTGCTGGTAGTCGCCCCTCTCCAAAGCTTCGAGGAGCGCCCGATCGAGCGCCGAAAGGTTCGTGCGACGGCGGGGATGGCAGGTGAGGGCGATGCCTCCGCCGATGACGGCAACGGGGGAGTACGAACGGGCGATGTAGCGGTCCCCGGACGAAAGAGGCAGGTCTTCCTCAAGGCGGATCTGAGCGTATGCGGATTCGTTCGGCTTGATTTCCTGGAGCCCGTCGGCCAGGAGGAGGCGCCCGAAGGTCTCCTTGGTTCCGTGCGCGATGCGGATACGCGTTCCGGTTGCCAGAGGTTTGCCCTCTTTCAGGGGGCATAGATAGGTGAACCGGGTGTCGAAGCGGTCGGTGGGCTCGATGGAGTGGGGCGTGACGAGGAAGTCCCCGGGGCGCACGTCGTCTACGGTGAACGAGCTGAGGTTCAGCGCGGTGCGCTCGCCCGGCGAAGCCTCGTTTGCCGCCTGGTCGTGATGCTGGATCGAGCGGACGCGCGATATCGCCTTGGAGGGCAGCACCTGCAGCTCGTCGTCCACTTTCACTGATCCGCTCCACAGCGTGCCGGTGACCACGGTTCCGGCTCCTTTGACGGTGAACACGCGGTCGACGGGCATGCGGGCATAGGGGTTCTCGTGGATCGAGCTGCCTTTTTCCGCTTCGGCGGCGAGCGCGCTTCTCAACCGGTCCAGCCCGTAGCCCGTGCGAGCCGAAGTGGGGACGATGGGGGCGTCGGCAAACGGGGTGTCGGCGAGGTAGGCCCTGATATCGGACGAGACCATCTCGATCCATTCCTCATCGACCCTATCGCTTTTGGTGAGGGCGACCACGCAAGAGGGGACTGCGAGCAGCTCGAGGACCGCGACGTGCTCGCGGGTCTGCGGCATGATGCCGTCGTCGGCGGCGATGCAGAGAAGCGCGATGTCGATGCCGGTCGAGCCCGAGATCATCTGGCGCACGAACCGTTCGTGGCCGGGTACGTCGACGACCCCCATCGAAGTTCCGTCGGAAAGCTGCAGCTGGGCGAACCCGAGCTCGATGGTGATCCCGCGCTCCTTTTCTTCGGCGAGGCGGTCGGGATCGGTTCCCGTGAGCGCCTGGATGAGGGAGGACTTGCCGTGGTCGATGTGCCCGGCGGTTCCGAGCACCTTGCGGGTTGCGGCCATGGTTATCGCTCCTTTCCGTCGAGCTGGGAGAAGTAGGACGCGACGCCCTCGGCGACCTCGAGCGCCTCGTCGTCGGATAGAAGCGTGCGGGCATCGAACAGCAGCCGTTCGTTTTTGATGCGCGCGACGATGGGGGGCTCGTGCTCGGAGACGAGGTAGCGTTCGCAGTCCAGGGCGCTCGATCGTGCGAGGTCGAGCGCGACGACGGTGGTGGGGATGTCGCACATCGGCAAGGCCCCGCCTCCCGCGCGCGATATCTCGGGTTCGACGGACACGGTCGCGTCGTTGGAAGGGATCCGCTTTCGCAGGGCTTCGGCGAGGACGTCCGCGCGCGCGGAGACGTCTTCGGCGCTTGCCGAGAGCATGGCCAGCGTGGGAATGCGCTTGCGGGCGTCGTTTTCGTCGAGGTACAGGCGCAGCGTCGCTTCGAGCGCGGCGATGGTCAGCTTGTCCAGGCGCAGCACGCGCGCAAGGGGGTTTTTCTTCAGTCGCCCGATCGCCTCGGCGGTGCCGACGACGATGCCGGCCTGAGGGCCTCCGAGCAGTTTGTCGCACGAGAAGGAAACGAGGTCGGCCCCTTCGGCGATGGCCTCGCTCACCGTGGTTTCGCGCAGGTCGGCCGCTTGGATATCGACCAGCGCCCCGGAGCCGAGGTCTTCGTAGACCAGCACTTCGGGCGACTCGGGCGCTCGATGCTCGTTTGCGGCATCGGCGAGGCCCCTCAGCTCCTTGACGGATACGTCTTCCACGAAACCGGTCAGGCGGTAGTTCGACGGATGGACCTTCAGCAGCATGGCGGTGCGTTCGCCGATGGCCCGCTCGTAGTCGAAAGGATGGGTTTTGTTGGTGGTTCCCACCTCGACCATGGTCGCACCCGAGGCCTCCATGATGTCGGGCACGCGGAAGCTCCCCCCGATCTCCACCAGCTCGCCGCGCGAGATGACCGTTTCGTGGCCGCGCGCGAATTCCTGGAGCACCATCATCACCGCGGCGGCGTTGTTGTTGACGGCGATGGCCGCCTCAGCGCCGGTGATCGTGCAGATCAGCGACTCGTAATGATCGTGGCGGCTCCCCCTTTTCATTTCCCGCACGTTGTATTCGAGGGTGGAATAGCCCCGTGCGACGTCGTTCACGGCGGCCACGGCGGTCTCGGCAAGCGGGCTGCGGCCCAGGTTGGTATGGACGATCACGCCCGACGCGTTGACGACGCGGCGCAGGGAGGGTTTTTCCAGCTTGACGAAACGCTTGAGGATGACGGTGGCAACCGCGTCGAGGTCGACCTCGACCTCGCAGCCCGACAGGATCTGGCCCCTGATATCGTCGATGCCCTCGCGCGTCTGATCGACGACGATCCCGCGCGGGAAGATGTTGAGCAGGGCTTCGATGGCCGGATGATGCAGCGCTTCTTCTACCTGGGGGAGTTTTCTGAGGAGCTGTTGCTGTTCGGAGGTGGGCATGTGCGCTCGGGCTTTCTGTCGGGAACGTTCACGATCGAAGTATACCCCTTCGCTTCAGACGGTTTTCCAACGAGAGTGCGGCGGATCCCCACCGGTAATAAACGGAAAACCTTGCCGCGTTCCATCAACCGCGATCGGCGGGGAAACCTTGGGCCGCACCGGTGCTAGAATCGGGTCGGAGAGTTCCGTCGCATCGTTCGAATGGAGGGCTGAAATGGCGCAGGTTGGCAACTACGTGCTGTTCGTGGGGAAGGATCATGTTGGCGAGGGGGATCCCGTTTTGGGTGCGAACCTGTTGAAGATGGCTCTGAACGCGTTCGCCGACGCCGACGAGCTTCCCTCGGCGGTGCTGCTCATGAACTCGGGCGTGAAGGCGGTGGCCGACCCCGACAACGACGATGTTCCCGCGAGCCTCGGGCGCATGGCCGAAGCGGGGTGCGAGGTGCTTTCGTGCGGAACCTGCCTTGATTTCTACGGTGTGAAAGACGCGCTGAGGGTGGGCGAGGTCAGCAACATGGTGGCCATCATGGAGCGGATGCGCGCGGCGTCGAAGGTCATCGCGCTCTGATGGCGTCTTTCGTCATCGCATTCGATTCCACTCACGCGGCCATCGCCGCGCAGGAGGTTCTGAAGAAGCCGCCCAACGGCGCGGATCCCGTGCGCTTTTCGGTCGTATCGACCCCGGCCGAGATAAGCGCGGGATGCGGGATATCGTTGTCGTTTGAAGCCGAAACGCGAATTAACGCGCTTGAAACGCTTGTTCTGCTTCATGAGTTTTACCAGGTAGCTAGCTTGTACGAGCGTGTTAGCGGCGCCTGCGGAAGCCGCTTCGAGCTTCTCGATGGCGGTTTAATCGGCTGGTAACAAACTCGTTGTTTTCAGTCTTTTAGAATCGTCTGCGTTAGACGAGGCGCCGCCGTTCCGGGACGCATCGAACATCGACAGCGAAAAAGGAGTTTCACATGTCTTACGTAGATGACATCATCGCGGACGTCAAGGTGAAGAACGCCGATCAGCCCGAGTTCATTCAGGCGGTTACCGAGGTTCTCGATTCTCTGCGCGTGGTGGTCGAGTCCGACCAGAAGTACCAGCAGGTTTCCCTGCTCGAGCGCATCGTCGAGCCCGAGCGCATCATCCAGTTCCGTGTCCCCTGGGTCGATGACGAGGGCAAGGTCCAGGTGAACCGCGGCTTTCGCGTGCAGTTCAACAGCGCTATCGGCCCCTACAAGGGCGGCCTGCGCTTCCATCCCACCGTCAACCAGGGCATCATCAAGTTCCTGGGCTTCGAGCAGATCTTCAAGAACGCTCTGACCACGCTTCCCATCGGCGGCGGCAAGGGAGGCTCCGACTTCGATCCCAAGGGCAAGTCCGACAACGAGGTGATGGCGTTTTGCCAGAGCTTCATGACCGAGCTTTCCCGCCATATCGGCGCTGACACCGACGTTCCCGCCGGGGACATCGGCGTGGGCGGCCGCGAGATCGGCTTCCTCTTCGGCCAGTACAAGCGCATCCGTGATGTGCACGAGGGCGTTCTGACCGGCAAGGGCCTCACCTACGGCGGCTCGCTCGCCCGCACCGAGGCGACCGGTTACGGTCTGGTGTATTTCGTGGAAGAGTGGCTGCGCGTGAACGGCGACAGCTTCGAGGGCAAGAAGGTCGTCATCTCCGGCGCCGGCAACGTCGCCATCTACGCGGCCCAGAAGGCCCAGCAGCTCGGCGCGACCGTCCTCACCGTGTCCGACTCCACCGGCTGGGTGTACGATCCCGAAGGTATCGACGTGGCCGCCGTCCAGGACATCAAGGAAGTCAAGCGCGGCCGCATCAGCGATTACGTGAACTACCGCCCCAACGCCGAGTACCACGAGGGCCGCGGCGTCTGGGCTATCCCGTGCGACATCGCCCTTCCCTGCGCAACGCAGAACGAGCTTCATCTCGAAGACGCCCAGCAGCTCATCGCCAACGGCTGCAAGGCGGTCGGCGAGGGCGCTAACATGCCCACCACGCTCGACGCGACCGCGGCGCTGCAGGAGGCCGGTGTGGCCTTCTTCCCCGGCAAGGCTGCCAACGCCGGCGGCGTCGCTACCTCCGCGCTCGAGATGTCCCAGAACTCTCAGCGTCTCAGCTGGACTTTCGAGGAAGTCGACGCGAAGCTCAAGGGCATTATGGTCAGCATCTTCCACCAGTGCGACGATGCTGCGCGCGAGTACGGGCTGGAGGGCAACTACGTTGCGGGCGCCAACATCGCCGGCTTCAAGAAGGTCGCCGACGCCATGATCGCTCAGGGCGTTTGCTAGTCCAGGCGCACGTCAACCTCATCTGATCCCGAAGGTTCTGAAATCTCGGGATCTGTAACGGCGGGCCGTCCTTCGGGCTCCGAACGCGAAACGATGTTCGGGCCGGAGGGACGGCCCCGCTGCGTAGAGGGCCGCCCGCTTCGCGCAGCGCGGCTCTAGGCGATCTTTCGCTTCTTCTTCCTGCGCTCGACCGTGCGCTTCGCCAGCAGAGCCACGTAGGCGACCAGCAGCAGCGCGTAAACGGCGGCCTGCGAGAAATGCTGGATGGTTTCGGTGGTCTTGTCGGCGACGGGGACGCCTCCCATCGACATCATGCCCATACCCGCTCCGTTCAGGTCGTAGAATCCGTGCCCCAGCCCGAAGAACAGGCCCTGGAGGATCATGAGGATCATGAAGGGGTAGGCGAGCTTTTGGGAGCGCTTCCATGCGCGAGCGCTCATGGCGCTGCGGATGGACTTGAACGAAGTGACCCAGGGGACGAGGAAGCAGATCAGAAGAGGAATAGCCACAACGGCGCCCGCGAGGGCCATGAAATATACGCCGGGGATTCCCCAGACGGCGCGGAACTGCGGAACCAGGAAGTACAGCGGGAAGAAGATGACGCGCAGGACGTGTCCGAACACGATGATGCCGCCGAGTATGGAAAGCTCGGAGCGCACCGTGTAGAGGCGCTTGACCAAGGGGGTTTTGGGAAGCACGCCGATGAACATGACCACGAGGTAGAACCATACGCCCGTGCAGGCCCCGGTGGTAAGGTCGAACAGGTCGCCAACCAGGGGAATAGACGTCTTCAGGGATTCGAAGGCGGATACGTAGGCTTGCAGCGCGGCGGGCGGTCGGCCGCCGAACACGAACGAGCCGAAGTCGGGCGCCGTCTGCAGAGCCACCATGATCCCGAATGCGAGGTAGAACAGGGCGGGCCGGCGGCGCAGCGGCTGGATACAGCCGATGATGAACGCGAGGACGAACGGCGCGGCCTGGACGATGTCGGGTATGAATCCGGGCAGGAAGCTGAGCATGCGTTCTCCTTGGAATCCGGGGATGTGCCTTGAAATCCCTTCCAGCCTAGCGGACCCGCGAGGCGGTTTCCGTTGTTTCCACAACGCGAAGCGACGATTCGGCTTTCCTGCGCGCACTCGGTTTTTCACCTGCGCATCGCGCTCCCCGCCTCGAGCCGCTCCCTTTCGCCACCCGGTCTTTGGTGCCTTTCGGTTGATTCGGACCCATCGGCAGCTTTTCGCGAAACGATCGGCCGACAATGGTATCATTCCTCACGGAGATGGACGGCCTCCTGGTGGAGCCCGCGGCCTTCAAAGCCGTTGTGAGGCGCGCAGAACGTCTTGGGTGTGTTCGATTCGCACGCATCTCCGCCATAGATCCTGATGCCCGCAGTTGTCTGCTGCGGGCTTTTTTGCATGGGAAGGAACGTTGCGCCGTGCTTATCGACTCGCTTGTCTACACGCTCGAACGGTCGGATTGCCTGGGGAAGTTCTGGGGGAAGCTCGATGCGGGAGACGATGCGACGCTGGGTATCGCTTCGTCCGCCCGCCCGTTTGCGGTGGCGTCACGTTTCGTCTGCGCGCCGCAGACCACGCTGGTTCTCGTTGCCGGGGAAGAGGCTGCGGTGGCGTTCGCGCGCAGCGTCGCGGCCTACGTGGGCGACGAGCGCGTTTTGCGCTTCCCCGAGCGGGCGGACTACCCGTTTTCCCCCAAGAGGCCCGACGCGCGCGTCGTCGCGCAGCGCATGGAGGCCGCTTATGCGCTGAAGAGCGGCCGCAAGGTCGTCGTGGTGGCCTCGGCGCGCGCCCTGGTGCGCATGCTGGCGCCGTCTAAGTCCGACGTGTGCCATCCGCTGAGCTTTTCCGCCTCCACCGAGCTGGCCGACATGGGTTGCGGTCTGTCCGAGTTCGACGACGTCGCGCGGGCGCTCGAAGATCGGGGTTTCGCCAACACCGGCGAGCTCGACGGTCCGGGGACCTTCTGCGTGCGCGGCGGCGTGATCGACGTCTATCCCGGCAACCTGGTGTATCCCGTGCGCCTCGACTTCTTCGGAGACGAGCTTGACGAGATCCGCCGCATAGTCCCTACGACCGGGCAGACCATCTCGGCGCTTTCCTCGGTGGACATCTATCCGGTGCGCGAGTTCTCGTGCTCCGATAAGCAGCGCGTTCGGGCGATCGGCGAGCTGAAACGCCCCGCGCGCACCAATCCGCATTTGCGCGACCTGCTCGAACGGCTTGAAGGCGGTCTCGGTTTCGACGGCGCCGACGCGTTGCTTCCCTATCTGTACGACACGACCGTCACGTTGGGTTCGTATGCGAAAGAAGGGGTCCTCACCGCGCTTGTCGAGCCCCGATCGCTGTTCGACGATGCCCAGCATGCGATCGACGAGATATACGGCAAGGCGAAGGGCAGCGGGGTGTCGCTCGAAGGGCTGTTCGCCGAACCGGGGGAGCTTGACTTCGGCGGGGGGCAGCGCGCGACCTACCTTTCGATCATGCGCGTGGGATCTTCGATCGACGACGAGCTGCCCGTCAAGCGGGTCGAGGTCGCGGGGCATCCCGACCGGCTGTTCGGACGCTTGCGGCAGTTGGTGGACGACAACTACACGGTGGTGTTCTCCGCACCGAACTTCCGGGCCCGCCAGGATATGAAACTTGCGTTCGTAGAGAACGGATTGCCCATACAGGAGCGCCTCGACGTGCTGGACGACGGCGCCGACGCGCTCGCCGAGGATGGTTCCGGCTCCGGTTCGCCCCGGTCGACCGGGGCTTTCGAAGACGTCTCTTCCTCATCGCCCTCGTCGGGCAAGAAAACGGCCCTGTCGCGCGAATCCGACGCGCGCGTTTCCGACGAAGGGGAGATCGAGGGGCTGCGCCGGCGGCGACTGCGGCGCGGCGTGGTGAACGTGGTCGACGTCGATATCCCCTTGGGCATGATCATCCCCAAGGCGAAGCTCGCCATGATCAGCATCTCGGACACCCAGGGCGCCTCTTCGCGCCGGCCCGCGCGCCGCGTCGATATCACCGAGATCACGTTTCCGTACAAACCCGGCGACTACGTGGTGCATGCCGCGCATGGCATCGGGCATTTCGTCGGCCTCGTTCGCCAGGAGGTGGGCGGTACCGCCCGCGATTACCTGCATATCGACTATGCAGAGGGAGATCGCCTGTTCGTTCCGGTCGAGCAGCTCGACCGTGTGACGCGCTACGTTGGGCCCGAGGGCTCCGATCCGCGCCTGACCCGCCTGAATACCAGCGACTGGTCCCGCGCGCTGAACAAGGCGCGCAAGGCGACGAAGAAGCTGGCGTTCGACCTGGTCGATGTGTATGCTCGCCGCGCTGCGGTGCAGGGCTTCAGGTTCGGGCCCGACACGCCTTGGCAGCGCGAGATGGAAGAGTCGTTCCCATACCAGGAAACCCCCGATCAGCTGGCCGCTATCGCAGATGTGAAGGCCGACATGCAAAGCGCCCGTCCGATGGACCGCCTCGTGTGCGGCGACGTGGGGTTCGGTAAAACCGAGGTCGCGCTGCGGGCGGCTTTCAAGGCGACGCAGGACGGCAAGCAGGTCATGGTGCTCTGTCCGACCACCATCTTGGCCCAGCAGCACTTCACCAACTTCAAAGACCGGTTCGAGCCCTTCGGCGTGAAGGTGGAGGTGCTGTCGCGCTTCCGCACGCCGGCCCAGCAGAAAAAGGCGCTCGAGGGGTTCGCCGAGGGAACCGTCGACGTGATGGTGGGCACCCATCGCCTGCTGTCGCGCGATGTGAACCCGCATGACCTGGGTCTTGTCATCATCGACGAGGAGCAGCGCTTCGGCGTGGGTCACAAGGAGCAGATGAAGAACCTGCGCGAGTACATCGACGTGATGACGCTGTCTGCGACGCCCATCCCGCGCACCATGCAGATGTCTCTGTCGGGGGTGCGCGACATGAGCCTGATCCTCACGCCTCCCGACGAGCGCCGCCCGGTTTCGGTCCATGTGGGCGAATGGGATCCCGACCTGGTGGCAGCGGCCATCGCACGCGAGCTCGACCGGAAGGGCCAGGTGTACTACGTGTCCAACCGCGTGCGCTCGATCGAGGAAGCGGTAGCGCGCGTCCAGTCCGCGGCGGGGGAGGCCCGCATCGGGGTGGCGCACGGGCAGATGGACAAAGACGCGCTCGAGCGCGTGATGGAGGAGTTTTCGGCCGGTCGGCTCGACGTGCTGGTCGCCACGACCATCATTGAAAGCGGGATCGACAACCCCCATACGAACACCCTTATCATCGAAGATGCTCAGCGTCTCGGCCTGGCTCAGATGTACCAGCTCAAGGGGCGCGTAGGGCGCTCGTCGACTCAGGCGTACGCGCTGTTCATGTTCCCCGACAACGTTCCTTTGACCGAGGAGGCGCTTGCGCGCCTGACCGCGCTAAACGAGCATCAGGAGCTGGGGAGCGGCATGCGCATCGCCATGCGCGACCTGGAGATCCGTGGAGCGGGCAGCATGCTGGGAGCCGAGCAGAGCGGCAATATGTCGGCGGTGGGCTTCGATCTGTTCGCCCAGATGCTGGCCACGGCGGTGAACGCGACGCGCGAGGGCGACCTGAAAGCCGACGTGCTGCCCCCGGCGCTGTCCGATATCACCGTGAACGTTCCAGGGGATGCGTTCCTACCCGAAGATTACATTCCCGATGTGGATGAGCGCGTGCTGTGGTATCGCAAGATCGCGTCGGCGTCGACCCTGTCCGCGGTGGAAGACGTGTTCGGCGATTTGGCGGAGAAGCGCCCGGACATGCCCGACGAGGCGCGCAACCTCCTGATGAAAGCGCGCATCAAGGCGTTTGCCTTCGAGCACCGCATCGATCTGGTATCGGTGGTGGAGGGGCGCCTGGTGCTCGACCCGGTCGACATTCCCCAGGATATGATGCTGGGCATCCGCCGGGCGGGCGGCCGCTACGTTGCGGACAAGAGAAAGCTCAGGTTGCCGCTGCGGTATTTCGATCAGGACGATCTGCTGGAGTCGGTGTTCGGGTTTATGGAGAAGCTAGCGGGCGGAGGGTCTTCGCGGTAGGCGAGGTTCGCCCGGTTCCGGGGGCCTTGGCTTGCGCTTGCTTCCGCAGGATTACGTCGTCGGTTTTCGCGTCTCGGCGGTGTGCCGGCCCTTGCGGGACTTGATCCGCCCTGGCACCGAGCCGGTCTCCGCGAGACTCGATCCGCCCGTTCTCCGTGGGTGATGTGCGCGCGGACGTTTGTGTCAAAAAAGGCGCGGTTTGCATCGGCGTGCGTGAAAAAGGCCGTTGTCTGTCAAGAATTAAGGGGTTTGCATTGGCTTGCTCGTGGGTGTGTGAAGTGAGTACCGCTTTCACCTGGAGTTTCTATCGAAGGATTCGATGCTGGCGGTTTGAGAGAGCTTATAGAGGGCTTATACCGAATACAAACCTCCCGTTTTTTGGCGCAAAGCAGTCTCTTTGGCACACGCCGATGCAAACCGCGCTTTTTTTGACGCCGGTTGTGATTCCCACGTGAGTTTCGACTGCCTGCTCGGAGGTTTTGCGGCGGAGCCGGACAGCCTTTTGTTGGTTGGCGGTTGAATTCATCGAGTAGCCTGGTTCGCATGAAGGTTTTCGTATGCGACATATCGGCATTGACATATTGGAGGAGCGTCTCTGAACCTCCCGGGAAAAAGACGCGTATCAGAAGGCCGTTCGATACTCCGCGCACGAGATCGGACCTCGGCGCGATTCCTGGCCTCGAGGGCTTTCTTCGGTTAGGGAGCGCCGGGCGAAACAAGCCGTTGCATCTGATGGTTTCGCGGTCTGATCAGCGATTGATATCGCATGATTTCGTATTTCACGTGCATTCGTCTGATTTGCCGGTCAACTCTTTCATGGAAGTGGGCCCTGATGTATACGTCGTCTCACCTGAGCTGGCTTTTATCCAAGTATGCAGAACCCTCTCGTTGATCGAATCCGTGGCACTTGGGTATGAGCTATGCGGTACCTACAGGGTTCGTTCCGAAGGAATGGTTTCTGCGAGGAAGTTTATGACGAAGGAGAGCCTCGGGGCACTCGCCCAGCAGCGCTGCCGTCCGTTCGGGGCGGTGAAGGCGAGGGGTTTCTCTCGATTCATCGTGGAGGATTCGGCATCTCCCATGGAGTCGAGGGTTGCGATGAGGCTTTCCCTCCCGCGCCGTCTGGGCGGGTTCGGATTGCCCGCTCCTCAGATGAATCGCAGCATCGATCTGCCTGGGGAATTGGCGGATTCCTTGGGTCGCCGCTATCTGAAATGCGATCTTATGTGGCCCGACCGGATGGTTGCGGTGGAATACGATTCGGATAGATTTCACACAGGATCCGACAGGATCGCATTCGATGCTCAGCGTCGAAACGCCCTTTCTCGGGCAGGGGTGCAACTTCTGACGCTGACCCGCGAGCAGTATCGTTCATCGCAAGGTTTCTCTGCGTTCGTGCGTACCCTCTGCTCAAAGCTGGGTTTGAGGTTTCGAGAGCCCGCGGTTGCTTTCGACCGAACGAAATTCGGGTGATGGCGTTGGGTATTCTCTGCCGAGTTTGCTGATCAGGACGATTCAGACGGGGTTTGCGCGGCATGAAGTCTTGGTGATTTGCAAGGGATCCTTGCTTGCAGGATCCAAGCGCGTATAATCTCGAAGGTTCGGATAAGGTGATTGCGAGGTTGGATGAACGAGAGCGAAGCGGTTGGCGGGGACGGGCTCGATCGAGAAGCCGCGTTGCAGGGACGGCCTTCCGGAGGCTCCGACGACCGCATCACGCGCATGGGAACGGACTCCATTCCGCGGCTGATCACCGAGTTCGCCATCCCGTCGATCATCGGGATGTTGGTGAACGGGGCCTACAACGTCATCGATTCGATGTTCCTCGGGCAGGCCATGGGCTCGATCGGCCTGTCGGCCACGACCGTGGCCCAACCGATCATGATCGTGTTCCTCTCGCTGTGCATGCTCATCGGAAACGGCGGAAACGCCCTGGCGGCCCTGCGGCTGGGAGAGGGAAAGCACGCCGATGCCGAGCGCTCGCTGGGAAACACCATGTTTCTGGCCATCGTGCTGTGGGTCGTCATCGCGATAGGGGTTTCCGTTCCCTCGGTGATGGATGCGATCCTCGACATTTCCAGCGCGACCGACGAGGTGCGCGGTTACGCCGCCGATTTCATCCGCATCCTCGGCTTCGGCGTCCTCTTCCAGATCGTCGGCATGGGGCTCAACAACTTCATCCGCACGGCCGGGGCCCCCAACCGGGCGCTCCTCACCATGGTCCTCGGGGCGCTTGTCTGCATCGTGTTCAACTACCTGTTCGTCATGCGCCTCGGCTGGGGCGTGCACGGCAGCGCCTTGGCGACGGTGGTCGGCCAGGCGGCCTCCTGCGCCTCGGTTCTGTGGTTCTTCGTGGTGTCGAAGAGCTCTCCGCTGAAGCTGCGGCTTCGGGCTATCAGGCCCGATAAGGCCATCATTCCCTCCATCCTCACCCTGGGCGTGCCCAGCAGCCTCGTGCAGGTGGGGATGGCCGTCGTGTCGTTCGTCGTCAACATGCTCCTCGTGGTCTACGGAGCCCAGAGCGCTATCGGTGAGACCGCCGCTTTGGCGTCGATCGGCGTGGTCCAGCGCATCGCGATGTTCACGGTGCTGCCGCTTGTCGGCGTCGCCGTGGCCATCCAGCCGCTCCTGGGCTTCAACTACGGAGCGCGCCTGTTCGGCCGCGTGCGCGCGACGCTGGGCTACGGGATCCTCGGCGCTACGTCCATCGCCCTGCTCATGTGGGTGTCCGTGCACGTCTGGCCCGTTCAGATCGTCAGCGCGTTCGGCATCAGCGACGAATCGCTGCGCGAGTTCACCATCTTCGCGTTGAAGGTCCAGCTGCTGATGCTTCCCGTTGTCGGATTCCAGATCATCGGGGCGAACTACTTCCAGGCGACCGGCCAGCCCGTGCGCTCAATCATCCTGTCCATGTCGCGCCAGATCCTGTTCCTGATCCCGCTTCTTTTCCTGCTCCCGCCGTGGTTGCCCGTCGCGCTCCCCCAGTTCACGGGACTCGATGCGATCTACTTCGCTGCCCCGATGGCCGATGCTCTCTCCATCGTCCTCACCGGTATCCTGATCTGCGTCGAGCTGCGAAAGCTTAAAAGGAAGGAAACAGAGCTGCGGCCGATCTCGTAGTAAGATAGTCAAGCATATCGGAAAAAACGGTTCAGGCGCCTCGCGCCGATGCCGGGCGACTGGGCGCGGATGGGCCGCGTCCGATGTCGTTGCGAGTTCAGTCGAAAGGGAAGGTTCATGACCAAGGCAGCAGCTCTGACCGCGTCGGCCGGCCGCACGCGCTCTATCGCATTCGTCGCTCTGACCATCGCCATCATGGCGGTATCCGCTTGGATCACGGTTCCGTTCGGGCCGGTTCCGTTCACGCTCCAGACGTTCGCCATCATGTTCGCCATCCTGGTGCTCGAGCCCAAGCAGAGCATCGCCGCCGTTGCGGGGTACCTGATCCTGGGCGGCTTCGGCGCGCCGGTGTTCTCGGGCATGCGCGGGGGCCTCGGCGTCCTGGTCGGTCCGACCGGCGGCTTCATTTGGGGATTTCTGATCGGCGCCGTGCTGGCGGCCGGTCTTCTGCACCTGCTGCGCTCCCGCGGCATCGACAACTTCGCGGGAAGCATCGCGGCCGGCGTCGTGTTCATGGTGGTGGTGCACGTATGCGGTTGCGCCCAGTTCATGGCGGTTGCCCATACCGATCTCGCGGGCGCGCTCGCGGTCACGGTGGCGCCGTTCGTGATCATCGACATCGCGAAGCTGGCGGCCGCCACGGTGGTGGCGCGCTCTGTGGCCCGGGTGGTTCGGCGCTAGGCTCCAACCGCGCATCATCGTTTATCGAGGCCGGCTCTCCGCTCGTTCGGGCGGGGGCCGGCCTCTCTTTGTTGTCGCTTGACGCGTCGTTCGCGGCCGCCGCGGCCGTGCTCGGGTCCTCAGGCTCCAGGTGCTATTCGGAGGCTTCGATGGAGGGGATGGCCATGATGAAGCAGGCCCCTCCCTCGGCGCGGTTGAACGCCTCGATCGTGCCGTCGTGCTGTTCGACGACCGTCTTCACGATGGAAAGCCCCAGTCCCGTGCCGCCCGTGGTGCGGGCGCGGGATGCGTCGGTGCGGTAGAAGCGTCCGAACAGGAGCTGGGGGTCGATGTCGCCGAAACCGGTCCCGTCGTCTTTCACCTGGACCACGGAGTTGCCGCGCAGGCCGCACAGCTCGATGTCGATGTGCCCTTCGGGCTCGATGAAGCGCGACGCGTTCTCGACGAGGTTGGTGAGGGCCTGCTTCAAGCGGTCGGCGTTTCCCAGCACGTCGGGCGCTTCCCCTATGATGTCGACGTTGGCCTGGCGGTCGTTCAGGATGGGCCGCAGCGTGTCGACCACGCCGGTGGCGACGTCGCGCAGGTTGACGCGCGACAGGGTGTAGTGCGCGTTGTCGTTTTCGAGCCGCGTGAGGGATAAAAGGTCGTTCACCAGGTCGGACAGGCGCGTGCTTTCCGCGATGATGGTGCGTTCGAACTTGTCCCGCAGCTCGTCGGGCAGGTCGGGGTCCTGCAGCATCTCCGCCGTCCCGCGGATCGCGGTCAGCGGAGTGCGCAGCTCATGGGCCGCGTCGCTGACGAACTCGGACTGGCGGCGCTCCTTTCGAACGAGGTCGGCGTTCTGGGATTCGTTGCGCTTCACCAGCGCCCCGATGGTCTGGGCCAACTCGTCCGTTTCGCGCAGGTACCCGTCGGGCTCGAAGCTCACCTCGATCCCCTGGCGATGCGCGTTCACCTTGCGCACCAGCACCGTGAGCGGCTCTGATAGGAAGTGGCCGATCATCAGGGCCAGCGCGAACGTGATGAGGCCCGAGGGAACGAGCAGCAGGATCGAGCGCAGCGGGACGCCGAAAAACACGATGCACGCGACGACGATCAGCACTCCGGACAGCAGCGTGAGCAGCGTCGCGAGCATGGTGAAGTATGTCTGCAGGCGTTTGATGCGAAATCCCCTCGATAGATCGCCGGCTCCGGCCGATGGACGGGGCGCGGAGCCGGCGCGGTCGCCGCCCGCGCGCGGCGGGCTGGCTAAGGACTTTGGTCAGGTGCGGGCCGAGCCCTTATTGACGGAAGCGGTAGCCGTAGCCGCGCACCGTCTCGACCAGGCTGGGGTCGTATCCCGCCTTCTCGATCTTGTCGCGCAGGCGCTTGATGTGCGTGTCGACGGTTTTGGTTTCGGTGAGGTATTCCCAGCCCCAGGCGTCGCGCAGCAGATCCTCGCGGGAAACGACCTTCCCGGCCTGCTTCATGAGGCTTGCCAGCAGCTCGAACTCGCGCGGCGTGAGGTCGAGCGAGCCCTTCTCGCCCGAAGCCGTGTGGGCGTCTTCGTCGAGCGTGATGCCGCTTGCGGTGATCGCGCGGCTGGCGCTGGGGAAATCCCCGCCCGAACCGCGCCGCAAAAGGGCGTGGACGCGTGCGATCAGCTCGCGCACGCCGAAGGGTTTCGCCAGGTAGTCGTCGCCGCCGATCTCGAGGCCGACCACCTTGTCGAGCTCGGTGTCGCGGGCGGACAGGAACAGCACGGGGGCTGCGGTGATCGAGCGGATGCGGCGGCACAGCTCGTAGCCGTCCATGCCGGGGAGCATGATGTCCAAAACGAACAGGTCGTAGCTTCCCTTGCGGGCCAGGGCCAGCGCGTCTTCTCCGTTCGCGCTGGTGTCTACCTGGTAGCCCTCCTTCTTCAGGGCGTACCCCACGAATTCGGTGATGGAGGCTTCGTCGTCGACGACGAGCACGCGCTTGGGTGCATCGCTCATGGGATCTCCTTATATGTTCGCGTTGCGGCTCTGCGGCCCGACGGCCCAGGGCCTGGTTCTACTCTTGTTATAATAACCCGACAGCATCGAGTGTAGAGACGTATTCACATTATTGAGGAGCTTATACCATGCTTCTTGCCATCGACGTAGGCAATACGCAGACGGTCATCGGTTTGTACGAGAAGCGCCGTCTGCGCCATATGTGGCGCGTTGCGACGAACAAGGTCCACACCTCCGACGAGCTGCGGCTGAAGGTGAACCCGCTGCTCGAATCCGAGCACATCACGGTTGGGGACGTGACGGGAGCCGCGCTCGCCTCGGTGGTCCCGACGCTCACCTCCGCGTGGGTGGTCGCCCTCAAGCGCCTGATCGGCCGCGATCCGGTAGTGTGCTCGGCGAGCAGCGCGCAGGACCTGTTCGAGGCGTGCTACGCCAACCCTCTCGAGATCGGGGCCGACCGCGTGGCCGACGCGGTGGCCGCCCGCGCGCTGTACGGCGCGCCGGTCGTGGTGGTCGACTTCGGAACGGCCACCAACATCGAGGTCATCGACAAGGACGGCCGGTTCATCGGCGGTGTGATCGCCCCGGGTTTGGAGACGTCGGCATCGGCGCTGTTCTCCCATGCCACGAAGCTGGCCGCAACCGAGCTGGTCGATCCCCGCACGGCGATCGGCGGCTCGACCGTGCAGGCCATTCAGGCCGGCATCGTCTACGGCGAGGCCGACCGCGTGGACGGGCTGCTGGACAGGATCTTCGACCAGCTCGGGTACACGGCTCCCGTCGTCGCGACGGGGGGACTGGCCGGACGGCTGGTCTCGGTGATGAGGACCCCGACGCGCGTGAACAAGGAGCTGACCCTCGAGGGGCTGCGCCTCATCCACGAGGCCGCGCTCGGAGTGCAGGAGGACTGACATGGCCTGCGGTTTGACCTACATCCGCCAACTGACGTCGCCCCAGGCGACCAAGCAGCTTGCCGCGACGCTGTCGCCCTACCTGCGTCCGGGCGACATGATCCAGCTCAAAGGGGATCTCGGCGCGGGAAAGACCCAGTTCGTCCAAGGGGTGGCCGAAGGGCTGGGGGTCGCCGAGTCGGTGGTGAGCCCGACGTTCAACGTGCTGCTCTCCTACGATTCGGGAGCGCTGCCGCTGCACCACTTCGACCTGTACCGCCTCGATGGCCTCGACCAGCTGGAAGACACCGGCTTTTACGATGTGGTCGACGCCGACGGGGTGAGCTTCGTCGAATGGGCCGAGAAGTGCCCGGGGTGCATGGGCGCCACGTTCCTGGAGATCGAGCTGACCATCGACGAGGACGAAACCCGCCGCATACGCGTCCACGCCTACGGGCAGCGCGCCCGCTCGCTTCTCACGGTGTGGGGAAGCGATTCCAAATCCCGTCTCATGAAATTCGCAGGTGATAAGTCGTAATGCCGACAACTGAACCAAGCGGCCGCGCCGGCGCGCACGATGCGCTCGCCGGCTTCCGCAACCAAGCCGACGGCCTTGCGCCCTCATCGGAGCGCGACCTCGTCCTCGCGTTCGACACCTCCAACGAGGTGGTTACGCTGGGGTTGGCGCGCATCGTGGCCGATGGGTGCCTCGAAGTCGTCGAGTCGCGCGTGATTCCCGCCCACCGCGCCTCGAACACCCAGCTGGTTCCCCAGATAGACCGCCTGATGGACGAAGCGGGGCAGCGGCGCGGCAGCCTCGCCTGCATCGCGGTCGGCCGCGGCCCGGGGTCGTTCACGGGCGTGCGCATCGCCATGGCCACGGCCAAGGGCATGTCCCAGGCTTTGGGGGTCGGCCTCGTCGGCCTTTCGACGCTTGATGCGATCGCGTGGGATGCCCAGCTCAAGGGCGTTCGCGGACCGATCGCGGTGGTCGCGGACGCCATGCGGGGCGAGGTGTACCCGGTCGCCTACGAGCTTTCCGACGCGGGCGTCGAGCGCCTTGGGGCCGATCGCGTGGTGAAGGCGCAGGATGCGGCCGACGGGTTCGCCGGCATGGGCGGTTTGCGGTTTACCGGCGACGCCCTGGTGAAGTACGCCGACCTGTTCGCCCGGCACGGCGAGCTGCTGGGGCAGGATCACTGGTACGCAACCGGCACCGGCCTCATCGCCTGCCTGCAGCGCGCCTGGGAGGAGGGGCGGATCGACCCGCTCGACGCGCACCGCCACGATCCCGCGCTCGCGCTGCCGGTGTACACGCGGCTGTCCGATGCCGAGGAAAACGAGCGCGCGCGTCTTTCGTCCCTCGAACCGAAGAACCTCCGCACGGGCGTGCAGGATGCGCGGGCGAAGTCGCACTCCAGCATGCACGAGTCGTCTCCCATCGATGCGAACCAGGTGGTGAAGGGGATCCTGTACCGTCCGCTCGATGCGGCGCACGCCGCCGACGTCGCCGCGCTCGAAGCGCGGGTCATGGACGGGGAGCCCTGGAGCGAGCGCATGATCCTCGACGAGCTCGCCCAGCGCGACCGCGTATGGTGGGCGGCCTACGGGGCGCCCGATGGGGAGGGTGCGGGTATCACCGACGAGACGCTCGCGTCCGACCTGCGGTTGGCGGGGTATGCGGGCTGCCTTGTGGTCGACGGCGAGATGCAGGTGCTGCGCATCGGGTCCGACGAGCGGCTGCGTCGCCGCGGTATCGCATCCGAGCTGATGAAGCGCATGGCCCGCGACGCGCGCGATCTGGGAGCCGATCGCTGTATGCTCGAGGTGCGCGTCGGAAACCGCGCAGCGCAGGCGTTCTACCGCTCGATGGGGCTGGCTGACGCGGGCGTGCGCCCCCGGTACTATTCCGATGGCGAGGACGCGCTGATCATGACGGGTGCGGTTCCCGCCGGCACCCACCGCGCGGGCGGCATGGAGGTGCGCGAGCAGGAGGAGAACGAGGCGGCCAGCGCCGAGCCGAAGCGACCGCTGATCTTCGCCATCGAGAGCTCGTGCGACGAGACGGCCGCGGCCATCGTGGACGGCGAGGGGAACCTGCTGGCCGACGTGGTGGCTTCCCAGATCGATTTCCACTCGCGCTTCGGCGGGGTGGTTCCCGAGATCGCCAGCCGCAAGCATATCGAGGCGATCTGCGGGGTGTGCGAGGAGTGCTTCTCCGTCGCCGCCGGCAACCTTGGGCGCACCGGTTTGAGCTGGTCCGATATGGATGCGGTGAGCGTGACGTACGCCCCGGGCCTCGTGGGGGCGCTCGTCGTGGGCGTCGCGTTCGCCAAAGGGGCCGCCTGGGCTGCGGGAAAGCCCTTCATCGGGGTGAACCACCTCGAAGGCCACCTGTATGCGAACAAGATCGGGGCGACCGACGTCGAGCCCCCCATGGTCGCGTCGCTTGTTTCGGGCGGCAACACGCTGCTCGTGCACGTGCGCGGTTGGGGCGATTACCGGGTGCTGGGTTCGACCATCGACGATGCGGTGGGGGAGGCGTTCGACAAGGTGGCCAAAGCTTTGGGGCTCGGGTATCCGGGCGGTCCGGTGATCTCGAAGTTCGCCGCCAAGGGCGACCCGAGCGCCATCGCCTTCCCGCGCGCCATGATGCATTCGGGCGACCTGCGCTTCTCGCTTTCCGGCCTGAAGACGGCGGTGGTGTCCCACATCAACGCCGAGCGGGCGGCCGGACGCGAGCCGAACGTGCCCGACATCGCGGCCAGCTTTCAGCAGGCGGTGATCGACGTGCAGGTGGCCAAATCGGCCGCTGCGCTGGACGAGACGGGCGCGCCCCTGTTCTGCCTGGGGGGAGGCGTGGCGGCCAACCCCGCTTTGCGGGCGGCCTACGAGAAGATGTGCTCGGAACGCTCGGTGCGCCTGATCATGCCGCCTCTGCGCTCGTGCGGGGACAACGCCGGCATGATCGCGCTCGTGGCCCTCGACCGCTATCGGGACGGGCGGTTCTTCGGTTTGGACGCGGACGCCAGGGCCCGTACCGATTTGGAGCAGCCGTACTGACGCTTCGCCCGTCGGCCCAGCGGTGCCCGAGGGCCGACGGGCCGACGGGCCCTAGCGCTTGCGCGCCGTGTGGACCGCGGCGATGCCCCCCGTGCAGTTCGTCCACTCCACGTCGCAGAACCCCGCGTCCTCGAGCATGCGCGCGAAGGTTCGCTGGTCGGGGAAGGCCTTGATCGACTTCGAGAGGTACACGAACCCTTCCCGGTCCCCGGTTATGAGCCCTCCCCAGAAGGGGATGAGGTGCTTCAGGTAGAAGCCGTACAGGGCGCGCCAAACGGGATTGGGCGGCGTTGAGAACTCGAGGCAGGCCAGGGTGCCGCCCGGTTTCAGCACGCGGAACATCTCGGCGAGCGCGCGCTCGCGGTCGGGCATGTTGCGGATGCCGTAAGCCACGGTGACGACGTCGTAGGAGGCGTCGCTGTAGGGGATGTCCTGCGCATCGACGACCTCGAAATCGATCGCCACGCCGTCTGCGCGTCCCTGCCCGTAGTGCTCGCGCGCCACCTCGAGCATCTCGCTCACCAGGTCGGTGCATTGGATGTGGGCGGGGCGCTTGGCGCGTGCGAGCGCGAACGAGACGTCGCCCGTCCCTCCCGCAAGGTCGAGCACCAGGCTCTGGGGGGTGACGGGGGCTCGGCGCACCAGCTCGCCCAGCCAAAGTCGATAGGCTCCGAAGCTCGATATCGCGTTGAACCGCTCGTACTTCTTCGCGATCGAGGAGAAGATCTCGCGAACGCGCTCTTTGGAGATCTCTTCGGGGGCGGTCTTGCCGGTTGCGGTATCGATGCTGCTCATGTGCGTTGGCGGTCCTCGTCTTCTGGCCGGCGCGGCGCGCCGTGCGGAACAATCCATCCAGTGTAAACGTCCCGCGCGGTTTTTGCGCCGCGCAGGCGCAATCTCCCTCAGCCCCCCATCGTGCCGCTTACCGCCCCGCCGTGCGCGCTCCCTGGATGGGCCAAGCGCGTTTCTCCTGCTCGATAGTGATTTCGGCAACGTTAAATCAAGGAGAAATAGCGACTGGTGCGGGCGCGGGAGCCGGCAATGCTAAAATGTCCCTTACGCGATTTCCCCACGTTCAACGTATGTGTAAGGCGGGTTTGTATGCTTCTTTGCGCGCAGTACATCGTCCCGGTTGTCGGCACCCCGTTCCAAAACGGTGCGGTGCTGGTGCGGGATGGGAAGATTTGCGACATCGGCGACTCCGAGATGCTGAAGCTCCGGTACCCCGACGAGAAGCAGATCGACTACGGCCGCGCGGCCCTCATGCCGGGCTTCATCGATCTGCAGACGCACCTCGAGAACTCCGTCATGCGCGGCACCATCAAAGACGGCTCGTACACCCAGTGGCTGCGGGCCATGCGCGAAACCTCCACGAAGCTCGGCGCCCGCGACTGGTACGCCTCCTCCGTTCTGGGAGGGCTCGAGGCGCTTACCAACGGCATCACCTGCGTCGCGGATATTTCCTCGACGGGCGCGTCGTGCTCGGCCATGCAGAAGCTGGGACTGCGCGGCGTGGTGTACCGCGAGGTGGGCGCTATGGATCGCCGCCTGGTGCGCCGCGCGATCTGCAACGCCGAAAACGACGTGGTCCGCTGGAGCGAGTCGGTGGATTCCGAGCGCATCAAGGTGGGCATCGCCCCCCGCGAGTCGTACATGTGCCATCCCGAGATCTACACCCTCGCCGCCAACCTGGCGCGCCGCGAGGGGATTCCGCTGTCCATCACCATCGGCGGCAGCTACGAGGAGGCGCGCTTCATCCGCTTCGGGGCGTCGAACCTTTCGGTGGCCAACATGACCGATCGGCACGGCTACGTCGAGATCCCGCCCTGGCTTCCCACGGGCGTGTCCCCGGTGCGCTACATTCTGAACTGGGGCGCGTTCGAGGCCGACAACGTGATGGCGGCCCACTGCGTGCACGTCGAGGACGAAGACATCAACAAGCTGAAGGAATACGACGTCGCCGTGGCGATGTGCCCGCGCTGCAACGCCCAGCTCGGCATGGGCATGGCGCCTTTGCGCGACTTCATCCGCTCGGGGCTGCGCGTGGGCTTGGGAACCGGCTACACGGCGGCCATCGACGCGACCGACATGATCGCCGAGACGCGCATCGCCATGCTCCTGCACCGCGCGCTGAACCCCGGCCGCTTCATCGCCGCCGACGATATGCTGCGTTTGTGCACCATCGAGGCGGCGCGCGCCCTCCATATGGAGGATCAGGTGGGATCCATCGAGGTGGGCAAGCTCGCCGACCTCGTCGCGGTCGATCTGTCGGGTTCGCATCAGGCGCCCAACGACGATCCGGCCTTCGCCATCGTGAGCACGTGCACGGGCGGCGACGTCCTGATGACGATGGTGGGCGGGGAAATCCGCTACGAAAAGGATAAATGGCATGTCGATATCGAGGTGGCGCGCGACATCGCCCGCGTCATCGAGATTCGCGGAAAGCTCAGGGGGTAGCATGGGCTCGAAAGAGAAGGGCAGGCAGAAGCTGTCCGCCGAACAGCGCGAGGCGCGCATCAAGGCCGCTGCGGAGCGCGAAGCGCGGGCGCGGGCGGCGCAGGAGCGCTCGGCGCGCATGAAGAAGGTCTTCACCGTGGTGGTGGCCGTCATCCTCATCCTGGGCCTCACCATACCGACCGTCGCGCTGTCGGTCCTCGGCTCCGGGGCCTAGCTGCCGCTTGGGTATTTGACGTGATTTCTTATGCGGGGGACATGCATGGAAGCGCCCGTTTCGGGTTGTGGTAGGATGGCGGTTCGTTAAGACGTCGGGCCTTCCGCGACGGAAGGCCCTCTCAAAGGGGTACGCAGTGTTTGGCATCGGTGGTTTCGAGCTTTTCCTCATTCTGCTGTTCGGCTTCCTCATCTTCGGTCCGGACAAGCTTCCTGCAATGGCCAAGACCTTGGGCAGGTGGATCGCCAAGTTCCGCAGCGCCCAGCAGGAGATGAGCGAAGTCATCAAAAACGACGTGTTCGATCCCAATTCCGACGAGCCGTTCAAGGATCCCACCGAGGCAGTGAACAAGGTGGTCAGCAAGGTTTCCGGCGTGACGAAGGCGGCCGTCGACTCGAAGAAGGCCGCTTCCGAACCTGCGCCCGCATCCGGCGCTTCGGCTTCAGCGGGGGCTTCGTCTGCGGCATCCGACGATAAGAAGCCGGCCGTCGCCCCGCGTCAGGAAAGCTTCACCGAGCGCAAGGCCCGCTACGAGCGGGAGAGGGCGGCGAAGAAGGCCGCCGAGGAGGCGACTGCCAAAGAGGCTTCCGCCGCTGCGCCCGCATCCGATGCGGCTGCGGCGTCCGCCGACAACAAGACCGAAGGGGGAGAATAGCCATGCCCATCGGTCCCGCGCGTATGCCCTTGATGGAGCATCTGGGCGAGCTTCGCATGCGGTTGGTCCGCATCTTCGCCGTTTTGCTGGTTGCCGTCATCGTGTTCTACATGGCCACGCCGACGCTCATCCAGTTCCTCATGATCCCCATCGGGGATTCGGTGGGGATCGACCCGGCCACGGGGGCGGCGCAGCTCTACGTCCTCGACCCGTTCGAGGGTTTCTCCGTGCGCTTCCTGGTGTCGTTCTGGGCGTCCATCGTCGCGACGTCCCCGGTCATCCTCTGGCAGATCATCGCGTTTTTCCTCCCGGCCCTCAAGCCCAAGGAGCGCAAGTGGTTCATGCCCACCTTCGCGGCGGCCACGGCCCTGTTCATCTTCGGCACCATCTTCTGCTACCTGGTGATCCTGAGCCCCGCGTTCGACTGGCTGGTCGATCAGTCGGCCGGCGTCGGGCTGGTCCAGGCGCGCCTGTCGACCTACGTCGATATCATCATCAAGTTCGAGCTCGGGTTCGGCGTGGCCTTCGAGCTGCCCATCGTCATCTTCTACCTGGTCATCTTCGACGTCGTGCCGTACAAGAAGCTGCGCAACAGCTGGCGCTACGTATACGTCGGCCTGCTGACGTTCTCGGCGATCGTCACGCCGGACGCGAACCCCGTCACCATGGGGCTCATGTTCGCGGCGCTCATCGTCTTGTACGAGGCGTCTCTGATGTTCGCGCGGGTGGTCCTTGCGCGGCGCATCAAGCGGCAAAACGCCGAGCTCGCCGAAGAGGAGGCCGCCGAACGGGCGGCGGAAGGGTCCACCAAGAAAGCGGTCGTGAAGAAGAAGTAGCCGATCGCGCGATTCTGAGAACGGGGAGCCGCTTGGGGCGGCTCCTTCTCGTATAGAGGAGCGGACATGCACGAACTGGGGATCATGTCGGGCGTCCTGGATGCGGTGAACGCGTCGGCGGCGTCTGCGGGCGCGTTGAAGGTCACGAGGATCGATCTGTCCATCGGCGAGATGACCGAGGCCATCGACGATGCGCTGGAATTCGCCTTCGAGGCGCTGTCCGAAGGGACGCTGAGCGCCGGCGCCGAATTGGTGCTGCACAAAGTGTCTCCCAGAAGCGTATGCTTGGACTGTGGTGAGGAATTCGACCATGATCGCTTCCACCGGGCCTGCCCGAAGTGCGAGAGCTATTCGACCGACCTCGTGGCGGGGCGCGAGCTGCGCATCGACTCCATCGAGGTCGATCTGCCCGACGACGGGGAAGCGTAGGACGCGAAGCGTTTCGCGAAGGAGGAACCATGCAGATAGACCTGAAGCAACCGATCCTCGATAAGAACGACTCGCTTGCCGCCGAGCTGCGGCAGCGTTTCGACGAACACCACGTGTACGTGCTGAACCTGCTGGCCAGCCCAGGATCGGGCAAGACCTCGACCATCCTGGCCACTATCGACGCCCTGCGCGACGAGTTCAACATCGCGGTGATCGAGGGCGACATCGCCAGCAGCGTCGACGCCGAGAAGATCAAGAACCAGGGGATCCCCGCCGTCCAGATCAACACGGGGGGCGCCTGCCATCTGGAAAGCGCCATGCTCAAGCGCGCCATCGACGTGCTGGATCTTTCCCGCCTCGACCTCATTATCATCGAGAACGTGGGCAACCTGGTCTGTCCGACCGATTTCTACCTGGGGGAGAACAGCAAGGTCATGATCCTGTCGGTTCCCGAGGGACACGACAAGCCCTTGAAGTACCCGGGCGTGTTCCAGGCCTCCGACGCCGTGATCCTCAACAAGGTGGACACGCTTCCCGTGTTCGATTTCGACCGCGAGGCGTTCGAGGCCTCGGTGCGCGAGCTGAACCCGGCGGCCCCCATCTTCCCCATCGCCGCGACCAAGGGCGACGGGGTCGAGGAATGGGCCGAGTACCTGGCCGAGAAGATCCGCAACGTGTAGGTTCGAAGCGAAGGGGGCATCCGGTATGGATGTGCGGGACAAGTACGAGCGCTGCGTGGCGGCCCTGAGGGACTACGCCTGCCGGGCCGGGTTCTCCGAGGCGGTCATCGGTCTTTCCGGCGGCATCGACTCGAGCGTGGCCGCAGCCATGGCCCTCGACGCGTTCGGCGCGGACAACGTGCACGGCGTGCTGCTTCCCGGACCGTACTCGTCCGACCATTCCGTGTCCGATGCGCTCGAGCTGGCCCGGAATGCGGGCATCGAGGCGCAGACCCTTCCGATAACGGGCCCGTTCGAAGCGTTCTCCGACCTTCTGGCCGGTGCCTGCGGGGGCTCGCTTTCGGGGCTCGCGTTCGAGAACACCCAGGCGCGCTGCCGCATGGTGGTGCTCATGGCGCTGTCGAACCGCTACGGGTGGATGCTGGTGAACACCGGCAACAGAAGCGAGGCCCTCATGGGGTACTCGACCCTGTACGGCGACACTGCGGGGGCCTTCGCCCCTCTGGGCGGCTTGTACAAAACCGACGTGTACGCCGTCGGGCGCTACCGCAACCAGGTGGAGCTCGATTCGCGCGGTTGCCCGATCATTCCCGAGAACGTGTTTTCCAAGCCGCCGTCGGCCGAGCTTGCCGAAGGCCAGCGCGACGAGGACAGCCTGGGGCTTCCCTACGCGCAGCTCGACGCCTTCCTCGAGCGCGTCTACGAGCGCGGCGAGGCGCCCCGAAGCGCCGCCGAGGCCGAAGGAGTTGCCATCGACCAGGCAGGACAGCTGATTGAAAGGGTAGAGCGCAGCGCATTCAAGCGCGCATGCGAGCCGCCGTTTCCCGCCGATCGGTTCTACGATTAGCAAACGTATCGGTAGATTGCTAAAAATCGGTTGCGTTCGCAAGGCGGGATGCTATAGTAGCTGTTGTCTTAGCACTCGATTATTTTGAGTGCTAAGCCTTCGAGGCTCCGCCCTCGGGCGGGCCGCTCGGTTTTCGGTAGTACATCCATGAAAGGAAGGCGCTGAATATGAGTTTGAAGCCGCTGGGCGATCGCGTGATCGTCAAGGTAGACGAAGCTGAGGCTACCACTGCATCCGGCCTGTATCTGGCAAGCGAGGCCAAGGAAAAGCCCCAGACCGGTACGGTCATCGCTGTGGGCGAGGGCCGTTTCGACAACGACGGCAACCTCATCAAGGTTCCCGTTTCCGTGGGCGACAAGGTCATCTACGGCAAGTTCGGCGGCACCGAGGTTCATTACGGCGGCGAGGACGTCCTGATCCTGCGCGCAGACGATATCTACGCCATCTGCGAATAGCGTTTCGTCAGAACTGCGATCCGACTGAATCATTTCGAAAGGAACGATCAACATGGCAAAAGACATTCTGTTCGAGTCCGAGGCGCGCGGCTCCCTCGCGTCCGGCGTGAAGAAGCTCGCCGACACCGTCAAGGTGACGCTTGGCCCCAAGGGCCGCTACGTCGCCATCGAGAAGAGCTACGGCGCCCCCCTCATCACCAACGACGGCGTGACGGTTGCGCGCGAGATCGAGCTCGAGAACCCCGTTGAGAACATGGGCGCCCAGCTCATCCGCGAGGCTGCCGTGAAGACCAACGACGTCGCGGGCGACGGCACCACCACCGCCACCGTCCTGGCCGACGTCATCGTCAGCGAGGGCCTGCGCAACGTGACCGCCGGCGCCGATGCCCTGGGCATCCGCCGCGGCATCCAGAAGGCCACCAACGCCGTGGTCGAGGCCATCAAGGCCGACTCCACCGAGGTTTCCACCCAGGAGCAGATCGCCAACGTCGGCACCATTTCGGCGGGCGACGCCGAGATCGGCTCCAAGATCGCCGAGGCCATGAACGCGGTCGGCAAGGACGGCGCCATCTCCGTCGAGGAGAGCCAGACCTTCGGCATCGAGATGGACATCGTCGAGGGCATGCAGTACGAGCGCGGCTACATCTCCCCCTACATGGCCACCGACATGGAGCGCATGGAGGCCAACCTGAACGAGCCCTTCATCCTGCTGACCGACCAGAAGGTCAACAGCATCCAGGAGATCGTGCCCCTGCTCGAGAGCATCATGAAGTCCGGCCGCTCCCTGCTCATCGTCGCCGAAGACGTCGAGGGCGAGGCTCTGGCCACCCTGCTTCTGAACAAGCTGCGCGGCACCCTGAACGTCGCCGCCATCAAGGCCCCCGGCTTCGGCGATCGCCGCAAGCGCATCCTCGAGGACATCGCCGTCGTCACCGGCGGCCAGGTCATCGACAAGGACTTCGGCATGAGCCTGTCCGAGGCCACCATCGACATGCTGGGCACCGCCAAGTCCGTCAAGGTCACCAAGGAACGCACGCTCATCGTCGACGGCGCCGGCGACAAGAAGGCCATTCAGGACCGCATCGCCATCATCAAGTCCGACCTCACCCGCGCCGACTCCGACTTCGATCGCGAGAAGCTGCAGGAGCGCCTCGCCAAGCTGTCCGGCGGCGTGGCCGTCCTCAAGGTGGGCGCTGCGACCGAGCCCGAGCTCAAGGAGACCAAGAGCCGCATCGAGGATGCCCTTCAGGCCACCCGCGCCGCTGTCGAAGAGGGCATCGTCGCCGGTGGCGGCGTCGCCCTGGTCCACGCCCTTCCCGCGCTCGATGCCGTTCAGGCTGCCGACAAGGACGAGGAAGTGGGCGTGAACATCATCCGCAAGGCTCTCGAGGCCCCGATGCGCGCCATCGCCCAGAACGCCGGCTTCGAGGGAAGCGTCGTGGTCGAGCATGTGAAGGCCCTGCCCAAGGGTGAAGGCCTGAACTGCGCCAACGGCGAGTACGGCAACATGATCGAGATGGGCGTCAACGATCCTGTCAAGGTTACCCGCACCGCACTCGAGTCCGCCGCTTCCGTGGCTGCCCTCATCCTCATCACCGAGGCCACCGTCAACGAGATCCCCAAGGATCCCGAGCCGATGCCCGCTGCTCCCGGCGGCATGGGCGGTATGGGCGGCATGATGTAGGACACCGCAAGGCTCTTTCGCGACACGAAGCCGCGTCGGAAGCGATTCCGACGCGGCTTTTTCGCGTTCGGGCGCGCTGCGCTCAGAGCTGGATAATCGACGAGCCTCATTGACCAAAGCAAACGGCTCCGCTACCATAGCTACTTGCGCATTGCGACTTTGAGGGCCGTTAGCTCAGTTGGTAGAGCAGGGGACTTTTAATCCCAAGGTCGGGGGTTCGAGTCCCCCACGGCCCACCACCTTCCTTTCATCGGGCTGGTTTCGGTTGCACGGGGGTGTTTGCGGTCCGCAGCCGCATCGCCTGCATCCGAATGCGCGAAACTGGGCCATCGTCCAGCGGCAGGACTCTGGTTTTTGGTACCAGCTACCAAGGTTCGAATCCTTGTGGCCCAGCCAGAATCACCCATCCGCCCTTCGGGGCGGATTTTTTTGTGCCGCCGAGCCCTTCCCTCGGATTCCGCTCGATTTGATCTTGGTTTCAGGCCTCACCTATTTCAAGTGATCAGGCGAAACTACCAGCCTTTAGGCGATTTCATGTTCCGCTCGTTTCCGTAGAGTCTTTCCCGTCAGTGCGCTGCGAAGAAGCGGCCTCGTTGAAAGGGGAGGAAATGAAAGCAGGCGAACAGAGCGGGTTCAACGGATATGTGATCGGAGGCGGAACGGGACGCGCGGCCGGTTTCGACGAATCCAGCGAGCCCCGCACCGAGGCGCCGGGCCTGAGCCGTCGCGACCTGTTCAAGTTCAGCGGAATGACCGCTGTGGGAATGATGGGGGCGGCCGCGCTTGCGGGATGCGCTCCGAAAGGCAAGGGGTCGTCGAAGGCGGATAGCGAAACCGCCCGGAACGCCGCTTCGTGGAGGGATGCACCCGACCCGATCACCGACGTCGCTTCGGAGGCCGACTACGATCTGGTGGTCGTAGGCGCGGGCAACGGCGGCCTGGTCGCCGCCATGACGGCCCAGCAGAAGGGATTCAAGGTATGCGTTCTGGAGAAGTCGAGGATGATCGCGGCTGCGCGCGAGGCTATCGGAACGATAGGCTCCCGGTACTCCAAGGGGCACGAGGTCGATGTTCCCGAGCTTATGAACTTCGCGCGGAGGGTGCAGTCGGGCGATGTGAACATGGCGCTTTACAAGACCTGGGCCGAGAAGTCGGGCGAGTTCATGGACTGGCTGGGCGATCTCGAGGAACCGATGGGCATGACCTTTCCCTTCGAGTACCACGCACCCGATCCCTCGATCGCTCCCGAGGCGTATTACCCTCCGATGTGCGTGAACCCGGTGATGGGGGAGTTCAACCCGAACGGGCCGAACTACGGGGCCTACGTCCACCTCGAAGTGCTGCGCGATCTGTTCCTCGAAGCGGGAGGCGTCATCGAATACGAGACTCCGGCAAAGCAGTTGGTGCAGGACGAGTCGGGTAAGGTGAGCGGTGTTATCGCGCGCAACGCCGACAAGCAGCACGTTCGCTACAACGCGGCCAAAGGCGTGATCTTGTGCACGGGCGGCTACGGGGCGAACAAAGAGATGATGATGGATCTATGCCCCAATGCGTACACCTACTCCACGGCCACCGCGGCGACGACCGAGGAGGGCGACGGCATCCGCATGGCGCTTTGGGCCGGTGCGCAGCTGGAAGAGGGCGGCGGAGCGATGGTGTGGAACCGCGCCGTGGTCGGTGACGACTGCAAGCTGGGAGCCGATCTGAACAACGCGATGTTCCTTCCTGCCAGCCAGCCGTTCCTGCGCGTGAACGCCCGAGGCGAGCGCTTCATGAACGAGGATTCCACCTATCCCGAGATATTCGCTCAGGGCCAGTACCAGCCCGGTGGATACAGCTGGCAGGTGTTCGACTCGACGTACTGGGAAGACATCGTGCGGTTCGACACATGCGGCTGCTCGCGCCTGGCTCCCGCTCCCGACGGGTCGGCTTTCAACGCCGACGTCTACGATCTCGAGGCCCTCACGAAAGAGCATCTTGATTCGTTCTGGTTCGAACCCGTTTTGGCCGACGGCACGATGAAGAAGTGCGACACCCTCGAAGAGCTCGCCGACGCTATGGCGTTCGGAGAGCAGGAGAAGAAGACCTTCCTCGCTTCGGTGAAGCGCTACAACGAGCTGGTTTCGTCCGGCAAGGACCTTGATTTCGGGAAAGAGGCGTTTCGCTGCTCGACGGTCGACGAGGCTCCGTTCTACGCCATCCGCACGGCGGGAAACCTCCTCGTCACCATACACGGCGTGATCACGGATACGAACTCCCAACCGCTGCGCGCCGACGGGTCGGCGATCGAGGGGCTGTACGTGTGCGGAAACGACCAGGGAGGGTTCTACCCTCATAACTACCCCAGCATGTTCACGGGCATCAACGCCGGCCGGACCGCGACGTTCGCCCGCATCGCGGCGAAGCATGCGTGCGGCATCGCGTAAGCGCAACCGGCCGGAGCGCTTCCTCACATGAGGTCGAGCAATTCTTGGCGCGTGTGGACGCCGGACTTGGCGTAGATGTGCTTCACGTGAGTCGCGACGGTGTTCTTCGAGATGACGAGCTCGTCGCGGATATAAGGGACCGAACGGCCCTTCATCAGCAGCTCGAACACGGCTGTCTCGCGCTCGGTAAGCCCGAACGATCGGGCGAGCTGCAGGATCCTCTGCTCGCGCGGGTCTTCGAAGCCCTCGCGGCGGGAAGCGGCGTCTTGTTCGGAGTTTTGGCGATGCCCCTTGTCATCGGCGAGGGGCATCGCCGCGATCTGCGCAGGGGTGACGAAGCTGTCGTCCCGGCCGAGGAAGACCATGACCCCTGCAACCAGGACGACGATGGAGGCCAGGGCGAATGAGCGGCCACCGATCGGGTCGCTTGCGCTGACGGCCTCGAACGCCAGCAAGCCGACGAGGTCGCCCACGTGGATGAGGATCCATCCCACCCCATATGCCTGGATGGGAGTGGCGAGCCCCCGCTTCGCGAACCGTGCGAAATGCATCTGGGTGACCATGCAGAACGCGAAGCGGCACAAAAGCGCGATGGACGAGGCGATGAACAGCCCCGTCTCCGATGCGTCGAACGCGACCAGGGCAAGCGCGAGAACGACGAGCGGACTGGCCCAGCGACATAGGAAAACGATCGAGGTTTGCCGTGGACCGAACTGGGCCATAAGCCCCACCCCGATGACGAACAGCACTCCGATCGCTAAAACGGCCTGGAAGGACGGCGAGATCGTGTCGCTGCGCTCCCAGAAGCTGCCTGCGATGCAGACGAATACGGAAAGGTAGAGAAGCCCCCAACTGCCCTTCCACACGCGGGAAAGCGCCTCGAGCGGCTTCTCCTTGTTCGCAGCGATTGCCCGGGAGGGTGCTCCGTCGCACTTTCGCCCTGGTTCGGCTTCGCTCTGATCGAGCCATGAGAGCCTCAGCAGCCAACCCGAAACGAGGGGCAGGCTTGAAACGAGCCCCACGGCGGCCCAGCCGACCATGGCCGATACCCCCAGGGCGACGAGGATCGCCCCGGCGCAGGCGATGATCGAGGCCGACTCCGTAGTCTCCTGATCAAGATTGGCGTAGAGGGCGCCCCACGACACCCACATGAAACCGCTTCCGATCCCGCTTGCGATGCCTCCGACCAGGTACGACGCCCCATCGAGGGCCGCGTCTCCGGTCCGCAGGTACATAAGCGGGGTGAAAGCGCCGGTGACGCAGGCTGCGACGAAGGAAAGGCCCTTGCTCGATTCCATGTCGGAGCATCGGCGCTCGCCGGCGATCAGCGCGAGGATGGTGACGACGGCGAAAAGCACGGGGGCGATCGCGAAGGCCGCCCGCATCGCGAACCCTCCCAGGGGTTCGATGGCGGGCGAGGGGAGGGCGAGGGCGGTTATCCGCGTGTAGAACGTGCAGAACAGCCATGCGAGCAGCAGCCCCCATCCGATGTAGTGCAGAGGTATCCTCGTGCGCTTGCCCATTGCGGCCTTTCCTCCCGGTTCCGTTTCCGTCATTGTACGCGAACGCGCCCGAGTCGGTGCCGTCTCCCCGCCGGATTGCCGACCCGCCTCTTCCTCGCTTGGGTTGCGGGCTTCTTTTGAGGATCGTCCGGGAACGTGATGCGCATATGCGCAACGGTGCGGTTAAATGGAGCGGGTCGTTTTGCGGCCCTGTGCGGCGCATCGCCGGCGCCGTGACGGGTCCCTGCCAAAGAACGCGAGGTTGACATGCCCAAAGTAAGCATCATCGTTCCGGTGTACAACGCCGCGTCGGTGCTGGAGCGCTGCATCGACAGCATCCTCTGCCAGACGCTGGCCGATTTCGAACTGCTTCTCATAGACGACGGAAGCGAGGATTCGTCGCCGTTGATCTGCGACGATTACGCGAATCGCGATGCGCGCGTCAAGGTCGTGCACAAGCGCAACGCCGGGGTTTCCATGGCGCGCAACACCGCCCTCGACCTGGCTTGCGGCGATTACCTGCAGTTCGTCGATGCGGACGACTGGATCGCTCCCGACTGCACCCAGAATATGGTCGGGGCCATCGAGGAGAGCGGCTGCGATATGGTGATCGCCGATTTCTACCGCGTGGTGAACGAGTGGGCGGCGGTGAAGGGCAGCATTTCCGGCCAGGGACCGCTCACGCGCGAAGAGTACGGCGACTTGCTCTTGGAGAACCCGGCCGACTACTATTTCGGCGCCCTATGGAACAAGCTGTTCAGGAGGAGCGTCGTCGAGGAGTTCTCGCTGCGCATGGATCCCCAGCTCAGCTGGTGCGAGGATTTCATCTTCAACATGGAGTACGTGCTCCACGCATCAACCGTGTTCCCCCTGCATGCGCCGGGCTATTATTACGTCAAAACCGAGGGCAGCCTGGTGAGCCAGGGCATGAACGTCGCCGACGTGGTGCGTATGAAGCTCAACGTGGTTGAGTATTACCGCGACTTCTACCGCCGCCTCTACGACGAGCGCGACTACCGCGCCCGCAGGCTGGGCGTGTACCGGTTCCTGGTCGAATTCTCCCACGATGACGCGGCGATCCCGTTCGTGTCCGAGTCGAAGCGCCTCTCGCTGGACGAAGACGTGCCGGCCTCCGAAGGTCTGGGCAGGGCCGACTCGTTTTTCGGCCTGTGCCGCCAGCGCGTGCTGTTCGATCGGGCTCTGGAAGAGGTGGCGGGCGAGTTCGAGCTCGACGTGCGCGACGTCGAGCTGCTTTTGTACCTGCGCAACGCGGGGGAGCGGCGCAGCGTTCAGGAGGCCGCCGAGCTGCTGGGCCTGTCTCCCATAGCGATCGCAGCCTCGCTGCAGAAGCTCGTGGCGCGCAGGTTCGTCCCCATCGGGTCGGCGGAAAGCCTTTCCGATGTGGCCTCGAACCTCCAGCTGCCCTTGCGCGAGCAGATGATGACCCTGCTGGACGTGTCGCTCACCCCGCAGGCCGACGCTCTTCTGCGCAAGGTCGACCGCGTGTGCGGGCAGTTCGAGGCGATGCGCTCGTCGCGCCTGGATGCCGACGAGCGGGAGGTCTTCGAGCGGCTCGAGCGCAAAGTGTCCGAGGCGGTGGGCGAGGTGCTGGGCCGATGACGGTCGTGCGCATGAAAGATCTGTCCGACGGGGGTCTGCGCCTGTACTCGGGCATGACCGACGGCCAGCTCAAGCGCGGCGAGGGCCTGGGTCCCGGCTTGGGAAACGGGGCGTTCATCGCCGAGTCGCTCCGGGTGATCGAACGCGCGCTCGATGCGGGGGTGCGGCCCATCTCCCTGTTCGTGGAAGAGCATTGGTTCGAGCACGAGCGTCCCGTGATCGAGCGGGTCGAGGCCGACTACCCCGAAGCCACCGTGTACGTTGCCAGCAACGGGCAGTTCCGCGAGCTGACCGGCTACGAGGTGACGCGCGGGGCCCTTGCGGCCTTCGAGCGTCCGCCTTTGCCCGGCCTGGGCGAGGTTCTGGATGGCGCGCGCCGCGTCGCCATTCTCGAGGACGTGACCAACTACGCGAATATGGGGTCGCTGTTCCGCTCGGCGGCGGCGCTGGGAATCGATTCGGTGCTCGTCTCGCCCTCCTGCCATGATCCGTTCTACCGACGCTGCGCGCGGGTGAGCATGGGGGCGGTGTTCCAGGTGCCCTGGACGCGCATCGACGCCCCGCGCGAATGGGCGCCTTCGACCGTGCCGCTTCTGCACGATCTGGGGTTCACGGTGATGGCGATGGCCCTGCGCGACGGCGCGGTCCCCCTCGACGCATGCGTCGGGCAGGCAGGCGGGCGCGTGGCGCTGGTGCTGGGGACGGAAGGCGACGGGCTGTTCGAAAGCACGATCGAGGCGTGCGACCGCACGGTGATCATTCCCATGGCGCACGAGGTGGACTCGCTGAACGTGGCGGTTGCAGGGGCTATCGCGTTTTGGGAGCTGCGCCGATAAGAAGCGTTCGACGCGTTTTCCGGGTCCGCGTCGGGTTTTGTTGAGCAGACGCCCGATTGCGGGGGCGATGGCGTTTCGCCGCCCTGCTAAAATGAAGTCCTTCGTGCAGATTCCGCGGCTCGGCCGGTTTGCGGCGGCAGGGTCGCTTTTTCGGAAGGAACCCACGTGCTCAACGAGATCTACCACGCCCTCGATCCTATTGCCTTCAGCATCGGCCCTTTCGCGGTGCGATGGTACGGGCTGGCCTATATCCTGGGGTTCGCGTGCGCCGGTTTGGTGATCGCGCGTACCTCGAGGCGCTGGAAGCTGCGGATCGACGAGGATGCGCTGATCACCATCGTGTTCTGCGTTATCGTCGGCGTTATCGTCGGGGCCCGTCTGGGTTACGTGCTGTTCTACGGAGACGGCGACTATCTGAGAAACCCGCTTGAGATCCTGGCGCTCAACCACGGGGGCATGAGTTTTCACGGCGGGCTTCTGGGGGCCCTGGCGGCCGGTGCGGTGGCGGCAAGGCTTACGGGCATCCCGTACCTCACGCTGGCCGACCTCGGGGCGATCGCCGCTCCGATCGGCCTGTTCTTCGGACGTTGCGCGAACTTCATCAACGGCGAACTGTGGGGGGCGACAACCGATGCCCCCTGGGGCGTCAGCTTCGGCGGTGCCGCGGGAGACGTCATGCGCCATCCCACCCAGCTCTACGAGGCCACCCTCGAAGGGCTGCTGCTGTTCGCGCTGCTGTTCGCTCTGTCGCGCAAGACCCCGCCCCGTCCGCGCGGCACCTTCATCGGGGCGTTTCTCGTCGTGTACGGCATCGCGCGGTTCCTCGTCGAGTTCGTGCGCCAGCCCGACGTGCAGCTGGGCTACCTCTACGGCGGATGGCTCACCATGGGCCAGGTGCTTTCCGTGCCGCTTATCGTGGCAGGGGCGGTGGTGCTGGCGCTTTCCCTTGCCAAGAAGCTTCCGCAACAGGGGCTGCCGGCGGTTTGCGAAGGCGGTTCTTCGGATGCGCTCGCCGACGACGAGGCGCAGGGCGGCTCGGCGGCATAGCGGCCCGGCGGCGACCGTGCCGGGACGGATGCCGGCGCTCCCTTCGGCCCGGAAGGCAGGCGCCGTAGCGGCCTGGGAGCCGTGCTGCGTCGGGGCGGATGCAAAGCGTCTTCCCGGTCGCGGACCGCGGGCAGCGGATGCGCCCTCGATCGGGGCTTTTCGGCCAGCTGCCGATAAGCTTGTTAACCCTGCGTTAAATGGAGGGTAAGATCAGGGGGCCTGTAATCGGTCGGATATGATGGAAGGCCGCTCCCCGTCTCGCGGCGGGTCGCCGAACCCGCTGCTCCAAGCGATGTTTCGCCGAGTTTGCCCGCATGTGGAAAACCTTCGGGCAACGTGACCCTTCTGCAACGGAACGGCCGTGATCGGCAAGCGCCTCGCCGCGCGATGAGACCATAGGCGGAATCGATCCGACACGTTTTCTTGAGGGGGGAATGTGAGCAGGTTGTCAATATCTCCGCAGTCTGCCGCCGATGCGAAGCTGGAAAGCTACCTGCTTGACTTCCAGCGCCGCGTCGAGACTGCACCGCCGGGGATGTGCCCGGTTCATCTCCATCTGACCATGCTCGAATCGAGCGGGGCCCAGACGTGCGGCAAGTGCGTCCCGTGCCGCGACGGCATCCCGGCGCTGGCGCAGAAGGTCCGCTGTGTGGCCGAGTGCCGCGCCGACGCGTCGGACCTCGACGACATCCGCGCTCTGGCCGAGATGATCCGCGACACGTCCGACTGCGCGATCGGGTACAACGCTGCCGAAGCGTTCCTTCAGGGCATGGATACGTTCGCCGACGAGTACGCTTCGCACGTCGAGCGGGGGTGCTGCGGTCCGCGCATCGAGCAGAAGGTCCCGTGCGAGGCCCTCTGTCCCGCCCATGTGAACGTTCCCGGCTACATCGCGCTGGTCGCCGAAGGCGACAACGCCGGCGCGGTGAACATGGTTCGCAAGGACAACCCGTTCCCGACGGCATGCGCCCTGGTGTGCGAGCATCCTTGCGAGATCCGCTGCCGCAGGCGCATCATCGACGCCCCCATCAACATCCGCGGCATCAAGAAGTACGCGGTTGACAACGCCCCGTGCGACACCGTTCCCACGCCTCCGCAAAACGTTCCCACGGGCAAGCGCGTGGCCGTCATCGGCGGCGGTCCCGGTGGAATGACCTGCGCCTACTTTTCCGCGCTCATGGGGCACAGCGTGACGGTGTTCGAAGGCCGCAAGCAGCTGGGCGGCATGATGCGCTACGGGATCCCCGCGTACCGCTTCCCGCGAGAGCGCCTGGACGAAGACATCCGCGGCATTCTGGCTTTGAGGGACATCGAGGTCGAGTACGAGCATCCGGTCGACGCAGCGGAGATGCGCCGCATCGCCGACGAGTTCGACGCCGTGTTCGTCGCCATCGGCGCCCAGGTGGGCAAAACGCTCGACCTTCCCGGCATCGACGCGCAGGGCGTTTCGTCGGCCGTCGCCATGCTGGAGCGCATCGGGGACGGCGACTACCCCGACTACACGGGCAAGCGCGTGGCCGTTATCGGCGGCGGCAACGTTGCGATGGACTGCGCGCGCACCGCCGTGCGCTGCGGCGCCTCCGAGGTGTCGGTGGTGTACCGGCGCCGCCGGGAGGATATGACGGCGCTCGAGGCCGAGGTCGAGGCCGCGGCGAACGAGGGCGTGGAGCTCATGATGCTCGAAGCCCCGCTCGAGATCGAGGTCGACGCGCAGGGCCGCTGCACAGCACTTGTCACGCAGCCCCAGATGATAAGCCTGGTTCGCGGCGGGCGCCCCGCGCCGGTGAACGCGAACAGGCCGGCCAACCGCATCGAGGCCGACGTCATCTTGGTTGCAGTCGGACAGGATATCGTCAGCGCTCCTTTCGAGGAGTTCGGCATGACCGCCAACCGCGGCCGCCTGACGGCCGACGAGTTCCTCGTCGCAACGGGGCTCGAGGGCGTGTTCGTCGGCGGCGACTGCCAGACCGGCCCGGCCACCATCATCAAGGCGATCGGCGCCGGCAAGGTGGCTGCGCGCAACATCGACCACTACCTGGGCTACAACCATACGCTCGACCCGGGCGTGACGGCTCCCGAAGCCAAGCCGAACGATCGGCGCCCCACCGGCCGGGTGAACATCGCCGAGCGCCCCGCGCGCGAGCGCAAGCGCGATTTCGAGGGGGTCGAGCTGGAGATCTCGCGCGAAGAGGTGCTGCAGGAATGCGGCCGCTGCCTTCGCTGCGATCATTTCGGATGCGGGACGCAGAAGGGAGGTCGTATCCAATATGTGTAAGGTCACGATCGACGGGATCGACGTCGAGGTCGCCGAGGGCTCCACGATTCTCGAAGCCGTCCCTCTGGCGCGCGCGTTCGTTCCGACGCTGTGCTTTCTGAAGGGCCTGAACAACCTCGGTTCGTGCCGCATATGCTCGGTTGCGGTCGAGGGGCGGGCGAACCTGGTCCCCGCCTGCAACACCAAGGTCGCAGACGGTATGGTCATCGACACGAAGTCCGAGCGCGTGCAGCGCTACCGCCGCATGGCCATGGAGCTCATCTTGGCCGAGTACCGGCCCGACCCGCTGCGCGATCCCGATAACGTGGGTCAGACCCAGCTCGAGCGCGTGGCGAAGATGGTGGGGGCCGATACGGCGCGCATCAGCGAGCCCTATCCCCACTCCGTGCGCGAGCCTCTGGTCGACAGCAACCCGTTCCTGTCCTTCGATCCCAACATCTGCATCCGCTGCCAGCGATGCGTCGCGGCCTGCAACGAAGGTGCGCACAACCACATCCTGGGCACCGTGCATCGCGGGACCCGGGCAACCATCGACGCGCCGTTCGGGCCCGATTGGAACGTCAGCACCTGCGAATCGTGCGGCTGCTGCGCGGCTGCGTGCCCGACGGGGGCGATTTCCCAGAAGCGCACCCGCGACTACACGATGAAGGGCGCCAAGCGCGTGCGGACCACGTGCCCGCACTGCGCGGTGGGCTGCCAGTTCAACTTCATCGTGAAAGACGGCAAGATCGTCGATACCGAAGCGCTCGACGGACCTTCCAACAGAGGTTTTCTGTGCGTGAAGGGTCGTTCTGCCAGCTTCGACTTCGTCACCTCGCCCGATCGCGTGTCCACGCCTCTGATCAAGAACCGCGAAACCGGCGAGTTCGAGTCCGCCACATGGGACGAGGCGCTCGACCTGGTCGCAACCAAGATGACGCGCATCCGGGACGAGTTCGGAGGGGACGCCATCGCATCGTTTGCGTGCTCGCGCTCGACCAACGAAGACGTGTACATGCTGCAGAAGATGACGCGCACGGTGTTCAAGACGAACAACGTCGACAGTTGCGCCCGGGTTTGACACGCCCCCACCGTTGCCGGTCTGGCAACCACACTCGGTTCGGGCGCTATGACGAACTCCATTTCCGATATCACGACGAACGCCGAAGTCATCATGATGGTCGGCACCAACGTCGAAGAGGCGCATCCCGTGTTCGGCATGCAGGTGCGCGGCGCGGTCGAACGCGGTGCGCGGCTGATCGTGGTCGATCCGCGCAGCATCGAGCTGGCCTCGAAGGCCGACGTCCACCTCAAACTGCGCCCGGGCACCAATGTCGCGTTCGCCAACGGCATGACCCATCTGCTGATCCGCGAGGGATTGGCAGACGAGGCGTTCATCTCCGAGCGCACCGAGAACTTCGAAGAGCTGAAGGAGGTCGTTGCGGACTACACGCCCGAGCGCGTGGCGGAGATCTGCGGAATCGATGCGGACGACCTGGTGCAGGCGGCGCGCCTGTACGGCAGCGTCGATAGGGCCGCCATTATGTACTGCCTGGGCGTTACGGAGCATTCCACCGGCACCGCGGGCGTGGTGTCGCTGTCGAACCTGGCCATGGCGGCCGGCAAGATCGGCCGGCCGGGGTGCGGCGTGAACCCGGTGCGCGGGCAGAACAACGTCCAGGGAGCCTGCGACATGGGCGCCAACCCGGGCGACTTCCCGGGGTACCAGAAGTTCTCGACGCCGGGCGTGTTCGAGAAGTTCGAGGAGGCCTGGGGGGTGGAGCTCAACCGCAAGCAGGGGCGCTTCGCCACCGAAGAGTTCCCTGCGGCGATCTCGGGCGAGCTCAAGGCCATGTACATCATGGGCGAGGACCCCGTGCGAACCGACCCGGACACCCACCACGTGATCAAGGCCCTCCAGTCCCTCGATTTCCTGGTGGTGCAGGAGCTGTTCATCACCGAGACGGCCAAATACGCCGACGTCATCCTCCCCGGCCGCAGCTATGCCGAGAAGGAGGGCACGTTCACCAACACCGAGCGCCGCATCCAGCGCGTGCGCAAGGCAGTCGAGGTCGAAGGGGACAGCCGCTTAGACACCGATATCATCACCGACCTCATGAACCGCATGGGGTATCCTCAGCCGTATCTGACGGCGGCCGAGATCATGGACGAGATCGCTTCGGTCGACCCGCATTATGCGGGCGTGTCCCACGAGCGTCTCGACAGCCGCGCGCATCGCAACGACGGGCTGCAGTGGCCGTGCACGTCGCCCGAGCACGAGGGAACGCCGTACCTGCACAAGGGCGCATTCACGCGCGGATTGGGCCTGTTCAAGCCCGAGCGGTACCAGCCTTCGGTCGAGCTGCCCGACGACGAGTACCCGCTTGTCCTCACGACGGGGCGCGTGCTGCATCAGTACAACGCCTGCGCCATGACCGGGCGCACCGAGGGTATCGAGCAGATCGGCAACACGTCGTTTATCGAGATGAACGACGCCGACGCGGACCGGCTGGGGATCGGCGACGGCGACCGGGTGGCCGTCTCGTCGCGTCGCGGGCGCATCGAATCGACGGCGCGCGTGTCAGGCAAGACGAATCCCGGCCAGACCTGGATGCCCTTCCACTTCCAGGACGGCAACGCCAACTGGCTGACCATCGCAGCGCTCGATTCGGTTGCCAAGGCGCCCGAATACAAGGTGTGCGCCGTCAAGGTGGAGAAGCTGGCGGTATAGATCCTACGCGGGGCGGCAGTCGGGAGAATCGGCTGCCGCCCTGTTTTTCAGCAGGGTGCCCACCAGCTTCCTGTAATCCTTCGCCCAGCTGCTGCTCTTCAGGAAGACGGCCAGCAGGGGATGCGATAGCCGGAAGCCCTCGCCGCCGACTTCGCGGATGGATCCCCGGGCGATCTGCTCGGAAACGAGGTCCCGGTACATCAGCGAAACGCCCTTCCCGCGTTCGAGCAGCCGGATGATCGTCGTTTGGTCGCCGATCTCGACGACGCGCTTGAAATCCTGTATCCGGTAGCCGTTGCCCGCAAGCCAGCTTTCCAGGATGGCCCGCGTCCCCGACCCTTTCTCGCGCACGAACAGGGGCATGCTCAGCATCTGCCGGATGCTTTCGGGCTCGTCCTCGCTCGCTCCCATCACGGTGCGAAGCTCGGCGACGCCCAGGTCTACGAATCCGAACGCCGACCGGTCGACATTGCCTTCGACCAGCGCGAAATCGATGTCGCCCGCCCCGATGCGCCGCAGCAGCGACTCGGTGTTCGACACCTGGACGGTGAAGCGCCTTTTCTCCCTCATGAGGCCGACGAGGAGGTCGGGGAGAAGGAACTGGCTGATGGAGAGCGTTGCACCGATGTGCAGAGGCGTTTCGGCCCTTTCGCGCAGACCCTCCACGAACTTGCAGCCGTCGATGGACAGGCGCGCGTAGTACCCGACGAGATCGCGGCCGGCGCGGGTGAGCTCGATCGTCCTCCCCCCGCGTTCGACCAGAGGTATTCCCAGGTCGCCTTCAAGGGACCTGATCTGCTGAGAGACGGCCGGCTGGCTGATGAACAGCTGCTGCGCCGCCGCGGTGTACGACCCGGTTCGGGCTACGTTAAGAAGCGTTTCGAGACGATAGTCGAACAGCGGGTTCATAGCTCTCCTATAAATAATAATTTGCATAACCTCGTTTATCTTAATATTAATTTATGGATTTGGCGTGCTAGGGTTGCAGGTGAAGGAGATGGTGAAGTGAAGAAGACGATTCTGTCGCCAAGGTTTCTGGCGGCATGCCTTGCAACGTTGGCCTGCTCGTGCCTGGGGGCGTTTCTTGCGGGGCTCCCGTATCTGTCCATCGTCGGAGCCCTGGTTCTGTCGCTGGTATTGGGCATGGCGTTTCAGACGTGGCGCAGGGCGGTGGATTACGCCAGCAGCGGGATCGGCTTCATTTCGAACAAGTTCCTCAGGCTCGGCATCATCCTTTTGGGCTTCAAGCTGAACCTCGCGATGCTGGCCGAGGCGGGGGTCAAATCGATGGCCCTGTCCTGCTTGGTGGTATCGCTCACCGTCCTCGTCGCCTACAACATCGCACGCCGCCTCGGCGTGGGGCGCCGATTGGCCATCCTCACCGCATCGGGTACGGGGATCTGCGGGGCTGCGGCCGTCATGGGCATCGCGTCGCAGGTGGCCGACGGGGACGAGAACACGAAGCGCTTCGCCGAGGACAAGGTGGTCGCGGTTGCCATCGTCGCGTTGCTGGGGACCCTGTTCACGCTGATCGAAGTGTTGGCGTATCCGCTGATCGGGATGAATCCGCATCAGTTCGGCGTGCTTGCCGGCGGATCCCTGCACGAGATCGCGCACGCGGTTGCGGCGGGCAGCGCGGCCGGTCCGGACGGCTTGGACGTCGCGATCGTCGCCAAGCTCTCCCGCGTGCTGCTGCTGGTTCCCGTCGCCCTCATCGTGGGCGTGTGGTACCGCAGGAAGGAAGGGGTCGGCGATGCGTCCGGGCGTCGGGTGCCCGTTCCCTGGTTCATGCTGGGCTTCGTTGCGACCAGCATCGTGGGGACGTTCGTCCCCCTGGGGCAGGAGATGCTGGATTTCCTCGTGAGGCTGAGCTATCTGGTGCTCGGGATGGCGATGGCCGCTTTGGGCATGTCGGTGAATTTCAAGGCCCTGTTCTCGCGCGGCCGCAACGCGTTCGTTGCCGCGCTGGTCACATCGTTCGGGTTGTTTGCGTTCGTTCTGTTCGCTGCGAAGACCTTCTTTTAAAACGCCCCGCCGCGTGCCGGGCGCCCATCTTCGCGAAATCAGATCAGGCAGAATCCCACTGCCGACACGAGGAGCGCGAGGGCAAGGGCGGCGGCTACGTCGCGGATGAAATGGACCCCTCCTAAAACGCGCGCCGCGGCCACGGCGACGGTTGCGGCGCAGGCGGCAGCGCCCCAGGCGGGATCGATCCACGCGATTGCGCAGGCGATGACGGCCGCGCTGAACACATGGCGGCTGGGAAGCGACTTGCCGGCCGTCTTCTTCTCGATAAGCGGCTCGACGTCGAACAGCTCGTAGGGCCTCGGCGCGTTCAGCGCGGCGCGGATCGCGGTGCAGATCGCCAACCCGGCAGCGGGGACGAGGGCGAACCGCATCCAACGGCCGTCTCCTCCCAGCAGCATGCGGCACAGCTCGAACGCATAGCCGCCGGCGATGAGGCACACGAGGCCCTTGTCCAGCAGGTTGAGGGCCCGTCCTGCGCGGGGGATGCGCCTTAGGGCGCTCGATATGTCGCGGTAGAATCGTTCGTACATAGAACCCATGATACATGAGCGTCCCTGCGGCGCCTTCGCTGCATCCGCGAAGGTTCGTCGTATGGAGGCGCGATGCGCCATCGGCTTTCGACGGCGGATGTGTTATCATGCATGAGCTTGTCTTCGACTTGGTCGGAAACCAAGTCCTCGAAAAGGAGAACCCATATGAAACCTGATATCCATCCCGAGTACGTCGAGTGCACCGTCACGTGCAGCTGCGGCAACACGTTCAAGACTCGCGCCACCAAGCCCGAGATCCGTGTTGAGATCTGCAACGCGTGCCACCCGTTCTACACCGGTCAGCAGAAGTTCGTCGACACCGGCGGACGCGTCCAGCGCTTCGCCGACAAGTTCGGCTCTGCCAAGGACACCGTCGCCGCTCGCGAGGAAGAGCGCAAGGCCAAGCGCGCCGCCGAGGTGGCCGCTGCCGAGGAGAAGCGCAAGGCCGAGCGCGAGGCGAAGGCCGCCGAGAAGGCCAAGCGCGCCGAGGAGTTCGCTAAGAAGGCCGCTGCCGAAGCCGAGAAGGCTGCCGCTGAGGCCGAGAAGGCCGCTGCCGAGGCTCCCGCCGAGGCCGAAGCCGCCGAGGTTGCAGAGACGGTCGAGGAGACCGCTGCTCCCGAGTCCGCCGAGTAATCCGACTCAACTCGCTTCATAGGTCGACGAGGCCCCTTCGAGAATCTCTCGAAGGGGCCTCGTGCGTTACCGCTCCTGCAGATACTCCATGAACGAGAGCTCCTCGCTCGAAAGGGTTCTCGATTCGAGCCAAACGAATCCGATAGATTCGCGCGATGCAACCGGATCGTCGGCATAGACCCAGAGAAGCTGCTTCCCGAAGGCGCATAGCGCAGGCTGCGGCGGCGGGATCTTGGTCGCCTTCCCGCCGCTTCTTCCCGGGGGAATGGTTTATCCTTGGACGGGTATGGTTGGGGCTTGGCGAAGGGCAAAGGCGTGCTGTTCGTTCTGACGGGAAAGATCCAGATCGGAAAGACCAGGTGGATCGAGCGACTCATCCGGGATCTCGACGATGCCGGCGTCCCCGCGTACGGGGTGGTCGCTCCCGGTATGTGGCGCGGTCTTCGGGCAGGCGCATCCCCGCAGGACGGCTCGGGCGCGCTCGAGAAGGTCGGCATCGACAACGTCTTGCTCCCCGAGCGCCAACGCGTGACGTTCGCCCTGCGCAGGGACGTCGCCGTCCGCTGCGGCGCCCTCGACCCGCAAAGCCAGGCAGAGCGAGCCGGGCTGGGATGGTCGATCGACGACGGCGCACTGGCGAGGGTGAACGCGCACTTCTCGCGCCTGTCGCTGCGGCCTCCAACGGTTCCCGGCCTGCTCGTCGTAGACGAGCTCGGCCGTCTCGAGCTCGAGCGCGAAGAGGGGCTCGTCGAGGCGGTCCGCCTGCTCGATTCCGGCGCAACCGCATCCTTTCCCCATGCGCTCGTCGTGGTCCGGGAGGACCTGCTGCCCCGCGCCCTCTCCCGGCTGGACGCAGGCGCATGGGGCGGCGTTCGCGTGGTGGGTCCCGATCGAAGCGGCCTTTCGCGCGATCTGCGCCTCAGCTTCGGCGCTCGCGAGGGTTAGGCCGCGCGGCTCCCGCAGGGCGCGGCCCCTGAAACGGCGCCTCTACTTGTCCCAGGAAACGAAGGCCCACGTGACGTTGCGGGGGTTTTTGGTGCGCAGGGGCTTTTCCCCGTCGCGGTCGTTCGGGACGATGTTTTCGGACAGCCACGGTTCGAGCAGGTCGAAGGCCCGTTCGACCGATGCGTCGTCGTCTTCCCGTGCGGCGGACTCGATCATCGCGCCGAACAGCCTGCGCGCTTCGTCGATGGTTTCGAACGTATCGTGGCGCTTGCTGGGGATATAGGCGACTTCGGGGCGGATGCCGCGCGCGGCGAGGATGTTGAAGGCGTAGAGGAAGTCGCGCCCCAGCCCCCGGCCGAGCCCGACCGCATCGATGAACGCGCGGTCGATGCGCGGGGACGAGGCGCAGGGCAGGGTGATGCACACGCGCCGCCGTGCGACTGCATCAAGCTTCATCAGGGCGTCCTCGAGGTCGCTGGTCGCGATCGATCGGCTTGCGACGGCGACGTCGGCGCTTTGGGGCTTCACGCCGAAGCGCTCCCAATCGTCTTCCCAGCTCATCTTCATAACCCGAACGTCCGGTCCGAGCGACCCTTCCTCGGGTTCTGCGATGCGCGCGAGATCCCTCATCATGACGCCCAGCATGCCGGTCGAGAAGTCCGCAGCGATCACGGGGTGGCCCGCCTCGACGAGGGGAATGGCCAGCGCCCCGGTGCCGCATCCCATGTCGAACACGGTTTCGCCCTCGCGAACCCCGGCCAGCTCCAAGAACCGCTCGATGTAGCCGCTTTGCGATCCGTGCGCCGTGGGGAAGGTGGCCGCGCGCTCGTCCCAAGCCTTGGCGTCGGAGGCCTTCGCGCGGCTTTTCTGGAGCGCGCGCCACTCGTCGTTCCAGTCGGTGGTCGTCAACAGGGGTCGGGGCTGATCGGTCATGGGGGCTCCTCGTGTGCGGTGCGGGTCGGCAGGTTCGCTTTGCCGGGTGTCGTCGCGCCTCGGCGGTTGCAGTTGTTTTACGGCCTTCCCGGCGCGCCTCGGCGGTTGTCGTTGCTTGCGTACTATACTAATTGCTCTGCGCCGTCCAGGCGGGCGGAACGCCGGTTTTCTCGGTTCCGCCGAGGTTGAAAGAGAGGGACCCATGCAAGTCGAGCTGCTGTACCACACCCCCGATCCCGAACGGGCCATCGCTACCGCCGCGCGCCTGTGCTATGCGCCGGTGGGGGCGTCCGAGCTCATGGAGTCGATGTCGGAAGAGCGCATGTACAGCGTGCTGAAGACTATCATGGGATCCGGGCATTTCTCGACGCTCGAGCACGCCAGCTACACCTTCGCCGTCGACGGGGTGTCGCGGGCCCTCACCCATCAGCTGGTGCGCCATCGCCTCGCCAGCTACAATCAGCAAAGCCAGCGCTACGTGAAGTTCAAAGACGGGTTCGATACGGTCAAGCCGCCCACGATCGCCGAGCGTCCCGAGGCCTCGGCCGAGTTCGACCGGCTCATCGCCGATATCGAGAAGGCCTACCAGCGCTTCCTCGAAGCGGGCGTCCCCGCAGAGGACGCGCGCTACCTGCTTCCCAACGCGGCCGAAACGAAGATCGTCGTGACCATGAACGTGCGCGAGCTTCTGCACTTCTTCACGCACCGCTGCTGCTCGCGCGCGCAGTGGGAGATCCGCGAGCTTGCCAACCGCATGCTCGAGCTCGCTCGGCCCACCGCGCCCTACATCTTCATGGACGCCGGTGCGAGCTGCGTGCGCGGACGCTGCTCGGAGGGCAAGATGACCTGCGGAAAGCCCTTCCCGCGCGTGAAGCGCGACTGACAAGGGGCCGCGGCTTCCGATCCGTTCGGTTGCGCTGCGCCCGTTTTCGAATGCACCTGAAAGGGAAACGATGCCGACGGAAACCGAACCTCGGAAAAGCGACCTGTCCCGCGCGTTTGCGGAGGACGGCGCTCTGAAGACCCACGTGGGGGGGCAGGCCCTTCTCGAGGGCGTCATGATGCGCGGAAAGCTGAACTGGTCGGTTGCCGTGCGCGAACCGCAGGGCACCATCTACACCGAAGAGCACGATCTTGCCAGCGGAAAGGAGAAGAACCGGTGGCTGTACTGGCCGGTCGTGCGCGGCGTGCGCGCCTTCGCCGAATCGATCGCCCTGGGGTACAAGGCGCTGCAGATCGCGGCCGCCCACGCGTTCATCGACGACGAGGGCGATGCGGAACCGTCTTGCGGCTTCGGTTCGGGCTCCGACGGGGCGGATGCGCGCGACCGGCCCGCCGCCGACGGGGAGCCGCGCCCTTTGCTGGGGGACCGCGAAGTGGCCCTGTCGATGATCGTCGGGCTGGTGGTGGGCATCGTGCTGTTCATGGTGGCCCCGGCGTTCCTCACGAACCTCATCGTGGGGGAGTACGACCGCAACACGCTTGCCTGGAACGTGGTCGACGGGATCCTGCGCGTCGCCGTCTTCGTGTTCTACATATGGCTGATCGGGCGCATGGAGGACACGAAGCGCATGTTCGGCTACCACGGCGCCGAGCACAAGGCCATCCACTGCTTCGAGCACGGCCTGCCCCTCACGCCCGAAAACGCCCGGCGCTTCCCGCGCCTGCACGTGCGCTGCGGGACGGCGTTTCTCATCATGGTGATGCTGATCGCCATCGTGGTGTACGCCGTCACGCCGATCAACTCCCTGATCGCAGCCTGGGGCGTGCCCGACGGTCCCGCGAAGCTGGCCCTGGTCGTTGCGGTCCGCATCCTGCTGATGCCGGTCATCGCCGGCATATCGTACGAGATCACGGTGAAGTGGGCGGGGTCGCGTCCCGACAACCCGCTGGTCAAGGTGATTCTGTGGCCGGGCCTGCAGATGCAGTACCTCACGACGCGCGAGCCCGACGACGGGCAGATCGAGTGCGCCATCGCGGCGATGAGGCTCGTGCTCGACCGCGAGCGGGCCGAAGGGGTCGCTTCCCGGTAGCCCGAAGCGAGCGCGGTTCGGGTGCGTTTGGATAGTCTGCGGGTTGGGTTTTGGTTGGAGTCCGGTTTGCTGCTATCGTGTATCCTATCGCAGTGCCGCCCCGCTGCCGGAGCGGTGCTGTGCGCAGGGGCCGAACCTGCGCTTGAACGCCCCGCACGTAAAAACAAAGCAAGGGCTTTCGTGCGAATAGCGGCGCTGCCGTGCGCAGCGCGAGAGAGGATGCCGCATGAAACTTGTGGTCACCGAGAAAAACGACGCCGCCGAGAAGATCGCCGATCTGCTGGGCGCATCGAAGCCGACGAAGGACAAGGTGTTCTCGACGCCGGTTTACCGCTTCACCATCGACGGGGAGGAATGGGTCACCATCGGCCTTCGCGGGCACATTCTCGAGCCCGACTTCACTCCCACGCTGGTGTACAAGAAGTCCAAGGGTTGGCAGGGGGTGACGGCGGAAGGGGAAGTCGTCGCCGCACAGCTTCCCTCCGACCTCGAAAAGCCGCCGTACAAGACGAAGCGCAAGCCATTCCTCCCCGACGGCATCGAGCTGAAGTCGTGGAAGATGGACGCCCTGCCGTACCTGGTGTACGCGCCCATCGAGAAGCTCCCCAAGGAAAAGGACATCATTCGGTCGCTTAAGAACCTGGCGAAGAAGTGCGATTCGGTCATCATCGCCACCGACTTCGACCGCGAGGGAGAGCTCATCGGCTCCGATGCCCTCAGCTGCATCCAAGAGGTCAATCCCACCGCCCCGGTCAGCCGGGCCCGCTATTCCGCGTTCACCAAAGAGGAGATAACGCATGCGTTCTCCAACCTGGTGGAGCTCGACCGCGACCTCGCTTCGGCGGGGGCGTCGCGCCAAGATATCGATCTTATCTGGGGCGCTGTGCTCACGCGCTACCTCACGCTGGTCAAGTTCGCCGGGTACGGCAACGTGCGCTCGTCGGGGCGCGTCCAGACGCCCACGCTCGCCCTCATCGTGGCGAAGGAGCGCGAGCGCATGGCGTTCGTGCCCGAGGACTACTGGGTCATCCAGGGCTCGTTCGGGTCGGGCGAAGGCGAGTTCACGGCTCCGCACGCCACGGCGCGCTTCAAGGTCCAGGCCGAGGCCGAGGCGGTTATGGGCCGCGTGGCAAAGGCGAGCGTCGCCTCGGTGGCCGCCGTCGAGAGCAAGAAGCGCACGGTGCGCCCGCCCGCCCCGTTCAACACCACCAGCCTCATGGCCGCAGCCGCCGCCGAGGGCATCAGCCCGGCGCGCACCATGCGCATCGCCGAGAGCCTCTACATGGACGGCTACATCTCCTATCCGCGCGTCGACAACACGGTGTACCCGTCTTCCATGAGCCTCGAGGAAACGGTGCGCACCATCGCCGGCAACCCCGCCTACACCGAGTACTGCGAGGCCCTTCTGAGGAAGGGCAAGCTGGTGGCCACGCGGGGCAAGCAGGAGACCACCGACCACCCGCCCATCTATCCCACGTCGAAGGCGACGCCCGACGACATGCCCGCGGCGAACTACAAGCTGTACAACCTCATCGCCCGCCGTTTCCTGGCGACGCTTTCCGAGGCGGCGGTCATCGAGGGCACCAAGGTGTCGCTCGATGTGGCCGGCGAGTCCTTTGCCGCGCGCGGCGACGTGCTGGTCAAGCCGGGTTTTCGCGCCATCTACCCGTACGGGTTGAAGAAAGACGAGCAGCTGCCCGCGCTTTCGGTGGGCGATACCGTGGCGTTCAACGGCGCGACCTGCACGAAGAAGCAGACCGAGCCGCCCGCGCGCTACTCGCAGGGGCGCCTTATCCAGGAGATGGAAAAGCTCGGACTGGGAACCAAATCGACCCGCCACGCCATCATCGAGCGCCTCTACAACGTGAAGTACATCCAAAACGATCCGATCGAGCCGTCCCAGCTGGGCATGGCGGTGTGCGATGCGCTGGACAAGTACGCGCCCCATATCACGCACCCCGAGATGACGGCCGAGCTCGAGCAGGAGATGAACAACATCGCCGAGGGCAAGACCACCAAAGGCGACGTCGTTTTGGACTCGCGCAACCGCCTGGCAAGCCAGCTGCAGGCGCTTCTTCCCAAGGCCGAGGAGGTGAAAGAGGCGCTTGCCGACGCGGTGGCGGCCGACGCGTACGTGGGCGTATGCCCGAAGTGCGGCAAGGATCTGCAGATACGCGCATCCCAGAAAACCAAGTCGATGTTCATCGGCTGTTCGGGGTGGCCCGACTGCGACGTCACGTACCCGCTTCCCAAGGGAAAGATCGAGTCGGTGCCCGAGCTTTGCCCGACCTGCGGCATGCCCCAGGTGAAGGTGACGGCGTTCCGCTCGAAGCCGCGCGTGGTGTGCATCGACCCGAACTGCGCCACCAACCAGGAGCCCGACGTGGTGGTGGGCGAGTGCCCGACGTGCAGGGCCGCCGGCAAGACGGGCAAGCTCATCGCCCAGCGAAACCCCCGAACCCTGAAGCGCTTCATTCGTTGTGAGAACTACGAGGAATGCGAGACGAGCTACCCCCTTCCGCAGTACGGTAACCTCACGGCAACCGAAGAGGTCTGCGAGCACTGCGGCGCGCCCATGGTGATCGTCACCACGGCGCGCGGTCCGTGGAAGCTGTGCCCGAACTTCGACTGCCCGGGCAAGGAGAAGGACGGCCAGGACGGCAAGGCCGCAAGCGGCAAGGGGCGCGCTTCCAAGAAAGCGCCCGCCAAGAAGGCGCCTGCGAAGCGCTCTGCGTCGAAGAAGGCCGCGCCGAAGGCTTCTGCCGAAAGCGAATCTGCGGAATAGCGAACGAGAGGGACGGGAACAGCAATGAGCAATCGTGACGAGGCGATCCGGCTGCATCGGGAGTGGGCCGGCAAGATTTCCACCGAACCGAAGATGAAGCTGGCCACGCGCGAGGACCTGGCCATCGCCTATACCCCCGGCGTCGCGGAGCCCTGCAAGGACATCGCCGCCGACGAGGCGCTGGCCTACGACTACACGCTGAAGGGCAACACCATCGCCGTGGTCAGCGACGGGAGCGCCGTGCTGGGGCTGGGCAACATCGGTGCTGCGGCGGCCATGCCCGTCATGGAGGGCAAGGCGGTTCTGTTCAAGGAGTTCGGGGGCGTCAACGCGTTTCCCATCTGCCTCGACACGCAAGACGCCGACGAGATCGTCGAGACGGTGAAGCGCCTCGCGCCCACTTTCGGCGGGATCAACCTCGAGGACATCTCGGCCCCGCGCTGCTTCGAGATCGAGGAGCGCCTGAAAGCCGAGCTCGACATCCCGGTGTTCCACGACGACCAGCACGGCACGGCCATCGTGGTTCTGTGCGGCATCATCAACGCGCTGCGCATCATCGGCAAGCGGGTGGAGGATTGCCGTATCGTGGTGAACGGGTCGGGCGCGGCGGGCATCGCCATCGCCAAGCTGCTGTTGCTGTACGGCTTCAAGCACGTCGTGCTGTGCGACTCCAAGGGCATCATCTCGTCTCGCTCCGAGCGACTCAACGACGTCAAGCGCGCGATGCTGGAAGTCACCAACCTCGACGACCTTTCGGGATCGCTTGCAGACGCCCTGGTGGGAGCCGATATCTTCATCGGCGTTTCGGCACCGGGGGCCATCACGCCCGACATGATCGCCACCATGGCCGCCGATCCCGTGATCTTCGGGCTGGCCAACCCCGTCCCCGAGATCTACCCCGCCGACGCCAAGGCCGCCGGTGCCCGCATCGCGGCGACGGGCCGAAGCGACTTCCCGAACCAGATCAACAACGTCATCGCGTTCCCGGGTATCTTCAAGGGCGCCCTCGAGGCGCATGCCCCGGCCATCACCGACGACATGAAGCTCGCCGCAGCCGAAGCGCTTGCGGACCTGGTCTCCGACGAAGAGCTGAACGAGGACTTCATCATGCCCGACCCCTTCGACCCGCGCGCCGCCCAGGTTGTCGCCCGGGCCGTGAGGGAATGCCTCTAGGCGCCCTTCCGGGTGCAGGTGGGCGTTGCGACAGCGCGGAAGGAGCCCGATGAGACCGATTGAGCGCGAGCTTGTCGCCCGCACCGTCCGCCAGGCCGTTTCCAGCCTGGCGTTCGATCTGCCCGACGACATCAGATGCGGGCTCGTCGAGGCCGCAAAGGCGGAGGACAGCCCGCGCGCCTCCAAGGTCCTGGAGCTGCTGGTCGAAAACGCGCGCATCGCCTCCGAGGACAGGGTCGCCATCTGCCAGGACACCGGGTCGGTATGGGTGAGCCTGGAAGTGGGGCCCGACATGTGCGTCGCCGGCGACGTCATGGCCGACGTGGACGATGCCGTGGCCGCTGCCTACGCCGAGGGGCGCCTGCGCATGTCCATCGTGCGCGATGCGCTGTTCGACCGGACCAACACCGCGTCCAACACCCCGGCGTTCTGCGAGATCCATCCGTGCGCCCGTCCCGGTGCGCGCCTGCACGTCATGCTGAAGGGGGGCGGGTCGGATAACGCCAGCCGCGTGGTGATGCTTTCTCCCAGCGCAGGGCGCCAGGGCGTGATCGACGCCGTCGTCTCCTGCGTGCGCGATAAGGCCGCCAACGCCTGCCCCCCGCTTGTGGTGGGCGTGGGGGTGGGCTCGACCTTCGACAAGGTGGCGGGTTTGGCCAAGCGGGCGCTCATGAGGCCCCTGGACGAACCGGCCTGCGACGAGCGGACCGCCCGCTTCGAGCGCGAGCTCCTCGAAGCCGTGAACGCCACGGGGTTGGGGGCCGGGGCCCTGGGGGGCTCGACCACTGCGCTGGGCGTGCGCGTGGCCACGGCCCCCTGCCATATCGCGGCGCTTCCCGTCGCCGTCAACATGGGATGCTCGGCCATGAGGAGGGGCACCTATGAGCTCTAAGCGCCTGCGCCTTCCCTTGAGCCGCTCCGACCTCGCGTCCTTGAACGCGGGGGACGCCTGTCTTCTGAGCGGGCCCCTGTACACGCTGCGCGACGCGGGGCACATCCGCCTTCTGTCCGAGCTCGACGCCGCCGGAAGCGATCGTTTGCCCTACGGCCTTTCCGGCCAGGCGATCTTCTACGCGGGTCCCACCCCCGCGGCTTCCGGGCGCCCGTTCGGGGCGATCGGTCCCACGACGGCGTCGCGCATGGATTTCGCCGCCCCTCGGCTCTACCGCGCCGGGGTGGCGGCGACCGTGGGCAAGGGAACCCGCTCGGCCGAGGTGCGCCGCGCGTGCATGGAAACCGGGTCGGTGTACTTCGTCGCCGTCGGGGGAGCTGCTGCTTATTTGGCGAAGTGCGTGGTCTCGGAGACGGTTGAAGCGTATGATGATCTCGGAACGGAAGCCCTCCGACGGATCGAGGTCGAGGACTTCCCCGTGTTCGTCGGGATCGATGTGCGCGGAAACGACGTTTACGACTTCGCCCTGTGATCGAGGGCGTCTCAAACAGGACATCTCATGAGTTTCGATTCGCATGCCGAAACGCCCGGGCGCGGGATCTTCATCACGTTCGAGGGCGGCGACGGCGCCGGTAAAACCACCCATATCAGGTTCCTCGCCCAGCACCTCCGCGAGCAGGGCCGCGAGGTCGTGTGCCTGCGCGAGCCCGGCGGAACGCCCATCGGGGAGCGGCTGCGCGACGTGGTGCTGGATCCCGCCTGCGCCGAGATGTCCGATCGGGCCGAGCTCTTCGTGTACGAAGCCGCCCGCGCTCAGATCGTCGCCGAGGTCATCGCGCCCGCACTCGAGCGCGGGGCCGTCGTCCTGTGCGATCGGTTCTGCGACTCCACCGTTGCCTACCAGGCGTTCGGCCGGGGTTTGCCGCGCGCGTTCGTCGAGCAGGCCAACGAGTTTTCGACCCAGGGCCTCGTGCCCGATCGTACCATCCTCATGACTACCGGAGAGCGGGCCCAGGTGGGCTTGGAGCGCGCCACGCGGCATCACGAGGCCGACCGCATGGAGCTTGCGGGCCTGGAGTTCCACGAGCGCGTGATGGAGGGCTTTCGGTCCCTCGCGCAAAGCGAGAGCGACCGGGTGCGCATCGTGGTGTCCGCCGACCGCAAGTCCGAAACGTCGCGGATGATCTTCTCGGAGCTGTCGGATCTGTTCCCCTGGATGGGCGACGACGAGGTCTGCGGCGAGGACCTGTTCGCGCCGCTCGACCGCGCGCGCCATGAAGGGAGGCCTCGATGAGCGGGGGCGATCCGTTCGAGGGCGTGTTCGGGCAGCCCCAGGTGCGCGATTTTCTGCGCGCATCGGTCAGAAACGACCGCGTGACCCACGCATATCTGTTCACCGGTCCGGCCGGTTCGAACAAGACGCTGGCCGCCTACGCGCTCGCCGAGGCCCTCGTCTGCGCGTCGGGCGGATGCGGGGAGTGCGATGCGTGCCGCAGGGTGCGCCGGCGCAAGCATCCCGACGTGCACTACTACGCGCCCGAAGGGGCCACCGGCTACTTGGTCGACCAGGTGCGCGACATCGTGGCCGACACGTCGCTTTCCCCCATCCAGGCGGACAGGAAGGTCTACATCATCGACCGGGTCGACCTCATGAACGCGGCTTCGGCCAACGCCTTCCTCAAGACGCTCGAAGAGCCTCCCGACGACGTGGTGCTCATCTTGCTCGGTCGGACGCGCGAAAGCGTGCTGCCCACCATCGTGTCGCGCTGCTCGGTGGTGCCGTTTCGCCATATACCCGCAACCGAGGCCGCCGGCATCATAGCCCAGCAGGCCGGCGTCACCCCCGCCCGCGCACGCATCGGCCTGGCCGCCTGCGACGGGTCGATCACGAGGACCATCGAGTTCGTGAAGTCCAACGAGCGCATGGAGTTCAGGAAATCGGTGCTGGGGGTCATGGGCCGTTTGGACTCGATGGATTCCTGGGCCTGCATCGAGGCTGCCCGCGAGCTGGTGGGCCTGGCCAAGGCCCCGCTCGACGAGATCAGGGCGGCGCAGGAGGCCGAGATCAGGGAGAGCGAGGACTTCCTCGCCAAGTCGGCCATCCGCCGCATCGAAGAGCGCAACAAGAAGGCCCTGACGGCGAAGAACCTCGAGTCGCTGAACCAGGTCGCCTCGATCATCGCCTCGTTTCTCCGCGACGTCTTGGCGGTGTGCGCGGAATCGCCCGAGGTCGTCGTGAACGTCGACGTCATGACGGCCATCGAAGAGGCCGCTGCCGCCACCGACGAGGCCCGCATAGCGCGCGCGATCGCCTCGGTGCGCACGTGCAGCGCGGCTATCTCGTATAATGTTTCCCCCGAGACGTGCTTCGACGCGTTGCTGTTTGAATTGAAAGAGGCCCTGTATGGTTCGCATAGCCCCTATCAGGCTTGCATATAATCCGAAGACGCTGTGGTTCGACGCCCGCGACCTCGAACTGAATCCGAACGATTCGGTGGTGGTGCTCACGGCGCGCGGCTTGGAGTTCGGCGCCCTGTGCGATTCGGTGTTCGAGCCCACCCAAGAGCAGCTGGGCTCGCTGAAAAGCGCCCTCAAGCCCGTGAAGCGCCTGGCGACCGAAGAGGACGTCGCGCGTTCGGTCGAGATGGACCAGCGCGGTCGCGACGCGCTGCCGCTGTTCAAGCAGCTGGCAGCCGAGACGGTGAAGGATATGCGCCCCATCGCCGTCGAGTTCATGTTCGAAGGCGACAAGGCCGTCTTCTACTTCGAGTCCGAAGAGCGCGTCGATTTCCGCGAGCTCGTGCGCAAGCTGGCGGCCGAGTTCCACGTGCGCGTCGACATGAAGCAGATCGGCGTGCGCGACGAGGCGCGCATGGTGGGGGGCTACGGCCATTGCGGCCAGGAGCTGTGCTGCCGCCGCCTGGGCGGCGAGTTCAGCCCGGTTTCCATCCGTATGGCCAAAGAGCAGGACCTCTCGCTGAACCCCCAGAAGATATCGGGGGTGTGCGGCCGCCTGATGTGCTGTTTGCGCTACGAATACGACGCCTACAAGGATTTCAAGGGCCGCGCGCCGAAGAAGAACGCCAAGATCGAAACGCCCGACGGCGTGGGGAAGGTCGTCGATCTGGACGTTCCCCGCGAAGTGGTTTCGGTCAAGCTCGAAGGGGAGAAGCCGGTCAAGGTTCCGCTGTCGTCGATGTGCTGCTGCGGCGATTCTTCGCGCCCCAACTGCATCAAAAAGCAGGAGTGGGAGCGCATCGGCTCGGAGGAGGCGGCTTCCACGTTCGGTCTGGGCGACCTGTCGACCTCGCAGATCACCCAGGAAGACCAGCTGGGCGATCCTACGAAGGTGAGGACCATCGGAGGCGGGAAGGCGCGCGGGAAATCCGACGCATCCGGTTCGTCCCGTTCGGGCAAAGGCGACGCCAAGCCGCGCAACCGCCGCGGCAAGCGCGCGTCGGAGGCCGCCGACGAAGCCGCCGCATCAGAGCAGACGTCGCATCGCCAGCGCCGCCGCCGGTCGGTGAAGCTGTCCGCCGACGGGTCCGAGCGCCCCGCCGAAGCATCCGAGGCGCCCCGCACCCGAGAACAGGCCCCTGATGCCCCGAGGGGCGACGCGGCTCCCAAGGGCCGCTCTTCGCGCCGATCGCGCTCCCGTTCGGGCAAGCAGGGCGCCGATGGCGCCCGAACTTCCGCGCAGCGCCCCGCCTCGTCGTCCGAGGGGGCGCAGGCGGGATCCGCCGCCCGTCCCGGCCGCCGTTCGTCGGAGCTGAGGAAGCGCCGGGACGACGCGTCCGCGCCGTCCGAAGCGCCTTCCCAGGGAGCCCGCGAGAACGGAGCGGAGCAGGCGGGGGGACAGGGGCGCCGCCGCCCGCGCAGGCGCACCCACAGGACCGACGCGTCGGGCGACTCCCCGACCCCGACCGGATAGACCCCATCAGATGCCCCGAACGGGGCATCTGTCGCATCATCGGAGGCAGGCAGGTTCCGTGCAAGGAGGATTTCCCGTGAAGATCGATTACGCGATGCTCACCGATCTGTACCAGCTCACCATGGCCCAGGGGTACTGGGACCACGGGGTGGGCGGCACCGAAGCATGCTTCCATATGTACTTTCGCAGCTACCCCTTCAAAGGGGGCTACGCGATCGCATGCGGCACCGACCAGCTCGCCGAGATGGTGGAGTCCTACCGCTTCGACGACGAGGCCATCGACTACCTGTCGGAGGTGAGGTCGGCCGAAGGCAGGCCCCTGTTCGGCCGCGACTTCCTGGAATACCTCCGCGGCTTCAGGCTGGGCGTCGACATCGACGCGGTGCTCGAGGGGACGGTGGTGTTTCCCAACGAGCCGCTCGTGCGCGTGCGCGGGTCCATCCTCGAGTGCCAGCTTCTGGAGACGGCTCTTCTGAACTGCATCAACTTCGAGACGCTCATAGCCACGAAGGCCGCGCGGGTGTGCCAGGCCGCAGAGGCGCCCGTCGCCGAATTCGGACTGCGCCGCGCCCAGGGGGCGGCGGGCGGGGTGTGGGCCTCGCGCGCCGCGGTGGTGGGCGGATGTGCCTCGACGTCGAATGTGCTGGCGGGCCAGATGTTCGGCCTGCCCGTGTCGGGGACGCACGGGCATTCGTGGGTGATGTCGTTTCCCGACGAGCTGTCGGCGTTCCGGGCGTATGCGGAGTCGTTCCCCGACAACTGCGTGCTTCTGGTCGATACCTACGACGTCGAGCAGGGCGTGCGCAACGCCATCACGGTGGGCCTCGAGATGCGCGAACGCGGCCAGCGGCTCGCGGGGATCCGCATCGATTCGGGCGACTTGGCATGGCTGGCCAAGGGCGCGCGCCGCACGCTCGATGAGGCGGGGCTTTCCGATTGCGGCATCGTCCTTTCCAACGACCTCGACGAATACGCGATCAAATCGATCCGCGACGAGGGGGCCCAGGTGGCGGGATGGGGCGTCGGGACGAAGCTGGCCTGCGCCTACGATCAGCCCACACTGGGCGGGGTGTACAAGCTGGGCGCCACGCGCGAACCCGGCGGCGCATGGAAAGACCACGTCAAGATCACGGGAAGCGCTCAGAAGCTCACGACGCCCGGCGTGCTGGACGTGCGGCGCTACTTCTACGACAACGGCCTGATCGCGGGCGATATGGTGTTCGACGTCAACTACGGGGTGGGGGAGTGCGAGACCATCGTCGACCCCCACGATGCGCTGCGCCGAAAAAAGCTGGCCGGCATGCGGTTCGAGCCGCTGCTGGCGCCGTTCGCCCGCGGGGGCAACGTGGTGCTCGAGGCGTCCCAGCGCGATGCCCTCGCCGCACGCGACCGCGCTCGCGCCGGATTGGCGACGCTCGACGAAACCCAGAAGCGCATGCTCAACCCGCATACGTATCCTGTGGGTTTGGAGCGCACGCTTTTCGACAGAAGGCAAGAACTGGTTGCGCGCCTGCTCGGTATCGAGTAGGTTGGATGGATCCACTTTTAAGGAGGGGTGTATGGTAAAGATCGTCACCGATTCGGTCACTGGCTGGCCTGTCCGTCGACGAGGCGCGCGAGCGCGATATCGCGGTCGCCTCGCTTTTCGTGAATTGGAACGGGGTCGAATACGTCGAGTCCGACCTCGATGTCGAGGAATTCTACGCAAAGATAGCCGATATGGTGGATAACACCCCCACGTCGAGCCAGCCTTCCCAGCACGAGCTCGAGGAGATCTTCGAGAAGATCGCCCAAGACGGCGACGAGCTTCTGGGCGTGTTCCTGAGCTCCGGCCTGTCGGGAACCTACGAAGGCGCTATTCGAGCCGCCCGTTCGGTGGCTGCCCGCAACGCCGGGTTCAACTTCCGCATCATCGACGCCTGCTCGGTGTCCTACGACGAGACCTGGCCGCTTCTGCGCGCCGTCGCAGCGCGCGATGCCGGGGCCGATCTGGATACGTGCGTGTCGGAATGCTACGAGGGCATCGCCTCGTCGCGCTTCCTCTTCGTCCCCGACTCCCTCGCGTTTCTGCGCGCGGGCGGGCGCATCGGGGCGGCTGCCGCCCTCATCGGCGGGCTGGTGAAGATCATCCCGATCATCACGGTCACGGACGGCAAGGTGAACCCCTTCGTCAAGGTGCGCACGCACGGCAAGGCCATGAAGGCCATGTACGATCTGTTCAAGAAAGACGTCGAGCAGTACGGCATCAAAAACGTCGTGGTCCACTACATCGGCGACAAGACCGACGCCGTCGCGTGGGCGCGCGAGAAGATCGAACCGCTGCTGGGGCACGCCGTTGCGGTCAAGCCGGTGACTCCTGTTGTTGGTGTGCATGTTGGCCCCGCGATTGGCATCGCATACGAATGCGCGAGTAGAATTGCCGACAAGATAAACAAGCCGTTATCGGCCGTTGTCTGCTCTGCCTGATATTTTCCAAAAAGGGGGCTTCGGCCCCCTTGCTCTGCTAGGAGGGGCGCATGAAGCCTCAGTGCAATCTGATCATCGACTCGTGTTGCGACCTTCCCTTCGACGTGGTTGAAGACGAAGGCGTGACCCTTCTGGAATTCCCGTACCTCACCAGCGAGGGCGAGCGTTCCGACGACCTGTTCAAATCGATCAGCGCGCATGAGTTCTACGAGGGCATGCGCAACGGCGAGCAGCCTTCGACGGCGCAGGTTCCCCTGGTGAGGTTCCGCGAGGTGTTCGAGCAGGCGGCCCGCGAGGGCGTCCCCACCGTGTACCTCAGCTTCACGCGGGGGCTTTCGGGCAGCTTCGACACCGCGCTCATGGTGCGCGACCAGATCGTGGCGGAGTACCCCGGGTTCGAGCTGCACGTGGTCGAAACGTGTCTCGCGTCGATCGCCGAGGGCTTGCTGGTGTACGAGGCCCTGCGCGAACGCTCGCGCGGTCTGACGGCCTCCCAGATGGTCGAGTGGGCCAACGAGGCGAAGTACTTCATCAACGAGATGTTCATGGTCGACGACCTCGAGTCCCTGCGCCGCGGCGGGCGCATCCCCGCATCGGTGGCGCTGGCGGGAGCGAAGCTCGACGTGAAGCCCATGCTCGATATCGCCCTCGACGGGAAGCTGTCGCTGGTGGGGGTTGCCCGCGGCCGCAAGAAGGGCATCAAGCAGCTCGCCGAGTTCTACAAGAAGCGCATCGAGAGCGTGACCGACGAGCGTCGCCGCGTGATCATCGGGCATTCCGACTGCCCGAAAGACGTCGAGCGCCTCAAGGACGAACTGCGCAAGGTGGACGAGTCGATCGTGTTCCTGGAAACCTCCATCGGCCCTGTCATCGGCTCCCATGTGGGGCCCGGGATGCTGGCTCTGGCATTCTGGGGCGTCGACAGCCGCGAGATGCTGTCCATCTCCGAGCGCATCGCCTCGCGCGTCCATCGCGATTAGACTATCCGTCACAATAGCGGCACATCCGCTTGCGGGAAAGGGATCCCATGTCCAACAGGTTCGCATTTCAAGGTCACGAGTCGATCGGCGCGCTGGTAAGGCGCGGTATGGAGGGCCTTGCCTGGGTCGAGGTGGACGATGTCGCATCTGCGAACGCCGTGTTCACGTACTTCGCGTCGCTGCAGGAGCTCGAGGACGCGTATTTCGGCGAGGGCGGCATCGCGCAGGCGGCGCCCGCCGAGGCGCTTCTGATCGACCTGTCTCCCTCGACTCCGGCGTTTTCCCAGGAACTGGCATCGCTCGCGACGGTTTCGGGGATGCGCCCGGTCGAGGCTCCGCTGGCCGTGGTCGATTTGGGCGCGGCCGACGCGTTCGCCGACATGTCCCGCCTGGCCTGCTTCGTCGGCGGGGACGAGGCCGACGTGGAGGCGGCGCTTCCTTTGGTGTCGGCTGTCGTGGGCACGGCAAGCCGCACGGGGGCCGCAGGGTCTGCCCAGCTCGCGCGCTGTGCGCTTACGCTGCAGACCGCTTCCCAGATCGTGGCGGCCATCGAGGCCGAGGCTCTGTACGCGGCGACTCAGCGCTCGGTGACGGCGGTCGAGGGGCTCGAGGGCTCGGTCGGGGCCGTCACCCCGCAATCGGCAAGCGTCCTCGAGCGCATCGCCGAGGGGCGCTTCGATGCGACCTACACCGTCGAGATGTTCCTTGCCGAGATCGCGGCGGCGCTGCGTGCGGCCGAAGACGTCGATCTCGTCGTTCCCCAGGCCGAGGCCGTGATGAACCTCGTCCAGCTGCTGGCCGTTCTGGGAGGCGCCGACAAGAGCCCGGCCGCCGTTTCGCTTTTGTACCGCGACGAGGACGACGGGCGCCGCGCCGGTCTTGACTGGGCGCGCGCCCGCGAGTACTACGAGGTCGATCACTCCGACGACGAGGAAGCCGATTTCGACGGCGACTTCGACGGCGACTTCGGCGAGTACGAAGGCGGCTTTGCGCCCGACCGTTCTCAGGACGGCGGCCGTGATCGCGGGCATGCGCACGGCCATGACCACGGGTGCGGTTGCGGCCATCACCATGCAAGCGAAGCCCAGCATGAGTGCGAATGCGGTCACGATTCGCACGATTCCGGCCACCAGTGCTGCGGAAAGCGCCACGGCGAGCGCTAGTTCCATGTCCGACGCCTGCCATCTCTGCCCGCGCGATTGCGGCGCGCACCGAAGCCGTGCCGTCGGAGTATGCGGGGCGGGGGCGGGCGTCGTCGTGTCGCGCGCGGCCCTTCATTTCTGGGAGGAGCCGCCCATTTCGGGATCGTCGGGAAGCGGCACGGTGTTCTTTTCGGGCTGTCCCCTGCGCTGCGTCTACTGCCAGAACGCCGAGATCGCATACGCGGCCTCGGGTCTCGATATATCCGTCGGGCGGCTGGCCGCCATCATGTCCGAGCTCGAGGGACAAGGCGCGCTCAACATCAACTGTGTGACGGCGACTCCCTTCATCCCCCAGGTGGAGCGCGCGGTTTACCTGGCCCGATCGGCCGGAATGGCGCTTCCGATCGTATGGAACACCTCGAGCTACGAGACGACCAAGTCGGTTTCTCGCCTCGCGGGCACGGTCGATGTGTGGCTGGCCGATTTGAAGTACGCCGGTTCCGACATCGCCCGGCGCTATTCTCGGGCGGCTGACTACCCGGATGTGGCGATCGCGGCGATCGATCGCATGCTCGAGCAGGCTGGCGAGCCGTGCTATGACGAATACCGAGGCCAAACGCGCTTGGTGAGCGGAGTGTGCATTCGGCATCTCCTTCTTCCGGGGAATCTGGAGGACTCGAAGCGCGTGGTCGACATCGTTGCGGACCGCTACGGCGACCGGGCGCTGCTGTCGCTGATGAGCCAGTACACGCCGGTGGTCGCATCGGCTGCCCGATCCGGGGACAAGCGCGCGATGGATGTCGTGCGCAGCTGCCCCGAGCTTGCCCTGCGCGTAACCGACGCCGAGTACGAAGAGCTGCTCGACTATGCGGACGAGCGGGGGTTGGACGGTTATTTCTGGCAGGACGGGGAAGCGGCGGAGGAGAGCTTCGTTCCCGCATGGGACCATACCGGCGTGTTGGAGCCCGCCGGCGCGCTTCCGAGCGGCGGGATCCCGCGATCGGCAATCTCTGGAAAAAACGGGGATCTTGCCGGGAAAACCAGGCCGCTTACCGTAGAATAGCCGTGCGCTTCAAATGCCAGCGTGGCTCAACGGTAGAGCAACTGATTTGTAATCAGTGGGTTGCGGGTTCGATTCCTGTCGCTGGCTCCAATGTTTCAGCAGGTCGGATGGTGAATCCGACCTGCTTTACTTTCCAAAGTCGAAAAAAACCGGTACTTTAGCGGTACTTTGACCGCATATGTAGTCGCTCAAGCAGTCCGCTATCGCCATCATCCCCGCCTCTGTTGATGCTTGGTAATGCGTCCCACGCGTCGTGCCGTCTGCGTGGCCCATAGCAAGCGATACGAGCGAATCGGGGCTTCCCGCCTCCCCGTGCAATGTGGCGAAGGTCGAGCGCAGGTTCTTCGGCTGGATGTACTCGACTTCGTGACGCTGACACCACAGCTTGAAGTTCCGCGTGATCGTCGCCGGCTGCGTCCTCGTGCCGTTGGTTGCCACGATTGGGCCTTCTGCCCTCAGCTGCTCCATGAGTGATGCGAATGGATCGCCCATCACGGCTACGCGCTGAGACATCGCGGTCTTCGGCGCCTTCATCTCAGAGCCGCCTTTGACGGTAACTATCGCCTTGTCAACCCTCACGGCGCAGTACTTCCTGCCACGGTGTTCGGCGAACGCCACGTCTTCCCAATCGAGTGCGCAAGCCTCTTCGACGCGGAGTCCGGCTCCAAGCTCCGCGAGTATGGTCGGTAGGTACCTGCATCCCGAAAGCGAGTCTAGCCACGGCTTGACTTCGGCCGCTCTCAAAAGGCGCTTCTCGGTGCGCGTCAGCGTTCTGAACTCTATGTAGCGGTCGCACGGGTTGCGCGCTGCTACGCCGTCTGACACGGCGCGGTTGAGTATCTTTCGCAGCAGCCTGAACGCCGCGCGCTGCGTCCCGGGAGCTTCTATGGCGTCTATGGCCTGCTGAACGTCTTCGCGGCATATGGTAGACACCTCGCGGTTGCCGAGAATCGGCCCCACGCGCTTCGCCCACAAGGCATCGTATCCCTGCTTCGTTCGCGTCTCCAAGCCGTCGCACGACGGCCTCACGACCAAGCACCAGTAATCTGAAAGCGTGGTGGACGGCATTGCACCGCGCGTACCCACCTGCACGGAGGCTAAGAACCTCTCGGCGTCGTCAATGCTTCCGTGTATGCGCTTCGACCGCTTGCGGTCGTTCTCCACCCAGAACGCCTGGTAGTAATCAGGGCCTAGGCGCCTTATGTGGCCGAACCTCGATTTGGGCATGGTATGATGTAGCCGCCTTCCGTTCGTCGGTTGGTAATCCAGAGCCTCCGCGCAGGGTTGCAGCCCTTATGCGCGGGGGCTTGTTTTGTTGTTCGAGCTAATATTCAGCAGGGCGCGGCCCTTACGAGCGCGGGTTATCGCCGTTGCCCGCGCGGTCCCACACTTTGGAGATTATCTCGTAGGCGGCGGCGATGCGCTTGATGCCCATGCACGTCGCCATAGCCATGTTCGCGACGAGGGCGATCGCCGCTGCCACGAGCGCCTTCCAGGCGCATGGCGAGAGATGGGATACGAAGTCACCGACGACGATCAGGGCGACGGCGGAGAACCCGACGACGACGGACCAAAGGACGTCGTAGTACGTCTCGTCGATCAGCCTCCTCTCTCCTCTGCTTGCGAACCCGCGTTCTGACGCTATCTGGGTTCGCAGCTGGAACAGCATGACCGCCACGCCGCACATGAGGGACGAGACGATTGAGGCGCCCGTCACCATATTCGACGACGCGCGCTGCATGGTGTTCGCGTCGAGCGGCCAGAAGGCGAACATGCCTGCTGCCAGCGCGACGGGGATGACGACGTGCAGGAAGACGTCAACCGCCGACACCCTCCCGGTCGATGCGTTCACCAGAGTTCTTGCGTATCCAACCGCGACGTTTGACAGGTTGATCTTCTGATCGCCGACGGCCCGCAATATCCGAAGCCTTGCCAACCCAATCACCCCGTTCCGGTCGCCGGTGGCGGCTGCGTCAGATGCGCCGCCCGAGTCTTTCCGATATTATCGCACATCTGTTCGTGCATCGCTCAACGAACTCCTCGTCGCCCAGCGGCTCCTCGCCGTGGTCGTTAAGTAGCTCGCTTACCTTCGCCCCTATGTCGCAGCCGACGACGAACGTTCTGTTTTTCCCGTTTACGTCCTTCACGGACGCTCTGACTTCGCTCTTTTCGGAATCGAATATGGTGCCGCCGACGCCGATTATGTCCGCCGCCCTCTTCTTCCCGCTGATAATTGAGCGAAGGGAATCGGTGTGCCACGGCGCTCCCCGCTTGTGCGTGAGGACGCACGACAGGTAGTCGCCCTCTCTCGTGAGGCTTCCCGCTAAGTCAGACTGGGAAAGGTAGCGCCTCAGCTCTATTCTTTCCAGCGACACGAACTGATCGATCGTCTCGGCTTCGACCACCGCTTCGATCCTCACGACGACGTCGGGGGCCACTTCTCTCAGATACTGCTTGAACGGCGTGAACAGCGCGGTGTCACCCGCTCCGCCGTATGCGTGCTCGATCATCAGCAGAGAATACCCGAGCCCCGTTCCACTCCATGAGAGCATGACCCTGGTCGATGACATAGGCGCGTCGTCGATGCTCAGCTGGGCTGTTTTCTTCTTCGATCGAACGTTGTAGACGTCGCGCCTCTCCCCGGCGATGCCCGACGATAGATGAACGAGCACCCCGCCCCCGAGCCTTTCGGGCGCAGATGTTACCACGTACTTCTCGGTGTGCTTTATATTTATCATCTTGCCGTTTTGAGCCGCGCAGAAGTCCTCGAAGACCTTCCCGACGTGCGATCCGTCGATGTCGTCGATATCGACGGATTCGTCTGGATGACGCCTTCTGTTGAACGTCAGCATGTACGCGACCATGGTTCTAGCCGCCTGGTTCCCCATCACCCCTCCTTCGTTTAGAACTCCCAATCCATAGGCACGCAGCGCTGCACCACGAACTTGATTCGCGCGTTCTGCTGATATTGCCTCAGCTGTATATGCATTCTTCTGAAACTATCATCACAGGCTTTCCTTTTTCTCTAAGTTCGAGCGCTTTTTTGACTTTGCTGCCGTAGTTACCAAAGCTGTAAGCCTCGCTTCCTTGGAGGCCGACGACGACATAGTCCGTATTACCCGTAACGCCGGTGAGAACCTTCCCTCCGCGAGATTCGATGTAGCACTTCACGGCATCGCGAGATCCGTGCGAAAACGCCCCAGTGAGGCAGAATTTCGAGCCGGGGAATCTGACGACCTCGTTTCGCATCACGGGATCGAGAATGCTGGAGATCTCTTTCAGCATGAGCTCCGCCTCTGCATCGGTAACTACGCCGTCGGCATACGCTTCCTGGGCAATTCTCATGATCTTGCCATATGCGGGGTCGGAGGCTATCTCGTCGTTCGAGAGCATGAGTTCCAGCATCTCCGACACCTCGTCGTCTGTTACCTTCCCATCTGATGCCACGTTTGCCAGGACTTCCAGAAGATGCTTGCTGGCGATGGTCTTTGCCGATCTGATATTGCTTTTCTTCTTGCTGACAGCCCCATCGCACCATAGATCGGCGCGGCGGGCCGGGATGAACGTCGAGAAGTGAGAACCCAATCTGTCTGTCATGCCCGCAAGGCGCCAGAACAGCTTCTCGCACGCGACGGCGTCGCCGAGGGCGTTATGGTGGTTGTCGAGCCTTATACCCATCATCGCGCACAAATCAGCGAGCTTGCAGCTATCTGCCGACATCAGCTCGCGAGCCATTGTCTTCGTGCATGCATGCATCATCTCCTGATGCCCGGCGCCTATCCTTTCGGCGGCCTTGGATAGCACGTTCAAATCGAACGAAGCGTTGTGGGCCACGACAAACGACCTTTGCAGAAGCGGCCCGATCGAATCGGCCCACACCGTTTCAAACGTCGGAGCATTGGCCACATCTATAGGCGCGATCCCGTGAATCCTCATATTCACGTCATCAAACCTGTCTTCGGGGTTCACGAGGAAATACGACCTATCGATCTCGTTTCCGAATCGATCGGTCTCAACGACGCCAATCGAGCAGATGCTGTCGTTCTTCCTGTTGGGAGTCTCCACGTCGATAAAAGCATAGTTCATTTCATCACTGCTCCTTTCGGGATATCTTTTATCGCCCCTTTTCCGAAAGCGCATGGATTTCCAACCTTGAACTTCTCAATCGAAGAGCACTTGAAAAAAGCATTGTCTCCTGCGAATTCAAGTTTTTCAGCGATGACTGACGTGATCGATGAGCACTTGAAGAACGCACCTTCTCCGATCATCTTCAGATTTGGCAGGGACACTCTTTCCAAGCTGCCGCACCGAGAAAATGCGAAGTCGTCAACGAATCTGATCTCATTGCCACTCAATCCGATCTTCGAGTTTCTTTCTCCTACTTTTGCTAGGGATACGCACCCCTCGAAAGATCCGACATCGACAAGCGATAAGTTTCCGGTCTCAATATCTTCCAATTCCTTGCATTCGAAGAACGCTCCGGAACAGATTCGAACGACGCCGGAAGCCTCGACGGTTTTCAGCGAAGAGAACCATGCGAACGCTCCGGGCGACACCGTAGATATTCCTGGTTCGAGGATGACCTTTCTGACCTCTTTTTTGAGATCGAACCACGGAGACTTGTCGAAAAGATCCGTATCGCTGTTCCAGAAATACGGCATTGGACTGCAGCCGGAAACAACAAGGGTTCTCGTATCATCCGCGTAACGCCAGCGCACGTTTCCGCTATCCAAGGTCATCGCTTCACCTTAAATTCTGTAATCGAACGGCATGGTAGCCCATACGACTTTCCCCATGATCGTAACCTCGTCGGTCCCGTCTATCGTGTAGTCGTACCTTATTGGCTGATATGTCGGATCAGTCGAATTGGGGACGAGCTCTATGCCGTTCGGTATGATCCGGATATTTTTTATCGTGGCAGCATATCCGTTGACGCATACAGCGAAAGCATCAAACTCATTCGCTTCTGTCTGATCGAAGTCGATCAGGGCAAGGCATCCATCCGGGAGCTTCACGTTGTAACTATTTCCTCTAACACGGAGAAAGCCACTGTTTGGGTGCTTTGTTCTTATTTGAATCGGCACAGGAAAAGTGTCATAATCCTCGACCATCTCTATAGGAGTTCCAGCCGCTATAGATCCGTACACCGGTATATCGATATAGCCGCAATCGTAAGCCCGAGTGCCGCCATGCTCTTTGGCGGCAAGCCCAAATCGATCGGAGATCAGGTCGTCGATAGTTATACCGAAGTGATCCGCAATTTGTCTGAGCGGTTCATCCCGTGGCGTAACTCCCTTACGCCATCTGCTTACGGTGGACTTGTCAACTCCGGCGATTCGCGCAAGGCCCTCGAGCGTTATATCGTGCATGACCAAAAGGGCATCTATGTTTTCGGGTACTCCCATGATCGCCTCCATTTCCTTTAAATCAATTATATATTTCATAAAATGAAATACTAGAAAAAAATGTTGCATTTAATACAACAATGATTTACTATCGTTTTGCGGCGATGATGAAAGGAGGAGAAAATGAATGGTCGGTCAAACAAGTTCAGATCAGCTGTTAAAGCTTCTGGTCTGACATACGATTATCTTGGTAAAAGAACTGGTCAAACGTATCAAACGGTTAAGTGCCATACCGAAGACCCCGGCATGTTTCGTTTGAATGAACTCCGTACCATATACGTTGAGTTAGACGATGTTGGGAAAGATCTTCTGGCAGAAGCAGTGAAAGAGTTTATTTTTTTGGATTAGATGTTGCATTAAATACAACTAACAAGATTATCTAAGCAACCAATGCACCACCGAGCACTTTGAGAACCGAACACCCATGAACGCGGCGGCCCGGGGGTACGAGGCCGCCGAGGACGTCCGCAAAAACGCCGACGGCGGCCAAGAGCTGATGACCCGACCAGCACGCTGTCGATCCGCATCGCCGACTCCGGCCGTTGGAAGGGGCCGGGTCTCCGATGCCCCGTGCGGGGCCAGGCGGTTTTCCACGCCGCCGAGTCGTCGGAGCGGCGACGCCCGCGGCTTCGCGGCAGCGACCGGCTGTTTGCGCAGCCGGGTCTTTACCGGGCGATTTCCGTGAGCTGCACGCAGGCTCGCCCGGCCAACGGGTACCTCGCCCTCAAAACTTGGCTCAAAAGAACCACCTCCTAAAGAAACCGGAGAGCTTCGGGACCCGAACATCTTAGCACGGACGACCGTGCGGAAAGGCTGGAGGCATGTCGCTCGGGGAAGCAAGGAAGGCGGCGGGCGTCACCCAGGCGGAGCTGTCGAGGCTCGCCGGTGTGCCGCGCAGGACCATCCAGGACTGGGAGCGCTTCGGCTGCTCCCAGGCCAGGGCGGGGGAGCTGGCGAAGGTGGCGCGGAAACTCGGCGTCGCCGTCGAAGCCCTCCTGTGACCGAGGGCCGCCGCGTTCATGGGCGTTCGGGATCAGCTCAGAAGCACCACCGAGCACTTTGACAACCATATAGACGCAGGCAGGACGGAGAAAGGACGACCGCCATGAAGGAAAGAGAATACATCGGGTTGATCCATTTGATGGCGAAGTTCATCGGAGAGAGCACCAAGCCGGTTTTCCCGATCGACACGGAATCAATCGTCTCCGCGATGCAGAAGCAGGGAGCGGACGACGCCGAGCACGACGGGGGCGATTGAAGCGGCACGGCACCAGCGATGTGGCGAGCGGTCTACTACGATGCGCCAATCAGAACCTTCGAAGCCGCATCGTTCGCGGATGCGAGGGCGACGGCCGCCGCCCTCGCCGATGCGGCGCATCCGCTGCTGCTCCTATCCGAGTTTGGAGACGACGAGGGCGATAGCGGCTCCGAGGGCCGATGCCGCAACCCACTTGAGCGAGTCGGCGATTATCTCCGTGAAAAGGTACTTCCCTCGCGCCAGCAGAATGAACTCTGGCGGGAACGGCACCCATGAGAGCCCGTCGCCGTCTTCGATTGCGATCTCCTTGGGATCGGGGTAGGCGATCAGGTGGAGCTCCTGCATCTCGTGGAGCATCGACCGCTCGTAGACCGCCTGATCGACACTGAGCGACCCGGCCCTCTTCTCGAGATACCCATCCTCGTTCGAATGCCTTCTGATCCTCAGCAGGTAGACGATTAGGTAGCCCGGAACGCGATCCATACATCCCCCTTAGAACGAACAGATGAATTCTACCAGCCGCCCTGCCCGCGTCTATATGGCACGCACCTTGACATACCGCCCGGGCAACAGGCCATGAAACGTGAGCCCTGGGCGGCCATGGGGCACCGCGCTCCCCGATAAGCGCGGAGGCCGGTGGGAATCCGGCCGGAAGGAGATTGACGCGACGAGAGGATGGGGCGATGGAAAGACCAGCGCCGCCGGCGCCGGTCTTCGTGACGCTGGGCGAGCTGAGCAGGCAGATGGGCGTTGAGCTCAACGGCCTGTACGCGCTCGCGAGGCGCGCGGAGGACCCGCTGCCGGCCTACTACATAGAGGGGAAGAGGCGCGGGGCCGTGGTCCTGGTCTCGGACCTGAGCGGATGGTTCGAAAGGAACCGCGTCCCGTACGCGGAGGCAAGGAGGAAGCCATGACAGGAGGGATAAGCGCGCGGCGGAGACGCCGATCGGCGCCGCGCGGAAGCCGTAGCAGGCTAGACGATTACACGCTGCCGCGCCTCGGCTGCACAGCCGGGAGGGCGGCGGCCGCCGTCGCGGGCGTCGCGCTGGCGATCGCGGCCGCTGAGGGAATCTGCTGGCTGATCTACGCGGCCAGGTTCGTGTGGGGGGTGATCTGACGATGAACGACGAGAGGTACAGACCGAGGCCGCAGAGCCTCCAGGCGGAGCTCCCGGGCCTCGGCGCGAGGGGCGAGGAGGTCATGGCCGAGGCGCGCGCCTGGGCCGAGGAGAACCCTGGGGCATGGGAGTACATGCTCGACAACGCCGAGCGGCTCGCATCGCGCGGGTACGTGAGCGCGAACTACCTCGTCCACATGGTGCGCAACGAGCTGCGCGTGCCGGTGCCGAACTCGTGCTCGCCCGCGTTCGCGAGGATGGCGGCCGAGCAGCGGCCGCGCCTCAGAGGGGCGTTCCGCACGCACGCCTCGATGACCGACGGGTTCGGTGGCTAGATGGCGTACGTGAGCGACAGGAAGGGCGGCGGCTACGCCGTCAGGGCCTATGCGGGCGTGAACCCGGTGACGGGCCGCCCCATGACGGTCGGCGAGGTGCTGCCGCCCGAAGCAACGGAGGAGGAGCTGGACGCGGCGATCGAGCGCGTCTCGCGCAGGGCCGAGGTGTCGAAGGGCGGCGCGAGGCTGCTCTCGGCATCGGCTCTTTTCGGCTACTACCTCGAGTCGTGCGAGCAGGGAGGGGCGTCGCCCGCGACGCTCAAGGCGTACCGCTCGTACCTGCGCCGCCATATCGCCCCGAGGATCGGGCGCGTGCCGGTCGAGGAGCTGACGCCGGCCCACTTCTCGAGGATGTACAGGGAGCTGCGCCGGCCCGCGTCAGCCGGAGGGGCGGGGCTTTCAGCTTCAACCGTGAAGAAGGTGCACGCCTTCTGCTGCGGCTGCTTCACCCGGATGCTGCGAGACGGGATGGTCGAGGGCAACCCGGCGGCGGGGATAGTGCTCCCCATGCCGGAGCAGCGCGAGGCGGCGGCGCTCTCGCCGGAGGACGTGGCGCGCCTCGACAGGTTCGTGGCCGCCGAGCTCGCAGACCACGGGGCGGGGGCCTACAGGCGCTCCCTCGCCATCGCATGGCGGCTCGGGCTGTACGCGGGGCTTCGGCGCGGCGAGATATGCGGCCTGCAGGCGCGGCACGTCACAGCCGACCCCGACGGGGTCTCGCTGCGCATCGCGCGCGTGCTGTCCTACGACGGCTCGGAGAAGGCGCCGAAGTCCCGCTCGTCGAAGCGCGTGGTTGCGCTCGACGCCTCGACGGCGGCGATGGTGACGGCGCACGCCGAAGGGCTCGCGGAGTCCGCCCCGCTCGTGCGCACGGACGCGGGCGGGCCGGTCATGCCGGACGCGCTCACGTCTGAGTTCGGTGAGGCCGCGCGCCGCATCGGGCTGGCGAAGGGGGCGCACCTGCACACCCTGCGCCACACGCACGCCACCTACCTGCTCGAGAGCGGCGAGAACATCCTGACGGTGCGCGAGCGGCTGGGGCACCAGTCGGCCAAGACAACGATGGACATCTACGGCCACGTCCTGCCCGGGCGCGGCCGCGAGGCGGCGGCGAGGTTCGCCCGCGCGATGGAGGGCATAGACGGCTTCGGGTAGCGCACCGACCGCGCACCGAGAACGCGGCGAAACGGACAGCGACCAGGAGATACAGCGCACGGATGCGTTGGAAAGGAAATGCAACGTCAACGGGGCCGGGAGGCCCCGAGAAGGAGGGAACATGAGCATCAACCGAGTGGTCCTGAGCGGCCACCTGACTAGAGACCCGGACCTCAGATCGACGGCCTCGGGTATGCAGGTGCTGGGCTTCGGCGTGGCGGTCAACGACCGCCGCAAGAACGCGCAGACCGGCGAGTGGGAGGATTACCCGAACTTCATCGACTGCACCATGTTCGGTGCTCGCGCCCAGAGCCTCTCGAACTACCTGAGCAAGGGCACGAAGGTCGCCATCGAGGGAAAGCTGCGCTGGAGCCAGTGGGAGCGCGACGGGCAGAAGCGCAGCAAGATCGAGGTCATCGTGGACGACCTGGAGTTCATGTCGTCGCGCGGCAGCGCCCCCATGGACGCCGCCCCCTCGATGCCCGATCCGGCCGGCTACGCGTCGGCTTCGCCCTACGACGAAGACATTCCGTTTTAGCGGGCTGATACCGATGGGAATGTACATCCAGGATGACTATTGGGAAGCTGCGCAGAGTCTAACGGCAGCGCAGCGAAGGGACTTCGTATCCGCGTTGGTGGAGTACCACTACACGGGGGAGGCCCCTAACCTGTCTGGCGTTACCAAGGCGATGTTCACGCTGTGCAGGGACCGTATCGACGCAGCCAAGAGGAGCGTCGAGAACGGCCGCTCGGGCGGAAGGCCGAAAACCAGCGGGTTTCGGAAGAGTGCCGAAAAAGAAAGCCCACGGGTTCCAGAAAACGCGCCTAAGGAGAAACCCAGACGAAACCCACGGGTTTCGGAAAACGCATCGGAAACCGAAACCCAGGCCATAACCCAGACCATAACCCAGACCGAACCCGCTCTATTAAAGAGTGAGAGTGAGATTAAAGAAACCACACCTAACGGTGTGGAAAAGAAAGCCGCTGCGCGGCGCTTCACCGCGCCGACCCCGGCGGAGGTGTCGGACTACGCCGCCGAGCGAGGGATCGCCATCGACGCGGAGCGGTTCTGCGACTTCTACGCATCGAAGGGATGGAGGGTCGGCAACAGCCCCATGAGGGACTGGAGGGCCGCCGCGCGCAACTGGGCGGCCAGGGACGGCGCGTCCGCCCCTCCGGGACCGCCTCCGGTCGACCCGGAGCTGGCCGCCGCGATAGCGAGGTGGTGACGCGATGGAGAGGATCGAGGTCGCCGGCACGTGCGAGCCGTGCCCGAAGTGCGGGAGGCCGACGAGGGTGGTGATCCGCTCGGGGGGCGCCGAGAGCCTGGCTCCGATCGCGTGCGCATGCGCCGAGGAGGAATGGGAGGCGTTCAGCGCCAAGTGCGAGCGGGCGTCGATCGCCAGGCTCGCCGAGGCGCGGCGGCGCGCATCGTTCGTCGGCGCCGACCTGGGGGTCCGCCTGCACCTTCGAGGCGTCGGACGGCAAGAACCCGGAGCTGACGTCGGCGCTCTACTCGGTGTGCCAGAGGGGGGTCGGCGCGATCGTGCACGGGCCGCGCGGGACGGGGAAGACCTACGCCGCCGCCGCGTGCGTGAACATGGCCGTGTCGAGGGGCCGCAGGGCCGTCATGGGGACGGCCACCGAGATCGCCAACGCCGTGTTCTCGTCGCGCGACAAGAACGCCGAGATGGGCAGGATATGCGGCTGCGACCTGCTCGTGCTCGACGACTACGGCGCCCAGAGGGCGACCGACTACATGAGGGAGCAGGTGTTCGAGATCGTCGACGCGTGCTACCGCTACCGCACGCCGATGATCGTCACGACCAACCTGACCGTCCGGCAGATGGCCCAGGCGGACCCGCGCGTGTTCGAGCGGCTGTTCGAGCGCTGCGAGCGGATAGAGGCGTCCGGGGCGAACAGGAGGCTGTCGTGAGCGCCGCGCCGCCCGTCTGGGCATAGCGCACCGACCGCGCACCAGGAAAGCGCGGAAAACGCATATGAGCTGGAAAGAGAGAAAGGATCGGAGTTGGAAAGGGAATGCAACGAAACGACCGACGAGAGGGAGCTCCTGCTGGCGGACGCCGGCGCGGCCGTGCTCGGCGGGCGCGAGGAGGCCTACGGCAGCGCCGAGGACAGCTTCTCGCGCATCGCGTCCTTCTGGGGCGCGTACCTGGCCGTCGATATCGCCCCGAGGGACGTGGCGAACATGATGGTGCTGCTCAAGGTGGCCCGCAACGCGCGGGGCGGGCACCGCGACAACTGGGTCGACATCGCGGGCTACGCGGCCTGCGGGAGCGCGGCCGAGTTCGGGGGAGGCCGCCATGGCGAGTGAGGCCGGGGCCGCCGTCGCGACCGTGCACGAGGTGACGGCGTACGAGCCGGGGTGGTCGGCGCGCCTCGGACTGTTCTCGACCGAGCGGAAGGCGATCGACTTCCTCCGCTCGGCGGGCTTCGAGTTCGAGGACATGTGCTGGGCGCGCGGAGGCGCCGTCGCCGTCGTCGAGTGCAGGAGGGTCCAATGACGTCCGCGCCGCCGCTCGCCCCCGAGTGCGAGCGGTGGCTGGAGGAGAGCTGCGGGACGTGCGCCATGTACCGCGAGTACCCGCACGAGGTGCGCACGCTCGCCCACGACGGCCTGTGCCTGCTGGCAGGCGAGGTCATGCAGTGCGAGCGGTCGGCGCGCGCCTGCGAGATGTGGGAGCCCGCGATCGGATAGGAGATCGGACGAAAGGAGAGGGTCATGGAGACCGTCAACATCAACGGAAGAGAGTACATAGCCAGGGACGACGCGCGCGTCGCGCAGGAGAGCGACCACGTGTGCGTCATCGCGACGAACGGATGGATATTCGAGGGCCATGTCGCCGACCGAACCTACAACTCGATCCTGCTGGCCGACGCGTCCGTCGTGCGCTGCTGGGACAACGGCCTGGGCATCGGCGGCATCGCGGAGGCCGAGCACAAGGACGACTACACGCTCGACGCGTGCGGGACGGTGCGCGTCCACGCGGTCGTGGCCGAGATCGCGCTGGGGTGGTGAGGATGGCAGGGAGGACCGCCTACGGCTGCGGCCACGGCTGCGGGACCGAGTACGTCACCGATCAGGGAGACGGGACCGGCAACGGCACGACTTTCGGCTACGCGAGGTGCGGCGCAGGTATCGGATACACCCTCGGATACGGATCGCCCGGAGTCAGAGGCGGCAACGGCGAATACTACGGCGACGCAGACGGAGGCGGATGCGGAGACGGCTATCCATGCGGAGACCGGGAAGGCAACGGCTATGGCGACGGCTACGGCATATCGGAGACGGCGGCGATATGGTGACGATTATGTGGAGACCGACCTACGGCGACGCCTACGGCTACGGCGACGGCAACGGCTACGGATACGGATACGGCGACAGAAACGCTGGCGGCTGCGGCTGCGGCTACATCGGCGACCGCAGCAGCGGGAACGGCTACGGCTGCGGATTCGGCAGCGGGGAAGGCTTCGGCTGCTGCTGCGGCAGAGGGAGCGGATACGGATACAGCCTGCCAGCCACGGCGGCGATGGGAATCTGTCTATGAGGTACGTGAGCGTTTTCAGCGGCATCGAGGCCGCGAGCTGCGCCTGGGACGGCATGGGATGGGACATGGCGGTGCCCGTGATGAGGTGGATAGGCGAGCGGATAGCCGCCGTGGACGGAGAGGAGACAGCATGAGCGGATGGATTGATAAGGCCGAGGCGCTAGAGGACATCTACAACGATCTCGACCTCGACTGCCTGCAGGAGCTCGTCAACGAGACGGTCGGAGAGGACCAGGCCGAGGAGGTAGTAGGGGCGATATCCAATCTTGATTTCGAAATGAGGGACACGATCAGACGGCTGTTCGCTATGGCTTGCGCGGAGGACGCCCGCGCAGCCGACGGAGCGGAGGGGCGATGAGCGATGCGATGACATGGCGCGAATGGGTCGATTCGCTCGACCACGAAGGCGAGCCCGCGACGCTCGGCGAAGCCGTCAGGCGGTTCGCCTACGACATTATCGAGCACGGCGGAGACATGGGGCCGAGCGGCAACGTCTACGACGGGATCGACGAGGGGATGGTCATGACGTATGGCTTCTTCAAGTCGTTCGAGGACGAGATCGTCCGCCTCGCCGCCGAAGAGATGGAGCGCAAGGCGGGCGGCTACCTAGAGCGCATGGCCGCGAGGTACGCGCGCAAGCCGACCGTCGCCCGGTTCGAGGCTCTGGCCGATGCGGTCAGGCGGGCGGAAGGGGTTGCCAAATGAGCGGGGTCTACGACATCGACGCCATGGCCGACCGCCTCGGCCTCTCCGCCGCGAAGGTCGCATCTGGCATCGCGCCCGAGGCGCTGCAGGAGGCGGCCGCCTACGGCGACGTGGTGGGTCTGCTGGTCGACGAGCACGTCGCGAAGCTGGCGATGCTCACCGGCCGCAGGTACGCCCCCGTCAATGAGTGCCGCGTGGACGTCGGGGACACGCACATCAGGTGCCGCGCCTGCGGGGCGTTCATGGCCCGCGACGGCCTGACCGACCTGTGCGGGCCGATAACCCCGAGGTACTGCGCGAACTGCGGGAACGTTATCGAATGGGGCGATGCCAGATGAGCAGGATAGACGCTGATCGAAAGGATGCGAAATGAACTTTGATTTCGACGTGAACGAGGCGCTGGCGCAGCTGGCGGCCTCGCTCGGGGTGGCGACGGATCAGCTGGTCTCGATCATCCCCAGGTTCGCCCTCGCCCAGGCGATCGACAGCGGCGTGTGGGCGGCCGCCTTCCTCGGCCTCGGCTTAGCGCTTGCGGTTCCATGCGTGCGCATGATTAAGAAAGTGTTGGACGGCTCCGACGGAATCCGCTTCGGCGACGATGAAGACAAGCTCGTGGTCTTCGGCACAGGGACGGTTGTCGGTGCTGTTCTGATCCTGTTGTTCGGCCTGCCGAAACTGACGGATTGCCTCATGTGGGCGCTCGCCCCCGAAGGCAAGTTCGCGATGTACGCGTTCGAGGCGATCAGGAAGGTGGCAGGCTGATGGGAGCCAGGCGACTGCGCGGCCCGGTTCGCGGCGGCCGCATGATCGAACGGGGCGGTGGGATATGGGCAGGATAGACCCGGAGGCCGCCATCGTGGCGGCGGTGTCGGCCGTCCTTGCGGCGGCGAGCATCGTGGCCATAGCCGCGGTCGAGTTCGCGCACCGCCCCGAGCCGGGCACGCCCGTGGTCGTGGAGCGCGAGGACGGGGACGGGCGCACGGCGCTCGTCCTGGACTACGAGGGAGAGCATTACGTGATAGACATAAGGGAGGATCGATAGATGGGAAACAATGCAAATCTCGGCTCCATCGGCGATGCGGCCAATAGCATGCTCGCGGCGCTCCGCGCCATGCTGGACCTCGAAGAGGGCGCCGAAGCGGACGCGACCGACGGGAGCTCATCCGCCGAGCACGACCCCGTGACCGCGCCGGCTCACTACGCGGGCGACGGCGAGGTCGAGTGCAAGCGGGCGATGGAGTCTATGCTCGCCGGCTACGCCGGGGTCGCGCCCACAGCCGTCTACTGGGCCGGGGCCGCGCTCAAGTACCTGTGGCGCTGGCCGCTCAAGAGCGGAGCCCAGGACGTTGACAAGGCCATAGAATGCCTGCGCATCCTGCGCGCAGAGATCGGAGGCGGGAGATGATGGTATCGAGCATGATGGATGACTTCTTTCTGGAGCTGGTGTCGTAGATGGCGGGCAGATGGGCGGCTGAGTACTTCGAGGGTGTTCGGCGCGCCGTGCGCGACCTTGCAGACGCCCGCGCCCTGCTTGAGTCGGGCGGAGAGCAGTGGAGGCCCGACGGCGGGCGGGGCAGCGGGCCGTCCGACCCCACGGCGGCGGCGGCGATCAGGCTCGCAGAGCTCAAGGCGAAGCGCGAGGAATGGGCCGAGGCCGCGAGCCAGTGCGAGGCGGCGATAGGCGAGGGCCTTGCGGTGATAGAGGGCGTGAGGGCGTTCTTCTCGATGCTGTACGGCGACAATGGGTCGGAGTACGCCGACGTGCTTGACATGCTGTACGTCGATCGGCTCACGGTCAAGCAGGCGGCGCGGATCATGCGATGTTCTGAGTTCACCGTCAAGTCGAGGAGGGCGAGGGCGATCAGGTGGCTGGATGCCGTCGGCAAGGCCCGCGCCCTCGACCTCGCAGAGCGGTCGGTGCTGTGTGCGGATCGTGGAGACGGCGGCGGCGGATGCGGCGACGCTTGATTTCAACCGCATAAATGCTAATATGTGTACAGTGGTTTTCTGTGTACGGACGCGGATAACCCGAACATACAGACAGCGAAGGCCCCTCTGCCAGACGGACGGAGGGGCCTTCTGCGTTCCAGCGCCGTTCATCCGCACATGTAACTTTCAGCATGCGAAAACTTGCATCCGACGCCGGTTTCCGTGCGAAACCGCGGCTTTCCCGCGCCCGCGTGTAAGTTTTTTTGCGCATGGTAATGGAGGTGGTCGCCGTGAGCCTCGACGAGATAAGGGCCGTCGTGCTGCTGGGAGACCCGCGCATGCCCGTGTGCGCGGCCTTCAGGCGCGCCCTGGGCATACAGGGTGGTGGAGGGCAACGCGGCGAGTGCCGGGCGAAGAGGCCCAGCCGCGCGTACCGGGGGCTGCGCGAGTGCTTCCGCAACCATGGCAGCCCGATGGACTCGGTCTAGGCTTCTCGCTCCATGTCCTCGCGGATGAGCCGCTTCAGATAGCCCTGCTTGTTCTCCTGGGTGCCGAGGTGCTCGAGTATGTCGGCGTCGCCTGGGTAGAGCCTCAGCGTGATGGTCTTGGTCTTCTCGCGGGCGTACTTCGCGGCGGCGCGCTTCTGCGCTTCCGATACGGCCATTACTTGTCCTTCCGATTGCGGGTGACGATGTGCGCCACGATCCTCGCAGCGACGGCGCCAGCGATGATCGCGATCGCCATGAGCAGATAGTCGACGGCTCCCATGATGCTCTCCTTTCGTGCTAGGATGGAGGAGCAAGGGGCTTGCGCCCCTCGCTCCGCTTCAGTCCCGCTTGGCGTGCTTCCCACGGTTTGCCTTGCGGGACTTCCTTCTTTCGCATATCCGCTCCGCTAGGATGACCGCTAGGTTCGCGGCGAGCGAAACAAGGAAGCTCATCAGGATCTCCATTCCTCTCCTTTCTCTCTTCCTGATGAGGTTATTATACAGCAGCACATAGATAATGTATATAGCAGCACAGATATTTTTTTGAATCGCATCGAAAAAACCAGCCTGTGATGGCGGGTTCGTTTCGGGGGGTTCACAAGACCGTCTCGAAAGAGGCGGTCTTTTTCATGCCGTCGGAAAGCGGGATTCGATCGTCAGGAGGTGCCGATGACCAACGCCAAGCCATCGGGTATGAGCTTCCCCGAATGGGTGCGCCACCTCTTCGAGACGGAGGGGCGGGCCACGAGGTTCTACCTCTCCGCCGCGTGGCGCAAGAAGCGGACCGAGGTGCTCGCCCGCAACCACTACGAATGCCGGGATTGCAGGGCGAAATCCCCTGCGGCCTACACTCGCGCGGACACCGTCCATCACGACCGCTTCCTCGACAAGCGGCCCGACCTCTGCCTCGCCGACGAATGGACGGACGGCAGGGGCGTGACGCACGAGCAGCTGATTCCGCTCTGCCACGCGTGCCACGAGGCGAGGCACGGCAGGGTGCCCGGAGCCGTCCGGCAGCGCGAGGCGTTTACCAACGCCGAGCTCTGGTGATTTTCGTACTACGTATATAGATTTTCGTATCACCCCAGCTCATACCCCCACCCCCCAAACCCCACCTGGGGAAACGTCAGGGGAACCGACGCAGGGGCCCTGACTCAGACGCCTTTTGGCCTTTTTCGAAAGGAGGCAAACGCCGTGCCGCGAAGGAAAGAGCCCGCATCGATCGTCGAGAAGAAGGCCCGCTCGCATCTCGGGAAGGCCGAGATAGAGCGTCGCAAGCAGGCGGAGTCGCCGCCTCCTCTGAGGCAGATCGTCATACCCGACGACGTGGACACCGAGGAGCAGCGCCAGTGGTACCTGCTCCACGCCGATTGGATGGACAGGCTGGGCATATGGGGAACCATATACGCCCGACCGCTCGCCGACCTGGTGCACGTCATGGAGACGGAGAAGGAGGCCTCCGTAAGGACGAAGAAGGCCGTGAAGCGCGGAGACCTCGCCAACGCCGAGAGGTGGAGCCGCATCCAGGAGCGTGCCTTCAAGCAGGAGCGGGCGCTGCGCTCCGAACTGTGCCTCACGCCCGGGACGCTCGCCAAGATCCCGCCGAGAGCGAGGGAAGAGGCCGGTATCGATGTCGGCGACGTTTAGGCCGCGCGTCCGCAAGCGGATAGGCGTCCCCGAGATAACCGGTTGGCTCCGGGCGGTGGAGTCCGGGAGCTACGTCGCGTGCGAGGAGCAGAAGCTGCTCGCCGCGTTCGTCAGGCGCGTGTTCGCGTCCGAGAGGCTGTTCGTGAACAGGGAGCAGCTGGCGACCTACATGGGCTACCAGCGGTTCTTCCCCTTCGAGCTCGACGACTGGGAGAGGTTCCTGGTCGCCGTCTGGCTCTGCACCTACCGCGAGGACGGCAGGCCGAGGTTCAGGGAGCTGTTCTGCTACCTGGGGCGCGGCTCGGGCAAGAACGGGTTCATCACGTTCTGCTCCTTCTGCCTGACGAGCAAGGGCAACGGCATCGAGCGGTACAACGTGGACATATGCGCCACGACCGAGGCCCAGGCGATGACCTCGTTCAAGGAACTGAAGGAGGACGTGCTGGAAAAGCCGGGCAACCGCCTCTCCAAGGCCTACGCCTGGACGAACACGGTCATCCAGAACAAGGCCACGAAGTCGGAGGTCGCCTACTACACGAAGAACCCCGACAGCAAGGACGGCCTGCGTTCCGGATGCGTTGTGTTCGACGAGGTCCACGCCTACCCGGACCAGCGCAACATCGGCGTTTTCAAGACGGGCCTCGGCAAGAAGCCGCACCCCCGCATCCTCTACTGCACCACCGACGGGAACATCCGCGACGGCGTTATAGACGATCTCAAGAAGAGGGCGAGGGCGATCCTCAAAGGCGAGCAGCCCGACAACGGGATGCTGCCGTTCATGTGCTGCATCGACGCCGCCGACGACATAGCCGACGAGCGCAATTGGCACAAGGCGAACCCGCACCTCCGGTTCAACGCCGACCTCATGGACGAGATACGCGGCGAGTACGACGACTACAGGCTCAACCCGATCGCCAACCCGGACTTCATGACGAAGCGCATGAACTTCCCCGTGGGCCGCGTCGAGCTGGAAGTGGCGAGCTGGGAGGACATACTGGCAACCAACCGCGAGCTTCCCGAGATGTCGGGGATGCCCTGCGTGGTGGGCATCGACTTCGCCCGAACGACCGACTTCGTGTCGGCGGTGCTGCTGTTCCGAAAGGACGGGACGTACTACGCGCGGCACCACTCGTGGTTCTGCTCACGTTCGAAGCACAGGGGCGCGATCAAGGCCCCGCTCGACGACTGGGCCGAGCGCGGGCTGGTGACGATCGTGGACGACGTGGAGATCAACCCGGACTTCGTGACGCGCTGGGTGTTCCAGCAGTCGCTCGAGTTCAACGTTCAGTGCGTCGCGATCGACGACTACCGCTACACGATGTTCCAGAGGCAACTCGAGAACGTCGGGTTCTCCGCGAAGGAGAAGACCGTCTACCTCGTGAGGCCGTCGGACGTCATGAGGATACAGCCGGTGATCAACTCGGCGTTCGTCACGCGCTCGATCGCGTGGGGCGACGACCCGGCGATGCGCTGGTTCACCAACAACGCGAAGCTCGAGCCTGCGCCCAACAACAATTTCAAGTACGGAAAGATCGAGCCGAAGGGCCGCAAGACCGACGGCTTCATGGCCTTCGTCGCCGCGATGGCGATAAACGACCGCATACCGGACTACGCGCCCATCGAATGGGCCGACGTCCTGACCTACTAAGGAGAGCGCATTGGGAATCGTAAGGACCCTCTACGACTGGCTGGGCAACCGCCTGGACGACGGCGAGACGGGCGACATCATAGCGATCCAGGCGACCGCCGCCGCCACCCACATGGTGGCCTTCAAGGTGGCCGTCGGCTACGTCTCGGCCGCAATATCCAAGGCCGACTTCCGCGTCTACAGGGACGGCAGGCTCTCCGAGGGCGACGAGTGGTCGTACCTGTGGACGGTCGCCCCCAACGACAACGAGACGGCGAACAAGCTCGTGTCCGATCTGGTGTGGGACATGTACTCGAAGGGCCGTGGCCTCGTCGTGCCGCGCGGCGGGAGGCTGTACCGGGCCGAGCCCGACCCCCCGACCAGACAGAACCCCCTCGGGGCCGACGAGTACGCGAGCTTGCGGGTGGGAAGCGCGAGCATACCGGGACCGGTCAGCGCGTCCGACCTGTTCGTCTTCGACCTGGGCGACCCGGACGTTCGCGGCCTGGTGGAGTCTATGGGCTCCCAGTACGCCCGGCTCGTGTCCGCCGCGTCCGATTCGTTCGTGTCCGACGCGTCGCGTCGGTACAAGATGAAGATCGAGACGGCCCAGGGCGGCACCGAGGAGGAGCGGCGCAAGTACGAGGAGTGGGCCGAGAAGAACCTCCGGGCCTTCTTCGAGGGCAAGAACGCCGTACTCCCGGAGTTCAAGGGCCGCGAGCTCGTGGAGTTCGACAAGGCGACCGCGACCCGGCGGACGAGCGACGACTTCGTCAGGCTCCGAAAGGACTGCTTCGAGGCCGTGGCCAACGCCATGAAGATGCCCACCTCGATGCTCTATGGAAACGTGAACAACTTCGGCCAGGTGCACCAGTCCTTCCTCACCTTCGCGGTCGCCCCTGTCGCCTCCATGATGGAGCACGAGCTGACCGCCAAGGTGTTCGGCTTCGACGGATGGAGGCGGGGAGACCGTTTCTCGATCGACTTATCCCATGTCAAGCACGTAGACCTCCTGGACGCGGCGCAGGACGCCGAGAAGCTCGTAAGCAGCTCGCTCATGTCCCCCGACCAGGTTATGACCTTCCTCGGCCTCGACCCGCTCAACGAGGAGTGGAGCCGACGGCATTACATGACCAGGAACTACTCGCTCGCGGGCGAGGCGAACTCCGAAGGGGGTGAAAACTAATGGCTAAGAGATTCTTCCAGATGGTGGAGGCCCCGACCTCGGCGGAGATCGTCATATACGGCGACATCTGCTCGTACCCGTGGGACGAGTCCGACGTTTCCAGTTGGGGCCTGTCCCAGCGGCTCGCCGCGCTCCCCGACACGGTGGAGGAGGTCACGGTGCGGATCAACTCCTACGGCGGCGAGGTCGCCGAGGGCGTGGCGATATACAACGCGCTGCGCGCCTGCAAGGCGAGGGTGACCACCGTGTGCGACGGCTTCGCCTGCTCGATCGCTTCGGTGATCTTCATGGCGGGCGAGGAGCGCGTCATGAGCGACGCCTCGCTGCTGATGATCCACAACGCTTCCTCCTGGGCGGGGGGCGACGCCCCGAAGCTCCGCAAGCTCGCCGACGACCTCGACACCATCACCGGCCTGTCGCGCGGGATCTACCTCGCGGCGACCGACCTCGACGAGGCGGAGCTCACCCGGATGATGGACGACGAGACGTGGCTCACGCCCGAGTTCTGCGTCGAGCACGGCTTCGCGACCGCCGTCGAATCCAGCGAGGCGAGCGGGCCCGCGCAGTCGGCGCGCTTCAACGCCAAGCAGCTCGTTGAGCTCCTGACCGAGCAGGTTCACGCCAAAAAGCCGAAGGCCGAGCGAGAGGGCCGCACGGTCGAGGCGAAGCTCGACGCGATCATGGCGCACCTCGGCATCGGTGCAGACGACCCCGCCGAGAGCGACCATGGAATAGGCGACCAGCGCATCCAGGCGCAGGAAGCGACCCATAGGCTTGCCGAGTTCTTCGGCCGCATCTAACGACAACCGAGAAAGGAACCACATGACCATCCAGCTCAACAAGGCCCGCGAGGCGGGTTCCAGGCTCTACCAGGCCTTCCAGACCGAGGGAGCGGATTCCGAAGCCGCATTCGCCCAGTTCGCCGAGGCGATCGCCGACGACGTCGCCGAGCAGTACCGGTGCGCGGTCGCGACCCAGGACTCCGCCGTCCTCCAGGCGCGCGGGTTCCGCACTCTCACTAGCGAGGAGACGACCTACTATCAGCGCATCACCGACGCTCTCTCCGCCGTCGATCCCAAGCAGGCGTTCGCGACCATGGGCGACAACCTCATGCCCATCACGATCATCGAGGACGTGATGCGCAACATCTCCAAGGCGCATCCCCTTCTCGCCCGCGTGAAGGCCGTCCCCGCCGCCGCGCTCACCCGCTGGGTGCGCAACCGCGACAAGGGTCTGGCCGCCGTGTGGGGCGAGCTCAACAGCGAGATAACCAAGGAGATCACGTCGGCCTTCGATGTCGTGGACATCAAGCAGGGCAAGCTCTCCTGCTTCGCGCTGGTCTCCCAGGACATGCTCAAGCTCGGCCCCGTGTGGCTCGACGGGTACGTGACCACGGTCCTCTCCGAGGCCATCGCCATCGGCCTCGAGACCGGCCTCGTCTCCGGCAACGGCATCAAGGGCCAGCCCGTCGGCATCGACCGCGACATCCACCAGGGCGTCTCGATCAACTCCGGCACCGGCTACCCCCAGAAGGCCGCCGTCAAGCTCGCCGACTTCGGCCCCGCCGCCTACGGTGCCGTCGTAGCCACGCTCATGACGGACGAGGCGGGCAAGGCGAAGTCCGTGAACGTCGTCAACGGCGAGTCGCTCACGCTCATCGTCAACAACAAGACCTACCTCACAAAGGTCATGCCCGGCGTCCGCGTCATGGGCGCAGACGGGATCTACCGCGACTCCTTCCCGGTGCCCACCGAGGTGATCCCCTCCGTTGCGGTCGCCGACGACCGCGGCGTCCTGGCGTTGATGGACGAGTACGAGATGTTCGTCGGGGCCGACCGCGGCATCGAGTTCAGCGACGACGCCAAGTTCCTCGAGGACCAGCGGGCCTTCAAGGCCGTGCTCTACGCCGCCGGCATGGCGTACGACAACACGAGCGCCGTCCTGCTCGACCTGTCCGCAGTCGCCGAGGCCGCCGCGCCCGTGAAGGTCAAGGGCACCGTGTCCACCAAGGCCGAGGCCTAGCGAGCGGGAGGGGGCGGAATGACCAGCGACGAGCTGCTTGCGCGCGCGAAGCGCAAGCTCAACATCACGTGGAGCGACGAGGGCACCGACGCCCGCGTGCGCGACGCGATCGACGCCGCCCGCCCCCGCCTCGCCCACCTCCTGGGGCTTGACGGGGGAAGCGCGCTGCTCGAGCAGGGAGAGGAGCTTGGGCTGCTCATGGAGGCCGTGTTCTACGCCTTCAACGACGCCGCCGACGAGTTCGCCGAGAACTACGCCGCCGACATCCTGCGCGTGCGGATGAAGCACGAGGCGCGCGATGCTTAGCAGGAGACCGCCATTCCCGCGCCTGGTCGACGGCGTGGCGCTCCTGTACGAGGACGGCGGCGCGTCGGCTGCGAGGGGGGCCGACTTCTCGGACGCCTCGCTGCTCACGTCGCCCGCCACGCCGCTCGCCTTCGCGCACGCGTCGAGCCGCCAGACCGACATGGAGCTCGCCACCGGCGAGGGCTTCGCTTTCGAGCGCAAGGTCAGGGTGCGCGACGCGCCCGCCGTCCGATCTGCGAGGCTCGCGCTGATAGGCCCGGACGTGTTCGAGGTCGCATACGTGGACCGAGACGGCGGCGGGTACGCCTACCTGTTCCTCGACCAGCTGCGCTCGGCCGGCACGGTCTCGCTCGTGGCCGATTCGGGCGGGTGCGACGATATCGGCAACCCGGTCGGAGAGTCGAGGACGCCCGTGCACGTGCGCGACACGGCGCGGGCCGGCGCGCAGGCGATGGACGCGGCGCGCCTCGGAGTCGCCAGGTCGGTATCCGTCACGCTGCGCGAGCGCGACTACGCGGACGAGAGGCGCTTCGAGCTCGGCGGGAGGCGCTACGACGTCAAGTCCGTCCGCGCCGCGAACGGGTGGGCCGTCGTGACCGGAGAGAGGGAGCTTGCCTAGATGGACGCCAGAGAGCTGAGGAGGCTGCTCCTCGAAACCGGGATGGAGGTCCACTACGGCCACTTCACCGGCGACCACCCCATGCCCTACCTGACCTACCGCGAGGTCGGGACGCGCGACATGAGCGCAGACAACCGCGCGCTCGTGAGGACGCGGCGCTGGGACATAGACCTGTACACGCGCGGCAAGCAGCCGGAAGCCTCGGCGAAGGTCGAGGCCCTGCTCGACGCGCACGGCATAAGGTTCTCGGCGACCGAATACGAGGCCGCCGACGGGGCGTTTTTGCAGACGGTCTACGAAGTGAGGCTGATGGCATGAGCGAGGTGACCATATCGCTCGGAGACCTCGGCGGCGAGCTCGAGCGCGTGATCCGCGGGTACTCCGACGAGGTGAGGAAAGAGACCGAGAGGGACGTTCGCGCCGCCGCCAGGGTCGCGGTCGAAGAGCTCAGGGCGACGTCCCCGAAGGGCACGGGCGAGTACGCGGCCGGATGGGCGGCATCGGTCAAGAGGCCCGCGCCGGGATCGGTCGAGGCGGTCGTTGGAAACCGCGACAAGCCCGGCCTCACGCACCTGCTCGAGAAGGGCCACGGCGGGCCGCACCCCGCCCCGGCCCGCCCGCACATCGAGCCGGCCGCCGAGCGCGGCATCGCGGAGCTGAGGCGCCGCATGTCGTAGCCGAACGGAAATCAACGAACGAACGGGCCGCCCCGACCGGGGCGGCCCTCCGCATGTTAGGAGAAGAAATGGCAAACATGGTCGAATACGGACTGTCGAACGTCCACGTCGCTTTCATCGGCAAGGACGGCGCGTACGAGACGCCGAAGCCCGTCAAGGGCGCGGTGACGCTCACGGCGGACCCCGAGGGCGACGAGAAGGTGTTTTACGCCGATAACACTAAGTACTACGTCATTAACAAGAAGGGCGGCTACAAGGGGTCGCTCGAGATGGCGCTCCTCCCCGAGGACGTCAAGGCGCGCATGCTCGGCGACTACATCGACGAGTCGGGGCACTACGTCGAGAACGCGAACGGCAAGCCCGAGCACTTCGCGCTGCTCTACCAGGTCGAGGGCGACGAGGTCGAGCGCGGCGGATGCTTCTTCGACGTCGTCGCGGCCCGTCCGAAGGTCGAGCACAAGACGTCGGAGGAGACCGTCGAGGTCCAGACCGAGAGCGTGGACATCTCCATGCTGAACAAGAGCTTCCCCGAGGCCGGCATCTCGACGCCGAAGATGGTCGTCCACAAGGCAGACCCCGACTGGGGGACCTTCTTCACCAAGGTGTCCGAGCCCAAGGCGCCCAAGGCCTCCTCGGTGCCCGGGGCGTAGCGATGCGCACGGCGCGGATATGGGGCCGCGACCTCGAGATGGTCGGCGGCCCGTACACGTTCGTCGTCTGGGAGCGCGAGCGCGGCGGGGACTTCCTCGCCGCGCTCTCCGACGTTCAGCGCCGCGAGAGGGTCACGGTCTCGGACTACCTCCCCTTCGCATGGGCGATGTGCGCCACCGCAGACGATGGGACGCCCGGATACGACGAATGGTGCCGCTCTCCCGAATGGTCGGCGTTCGACATCTCGGAGCAGGGCGCGGGCGACGTGATCGCCGTGATCTCGTCGGCGCTGGTCGCCGAGTTTTTTCCCTCCGCGAAGGCCGGGAGGGGCCCGCTCGCCCGAATCAGACGGCTCGTCCGACGGGCCGCGCGACGGCTTCGACGGGCATAGGGCGGTGATGGCGCTCAAGCGCCTCGGGTTCTCGGTCGGCGAGGTGCGGCGCATGAGCTGGCGCGACTACGTGGTGTACGGCGACGTGCTCGCCGAATCGCTCGGCTCCGAGGGCGCCGGTGACGAGCCTAAGAGGGCCACCCAGGCCGACATCGACAGACTGATGGGATAGAGATGGCTGACGCATACAAGGGACTGACGATCAAGCTCGGCGCGGACGACACCAAGCTGTCCGCCGCGCTCAAGAACGCGAAGAAGCTCGCGAACGGCACCGGCGCGGAGATGAGGAACCTCCAGAAGGCGCTCAAGCTCGACCCCGGGAACACCAAGCTGCTGGCCGAGCAGCAGGAGGTCCTCCAGAAGCAGGTCGCCGCATCGACCGAGAAGCTCGAGCTCCTCAAGAAGGCCGAATCCGAGATCGGCAAGGAGAACATGTCGGGCGAGCAGTGGACGTACCTCCAGGCCGACATCGTGCTCACCCAGAACCGCCTCGACGACCTCAACGACAAGCTCGCCGTCACGAGGGCGAGGCTCGACCCCGCCGTGCTGTCGAGCCTCGGCGGCGCGCTCGCGGCGAGGTCCGCCGACTTCGAGCGCATCGGGGCGAGGGTCTCGTCGGCCGGATCGGCGCTCACGAGGACGCTCACGCCCGCCATCATAGGGGCGGGCGGCGCGTCGCTCGCGGCGGCCGTGAAGATTGACGCGGCGCTCACCGGCGTGAAGAAGACCGTCAACGGAACCGACGAGCAGTACCAGAGGCTCAAGGAGTCGGCGATCGAATTCTCAAAGGTCAACGCCGTGTCGGCAGACCAGGTGCTCGACATCCAGGCCCTCGGCGCGCAGCTCGGGTTCGCCATCGACGAGCTCGACGAGTTCTCGCGCGTCGTCTCCGGCCTCGATATCGCCACGAACATGGATGCCGAGACAGCCGGCACCGAGATGGCGAGGTTCGCGAACATCACGAAGATGTCGCACGGCGAGATATCGAACTACGCCTCGGCGGTCGTCGGCCTCGGCAACAACATGGCCACCACCGAAAGCGACATATCGGCCATGGCCATGAGGCTCGCCGCCGCCGGCACGCAGGTCGGCATGTCGCAGGCCGACATACTCGGCCTCGCCGCCGCGCTGTCCTCGATGGGCGTCGAGGCCGAGGCCGGCGGCACCGCGATATCGACCATCATGAGCCAGATCGACAAGGACGTCGCGACCAACTCGGCGTCGGTCAAGACGTGGGCGGACGCCGCCGGGATGAGCGCCCAGGCGTTCGCCGACGCGTGGCGCAGCGACCCGGTCGACGCATTGTCGGCGCTGCTCTCCGGCATGGAGGGCGCCACCGCCGAAGGCGGCAACATGTCCGTCATGCTCGAGGAGCTCGGCATCGACTCGGTGCGGCAGACTGACATCATGAAGCGCCTGGCCGGCAACTCCGATCTCGTGGCCAAGGCCGTCTCCCTGTCCAACGACGAATGGTCGAAGAACACCGCCCTCGGAGCCGAGGTAGAGAACCGCAACAGCTCGCTCGCGGCCAAGATAGAGATGCTCAAGAACCGCGTCATCGCCATGGCCGAGGAGTTCGGCGGCCCGCTCGCCGACGCGCTGCTCGACGTCGTCGACCAGGCCGAGCCGCTCATCAAGCAGATCGAGTCCGGAGTCCGCGCTTTCGCGAACATGAGCGACGGCGAGCAGCGGGCCGTAGTCCAGACGCTCGCCCTCGCGGCGGCGCTCGGACCGGCGCTCAAGGTGATCGGCGGCGGAATCGGCAGCATAGGCAGGTTCGGGGAGTCGCTCAAGAAGATGAGCGAGACCATGTCCGGCGTCGAGAAGATGTCCGGATCGGTCAAGTTCGGGCTCGCGAGCATGGGCCTCGCGATCGTGGCCGCCGAGATAGCGCTCGTCTACAGGCAGTGGGAAGACCACAACAGGGAGATGCGGCAGGCCGAGGAGATAGCGCGCGGTCTCGCGAACGCCGAGGGCGCGGCGGCGGCGGCCGTGTCGAGCGCCGGGGACGCCGCCGAGGACGCGTCGTCGTCCCTGTCGTCGGTCAGGGACGACTTCGCCGACCTGAGGCGCGAGATGGCCGACATGGTGAAGGGGTGGTCCGACAACTGGGCGTCGCTGCACGGCAGCAAGGCTGAGCTCGACAGCTACGTGGGCACCATAAAGGAGCTTGCTGGCCAGTCGGGCCTCACTGCGGAGAAGCAGAACGCCCTCAAGAACGCGGTCGACGGCTACAACAGGATAACGGGAGACTCGATCTCGATAACCGACGAGGCGAACGGAAAGCTCGCCGACACCGAGGGCAACGCGATCCAATCCGCCGACGCGATCGAGAAGATGGCAGACGCGTGGTACGCCAGCGCCAGGGCGCAGGCCTACGCCAAGCAGATCGGCGACCTCTTCGAGAAGCAGGTCGAGATACAGGAGCAGATGGTCGCGGCCCAGAGGGAGGTCGACAAACTGCAGAAGAGGTACGACGAGTCGACAAACCCATCAACGGGCCTCATAACGGAACTCGGAAAGGCCAAAGAAGCGCTCGACGGCCTCAAGGGCGCGTACGACGACACGTCGAGGTCGATCGATGACACGACCAAGAAGATGAACCTGGTCGACCAGAAGATGATCGAGCTGATAGACCGCAACTCCGAGCTGGCCGTGAGGCTGAGGGACGCCGGCCTAGGATCGGCCGACCTGTCGAAGGCCCTCACGGACATGGGCGTGTCGGCCGAGCGCGCAGCGGCGATGTCAACCGACCAGCTGTTCGGACTCGCCGAGCAGGTAAAGGAGATGGACGCGCTCAAGATCGACCCGAAGACCTTCCGCGTCTCCGACGACGGCACGATCAGCGACCAGCTCGGGCGCGTCTGGGACCTCAAGGCGCAGACCATCGACGGCAAGCACTACACCGTCTCGGACGACGGCACGATCAGCGTGGCCGGGACGAGCATCGACGGGCTGAACGCGATGGAGGTCGCCGACAAGCCGTTCGAGGTCACCGACGGCGGAACGGCGGCCCAGGCGGGCGACAAGGTCGCCGCCGTCGACGCGCGCAAGATCGATGACAAGGAGTTCTCCGTCAGGGCCCTCGACCGCGCAACGGGCATCATCGACGGCATCAAGAACAAGCTCCTGTCGCTCGCGGGCGTGGACATCCCCGTCGGGAGAAACGCGTCCGGCGGCATATCGCCCGTGAGGATCGAGAGGGTGCCCATGCACGCCGACGGCGGCATCTACACGGCCGCGACCCTGACGAACGTCGGCGTCGTCGGCGAGGCGGGCGCCGAGGCCGTGCTGAACGGCCCCGGAGGATCGGCGATCGTCCCGCTGACGAACCGCCATTACGTGAGGCCGTTCGCCCGGGCCGTCGCCGCCGAGATCCCGCAGGCCCCGCCCATCGACCTGAGCGGCGTCGAGTCGAGGCTCGACGCGCTCACCGACCAGGTGCGCGAGATGGACGTCCTCATAGACGGCGAGCGCGCAGGGCGAATCCTCGCGCCGATCATCAACGAGCGCCTCGGCGCCGTCAAGGAGGAGATGCAGAGATGACGATGTACGACATGGAGATCGGCGGCGAGAGCCTGCTCGGCCGCACGGGGGCCGTCGTCGCCGACTGGACCGAATCGCCTCCAGAGCCAGTCCAGAGATGGATCGACGTGCCGGGTAGGCAGGACGGCCCGATCGATGCGTCGGAGGCGGCGACAGGCGCCCCCGAGTACGGGCGCAGGAGGCTCGATATCCGCCTTCTGCGCATCGTCGACGGCAGCGAGCGCGCCGCCGTCACCTGGCTCACCGAGCTGCGGCGCTGGCTGCACAACAGGAGCCTGCGCTTCGCGGTCGGATGGGACCCGGGCTACACATACGAGGGCCGCTTCGCCGTCGCGGAGAACGCCGCGTACGACGGCGTGGCGGAGGCGCGCCTCACGGTCGACTGCGGCCCCTGGAAGACCAAGGGCGAGAGGACCTACCGCGTCGAGGCGTCGCTCGGCAAGACCGTCGTGCTGCGCCTGGGCGCCCCCGTGGTCCCGACGGTGACGTGCGACGTCCCGTGCCTGGTCAACTACATGGGCGAGACGCACGCCTTCGGCCCTGGCACGTCGAGGGACCCGAGCCTCGTGCTGCGGGGGCCGGAGGCGTACCTGACGGTCAACGCCACGCCCGACCACGGGACGGCCGCGTGGTCGGCGTACGAGGGCAGGTCGTGGGCCGACTACGGCTGGGCAAGGCTCGCCTACCTGGCGGGCGCCGGAGGCCCCGAGATGGAGCCAAGGGCGTGGGGCGACGAGCCGTTCGACGGCACGTGGGCCGACGTCGGCGGCACGTGGCTCGACAACGCCTACAGGGTCGCCGAGAACCCGCCGAGACGCGACGTTTTCTTCACCTACGAATGGAAGGACCTATAGATGGCAAGCACTACGACGGGGGGCATCAAGCTCTCGAAACCAGACGTCACGGACCAGGTGACGGACACGATAAAAAGGCTCGGCGACAACTTCGAAGCGATATCGGCCGCCCTGTACCCGATCGGATGCATCTACATGTCGACGGTCAACAAGACCCCTGGTTTCGGCACGTGGGAGCCGATCCAGGGCCGCTTCATTCTGGGGGCGTCGTCCGCCTACCCGGCGGGAAGCACCGGAGGCGAGGCCAGCCACGCCCTGACCGTGTCGGAGATGCCGAGGCACAACCACTCGGTGCTGCTCAAGGGACAGGGGTCGGGCGGCGCCGGGATCGACTTCTCGGCGTCAGGCGCGAGCGGCGGCCCGTTCGGCGGCGGCTACATCGGGGAGACCGGCTCCGGTGCGGCCCACAACAACATGCCGCCGTACGTGGCGGCCTACATGTGGAAGAGGACCGCGTAGATGCTGCGCGTGGACTACGGAGCCGAGCCGCTGCTCGACCCGCGCGCGGGCGCGTTCCTCTCCGAGGCGGCGTTCCACTGGAAGGCCGGGCAGGCGGGTCGGTTCTCGGCGGTGCTGCCGCCCGGCCACCCGCTGGCGGGGCGCGTGCGCGTCATGGACGCCGCTAGCGAGGTCACGCTGTACGAGGGAGGGCGGATCACCTGGCAGGGCCGCCTCACCTCGATCGAGCGGCGCTTCGACGGGTCGGTCGCCGTCGAGGGCGAGGACGCGCTGGCCTACCTCAACGACACGGTGGTGCCGCCCTACGCCAACTACGCCGCGCCCGACTACGGGGGCGAGCCGAACGCCCCGAGGGACGCCGGGGAGCTCTTCGCCTGGCTCGTGGAGCGCCACAACGAGCGGGCCTTCCTCGACTCAAAGCGCTTCCGCCCCGGCCGATCGGCGGCCGGGCGCGAGCTCCTGCGCTCGTCGACCGTGTGGCCGACGACCGCGTCCGAGATCAAGTCCAAGCTCCTGGGGTCGGGCGGCATCCTGGCCGTGCGCTACGAGGGCGGGGCGAAGGTCCTCGACTGGCTCGACGACGGGGCCGGCGAGGGCGGGCAGGAGATCGAGTTCGGGCGCAACCTGCTCGACTTCGCGCGCGAGGAGTCGGCCGCCGACGTCGTCAACGGCATCGTGCCCGTCTCCAAGCCCAGGGAGGGCGACCCAGTCTCCCTCGACGGTTGGGGCGGGTCGACGAGGGGCGACTACGTCCTCGCGTCCGGCATGGTGTTCGACCAGGCGCAGGCCTCCGTCCAGGGCATCATAGCCGAGAAACGCGAGTACGATGCTTCGGCGCCGGAGAAGCTGGTCGAGCTCGCCATGGCTGACCTCGACTCCGCCAAGCTCGCCGTGTCCTCGATCGAGGTCTCCGCCGTCGACCTGTCCGCGATCGACCCGTCCGTGCCCCCGATCAGGTACCTGGACTGGGTGACGGTGACGAGCCGCCCGCACGGCTTCCGCGCCTCGATGCTCTGCGTGGAGCGCAGGCTCGACGCGCTCGACCCGTCAAAGACGCGGTACGTGTTCGGGGCGTCCAGGAGGACGCTCACGGGCGGGCAGGCGCGCACCGAGCAGTACATCAGGTCGGCGGTCGCCCCCGCCGTCGAGGCGGTGCCCGCGCTGTCGGAGGCCGCGAGGGCGGCGGCGGAGACCGCCGAGGCGGCGCAGGCGGCGGCCGAGGCCGCGAGTGCCGGCGCCGCGTCGAGCGCCGAGCGCGCCGAGCGCGCCGTCGAGGACGCCGAGGTTGCCGTCGAGGCCGCGTCCAAGGTCGAGGGCAGGCCGGGCGTGAGCCCGGTGGTCTCGATCGAGCGCAAGGGCTCCGAGACGGTGATATCGGTCACGGACGCCGAGGGCGTCAAGACCGCATCCGTCGCAGACGGCGCGCCCGGACCTCCCGGGGCAGACGGCAGGGACGCCGACCCCGAGACCGTGGCGCGCATCGAGGCGGCTGCCGGCGAGGCCGCGGAGGCCGCCGAGGCCGCAAAGTCCGACGCGGCCGCCGCGAGGGAGGACGCCGCCAGGGCCTCCGAGAGGTCGGCCGAGCTCGCCATGCTCGTGCGCGACACGCCGCAGGGCGTGGTCGTGGGCCGCGACGACGGGACGGGGGCCTTCCCGGAGGGCTCGACGCGCCAGTCCGGCGACGCTTTCGAGGTCGTCGCGAAGGGCGGCAGCACCGTGGCCCGATTCGCCAAGGACGCGCTCGCCATGCTCGGCGGGCGCTTCTCGATAGAGGCCAGGCCCTACGACGCGGGGGCGTACGGGACGGGCGTCGCCGCCATGATCAAGTCCAACATCATGGCCGTGCTCGCCGAGGCCGGCATGACGGTGGGATCGAGCGCGAACTCGCTCATGAAGTTCGGCATGTACGGCGGCTTCTCGATCGAGTCGTCCGACACGCTGGGCGGCGGCGTCAAGGTGGTTCACGACGAGATGGCGCCCGCGTTCAGGATCGCGCTCACGACCGGCGGCAAGACCACGACCCTGGCCGTCACCGGGTCGGGGGTGCAGATCAATGGCGAGCGGGTGCTGCGCGAGAGGGACCTGTACACGGCCCCGTCGGGAGCCAACGGCTTCACCAACCCGACGCTCTCCGAGTCCGCCGCGAACTTCCGCCACATCGACATCTACTACCACGACAACGACGGGAACTCCGGATCGTGTCGCGTCTACGCGCCGAACGGCAAGCGCGCGTCGCTGTCCACGGTGTGGGCCGACAACGGCGCGGGGGGCAACATGTGGATCAAGAGCAGGGTCGTGTCGATCAGCGGCACGAGCGTCAAGACCTACAACAACGGCACGTGGAACCGCACGGGCGACGCCCAGATCAACGGAGGCGCCGCCACGAACTACTACGTCGCGAACATCACGATCGACAAGATCGTCGGATACAGATAGGAGGCGATGCCGATGGACCAGATGACAATGCCCGTCGAGTCGCTGCTCGCGATGGCGACGGCGGTCGTGTCGATAGCCGGCCTCATGGCGACGCTCTCGCGCGACGACCGGGCGAGGATCAGGGACAGGGAGGACGACGCCAGGTCGAGGGCGCGCACCGACGCGAAGCTCGACATGGTGGTCGCGGACGTGTCAGAGATGCGCGGGGGGATGGAGCGGGTCGATGCCAAGCTCGACAAGCTCATGATAGAGCAGACGCGGCTCGACGCGCGCATCGGCAACGTCGAGAAGCGCCTCGACCGCCTGGAGGACGACCACGACAAGAAGTGCGCGACGACGCACGGAACGAGATAGAGAGAAAGGAACGAACATGCATTTGAGCGATAAGGACTACATCGAGCGCTGGGGCAAGGCGGCCGCCGTGCGCTGTCTCAAGACCGCCGCCCAGACCGCCGTGGCGCTCATCGGAGGCGACGTCGTGAGCGTTATCGCGCTGGACTGGCCGCAGATCGTCGGCGTGTCGATCACGGCGGCGATCGTGTCGCTGCTCACGAGCGTCGCGGGCCTGCCCGAGGTGGAGGCCTGATGGCGGTCAAGGTGATCGACGTCAGCTACGCCCAGGGCCGCATGGACTGGGACGCCGTGGCCCCGCACATCGGCGGGGCGATCATCCAGCTCGGCTACGGCTCGGACTTCGCCAGCCAGGACGACGCCCAGTGGTCGCGCAACGTCGCCGAGTGCAGACGGCTCGGCGTGCCCTTCGGAGCGTACCTCTACAGCTACGCGCGGACCGACGACATAGCCCGCAGCGAGGTGGCGCACGCCCTGCGCCTGCTACCTCCCCCCTCGGAGCTCGCCTTCCCCGTGTACCTGGACGTCGAGGAGTCCTCGCTCGGATGGTTCTTCCGCCGCGCCATCGAGATCTGGGTCTCGGGGCTGCGCGAGGCGGGCTACACGGCGGGATGGTACTCGGGGCGCGCTTTGGCCAACCAGTACGGCCTGGCCGCCGCTCCCGGCGAGACATGGGTCGCCGAGTACGGCGCGAGCCGATGCGCCTTCAGCGGGCGGCTCGACGCGTGGCAGTACACGAGCCAGGAATGGATCGGGGGCGTGGGACCGCTCGACGCCTCCTGGTTCTACAGGGATTACAAGGCGAGCGGAGGAGATGGAGACGACGACATGAAGCTCATGGACCAGGAAGTCATCGGACCGGGTGGCAACGTGAACGCAGGCCAGGCGTTGGGATGGTCGCTGCACTACAGCAAGGACAGCAGCCAGGCGCTCGGGCGGATCGAGGAGAAGATCGCCGAGCTCGAGAAGAAGGTCGAGGCGATCGACCCGCGCTACGAGGCCCCGGCCGAGTTCGACTACGATAAGATCGTGGAGGCGATGGCCAAGAAGGGCATGCTCCAGACCGCCGTCGACTACGACCGTCTGGCGGCTGCGCTCGCCAAGGCCGTCAACGACGACGCGGCGAAGCGCATGGCGGAATAGGTCCGATGATGTTGTGGGACAGATGGCGCGCTTTCTGTCCCACTAAAGCGACAGATGACGCGCGCGTCCAGCAAAGACTTCGATCGAACCGAGCCGTTCGGCGCGCTGAGTCAAAAAAACGGCCGGTTTTTTAACTGAGCCGCCATCGACTCATCCAATCGCTTGCGGTAGAATGATGGCGAGTCGAGACTGCTTATGACGGATCAGTGCTGGGTTCCCGAATGGGAGTAGGCGGAAACGCTTAGAATCCTTTGCCCCTGGGGTTGTTTCGACTTCGCTTTTTCTTGAGCATTTGGTCAAATTAAAAGACAACCCCCTCTCACCGAAGCGGGAGGGGGTTGTCTTCGTTTACTCTGCGGTGCGGTCGAAGCCGCTGGCGATCCCCGCCCTCCGCGCCTCCGACGCGAGGTCGGCCGCCGCGCTCTCGCCGGGGCCGACGAACCTCACCTCGTGGCCGAGGTAGCGCAGCACGGCCGCCGCCCGTCGCTGATACAATGAGGGGCGCAGGCGGGTTCCGGCCGAACCAGCACTATCAGCTGAGCGGAGCGCTCCGACCGCCTGCGATGCGCAAACGGAAGCAGACGGAAGCAATCGGAACCTCCGTGGCGCGCTGCCCCCGCGAAACGCGATCGCGGGGGCTTTTCGCTTTGCTGGTTGTCGCCGTCCATGATGCATTGCGGTATCCAGGGCGGTACTAAGCGGTACTTTATTACACGCAATTAGCCGCAATTACCCTTAATATAAGTTTTTTAGATAATTAAAACAACTTGAAATTATGCCGTTTGAAATGGTGTTTTGCAACTTAACGGCTATTGAGCTAATAGAATTCTCCGGTTTTGTAATCAGTGGGTTGCGGGTTCGATTCCTGTCGCTGGCTCCAACGTTTCAGCAGGTCGGATGGTGAATCCGACCTGCTTTTCATTTCGCATGGGGAACCAGGTGCTTCCGCGCCTTCAACGGCTTGCAGCGCCTCGGATCGTGCCGGGTTTCGAATCGTACGCGAGGCGGTGCTGAGAGGTTGCGCGTCTCGCCGGCTCCCGCAAGGTGCCAACGGCCCTGCTTCCGCGCTTTCGGACTACGGGCTCTGATGATGGTTGCGTTACTGCGACGCCTGCCAGAAAACGTCGGGTTTGCATCGCCGAGAGCGAAAAGCTTCGGCTTGTGTCAAAAATCGGCAGGTTTGCATTGCCTCGCGTGCCACTTGGAAATCAGGTCGAGCGCTTCATCAGCATCTTTCGTGACAGAAGATGGATGAAGGCCCGATTGGTTTTCGGACATTCTTCGGATAAGGGCGATAGCGAATGCAAACCTGCCGTTTTTTGGCAATTGAGGCCCCCGATCACGCACGTCGATGCAAACCCGGCGCTTTTTGGCGGGCACGAGCTCGCCGAGCGCGCGATCCGCGCAGCGGGAAGATCATCCGGGTTGCGTCACGGTGCCGCGCAGCGGGAAGGCTGCCCGGGGCTGCGGTGCTCGATTCGCGGCCGCAACCCGGGCGAACCGGACAAGGTCGGCAGCTATGCTCCGTACTGCTCGTAGTACGCGTCGATCCGCTCCTTCATGGCGTCGTCGATCACAACGCGTCCCTGGCATTCTCGGTTGTGCAGGTGCTCGGTCACGTCGGCCATGCTGACGATCGCCGCGGTGGGAAACCCGTACAGCTCGCTTACCTCGTCGAGCGCGCATTTGCGGCCCCCCTTGCCGACCTCCATGCGGTTCAACGACACCATAAGGCCCTTGACCTCGACATCGGCTTGCGCTTTTATCAGCGGGAACGTCTCCTCGATCGATTTTCCCGACGTGGTCACGTCCTCCACCATCACTACGCGGTCGCCGTCACGCAGGTTGCTGCCCAAAAGGATGCCCGCATCGCCGTGATCCTTGACCTCTTTTCGGTTCGAGCAGTAGCGCACCTGCTTGCCGTACAGCTCTGAGATGGCCATGGTGGTGATCACGGAAAGGGGGATTCCCTTGTACGCGGGCCCGAACACCACGTCGAAATCGAGCCCGAAGCTGTCGTGGATGGCCCGTGCGTAGTACAGCCCCAGGCGATGCAGCTGATCGCCGGTCACATATGCGCCCGCGTTCATGAAGAAGGGGGATTTGCGACCGCTCTTCAACGTGAAATCTCCGAACTTCAAGACGTCGCTTTCGACCATGAACTCGATGAACTCCTGCTTGTAAGATTCCACGTCCGATCCTTTCGCTTCGCTTGCAAAACGGCGCCTCCGCCCTCGCGCGCAGCGATCGCGCATCGTCTTGCGCAGCCTGCGGCAGGCGCGGCGGGCACCTGCGGACAATCATAGCGCAACGGTCTTGAGGCGATGGCCGTTCAGATGGAAACTTCGAAGCCGAAGCCGAAGCCGAAGCCGAAGCCGAAGCCGTGCGGGGCGGCCGCGCCGAGCCGGGCGACTCGTACTCGGTGCGGGAACGCTTCGGCCCTCAGATGGTAGAATGTCGGGAAGGGTTGTGCGGCGCCGACGGGTTTCGGCGTCCTCCGCCTGGTTTTACTGGTCGAACACAGGGGCTGCATGGACGAGTTTGATGGCTATATCGGCGTTTTCGATTCCGGGGTGGGCGGCATCAGCGTCCTGAAAGAGGCGGTTGCCGAACTTCCCCACGAGAATTTCCTGTTCTTCGGGGATTCCGCCCATGCTCCCTACGGTGAGAAGTCGGTCGAATGGGTGCGCGAGCGCAGCGAGCAGATCGTGGACCATTTGATAGCCAGCGGCGTGAAGGCCGTGGTCATCGCCTGCAACACGGCCACCTCGGCCGCAGCGGAGGTTTTGCGCGCGAAATACCCCGACGTGCCCATCATCGGGGTCGAACCGGCCCTTAAGCCGGCCGCCATCTCGCCCGAGGGCGATCGCATATTGGTGATGGCCACCCAGGTCACGTTGGGTCTCGAGAAGTTCCATAAGCTCAGCGAAGAATGGGGCGGCGACAAGGTGCACACCGTCGCCTGCGACGGGCTGGCCGCCCGCATCGAGCAGGGGAACCTGGGCGCTCCCGACCTCATCGAGCTGCTCGAGTCGCTGATCGGGCCGTATTGCGGACGTGTGACCAGCGTCGTTTTGGGCTGCACGCACTACCCGTTCATCGCCCGCCAGATCCAGAGGGTCCTCGGCGACGACGTCATGCTCTTCGACGGCGGGGAGGGGACGGCGCGCCATCTGGCGCTGGTTTTGGAAGAGGCCGAGCTTCTGTCCGACTATCCGGGCGAGGGGCTCGTCGAGTTCCGCTCGAGCAAGAACTCCCCCGAGGAAATCGAGCTCTACCGGTGGTTCTTCGACCGGAGCCTGCGGGCGTAAGGGAATTAGGCGAAGGCCCGTGCGAGGCCCCTCGAGCCCGCGCGACCGCCGAAGCCGAGCCCGCGCGCTCCCTAGAACCTCAAACTCATCTGGTTCTTGTCGATCTCGTCGTGCGTGCGGTGATCCATCTGCTCGAAGTCCAGGTTCATCCTGCGTCTCGTGAAGCTTCGGATATGCCAGCTGTGGCGGTTGCATACGAGCCACAGCAGGCCGGCGGTCTCGTAGAGCAGCACGAGCGCCGGCATGAGGATTCCCGAGTCCTCGATCAGCAGCATCAGCAGCGCCGTGGCCACAAGGGCGGTGTAGGCGGCTGTGAACGGCCGGTTCTCGTCCCAGAAGGTGCGGTACTGCCCGGGCTTCTTCCAGCGCAGGTAGATCATGAAGGCGACGATCGCGACGAAGATCGCGGCCAGCACGGGCGAGAACAGGATGGTGTTCCACGACAGCCTCAGCATGTCGGCGATGATGCGGAACGCCACCAGGTACCAGCCGCCGGTGAGCGCGTCGGTGGTGACGCCCAGATGGGATTCGTCGCTGAAGGCGGAATCGAGGAACAGCACGCCGATGGTGAGCGCGAAGGCGACCAGCACGAAGGCGCCCATGCGCTTCCAGGTGACGCGCACGTTGTTGAACAGCGACCAAGCGACGATGGATCCGACGGTCCCCCAGATGAGCGTCCCGAAATTGCAGCCCCACCAAGGGGCGGCGAGGATCGTGACCACCACGACGCAGCCGACGGGAAACACCCAGCGCTTGAAATGGCGTCCCGGCCCCGTGTTCGCGAAGCGGTTCAGAACGAGGCCCGAGAGCATGATCCAGGCGCTGAACGCGAGCGAAGCCCCCTCGTTTCCGATGCCGTAGTAGCGCGTGGTTTCGATGGGTGAGTAGCTGAGGTAGCCGCATACCGTCATCGGTCCGCCCAGCAGCTGGTCGACGAGGAGCGTGAAGGTGGTGAGCGCCAGTATCAGCAGAAGCGAGTACGTCCAGCGGAACACGAGGGCGACGATGATGCAGACAAACGAGATCTCCATCGCCACGAACAGGAAGAAGTCGAAGGTGATCTCGGCTGTTGTGAACGAGGGGAGCTGCAGGTGCATGATGAAGGTCGCAAGCGGGATGGACAGCATGACGATCCACAGGATGCGGGTGATCGGCAGCAGATAGGCCAAGAAGCGGGGGCGTATATGGATGTCGAGCGAGATGAGGCCCATGCTCAGCACGAGAGTGATCCCCAGGAGCGCGATGAACATCGAGATGAACCCGTCTTTCGACTCCTTGACGGACACGGCGATCGAGTCGTTTCGGGAAAGCGTGTCGGCGCGCTGGATGGCGCCGTAGCTGCCCGTGAACGCCGAAACCGAGAGGTTGGCGGGGTTGCGCTGCTTTTCCAGGAGCAGCTGGTCGATGGCGTCTCCCAGATTTCCCGAGGTGATGAGTCCGCTCCTGCGCACGGTAAGCGAGCTGAGAAGCCCGTTGTCGCCGCCGTCCACCATGATGAGCAGCCCGTACCCATCGAGGCGGTAGGTGTCGATCTTGGCAAGCGACGGGGACGAGGTGACGATGAGCGAATCGTTTTCCCCGAGGTTGGCGTAGATGCCCGAGACGTAGCTTTCGATGACGCTCGCGCTGGTGTCGTTCAGGCGCATGTAGTGCATGCGCGGGTTGTCGACGAGCCTTATCACGTCGATCTTGCGTTCGGTGATGACGTTGGCGACCGCCCCGTTTCCCACGAGGTGCTGGAGGACGGGCGTGGATTCGTTGTTGATGTCGTCCCAGGATAGGTTGGGGGCGACGACGAGGTACACCTGCCCGGTTCCCGGATAGGGGTTCTCGGCCGCCTCAGGGGCTTCGGCCGATGCTGCCGCTTGGTCCTCGGCCGGGGCTTCAGCGGCGCCGCCGTCGGCGTCCGCGGACGCGCGAGGGGCGCATCCGGCCAGGGTCGCGGGGGCCATGAGCGCGAGGGCGATCAGCAGGCTCGTGATTATTTTCGGAAAATCCGGCATAGCGGCCATTATACCAACGGCCGAAGCGCCGTATGGAAGACATATCAAACCCGCGCGAACGTCAGGCAGTGCACGGTTTCCGCCCCGGCCGCCTTCAGCGCATCGGTGGCGTCGAACAGGGTTGATCCGGTGGTGAGGACATCGTCGATCAAAAGGATGTTCAGGCCCCGGCATTCGTCGGGGCGTGCGCTGAACCGCCCGGCGAGGTTCCGGGCGCGTTCCGCGCGCGAAAGCGCCCGCTGGTCTTCGGAGTCGGGCCGCTCGAGGGCATATGCCAGCGCGAGCCCGGTTTCCGCGCAGAACGCGCGGGCGAGGAGCTCTCCGTGATCGAACCCCCTTCTGGTCAGGGCTGACGACGAGGCGGGGATGAATGCGGCGGCGTCGAGGTCCCACTCGGGATGGATGCAGGCGTGCATGATCCGCGCCATGTCCAGCGCGAGGCGCCGCTCCCCTCCGTCCTTGAACGTCCTGACGATCCGCCCCGCCCCAGGGCCGAACCGAACCGCGCTGGCGCACCCGTCGAAGGGCAGGCCGTCCCGACCCAGGCGGGTAAGGCGCACCGGAGCGCATTCGGTGCACTGCACGATTCCGAACGCGGCGCCGCAGGCAGGGCAGGCGGTCCAGCGGTCGAGGTAGGGCAGGGCGCGTTCGCACGAGGGGCACAGCGTGAACCCGGGTTCGTCGCATATGCAGCAGCGCGTCGGCCACACGGCCTCGAGGGCCGCGTCCTTCGCGAGGCGCGCTGCCTTGCGAGCTGTGCTCCATAGACTGCTCATGCGGAAAGGATACGGCGCGAGTCCGACGGAAAACCGACGGGCGCCCATCAGATCTCGGGCGGAAAACCCCGTTTTTTCCGCCCGGCAAGCCAAGCGAACGCAACCGAACGCGCTCGGAAACCCATCGATTCGCCCGCCGAAGCGCCGATCTCCAAGCGTCGTTTCGGTTTCTGCTAGAATCAGGGGGCTTCTTTCGGGTCTGTAGTTGCGAGGCGCGCTTGCGCTTCAAGTCCAAGGCAGACGCGGTCGAAAGGATCCACGTAAACGGCTTCGCTTCGGCGGGGTCGCGAGCACGGCGCGTTCTAGAGGTAAGTCGCATCGCCCGTTCATATTTCCGCAGCATGGTGCCGCGGCGGGCGAGAGGGTGATGGTGAGAGCTCAGCCCCGATGCGCGGGTGTGGGGTCGAAGACTAGGTCAGCCGGAAGAAGCGCGTTGTATACTCAGCTCTTCGGAGCCGAACGGAGGTTTTGCTACATGAAGCGATCGAAGGTCGCGGTCCTCGCCGTTGCGGCGGCTGTGTGCGCGGCGCTCTGCCTTGCAGGGTGCGCTTCCAACCATTACGAGCCCGCTAAAAAGACCCAGACGGTAGCCGATTCGGCTCTCAAGAAGCCGGGCGTCCTGCGCGTGGGCGTGAACGCTTCGGCGGCGCCTCTGGCGGGAAAGGCCTCGTCATCTTCCAAGATCGTGGGCCTCGATGTCGATATCGCCGCCGCAGTGGCCGACGAGCTGGGCGTGAAGGTCGAGATCGTCGACGCGGGAAGCGACCCGGCCAGCGCGCTTCGATCGGGGGACGTCGATATGGTGCTCGGCGCCGACGTGTCGTCTACCGACACCGATTACTGGAGGTCAAACGCATACCTTCAGACGGGCGTCGCCCTGTTCTCGGCCAAGGAGGGCTCGTCTGCTCCCCGCGTGACCGACTCGGTCAAGATTGGCGCCCAGGTATCGTCGAAGAGCGCCTGGAGCGTCGAGAACCTGTTCGGAAGCAACGCGCTTACGGTCGAGGAGAGCCTGGCCGTGGCGTTCAAAGACCTGAAGGCCGGCGCGGTCGACTACGTTGCGTCCGACGCTTTGACGGGGGTTTACCTCGCCAAGACCTCGGGGGTGGATGCGAGCGTGGTAGCGCTGCTCCAACAGCCCGGCGGTTACTGCGCGGGCGTGTCGACCAGCAACCTCGAGCTCCAGAAGGCCGTTTCGAGCGCGCTGAGCAAGCTGGCGTCGGGAGGCGTCATCGAGGTTATCGAGCGCAAGTGGCTGGGACAGAAGGTCGACATCGCATCTTTGACGGTGATATCGGGATCGGGCGCCACGACGGTTGCGGACCAGTCCGACGATTCGTCCGATAAGGGCGAGACTCCGTCTTCGACCGACGCCGCTTCCTCCGACACGGCCGCCTCGACCGGGTCGACCTCGGGCGCAACCGGGACCGATACGGGGTCGGCTGTGTCGCCGAACGCATCGGCGAGCGCTACGTCGGGCTCTCCCACCACGGTGACGCAGGGACAGGTGCCGACCGCTCAGACCCAGGGTCAGGTTCAGAATCAGACGCAGAATCAGGCGCAGGCGAACTGATCTCGGGTTGAAAAGCCCGTCCGACCGATGCGGTCTACATGAAGGGGGCCTCCTCGTCGGCGAGGAGGCCCCCTTCTCGGTTTCTCTGTCTCTACCCTAGCGGGAAGACGAGCCCAGCAGATCGACGACGGTCATGTCGATCTTAGAGCCCTCGATGGCGTCGCGGTTGCCGAACGTGCAGATGGCCCGGTGCTGCGTCATCTGCTCGACGAAGGGTGCGAGGGCGCGGACGTCGTGCGCCGTCGCCTCGAGGGCCTGCTTTCGGATGCGCGCGCGATCCTCAGGTTTGCAGCGGCTGAAGAACTCGATGTCCTGCCGCAGGATGAGCTGGCGCGCCTTGATCGGCGTGTCCATCTCGGCGACCGTGCTCACCTTGAAGCCCTCCATGGCCTCGGGGGAGGGGTCGAACCCGTCCAGCCACCGGCTGGCGGCGCAGAACCGCTCGACGGTCTCGTCGATATGGGGATCGCGGTACGAGTAGAAGCGCATGTTCCCGTAGCGGGAAGTCTTGAAGCCGACGCCGTAAGCGCCGCCTTTCACGCGCACCTCGTTCCACAGGTAGTCGAAGGTCAGCGCCCGCGAGGCGACGTTCCATGTGCCGGTGTAGGCAGCGCCTATCAGGCGGCTGTCCCATCCGAGGGCCGTGTAGCTCACGTCGGAGGGCACGATGAACGCCTCGTTGCGCACGGAGGGTTCGGGGATCTCCAGGCGGGCTTCCCTCTGGGTTGTGCGCCCGAGCGCGGGGTGCGCTTTCCAGAACTCGTCGTAGGCATCGTCTGATCCGGTGAAGCTGACGGTGCAGAGGTTGTCGTTCAGAAGCTTCTCTGACAAGGCGCGCAGCCGCTTCGATAGGTCGTTCGCGCGCTGATCGAAATTATCGAGGAGGTCTTTCAGGAACAGGTAGAAATCGACGTTGCCCAGCTGTTCTCCGAGGACGCCCGCCTTCGAGTAGTACGATCGCGCCCGCTCGCTCGCATACAGATGGCCTGAGTTCGCGAAGTCCTGCTCCATGTCTATTCTGCGCTGCATCAGGATATCTTTGATCTTCGAGGCGTCGCTGAAGTCGGATTCGAGCATCACCTCGCGCGGCAGGCTGGCCAGCCAGTGCGCGTTCTCCTCGAGCGCGCTTGCGCTTGCGACCAGCTTCAGCTCGGGGTCGCCGTCCGCTTCGGGCAGCTCGAAGACGCGCGCGTAGAACGACAGGTTGCCCAGCTTGCCCTGGACGAGCGTGTCGATCTCGGCGGCGCTGTGGCTGTCGGTGGCGAGCTTTCCCAGCACCATCGAGAGAACGCTCAGATAGGGAAGGTCCTCGAACGACAGGACCCCCGCATCGAAGTAACGGTAGGCATAGGCGATCCTGTTGGTCTCGATGCGGTGGCGCAACGTGGTGATCGGCGTCTTCCAGTCCAACTCGACCGGGGCTTCGGCCGGTGCGCTTCCGATATCGTCCAGCGTGAGGCGCGGCAGCGACGCTTTGGCCTCGGGGGAGTCGTCAGCGGTCTGGAAGGCGCGCAAGGCCTGCTCGGCTTCGATGATACGCGCGCGCTCTTCGTCTCCCATCTGCGCGTTTCTGCACGCGAGCTCCGATTTCTCGATATCGGTGCCCGGAGTTTCGGGAACGATCTCGACTTTGGCCCAGTGATCGTTTCCCAGAAACAGGCTGCGTGCCAGATCCTCGAAATAGCCGGTTTCCAAACCATCTCTCAACCGGGAGAACGTCTCCTCGTAGCGCAGGTACGCCGTCGGCATCGCGTCGTCGTAGAGCCATCCGCACAAAGCCGTCATGGCGTGGGCCACGCCGTCGGCCATGCCGAAGTTGTGCTCGCGCATGACGAACTCGGAGCGCGACAGCGACGCCTCGACGAGCTCGCGGTCGAAACCCTGCTCCACAAGGCGCGTCACGGCCGATCTCAGCTCGGGTAGCAGCCGTTCCGACGTCGATCCGTCGATGCCGCGGGCCTCGACGACCGCGAAGGGCTGCAGCAGGGAGTCGGCGGTGTACGCGACGATCTCGGCGGCTACGCCCGCATCGAGCAGCGCCCGCTTGACCGGTGCTTCGTTCGACCCCATAAGCGCGTCGAGCAGGACATCCGTCGCCAGGATGCGCGCAGGATCGGAGAAGTCCCCGATCACGAACGCCGCGCCCACGCAGGCGTTTTCGGGCGCGGTATCCATCGCGCGCACGACGTCTCCGCGCACGACCGGCGCCTGCCTGCGCAGCTCGCGCGGGCGCAGGGGAGAAAGCCCCCGGTCGGCCCGGTTCCGGTCCGCCTCGGCCGTCTCCCTGCTTACCGGCGAGAAATACGCGCCGTCGAGGAAGGCCAGGACGCGGTCGATATCCAGGTTGCCGTACAGGACGGTGTAGCTGTTGTCCAGGCGGTAGTGGCGCCGATGCTCGTCGAGGTACCCTTCGTACGTCAGCGAGGGGATGGCCTGCGGGGTCCCGCCCGATTCGAACGCGTAGGCGGTGTCGGGGAACAGGGCGAGCTGCAGTTCGTCGAACAGAACCGACGAGGGGTTCGACAGGGCCCCCTTCATCTCGTTGAACACAACTCCGTTGTAGACGAGCTCGGAGTTTTCGGCATCGAGCGCCGCGCTTTCGTCCGCGCCGTCTTTCGCGCGCAGCTCGTAGTGCCAGCCTTCCTGCTCGAATACGGAGCGGTTGGAGTAGATCGCCGGATGGAGCACGGCGTCGAGGTAGACGTCCATGAGGTTCAGCAGGTCGCGCTCGTTGGTGGACGCCACTGGGTAGAGGGTCTTATCGGGAAAGGTCATGGCGTTCAGAAACGTCTGCATCGACGTTTTCAGCAGATCGACGAAGGGTTCTTTCACGGGGAACTTGCGCGATCCGCACAGCACGGAGTGCTCGAGGATGTGAAACACGCCCGTGTCGTCTGCGGGGGGCGTGCGAAACCCGATGGAGAACGACTTGTTGTTGTCGTCGTTTTCGAGGAACAGGAGCCGTGCGCCCGACTCTTCGTGGCGCATCACGAAGGCCGTTCCGTTTATCTCGCTCAGGTCCTGCGCGTCTTCGACGGTGAATCCGTGGAGTTTCGAGCCGATGGTGAGCTGCATGGGCGACCTTTCGCTTGCGAGGGGATCTTGCTGGGAATGGTACCACAGCGCCCGATGGGGCGGGGTTTTCGCAGGGTTGGGCGCGCGGGCGTTACGCGACGGACACCCGGGGGGCGCGTCTGTCGAGAAAATGTGAATCCAGGGTTGCTATGGCACTCTACTGTGATAAAGTATCGGCAGAGAAAACGGAGGGCGGCATCGCCCGTATCCTAAAGGGAGGATCCCATGAAGAAGGCAAGGTTCGCAGTCGTCGTCGCGGCGGCAACGGTGGCGCTCGCTTTGGTTTTGTCAGGCTGCGCCGGTTCGGGCTCGAATTCGCCTGCCAAGGCGGAGGGCCCGGGCGGTATCAGCAAGCTCACGGTCGGATTCGATTCGTCGTATCCGCCCTACGGTTTCGTGGGCGACGACGGCTCCTACACCGGGTTCGACCTCGACCTGGCCAAAGAGGTGGCCAAGCGCAACGGCTGGGAGTTCGAGGCCTCGCCCATCGACTGGGATGCCAAAGACGCCCTTCTGCAGTCCGGCTCCATCAACTGCGTTTGGAACGGGTTCACCATGGAGGGCCGCGAGGATTCCTACACCTTCAGCGATCCCTACATGCTCAACGAGCAGGTCGTCGTGGTGAAGAGCGGGTCTGACAGGACCACCCTCGAGCAGCTGGCCGGCGCGTCGGTCATGACCCAGGTCGACTCCGCGGCCCTCGACGTGCTCCAGGCCCCCACGGCCGAGGGCGGCCAGGCCGACCTCGCCGCGACCTTCGGCACGCTTTCCACCATCGGCGACTACAACGGGGCGTTCCTCCAGCTTGAAACCGGCGTGGTCGACGCGGTGGCCTGCGATCTGTCCATCGCCCAGTACCAGATCTCCAAGAACCCCGGCAAGTACCTCCAGATCGAGACCCCGCTTTCCTCCGAGCACTACGCGGTGGGCTTCGCCAAGGGCAACACCGAGCTTGCCCAGGCCGTTTCGGCCACGCTGAAGGACATGGAGGCCGACGGCACCGTCAAGGCGCTGTGCGAGAAGTATGCGACCTATGGCATTTCCTACGATAACTGGCTTCTCAAATAACTTTAGTGTCCTAAAGCGCAAAGCCTCGGTATACTGAGGCGGATCGTTGATCGCGCACCTTCCGGTCGAATGGCGGGGGGTGCGCGTCGCTGTGAGGGCCCCAGGTGCGTCGAACCCTTGCGGCGGTACTGCCGATAGACGCTCGAGAGGGGACTTCCGTGGACTTCCCAACCATGATGAGCCTGCTGGGCGCGGGTTTCGCGCTCACGCTCCAGATCTTTGCGGTCACGCTCGTCGGATCGCTGCCCCTCGGCGTGCTGGTGGCGCTGTGCCGTATGAGCCGGTTCAAGCCGCTGGCCCTCGTCACCCGGGTCTACATCTCGTTCATGCGCGGCACGCCGCTCATGCTCCAGCTCATGGCCATCACGTTCTGCCCGTACTTCATCTTCGGCTTGAACCTGTCCACCGAGTGGCGCACTTTCGCATGCGCCATCGGCTTCATCCTCAACTACGCGGCCTATTTCGCCGAGATCTACCGCTCGGGCATCCAGTCCATCCCGCGCGGCCAGTACGAGGCGGCCGAGGTGCTGGGCTACACCAAGTTCCAGACCTTCCTGAAGATCATATTCCCCCAGGTCGTCAAGCGGATCCTTCCCGCTATGGGCAACGAGGTCATCACGCTGGTGAAAGACACGTCGCTTGCGTTCGTCCTCGGCATGGGCGAGATGTTCAGCCAGGCCAAGTCTATCGCGGCATCGCAGGTCAGCATGGTTCCCTACGCGATCGCAGCGGGAATCTACTGGCTGTTCAGCCTGCTGGTCGAGGTCGTGCTGAACCGCATGGAAAAGAAGATGAACTACTACCGAGACTAGCGCTTTGCGCATCGTTGTGAGGAGATACCATGGCTGAATCCCCCGTGCTGGTTCGGTTGGAGAACGCGAAGAAGAGCTTCGGCGACACGCCGGTGCTCAAAGACATATCGCTCGAGGTCGCCCAGGGCGAGGTGCTGGCGATCATCGGCCCGTCGGGCGGCGGGAAGTCCACGCTTCTGCGCTGCTGCACGCTGCTCGAGACGCTGGACGCCGGATCGCTGTCGTACGGCGACATCGAGGTCGCGCGCGACAACGGGGCGGGCCGGTCGGTGTACGGCGGCAAGGACGTGCTGGGCCGCGCGCGCCAGCGCTTCGGCCTGGTGTTCCAGAACTTCAACCTGTTCCCGCACTACACGGTCATCCGCAACATAACCGATGCGCCGATCTCCGTTCAGAAGCGCCCCAAAGACGAAGTGATGGCCCAGGCGCGCGAGCTGCTGGTGAAGATGGGCCTCGAGGATCGAGAGGACGCGGTTCCCGGCGAGCTTTCGGGCGGTCAGCAGCAGCGCGTCGCCATCGCGCGCGCCCTGTGCCTCAATCCCGACGTGCTGTTCTTCGATGAGCCCACGAGCGCGTTGGACCCTGAGCTCACCCAGGGGGTGCTGAAGGTCATCCGCAGCCTGGCCGACGAGCATATGACGATGGTCATCGTCACGCACGAGATGTCGTTCGCGCGCGACGTGGCCGATCGCGTGGTGTTCATGGACGGCGGCGTGATCGTCGAGGAGGGCCCCGCCCAGCGCGTCATCGACGATCCGCGCGAAGAGCGCACGCGCGCCTTCCTCCAGGGCATGGGGGAGTAGCCCCCGCCCCCTTGCCGGATGTTTTAAGGTTTGTTTAAGGATCGTGTCGATTAAGAGCAGAAACGGCAAAGGTTCGATGGCGCAAACGTGGCGAAAGCGTGCGCCGCGCGGATAGCCGTTCGCCTCATGGTATGTTCGGAGCATCGAACGAGCGGTCGCAACGGCCGCCTGTCGGCCGTCTGCTTACCAGGGGACGGTTGGCGCCGCGGCGGCTTTCGACCTCCATGTGAAAAGGAGCGGACCATGAGCGATCAATCCCATCTGCCCAACCAGCCCCAACAGCCCCAACAGCCCCAACAGCCCCAACAGCCCGTGCCGCCTTCCCGGCCCGCGGCGGGGTCCTCGTCGTTCGGAAACGCGGCGCCCGTTCCTCCCCAGGACCGCACGGGCTTCCCCGCGGGCTCAACGGGCGTCTATGCTCCGGTCAACCAGGCTCCGGTGCCGCCGACATCCCACGCGGCAGCTTCCGGCGCGGCGGGATACGGCGGGCCCCGCGTGCCCTCCACCCCGTCTCCCAAGGGCGATCACGTCTTCGCCAAGGCGTTCGGCGGCGCTGCTTTGGCGGTCGTGCTGGGCCTGGGCGGTTTCGCCGCCGTCCAGGGAGCGACCGGCCAGGGTTCGAGGGCGTCCAACGTGACGCTCGGGTCGTCCAACCCCAGCACCATCGAGGCGACCGATCCCGATCAGACGCTTTCCGAGGCGGTCGCCGAAAAGACGCTTCCCTCGGTCGTATGCATCTACGCGTACACCCAAAGCACCCCCTACGGGAACGGCTCGTTCGGATTCGGCCAGAACGGCGGCTCGACCGAGCTGTCCCAGTCGTCTCTGGGCAGCGGCATCATCCTTTCGCAGGACGGTTACATCCTCACGAACTACCACGTGATCGAAGGGTCCGACGCCCTCAAGGTGAACATCGAGGGCACCGAGTACAGCGCCGATATCGTCGGCAGCGACCCGAGCTCGGATCTGGCCGTCATCAAGCTCCAGGGCGCATCGGGCCTGAAAGCCGCCGATCTGGGCGATTCGTCCAAGCTCACGGTGGGGCAGTGGGTCATGACCATCGGCAGCCCCTTCGGCCTCGAGCAGTCGGTGGCTACCGGCGTGGTTTCGGCCACCAGCCGCTCGCAGATCGTCGACAACTCCCAGTCCGAGGGTACCGGCAACTGGAGCAACATGGCTTCCGGCAGCACCATCTACCCCAACATGATCCAGACCGACGCCGCCATCAACCCGGGTAACTCCGGAGGCGCGCTGGTCGATGCCGACGGCAAGGTCATCGGCGTGAATACGCTCATCACCTCCAGCTCGGGCAACTACTCGGGCGTGGGCTTCGCGATCCCCGTCAACTACGCCATCAACATCGCGCAGCAGATCATCGCGGGGGAAACGCCCACGCATGCCCGTCTGGGAGCGACGCTGAACACGGTTAACGCGAGCATCGCGAAGCGCTACAACCTCCCGGTGAGCCAGGGCGCCTACGTCGCTTCGGTGTCGGCGGGCACGGGAGCCGACAGCGCCGGGCTGAAAGAGGGCGATATCGTCACGGCGTTCGACGGCAAGGCGGTGACCGACGCGAGCGATCTCATGCTCGACGTGCGCGAGCACAACCCCGGCGACACGGTGACGGTGACGGTCAACCGGGACGGGCAGACGATGGACCTCACGGTGACCCTGGGATCCGACGCCGAGACGAGCGTCGCTTCGGCATCGAGGCAGCAGCTGTCCGGGTCGAGCCAAAGCTAGGAACGCGACCTGTTTTTTTCAGCGGGGCCGAGTTGATCGGCCCCTTTCTTCTGCCCAAATCAGGTAATATGGGCGGGATGTGAAAGGCCTGTCGGAAGGAAGACCTGAATGGCTGGAGATTACAAGTACAAGCGCGTTTTGCTGAAGCTATCCGGTGAAGCCCTGGCAGGAGACGTCGGCTACGGAATCGATCCGAAGGTCGTCGACGACCTGGCCGACCAGATCGGGGAGATCGTCCACGACGGGGTCCAGCTCGCGGTGGTCATCGGCGGGGGGAACATCTTCCGCGGCATGGCGGGTTCGGCCGAGGGCATGGACCGCTCGCAGGCCGACTACATCGGCATGCTGGCGACGGTCATGAACGCCCTTGCGCTGCAGGACGCCTTCGAGCGCCACGGCATCTTCAGCCGCGTCCAGAGCGCCATCAACATGCAGGAGGTCTCGGAGCCCTACATCCGCCGCCGCGCCCTGCGCCACCTCGAGAAGGGCCGCGTCGTCATCCTGGCGGCCGGGACCGGCAACCCCTATTTCACCACCGACACCACCGCGGCGCTGCGCGCCTGCGAGCTGGATGTCGATTGCCTCATGAAGGCCACGAAGGTCGACGGGGTCTACGACAGCGACCCGGTGAAGAACCCCGATGCGAAGCGCTTCGACCGCATCACCTACATGGACGTTCTGGCCAAGGGCCTCAACGTGATGGACGCCACCGCCACGTCGCTGTGCATGGACAACGACATGCCCATGATCGTGTTCGACCTCACCGAGAAGGGCAACATCGCCCGCGCCCTGAGGGGCGAGCCGGTGGGAACCGTCGTCGAGTCGGCGTAAGGCGCCGCGCCGCCGATCGTCGAAGGGGCGATGGCGGGGCGAGCCGATCTAAGGTATAACCGTAGGTGCGCCGAGACGACGCACTTGAACGGCCCGGACGCCAGGCGTCGGGCATTTCGACCGCAAAGGAGCTTCGGTATGATCGAAGGCATTATCGAGCAGGCAGAGGAGCGCATGATGGGCTCTCTGGAATCGCTGAACACCGCGTTCGCGGGCGTGCGCACCGGGCGCGCCAACGCGATGGTCCTCGACAAGATCCGCGTCGACTACTACGGCGTCCCCACGCCCATCAACCAGATGGCCGGAGTGAAGTCTCCCGACGCCCATATGCTGGTCATCGAGCCGTGGGACAAGTCGGTTCTGCGCGCCATCGAGCACGCCATCCTCGAGAGCGATCTGGGCGTGACGCCTTCCAACGACGGCTCGGTCATCCGCCTGCCGTTCCCCGCCCTCACCGAGGAGCGTCGCCGCGACCTGGTCAAGCAGTGCAAAACCTACGCCGAAGAGGCGCGCGTGTCCGTGCGCAGCGCCCGTCGCGACGCCAACACCGCCATCGAGAAGGCCGTGAAGAACGACAGCCTGCCCGAGGACGACCAGCGCCGCGGCGAGGCCGAGGTGCAAAAGCTCACCGACAAGTACATCGCCGAGGTCGACGCCGCTTTGAAGAAAAAAGAAGCGGAAGTGATGGAGATCTAGCCGATGCTGCGCAAACCGCTCGACTACATATTCCCGAGCCCTCCCGAGGGCTTGAACCCGGAATCGCTTGTCGTCGAAGCGGTGCCGCGCCACGTCGCGGTCATCATGGACGGCAACGGCCGTTGGGCGAAGAAGCGCGCGCTGAACCGCCTGAACGGCCACAAAGCCGGGATCGAGGCGGTGCGCGAGACCATCCGCTGCGCCAACGACGTGGGGGTGGACTACCTCACCATCTACTCGTTCTCGTCGGAGAACTGGAAGCGCCCGCTCGAAGAGGTGAGCGGGCTGATGAACCTGTTCGCCACCACCATGCTCGCCGAGGTCGACGGCCTGCATGAAGAGGGCGTGCGCGTCATGACCATCGGGCATACCGAGGGCCTGCCCGACAAGACCCGCGCCGCCTTCCAGGAGGCCTGGGACAAGACGAAGGACAATGCCGGGATGACGCTGGTCATCGCCGTGAACTACGGCGGGCGCACCGAGATCGTGGATGCGGCCCGCGCGCTGGTCGAGCGCTCCGTGGCCGCGGTCCGCGCAGGCGGGGAGCCCCCCGAGGTCACCGAAAGGGAATTCGAGCGGTTCCTGTACACCTCCCGCATTCCCGACCCCGACGTCATCCTGCGCACCAGCGGGGAGATGCGCGTGTCGAACTTCCTTCTGTGGCAGGGCGCCTACTCCGAGTTCGTGAGCGTCGACGCCCTGTGGCCCGACTTCGACCGATACGAGCTTTTGCGCGCTCTGCTGGAGTTCCAGCGGCGCGACCGTCGGTTCGGGGCGGTGTAGCAGCATGGCCGGCTCGCAAAGCGACGACGAGAAGGGCACGGCCCAGCGCGTCAAGGACTTCGCCTACGAGAAGACCCCCGAGAAGTTCAAGAACGCCAGCGATTTCCAGATCAGGCTCCGCACGGGAACCGTGTACGTGATCATCTGCATCGCCAGCATCTTGGCGGGCGATGTTCCCACCATGTTGTTTTTGGCTGCGACGGCGGGCATCTGCTCTGCCGAGTTCTTCTACATGCTGCGCTCCGACGCGAAGATGCCCAACGAGTGGATCGGCGTGGTCGGTGCGGCGTACCTGCCCATCGCCGCCTTCTTCTTCGGCCTGCGCGGCATCGTGGCCGGCGCGCTTCTGCTGATGCTGGCGCTTACCCTGTGGTACGTGTTCTGGAGCCGCGCACGCATGCAGGATGTGGGCGTGAGCCTGTTCGGAGCGCTGTACACGGGCATGCAGATGGCATGCATCATGCTGGTCCGCACGGCGTTTCCCGGGACCGACGGCGGGCTGCTGGTGCTGCTCCTGTTCGCCAGCATCTGGGCGAACGATGCGTTCGCCTATCTGGTCGGACGCAAGTTCGGAAAGCATAAGCTCGCCCCGCGCACCAGCCCGAACAAAAGCTGGGAAGGGTTTTTCGGCGGCCTTGCCGGCGGCGTGGCCGTCTGGTTCCTCGTCGGGCAGATCCCCAGCGTGCACATCGACCCTCTGCAGACGTTCGTCTTGGGCGCGGCGTGCGGCCTTGCCGGGGTTCTGGGCGATCTGTGCGAGAGCCGCATCAAGCGCAGCGTGGGCTTCAAGGACTCCGGGACGATGATGCCGGGCCACGGAGGGCTGTTCGACCGCTGCGACTCGCTGATGACCACGGCGACGGCGGCCTTCGTGCTGCTCGTGCTGTTCGGTTGCATCAACCCGGTCCTCTAAGGTCCGGTCTTTCAGGAAGAGGGCCTGTTCATGAGTGATAATTCTCCCGCGGCCGCGCGCCGTCCCCGCCGCATCGCCGTTCTGGGTTCCACCGGCTCCATCGGCATGCAGACGCTCGACGTGGCGCGCCGGCATCCCGATAAGGTGGAAGTGGTGGCGCTTGCCGCCGGAACGCGCGCCTCGAAGCTGCTCGATCAGGCGCGGGAGCTGGGCGTGCGCCATCTGGCCCTGGGAGACGAGTCCCAGGCGGCCACCCCGGTCGCCGATCAGCTGCGCGACCAGGCGAGAGAAGGCGGCTCGATCGGTTTCGGGGTGGACGCCGTTGCGGCGCTCGTCGGCCTCGACGGGGTCGATGCGGTGGTGAACGCGCTGGTGGGCGCGGCCGGGCTGCGCGCGAGCTACGACACGCTCAGGCGCGGCCGGGTGCTGGCTCTGGCGAACAAGGAGTCGCTCGTGGTGGGCGGCGACATCATCATGCCGCTCGCGAAGCGCACCGGCATGCTCATGCCCATCGACTCCGAGCACGGCGCGATCTACCAATGCCTGATCGGGGAAGATCCCTCCGAGGTGTCCCGCTTGTGGGTGACGGCGTCGGGCGGTCCGTTTCGCGGCCGCACGCGCGGCGAGCTGGCCCGCGTCACGCCCGCCGAGGCGCTTGCCCATCCGAACTGGAACATGGGCGCCAAGATCTCCATCGACTCGTCCACGCTCATGAACAAGGGCCTCGAGGTGATCGAGGCGCATCACCTGTTCGGATGCCCCTACGATCGCATCAGCGTGGTGGTTCAGCCGCAAAGTGCCATCCATTCGATGGTCGAGTTCTCGGACGGCAGCGTGAAGGCCCACCTGGGAACCACCGACATGCGCATACCCATCCAGTACGCGCTTTCGTACCCCGAGCGCTGGGATGCGCCGGTCGAACCGCTCGATTTCACGAAGCTGGGGTCGCTCGACTTCTCCGCTCCCGACACCGATACGTTCAGGTGCCTCGCCCTTGCGCGCGCGGCCGGCGAGCGCGGCGGCACCCTGCCGTGCGCCATGAACGCCGCCAACGAGGTGGCCGTGGCGGCGTTTCTCGCGGGGGAGGGAACCTACCTGGGGATCGCCTCGTGCGTCGAGGCCGTCATGGAGCGCCACGACGTCGAAGCGGTCGAGAGCATCGAGCAGCTCGAGGCCGTGGATGCCTGGGCCCGCGCGACCGCCCGCGCAAACGTGCGGTAGGCGGCAGTTCGACTTGTAGTCATTTTCTCGACAGTCGCCCACCTGCGGACGGCTCGCCTATAATCGAGGGGAAACATCGAACGAAGGGACCCCTCTGTGGACGTCATTCTCATGATCGTGTACGCGACGATCGCACTCGGATTCCTCGTCTTCATCCACGAAGGCGGGCATTACCTGGCTGCGCGGGCCTTCGGCGTGCGCGTGTCGGAATTCATGCTGGGCCTGCCCGGGCCTTCCGTGGGCTTCACCCATGGCGAGACGCGCTTCGGCGTGACGGCCGTGCTTTTGGGCGGGTACGCCCGCGTGTGCGGCATGGAGCCGGGCGAGATGAGCCCGCACCTCGAGAAGGTCATGGAATCGCTCTATCGCCGCGGCACGGCGACGATGGAGGAGGTGGCCGCCGACTGCGGCATCACCGACGACGAGGCCTACGACGCCCTCGAAGAGCTGGACGAGTGGGGCACGGCGAAGCGGCCCCTGAAGTCCGACGAGCACAACACGTACCGCACCCCTGCGGTGAACCCGACCAAGCGCCAGATCAGGCTGGCTCGGAAAAAGGGCCTGACCGTCCCCGAGAAGTCCGAGATGGGGTCGGCCCGCCCACTCGACGACGCGCACGCCTTCTACGAAAGCGAGTACCGCCGGCAGTACCGCTCGCTTCCGTTCTGGAAGCGCTCGGTCATCCTGCTCGCCGGCATCTTCGTGAACCTGCTGTTCGCCGTGCTCGCGTTCGTGTTCGTCTACTCGGTTCTGGGCATCGATCTGCAGAACACGCAAACGGGCGAGGTGGTTCACCGCGTCATCGACCCGCTGCGCTCGGTCGCGGTCGGCTTCGCCTACATCGGCATGGTGTTCCAGGCGGTGGCCCAGCTGTTCAATCCCCAGACGGCGGCGGAAACCGTGTCGCAGTCCAGCTCGATCGTGGGCATCGCCGTGATCTCGAAGACGGCGGCCGAGCAGGGGCTCCAGTCGTTCCTGTCGTTCATGGCCATGCTGTCGGTGTCGTTGGGCGTCATGAACCTCATCCCCATCCCGCCGCTCGACGGCGGGCGGTTCGCGGTGGAGGTGTACCAGAAGGCTTCGCGCCGGTTGGTGTCCGAGAAGGTCATGACCCGTCTGTCCACCGTGGGGCTCGCGCTGTTCGGCCTCCTGTTCGTCGTGATGATGGGCCAGGACATCTCGAGGTTCGTGCTGGGCGGATAGCGCTTCGCCGGCGGGTGCGCCGCGGGCCGCCCGCGATGCGCGCCCTCGGGGTCGCGCGGGCTTCGGCGCCTGTTTGCGGCAAGGCGGCGCTGCAACGGTTCTGCCGCCGTTTCCCCGCTCTGCGAGGTAAAATGAGAAGGCTGTGCAAATCACGAAACGAAACGGGGGAAGCGTGGCTTACAGAGAACCTGGCGCCCAGGCGGAAAAGCCCAACCAGCTCACCCGTCGCGTCATGGTCGGGTCGGTTCCCGTCGGCGGAGGGGCCTCGGTGGCGGTCCAGTCGATGCTGACGGCCGACGCGCTCGACGTCGGGGCGAACGTCTCCCAGATCGAGGCCCTGGCGGAAGCCGGATGCGAGATCATCCGCATGGCCGTCCCGCGCCGTTCCTGCCTGGATGCGTTCGAGGAGGTGTGCGCACGCTCGCCGCTTCCCGTGGTCGCCGACGTCCATTTCGATGCCCAGATCGCCATCGAGGCCGCCCGCCGCGGGGCGGCCAAGCTGCGCATCAACCCGGGAAACATCGGGGGGTGGGATAAGGCCGACCTCGTGCTCGACGCCGCCGAAGCGGCGGGGATCCCCGTCCGCATCGGCGTGAACGCGGGTTCGCTCGACGAGTCCATCGCCCGCCGCGACGATCTTTCGCTTCCCCAGAAACTCGCGCTGTCGGCGTCCGAGTACGTGCGGCACTGCGAGCAGCGGGGCTTTCGCGACGTGGTGGTAAGCGCGAAGGCGCACGACGTGATGACTACGGTGCGCACCTACCGTCAGCTCGCGCGCGACATCCCGCACGTCCCGCTGCACATCGGCGTCACCGAGGCGGGCACCCGGTTCCAAGGGATCGTGAAGTCGGCATCGGGTCTGGGCATCCTGCTCGAAGAGGGGATCGGCGACACGATGCGCATCTCGCTCACCGACGATCCCGTCAACGAAGTGCGCGCGTGCTGGACGCTGCTCTCGGCGCTCGATATGCGTCGCAGGGGCCCCGAGATCATCAGCTGCCCCACGTGCGGGCGCTGCCAGGTCGATCTGATCGGGTTGGCCGAGCGGGTGGAGGGGCATCTGCGCACGGTGCGCCATCCGGTGAAGGTGGCCGTGATGGGCTGCGTGGTGAACGGTCCCGGCGAGGCGAAAGACGCCGACGTGGGTGTGGCCTGCGGCAAGGGATCGGCCGTCGTATTCAGGAACGGAGAGGTCGTCCGCAAAGTCCCCGAAGACGAGGTTGTGGGCGCATTGATAGAGGAGATCGAAAAGCTATGACGAATATCATCCGCATGAGCAGCCTGTACGCGCCCACTTTGAAGGAGGATCCGTCCGACGCCGAACTCGCGAGCCATAGGCTCCTTCTGCGCGCGGGCATGATCCGCAAGATGGGCTCGGGCCTGTACACCTTCCTTCCTTTGGGCATGCGCGTTCTGAACAAGATCTCGAACATCGTTTCGGAGGAGATGGACGCGATCGGCGCCCAGGAGATCATCATGCCTATCCTGCAGCCGGCCGATCTGTGGCACGAGAGCGGCCGCTGGGAAGCCTACGGCCCCGAGCTGATGCGCATCTCGGATCGCCATGACGCCGATTTCTGCCTGGGGCCCACCCACGAGGAGATCATCACGGCCCTGGTGCGCAACGAGCTGCGCTCCTACAAAGAGCTGCCCTTGGCCTTGTACCAGACCCAGATGAAGTACCGCGACGAGATCCGCCCGCGCTTCGGGCTGATGCGCTCGCGCGAGTTCCTCATGAAAGACGCCTACAGCTTCCACGCCACCCAGGAATCGCTCCAGGAAACCTATGACGACATGAGCGAGGCCTACGGCCGCATCATGGACCGGCTGGGCTTGCAGTGGCGCGCGGTCGAGGCCGACGGCGGCCAGATCGGTGGAAAGGTGACCATCGAGTTCATGGCGCTCGCCGATGCGGGCGAGGCGTCCATCGTGTACAGCGACAGCGGGTATGCGGCCGACACCGAGGCGGGCGTGTGCATCGCGCGGCCCACCGAGTACAAGGTGGACGGCATCGAGAAGATCGCCACCCCGGGGGTCCACACCATCGACGAGCTGGCCGCGTTCCTGGACATCCCCGCAAGCTCCACGGTGAAGGCCCTGTCCGGCAAGGACGGCGAGGGTCGCCTGGCGGTGCTGTTCATCCCCGGCGACCACGAGCTGAACGAGCTGAAGGCCGTGCGCGAGCTCGGGGGCTTCACGCTGCTCACCGACGACGAGATGACGGGCTTCGGCCTGAAGAAGGGCTCGATGGGCCCGGTGGGGCTGCCCAAGGCCGCGCGCCTGGTTGCCGATCGGTCCCTTCAGGGCATCTCGCGCTGGGTCGTGGGCGCCAACGACGACGGATACCATTACGTGGGAGCGCAGCTCGGCGTGGACTTCGAGATCGACGGCTGGGCCGATTTGTGCGAAGTCCAACCCGGCGACAGCTGCCCGGTGAGCGGCGAGCCCCTGAAGGGCGCGCGCGGCATCGAGGTCGGGCAGGTGTTCCAGCTGGGCACGAAGTACTCCGAGGCCATGGGCGCCACGTTCATGGACGAGGACGGGAGCGAGAAGCCGTTCATCATGGGATGCTACGGCGTGGGCGTGTCCCGGGCGCTTGCCGCCGTGGTCGAGCAGTGCCACGACGAGCACGGCATCGCCTGGCCCGCGTCGGTCGCCCCCGCGCACGTGTGCGTGATTCCCCTGACGGTGAACGACGATACGGTGGGGCCGGCGGCCGAGAAGCTGGCGGCGGAGCTGGCCGAGCTCGGCGTCGAGGTGGCCATCGACGACCGGAAGGACCGCGCGGGCGTGAAGTTCAACGACGCCGACCTCATCGGCTGGCCCGTCCAGATCATCGTGGGCAAGCGCGGTCTCGAGGCGGGAACCGTCGAGGTCAAGCATCGCCGCACCGGCGAGAAGAAGGACGTCTCCCTCTCGTCGATCGTCGAGCTGTTCACGTTCGCCCACAAGGCTGTGCGCCAGGGGGTCAGCCCCCTTACCGCCTACGCCTCCATCCTCCAGTAGGATCGAAGCGGCATGGCGAGAGCGAAGGCGGTGCTGTTCGACAACGACGGCACGCTGGTCGATACGGCGGAACTTCTGCTGAAGACGTTCCGCTATGCGACCAGGGCCGTTTTGAACCGGGAGTTCACCGACGAACAGCTGATGCGCGGCGTGGGCATCCCGCTTGCGGACCAGATGTACGACTTCACCGACGATCCGGTCGAGGCCGAGGAGCTGCTGCGGGTGTACCGTGCGTACAACAAGACGATACACGACGAAATGATTTCGGTGTTTCCCGGGATCCCCGAGCTTTTGCTTGCGTTGGAGCGCGCTGGGATCCGCTTGGGCGTGGTTACGTCCAAGCGCCACGACGTGTGCCAGCACGGGCTTGAGATCTGCGGGATCGCCGATCGCTTCGAGTTCGTGGTCGGATCCGACGATTGCAGCGAGCATAAGCCAAAGCCCGGTCCGGTGCTGTACGGCTGCGAGCTTTTGGGCATTGATCCGTCCGAGGCGGTGTATGTGGGGGACAGCCCCTACGATATCCTCGCCGGCCGGGCGGCGGGCGTTCGGACCCTGGGGGTGACCTGGGGCGTGTTCTCCCGCCGGCAGATCGCCGAAGCCGCTGAACCGACGTTTTGGGCCCACGATGCTGCGGAGGCCGCGCGCATCCTGGGCGTTTCGTAGAAAGAAGAGGGCATATGGGTTTCGGATCGTGCGAACCGATCGCCGACGACGCCGCCGCGGCTGCGGGGGTCGGTCGGTTGGAGGCGATCGACTTTGCGCGGGGCGCCCGCGATATGGAAGAGCTCGGCCGCATCCGCTGCGGACGGGACGAAGGCGAGCTTCGCCCGGTTATGCTGGTCGCCAGTTTCGGCACCAGCTATAACGACAACCGCGCAGACACCATCGGCGCGATCGAGTGCGCTTTGGCCGCTGCGTTTCCGCGCTTCGAAGTGCGCCGGGCGTTCACGGCGCTCGAGATTATCGAGAAGCTCGCCCAGCGCGACGGATACCGGGTGGACACGGTGGAGCAGGCTCTCGCCCGCTGCGATGAAGACGGCGTCCGCGAGGTGTACGTGCTTCCCACCCACCTCATTCCCGGGCGCGAATACGCCGACGCCCGCCGCGCGGTCGAGGGGTTCTCGGGACGCTTCGACGTGCTGAAGATGGCCGGGCCGCTCCTCGATTCCCCCGACGACATCGACCGCGTGATCGAGGCCTGCGTCGAGGCCATGGACCCTTCGGGAGGCGAGGGGGAGACTGCGCTGTGCCTGATGGGCCACGGGACCAACGTCGCGGCCAACGCAGTGTACTTCGCCGTGCGCGACGCGCTTGCGCTCAAGGGTCCGTTTCGCCATTTCATTGGTACGGTGGAGGGCACGCCCACGCTCGAGGACGCGGTTGGGGAGATGGTCGCCGCCGGGGCGCGCCGCGCAGTGCTGAGGCCGCTTATGGTGGTGGCGGGCGATCATGCGAACAACGACATGGCCGACGCGGACGATCCCGAATCGCTGGCGGGGATGCTGTCGGCTCGCGGGGTCGATGTGGAATGCCAGGTGGAGGGGTTGGGCCAGCTTCCCGCTATCCGCGCGCTGTACGTCGAGCACGCGCACACGATGGTCGAAGGGTAGGGACCTCCTCTTTCGGCGAGCGACACCGCGTTGGAAGGAAGGCCGCACGCGCGCCGAAGGCCCCGCTGCGAAGACAGTGCGTTTCCGGCGGGGCCCTCGGCGGCTGCTGCTGCTAAGCGTCGAAGCGGATCTTGCCCTTGATGAAAGTTCCGCGATCGAGTTCGTCGAAGGCCTCCAGCAGCCCGGCGCGGGTGTCCATGACGATGGGTCCGCCCCAATGGACCGGCTCATCGAGCCGCTGCGAGCTCATGACCAGGACTTGGGCGGGTGTGTCGCCGGTCTCGACGGACAGGGTGTCGCCTTCGGTGAGCTTTACCGCTGTTTTCTCCTCGATGGGCTCTCCGGCGATGCGGCAGTCGCCCAGCAGCGTGAACGCCATGACCGACCGATCCCGCTCGAAATCGAGGACGACGTGCGCGTGCGGCTCGAGTTCGAGCGCATAGTAATCGAAGGGCAGGTGCGGCGCCTCGAACCCCGTGCGCCCCTTGTACGATCCCGCGACGAGCCGCAAAACGCCGCCTTCGATCTCGATATCCTCGATCTGGCCCTTCCTGATGGGATGGTAGGCGGGCTCGCACATCTTCTCGTCCGCCGGGAGGTTCAGCCACAGCTGCACGCCCAGCATGCGCTCGCATGCGGGGAGCCTCTCTTCGTGCATGATGCCCGAACCGGCCGTCATCCACTGCACCTCGCCGTCGGAGATGGTGTCCTCGTTGCCGAGGCTGTCCAGGTGGGTCATCTTGCCGCGTGCGAGGTACGAGATGGTCTCGATTCCGCGGTGCGGGTGCAGGGGGAACCCCGCCGTGTAGTCGTCGGGGTCGGTGCTGTCGAACGAGTCGAGCATGAGGATGGGGTCGAACTCGTCGACGGAGTGGTCCCCCAAAACGCGAACGAGGCTCACGCCCGCACCGTCCTGCGTGCGGTATCCGACCACTTTGCTCTTCACCGTGCGTTCCATGATGTTCCTCTCTTTTCGGTCTGTCCCTCCCAGTGTAGGGAACGAGCCGGAGGGCAAGCCGCGCGCAGGGCCCGGCGTCACGCTCTCGTGGGGAAACGGAAACGGTGGCGAATACGCGTCGTGGACGGCGCGTTCCTATGCGCCGGCCGCTTCGATGACGTGGCTTGCCAAAACGCTGGTGGTCACGGCCCCCACGCCTCCGGGAACGGGGGTGATGGCGCCCACGAGGGGCTCGACCTCGTCGAACCTCACGTCGCCGACCAGCTTGCCCTTCTCGTCGCTCCAGTTCGTCCCAACGTCAATGACGGTCTGGCCGGCGCCGAAGTACTCCGCGCCGATCGATTCAGCGCGCCCGATGGCCACGATCACGATATCGGCCGCGCGGGTGAGGGCGGGCGCGTCGTTCGTGCGCGAGTGGCAGATGGTGGGCGTTGCGTTCTCGTGCAGCAGCAGCATGGCCACGGGCCGTCCGATGACGAGGCTGCGTCCCAGCACGGCCACGTGCTTGCCGGCCGTCTCGATGCCGTAGTGCTTCAGGATCTCGAGGCAGGCCTGCGCGGTGCAGGGGGCGAACCCGTCGCTCGATCCCGCGAACACCCCTGCGAGCGATCCGGCGGTCGCCGCATCGACGTCCTTGCGGGAATCGAGCGTGGCGGCGGCCTTGTCGAGGTCGAGGTGCGCGGGCAGGGGGCTGAGCATCAGGACGCCGTGGACGCCCGCATCGGCGTTCAGGTTGCGGATGGCGTCGAGCAGCTCTTCTTGGGCGCAGGTCTCAGGCAGGCGGATGTGCCGCACCTCGATCCCGATGCCCTCGCAGCGCTTCGTCGCACCGCGCTCGTAGGCGATCTGGTCTTCTCTCTCTCCCACGCGCAGCACGGCGAGGGTGGGAACGGTGCCGGAGTCGCGCAGGCGGCGGGCTTGGTCGCTGAGGCGTTCCTTCATCGCTGCGGCGACGTCTTTTCCGGACAGGAGCATGGCCATGGCGGGTTCCTTTCCCAAGGGGTGGGTCGAGCGGGCGGCTCGCGGTCTTTTCGGCTAGCGGGGGCTTCGCACCGCGTCCATGACGGATGCGAGCGTTTCGTCGGCGAGGGGCCCGTACGTTGCGAGCAGTTCGTCGGCCTCGGATTCCAGCTGGTCGGCGCAGGCGCGGTCGGTCATCGACTTGGTGTTGATGAACACGCTGAGGCTCGCGCTTTGCAGGGCGGCCCTGCAAAGCGCCGCACCCGCTCCGACGTCGGACAGGGCGAGCCTCGATCCGATCTGCGCCATGCGGGCATGCACGGCGATTCCGCGGGCCGCCAGGCGCATGATGTCGAGCGGCGGCGTACAGGCGGTCTTCAGGGCGGCTTCCATGATGCGCTCCCTGTCGGGATCGTCCTTTGCGATCCCGTAGGCTCTCGACAGCGGGGCGAACGCCTCGGCATCGGCATCGATCGCCGCTTTGAGCGCTGCGGAGAGCCCGGCGGCCTCCTCGACGAGCGCGGCCGCCTCGGCTTCTACATCGGCGTACTTCTTCTTCCCGATGGTGAGGTTGCCCACCATGCCGGCGAGGTCGCACCCGAGCGCCCCGGCCAGCGCGGCTGCCCCGCCCCCTCCGGGAACGGCGTCCTTCGAGGCCAGCTTACGGGAAAAATCGTCGATCGCGTCGGTGCGAAACGTCACGGGGTACCTCCTTGGTGGGTTCGACGGCATGCGCGTATGATAGCGAAACGAACGGCTCCCGCGCGTGCGGGCGGCCGTTCGTTTCGGTGAAGTCCTCGGTTTCCATGGAAGCGCCCCGAAGGGCGCGGCTGCCTTTAGAAGAGCCCGACGATGCGACCCGTCTCGTCGACGTCGATGCGCTCGGCGGCAGGGGACTTGCCCAGCCCCGGCATGGTCATGATGCTGCCGGTGAGCGCCACGACGAAGCCGGCGCCGGCGCTTACCTTCACGTCGCGCACAGAGATGCGGAAACCGCGCGGGGCGCCGATGCGCGCGGCGTCGTCGGTGAAGCTGGCGGGCGTCTTCGCCATGCAGACGGGGAGCTTCCCGAAACCGAGGGATTCGAGCTTGGCGATCTCCTTGAGCACCTTCGGCTCGATCGTCACGCCTTCGGCTCGGTAGATGCGCTTCGCGATGGCCTCGATCTTGTCGGCGATCCCGGCCTCGGCGTCGTAGGCGAATTCCAGCTCGCTTTCCTGCTCGCACAGGCGGACGACCTCTTCGGCAAGCGCCGCTCCGCCCGCTCCGCCTTTTTCCCACACTTCGGACAGAGCGACGTTCACGCCCAGTTCGCGGCAGCGATCCGCGATGAGGGCGACCTCGGCGTCGGTGTCGGTGGGGAAGCGGTTGATGGCCACGACGCAGGGCAGCTTGAATACGCCGGTGACGTTTTCGACGTGCTGCAGCAGGTTGGGCAGACCTGCCTCGAGCGCTTCGAGGTTCTCGTCTCCCAGCTGCTTCTTATCGGCTCCGCCGTGCATCTTCAGCGCGCGGACGGTGGCGACCACCACGACGGCGCTGGGGCGCACGCCCGTGAGGCGGCACTTGATGTCGAGGAACTTCTCGGCCCCCAGGTCGGCGCCGAACCCCGCCTCGGTTACCGTGTAGTCGCCCAAAGCGAGCGCCATGTTGGTCGCCATGATGGAGTTGCAGCCGTGGGCGATGTTGGCGAAGGGGCCGCCGTGGACGAAGGCGGGCGTGCCCTCGAGGGTCTGGACCAGGTTCGGCTTCAGCGCGTCTTTCAGAAGCGCGGCCATCGCGCCCTGGGCGTTCAGCTGGCCGGCGGTGATGGGCTGGTCGTCAAAGGTGTATCCGACCACCATGCGCGCGAGACGCTCTTTGAGGTCGCTGATGCTGGTGGACAGGCAGAACACGGCCATGATCTCGCTTGCGACGGTGATGTCGAACCCGTCTTGGCGCGGGAACCCGTTCACCTTGCCGCCCAGGCCCACCACGATCTCGCGCAGGGCTCGGTCGTTCATGTCCACGGCGCGCTTCCAGGTGATCTTGCGCGCGTCGAACCCGAGCGCGTTGCCCTGGTGGATGTGGTTGTCGATCATGGCCGCGAGCAGGTTGTTGGCGGCTCCGATGGCATGGAAGTCGCCGGTGAAGTGCAAGTTGATGTCTTCCATGGGAACGACCTGGGCGTATCCGCCCCCGGCCGCGCCCCCCTTGATGCCGAACACCGGTCCGAGGGACGGTTCGCGCAGGGCGATGACCGTCTTTTTCCCCATGCGGGAAAGCGCGTCGCCCAAACCGACCGTCGTCGTGGTCTTCCCCTCGCCGGCGGCGGTGGGGTTGATGGCGGTCACCAAGACGAGCTTGCCGGGTTCGCTCGGGTTCTCGCGCAGGTAGTTGTAGTCGACCTTCGCCTTGCGGCTGCCGTACATCTCAAGGTAGCGCTCCGGTATCCCCAGTTTCGCAGCGACGTCTGAGATCGGGGAGGTTTCGGTCTCTTGGGCGATTTCGATGTCGGATTTCATCATGATTCCTTCTTTCCCCGAGTCGGTTCCATCGCCGCCGCACCGGCAGCGCCTAACGCCCCAAGTGTACGGCCCGCCCTCGCCCTCCGCGCTCGGAATCTCGGACTTCGCCGGGTTTCTCGATGAGCGGCTCTTCTCGCAGCCCCCTCGCCCGCTTCCGCATCCGATGGCCGGAAGTCTTTCGCGCCCCATCGCCTCGATGTCTCGGGTTTCGGGGCGGCGCCTATTGAGATCGGCTCGGATTTGGTGCATTATCGAATCACCCGAACGGTATCCCGAGGTGTCGCGCGGGTTGTGCGGAGGGCCTCGGGACCACGAGCGAAGGAGGGTCAGATGACGGACAATCGCAACAGCGGCTTCGAGGTCATAGGCGATGGGTTCAAAAGCGTCTTCCTTGCGGGTCTCGGTGCGCTTTCCCTAGGCGCCGAGAAGGGAAAAGAACTGGTCGATGCTATGGTGAAGCAAGGCGAGATCTCGTTCGAGCAAGGCAAGGAGATCAACTCCGAGCTGCAGCGCAAGGCGGCGGCCGTCGCCGAGACCGCGCGCGACACCGCGCTCGAGGCGCGTATGAAGGCCATGTCCCCCGACGAGCGCGATGCCTTCGCGGCCAAGGTGGCCGAGCTCGCCAAGCGCCAGAACGCGGAGACCGAAGAGGTCGTCGCCGAGGTGGAAGCGGTGGTCGAGGAGGCGGATCCCGCGCCGAGCGCCGATAAGGGCGATAGCGACGCGGGGCCGGACGGCGCGACCGGGGAAGCGGACCGCGCCGGACAGGCGTAGCCCCTTAGCTTTCATGGCGGGAAACACGCTGCTCAGATACCTGTTCTCGACGGGGCGGGCGGGCGCCGACAGCCGTTATCGGTTCAACGCGCTCTCCCGTTTCCGTCGCATGCGGCAGATCACGGGGATCGCCCTCAAGCACGATGCGCTGAAGGGCTTCACCCCCGTGGAGTTCAGGCGCTGTCTCGAGGAGATGGGCCCGAGCTTCGTCAAGATCGGGCAGGCCCTCGCCCTGCGCTCCGAGATACTGCCGCGCGTGTACTGCGACGAGTTGGCGAAACTTCAGACTTCATGCGATCCGCTGCCGTTCGACCAGGTGGATAGGCAGCTACGCGGTCTGTACGGCGAGCGCTTCGACGACGTGTTCGCCTCGATCGACCCCGAGCCCTTGGGGTCGGCCTCCCTCGCGCAGGTGCACAAGGCCCAGCTTGCAACCGGTGAGACGGTTGCGGTGAAGGTGCAGCGCCCCGGCGTGAAGGAGACGATGGCGCAAGACATCGACATTATGCGGGCGCTGGCGGTCCGTGCAGCGGCTTTGGTGAAAGACGAGCAGGTGCTCGATTTCCGCGACGTGGTCGAGGAGATGTGGACCACGTTTCTGGAGGAGACCGACTTCGAGCGCGAGGCCCGGCACCTCCAGCTGTTCAAGCGGCTGAACGCCGGTACGGTGTTCGTGGACTGCCCGCGCGTGTACCCCGAGTATTCGAGCGAATACGTTCTGGTGATGGAATACATCGACGGCATTCCCATCGCGGCGGCCGATCGGCTTGTGGCAGCCGGATACGACCTTTCCGAGATCGGGGAGAAGATCCTCGACAACTACGCCACCCAGGTGCTCGAGCACGGGTTCTTCCACGCCGATCCGCATCCGGGAAACATCCTCGTGCGGGCGGGGAAGATCGTCTACATCGATCTGGGAATCATGGGGCGCCTCTCGCCCAGCCAGCGGACGGGATTCTCCCGCATCATCAAAGGCGTGGGGACGGGCAGCGCGTCCGAACTGAAAGACGCCCTGTTCTCGTTCGCCGCATCGAAGGACTTGTCGAAGGTCGATCACGCGCGCTTTCTCGCCGACCTCGATCTGCTGCTGCAAGATTACGGGTCCTGCGAGGTGGCCGATCTGGATATCGGGAACTTCCTCAGCGACATCTTCGCGCTGACGCGCACGAGCAAGGTGACGCTTCCCTCGGCCATCACCAACGTGTCGCGCGGGATCGTGACCATCGAGGGGACGGTCGCGGCCTACATCCCCAACGACAACATCGTGAACATCATCAACCAGCATCTGCTGCGCGTCGAGAAGGGGAAGTCCGCGGTCGAGGAGCTGGAGGCGGCGGCGATCGCCCTGAAGGGGGCGAGCGACGGGCTGGTGAGCGCGGCTCGGCTGTCGGGCGAGGTGCTGCGCATGCTGACGCGCGGGCAGATCAAGGTGAACATGGAGGTTCTAGGCTCCGAGGCCCCGATGCGCTCGCTGTCGCGCATGATGAACCGCCTGACCATCGGTATCGTCATCGCGGGCCTGTTCATAGGGTCAAGTCTGTTCGCCCCTTACGGGACCGATCCGAAGGTGCTGGGCATGCCGCTTCTGTCCTTCTTCGGGTATGCCGGGGCGATGGCCCTTTCCATCTGGCTGGTCCACGACATCTGGCGCCGACGCTGAGGCCGGCGCCAGACGAGCGGCCTCTAGCGCCTTAGCGGCGACCCTTCTTGGCGACCTTGCTGTAGAAGCCGCCGTCTACCGACGCCTCCACGGCTTCGGGGCGCTTCTTGGAGGCCTTGCCCCGCCCGTCGAAGCCGTGCTCGCTGCGGCGGTTGCGGTTGGGGCGCTCTGCTGCGAAGCTGCGCTCGCCGTGGCCGGAGCGCGCGCCGTTGCGGCCGCCCTCGATGTCGAACCCGTAGGCGTTCTTCTTGCCGCGGGTGCCCTTCCATCCCTCGCCGGTGCCGGGCGCGCGCCTCACGCGGCTCTCACTGCGCTCCGAGCGGCCGGCGCGGCGGGCGTCTTTGGGCTCGAAGTCGCGGTTGAACCGCTGCGAGCCTTCCTTCTTGCGGTGGCCGCCCGACTCGCCTCGGCGCTGATCGTCCGCCTTGGCGCCCTTGCGGGCGGGTCGGGGGATGCCCTTGAATGGGCGGTCGGCAGAGGCGCTCTTACCGCCGTTTTGCTTGAAGTCGCGGGCGCGCTCGATGTCGCGTGCGCGGGCCGGCTTCTTCTTGGCCTTCTTGCTCTTGGCCGACAAAAGCGTGGGATCCAGATCGTAGCTTTCGAGGTCCATCATGGGGATCTCGCGGTCGATCAGGCGCTCGATGTCCTTCAGGCCGTTGCGGCTCTCGCGGCTGACGAACGAGATGGCGTAGCCCACCTCGCCCGCGCGACCGGTGCGCCCGATGCGGTGCACGTAGTCTTCGGCCATGTCGGGCAGGTCGTAGTTCACCACGTAGCTGACGCTGGGCACGTCGATGCCGCGGGCCAGCACGTCGGTGGCTACGAGGATGTTCGTCTTGCCCTTGGCGAAGTTCTCGAGGGCGCGGCGGCGCTTGAACTGGGACTTATCGGAGTGAATGGACTCGGCGGCGTAGTCGGCATCGCGCAGCTGCTCCATGCATTCCTCGGCGCGGTTCTTGGTGCGGGTGAACACGATGACGCGGTCGAAGCCCTTCTCGTCCAAAACGGCCTGCAGGAGGTCTTGCTTCTTGCGGTGCTCGATGGGCATGATGAACTGGTCGACCGACTTGGCGGTCTCGCCGTGATGGGCTATCTCCACCGTTGCGGGGTTGTTCAGGATGGGGGCGACGCTGCGCAGCACCTTTTTGTCGAGCGTTGCGGAGAACAGCAGGGTCTGGCGCGTGGAGGGGGTTTCGGCGATGATCGACTCCATGGAGGGCCAGAATCCCATGTCGAGCATGCGGTCGGCCTCGTCGATGACGAGCACGTCGATGTCGCGCAGGTTCACGACGCCGCGCTCGCGCAGGTCGTTCAGGCGGCCGGGGGTGGCGATGAGGATGTCGACGCCGCGCTTGAGCTTTGAGATCTGGGGGCCGTACTTCGTGCCGCCGTACACGGTGCACTGGAAGTGCTTGGTGTGGCGGCTGATGGTGAAGCACACATCGCCGATCTGCTGGGCCAGTTCGCGCGTGGGGGTGACCACCAGCATGCGGGGGCCGCAGCCGCGCTTCGATTTGGCCAGCTTGCTCATGGTGGGCAGCAGGAAGGCGGCGGTTTTGCCCGTGCCGGTGGCCGCGGCGGCGCAGACGTCCCTTCCGTCGAGGATGGTGGGGATGGCCTGCTCCTGTACGGGCGTGGGGTCGGTGTACTTCAGCGCGTCGACCGCCTTGAGCGCCGCTTCGGAAAGGCCGAGTTCTTTGAATCCGTTGGTCATGTTCTTCTTCCTCGTCGTTCGCAGCGCGCAGAAGCGACCGGCCCTCTGGCCGAAGCCGCCTGGCAACAAGGCCCCAGGGCCGTTTGCGGGCAACGCGATGCACTTGAAAACTGCAGGTTATGCAGCCGCACCCGCCTCTTGCGGAGTGCTTTGCGCTTGACGCGAGCCGCTTTCTCTATGGGTGCTGGGGTTTCCAGGAGGCGCTTTGCCTGCGCCGTGCGACGGGTCTTGCGCTTGCGGCGCGCCCGATGCGAAAAGAAAGAATTTCGTGAAAAGCTGCGGTTCAGTATGGGGCCTTGCTTGCGGGTTGTCGACCGAATCTCCGAATCGCCATAAGTTCGATTGGTTTTGGTTTCGGTGAAATTTCGAGCTTGGATAAGATGCGGCGATGAGTGGTGCGTCCATTTGTGAAAAAAAAGACAAGTTTGCATCGGCGTGTGTGATTGGGGCGTCTATCAGTCAAAAATCGACGGGTTTGCATTCTCTCGTACGCTGATTGGGGAGCTTTCTTGCAATGTGGCCGTCTCCTTCAGCGATTTTGATAATAAAACGCCAGATCATACTGATCCGATGGTCTTTATGCGCGACGCACGCCGATGCAAACCGACCGATTTTTGGCATACGGAGGGCTTTTTCATGCGCGTCGATACAAACCAGCTGTTTTTTGGCATCGAGGCGCCGCCCGGATAATCGGGCGGCGCTAAGCGGCGCTTCGTTGCGCCGATCCGCCTGTGATCACCCGCAATATCAGAAACATCGATAGGAAAAGGAAGAGGCCAGACAAGCGTCTGACCTCGTGTTTCATGGCGCGCCCAGCAGGAATCGAACCTGCAACCGACGGATTAGAAGTCCGTTGCTCTATCCGTTGAGCCATGGGCGCCTTTCGCTGCGCAAAAGCGCTTCCACATGATAGCGTAAAAATGCGGCGTCGTGCGCACGTGTGGTGAATTCCGTGCGCTATCTGCTTGAAAGCGGACAATCCTCGTTATAATGAACCATTCGCGAACAGAGGCGCCCGGCTCGGTGCATGCTGTTCGCTTGGGCGGGGCCCTGTCTGGCCCCATTCGAAGGATCCCGATAGGAGAAGCTTGCAATGACGATTCGCGAACAACTTGAAGAGCTTATCGGAAGCGCGCTTGCCGCAGCCGTCGCAGACGGCTCGCTGGCGCTCGAAGAGATTCCCGCACCGGCGCTCGAGCGCCCGCGTGACGAATCCAACGGCGACTGGGCATCTACGGTCGCACTGCGATGCTCTAAGGTCGCGAAGCGAGCCCCTCGCGATATAGCCCAGATCATCGTCGACCACATCCCCGCGAACACGCTGGTGAAGTCGGTCGATATCGCCGGCCCCGGCTTCATCAACGTGCGCCTTTCCGACGAGGTGCTCCAGACGGTCGTCGCCTCGGTGCGCGACCAGCGCCTCGACTACGGCCGCGGATCCCACCCCGAGGCCGGCCGCGTGAACCTCGAGTACGTCTCGGCCAATCCCACCGGCCCGCTCCATGTTGGCCACGGCCGCTGGGCCGTCCTCGGCGATTCCATCGCACGCGTCATGAAGCATGCGGGCTATGACGTGTACGAGGAGTTCTACATCAACGACCAGGGCGTTCAGATGAACGTGTTCGGGAACTCCGTCGCCGTGCGCTACATGCAGCTGCTCGGCCACGACGTCGAGCTGCCCGAGCAGGCCTACGGCGGCGCCTACATCACCGACATCGCCCAGAGCATCATCGACGCCGACGGCAACAAGTGGGAAGGCGCGTCCGAAGAGGAGCGCATGCTGGCGTTTCGCGAGATCGCCTATCAGCAGATGATGGATCTGAACCGCGAGACGCTGTCGAACTTCGGCACGACGTTCGACTGCTGGTTCAGCGAGCGTTCGCTCTACGTTGCCGACGAGTCCGGAAAAAGCGCCATTGACAAGGCCCTCGAGGCCATGGACGCCAAGGGCTTCATCTACAAGAGCGACGGGGCGGTGTGGTTCAAGTCCAGCGCCTTCGGCGACGAGAAGGACCGCGTGCTCATCAAGGAGAACGGCGAGTACACGTACTTCATGAGCGACATGGCCTACCATCACAACAAGTTGGGCCGCGGCTTCGACCACCTCATTGACCTGTGGGGCGCCGACCATCACGGCTACATCAAGCGCTGCGAGGCCATGCTGGCGGCTTGGGGGCATCCCGGCGCGCTGGAGGTGCTGCTGGGCCAGCTGGTGAACCTGTTCCGCAACGGCGAATCGGTGCGTATGTCGAAACGTACCGGCGAGATGATCACGTTCTCCGAGCTCATCGAAGAAGTGGGCACCGACGCCGCCCGTTACACCATGCTGTCGCGCTCCAGCGACCAGCCCATCGACTTCGACATCGAAGTGGTTAAGAAGCAGGACTCCTCGAACCCGGTGTACTACGTGCAGTACGCGCATGCCCGCATCTGCTCGGTTCTGCGCAAGGCCGCCTCTGAGGCCGACGCCGCCGCCCTCGAGGCGGGCGAGCTGACGCTTGACCAGTTGGCGGCGAAGGTCGTTGGCTCCGACGTCGATCTGAGCGTCCTCACGCACGAGTCCGAGCTGGCCCTCATGCGCAGGATGGACGACTTCGCCGAGCTCATCGACCTCGCGGCTCGCGATCGCGCCCCGTTCCGCCTGACCCACTATGCGCAGGATCTGGCCAGCCTGTTCCACCAGTTCTATACGAACTGCCATATCATCGGGGAAGACGAGCGTGTCATGCGCGCCCGCTTGGCGCTTGCCGACGCCACGCGCACGGTGCTGGCCCTCACGTTCAGCCTGATGGGCGTGAGCGCTCCCGAGAAAATGTAGCCTCTCGCCAAGCGTCGGCGCGGCTCTGTCCGCCCGAGTCTTGTCGGCGGGACGCTGCAGAACGCGGTGCATGAGAAGGGCCCCTCGATCGAGGGGCCCTTTCGTTATACCTGGTTGTCCAGATCGATCTGCATCAGCATGACGTTCTGCCTCATGTCGCGCGCCTCGCTGCGCGACAGGCGCCCTTCCTCGTAGGCGGACTGTATCTGCTCGAGCTCGATGATGAGCCCGGTCCTGACCACTTCCTCGACCGAGCTCTCCCGCTTCGCGATCGCGGTTATGGAGGGGGAGGACAGCCACAGGGACGCGAGAGCCATCTGGTACTCGATGATGAGGTTGCTGTACGCCTCGGTGCGCGTGCCGCTTCTGGCCATCTCGGCCTGCATGCGCTGTATGGCGTACTTGATGGCCCGTGCCTGGATGTCGCGCATGATCGCGGCCGAGTCGGCCTTCTCGGTGCTGGGAAGGCGCCGCCGCGCTTCGTGCCAGAAGGTCCTCGCCGCCAACAGAAGGCGGCCGATCCGCGATCTCATCCGGGCGAGGCGCCCTCCCGAGCGCTGTATGGCCGCTTCGAGATGCTCGAGGCGGCTGGCGAACCGATAACCCTCGATCAGCGGGATCTCGCCGCGCTCGATCAGGTTCCAAACGTGTTCCTGCTCCCACTGGAGGGCCTGGATGCGCACTTCGGCGTCGGATGCGACCTCGATGTCCCCCGATTCCAGGACGCGTGCGATACGGTCGTTGTAACGCCTGATCACTTCCGATGTCGCGCGGCGGTTCGAGGCGGTTTGGCGCGCGGAGAGCTCCTCGATCACCGAGCGCATGATATCGGCTTGTTTTTCAGCCCGCTCGCGCCGCGTGTCGAGGTGCTCGGCCTCTTTCTTGCGGGGCGCGAGGAGCGGCACGAGGAACGTGGCCAGCACAAGGGACAGCAAAATGACGCCCGATGCGATGAATATCAGCAGGTCGCGATTGGGGAATCGCACGACCACGCCGTTGGCGACCATAGTGGTCGGGATGGTGAACATGATGGCGAGCGTGATGGTTCCCTTGGCGCCGGCAAGCGTGGTGAGGGCCGCGCTGCGCAGGCGCTCGGGAAAGGCCCGCTTCGACTCGCTTTTCCTGTCGGCGATGCGCTCGGCGGCAAGCGACCAGAGCAGGCGCGCTCCGTGCATGATGAGGGTCACCAGCACCACGTACCCCAAAAGCTCGATGTTGGCGAGGGGCAGCATGAACCCGCCGAAAAACGCGTTGGGGATCTGGGTGCCCAGCAAGACGAACACGACGCCGTTCAGCGTGAAGGTCAGAACCTTCCAGACGCTGGCCGAGACGATGTTCATATGCGCGATGGAGGGACCCAGGTTGCGCCGCGCGAACGACATGGCGACGCCGCAGGCGACGACGGCGATGACGGCGCTCACCCCGGCCTTCTCGGCGATGAGGAAGGCGATGAACGGGGTGAATATCTCGTAGAGCACGTGGAAGGTGGTGTTTTCCAGTCCGAGGTCGCGCACTTTCGCGGTGATCAGGTTGACGATGATGCCGATGCCGATGCCGAGGGCGAGCCCCCCGAAGAACTCGACGAGGAAGTCGGCCAGGGCCTCCGAGGCGACGAACGACCCGCCCGCCGCAACAGCGATGGCGAACTGGAACGCGACGATGCCCGAGGCGTCGTTGAGAAGCGATTCTCCCTGCAAAACGGCCTGTTGGCGCTCGGGGATATCGGCTTCGTCGCTGAGGGCGGCCACGGCGACGGCGTCGGTCGGCCCGAGCGCGGCACCGAGGGCGAGCGCGGCGGCCAGTCCGATCGAGGGTATGAGCGCGTGCACCGAAAACCCGATCGCCAAAGCGATGACTAAGACGAGCCCGACCGCATAGGCCAGCGTGGCGGACTTGTTCTTCCACAGCTGGGCCTTGTCGGCTTCGCGCGCTTCGTTGAACAGGAGCGGAGCGATGAACAGCACGAGGAAGATCTCGGGTTCGAGCTCGATCGAGACATGCCCCTGGGCGGCGATCGCCACCAGCGACCCCATGCCGATCTGGATGAGGGGGGACGACACCTTGGGAAGGATCTGCTCGACGATGGCGGAAACCAGCACTGCCGCTAAAAGAACCAGGGCGAGTGTGAGCGTTTCCATAGGCGGGGATCCTTCCGGGTGTCGTCGATCGAGGCGATAGTGCGGTTAGTTTTCGGGGGCGAACCTTTCGGCGATAGCGTAGCTCGAACGCTCGCGCCGATCGACGGCGATTCCGTCGAGCTGCGCCAGGAAATCGATGAGCTTGGGGTACCCGAACGCCTTGTGGTCGAATCCCTCGAACTGCGCGCGGAGGCGCTTGCCCAAGGTGGGCATGGCCACGCCGCGCTCGCCGGCGCGGTCGACTTCCGCTGCGACGTAGGCGCGAATGGCCTCCATATCGGCGGGCGCCGACCGCTTCGCGGTTTCCGTCTTCGCTTCGGCTTCGACCGCGGATGCGGCTGCGCGCTTGGCGTCCTCGCGCTGGGTTTCTTCCCGTTTCGGCTGATCGGAGGCGGCGCGATCCTGTTCTTTGGAGCTCCCGACGCGTCTGCGGTTCCTGAAGGCGCGTCCGGGCGTGGGCTTGTCCTCGTCGGAGAAGCGCGCGGCGGCCGGATCCTTCTCGGCCTGGGGCGTTGCGCCGTCGGCCTGCCCGGCAAGCGCCGCATCGGGCTTCGGGGCCGCCTCGGCGCCCTGGTCGGGCGAGGCGGGCGCCGCTGCTTCCGGCTCGCCGGTCGGTTTCGCGGAGCGCCTGTTCGGCCTCCGCTTCGCGCTCGGTTTCGGCTCGACCAGGCTGACGATGGCGATGGAGCCCTTCGTCTCGATGCTCAGCGAGGGGAAGTCGCTGAGCAGCTTTTTCAGCTGGTTGGTGCCGTAGTTGCGCACGTCGAAGTCGGGATAGCGCTTGAGCAGGCGGTTTCCCACGTCGCTGAGCGTGGTGGGTTTGTCTTGGGCCAGGTTGTCGTTGATGATGGACGTGACGGTCATCTCGATCTTCTCGCGCGAGAGCGTGGGCTCGTCGGCGGAGCGCTCCTCGTTGGCGCCGCGCGACTTGGGGGGCCGGCCCTTGGGCTCGGTGCCCTGGATGAGCACCTCGAGCGTGGTGAAGATGTCGCAGGCGGTGCGGAAGGGCAGCGGGGTCTTTTTCTCGCCCATGCCGATCACCGTGAGGCCGCTTTCTCGGATGCGCGCGGCGAGCCTGGTGAAGTCGCTGTCGCTGGACACGAGGCAGAACCCGTCGACCGAGTTGGTGTAGAGGATGTCCATGGCGTCGATGATGAGCGCCGAATCGGTGGAGTTCTTCCCTTGGGTGTAGCTGTACTGCTGCATGGGAAGGATGGAGTTCTGCAGCAGCTTGTCTTTCCATTTGGCGTGCTGGGGGTTGGTCCAGTCGCCGTAGATGCGCTTGTAGGTGACGATGCCGTACTTGGACAGTTCGTCGAGCACGGCGCTGATGTACTTGTACGAAACGTTGTCGGCGTCGATGAGAAGGGCGAGGCGCTTCTCGGATGATGGTTTGACGTCCATTGATCTCCTTGCGTGAGGGCGGCGTATGCCGATGATGTGCAGCTATGATTATAGAATCCCCAGATGAATAACTTTACCGCGGCTTGAAACGTCCAGCGTTTCTGCGTTTATCGGGGGTGTGTGGGGAAAGGGGGAATTAAAAGGCCGCGACCCCTTGATTTTCTGCCGCTATGCATCTAATATGTCTCCTTGCGCATTCGGTGGGTGTAGTTCAGTTGGCTAGAACGCCAGATTGTGGCTCTGGAGGTCGTCGGTTCGAGTCCGATCATCCACCCCAGCGCGCTGGAAAAGCTCTTGCAATCGCTTCGAGGTCTGCTAAACTGTTCCAGCGCTGTTTGAGACGCGCGACAACATACCTTTCATGGACCGTTAGCTTAGTTGGTAGAGCAGGGGACTCTTAATCCCAAGGTCCGGGGTTCGAGTCCCCGACGGTCCACCATGAAACTCCCAGGCCAGCGCCGAGTCGCTGGTCTTTTCATTTCCCCTTGCAGGATCGGTGCGCGCAGAAAAGGCCGCGCGGGCGGTGCCGGCGCGGCCTTTTCTTCAAGCTGGGTTACCGGGCTATTCGGCGTCGACGATGGGAGCCTCGGGGGCGTTTTTCATGACGCTTTCGATGCCGTTCATGCAGCTGGCCTTGGTTTTGTAGCCCTCTCCGACTGCGACGATCTCGCCGTTCGAGGCCTTCAGGCGGAAGCGCAGCTCGCCGGCCTTGTCGGCGTACACCTCGAACTTGGGGTTCTTCTCGGTGGCGAATCCCTCGACCGTCTGGTCCTCGATGCGTCCCGCCTCGGCCGCCTTCACGACCGACGCGCAGCCCTTTTTAGCGGCGTCCTTGCTGGAATAAACCTGTGAAGTTGCGATGATCTGGCCGTTTGTTGCCTTCAGATCGAATTTGAAGCCGGTGTTCGTTTCTCTGATTTCGAACTTGCCCATAAGAGCCTCCCTTTCGAGGAATCGCGCAGCGCTATCGGTGTGCGCCGCTTACCGCACAGTATCTGTGTCCGCCGTATCGGTTGTCAAACGATTTCGATTTCTGTTCGCGTCGACGATCGTCGGTCGCCTTCGGACCCCGGGGCTCTGTCGGATCGGCGTTCTATCTGCGTTTTCATCATATTTTGACTCGACGGTCGGTCAAGCGTGCCTGCCCGGGGTTTGTCGGCCGCCTTTCGCGTCGCGGTTGTTTCGAGAAGATATTCAATATTCATTGACATAACTAAATATATTATTGAGAATCGACCACTGTATTGAATAAAAGTCAAATGGTGACGAGAAGAGTCATTTGGAAAGGAACCAACCTCATGAAGAAGAGAACCATGCTGGCGGCGTCCTTGGCGCTTACGTGCGCCCTCGCGCTTCCGGCCGGCGCGGCCTTTGCGGACGAGCCTGCCGCCCCCGCGGTGAAGACCGACGCGTACGGCAATGTGATCACAGGGTCCAAGCCCCAGCCGGGCTGGCCGCGCTTGGCGGGCGATATCGCGCTTGACACCATGTCCTCCATCGTATCGAGCGATGCGGGCTGGTCGGTCGAGGGCGGAACGGTCGTCATCGCCTCGGGCGAGGGCTGGTGGGATGCGCTGTCCGTGTCGGCGCTGGCCGGTAGCGAGAGCGCGCCGGTGCTGCTGTCGTACCGCGATTCGGTCCCCCAGCAGACGCGCGACCAGCTTAAGCGCCTGAAGCCGGCCAGGGTCGTGATCGTGGGCGGCGAGGCCGCCGTGTCCGAGAAGACCGCCGCCGAGCTCGCGGCCGTCGCCGGTTCGAACCTCAAGCGCTATGCGGGCGCCGATGCCGTCGGCACGGCCGAGGCCGTAGCCGAGGCTGTCGGGAACAAGTCCGAGTACGCGGTGGTGGCCACGGCCGCCACCTTCCACGATGCGCTGTCCGCCGCTCCCTTCGCCTACGCGAAGCGCGCCCCGGTGTTCTTCACCCAGCCCGATGGCAGCCTGTCGAGCACGACCCTTTCCGCCATCGGGAATCGGAAGGTCATCGTGATGGGCGGCACCGCTGCCGTTCCCGCTTCGGTGGAAAAGCAGCTCGGATCCCGCTTCCTCCAGCGCGTGGGCGGCGCCGACGCGGTCGCCACGTCGAAGCTCTTCGCCCAGAAGCGCCTCGACGAAGGGGCTTCGCGCGAAGGCATGGGCGTGGCCACGGCGAACAGCTGGTACGATGCGCTGACGGGCGCGGCTTTGTGCGGAAAGCAGGATTCGGTCCTGCTGCTCGCGACCGACCACGATACGTCCGCCATCACCGAGGTGGCCCGCAAGGGTTGGAACACCCCTTCCTGGAAGCAGTGCTCCGGTTGGATCTTCGGAGGCACGGCCGCGCTTTCCGACGAGGCCATGATGGCCATTCCCGCGTCGGGGTATACCGACTAGGCGGCCTTTTTCCGGAAGCGCCGGGTGCTCGAGGACGTCTGCGCTCGGGTGCTTTGTGCGGGACCTTCCATATGCGCGGCACCAACGAGGCCGTCGGGTTTTCCCGGCGGCCTCGTTCATGTGACGGTGCGCTGTTAGCGGCCTGCGCGTCCGCTACCGGCAGCCGTCGATCCAGGCTTCCTCGATGAAATCGTATCCGCGCAGGGAAACGCCGTACTCGTCGACGCTTACGAACCATCCTTGGGCGAACTCCCGACCGTAGCCGTCGTCGTAGGCTATGGCCCCCGTGTTCGCGAAGGTGGGGCCGACGCCTATGCGCCTTGTGCCAAGCGGGAAGTGGCTGTGCCCGGTGAACACGTATGCGCCGGGATGGCGGTCGAGCACCGCCCTGAGATCCGCGTCGTTTTCGATCGAGCGGCCGCTCCCGTGGTGCGCGAGGCTCCCCTCAACCGTGTCGAAGAGGGGCTCGTGGTTGAAGACGAGCGGCGCCGAACCCCTCTCTTCGTCGTCCGAGAGCATACGGTCGAGCCATTCCAGCTGGTTATCCGATATCCTGCAGCCGTCCCAGCGCTGCGGCTTCTCGTCCCCGGCCAGAAGGATCAGGTGCGTGCGGCCCACAGTGAGGTCGCGATAGGGCGCCTCGGAACCGACATGTCGCGCGAAGCGAGAAAGCGACCAAGTAAAGCGCGGGAGGCGGCACTCGTGGTTCCCCAGGGCCAGGACCAGTCGGTCGCGCTGCAGTCCCGCGCGTCGCGCGGCTCGGGCTACCAGCCGGTATTCCCAGGGCATCCCGTAGTCGGTGAAGTCGCCGACGATGACCACGGTCGAGTCGGGCTGAAGCTCCAGCGCCTTCGAGACGACCCGTTCGAGTCGTTTTGCCCGGTAGGGCTTCGCAAGCGAGACGTGGGTGTCGCTCATGATGAAGAAGCGGTCGGTAGGAGCGGTGCGGAGTTGCTGGTCGCTGTTCATAGGTTCCCGTCTCGATAGAGGTGCGGCCCGCGGCCGGATGCCCGGGCTTTCCGAGCATCATAGGACTGTCGGCTGCGTTGCGCCACCGTCTGCATCGGATCACCCGCTCGGCCCGATCCGCCTTCCCGCCGGGCCGCCCCGTTTTCGCCCCATCCGCCCCTCGGCTCGATCCCGGCCGGCTGCGATGGGGGCGCGCTGGAAAAAAGCAGCGCCCTGTCAAGGGAGAACAGGGCGCTTAGCAAGGGGGATCCGGCTCGAAGCGACGGTGAAGGGAAAGGAGAAAGGGAGGGTTCTCGCTTCGGCGGACACGCGGGTATGCGGTTTTCAGCGAAAACGGGCGACGCCCTCGATGGGTTTCGCTCCCATCTTCGAGGGGATGTTCCGAGTTCTTTTCGTCGCTCCGCTTTCGATGGTGCTTACTGTACGGGCCGTGCCTTAAAGGAACCTTAAAGGCGCGAAAAAAATCGCCCGCCACAGGTGACGAGCGATTTTTCTCCACAAATGAAATGGGCGGAAGGAAGGTCGGTTTAGTCCAGCTCGGCGTCTTCCACGTACGCACCCATGGTGAAGGTGCGGCCCTCGCGAGTCCATTCGCGGTACTCGGAGGTTGCGGTGAACAGGACGTCGGAAGAGGAGTTCAGGGCGGTCTCGCAGGAATCCTGGATAACGCCGATGATGAGTCCGATCGCAACGACCTGCATGGCGATGTCGTTGGAGATGCCGAACAGCGAGCAGGCGAGCGGGATCAGCAGGAGCGAGCCGCCGGCCACGCCCGAGGCGCCCGCCGCGCTGACGGCGGACAGAACCGAGAGGATGACGGCCGTGGGGATGTCGATGGCGATGCCCATGGTGTGGGCCGCGCACATGGCCATGACCGAGATGGTGACCGCAGCGCCCGCCATGTTGATGGTGGCTCCCAGCGGGATGGACACCGAGTAGTTGTCCTTGTCCAGGCCGAGGCGGCGGCACAGCTGCATGTTCACGGGGATGTTAGCCGCAGAGGAGCGCGTGAAGAACGCGGTGAGCCCCGAATCCTTCAGGGTGCGCAGCACCAAAGGATAGGGGTTCTTGCGCGTGAACACGAACACGATGAGCGGGTTCACCACCAGCGCGATGAAGAACATGCACGACACCAGCAAGACGATGAGCGCGCCGTACTCGGTGAAGATGTCCAGACCGTTGGTGGAGACGGAAGTGTAGACCAGGCCCAGGATGCCGAAGGGGGCGAGCTGGATGACCCAGTAGACGATCTTGCCGACGGCATCGGCGATGGAGGCGAACACCGACTTGGTGTTCTCGCTCGCGACGCGCAGGGCGACGCCCAGGCCGACGGCCCAAGCCAGGATGCCGATGTAGTTGGCGTTCGTGAGCGCAGCGACGGGGTTCACCGTGATGTTCAGGATCAGCGTGTTGAGAACCTCGCCGATTCCCTCGGGTGAGGACTGGGTGACCGCGTCTGCGTTCGCAAGCGTCAACTCGATGGGGAACGCGAAGGAGGCCAGCACGGCGATGAGGCCGGCGGCGAAGGTGGAAATGACGTACAGAAGGACGATGGTCTTCATGGTCCCGACGCCCTTCGCGTTAGCCAGCGCGCTGATGACCAGGAAGAACACCAGGATCGGCGCGACGGACTTCAGGGCGTTGACGAACAGGGAGCCCAGAAGGGTCACGATCGAGAGGTCTGCGGGAGCGAAGACGCCCAGCAGAGCGCCGATGACGAGACCGATCAGGATTCTGACGATCAGATCGATGCCGCTCCATTTCTGTAGAAGGCTTTTCATAGGTTTCCTTACCTCGGGGCTTCCAATGAGCGAATCCGCCCATTTCATTTGACGAATATTAGCGAAAAAACAGGGTATGGGTCGGGAGGTTTTTCATAAACGGCTCGTTTTTTGTCGCGTGCGACCCGCGCTGCGGGTTCAGAGCGCTTCGGTGCCGGGTTTCTGGTACCATGAGACGCGCTGCGCAGCTGTGGCTGCGCGCTTTCGCGGGCGTGGCGGAATTGGCAGACGCGCCAGATTTAGGTTCTGGTGTCCTTGACGTGAAGGTTCAAGTCCTTTCGCCCGCACCACAGACGAGGGGGCTGTCGCTCGGGCAGGGCGACGGCCCCTTTTCCCGTTTCGCTTTACCTTTCTAATCAGCGCGGATCGTTGCCGCCCCCTTCGCGTGCCGACGGGGTTTCGGCCTCGCCGAGCTTGCGCACGAGCCCGCGCGCCGCGCGGATGGATGCGAGCAGGAAGACGCCCATCAGCAAGGTGGCGACCATGACCATGATCCAAGCCGGCACGAACGACAGGTAAGCGTCGAACAGCGCGCCCGAAGCCACGGCGCCCACAGCCGCCCCGAACATCTCGAAGGCCGTCACGATTCCCGTCACGGTACCCAGGTCCTTCTTCCCGAACTCCTTCACGGTCATAAGCGGCGGGGCGACGGTGCCCATGCAGGTGCCGAACCCGAAGAACAGCGAGGCGAGGATGGGGCCTGCGTCGGTGGCGGGAAAGCACAGGGCCACCGCAGCCGCGAAAGACGCGGCGGTGCCCAAAACCGTGCCCGCGCGCATGCCCCAGCGGTCGTACAGGGCGCCGAGCGAAACCTTGAACACGATCACGCAGGCCAGGTAGAAAGCCCAGACGTTGCCGGCCCACAGCGCGTCGTGGCCCCCGGTGACGATCACGGTCCCGTTCAGCTCCACCGAGGTCATGTTCGACACCGCGTTGGTGATGATGGCCCCGTTGTCGATGCCCATCATCACGAATCCGGCGGTCATCAGCCAAAACGCCTTGCTCTTCCGCAGCACCTTCCAGCCGATGTCGATGGTCACCGGTTCGTCGGGCGAGCGGTCGGCTCGCGCGCTTTCCAGCTGTCCGGCACCGTAGGGGGAAAGCCCCTTGTCGCCGGGTTGGTTGCGGAAGAAGGCCGCCACCAGGGGCAGGCCCAGCACCAGGCACACGAAGGCAAGTACGGTGAAGGCGCTGCGCCAGCCCATGTTCACGATGAGCGCGCTGGTGATGGGGGACAGCGCCACGCCTCCGGCCCCCGACCCCGATAGGGCGATCGACACGGCCAGGCCGCGTTTCAGGGTGAACCAGTTGGCGATGACGACGCTTGCCAGGAGCCTCGTGCCGGCCACGACGATGGTTCCGGCCGCGATGCAAAGGGCGTAGAGGTGCCACAGCTGGGTTGCGCGCGAGAGCCCGATGAGCACCGCAAAGGCGCAGATCACGGTGAAGGTGCCCAGGATGCGCGCGTCCCAGACGTCGATGAGCCTGCCGATCGCGAGCGACGCGAAGACGGCGGCGACGGTGCACAGCGACACGCCGGTGTTGAATTGCCCGACCGTTATTCCCAGATCCTGCACGATATGGGTCTGGAACAGCGGGATGCAGTTGACGAACGCCGTGTAGCAGGTGGCCATGAGCGCGAACCCGCCCGCGACGATCCACCAGCCGTAAAACGGTTTGCGCGCCGCGCTGCCCTCGGTTTCGGCCATGCTATCCTCCCAGCCTGTCGATGTTGCGTATCAGCTCGTAGTAAAATCCGACGCCGCGCTTGAAGCTTTCCACGTCGATGTTCTCGTCCTGCCCGTGGATACGCGAGCGCTGGTCGCCTCGGAACAGCATGCCGGCGAAGCGGTACACGCGCTGGAACTCCCGCTGGAAATGGCGGGCATCGCTGCAGCTGACCTGGATATACGGGGCGATTCCCGCTTCGGGGTAGGCGCTGCGCACCACCGCGCACAGAAAGTTCCAGGCGCGATCGCCTCTCCAGGGGGCGATGCGGGAGGGTTCGATGGCGTCGAACAGGCAGACGTCGGCTTCCCCCTCGAAGGCGGCCTCGATGCGCGCGCGGGCCTCCTGCACGCTTTCCGCGGGATCGACCCGCACGTTCACGTTGGCTCTCGCCTGTTTGGGGATGACGTTGGCGGAAGGGGACCCCTCCAGCTCGGTTAGGGCGTAGGTGGTGCGCAGCATGGCGGCCGTTTCGGGATTCCCCTCGAGCATGCGCACGACCAGAGGCCTGAACAGCCACAGGTTTCCGAACACGATGCGGTAGGGAAGGCCGCTGTGGGCGGCCAGCTCGCGCAGCATGGCCTCGAGGGGCGCGGACATGCGGGCCGCGCCGGGGTTTCTCTGCAGCCGCTCGAGGCCCGTGACCAGGCGCGCGGTGGAGTCCGACAACGACGGGGTGGAGGCGTGCCCTCCTTCGGAGCTTACGGTGATATCGGCATTGAACAGGCCTTTTTCTGCCAAGCCGATGACGGCGAACTCGTTTTTCACGTTCAGGGGCGCGTTGTCGATGACCGCGCCGCCCTCGTCGAGCACGAAGGCCGGTTCGATGCCGCGCCGCTTGAAGGTTTCGACCAGGATGGGCGTGGTGTCCCCGTTGTCCTCCTCGCAGTTCGACGACCACAGATAGATCGTGCGCACGGGTGCGAACCCTTCGCTCAGCAGCATCTCGGCCGCCTCGTAGAGCCCGGCCAGAAGGCATTTCGTGTCGACGGCCCCGCGCGCCCAGATCCGCCCGTCCTCGACATCGGCGCCGAAAGGATCGTGCGTCCATCCGCGCGGATCGGCCGACACCACGTCGTGGTGGGCCATGAGCACCACGGGATCGAGCGCAGGATCCGACCCCTCCCATTTCAGCAGGATGCCGTAGGTGTTGATCATCTCGAGCTCCAGCTGGCCGAACACGCGCGGGTACAGCTCGCGCATGCGGGGGACGAAGCGGTCGAAGGGCCCGCGGTCGGCATCGGGGTTCTCGCGGTCCCACACCGTGGGAATGCGCAGCATGTCGCGGAAGCGCTCGACCGCCTCGTCGCTTCCTCTGACGGAGGTGGGAGGGAGGGGATCGTCCACGGTTGCGGGCTTCACGCGCAGGCCCCGCACGACGATCACGGCGAGCAGCGACGCAACGGCGGCGATAACGAGCGCAGCGACCATACGGACCACCTTTCACGAAAGGGGGATGCTGCGCTTATGCTAGCACGTCGCAGGCGCGTCCGATGCGGCGGCGGGTCGCAAAGCGGCGCGGCTGCGCGCGCCTAGCGCCTAGCGGGCGATGAGCCCTAGGAGGAAGCCCACTGCCATGCAGACGGCCGAGAACAGCGCGGTCATGCCGATGAGGCGCGCATCGCGGCGGGCCCGGTCGTACTCGGCCTTCTCGTCGCGCGCCTTCTCGGGGAAGTGGGAGTAACCCGAAGACGAGATGACGACGATGGTTCCGTGGCGCGGGTCGTTCTTCACGTTGAGGGCGCCCGCTTCGATCAGCTCGGCCTGGAGGTCGTTGTCGGGACGGTAGGGAAACGCGCAGCGGAAGACCGGATCGGAGTTCGCCGAGCACAGCGAGCGCTCGTAGTCGATCAGTCGGTGGAGTTCGCGTTCCTGCGCGAGGTTGAGCTGCAATGACACGGCGGGGCCTTTCGGGTTCGTTTACGCTGCATTTTGTCGTTGATCGGATTATATGACATGGGAGGCGCCCTTGCGGGGCCCAATTGGCCGTCCTCGATTTTTTCGCGTCCGTACTCTTGGTGAATCGCTTTATCTGCAATCCCGAGTATGCGATAATCCCCACTCGGTATGTTCGCTGCGATTAAGCAGCGCGGAGCGCTTGGGCGCACGCTGGTTCGTCTGCAACGGGCGTGCCACGAAGCTTACAGACAACGGAGGAAACATAAGTGGAAACTTCAGCTGAGGTCCTTAAGGACAACCGCGTCAAGGTGGCCGTCACCGTCGATGAGGCTACGGTCGTCGCCCGTTTCAAGAAGCAGTACAAGCAGGTGGCCGGCCAGTACAATTTCCCTGGTTTCCGTCGCGGGAAGGCCCCGCGCGCCGTTATCGACAACGCGCTGGGCAAAGAGGCCGTCGCGGCCCAGGTCACCGATGATCTGGTGAACGAGACCTGCGGTCGGGCCATGGACGACAACGGGCTGTTCCCGGTCGCCAAGCCCGAGTTCGACGGCGAGGTAGCCCTCGCGGTCGACGGAGCGTCCTTCTCGTATTCCTTCGAGGTTGCGGTGAAGCCCTCCTTCGAGCTGAAGAGCTACGACGCCCTGTCCTTCGCCATGCCCGCCGAGGGCGCGTCCGACGAAGAGGTCGACGCGGAGGTCGCGGCGCTGCAGGAGCACTACTACGACATCGTCGATGCGGCCGCCAACACCAAGATCAAAGAGGACAACTACGCCGACCTGGCCATCAAGGCCACCGACGACGAGGGCAACGACATCGAGTCCATCTCCACCGAGTCGCGCCAGTACGGCCTCGGGTCGGGCCTGTTCCCCAAGTCGTTCGACGACGAGCTGCTGGGCCTGAAGAAGGGCGACTCCAAGCAGTTCACCATTGACGTTCCCGCCGAGCCCACGGTTATGACCAGCGCCCTTGTCGGCAAGACCGAGAAGATCGCCTTCGACGTCACCGTCATCGTCGTCAAGAAGAAGAAAGCCGTCGAGATGACCGACGAGTGGGTCAAGGAGACCTTCGGCCTCGAGGGCGTGGACGATCTGCGCACGAACATCTCCGAGTCCATCGCGGCCCAGAAGGCCGCCGTGCTGCCCCGCCTGAAGGAGAACCGCGCGCTTATGGCGCTTGCCGAGCGGCTCGAGGGCGACGCGCCCGAGAATATGGTCGAGGCCGCTGAAGCCCAGCTGGTGCAGGACTTCTTCCAGCAGCTTCAGATGCAGGGCCTCACGTTCGACGCCTACCTCGCCTCCCAGAACCTGACCTCCCAGCAGTTCCGCGACGACCTCAAGAAGCAGGCCGCCGACACGGTCAAGCAGGATCTCGCGCTCGACGCCTGGGCCGCCCATGCGGGCCTCGAGGTCACCGACGAGGACATCTCCGCCGAGTTCGCCAACTCCGGCGCCGAGGATCCCGCGGCCGTCGAGAAGAGCTGGCGCGAGGCCGGCCAGATCCACATGGTCCGCCAGGGCGTCCTGCGCCAGAAGGCGCTCGACAACGCGCTGGAGTCCGCGGTCATCACCGAGGAAGTCGCCGAGGACAAGCCCGCGAAGAAGGCCCCTGCGAAGAAGTCTTCCAAGAAGAAGGACGCCGAGCAGGCTTCTGACGCCGAATAGCTCCGTTTAGCGATAAAATGGGCGGGCGCATCGCGTGACGGTGCGTCCGCTTTTTTCTATTCCATCGGGTAACGCGGCCGCCTTTCGGCTTGAACGCCGAGCGCAGCAGCATCACGATTGGCCGGTGACGAAGGTAGCAACCGGGCGCACGTTCGCCCCGAAGAGAGAAGGATCGACATGGCACACAACATCAACGGAGCCTTGATTCCGTACGTCATCGAGCAGTCGCCGCGCGGCGAGCGCAGCTTCGACATCTATTCGCGCCTGCTGAACGACCGCATCATCTTCCTGGGCGAGGCGATCGACGACAACGTTGCGAATTCCGTGGTCGCGCAGCTCCTGCATCTGGAAAGCGCCGATCCGGACAAGGACATCTCGCTCTACATCAATTCGCCCGGGGGATCGGTCACCGCCGGCCTGGCCATTCTCGACACCATGAACTTCATCAAGTGCGACGTGTCCACGATCTGCATGGGCATGGCCGCTTCGATGGGCGCCGTGCTGCTGTCGGCCGGAGCCAAGGGCAAGCGGTTGGTGCTTCCCAACGCCGAGGTTATGATCCACCAGCCCTCAGGCGGGGCCCAGGGCCAGCAGACCGAGATCGCCATCATGGCCGAGCAGATCCTCAAGACCCGCGAGCGCCTGAACAAGATCCTCGCGGACAACTGCGGCCGCCCCTTCGAAGACGTGCAGCGCGACACCGAGCGCGACAACTGGCTGACCGCCGAGGAAGCCGTGGCCTACGGCATCGTCGACCGCATCACCACCTCGCGATCCGCCGCCGCACACTAGCAAGAGCCCTTTCGGGCCGAGACGAGGAACGACCTTGACTGACAAACGAACCGACGAATTCACGAACGAAGCCGACATCGCCTGCGCCTTCTGCGGGAAGCGCCCGCATGAGGTTGCGGCGATGATCGCCGGTCCCAACGGGATCTACATCTGCGATGAGTGCATTTCGGTGTGCGCCGAGTCGCTTATGCGCGACATGGGCATGAACGTTGCCGGGCGCCGCCCCCATGCCGGTTTCGATCCCGACTTCATACCGGCGGCCGCCGTGGAAGGCGAGGCCGCCGAGCCTTCGCCCGAAGACGTCCTGGAAAACCTGCCCACCCCGCATCAGCTCTACGACCAGCTCTCCGAGTACGTCGTGGGGCAGGAGGCCGCCAAACGCGCCTTGTCGGTGGCGGTGTACAACCACTACAAGCGCGTCAGCCTGGGGGCCGATGCGGCAGAGGGCGACGTCGAGCTTTCCAAGAGCAACATCATGCTGCTCGGTCCCACCGGGTCGGGAAAGACGCTGCTCGCCCAGACGCTCGCCCGCAGCTTGCGCGTCCCGTTCGCCATCGCGGACGCCACGACGCTCACCGAGGCGGGGTACGTGGGCGAAGACGTCGAGAACATCCTGCTCAAGCTCATCACTGCAGCCGACTTCGACATCCCGCGCGCCGAGATCGGCATCGTCTACATCGACGAGATCGACAAGGTGGCGCGCAAGGCCGAGAACCTCTCCATCACGCGCGACGTCTCGGGGGAGGGCGTGCAGCAGGCGCTCCTGAAGATCGTCGAGGGCACCGAGGCGAGCGTCCCCCCGCAGGGCGGGCGCAAGCATCCCCAGCAAGAGCTCATCCGCATCGACACGACGAACATCCTGTTCATCCTGGGCGGCGCGTTCGTCGGCCTTTCCGACATCGTGGCCGAGCGCATCGGCAAGAGCGTGATCGGCTTCAACTCCGAGATCCCCGAGTCGGCCAAGAAGTCCGAGGCCGAGCTTCTGCTGAAGGTCCTGCCCGAGGATCTGAACAAGTTCGGCATGATCCCCGAGTTCGTGGGCCGCATCCCGGTCATCACCTCGCTTTCCGCACTTGACGAGGACGACCTGATCAGGATTCTGTCCGAACCGAAAAACGCGCTGGTCAAGCAGTACCAGCGCATGTTCGAGTTCGAGGATTCCCGGCTGGAGTTCACCGACGGGGCCCTGCGCGCCATCGCCCGCGAGGCGGTCGAGCACGGAACGGGCGCGCGCGGTTTGCGCTCCATCTGCGAGCGCGTGCTGCAAGACGTGATGTACGATCTGCCCGAGCACGAAGGCGCCTCGCATGTGACGCTGCGCGAAAGCGACATCGCGGGCGATACGAAGCCCGAGATCGAGGTGGTCGAAGAGGCGGCGGCGGAGGATGCGCCGCAAGGGTAGGCGGTTCGCCATGGGGTATCATGGAAACGGGCGCCGGGCTTTTCGCAGCGCCCGTTTCTTTGCATCGATGAAGGAAAGCGGTTCTCAAAAAGGCGGTTCTCAATGACTTCTAACGGGACACAGGATCAGGGCAGGCCGAAAGACGATTTCGCCGCCCGCGAGCGCGTTCGGTTCAACCAATGGAAGGATGCCGGGTACTTCTCGCGCAGCGAGGGTCGCGGCGAGTACGCGCAGCATCCCTTCACCATCACCATCCCCCCGCCCAACATCACGGGCTTCCTCCATATGGGCCACGCGCTGAACGACACCATCCAGGACACCTGCATCCGCCGCGCCCGCATGCAAGGGTATCGCACCCGCTGGGTTCTGGGAACCGACCATGCGGGCATCGCCACCCAGACCAAGGTCGACAAGAAGCTGGCCGAGGAGGGTATCTCCCGCCTGCAGATCGGCCGCGAGGCGTTCATCGAGGAATGCTGGAAATGGCGCGCTCAGTACGGCAGCACCATCGTGAACCAGATCAAGGGCATGGGCTGCTCGGTCGACTACGACGACGAGCACTTCACGCTCGACCCCGACTACGTGGATGCGGTGCGCAAGCTGTTTGTCGACTGGTACCACGACGGCATCATCTATCGCGGCAAGCGCATCGTGAACTGGTGCCCCCACTGCACCACGGCCATCGCCGACGACGAGGCGGAGTACGTGGACGAGGCGGGTCACCTGTGGTACCTGCGCTACCCTCTGACCGAGCCCGTCGACGGCATGGACCACATCGTCGTGGCCACCACGCGCCCCGAGACCATGCTGGGCGACACCGGTGTCGCGGTGAGCCCTTCGGACGAATCGAAGAAGGCGCTGGTGGGCAAGACGGTGAAGCTGCCGCTGGTCGATCGGGAGATCCCCATTTTCTCCGACTACCACGTGGACGCGTCGTTCGGCACGGGCTTCGTCAAGGTGACGCCGTCGCACGACCCCAACGACTGGGCGATGGGCGAGCGCAACGGGCTGCCGCGCATCAACGTGTTCGACGAGACCGCGCACGTGGTGGAGGGCTACGGGCGCTTCTCGGGGATGAGCCGCGACGAGGCGCGCGAGGCGATCGTCGCCGAATTCGACGCCCTCGGGCTGCTCGAGAAGGTGGAAGACCACCCTCATTCGGTCATGACCTGCTATCGGTGCCACACCAAGCTCGAGCCCTGGGAGTCCGAGCAGTGGTTCGTCGCGGTCGACCGCTTGAAGGAGGAGGCCGCCCGCGTGGTGGAGGACGGTTCGATCCGCTTCCATCCCGCCCGTTGGAAGCGCGTCTATCTCGATTGGCTCGAGAACCTGAAGGACTGGTGCATCTCGCGCCAGCTGTGGTGGGGTCACCGCATCCCCGTGTTCTACTGCGACGAGTGCGGCTGGGAGGATGCGTCGGTCGCCAACATCGAGGTGTGCCCGAAGTGCGGCAAGCCCGTCCGTCAGGACGAGGACGTGCTGGACACCTGGTTCTCGTCCCAGTTGTGGCCCTTCGCCATCCTGGGATGGACCATCGACGGCACCGAATCGCCCGAGCTGAAAGAGGTGTACCCGACCCAGGTGCTCTCGACGGCGCGCGATATCATGGGCCTGTGGGTGGCGCGCATGGTGATGGCCTCCACGTACTGCACCGGGCAGATCCCTTTCGAGCACGTCATCATCCACCCCACGGTGATGGGGGCCGACGGCAAGCCCATGAGCAAATCGCGCGGAAACGGCGTCGATCCTTTGCGCCTCATGGAAGACTACGGTGCCGACGGCATGCGCTTCGGCCTGCTGATGCAGGTCACCGGCGGGCAGGACCTCCGCTTCAACGAGTCGAAGCTGGAGAGCAGCCGCAACTTCGCCAACAAGGTGCGCAACGCCGCCCGCTTCGTGGGAATGCATCTGGACGGCTACGAGCCCGGCGCGCCCGAACCCACCACCCCCGCCGACAAGTGGATCTTCAGCCGCCTGGCCAAGCTGGTGGCGCGTTTGGACGACCTGTACGCCGAGTTCGAGTTCGGCGACATCGCCCGCGAGCTGTACGCGTTTTTCTGGAACGAGTACTGCGACTGGTACATCGAGTTCTCCAAGAGCCGCCTGGACGAGTCGGCCGACCCGGCCGATCGCCTGGCGTGCCAGCGCAACCTCATGTTCGTACTCGACCAGGCCATCCGCCTGCTGCATCCGGTGATGCCCTTCGTGACCGAGGACATCTACCAAGAGCTTCCCTTCGACCGCTCGCAGGCTCCGTACCTGATCGGCGCCGCATGGCCTTCCGCCTCGGAGCTTTCCCGCTTCGCCGACGACGAGGCCGAGCGCGCGATCGACATGGTATGCGAGGTCGTGACGGGGGTCCGCTCGACGCGCGCCCGCTACGGGATCTCGCCGAAAGAGCCCCTGGCGCTTGCCGTGAAGGCATCCGAGGAGGACAGTCGCCTGCTGGGTGCGCAGTCCGCCCTCATCTCGGCGATGGCGAACGCGTCTGATCTGGCCATCTCCGCCGATGCGCAGAAGCCCGCGCAGGCGGCGGCCGTTCTGGGCAGCGGTATCGAGGTGTACGTGGCGCTGGCCGGCTTGGTTGACTTCGACGCCGAGCGCGCGCGGCTCGAGAAAGAGCGGGCGAAGCTGGAGAAGGACGCCGAGAAGCTGGGCAAGAAGCTGGCGAACGAGGGCTACCTCGCGAAGGCGGCCCCCGAGATCATCGAGAAGGACCGGGCGAAGCACGCCGACGCGCTCGACCGCATCGCCCGCATCGACGTTCAGCTTGCCGAGCTGGCGTAAGCAACCGTTTCGGATTCAGGCCCGCCGCGTTGCCGCCCGGTAGCGCGGCGGGTTCGGAGAGGTGGGAGAGACATGGCCGACGTTCTGTTCGTGGAATACCCCAAGTGCACGACGTGCAAGAAGGCGAAGAAGTGGCTTGACGAGCACGGGGTCTCCTACACCGGCCGCCATATCGTCGAGGACAACCCGACGGCAGACGAGCTGGCTGTATGGCACGAGCGCAGCGGGCTTCCGGTGCGCCGGTTCTTCAACACCAGCGGCATGCTGTACCGCGAGCGCAACATCAAGGCGGTCCTGGACGCTGGCATCTCCGATAAGGAGGCCTTAGAGCTGCTCGCCGGGAACGGCATGCTGGTGAAGCGCCCGATCGTCGTCGGGCCCGACTTCGTCCTCGTGGGCTTCCGCGAGGACGCGTGGGCCGAGGCCCTTGCGCGCTAAGCGGGCCTGCGGCCTGGGTGCGCGTGTGAGGGCTGTGTGCTCGCGGCTGGGCGGTAACTTCCTTTTGGTATAATCGACCCCGCCTGCGCATGCGGGCCTTCTGCAAATCGTAAGAGAGGAAACGAGAAGCGTATGGGCGATATTCTGGCGCAGCTGTGGACTCCCGAGGTCCAGGCGGCTTTCACGCTCGCGGTCGTGTTCCTGGTCATCTTGTACGTCCTTTCCATCGTGTGGGTTGCGCGCGACGCGTACCTGCGCGGCGGGCACTGGTACGTGTGGGCGGTCGTCGCCCTCGTCCCGTTGCTGGGCGTCATCGCGTATTGCCTGCTGAGGCCGCCTTTGCTGCTCATCGATCGGGACGAGCAGGAGCTGGAGGTGGCGCTTAAGCAGCGCGAGCTGATGAAGTACGGCGAGTGCGCCCATTGCGGTTACCCGGTCGAGGCCGATTACGTGCTGTGCCCCAATTGCCATACGCAGCTGAAGAACCTGTGCCCCACGTGCCATCATGCGCTCGATCCGCGCTGGACGGTGTGCCCGTACTGCGCCACGCCGGTCGCTGCGCGCTCGGGACAGAATCGAACTACCGCCCCCGCCGGCCGCAAGCCGGTCATGCCGGACGAGGCATAGCGGGCGCACGTACGCTGTCAGCATGAACCGCCTCGTCTCGGGGCGGTTTTGTTGTATATACCAGGCTGCAGGCGCTCTGTATGCGCCCGGCAGGAAGCAGGTGCTTTGTACGCACCCGGCAGAAAGAGAGGATCCATCATGTTCATCACCCTTCCCGACGGGGCTCGAAAAGAGCTCGAGGACGGATCGACGGTAGCGGATGTCGCCGCCTCCATCGGGACCGGTCTGGCGAAAGCCGCCCTGGGCGGAATCGTCAACGGAAAGGCGGTAGACGCATCGTTTCCGGTGTCTGACGGGGACGAAGTGTCCATCGTCACCGATAAGAGCGAAGGGGCGCTCGAGCTTTTGCGCCATTCGACGGCCCATGTCATGGCGGCCGCTCTGGTCGATCTGTACGGCGACGTGAAGTTCGGAGTCGGCCCGGCCATCGAGAACGGCTTCTACTACGACGTCCAGCTCGACCGAACGCTGTCTTCGGACGATTTCGCCGCGATCGAGGCCCGCATGGCCGAGATCGTCGCTGCGGGTACGCCTTTCGAGCGCAAAGAGGTTACCCAGGCCGAGGCGCTGGAGCTGTTCGCCGACCAGCCGTTCAAGGTCGAGCTCATCAACGAGCTGCCTTCCGACCAGGTTATAACCACGTACGGCATCGGGTCGTTCAGCGATCTGTGCCGCGGCCCGCACGTGCCCGACACGTCGAAGGTCGCCGCGTTCAAGCTGACCAAGATCGCCGGCGCGTACTGGCGCGGGGACGCCGAGCGCGAGCAGCTGCAGCGCATTTACGGAACGGCGTTCTTCAAGCAGCGCGATCTGGACACCTACCTGGCCAACCTCGAGGAGGCCGAGAAGCGCGACCACCGCAAGCTCGGTCGCGACCTGGATTTCTACATGATGAGCGATATGGCGGGCGTGGGTTTGCCGCTCTACCTTCCCAACGGCGCGCGGGTCATCCGCACGCTGCAGGAATGGCTGCGCAAAGAGCTGTACCGCCGCGGCTACGAAGAGGTCATCACGCCGCACATCTACAAGTCAGACGTATGGAAGACGTCCGGCCATTACGATTTCTACCACGACAACATGTACTTCTTCAACATCAACGAGGGAACCGACGAGCAGCCCCGCTTCTCCGAATACGGCGTGAAGCCCATGAACTGCCCGGGTCATGTGATGCTGTTCGGCAACTCCATCCACTCGTACAAAGACCTTCCCGTCCGCTTCTTCGAGTTCGGCACGGTGTACCGCCACGAGATGAGCGGCGCGGTGCACGGCCTCATGCGGGCCCGCGGCTTCACGCAAGACGACGCGCATGTGTTCTGCCGCGAAGACCAGGTGGTCGACGAGGTGGTCGAGATCCTCGATTTGGCGGACGCCATCATGGGCGAGTTCGGGTTCGAATACGAGGCCGAGATCTCCACGCGCCCCGAGAAGTCCATCGGATCGGACGCCATGTGGGAGCATGCCGAGAGCTCGCTGAAGAAGGCCTGCGAGGTGCGCGGGCTGAAGTACGAGCTGAACGAGGGCGACGGCGCCTTCTACGGCCCGAAGATCGACATCAAGGTGAAAGATGCGATCGGGCGCATGTGGCAGTGCTCGACGGTCCAGGTCGATTTCAACCTGCCCGAGCGGTTCGATATCTCGTACCGCACAGCCGACAACGGAGAGGCGCGCCCCTTCATGCTGCACCGCGCGCTGTTCGGGTCGATCGAGCGCTTCCTGGGGATCCTCATCGAGCACTACGCCGGCGCGCTGCCGCTGTGGCTGTCGCCCGTGCAGGTGGTCGTGCTGCCCATCGCCGATCGCCATAAGGAGGCGGCCGACGAGCTGGCGAAGCGCCTTCAGCGCGCAGGCGGGCGCGTGGAGGTGTACGGCCAGAACGAGCCGATGCGCGTGAAGATCGCGAAGGCCCAGGCCGGCAAGGTCCCCTACATGGTGGTTCTGGGCGACAAAGAGATCGAGACGGGCACCGTTTCGGTGCGCGAGCGCTTCGAGGGCGACCTGGGCACGTGGGACGTGTCCAAGCTCGAGGAGCTGCTGAACGACGCGCAGGTTTAGGCGAGCGCCGCGTTTCGCTTCCGCTTGAATCGGGCGCCCTCCCCCGGGCTTTCGGGGGAGGGCGCCCTGTTTTTTTGCGCGGGGAGAAAGGCGGTTCGGCCCGGGCGGCCAGCGTCCGGGTGGCCGGTGCTCCCTCTGCGCTGCACCGATGCATCGCGACGCGCCGACACGGCACGACGCGCCCGGCTTATGCTTCGAGGTAGGCTGCCAGTGCGGGCCACAGACGGTGCGCGACCTCGTAGCCTTGGAGGTAGAGGTCGATCAGCGCATCGCGGTCCTTCTCCATGTTCGAGACGGTGACGGGATGCTCGGGCCAGATGACGAACGCGTCTTTCGCGGCGTGCATGCGCTTGAGGGCTCGGTAGGTCCGGTTGTACTCGATGTGGCGGCACTCCAGGCGGTCGAGATAGTAGGGGAAATCGCGGTACACCTGCCGCTCGAGCGCTGCGAGCTTGTCGGGTTCGCGTTCGAAGTCGGCGTGGTGGGTGCATACGACGATCCGCTTGGTGTTCGGTCGCGTGATCTGGGAATAGATGATGGGGATGCTGTCGCAGGTCCCCCCGTCCAAAAGCTTCTTGCCGTCGACCTCCACGATCTGGCTGACCAAGGGGATGGAAGACGACGCTATCAGGTAGGGCCGCCCCTCTTCGGAGCCGAGATGGGCATGGTAGTCCGCTTCGCCCGTTTCCAGGTCCGACGCCACGCTGACCAGCGTCATGGGGGAGCGGTCGAAGAACCCGTAGTCGATGGGCTCGAGCTTTTCGGGGATCTGCCGGAACATGAAGTCCCGACCGCACGCGTTTCCCGTGAGCGCATAGCTTTTGAGCGACAGGTAGCGCCAATCCTGGCAGTACTTCGCGTTCAAGTACGCGGTTTGGCCGCGGTAGCCGGCCACGTAGTACCAACCGCACAGCGCGCCCGCCGAAACGCCGATCACGCGGTCGCAGAACAGGGAGCGCTCCATGAGGGCGTCGCACACGCCCGCGGTGAACTGGCCGCGCATGGCTCCGCCCTCCAACACGAGATCGACGGCTGCGGTTGCATGTCCCTGGTAGGCGGGGGCGTCGGCTGCAGGGCCGGGTGCGGTGCGTTCCATGGTGCCTTCTTTCATCGGGTGCGTGCGCGCATCGGTTTTGCAGGGAGTGCAGGTTGGGCGTCGATGTCGGCCGCAGGGCCGCCCGAACCGTTCGGGGGCCGTTTCCTTAGTATAGGGATACCGCCGCCGTTCGGTTCCCGCCTGCACGCAGTCCGCACGTATACGGAAGGTAACGGTTGGAAACGAGGTCGTCCCTGCGTCGGAAATGCATTAAGATTGTAAGCAATTTAAACGCCTGTCATGCCGATAGGAAACATAAGGAGGCTCCGATGAGCGAAGTGATCAATTCCGCAAACTTCCAGGAGAAGGTTCTGGATGCCAAGACCCCCGTTCTGGTCGACTTCTATGCAACCTGGTGCGGCCCCTGCAAGATGATGGCCCCTACCGTCGACGAGATCGCCGCCGAGAAGGCCGGCGAGGTCGCGGTCTACAAGATCGACATCGACGAGAACCCCGACATCGCCCAGCGCTACGGCGTCATGAGCATCCCGACCTTCATCTCGTTCGAGGGCGGCAACCTCAAGAAGCAGGTGATCGGCGCGCAGCCCAAGCAGGCTCTGCTCGATCTCCTTTCCTAGCATCGATCGAACGCGGTTTGCGAACGGCCCTCGAAAGAGGGCCGTTTTTTGTGAGAATCAGGTTATTTCTTTTACTAATAACTTTATTGCGTCTCAATGTCATGTCTCGGTTACATTAGAAATTCTCACTGTGCTACAGTACGAGCCAAGGTTGGGTCGTGCAAAAGGATGGAAGCTATGGCTACTCATCCAGGAAAGCCTGCCGTAAACCATCTTCGCGCAGGCGAGCTCCGTCGCAAAGAGCTCATCGAGGCTGCTCGGTACGTATACGAACAGAAGGGCATCGAGCGCTCTTCCGTCAAGGACATAACCGACCACCTGTATGTGACGCGCAGCCTGTTCTACCACTACTTCGTCGATAAGGACGATATAACCGAGTGGGTGCTTCTCACCTACGTGCGCGACTTCGTCAAACTGGCGCAACGGTGGAACGAGCGCCGCGCGCGGGGCGATGTGCGCACCGCGGTGTCCCAGTGCACGCGGTTGTTTCGCCAGGCGGTGTTCGACGACAACCCCTTGCGCGCCGAGATCGCGGGGCCGACGCGCGCCGACAGGTACCTGAGCTTCACGTTCCGCTGCACCGAAGAGGTGACGCGGTTCTGCCTGTGCGAGGTCATCCCCGAATACAGGAGGTTCCACCCCTTCGAGCTCGCGCATCCGTACGAAACGGTGTACCTGCTGCTGTTCGGGTTGGTGGGCCTTATCCGCCGCTACCCCGATACGCCCGACGACGTGATTGCGGACATCGTTATCGATACGCTGCACCTCGAAGCGGATCGGCGGGGGTCGGAAAACCGGCTCGCCGTGCCGCCCGCAGACCTCGCCTGGTGTTTTCCAACCGTATGATTAAGCGCGAAACCTCCATGATTGCTTCAAGCGGTTGAATTACCTGTTCTTACAACGCCTGTTCAGGCCGTTGACACTTTTTGCAATCTGTTCATTGACGCCCTGTCAAATGTGAACATATTATGTGCCTATGTTCGGATAGGGAGCAGATGAAAGGGTTGTCATGGCGGTCTCGGTATCTGAACAAAGCGGGCATGCGCCCATCGCGGAGCTTCGGCGAACCGATATCGTCGAGGCCGCCCGCAGCCTGTACGAGAGGAAGGGCATCGGCAGCACGTCGGTCAAAGACATCGCGGCCGAAGTGGGTGTGACACGCAGCCTGTTCTACCATTACTTCAAGAACAAAGACGACGTCACCGAGGCGGTCCTCGACACTTACGTTCAGGATTTCGTCGAGCTGGTCCGGCATTGGAACGCCTCGCGCGAGCTCGGGAACGTGCGCAAGGCCCTGTCCGAGAGCATCAAGGTGATTCGCAGGGGCCTGTTCGACAACAACTCCCTGCGCAAGGATCTGGCCAACAACGAAAACGCCGGCCTGTACCTGAAATTCGCCTCGCGCGTGTCGGAGGCGCTTGCCCGCTACATCACCGACACCACGGTGGTCGATTACGCCCGGTACCACGAAATCGAGATCGACCATGTGTTCGAGACCTTCTACGTGCTGATCAGCGGACTGGTGAGCTACATGCGCTACAACCCCGAAGTGTCCGACGAGGTGCTGGCCGATATCGTCGCCCAGACCCTGCGGCTGGACCTCGACTACGTTCCCGGCGGGTCGAAGGTCGCGCCTTGTGCGACGGGGGCCGCGCCGCGCTAGGCGGTGCCGACTGAGAATCGCGGCGGTTCGTCCGCCTTGGAATACATGTGAGAAGCGCCCGGGGGAGGGCTTGGCTTCTTGCGTCCGAAAAAGGGGATTGGTTCCGGCTGCGCGTCGGAATGAGCGAAACGATGTAAGGAGGAAACGATGTTGTTCGAGGTGTATGGCGATCACGCGCTATACCAGTGGCTTGGCTGGGCGATGGTGTTTTGCGGGCTGATCCTGCTGAACGAGGTCGCACGGCGCTCCAAGGCGGGCGGTATCTTCATGTTCGTCGCCCTGCCCATCGCGATGACCGTGTACTGCGTCGTCGTGACCGCTGCGGCGGGCGCGGGGCTGGATTGGGGCGTGAACAACCCCACGGTGGTGTTCCAGAACGGCTGGTTCCACTACGCGAAGGTGTATGCGGCCCTGGCCGGCTGCGTCGGCTTCATGATCCTGAAGTACCGATGGGGCAGGCTCGGGAAGTCGCAGATGTTCAAGTGCTTCCCGTTCGTGATCGTGGCGATCAACATCCTCATCGCTGTGATCTCGGATTTCGAGTCGGCGGCCCATTTCTTCACCGGGGATTTCTTCATGCAGAACGGTTCGCCGGTGTGGGTCACCTCCGAGCACGCGACCCAGGTGTGCGGCTGGAACAACGTGTTCAACGGGATAGCGGGCATCCTCAACATCTTCTGCATGACGGGCTGGTGGGGCATCTACGTCTCCAAGAAGAAGCACGACATGCTGTGGCCCGATATGACGTGGGTGTTCATCATCTCCTACGACCTGTGGAACTTCTGCTACACCTACAACTGCCTGCCCAACCACGCTTGGTACTGCGGCTTGGCCCTGCTTCTGGCTCCGACGGTTGCCAACGCGCTGTGGAACAAGGGCGCCTGGATCCAGAACCGCGCGTACACGCTGGCGATCTGGTGCATGTTCGCGCAGGTGTTCCCGACGTTCCAGATCAGCTTCCCCGACATGGGCGTCGATAGCATCTTCGCGGTCCAGTCGACCCTGAACGCGACGACGAACACCACGGTGTCGCTGATCGCGCTTGCGGCTAACGTCGCGGCTTTGGGCTACGTGGCCTACCGCGCCAAGAAGCTCGGCGTCAACCCGTACACCCACGAGGTGTTCACCGGCACGCGCGACTTCGACCGCGCGATGGAGCGCCGCGAGGCTGCCGCCTAGGTCCGATGTCGGTTGCCCCTGCCGCTTTGTGCGGCAGGGGTGGGAGAAAGGGAAGCTATGCCTGATAAGAAGACGGCTTCGCCCGCTGCGGCGGAAAGCCTCGGGAAGCGGCCGCGGAGAGGCGGTCCGCGCTGGGCGATCGTCGGCTGCATCGCAGCCGTCGTGGTGGCGGTGGGCGTCGGGTTCAACGTATGGCATGCGACGCCGCAGTTCTGCAACGCGATCTGCCATCAGCCCATGGATTCGTACGTCGAAGGGTACCTGAACAGCGACCAGCCCATCATGGCCGCGCATCGCGAGGCGAACGTGAGCTGCCTTGACTGCCATCCGGCGACGTTGAAAGAGCAGGTCGCCGAAGCGGTTTCGTGGGCTCGGGGCGACTTCGAGACGGACGCTCGGGGCAAGCTCGCGGCGGAGGGCATCTCGTTCGACTACAAGAAGTGCGCAAGCGGCGGATGCCACGATTTCGAGGCGATCGCCGCCTCGACCCAGGATTGGGGCGGTCGCAAGGGCGTGAACCCGCATTTCAGCCACCAGTACTACGGGGGAGAGGATTCGGGCGAGGTTCTGTCCGGGTCGATGGGCGCCTACGCGATGGACTGCTCGTACTGCCATTCGTCGCACGGCACCTCCCAGATGTGGTGCAACGGCTGCCATGATTTCAAGACGCCGGACGGCTGGGAGAACCCGGCTGCGTTGCGGCGGTAGGGAAGGGGGAGTTATGCTTAAACCCCAGGTTATCGTATTGGGGGGCGTGAGCGTCGCCATGGCCGCGGGCCTTGTGGGCTGCGGTGCGTCGTTCGAGGGCTCCGGCTCCAAAGACGCCGCCAGCGCCGAGCAGCTGGCCATCCATACGCCGAACACCTGGATCGACCGGGCCCCGCTCGAGCAGAGGACGGCGAGCGGATCGTATGCCGACGGCACCTACACGGGCGTTGCAAAGGGTATGGACGGGCTGATCACCGTCACGTTGCAGGTGAAGGGAAACGTCATCACCTGCACGCAGATGACCCAGGAGGGCGAGACCCAGAGCGTAGGGGGCTACGAGGCCATCCGCGACGGGGTGTATGCCCGCATGATCGATGCGGCCCAGGATAGCGAGATCGACGCGATCTCGGGCGCCACCATCACGACGCAGGCCGTGCGCGACGCCGTCGCCGATGCGCTTTCCCAGGCTTCGGCCGCCTCGGCCGGCGCGCAGAAGGAGGGCTAGACATGCCTGATAACGGACAGGAACAGAAAAACGGCTGCTCCCGCCGCGACTTTCTGGGGATGGCGCTCGCTGCGACCGCCGGTGCGGTGGCGGCGAACGCGGCGCCCTTGAACGCCTTCGCGGTCGAGCAGGGATTCATTGGCGACTGGTCGGCCGACGGCTCGCATACCGTGGCCGTTCCCGACAGCGCGGCGGGAAACGGGTCGGGCGGCGGGGATGCGACGTACCGCGACCACTTCGCCGGCGCTTTTCCGGCAAACGACGCGACCCCCATCCCTCCGCGCCCGGTTCCCGCATCGTGGGACCTCGAGTGCGACATCGTCGTCGTGGGCGCGGGCGGCGGCGGGCTGAACGCGGCCGCGCGCTCCGCCGAGCTGGGCGCGAAGACCATCTGCGTGGAGTCGGCCGGGCTGCAGGGAGGAAACGCCCAGTCCGCTGGGATGTGCGCGATCCTGGGAGGGTCGCGCCTGCAAGAAGAGCGTCGCTTCGCGCTGCCCTCGTATCCCTTCGACGCCCAGAAGATGACCGACTGGGCCATGGACGAATACCACTTCGCGGCTGATCCGCTGCTCATCCACCGCATCGCCGAGGGAGGGGGCAAGTGCATCGACTGGATGGCCGACTGCGGCGTCCAGTGGAGGCTGGGCGAGGTCCCCGTGTACGTCGCCCCGAAGAACTCGACGCTCGACCACCACGTCCTGAAGATGAAGGACGCCACCGACGCGATGTTCAGCTACGGGCTTCGCAAAGGGGTCGACTTCCGTTTCCAATGCCCCGCGACGGCTCTGGTTCAAGACGGGGACGGACGCGTGGTGGGAATCTACGCGAAAGAAGGTTACGAGCGGGAGATCTCGATCCATGCGAAGAAGGCCGTCATCCTCACGGCGGGCGGTTTCTGCAACAACAAGGCACTGCTCGACAAGTACATTCCGACGGCCGCCATGGGCTGCGCATCGAGCTACCTCCCCTTGGGCGAGACGGGGGAGTGCTTCCGCATGGGCCTGGGCGTTTCGGCCGACGTGTCGGGCTTCAACAGCTCGGCGTCGTTCGACGGCGGTGTCGACTGGGCGTCCGAGGGCGGCCAGTGGGCGCGCTTTCTGTACGACGGCATGACGCAGCTGTCGCGCCAGCCTTGGCTTACCATCGACCGTGCGGGCAACCGCCTTCGCTACATGGACTCGCGCGTGAAGAAAGACGGCGCGGCGGCGATCTATGCGCTGGGGGATCTGGCCACGGTGCAGATGACGCCTCCGGGGCATCGCTCCTACATCATCTTCGACTCGAAGTTCGAGGATCATCTGGCGGGGTTCGCCCAAGAACACTGCCGCAAGCTGATCTCTCCGGACCTCGAGCAGATCGAGAAGGTTCCCGAGCACTACCGGGACTGGCATCACGGCGTCGAGGACGCCATCGAGGCCGACGTGCTGAAGAAGCGCGACACGCTCGAAGAGCTCGAAGCCGATCTGGGCTTCGGCGAGGGGATCCTGGTCGGCGCCGTGGAGAAGTGGAACGAATGCTGCCGCAAGGGTAAGGACGATTTCATGTATCCCATGCCCGAAGAGTGGCTGCACGAGGTGGCGACCCCGCCGTTTTACGGGTGCCGGATCGGCGGCAACCTGTACGGCACGAAGGCCGGCCTCATGATCAACGACCGCATGCAGGTTGTCAGCACGTCGGGCCGCGTTATCCCCGGCCTGTACGCCGGCTGGCATACGGCGGGCGGCGCGTGCGGCGAGAACTCGTATGTGGGCGATGTCATCCTGGGATCTCTTCTGGGCGACGTGAGTCTGGCGTTTTGCGGCGGGTACCTGTGCGGGACGTTCGCCAACGACGCGGAACTCGATTAGGAAGGGGTGGAGTATGTCTGCAGATCTGAAGAAAGGCGCCGCCCCGTTCGGGTCGGTGTTCCTCGGGGGGTTGGTGATCGCCCTGCTCGCGCGCATCGGGGTGTTCGCGCTTGACGCGGTCGGAGCGTTCTCGTACAGCTACCGCGCGGCGACTGCGCCCTATATCCAGACGGGTTCGACGCTCGATCAGCTGTGCATGGCGCTTTCGGGCGGCACCCTGATCGGCTTCATGGTGGCGAGCGGCTTGGCGATGGCGCTTGCGGTTGCGACGGTGCTCGTGTTCGCCTACGTGTACCGCGGCGAATCGGGACGCCGGCTTGCGGGGCCTGCTTTGGTATGGGGCGTCGCGTGCGTGGCGGTGTCCTTGGTGTGCCTCGGGGTTATCGTGGCCGGTTTGTTCTCGGGCGTTCAGCTGCACCAGATAGCCAGCAAGGGGGGCGCCGAGACGAAGATAGTGCTGCTGATGGTGCTGTTGTGCGCATCGACGTTGGTGGCGGCCGCATGCGTGGGCCTCGGCTCGGCGCTTCAGGGCGCTGCGAAAGGCTGGTTCAGGCGCGTGATGGCCAGGTTCGCGGTGTGCGGGGCTCTGGTTTGCGTGTTCACGGCCGGGTCGTTCGGGGCGATCAACGCCGAGAGCGTTTCCCTTCCGTGGGTGATCGGATGGACGCTGTGCGCGATTGCGCTGAACGTCGGGATGATCGCGCTGTTCTCGCGCGAAACCGATCGCGGGGCTTCTCGGTAGGAGGGTTTCCCCGAAGGCCTTGCCGAGGGTTCCTCCGGTAGGTTCGGCGAAAAACGGCTCCGGTGCTGGTTGCGCCGGAGCCGTTTTGCGATCGGTGCCCAGGTTGCGCGGGTCGCTGCCGCGCGAATTTCCATCGTGTGGGTTGCCGTCGCGCGGACTGCCGTCGTCCGGGGCGCACCCTACGAACCGCCGTCGTTCAGGCTGCGCCGCACGAACTGCTGCCGTTCGGATCGCTTGCCGCCGCGAGAACTGCTGCCGCTCGGATCGCTCGCTGCCGCGCGAACTGCTACCGTTCGAGCCGTTGCAGCGCAGATTGCGGTCACGCGAGCCGCTTGCCTTGCCTGCCGCGCGCCGCCATGCGGGCTGCTCGTTTCCTCTGCCGCGCGAAGCCCCTTTCCGTATCCGCCCTCTCCACGCGGGTGATGTATCCGCGATGCATCGCCTCGACAAGTGCTTCTCGCGCTTGGTTGATCCCCATGGTCGTAGATGCGGATATGATGGCGTCGGTGATAGGCTGGCAGGGAATTCCCTTTATCGACACGGGATCGATTTCGCGTGATCGGATGATCTTCACGCTGGCGGGAGCGGCTTCGCTCGATTGGATTATTTCTGCGCTGATATCGATGGTTCGACGTACCCGTTTCGGCGTTGCGACCCATATTGCCGAGGTGTCGGTTGGGGTGAGGTCGAGCAGCGCGACAACGGATTCGCCGTAAAGGAGCGCTTCGTCGCCAACCGCTTTTACGGCGATAGCGTAGGGCGCTTCGGGTTGCGGAGGCCACACGGATACGCGGTAGACGCCCCGTGCGACGCGCGTGAACCTTCCCATGCGCGCTTGTTGCACGAGCTCGGCGTTGGACATACCCAGCTCTGCCGCCTGGGCGGATGTTATCAGCCCGAAGCCGTCGACTGCATCGTATATGCGGGTTGCTTTCGTCATGTCAAAAGTATAGCGAGTTCACTATACTTTTGACCTATTTTTGCGTAAGGGGTTTTTACAGTTATGCGGCGAATCACAGTTGTAGGGAAAAGTGCAGTTGTGTGGAGGGTTGCGATTGTAGGGAGAATTGCAGCTATGTGGAGAGTTGCGGTTGTAGGGAGAATCGCAATTGTGGGGCGAAGGTTTTGTTTTCCGCCAATGTTGTCGGCGGCCTTCACTTTCCGTGCGAACAGTCCATAATCGGATGCGGACGAAGATTCTTTTTCGAGCAGCTTTTCGAGGAGCGCAAGCATGGCGGAAGTTTTGGAAGCGCTGATGTTGGTCAGCTTCGGCCTTTCGTGGCCTTTGAACGCATGGAAGGGGTACAAAGCCGCAACCGCTGCGGGAACGAGCTGGCAGTTCATCGGCCTCATCACGTTCGGATACCTGGCGGGCATCGCCGCGAAGTTCGCGTCGGGCCAGATCACCTGGGTGCTTGCAGTGTATCTGGCCAACCTCGTGGCTCTGGGTGCGAACTGGGCCGTGTACTTCCGCAATCGCCGCCTCGATGCCCGGCGCGAAGCGGCATCGGCGGCTTAATCCATGGTGTGGGTCGAGTAGACCTGCTGATCCTGCCAAAGCTGCACGCTTCCCGCTTCGAGCGTCGCCGGAACGTCGATGATGCGCTGGTTTTCCGACCCCCTGAACCGAAGGGTGATGTTTTTCAGCTCTTCGACGAAGGGGCCGTCGACCAGGATGTCGATGCGCTCCAGGATGCTGTTGGTGAAGGGCGTGTGGCGCGGGCTTGCGGGATCGGTTAGATCCTCGTAGAGATCCCCGGTGTAGATCCAGATGGTCTTGGCGCTGCCGTAGCGGCTTCGTACCGCTTCGATCAGCTCGAGCACGCCCTTCTGGTTGCGCGGCTCCATCGGTTCTCCGCCGAGGATGGAAAGCCCCTCGACGTAGGGGGGCTCAAGGCTGTCGACGACGCGGTCCAGCACCGCGTCGTCGAACTCGTCGCCGTAATCGAACGACCAGGTCTCGCGCTGGAAGCAATGCTTGCAGCGGTGGGTGCACCCCGACACGAACACCGATGTGCGCACACCTTCGCCGTTGGCGATGTCGAAGAACTTCACGTTTCCGTATTTCACAAGATCACCTGGCTTTTAAGAGGAGCGCCCCGCCTCTCTTTCGGGGAAACGGGGCGCATGGTGAGGCGGTTGGGTAGCGCGGTGGGCGCGGTCCTGTTGTTGGGTAGCGCGGCGCGCGCAGTCCTGCGGGTGGATAGCGCAGTGGGCGCGGTTCTGCGGGTCCGGGGCTACAGATGCAGGACGCGGTCCTTGATCTCGGCCGTGCGGCCCTGGTTCCAGAACTGGGTGCCGATGTAGCCGCAGGTGCGCCGGGCGACGTTCAGCTTGTCCTGCTCGCGGTTGCCGCAATGCGGGCATTCCCATACCAGCTTGCCATCTTCCTCGATGATCATGATCTCGCCGTCGTACCCGCATTTCTGGCAGTAATCGGATTTCGTGTTCAGTTCGGCGTACATGATGTGGTCGTAGATGAACTGCATGGTCGCGATGACGGCCTTGAGGTTGTCCTGCATGTCGGGCACCTCGACGTAGCTGATGGCCCCGCCGGGCGACAGCGGCTGGAACTGGCTTTCGAAAGCCAGCTTGTCGAACGCGTCGATGTTCTCGGCCACGTGGACGTGGTAGCTGTTGGTGATGTAGCCGCGGTCGGATACGCCCTTGATGACGCCGAAGCGGCGCTGCAGCGCTTTGGCGAACTTGTACGTGGTGGACTCGAGCGGGGTCCCGTAGATGGAGAAGTCGATGTTGTGCTCGGCTTTCCACTGGGCGCACTTGTCATTCATGTGCTGCATGATCTGCAGCGCGAGCGGCGTGGCCTCGGGATCGGTGTGGCTGCGGCCGGTGAGTGCGTAGACGCACTCGTGCAGGCCGGCGTAGCCCAGGCTGATGGTGGAGTACCCGCCGTACAGCAGGCTGTCGATGACCTCGCCCTTCTTCAGCCGCGCGAGGGCCCCGTGCTGCCACAGGATGGGGGCTGCGTCGGACAGCGTTCCCTTCAGGCGGTTGTGGCGCGCCATGAGGGCGCGGTGGCAGAGCTCCAGCCGCTCGTCGAAGATGGTCCAGAATTTGTCGAGATCGCCTTCGGCGGACAGCGCGGCATCGGGCAGGTTGATGGTGACGACGCCCTGGTTGAAGCGGCCGTAGTACTTCGGCTGGCCGTTCTCGTCCAGGTAGGGAGTGAGGAAGCTGCGGCATCCCATGGGGGTGTAGCAGTGGCCCTCGCCGTTCTTGTCGATCTTGGAGAGCTTCATGATCTTCTCGGACACGTAGTCGGGGACCAGGCGCTTGGCGGTGCACTTGGCGGCGAGCTGTGTGAGGTAGAAGTAGGGCGACCCCTCGGTGATGTTGTCCTCTTCCAGCACGTAGACCAGCTTGGGGAAGGCCGGCGTGATCCAGACGCCCTCCTCGTTCTTCACGCCCTGGTAGCGCTGGCGCAGCGTCTCCTCGATGATCATGGACAGATCGTGCTTCTCGGATTCGGTGCGCGCCTCGTTCAGGTACATGAACACGGTGACGAACGGAGCCTGGCCGTTGGTGGTCATCAGCGTGACGACCTGGTACTGGATGGTTTGCACGCCGCGGCGGATCTCGTCGCGCAGGCGTCCCTCGACAACCTCGTCGATCTTGTCGGACGCGGCTTCGAGCCCGAGGCTGTTGATCTCGTCGAGGACCTCGCGGCGGATGCGCCGGCGGCTCACGTCGACGAAGGGCGCGAGGTGGGACAGCGAGATGGACTGGCCGCCGTACTGGCTGGAAGCCACCTGGGCGATGATCTGCGTGGCGATGTTGCAGGCGGTCGAGAAGCTGTGGGGCTTCTCGATGAGGGTGCCCGAGATGACGGTGCCGTTTTGCAGCATGTCCTCCAGGTTCACCAGGTCGCAGTTGTGCATGTGCTGGGCGAAGTAGTCCGAGTCGTGGAAGTGGATGATGCCCTCTTTGTGGGCCTCGACCACGTCGGAGGGCAGCAGCTTGCGCATGGCGAGGTCCTTGGACACCTCGCCGGCCATGTAGTCGCGCTGGACGGAGTTGACCGTGGGGTTCTTGTTGGAGTTCTCCTGCTTGACCTCTTCGTTGTTGCATTCGATGAGCGCGAGGATCTGGTCGTCGGTGGTGTTCTTGCGGCGCTTCTCGTTTTGCAGGTAGCGGTAGATGATGTACTTGCGCGCCACCTCGTAGCAATCCAGGCGCATGATCTCGTCTTCCACCATGTCCTGGATCTCTTCGACCGACACGGTGTGGCCCGACGCCTCGCACAGATCCGCCACGTTGGCGGCGGCGTACATGACCTGGCGCTCGGTCAGGCGCTGGCTATCCTTGACCTCCTTGTTGGCGGCCGCGATCGCGTTGGCGATCTTGGTGACGTCGAAGGGGACTTCGGATCCGTTGCGCTTGATGATCTTCATGAGCGGGGCCTCTTTTCTGTGCGGTCGGGCGGCGCGGTAGCGGATGCGCTTCGCGGTATGCATGGATGAATAATGAATACGGGTAGGTTGTGATCGGTGGTGACATGATACGCCAAACGGCCCCGCGATGTAAGAGCTGCGGACACAATATATTGTGTCCGCAGTTATATGATTCATCAATACATAGTGTTATTGCAGGTCGTAGGGGGATAAGAGCGCTGTTAACGCTTCGGTAGCGTTTCGCGTACCCGGGCGGCTGCGGATGGTTACGGAAGGGGGAAATATTCACATGCGGTGCGCCGACCTGCGGACCTCTTGAAAAGGTCGGATTGCAAGAGGTCCGCGCATGGCGTTTCGGTGTAGAATCACTCCGTGGTTTTTGTCGTAGGGGAGGGTTCGCATCGTCGGTTCCGCCGATAGGCGGGTACGTTCGCGCACCCTCGGTTCGGAAGGAGAAAAAGGGAGTGGATCGGTTCTTCAAGATTTCCGAAAGGAAGAGCACGGTTGGAAACGAGGTCATCGGTGGTTTGACTACGTTTCTGGCCATGGCTTACATCATTGCGGTCAACCCGTTGATGATGAGCATCGCCGGCATCCCGTTCGATGCCGCCCTCACGTCGACGTGCTTCGGCGCGGCCATCATGACCATCGCGATGGGCATCTTCGCCAACCGCCCGCTGGCGCTCGCCTCGGGCATGGGGATCAACGCGATCGTGGCCTACAGCCTGTGCGGCGCGACCGCGCTCGGCGTGGACTGGCGCGTTGCGATGGCGGTCATCTTCTTGGAAGGCGTGCTCATCCTGGTGCTGGTCCTGTGCGGTCTGCGCAAGGCCATCATGGACGCCATCCCGGTCAACGTCAGGCGCGCCATCGGCATCGGCATCGGCCTGTTCGTGGCGTTCATCGGCCTCAAGGGCGGCGGCATCATCGTCGGCAACGAGGCCACCATCCTCACGCTGGGCGACCTGACCAGCGCTCAGTGCATCGTGGCGCTGGTCGCCATCGCGCTTGCCGTGGTGCTCGAAACCCTGAAGGTGAAAGGCGCCCTGCTCATCTCCATCGTCGTGTCCACCATCGTGGGCATCCCCCTGGGCGTGACGGTCATGCCCACCGAGATGGGCTTCGGCCTCGACTTCTCCGCGTTCGCGGCGCCCTTCCAGATCGATCCGCAGTCCAACACCGTGGCCATCCTGCAGGTCGTCACGACGCCGGCGCTGCTCATGTTCGTGTTCTCGCTTCTCATGAGCGACTTCTTCGACACGATGGGCACGGTCATGGGCGTTGCCGACCGCGCCGACTTCGTCGACAAGGACGGCAACGTCGAGGATATCCAGCCCATCCTCATGGTCGACTCGGCCGCCGCGGCCCTGGGCGGTTTCTTCGGCGCGAGCTCCATCACCACCTATGCCGAGAGCACCGCGGGTGCGGTCGCGGGCGCGCGCACGGGCCTGTCCAACGTGGTCATCGGCGTGCTGTTCGCCGTGTTCGCCTTCTTCGCCCCGGTGGTCGGCATGGTTTCGGCCCCCGCGACGTGCGGCGCGCTCGTGGTCGTGGGCTACCTCATGATGACGGGCGTGGGCGAGATCGACTGGACCTCCATGGATTCGGCGTTTCCCGCGTTCATCACCATCATGGGCATTCCTCTGACCTACTCTATCACCGACGGCATCGGGTTCGGGTTCGTGTCCTACGTGGTCATCAAGGTGGCTCAGGGCAAGATCGGCGAGATCAGGCCGCTTATGTGGGTGGCGACCGTGGCGTTTTTCCTCATGTTCGTATTCGCGTAGGAAGACCCCGCGCCGCATATCGGCGCTTCCCGTTTCCGCTTCCGGCCCCGCAACCGACACGGCTGCGGGGCCGGTTTCTTTCTACCTGCATGGAAGGGCCCGCATCGGATCTGCCTCCCGATGCGGGCCCTGTGGTTGCGGTCGGCTCGAAGACGGCCTTCTTCCCGATTCCCGGCGCTTCGGCACGGGGTTTCGCGCGCCGCGCCCTGCCGACGCTAGGCGAGCAGCGCTCCGACGCGCATGCATTCGGCGGACGCCTCGTCATCGGGGTAGTCTTTGGCTATCAGGGAATCGACGACGTTCACTCCGGCGGCCTCTGCGCGCTGCTCCCACAGCTCCATCCATTCGCCGTCGTTCCAGTCGTAGGAACCGAACAGGACCACCTTGCGGTCGCCCAGAAGCGGCTCGACCTCGTCGTACATGGGGAGGAACTCGGTGTCCTCGAGCTCTTCGTCGCCCATGGCCGGGCAGCCGAAGGCGACGGCGTCGTACCCGTCGAGCCTGTCCGCTCCGAAATCGGACGCCTGGATGATGCTGACCTTGGCTCCCTTGGCCGATGCGCCCTGGGCGACCAGGTCGGCCATAGCCTCGGTGTTTCCCGTTCCGCTCCAGAAAACCACTGCGACGTTGCTCATGTTCGTGCTCCTCACTCGTTCGTTATCGTGCAGGTAGGACCGTTCGCGTTCGCTAAGGAAGCGCAGGCGAGGGCGCTTCGTGCGTGCTCGCCTGCGCTTCATCGGCTCGGGGGCGGCTTCGCCCGGCTTGCGCGGGGCGTGCGCCCGGGTCAGCTCTTCGATGGGAACGCCCGCGCTGAAAAGCTCCCGCAGCTCCTTCGTGCAGGTTCGGAAGCACCCGAAGCAGGCCTGCGCGTCGCGTTCGTTGGCGTATACCTTCCAGCATCCGCAGGCCAGGCAGTTTCGGCCCTGGTTCTCGATGAACCCGACCACGTCTTCGAGCGGATAGCCCAGGAACAGCCCGATCTCGTGGGGAAACCGACGGGCATGGGCGCAAGAGGGCGATGCGTCGGTTTCGGCGACGCGCTGCCTCATGCGCTCGATGTGGGGTTTCACGGCGCAGGTGCGCGGATAGCCGTAGCCTTCCAGAAAGCGCGCCGACTCGGCTCGGCCCAGCATGCGGGAGACCATCGCGGGGCGGTACACGTACACGAGGCTGCCGAAGGGCCGCGTCGCGAGGGTGTCGAGGAACACGCCCAGGGGGGCGAGCTTGGCCTGCGCCTCCCTCAGGGCGCGGCAAAGGTCCGCGTCGGACGCCTCGCGCCGAACGGGGCCCTCGCCCGCTTCGGCGGGAGAGGGGGTTCGCGCGCCGAGGGCGGGCGCGTTGAACAGGCCGCCCGGCTTGATTCCCCGGAGCACGGGAGCGCAGTGGTGCACGATCATGCCCTCGAGGGTCTTCTCCCCGCTCATCCGCCGACCCTCCTTCCCGCGCTAGAAAGTAAAACAGCGCTAACTTAAAGAAGTTAGCTATGGTTGTCAATAGAGGAGTGGTGATTCGCCCGCGGTTTTCCCGTAAACGCCGCAGGGAAATCGGGGATGCGGCCGCAAGCGCGGGATTCGCGGGAACCGTGCCTGATGGAGGGGTGTTCGGGATGGAGGGCGCGCGGGGCGGGGCGCGGTGGTGCCGGGGTCGTTCCGGCTTGGCGGCACGGGCCGGGCCCGGCAACCGGGGCATCGTCGGAAACCGGGGAAGCCTCGGCCCGGTGGCGCAGGCCGGGCGCATGCGGGGGCGGCCGTTACGTAACGTTCGCGCAACTTCGCTTGATCGAACGCCCCAAAGATAATATTGTACACAATTGAATTTAGGGAACATCGAAGGAAGGAGCCCCATGAGCTCTGGAACCGAACAGAAAGACGTGCTCGACGTGGCGGTTGTCGGCGCCGGCCCCGCCGGCCTGACCGCCGGGCTCTACGCTGCCCGCGCCGGCCTGAACGTTGCGGTGTTCGAGCGCATATCCGCAGGCGGCCAGCTCGCCCAGACCGAGATCATCGAGAACTACCCCGGGTTTCCCGAGGGGACGGGCGGGTTCGAGCTCGCCTTCGCCATGCAGCAGCAGGCCGTCAACTTCGGGGCCGTCATGGGCTCCGAGGACATCGTTTCGGTCGACCTCTCCGCATCCCCCAAGGTGCTGCGCGCTGCGAGCGGCAACGAGATCCTCGCCCGCACCGTCATCGTTGCGACCGGAGCCCGGCCGCGCAACCTGGGCATCGACCGCGAGGACGAGCTGAAGGGACGCGGAGTGTCGTATTGCGCGACCTGCGACGGGAACTTCTTCCGCGGGAAGACCGCCGTCGTCGTCGGCGGCGGGGACACCGCCGCGGCCGATGCGATCTACCTGTCGCGCATCTGCGAGAAGGTCTACGTGGTGCACCGCCGCGACAAGCTGCGCGCCACGGCGGTCTACCACAAGCGCCTCGAGGCGCTCCCCAACGTCGAGTTCGTGTGGAACTCCGTTCCCGACCAGCTGGTCTCGGGGGATAACGGCGCTGTGAGCGCCCTGCGCGTGAAGGACGTGGAAACCGGCGAGGTGCGCGAGATCGCCACCGATGCGGTGTTCGTTGCCATCGGGACCGTGCCCAACACCGAGTTTCTGGGCGATGCGCTGGAGCTGAACGAGGGCGGCTACATCGTTTCCGACGAGACGGGCCGCACGTCGGTTCCGGGCGTGTTCGCGGCCGGAGACGTGCGCACGAAGTCCCTTCGCCAGGTTTCAACTGCGATTTCCGATGGTGCGCAGGCTGCGGAGAACGCTGCGGAATTCGAGGGAATCTGATAGCATGGTTCCTTGTGCTTAGACGAAAGAGTCTGTTTCGAAGCGACGAAGGAATATCCCATGCAGGAAGCGAATATGCGCGAGAAGCTCGAGAAGATCATCAGGGCCTACGAAGAACTTCAGGTCAGGATGGGCGATCCCGAGGTCCTCGGGAACCAAAAGGAATACAACCGCCTCGCCAAAGAGTACGCGAACCAGGGCCCGCTCGTTGCGCAGGCCCGCGCCTACGTCGAGGCCGAAGACGACCTGGCGGCGGCCAAGGAGATGCTGGCGGACCCCGATATGAAGGAGTTCGCCCAGGAGGAGATCGCCGCGATCGAGGCGAAGCTGCCCGGCATCGCCGAGGAAGTGAAGTTCATGCTGATCCCGGTCGATCCGGCCGACGAGAAGGACACCATCGTGGAGATCCGCGGCGCGGCGGGCGGCGACGAGGCCGCCATCTTCGCCGGTGACCTGTTCAACATGTACGAGCGCTTCGCCGCCTCACGCAAATGGAAGATCGAGGTGCTGTCTTCCAGCCCGTCTGAAGCCGGCGGGTTCAAAACCATCGAGTTCAAGGTGTCGGGCGACAAGGTGTACTCGGTCATGAAGTACGAAAGCGGCGTTCATCGCGTGCAGCGCGTTCCCAAAACCGAGAGCCAGGGCCGCATCCAGACCTCCACGGCGACGGTGGCGGTGCTTCCCGAAGCCGACGAGGTCGAGATCGACATCAACCAGAACGACCTGCGCATCGACGTGTACCGAGCCGGCGGCCCGGGCGGCCAGTGCGTGAACACCACCGACTCGGCGGTGCGCATCACGCACATCCCGTCGGGCCTGGTGGTCCAGTCCCAGGACCAGAAGTCCCAGCTCCAGAACAAGATCGCCGCCATGGCGGTTCTGCGCGCGCGCCTGTACGACAAGATGCTGGCCGAGCAGCAGGCCGCCGAGGGCGCGGCGCGGCGCAGCCAGATCGGATCGGGCGACCGTTCCGAGAAGATCCGCACCTACAACGCCCCCCAGGATCGCGTGACCGATCACCGCATCGGCTACAACGGCACCTACAACGGCGTGCTGCTGAACGCAGGCGGCGCGGGCCTGGCCGAGCTGATCACGGCGCTGCAGGCTGCCGACCGCGCCAAGAAGCTCGAAGCGGCCGTGTAGGGAAGCCCGATGGCCGATTCTACCGAAACGTGGACTGTCCGTCGCATGCTCGAATGGACCGAAGCGTACCTGGGAGGCAAAGGGGACGAAAACCCCCGTCTGTCGGCCCAATGGCTGGTGGGGGCCGTGTGCGGCCTTTCCCGCGTCGGCCTCTACACCGCGCTCGACCGCCCGCTCGACCCCTCCGAGCTCGAGCGGATGAGGGGGTTCGTGCAGCGCCGCGGTGCGGGCGAGCCGCTTCAGTACATCGTGGGGGAGTGCGCGTTTCGACACATCGCCCTTAAGACCCGCAAGGGGGTTCTGATCCCGCGTCCCGAGACCGAGGTGCTGGTCAGCGAAGCGCTTGCGCTGCTTCCCGCCCGTCCGACCGCGCGGCGGGCCGAAGACGACCTGGTCGATGCGCTTGCCGCCGAGGCCGAGCGCATCGAGGGCGACCCCGCTTTGAGCGGGGTGTCGGATCGGGCGCGCGAGCTGCTGCTTGCGGCGCGGGAAAGCGCGCGTGCCGAGGACCCCGGCAGGCTTCTGGTAGCGGACCTGTGCACCGGGTCGGGCTGCATCGCCTGCTCCTTGGCCTACGAGCACCCGCTCGTGCGCGCGTTTGCCACCGACATCGCCCCCGAAGCGGTGGAGCTCGCCCGCGAAAACGTCGCCGACCTGGGGTTGGCCGACCGCGTCAAGGTGCTTTCGTGCAGCCTGGGCGAAGGGGTTCCCCAGCGGTACCGGGGATGTCTCGACCTGGTCGTTTCCAACCCGCCCTACGTTCCCACCGAGATTTTGGCCGGCATCCCGCGCGAGGTGTCGGATTTCGAGCCCGCGCTCGCCCTTGACGGGGGAGACGACGGCCTCGACGTGTTCAGGCCGCTTGCCGCCTGGGCCTTCGATTTCCTTCGCCCGGGAGGGGCGCTTGCAGTCGAGCTGCACGAGACCTGCCTCGACGGAGCGGCCGCGCATGCGCTCGATCTGGGATTCTCCTCCGTGCGCATCGTGCGCGACCTCGCGGACCGCCCCCGCGTCCTGTGCGCGGTCAAGCCGGGAGACCGGGCGAACGCGTGATGGGGCGCGTGTTCAGGCTCCACGTTCTCGCCAGCGGAAGCTCGGGAAACGCGTCGGTGGTGGAGGATATGCACACGGGCAAAGGCGTGCTCATCGATTGCGGCATCTCGAAGCGGGCCTTCATGGAGGGCTGTGCGGCAACCGGGTTCGATCCGTCCGGGTTGGAGGCCGTCGTCGTCACCCACGAGCATGCCGATCACGTCAAAGGGCTCGGTGTTGTGATGCGGGGCCTTTCCAAGATGGGATGCCGCCCGCCCCTGTACGCCCATGCGGCCTGCATCGAAGCCTCCAGGTCCCTGTCCGACCTTCGGTCGGATTTCGACGTCAGGACGTTTTCGGACGGCGATCAGATATCGGCGGCGGGCATGAGCGCGCATCCGTTTCGCACCTCGCACGACGCCTCGGCGTCGTTCGGGTTCCGCTTCGAATGCGATGGCGACGCCCTCGGCTTCGCGACCGATACCGGCGTGGTGTCCGCGCAGGCGCGCGAGGCGCTCGGCGGCGTGCGCATCCTGGGGCTGGAGGCCAACCACGGGCTGAAGATGCTGGATGCGGCGGAGTACCCGGCGTACGTGAAGAAGCGCATCGCATCCGATCGCGGGCACCTCAACAACGATCAGAGCGCCTCGGAGCTTCGGCTGCTGCTCAGCGCGCGCCTGGAATCCGTGGCGGCCCTGCACGTTTCCGAGAACGCCAACACGTACCGATCCGCGCGCGAAGCGCTCTTAAGCGTCGTGGAGCAGGAAGGCCATCTCGCGTCGGTGCAGGTGGGGTTCCAGCGCCGTCCGATCCTCGTCGGCTGAGGGGGACGCGCCCTTGGCGGCGCCTGCGAAGGCGACGGGGCGCTTGGCCGGGCTCGTTGGGCTCGTCGGGCGGCTCGGCGGCGTCGGCAGTGCCGAGCGGCGCGGGGCAGAAGCGCGGCGGTCCTGAGGCTAGAGCATCATGAAGGCCTTGGCCAGCAAAAACCCGATCAGGCCGCAGCAGGGGAAGGTGAGGATCCAGGCCAGCACCATGTTCTTGGCGATGCCCCACTTCACTTTGCGGGGGTTGTCCGACGCGCCCACGCCCATGATGGAGGCGGTGCTCGCATGGGAGGTGGAGACGGGCATACCGGTCATGCTGGATATGAACAGCGTGATGATCGTGCCCGAAGTGGCCGCCGCTCCCTGGTATTTCTCGAGGCTCACCATGTCCATGGCCACGGACTTGATGATGCGCTTTCCCCCGAGGAACGTGCCGAGGGAGATGGCGAGCGAGCAGATCAGCATGAGCCACAGGGGAAACCCGGTCCCCTCGAAGGATTCGGACCCGAAGGCGAGCGCGATGCCCAGAAGGCCGATCGACATGAACTTCTGGCCGTCTTGGGCTCCGTGGAGAAACGACAGGAGCGCCGCGTTGACGTTCTGGACCATGGTGAAGCGGTCGTTGGCCACCTTGCGGTTCATCGACTTGCAGAGCTTCTCGAGGATCCTCACGGCAAGCCAGCCCAGGGCGAACCCGGCGATGAGCGAGAAGGCCATGCCGTAGACGACCTTGACCCATTCCGAGGGAACGACGCCCGACCAGCCGTTGAGCGCGATGGCGCCCCCGGTGATGCCGGCGATGAGCGAATGGGACTTCGAGGCGGGGATCCCTAAGAACCAGCAGATGAATCCCCATATGATGGACCCGATCATCGCCGCTTCGAGCGCCATGAGCGCCTGGTGCGTGTCGCCCTGGAAATTCACCATCGAGAACATGGTGTGGGCGACGGCGGTGGAGATGTAGGTCATGAGGATGATGCCCAGCAGGTTGAACACCGCGGCGACGATGAGGGCGCACGTCGGGGTCATGCAGCGGGTCGACACCGCGGTTGCGATGGCGTTGGGGGCGTCGGTGGCCCCGGAGATGACGGTCACGCCGATGACCAGGAAGATGATGACGGCGAGGGAGGGGTAGACAGCCACCTGCTCGATGAACGCGCCGAGTGTGAGTTCCATCAGACTCCTTATGCATATACCGGGCCACCCGCCCGATTACATTGCCCGCTACATTCTAGCGTATCTGCGCAAAAGCAAGGGAAGGGGTTTGAACGCGAGAATAAACCCATTCTTGATTCGGTTTTTTATTCAAGGAGGCGCTCGGCGCGGCTTCGTCGGCGCTTCTCATCTATAATACGGAGGGCTTTACCGCTCGGTGCGATCCGAGGCGGCGAGCCGTTTCGAAATCTATCGAATTCCCTGATCAATACGGAATCGTAACCGCAGGATCCGACCCCTGCGCAACCGAGGAAGGTGCGTTTTTATGTCGATCGATCTTTCCGTGCTCAACGGCCCCCAGCGCCAAGCGGTCGAGTGCACCGAAGGCCCGCTGCTCGTCTTGGCGGGAGCCGGGTCGGGAAAGACGCGCGTGCTCACGTTCCGCATCGCCCATCTGGTGAACGATCTGGGGGTCGCTCCGTGGGAGATCCTCGCCATCACGTTCACGAACAAGGCGGCCAAAGAGATGCAGACGCGCGTGGCCGACATCATCGGCCCGCGCTCGCGCGGCATGTGGGTCTCGACGTTCCACAGCATGTGCGTGCGCATGCTGCGCGCCGACGCCGAGCGCCTGGGGTTCTCGCGCAACTTCACCATCTACGACGACTCGGACTCCAACCGCCTGGTCAAAGAGATCATGGCCGAGCTCGACATCGATCCGCGGCGATTTCCCATCAAAGCGCTGCGCGGGCGCATCTCCCAGGCCAAAAACGAGCTCATGGTCCCCGGCGACTTCACGGCGCGGGTAAGCGACCCGGTGGGGAAGGTGGCCGCGCGCGTCTACGAGCGCCTGCAGGACCGCCTGCGCAAGGCCAACGCGTTCGATTTCGACGACCTTCTGCTGTACGGGTACCTGCTGCTGAAGCACTACCCCGATGCGCTCGAGGCCTACCAGGAGCGCTTCCGCTACATCATGGTGGACGAGTACCAGGACACCAACCACGCGCAGTACGAGATTACGCGCCTGCTGGCGGCGCGGCACCGCAACATCATGGTCGTGGGCGACGACGATCAGTCCATCTATTCGTGGCGCGGCGCCGACCTGCGCAACATCCTCGACTTCGAGGAGGACTACCCGAGCTGCACCACGGTCAAGCTCGAGCAGAACTACCGCAGCGTGGGCAACGTTTTGAAGGCCGCCAACGCCGTGATCGCGAACAACACCGAGCGCAAGGTGAAGAACCTGTTCACCGAGGCGCAAGACGGCGATCCCGTGAAGGTGTACTGCGCGTCCGACGAACGGGACGAGGGCCGCTGGATCGCCGGGCGCATCGAGCAGCGCCGCGGCGAGGGCATGAGCTACAACCAGATGGCGGTCTTCTACCGCACGAACGCCCAGTCGCGCATGATCGAGGACATGTTCTTGCGGGCGGGCGTGCCTTACCGCATCGTCGGGGGCACGCGCTTCTTCGAGCGCCAGGAGATCTCGGACGTGATGGCGTATCTGACGTGCGTGGTGAACCCCTCCGACGACATCGCGGCCAAGCGCGTGGTCAACGTGCCGCGCCGCGGCGTGGGCAAGACCACCGTCGAGCTTTTGGAGGGCCGCGCCCGCGAAACCGGCGCGACGTTTCTCCAGGAAGCCGAGATGGCCCTGGCAGACCAGTCGCTGCGCGCCGCGACGCGCACGGCGCTCGGCGAGTTTCTGGGGGTCCTCGAGGCGGGGCGCTCGTTTTCGGGCGATCTGCGCCGCGTGGTCGAGGCCATCATCGATCAGTCGGGCCTCATCGCGGCACTCGAGGCCGAAGGGACCGACGAGGCGCACGGCCGCATCGACAACATCCGCGAGTTCCTCGGCGTCGTCGACGAGTTCGCCGACACGCATACCGACGAAGACGCGCTGTTCGAAGCGCCCACGGCCGTATCGGAGGCGGACGGGGAGGACGGGCCCGGGGTGCGCACGCTGCGCGGCGACTCCCTGGCCGACTTCATCGAGTGGGTGCGCCTGCGCACCGATCTGGACGCCGCGGGCGACGACGGCAACGCGGTGACGCTCATGACCGTCCATGCATCGAAGGGCCTCGAGTTCGACTGCGTGTTCGTGGCCGGCATGGAGGAGTCGCTGTTTCCCAGCGCGCGCTCGATCCAGGAATCGGCCAGCGTCGAAGAGGAGCGCCGCTTGGCCTACGTCGCCATCACGCGCGCCCGCAAGTATCTGTACCTCACCTATGCCAGCCAGCGCACCATCTACGGCCAGACGCAGGTGAACCCGGTTTCGCGCTTCATCCACGAGATACCCCCCGAGGTGCGCAGCGCCGTGGGCGTCGGGTCGGCCGGCTTCTCGGGAACGGGTTGGGAGAAGCGCGGGAGCCGCCGCGGCATCGCCGGTTCGGGAACCGAGGCGGGGGAGGGCCGCGTGTTCGGGCGCTCGAGCGCAAGCGGTGCGGGAGAGCGGGCGCGTCGGGGGAAAACCGGTTTCTCTTCGGCGTCGGAGGGCCGCTCCGGTGCGCGGGCGACGTTCTCTTCGGGCGACAAGGTGAGCCACAAGACCTTCGGCGCCGGCGTGGTGACCAAGGTGGACGGCGACACCATCTTCGTGAGGTTCTCGAAAACAGGTCAGGTCAAAAAGCTGCTGAAGGACTACGCCCCCATCGTCAAGGTGGACTGAGGCTCCTTTCGCCGCTTTCGAGCCAGCCCCTGCGCTCGCCGGGCAAAATCATCCGTACGGAATCAGATCTCTTCGGGATCGGGCGCTCTGGCTAAAATGGACGGGATACCCTGCATCCGCGGCCTCATCGCCGCCCCGATCCGAGGAGCCCCCATGCCTTCGACCATCATCGTCATCGGACACCGCAACCCCGACAACGATGCCATCAGCTCGGCGGTCGCCTACGCCTACCTGAAAAACGCGGTCGCCGCGCGCGATGCCGCCGACGGATGCGAGTCCGACCGCTACGTTCCCGCCCGCCTGGGTCCGCTTCCCCCCGAGACCGCCGGCGTCTTCGGGCGCTGCGGCATCGAGGCGCCGCGCATGATCGGGCACGTGCACGCGCGCGTCTCCGACGTCATGACGCGCAACCCCGTGTCCATCAACCGCCATGCCACCCTGCTCGAGGCCGGGCGCATGCTGCGCAAGCACAACATCCGCGCCCTCATCGTCACCAACGACGACGGGACCTATCGGGGCCTGGTCACCACCCGCATGATCGCCGAGCGCTACATCTCGGCCACCGACGTCCTCACGCAGGGCTCGTCCCAAGACGCCGTGGCCGCCGACCTCATCGCCTCGCTCGACCAGACGGTCGACGAGATCCTCGAGACCGAGGTGCTTGTGCTCGACGCCGAGGTCATCCTCAAGGAGGCCATCGACGACCTCATGGCCAGCCCCTTGCGCGAAGCGGTGGTCCTCGACGACGACGGCCGCGCCATCGGCATCGTCACGCGCTCGGACGTCGCGGTGAGGCCGCACCGCAAGGTCATCCTGGTCGACCATAACGAGCGGCGCCAGGCGGCCCCCGGTATCGATGAGGCCGAGGTCGTCGAGATCATCGACCACCACCGCATCGCCGACGTCTCCACCGTCAACCCCATCAGGTTCTTGAACCTGCCCGTGGGCTCTTCGGCCACCATCGTCACCATGGAGTTCCAGCGCGAGGGGATCCAGATCCCCGAGCCCATCGCCCAGATCCTGCTGTCGGCTCTCATGACCGACACGGTTATCCTGAAATCCCCCACGGCAACGCCCACCGACGAGCGCGTCGCCGGATATCTGGGCGAGATCCTGGGTGTCGATCCCATCGAGTTCGGCATGGGCGTGTTCAAGCTGCGCGGCGGCGACGAGCATATGCCCATCGACAAGTTCGTGGGCGCCGATGCCAAGGAGTTCCAGGTGGGGGACAGCGTCGTGCTCATCGCCCAGCACGAGACCGTCGACCTGCGCTCGTCTCTGGCACGCGAGCAGGAGATCCGCACCGAGATGCAGCGCCTTTTGGAGGCGGGGAAATACGAGTTCGTGCTGCTCATGGTGACCGACATCATCGCTGAGGGAAGCCAGTTCCTCTGCGAGGGCAACCGCAAGCTGCTCAACCGCGCCTTCGGGATCTCGTGCACGGGCAAGGGGGGCACCTGGATGCCCGGCGTCCTGTCGCGCAAAAAGCAGGTGGCCGCCCGCATCCTGGGCTCGTAGCGCCCCGGCGAGCCCCGTCGCCGTTTTTCGGGGCGGGTCGCCCTTCGCGCTGAAATCCGTTCGAACCAGGGGTTTTCCGTTGTGTAAGCTCTGTGGAGGCGTTATAGATACGCCCGGGTGCGTGGCGTTTGACAACCCAGATAGCGGGTGATAATGTTTGCCATCGCGTCTCGATGAGGCGCTCGTTGCGCCGTGCCCGAACTCACGCGGGAAGGTGCGCGAGAGCTTAGGCGCTTCGGTCCAACCGATAGGCTTAACTCGAAAATGACCTGGTGAAATCCCGGGTCTGAAGGCACATTTCGATTGCAAGAAGGAGAGAAGAAGTTGCCTACAATCAACCAGCTGGTCCGCAAGGGCCGCGCCAAGCAGGTCGACAAGAAGAAGACCCCTGCTCTGAAGGGCAACCCCCAGAAGCGTGGCGTGTGCACCCGCGTGTACACCACCACCCCGAAGAAGCCGAACTCGGCTCTTCGCAAGGTCTGCCGCGTGCGCCTGGTCAACGGCATGGAGGTCACGGCCTACATCCCCGGCATCGGCCACAACCTGCAGGAGCACTCCATGGTGCTCATCCGCGGCGGCCGCGTCAAGGACCTGCCCGGCGTGCGCTACAAGGTCATCCGCGCCGCGCTCGACTGCGCTGCGGTGAACGACCGCAAGCAGGCGCGCAGCCGCTACGGTGCAAAGCGCCCCAAATAAGTTGTCAGTAAGCCGCACGGACCGCTGTAACGCCGCAAAACAAAAGGAAGCGGCCGGTCTAATGGGCCGATAAGGCTCGGAAGTGCGCAAGATCTCGAAGGAGAAAGAATGCCGCGTCGCGCAGCAGCCATCCGCCACGAAGTGCAGCCGGATGCCAAGTACAACAACCGTCTTGTCACGCAGCTGATCAACAAGGTCCTGCTCGATGGCAAGAAATCGCTCGCCGAGAACATCGTCTACGGCGCGTTCGACCTCGTCCAGGAGAAGACCGGCGAGGATCCCCTGTCCGTGTTCAAGAAGGCCATGGACAACGTCCGCCCCACGCTTGAGGTCAAGCCCAAGCGCGTCGGCGGCGCCACCTACCAGGTCCCGATGGAAGTGCCTTCCCGTCGTGCGACCACCCTCGCGATCCGCTGGATCGTCGACTTCTCCCGCAAGCGCCGCGAGCACACCATGCGCGAGCGCCTTGCCAACGAGATCATGGAGGCCGCCGAGGGCCAGGGCGCTTCCGTCAAGCGCCGCGAGGACCTCTACAAGATGGCCGAGTCCAACCGTGCGTTCTCGCACTATCGTTTCTAGAGGGGGCTTCTTCTATGGCTAAGACCTCTCTGAGAGAGACGCGCAACTTCGGTATCATGGCCCACATCGATGCGGGCAAGACCACCACTACCGAGCGCATCCTGTACTACACGGGCAAGACCCACAAGATCGGCGAGGTGCACGACGGCGCCGCCACCATGGACTGGATGGTCCAGGAGCAGGAGCGCGGCGTGACCATCACCGCCGCCGCCACGACGTGCTTCTGGAAGAAGGACGACGTCGAGTACCGCTTCCAGATCATCGACACCCCGGGCCACGTGGACTTCACCGCCGAGGTCGAGCGCTCCCTGCGCGTCCTCGACGGAACCGTCGCCGTGTTCGACGCCGTTGCCGGCGTGCAGCCCCAGTCCGAGACCGTGTGGCGCCAGGCCGAGCGCTACGGCGTGCCCCGCATCGCGTTCATCAACAAGTACGACCGCGTGGGAGCCGATTTCTTCCATGCCATCGAGACCATGAGGGACCGCCTGGGCGCCGCTGCCGTCGCCGCTCAGCTGCCCATGGGCGCCGAGGACAACTTCTGGGGCGTCGTCGACCTGGTCACCATGACCGCATGGGACTTCAAGGCCGACGAGAAGGGCATGACCTATCCCGAGCCCATGGACGCCATCCCCGCCGAGTTCGCCGAGGAGGCCGAGCTGCGCCGCCAGGAACTCGTGGAGGCCGCCGCCGACTGCGACGACGAGCTCATGGAAAAGGTCCTGATGGAGGAAGAGTTCAGCATCGACGAGCTCAAGGCCGCCATCCGCAAGGGCGTCATCGCCTGCCAGATGAACCCCGTGTTCGTCGGCTCCGCCTACAAGAACAAGGGCGTCCAGGAGCTGCTCGACGCCGTCGTCGACTACCTGCCGAGCCCCCTCGACATCCCGGCCATCAAGGGCGAGAACCCCGACACCGGTGCCGAGGACGAGCGTCCGGCCGACCTCAAGGCCCCGTTCTCCGCTCTGGCGTTCAAGATCATGACCGACCCGTTCGTCGGCAAGCTCACGTACCTGCGCGTGTACTCGGGCAAGCTCGATGCGGGCTCGTACGTGACCAACGCCTCGAAGGGCAAGAAGGAGCGCGTCGGGCGCCTGCTGCAGATGCACTCGAACCAGCGCGTCGACATCGACTCGTGCGCCGCGGGCGACATCGTGGCCGTCGTCGGCCTGAAGGCCACCTCGACCGGTGACACCCTCTGCGACGAGCAGGCCCCCATCATCCTGGAGTCCATGGAGTTCGCTGAGCCGGTTATCGACATCGCGGTCGAGCCCAAGACCAAGGCCGAGCAGGACAAGATGGGCATCGCCCTTCAGAAGCTCGCCGAGGAGGACCCGACCTTCCGCGTCTCCACCAACCAGGAGACCGGCCAGACCATCATCGCCGGCATGGGCGAGCTCCATCTGGAGATCATCGTCGACCGTCTGCTGCGCGAGTTCAAGGTCGAGGCCAACGTCGGCAAGCCCCAGGTCGCCTATCGCGAGACGGCCACCAAGGAAGTCCTCAACGTCCAGGGCAAGTTCGTCCGCCAGTCCGGCGGCCGCGGCCAGTACGGCGACGCCGTCATCAACCTGTACCCGCAGGAGGCCGGCAAGGGCTACGAGTTCGAGAACAAGATCGTGGGCGGCGTGGTTCCCAAGGAGTACATCCCCTCGATCGACAAGGGCATCCAGGAGGCTCTCAACAACGGCATCCTGGCCGGCTATCCGGTGGTCGACGTCCGCGTCGAGCTGGTCGACGGCTCCTACCACGACGTCGACTCCTCCGAAGCCGCCTTCAAGGTGGCCGGCTCCATGGCGTTCAAGGCCGCTATGAAGAAGGCCGCCCCGGTCATCCTCGAGCCTATGATGGCCGTGGAGGTCGAGACGCCCGAGGAGTACATGGGCGACGTCATGGGCAACCTCTCCAGCCGTCGCGGCCAGATCCGCGGCATGGGCGATCGCGGCAACGCCAAGATCATCAGCGCCAAGGTGCCGCTGTCCGAGATGTTCGGCTACGCTACTGATCTGCGCTCCACGACGCAGGGACGCGCTTCCTATACGATGCAGTTCGATTCGTACGAGGCCGTTCCCAAAAACGTTGCGGACGAGATCATCAGCAAGGCCGGCGGAAGCGCTTCCTAAGCGGACGCTAGAATTCAATTGGAGGAAAACACAAGTGGCTAATCAGAAGATTCGCATCCGCTTGAAGGGATACGACCATGAGATCGTGGACCAGTCCACGAAGCTCATCGTCGACACCGCTCAGAAGACGGGTGCAAAAGTTTCCGGTCCCATCCCGCTGCCGACGGAGCGCAACCTGTTCACCGTCGTGCGCGGCCCGCACGTCGACAAGGATTCCCGCGAGCAGTTCGAGATGCGCACCCACAAGCGCCTGATCGACATCCTCGAGCCCACCCCCAACACGGTTGACTCGCTGATGCGCCTCGATCTCCCTGCCGGCGTCGACATCGAGATCAAGCTGTAAGGGGTGCCTCAGAGTATGATTAACGCGATTTACGGCAAAAAGGTCGGCATGACGCAGCTGTTCAACGAGAACGACGAAGTCGTCGCCGTCACCGTCATCAAGGCAGAGCCCAACACCGTCTGCCAGGTCAAGACCGTCGCCACCGACGGCTACGACGCCGTGCAGCTCGGCTTCGGCGACATCAAGCCCCAGAAGGTGAACCGTCCCATGGGCGGCCACTTCACCAAGCAGGGCGTCGATGCGCGCCGCTACCTGCGCGAGGTCCGCGTCGAGGACGGCAGCGCCCATGCGAACGGCGAGCAGGTCACGGTCGGCAACTTCGCCGAGGTGAAGAAGGTCGACGTTACCGGCACTTCCAAGGGCAAGGGCTTCGCCGGCGTCATGAAGCGCCACGGCTTCGCGGGCGGTCCCGGCGGCCACGGCGCCCACTTCCACCGCGCCCCCGGCTCCATCGGCCAGTGCGCCACGCCCTCGCGCGTCCTGAAGGGCGTTCGCCTTCCGGGCCACATGGGCTGCGACACGGTTACCGTGAAGAACCTCGAGGTTGTCCGTATCGACGAAGAGTCGAACCTCATCCTCGTCAAGGGTGCAGTTCCCGGCGGCAAGAACGGCATCGTTCGCGTCCGCATGGCCTAGTTGATCGAAGAACCTCTTAAGGAGCTTGCAGTATGACCACTATCGAAATCAAGGATGCCGCTGGCAAGACGGTCGAGTCCGTCGAGCTTGCAGCGTCTGTGTTCGGCATCGAGCCGAACGTGCCCGTCATGCACCAGGTTGTCCGCGCTCAGCGCGCTTCTTGGCGCCAGGGCACCCACAACACCCGCACCCGCGGCGAAGTCCGCGGCGGCGGCAAGAAGCCCTGGAGGCAGAAGGGCACCGGCCGTGCCCGCCAGGGCTCCATCCGCTCGCCCCAGTGGCGCGGCGGCGGCGTCGTGTGGGGACCGCATCCCCGCTCCTACGCGTTCCCGGTGAACAAGAAGGAGATCAAGCTCGCGATGCGCTCCGTGCTCTCCGCCAAGCTCGCCGACGGCCAGTTCCACGTCGTCAGCGACTTCGGCTTCGATAAGCCCTGCACCAAGGCGGCCGTCGCCGCTCTGAACGCTCTGGGCATCGAGGGCCGCACCACCATCGTCATCGGCAACGAGGACGTCGACACCTTCCTGTCCTTCCGCAACCTGCAGAAGGTCAACGTCATTCCCGTGGCCGAGGCGAACACCTATGAGATGCTCGACAACAAGGCTCTCATCTTCACTTCCGAGGCTCTGAAGCGCATCGAGGAGGTGCTTGCATAAATGAACGCACGCGAGATCATCATCCGCCCCATCATCACGGAGCACAGCTACGACATGATGGAGAAGAACACCTTCACCTTCGAAGTTGCCAAAAACGCCAACAAGATCGAGATCGCCAAGGCTGTCGAGGAGATCTTCGACGTCACGGTGGTCAAGGTCAACACGCTTACGGTCAAGCCGAAGAAGAAGCGCGTCCGCGTCCAGCAGGGTTACACCCGCACGTGGAAGAAGGCCATGGTCACGCTGAAGGACGGCGACACCATCGAGCTGTTCGCCTCCTAAGCGACACCGCACTGCCTGTTCGAAGAGGGCGTCCCGCTGAGGGGCGCCCTCTTTTCCGTTCGGATGGATTACAATACCCATCGTGTGCGCGCTGCATGCGCCCACGGGGCGGTCGGTCCGCGCCGCACACGTCTTTTGGTTCGGATGCCGCCTGCCCCATGGGCACGGTTCGGCTCTTTCGATTTCGAGGGGGATCGCATGAAGGTCATCAAGAAGGAAAACCCCAACGGCACCTTCCATCTCAAAGCCGTCGCGTCGACCGAAGAGGTCAGCCGCGTGCTCGATGCCGCCCAGGAGGTGTTCTGCCAGCAGATGGGCGTGATGCCCGTTCCCGGTTCGTCTTTGGCCCAAGCGGCCGTCGAGCAGCTGGGGATCAAGGATCTCGACGCCATCGTCGCCGGCCAGGCGGTCGAGTACCTCGTTCCCATGGCGTTCGAGAAGCACGGCATGATTCCCGCCTTCATCCCGCAGGTGCGCGCCGACAACCCGGTGCGCCGCGGCAAGACCTTCGAGTTCGAGTTCGACGCGACGCCCAAGCCCGCCTACGAACTGTCCAGCTACGAGGCGGTTTCCATCACGGTGGAGCCCTACGGAAGCGTCGATGACGAAGTCGCCGCCCAGCTCGAGCAGATCGCCGAGAACTTCTCGACGTTCGAGTCCGCCGATGCGGCCCCCATCGATCAGGGCATGACGGTGTTTCTGGCCGTGCGCTGCCTGTCCGATGGGGAAGAGGTTCCGGGCGTCACCACGCCGGGGCGCAGCTACCAGGTGGGCGTCGGCATGATGCCCCCGTCGTTCGACGAGGGAATTCTGGGCATGAACGTGGGCGAGGAGCGCTCGTTTACCTTCCTCGCGCCCGACATCGACGCCGAGGGCAACCCCTCCGAGAAGGAGTACCGGGCCGAGGTCACGTACCTCGAGACCCAAAAGCGCGTCAAGGCCGAGATCACCGACGAGTTCGTAACCTACACGTTCCCGATGTACTCTTCGGTCGAACAGCTGCGCGCATCCATCTTCGAGGACCTGGACGGCAAGCGCCGTGCGGGCTACGAAGAGTACAAGCGCAACCTCGCCGCCGACGAGCTGGGGAAGCGCTTCGAAGGCAAGATCGCCGACGAAGTGTACGAGGGCACCATGCGCAACACGGTGATGAACATGCGCGCCGAAGTCCAGCAGCAGGGCATGCGCTGGGAGGACTTCGTGGCCCAGAACGGGGGAGACCAACAGGTCAACATGATGCTGATGATGCAGGTGCGCTCGATGCTCGTTCAGGGCTACGCGCTCGACGCCCTGTATCGCCACGAGCGCCTCTCCTACACCGACGAGGACGTCATGGACGTATGCCGCGCGTTCAATCCGGCCGACCCCGCGCTTGCTCGCCGTCGTATGGAGGAGATGGGCCACAGCCTCACCCTGAAGGAGTCCGCCGAACGGCTGTGCGCGAACAAGTGGCTCGTCGATCACGCCCGCATCGAGGTGCGCGGCGAGGAGTAGACGCCGTTCCGAAGACGGGCGCATAAAGTTTGACATAGCTTACAACCTCGCGTATAACGGTGAAGTTATATGGAGCGAACAAAGTTCGCCGAAGCTTCATCGATCAAGGAGGTTGCAGGTGGGATACGCATTCGATTGCGGAAGATACGCGCGCAAAGGGACGGCCGTCGCTCTTTCGGCCGTCCTGGCGCTTTCAGGGGCGGGTGCCGTGTTTTCCGTCGAGAGTGCCTACGCGCTGGAAAACACGGACCCGGCGACGGCACCCGAATACACCTACCGTTTCTCGGTAAGCAAGGTCGAAGCGGTCGATTCGACCAAAAGCGTGGTGCTCCACATCGACGGCATGGGGATCCGATCCGAGGCGGGTTGGTGGTACCGGGTGTCCGACCAGATCCAGAACTTCCAGATCGACGGAGTTTACGTCAGGGACTTCAAGAACTACGTCCACGCCCGCTGCGACACCGCGGCCGGCACGCTTACGCTGACGGGGCAGACCGAGCTCTACGACATGGTGAAGAAGTGCGGCGACAAGCACCAGGTGGTCGTGAACTTCACCGACGGTGCCGGCAAATCCTACCGCTTCGTGAAAGAGGATGCCGGCTACGTGGCCCATGCGGGCACTCCCGGATCGGGAGCCGAAGACCCGGGCCTGGGCGACCGGAAGGTCACGTACTACATCATGAACGCGGCCCGCGGCGACGGTAGCGGGTTCGGCAACTACAAGGGCGAATTCTACCTGTACCTCAACGAGGGCGTGTCCACCGCCGACTTCGTGTCCAAGATGAAAGAGGTCTACATCAACGGAACGAAGGTTACCGACCCGTCCATCTTCACCTCCAGCGCGCTGCACGTCGACCGCATTCACACCAACGAATACCAGCGCGAAGCCTATAACCTGTGGCATGTGGACGAACAGGGCAAGACGAAGGGCGACAACAAGATCAAGGTCGTTCTGAAAGACGGCACCGTCGTCGAGTTCGACGAGCAGAACAAGCCCGATCCCAAGACGATCCCCCATGTGTCCTACGTATCGCTCGACGACATCGACAAAATCGAGATCGCGGGTTCGAACCAGATCTGCATCGAACTGAAGGGCAGCAGCTCAACCAAGAAGAACTACTTCTTCAACGAGATCGAGTCGATCGACGTCAACGGGGTGGAGCTTCCCATCAAGGAGTTCCATCGCGGAATGGCCCACGACATCTGCAGCGTCGAGTACGGCTCGGCAGCCGAGGGCATCCTGAAGCGCCATAACGAGGCGTGGAACAAAAACGCCGAGAATCCGGTCGTCGTGTTCCACCTCAAGGACAAGACCACCCTCACATGGCCCAAGGGCGCGGTCGCTCCCAAGCCCGGCGGCGAGGCCGAGGTTCCCGGAGAGGGCGGCAACCAAGCCGCAAAGCAGGCCGAATGGGTGCGCCTTGCGGGCGATGACGCCTTCGGCACGATGAAATCCATCACTTCGAGTGCCCATGGCTGGGCCGACGGATCGTGCAAGACCGTCGTTTTGGCCACGTCGTCGGGCTATTGGGACGCGCTGTCCGCGGCCGCCCTCGCCGGCGCCCACAAAGCGCCCGTCCTCATCACCGACGCTTCGTCGCTGACCGACCAGACTGCCTCCGAAATCCGCCGCCTGGGCGCCGAGAAGGTCGTGATCTGCGGCGGCGAGGCCGCCGTTTCGGCCGAGGTCGAGCGCGCCGTCAAGGGCCTCGGCGCAGCCGTCGAGCGCGCTCAGGGCGAGGACGCCCAGGCGACCGCCGTCGAGATCGCCAAGCGCGTGCGCGCCCAAGCCAAGCCCACGACCTGCATCGTGGCCACGTCCGCGGGCTATTACGACGCTCTGTCGGTTTCCCCGTGGTCGTACAGCTCGGCTGCGCCCATATACCTCACGGACGCCGAGGGTAACCTGGGAGAGGCGGCCCTGGCCGACATGAAGGCCGCGGGCTACACCCGCGCCGTCATCGTGGGCGGAACGGCCGCGATAGCGGACGGCACCGAGGCCAAGCTCGCCGAAGCGCTTGGCACAGCACCCGGCTCGGTTTCGAGGATCGCGGGCCAAGACGCGTGGCAGACTTCGGCTGCGATAGCGAAGGCCCAGATCGAAGCCGATCCCACCTGCGCTCGCACCGTGGGCGTGGCCGATGGGAACGGGTACTGGGACGCTCTGACTGGCGGCGCTCTCATCGGGAAGGCCAACGGCGTCATGCTGCTCGTGCCCCACGACGGCCCGACGTCCGAGGGAGGCTCGTTCTCCTATGACGCCTTCACCATCGAAAACGTCATCAAGAAGCACGCCGATGCGATCGAGCGCGCGTTCGTGTTCGGCGGCGAGGCGGCCGTGCCCGCGTCCACGATGGATGCCGCCCGCGATGCCGAAGCGAGCAAATAGGGAAGCGCCCGAGGCGCTTTGCCGCCCCTGCGCGGACGTTCGCCGCGCAAGGGGCGGCCGGAAGCGGGGCCGACCGTATGGGCCGGGACTTCGAGGGACCGAGTGCGCTCGGTCCCTTTTTCGCGCCGACGCCGCACGGTGCAGGTTTTTTGCGGATGCGTCCACGGATCCCGTGCCGACGGGGTGCGTTTGCAGTATGGTATCCCGTCGGAACGAACTGCATGCCGAAACGATAGGAGATCGCGTGGGCGAATCCAACCTGGGTCGCGTCCTTCTGATTGCAAACCCCGCCGCGAACAACGGCCGCGTGAGGAACGTGGCCCTCGAGGCCCGAGATGCCCTGCGCACGGCATGCCCTTCGGTCGAAGAGGTGCAGCTGGTGCTGACCGAGCAGCCGGCGCATGCGACCCGCATCGCCTCGTCGGCGCATACGTGGGACACCGTGGTGGCCCTGGGCGGCGACGGGGTGGCCCACGAGGTGGCAAACGGCCTCATGTGCATCGAGGTCGCCGATCGGCCCTTGTTCGGCCTGCTCCCGTTCGGGTCGGGCAACGACTACGCGCGCACGCTGGGCATGCCCAGCGACCTGCGCGCAGCGGTCCGGGCGCTGGAGCGCGCCCATCCCCATCGCTTCGATTTGGGCGTGTGCAACGGGGAATTCTTCCTGCAGACGCTTTCCTTCGGCTTGGACGCGGCCATCGCGCTCGATACGGTTCAGCGGCGCAAGACCACGCGGCTTTCGGGCGCGCCCCTCTACCTCGTGAGCGGTTTGAGCCAGCTCATCGGGCATCTCGACGTTCATTGCGCGAAGCTCTCCGTCGACGGGGCCGACCCCGTTTCCCTCGACGTGCATCTTCTGGCCGTCCAAAACGGCGTGACGTACGGGGGAGGGTTCGCGGTGTGCCCCGATGCGCGCCCCGACGACGCCGAGCTCGATCTGTGCTGGGTCGACGGCCCCCAGTCGGTCGCCCGGGCGACCAAGACCTTCCTTTTGGCGAAGGGCGGAAAGCACACGGTGCGCCCCGGCGTGCGCTTCAGCCGCGGATCGCGCGTCACCGTCGAGTTTTCGGCTGCCGTTCCCGCCCAGATCGACGGGGAAGAGCTGAAGGGGACGCGCTTCGAGATCGGCGTCGCGCCCCGCGCCCTTTCGGTGCTTGCCCTCGCCTAGGCCGCTTTCGGCAGCGCCCCTCAACCGCTTCGGCGGCAGCGGTTCCCCAAAAAGGGCCCTGCGCCGTTTCGGGCGGGCGGTTTTCAGCCCCTTTCCGCGTCCGTCCGTCGGTGCGCGAGGGGCGCTTGTGCGCAGGTTATGTGCTCATCTGGGCTTCTTGATAATAATTTCCCTTCTGTATATAATTCTTCCTTGTGTCTGGGCGATCTATGGATACACCCGGACGCGTGGATTATCGGAGTCGAAAGCGCGTGCCCTCATCATGCGCAGGTCGGCAATCGTGATCCACGGCATGTAGGGGGTCTTTGGTGTACGACGAGGCGTGCGAGCAAAGGCCCGGAAGAGAGATGTTCGAAGTCCGTTGCGCTTCGGGCGTCTGAGAAAGGAAACACTAGCATGGGAGTCAAGCAGTACAAGCCGACTAGCCCCGGCCGCCGTTTCCAGATGGTCTCCGATTTCGCGGAGATCACCACGGATAAGCCGGAGAAGTCGCTCCTCGCGCCCCTGTCCAAGAAGGCAGGACGCAACAACAACGGCCGCATCACCACCCGCCATCAGGGCGGCGGACACAAGCGCCGTTACCGTATCATCGACTTCAAGCGCAACAAAGACGGCGTGCCCGCCAAGGTTGCCACGGTCGAGTACGACCCCAACCGTTCCGCCCGCATCGCCCTTCTGCACTATGTGGACGGCGAGAAGCGCTACATCCTGCACCCCAAGGGGCTGCACGTGGGCGACATGATCGTGAGCGGTCCCGAGGCCGACATCAAGCCCGGCAACGCGCTTCCCCTCGCGAACATCCCCGTCGGCACCCTCATCCACGCCGTCGAGCTCCAGCCCGGCAAGGGCGCGGCGCTCGCTCGCTCCGCGGGAACCAGCATCCAGCTCATGGGCAAGGAAGGCAAGTACGCCATCCTGCGCATGCCCTCCTCCGAAATGCGCCGCGTGCTGCTCACCTGCCGTGCGACCGTCGGAGAGGTCGGCAACGCCGAGCACTCCAACATCAAGATCGGCAAGGCCGGCCGTAGCCGCTGGCTGGGCATCCGTCCCACCGTCCGCGGTACCGTCATGAACCCGGTCGACCATCCGCACGGCGGCGGCGAAGGCAAGAACAAGTCCTCGGGCCGTCACCCCGTGTCTCCGTGGGGCGTTCCCACCAAGGGCCATCGCACCCGCAACCGCAAGAAGGCTTCGAGCCGCCTGATCATCCGCCGCCGCAAGAAGTAGCGCACGCGAAAAGGAGCAATAGTGAGCAGAAGTTTGAAGAAGGGACCTTTCGTCGAGCCGCGCCTTCTCGGTCGTATCGAGGCTATGAACGAAGCCGGAACCAAGGACGTCGTGAAGACCTGGTCTCGTGCGTCCACCATCTTCCCCGAGATGGTCGGTCACACGATCGCCGTTCACGACGGACGCAAGCACGTCCCCGTCTATGTAACCGAGTCCATGGTCGGCCACAAGCTGGGAGAGTTCTCTCCGACCCGCACCTTCAAGGGTCACGCAGCCGACAAGCGCAAGAAATAAGGAGAGGGTGAACAATGGAAGCTAGAGCTATCGCACGTTACGTGCGTGTTTCGCCCCGCAAGGCGCGCGTCGTCGTCGATCTGGTCCGCGGCAAATCCGTGGTGCAGGCTCGCGAGATCCTCGCGTTCACGAACCGCGGCATCGCCGAGTGCGTCGAGAAGACCCTGAATTCCGCGGTCGCCAATGCCGAGAACCTTCATCATGTCCGTCCGGAGTCCCTCGTCGTCAAGGAAGCCTATGTCGACGAAGGCCCGACCTTGAAGCGCATTCGTCCGCGCGCGAAGGGTTCCGCTTCACGTATTCGCAAGCGTTCGAGCCACATCACCATCGTTGTTGGCACGCGAGAGGAGGCATAAAGCCTTATGGGTCAGAAAGTAAGCCCTACCGGTTTCCGTCTCGGCATCACCGAGGATTGGCGTAGCCGCTGGTATGCGGGCAAGGATTACGCCGCCAACCTCGAGAACGACATCGCCATCCGCTCGTTCCTCGAGCGCGAGCTGTCCCGTGCCTCGGTCTCCCGCGTCGAGATCGAGCGCGCCGGCGACAAGACCAAGGTCATCATCACCACGGCCCGTCCCGGCGTCGTGATCGGCAAGAAGGGTTCGGAGATCGACGCTCTGCGCAAGAAGCTGCAAAACATCGCGACGGGAACCGTTTCGGTCGAGGTCATCGAGGTCAAAAGCCCCGAGCTGGACGCCACCCTGGTCGCCCAGTCCATCGCCGAGCAGCTGGAGGGCCGCGTCGCCTTCCGCCGCGCCATGCGCAAGGCCGTTCAGTCCGCGATGAAAAGCGGTGCCAAGGGCATCCGCATCCAGTGCGCCGGCCGCCTGGGCGGCGCCGAGATGAGCCGTCGCGAGTGGTATCGCGAGGGCCGCGTGCCGCTGCACACGCTGCGTGCCAAGATCGACTACGGCACTCACACCGCAGCGACTACCATGGGCTCCATCGGGGTTCAGGTTTGGATCTATCATGGCGAGGTCCTGCCGGGCCAGAAGGCTCCGCAGCCTGCTCTCGAGGGCAGCGCTCGCCCGAATCGCGCTCGTCGCAACAACCACCGCGGCGACCGCAACGAGAGGGGTGCTAAGTAGATGCTCGTACCTAAGCGTGTGAAGCACCGCAAGGTGCAGCGCGGTTCCATGAAGGGCAAGGCCAAGGGTGGAACCCGTCTGAATCATGGCGAGTACGGTATCCAGGCTCTCGAAGCCGCTTGGATCACCAACCGCCAGATCGAGGCAGCTCGTATCGCGATGACCCGCGAGATGAAGCGCGGCGGCAAGGTGTGGATCACCATCTTCCCCGACAAGCCCATCACCAAGAAGCCCGCTGAGACCCGCATGGGCTCGGGCAAAGGCAACCCTGAAGCCTGGGTCGCCGTCGTCAAGCCCGGCCGCATCATGTTCGAGATCGCCGGCGTCGAGGACGAGGTTGCTCGCGAGGCGCTCCGTCTTGCCATCAACAAGCTTCCCATCAAGTGCAAGGTCGTGACGCGCGAAACGGAAGGTCAGGAATAAATGAAAGCAGCAGAGATTCGCGAGCTTTCCGCAGAGGATCTGACGGCAAAGCTTCAGGAGGCCCGCGCAGAGCTTTTCAACCTGCGCTTCCAGATGGCCACGAGCCAGCTGGACAACACCGCCCGCCTCGGCCAGGTCAAAAAGGACATCGCTCGTATCCAGACTGAGATGCGCGCGCGTGAGCTTAAGGCTCTTAACTAGAGCGCGGATTTTAGGAAGGTAGAAGAACATGACTGATGAACGCAACTCTCGCAAGGTCCGTCAGGGCATCGTCGTCAGCGACGCCAATGACAAGACCTGCGTAGTGCAGATCAAGGATCGCAAGCCTCATCCCATCTACGGCAAGATGATGACCACCACCAAGAAGTTCCACGCTCATGACGAGAACAACGAGGCCCATGTCGGCGACACCGTCCTGATCATGGAGACCCGCCCGCTGTCCAAGATGAAGCGCTGGCGCCTGGTGAAAATCGTCGAGAAGGCACAGTAGTTTGCGGCTTTGCTGCATTCTCCTCTAGAGGAAAGTAAGGTAGAAGCAATGATTCAGGTGCAAACCATGCTCACGGTTGCCGATAACTCCGGCGCCCGTAAGGTGCAGTGCATCAAGGTCCTCGGCGGCACCGGCCGTCGCTATGCCGGCCTTGGCGATGTCATCATCTGCGCGGTTAAGGAGGCGACCCCCAACGCCAACGTGAAGAAGGGCGATGTCGTGCGCTGCGTCGTCGTTCGCGTGAAGAAGGAGGTGCGCCGCAAGGACGGAAGCTACATCCGCTTCGATCAGAACTCCGCCGTTCTGATCAACGAGGACGGCTCGCCCCGCGGCACGCGCATCTTCGGGCCCGTCGCCCGCGAACTGCGCGACAAGAAGTATATGAAGATCGTGTCTTTGGCACCGGAAACGCTGTAAAGGAGGTGCGCTGATGAGTGGAATGAAGATCAAGAAGGGCGACCTCGTCAAGGTCATTGCCGGTAAGGACAAGGGCAAAGAGGGCGTCGTGCTCCGCGCGCTTCCCGAGCGCAACCGCGTCGTCGTCGAGAAGGTCAACATCGTGAAGAAGGCCCAGCGACCCACGCCGCAGAACCAGCAGGGCGGCATCATGTCGATCGAGGCCCCGCTGCACGTGTCGAACGTCATGCTGATCGATCCCGCGACCAAGAAGCCGACCCGCATCGGTTACCGCATTAAAGAAGATGGTACGAAGGTGCGCGTTGCCAAGGTTTCCGGCAAGGATATCGATTAACATAGTGAATTGCGAATTTTCCAGCCTCGTTTCGCGGGGCTGGACGTTCGCGGTTGTGGCCCCGGCAAGGCGCCGGGGACGCGGGGTCGGAAATCTCGCGTTTAATTCATCGGAAAGGAAAGCATTACCATGACTCCTCGTTTGAAGGAACTCTACAAAAACGAAATCGTGGCTAAGCTCGAGTCCGAACTCGGTTTGAAGAACGTGAACCAGGTTCCCCGTCTCGAGAAGATCGTCGTGAACATGGGCGTGGGCGGCGCTGCGTCCGACTCCAAGCTGCTCGACGCGGCCATCAACGACCTGCGCGTCATCACCGGCCAGCAGCCCTGCGTGACCCGCGCCCGCAAGTCCATCGCCGGATTCCACATCCGCGAGGGCCAGGCCATCGGCGCCAAGGTTACGCTGCGCGGCGACCGCATGTGGGAGTTCCTCGATCGTCTTCTGGCCGTCGCCCTGCCGCGCGTGCGCGACTTCCGCGGCATCTCGCAGAAGAGCTTCGACGGTCGTGGCAACTACTCTTTGGGCATCACCGAGCAGCTGATCTTCCCCGAGATCGATTACGACAAGATCGATCGCACCCGCGGCATGGACATCACCTTCGTCACCACCGCCGAGGAAAACGCTGCTGCGCTCGCTCTGCTCAAGGCCCTGGGCTTCCCCTTCAAGGAAGACTAGACCGCGTATCGTTCGTAGACGTTCGGGAGCCCCATGCCCCCGCGTTAATAGGAAAGAAGGAAATGCATGGCTAAGAAATCGATGATCGCCAAGGCGAAGCGCGAGGCCAAGTTCTCGACGCGCGAGCACAACCGCTGCACGCGCTGCGGACGCCCCCGTGCTTACTACCGTAAGTTTGGCTTGTGCCGCGTGTGCCTGCGCGAGCTTGCCAACAAAGGCGAACTTCCTGGCGTGACCAAGTCCTCCTGGTAGGCGACCGGTATACGTTTAGGGTGTGCCCGCGCTCAGGCGTTCGCGCTACGGGTGCGAACGAACCGAGCGATGCGGTTCATCAAGGACTAAAGGAGAATCTAGTATGACAATGACCGATCCAATCGCAGATATGCTTACGCGCGTGCGTAACGCAAATTCTGTCGGCAAGGACACCGTGTCCATGCCGTCGAGCAAGAAGCTCGTCGAAATCGCCCGCATCATGGAGCAGGAGGGCTACATCGCCCGCTTCGACGTGATCGACGGCGAGCCCCGCGCCACCCTTGAGATCACCCTCAAGTACGGCAACAAGAAGGCCAAGACCATCCGCGGCATCAAGCGCATCTCGAAGCCCGGCCTGCGTATCTACGCCGGCAAGGACGAGCTGCCCCGCGTTCTGGGCGGTCTGGGCACGGCAATTATTTCTACGAGCCAGGGTGTGATGGCCGACCGCGATGCGCGTAAAAAGGGCATCGGCGGCGAAGTCGTCGCATACGTCTGGTAGGAAGGGAGCGAGGTAATATGTCTCGTATCGGCAAACAGCCCATTACCGTTCCTGCTGGCGTGACGGTCACCATCGACGGTACCAAGGTCACCACCAAGGGCCCCAAAGGCGAGCTCACCCGCGAGTTCCCCTCTATGATGATCATCAAGCAGGAAGGCGACGTCATCACGGTCGAGCGTCCCGACGACTCCCGTGAGGCGAAGAGCTACCACGGCCTGGTTCGCACGCTCGTCGCGAACATGGTCGAAGGCTCCGCCAAGGGCTTCTCCAAGAAGCTCCAGCTGGTCGGCGTCGGCTACCGCGCCGCGCTGAAGGGCAAGGATCTCGACCTCCAGCTGGGTTTCTCCCATCCCGTCGTCGTGCCCTGCCCCGAGGGCATCACCTTCGAGGTTCCCACTCAGACCGAGATCGTGGTCTCCGGCCCGAGCAAGGAACAGGTCGGCCAGGTTGCGGCCGACATCCGCAAGTGGCGCAAGCCCGAACCCTACAAGGGCAAGGGTATCCGCTACGAGGGCGAATACGTCCGTCGTAAGCTCGGCAAGGCTGCCAAGGGCGACTAAAGCTGCCTCGTCTGCATATGATTAAGGATTGAAGGGAATCTCAATGAACACCAATTTCAAGAAGAGGCAGACAGGGCTCGTTCGCCGTCATCGTCGCGTGCGCGGCAAGATCTCCGGCACCGCAGCCCGTCCCCGCCTCTGCGTTACGCGCAGCAACAACAACATCTACGTGCAGGTCATCGACGACGTGGCTGGGAAGACCATCTGCGGCGTCTCGACCCTCGGTCCCGAGTTCAAGGAGACCGGCAAGAAGAGCGCGACGGTCGAAGGCGCTTCGGCCATCGGTTCGATCATCGGCAAGAAGGCACTCGAGGCCGGCGTCACCGAGGTCGTGTTCGACCGCGGCGGCAACCTCTATCACGGGCGCATCAAGGCGGTTGCCGAGGGCGCTCGCGAAGCAGGCCTGAAGTTCTAGAAGGGAATAAGCTATGGCTCGTAAACAGCAACAGGAGGCAGGCGTTCCCGAGCTCCAGGAGCGCGTCGTTTCGATCAACCGTGTGTCCAAGGTCGTCAAGGGCGGCCGCCGCATGGCGCTGACCGCTCTGGTCGTCGTCGGCGACGGCAACGGCCGCGTCGGCATCGGCCTGGGCAAGTCCAAGGAAGTTCCCGCCGCCATCTCCAAGGGCGTCGAGGATGCCAAGAAGAACATGTTCGATGTTCCCCTGACCGAGGCCAAGACGGTTCCCCACGACATCATCGGCGAGTACGGCGCGGGCCGCGTCCTCATTCGCCCGGCGATGCCCGGTACCGGCGTTATGGCCGGCGGCGCCGTCCGCGCCATCATGGAGCTCGCCGGGGTCACCGACGTCATCACCAAGTCGCTCGGCTCGACCAACTCCATGAACATCATCAAGGCGGCTGCCGAGGGCCTGAAGAACATGCAGAGCCCCGAGCAGGTCGCCGAGCGTCGCGGTCTGACCGTCGACCAGATCTTCGGCCGAAAGGAGAGCAACTAATGTCCGAAGCAAAGAAGACTCTCCGCCTCACCCAGGTCAAAAGCTCGATCGGCCGCAAAGCCGATCAGGGACGCACGCTGCGCGCCCTCGGCCTCGGCCGCATCGGCAAGACCGTCGATCAGGTCGACAACGAGTCCGTTCGCGGCATGATCTTCAAGGTGAAGCACCTCATCACCGTCGAGGAGATCTAAAGTTAGCCGTTTCTCTGAATCGCTGACATTTAAACCCCGCTTGTTGTAGGCAAGCGGGGTTTTTTACTTTATAATCGTCATGTTTTGTGCCGTATCGGCCAGGACGCGTAATGGAGTTTGCTAGCGGCGAGCTGCTAGCGCGGTCCGCAGGGGCGGGCCGAGCGAACCAAAGGAGTTCAACATGGAATTGTCCGATCTTCATCCCGCAGAGGGTTCTCGTAAGAAGCGCACGCGCGTCGGCCGCGGTCATGCAGCCGGCAAGGGCAAGACGGCCGGTCGCGGCCTGAACGGCCAGGGCTCCCGCTCCGGCGGCAAGAAGCGCGCCGGCTTCGAGGGCGGCCAGACCCCGCTCGCGCGTCGTCTGCCCAAGCTCCCCGGCTTCCGCAACATCAACCGCGTGGAGTACATCCCCGTGAACGTCAGCCGCCTCGAGGACAAGTTCGAGGCCGGCGAGGTCGTGGACGGCGAGTCCCTGAAGGCCAAGCGCATCATCAAGAATGCCGATGCTCCCGTCAAGGTTCTCGGCGACGGCGATATCACCAAGGCCCTCACCGTGAGGGTCGACAAGGTTTCCGCCACCGCCCAGGCTAAGATCGAGGCTGCCGGCGGAAAGGTCGAACTGCCTTGCTAAGTGCGATCGTAGACGCATTCAAAGTCGCGGAGCTGCGCAAGAAGATCCTCTTCACCCTGGGGATCCTTGCGCTGTACCGCTTCGGTGCGTACCTTCCCGTCCCGGGCATCCCGTTCCGTCAGTTCGCCGATGCGTTCGCGAACTCGGGCACGGGCGTCTCGATGACGATGCTCGACCTGTTCACCGGCGGCGCCCTGTCGCACTTCTCGGTGTTCTCCCTGGGCATCATGCCCTACATCACCGCATCGATCATCATGCAGCTGATGCAGGGCGTCATCCCGGCGGTCGGCCGCTGGGCCAAGGACGGCGAGACCGGGCGGCGCAAGATCACCCAGACCACGCGCTACCTCACGCTGGGCCTCGGCCTGATCAACGCCATCGGGTACCTGCTGCTGTTCCAGTCCCCGGCCTACGGCGTGCAGTTCAGCACCGAGGTGCCCCAGTGGCTTACCAGCGTCATCGTGGTGTTCACGCTGGTCGCGGGTACCGGGCTCATCATGTGGATGGGCGAGCTCATCACCCAGCGCGGTATCGGCAACGGCATGTCGCTCATCATCTTCGCGAGCATCGTATCCCGCGTGCCCTCGTCCATCTTCTCGTCGGTCACCACTAATTCCGACATGGGGACGGGCATCGCGATCACCGTGCTCATCGTGGCCGTGGTGCTCATCGCCATCCCCCTGATCATCTTCGTGGAGCGCGCGCAGCGCCGTATCCCGGTGAACTATGCCAAGCGCATGCAGGGCCGCCGGATGATGGGCGGGCAGTCCACCTACATTCCCTTCAAGGTGAATGCGGCGGGCGTCATCCCCATCATCTTCGCCAGCTGCCTTATCTACTTCCCGGCCCAGATCGCCGCGCTGTTCAACGTCGGTTGGCTGACGGCTCTGTCCAACGCCATCTCGACGGGTTGGCTGAACTGGATCCTCACGCTGCTGCTCATCGTCTTCTTCGCGTATTTCTACACCTCCATGGTGTTCAACCCCGAGGAGACGGCGGACAACCTGCGCAAGCAGGGCGGGTTCATCCCCGGTATCCGCCCCGGCACGGCGACGGTCGCCTACATCCGCAACGTCTTGCGCCGCGTGACGTTGCCGGGCGGCATCTTCATCGCGCTTATCGCGGTCGTTCCCTCGATCCTGTTCTACTTCACGAACAACCAGCTGATCCAGGCGTTCGGCGGCACCTCCATCCTCATCATGATCGGCGTTGCGCTCGATACCATGACCAAGGTGGAAAGCCAGCTGAAGATGCACAACTACGAGGGTTTCTTCAAGTAGGGTCCTCGGATCTCGTTTTCGGACGGCCTGGCTAACCCCCAGGCCGTTTTCTGTATATAGGAGTGCTCATGGTGTCAATTCCGTATCTGATCTGCTCGGTTCTGGCGTTCGTACCGGGAATCGTTCTGCACGAGATGGGGCACGCCTTCGCCGCGTACAAGCTGGGCGACCCGACGGCGCGCAGCGAGGGGCGCATCTCGTTCAACCCCATCAGGCACATCGACCCGTTCGGCACGGTGATCCTCCCGGTCATGCTGATGGCGGTGAATATGCCGGTGTTCGGGTATGCGAAGCCGGTTCCGTACAACCCCTCCTATTTCAAGGATCCGCGCAAGGGCGACCTGATCGTCGGCCTGGCCGGCCCTGCGGCGAACCTGGTCCAAGCGCTCGCTGCAGCCGGCATCGCGCTGGCGCTCTTCATGTTCGCCCCGCTGTCGTCGTGGATGGACAACATCGTCTTCGGCTACTTCTACAGCCTGTTTCTGCCGCTCTACGCGCTCATCAACCTGTACCTGATGTTCTTCAACCTGCTGCCCATCCCGCCTTTGGACGGCTCGTCCATCTTCGCTTTCATTCTTCCCGAGCGTTATCTGCCGCAGTACTATCGCGTCCAACAGTACGCGTTTCCGATCTTCATCGCGATCGTGGTGCTGGTGCCCCAGGTGCTCCATATCAATCCGTTCCGCATCTACCTCGATGCAACCGCCGGCAATATCTGGGCGCTGTTGTTTCCCTTCATGGCGTAGCGCATGGCTTTCCGCGTCAAGACAGATTCCTTCGAAGGCCCGTTCGACCTGCTGCTGTACCTCGTGAGCAAGCAGCGGGTCGACATCGGCGCGATCTCGATCACCTCCGTGGTCGATCAGTACCTCGGCGAAGTCGCGCGCATGCAGAAACTCGACCTCGATGTCGCGAGCGATTTCCTTTTAGTTGCCTCCACGTTGCTGGAGATAAAGGCGCACAGCCTGGTTCCGCGCGAGCCCGATTCCCCCGAGGACGAGGAGATCGCCGAGCTGTCACCCAGCGAAGCGCGCGACATCCTCGTCGGCCGCCTTCTGACCTACAAGCAGTTCAAGAACGCGGCGGCGGGGCTGGGGGGTCTCTACGCTGCGCGCGGCGCCATGCTCGCGCGCACGTTCGGCCCCGACGCCGATCTGCGTTCGGTTATGCCGGATTTCCTGCGCGATGTGAGCTTGGACGGGTTGGCGTACCGCGCCGCTTGCTGCTATGCCCGCCGCGAGGTGTTCCTGCTGGAATCCGAGCATATCGCGAGCAAGCCGATTCCCGTGGAGGTGCAGGTGCGCGCGCTCCATCGGCGCATCGCGAACCGCAAGTCGCTGCGGTTTAGCCAACTGATCGACGAGGGGTCTGCGACCCCGGTGGTGGTCGTCACGTTTCTGGCGGTCCTCGAGCTGTTCAAGCGCTCGATGGTGGATCTGACCCAAGACGAGGAGTTCGGCGATATCCGGATCGACTACATCGAGGGTTCGGGAGAGCTCGTCTTCGATGGCGAAAGCGAGCGTTTGACGTCGTTCGAGGAGGATTTCCATGTTCGGTAACCTTGACGAGGGTCGCCTGTCGGCTGCCCTCGAGGCGCTTTTGTTCGTGACCGACGAGCCGGTCGACGCCGCAAAGCTCGCCGCCATGGTCGAAGTCGATCCCGCACGGGTCGAAGACGAGCTGGCCTGCTTGGCCGAGCGTTTCGAGCGCGAGGGGAGGGGCCTTTCCCTTCTGAGGGTGGCCGGCGGATGGAGGCTCTACACGCATCCCGACTTCAAGGACCTGCTGGAGAAATACGTGCTGTCGTGGGATACGCGCCGTATGTCGGAGGCGGCCCTCGAGGTGCTGGCCGTCGTCGCGTACGGCCAGCCCATCACGCGCGCCCAGATCGCCTCGGTGCGCGGGGTGAGCTCCGACTCGACGCTGAACACGCTGATCGATCGCGGATTGGTGAGGGAGGCGGGCACGCTGGACGCTCCGGGCAACCCGACCCTGTACGCGACCTCGCGCAGCTTTCTGGAGCGCTTCGGCCTCGATTCGCCCAAGGACCTGCCGGATCTGGCCGATTTCGCCCCCGATGCGGAAACCGTGCGCCTCATCAAGGAGCGCCTCGGCGCCACGCAGGTGGAGGTTTCCTCCCACGGCCTCGTCAAAGACGAGCACGGCGGGCTTTCCCTGTTCGATGTGGAAGAGCCCCGGCAGCCTTCGCTCGAATCGCTGTTCGGGGCCGTGGAGAAGGTCGACTTCGACAAGCTGACCTTCAACACCGACGACGAGTAGGCGCCCATGACCGAACCGCAGAACAGGGTGGTTCCCCTTCGCCTCCAGAAATTCCTCGCGCGCGCCGGGGTGGCCTCCCGCCGGGGATCCGAGAACCTGATGACGGCGGGGAGGGTCACCGTGAACGGCGTCGTCGTCACCGAATTGGGCAGCAAGGTGGATCCGCGCATCGACGAGGTGCGCGTAGACGGCGTGCCGGTCGTCCTCTCGGCGGGCCCCACGACCATCATGCTGCACAAGCCCGCCGGGGTCATAACCACCATGAAAGACTCCCACGGGCGCGCCTGCGTGGCCGACCTGGTTCCGACCGACCGTTACCCGGGCTTGTTTCCCATCGGGCGCCTCGACGCCGATACGACGGGGCTGCTCTTGTTCTCGACCGACGGGGAGTTGGGAAACGGGCTTCTGCATCCTCGCCACCACGTCCCGAAGCGCTATATCGCGCTGGTTGAAGGGGCGCTGGCAGAAGGCGAGGTCGAGGCGCTGCGCGACGGGGTGGAGCTCGACGACGGCCCGACCCAGCCGGCTCGGGTGGATCTTTTGGCCGACCCGCGGCGCGTGGTCGAGCGATTCGGGCTGGTTCTGCCGTCGGCGCTGGCGAAAAGCGCTCGGGCGCGTCGGGAGCAGGCCGCCAAAGAGCGCGCCTTCGACTTCTCCGCGGTGCGGCTCGAGATTCGCGAAGGGCGCTACCATCAGGTAAAGCGTATGCTCGAAGCGGTGGGCCATCCCGTGGTTGCCCTGCATCGCGACGCGTTCGGCCCGATAGAGCTGGGCGGCCTTGCCCGAGGCTCGTGGCGCGTCCTGGACGAGGGGGAAGTGGCGGCGCTCAACGGGGCGCATCGCCTCTGAGACGGCGCGGAGCCCCCGATCATGGCCTCGGGGGCTCCGTTTCGGATATGCGGCATACCGGGTGCGGCGGCCTGCGTCTGAGCCGCGTGTCGCGCCCTTTTCCGCCGATACCGCCCTGAACGCGCCGGTTCCTTACGCGGATTCCTTCGCGATCTCCTGGCCCGCGATGCGGCCGAACACCACGCAGTCGGTGATGGCGCAGCTTCCCAGGCGCACGGCGCCGTGCGTTCCGCCCGTGATCTCGCCCGCGGCGTAGAGGCCGGGGATGGGCTCGCTGTCCTGGTTCAGCACCTGCGACTTCATGTTCGTCACCAGGCCGCCCATGGTGTGATGGACCTTGGGCCACAGCTTCGAGACGTAGAACGGGGGCTCTTTGATGCCCGTCGCGCCTTCCTGGATAAGCGCGCCGAAATCCTCGTCCTTACCGGCGGCCACGAACCCGTTCCAGCGCTCCACCTCGGCGAGGAAGGCGTCTTTGGGCATGTCGAACGCCGCAGCCAGCTCTTCGAGCGTCTGGTAGGAGGTGATGACGCCCGCTTCGGCGCCGCCCTTCATGATGCGCTCGACCACGCGCTTTTCGCAGGTGGGGGCATCGCCGATCACGAGGGTCGTGTGGTTGAGCTCGAGCATCTTGTCGGCGCGCACCTTGCGGTCGCCGGTCTCCTTCACGAAGCGCTTGCCGGTCTCGGGGTCGACCATGATGCCGCATCCCACCAACCGCTCGCAGAACTGGGGGCAGTAGCCGAAGCCGCTTTCGTCGGGGCTGGTCCACGGGCCGAGCTGGATCCAGTCCATATGGACGTCCATCGCCTCGTGCTTCAGCGCCTCGCGCAGGGCCTCGCCGGTCGCGCCCTCGTGGTTGGTGCTGGTTAGCGCATCGGTCAGGCGCGGCTCGTGTATCTGGCGCATGGCGACGTCGTTGGAAAAGCCGCCCGCTGCCAGCACGACGCCCTTCTTCGCCTTCACGAAGTAGGCCGATCCGCTGTCCTCGTTTCCGATCTTGTAGCCCTTGCGGCACTCCGCGCCGATGATGCGGCCCGAGTCGTCTTCGATCAGGCGGATGAGCTTGGTGCTCATGGTGAGCTTCACGCCCAGCTCCTCGAGGCGCGCCACCTCGGCCTTCACGATATCGGCGCCCATGGCGTTGGACGTGGTGTTGGTGCGGGGGACGGAGTGCCCGCCATGGAAGTTCAGCTTGGTGAATTCCACACCGAGGCCCGTGCACCACTCGACGGCCGCGGCGGAGTTCTCGACGAGGGTCTTCACCTTGTCGACGTGGTTGTAGTACTTGCCGGTGACGAGCATGTCCTTTTGCATGAGCTCGAAGGAGTCCTCGACGCCCGCCTCTTTCTGAAGGGGGGTGCCCACAGCGGCCATGTCGCCGCCGTTGATGGTGGAGTTGCCGCCGTAGGAGGACATCTTGTCGATCACCACGACGTCGCATCCCGCCTCTTTGGCCTCGATCGCGGCGGCGAGGCCTGCAAATCCGGTTCCGACTACCAGGACGTCGGACTCGACGTCCCACTTGATCTCGGAGTCCTTCGATGCGGAGGTTCCCTTGGAGGAATTGGGAGAGCACGCCGCCAAGGCCCCTCCGCCGATGAGCGCGACGCTGGCTGCGCCTGCCGCTTTCAGGAAATCCCTTCTTCCAATAGACATAAATCCCCTTTCTCGCATAGGCGTGCGGCCGTATAGTTTCCCCTGTTCAAGCCGCATTAACGATACAGTTATTCTACTGGTTTGGAGAAAGTGAAGGGAAGCAATGTAAATTTGATGGAGGGCAACTTATCGTTTAGGAGAGCAGGGCCCGACTCGGGTGAAGCGTCGCCGAAAAGCCGCCGAGGGCGCTTCTGTGCAGGTGCGCGAGGGGGCATACTTGCCATCGGAGGGGATCGCGGCCGCATCGAAGCCCGCATTCGCCCATTCGATTTGCTACTATGTTTCGGAAGGCAATCAGGGCAGGGCGCGACAACGGCGATAAGCGAGGATTCCGTGCTCAACATCGAGATCAGGCAGCTCGAATACTTCACCGCCGCGGCGAGGATGGGAAGCTACGCCCAAGCAGCCAAGCACCTGTTCGTCTCGCCCCAGGCCATCTCCAAAAGCGTTCAAGTGCTCGAATCCCATCTGGGGGTGAACCTGTTCGAGCGCAATTCCAACGGCATCGCGCTCACCGATTTCGGGAAGCTGTTCTATGAGAAGTCCCGTGCGGTGATCGGAGAGCTCGAGGGGCTGCAGCGCGAGGCCGAGCGGCACGTGGCCGACCGCGTGTCCATCGTGTCGGTGGGCATTCACTCCCTGTGCTTCAAAGAGAACGGGGGATCGATCGCCCGCAGCGACCTCTTAAGCTTCTCGTCCCGATATCCCGACGTCGATTTCAGGTTCATGGAGATGTCGGGGGACGCCATCGTCGAGTCGATCGCGGCCGACAACCTCGATTTCGCGATAACCGTGCCGCCCGGGAACCTGGAGAGCGATTACGAGTCGATCGAGCTCAAGCTGTTCCCCATCGCGGCCATCGTCCCGCGCGAGGAGGGCGCCGCGCTTCCCGAAAGCCTGACGGTTCCCCAGCTGTCGGGCCGCAGCCTGGTGTCGCTGTCCGGCGAGCGCGAGCTGAACAAGGTGTTCATCGATCAGGCCGAGGCGCAGGGCGACCTCGTCACGGTGTCGTCGCTCCAGATCGCGCCGAACAGCGATATCGAGTTCATCACCGAGTGCAAGGTGTACTCCATCCGGCCCCTCCAGCACGCGCTGCGCACGGTGAGCTGCTCGCGGGTGGGGGTGGTCCCCGTCGTGGACGATCGGGGAGAGGCCATTTCCATCCCGCTGTACCTGTTCTGGAAGAAGGGGAGGCACCTCGCGCCCATGGAGCGCTCCCTGCTCGACCGCATCACTTCGCTGTATCGGCGGTGATCGCGTGCAGAGCGCCGAGGCCGCGCGGCCGTCGGGGCCTGCGGTAGTAGAATGACGCGGTTGGATACGTTGGTCGATCGGATCGGGGGCGCAGGCGAACATGGTGCGAAAAGGCCCGCTGCGGGGGTGCGTGCGCGTTCCCGGCGATAAGAGCATCGCACATAGGGCCCTGCTCATGGCCGCTATGGCGGAAGGGACATCCCGCATCGAGGGGCTTCCCGCATCCGACGACGTGCTCGCCACCGCGCGCGCGATCGAGAGCCTGGGTGCGCGCGTGAGCGTCGAGGGCCCTTCCTCTCTTGCGGACCTCGGGCACCGCTCGGGCGTCCCTTGCGACGACGCCGCTCCCGCCCCGTCCGCCGGCGCCCGCCCGCCCGCCTTCACCGCCTTGGTCGAGGGGTGGGGCGCGTCGGGTCCCCGCACGCCCGACGCGCCGCTCGATTGCGGGAATTCGGGGACGACCGCCCGCCTTCTCATGGGCGTGCTCGCCCCGTGGCCCGTTGAAGCGCTGATCACCGGGGACGATTCCCTTCGCCGCCGTCCCATGGGGCGCGTTGCGTCGCCGCTTTGCGCCATGGGCGCTTCGGTTTCCGCGTCGGGAAGCGCCGCCCGCGTAGATCGCCTTCCGGAGCTCTTTTTGCCGCTGCGCTTCAAGGGCGCATCGTCGGCTAAGGGCGTCACATGGGATTCGCCCATTTCGTCCGCCCAGGTGAAAAGCGCCGTCCTTCTGGCAGGTTCGCTGGCGGGCGGGACCACTTCGTTTTCCGAGCCCGCGCCCTCGCGCGACCATACCGAGCGCATGCTCCCCCTGTTCGGCGTCGAAGTGCGCACGGTCGGCGGGCGCTTGGTCGTCGAGGGGGGCCGACGGCTGCGCGCCGCGGACGTCTCGGTGCCGGCGGATCCCTCCTCGGCGGCGTTTTTCTTGGCGGCGGCCGTTCTGTCCGAGGGAAGCCGCGTGCGCGCGCAGGGCGTCGGGCTCAACCCGGGGAGGATCGCATATCTGGATGTGCTGGGCTGCATGGGCGCCCGCGTGAGCGTGCGGGCCGCACTCGCCAGCGCAGCGGAGCCCGTCGGCTCGATCGAGGCCGCCTTCACCCCCTCGCTCGTTTCGGTGGAAACCGACCCCGGACTTTCGGCGTCCATCATCGACGAGGTCCCCGTGCTGGCGCTCGTCGCGTCGAAGGCGCTCGGTACCTCGGTTTTCAGGTCGGTGGGGGAGCTGCGCAACAAAGAATCCGACCGTCTGGCGGGCATCGTGGGCCTGCTGGGGCTCCTCGGCGTGGTCGCGTATGAGGAAGGCGACGACCTCGTGGTCGAGGGGCGCGGCCGATGGAGCGCTTCGGACGCCCGTCCGTTCAGCCCCGAGGGCGACCACCGCCTCGCCATGACGGCGCTGGTGGCGAAAGCCGCGGGGGCTTCGGTTTCGGTGCTCGATGCGGCGTGCGTTAAGGTAAGCTATCCTGGTTTCCTCACCGATATGGAAAGGTTGATGTCATGATCGTTGCCATAGACGGCCCCTCGGGAGCCGGCAAGTCCACGGTTTCCAAGCTCGTCGCGAAGGAGCTGGGGTTCTCGTGCCTCGATACCGGGGCGATGTACCGCTGCATCGCGTGGAAGGCGCTTCGGGAGGGGGTCTCGCTCGAAGATGCCGAGGCGCTGGGCGCGATAGCCCGAACGTGCCGCATATCGTTTGTGCACGGCGAGGGCGAGGTCGACGCCCGCGCCGTTCTCGTGGACGGGTGCGACGTGACCGACGCGATCAGGACCGCCGAGATCGATCGGGCGGTGAGCAAGGTGTCTGCCGTGCCGGCCGTGCGCACCTCGCTGGTCGAGCAGCAGCGCGTCATCGGCCGCGCGGGCAACTACGTGGTGGAGGGCCGCGACATCGGCACGGTGGTGTTCGCCGATGCCGAGGCGAAGGTGTTCCTCACGGCCAGCGACGAAGAGCGGGCCCGTCGCCGCGTCGCCCAGAACGCCGCCCGCGGTATCGGATCCACCGACTTCGACACGGTGCTCGCCGACATCGTCGCGCGCGACGAGCGCGATTCGGCCCGCGCCGCCTCCCCGCTCGTGGCCGCCGACGATGCGGTGCTGGTCGACTCAACCGACCTTTCCCAAGACGAGGTGGTGGCCCGCATCTGCGGTCTCGCGCGCGAGCGGATGCGCTAGATGGCTGCCGACAAGAAGGCCGACGCCGCCCCGCGCGGGTACGAGCGTTTCTGGGACATGCCCTTCGGCGGGGTGTCTGCGGACCGCCATATCCCCAAGGGCGTGGCCACGATCATCATCGTGGTGGTCGCCGCCCTGAGCAAGCTGCTGTTCCGCTACCGCGTCGACCATCGCGAGCGCCTGGTCGCGCTCGCACGGGAAACCGGCGTGGTGGTGGTGTCGAACCACACCTCGTTCATGGACGTGGTGTTTCTGTTCCTGTCGGCCTGGCCGGCTATCTGGCCGCGCTTCATCGGGCGCGACACGCTGTTTGCGGGCAAGCCCCGCGTGTTCGGCTGGGCCCTGTCCCGCCTGGGCGTGATACCCATCAAGCGCGATTCGGCCGATCGAACGGCCATCAAGCGCGCCTCCACGGCGCTTAAGAACCGCGAGACGATCGTCATCCTTCCCGAGGGAACGCGGCGCGGGAAAAGCGGGCGCGCTCCCGAAGTGCACGGAGGCGCGGCGCTCATCGCCCGCATGGGCAAGGCCCCCATCCTCCCCATGACCGTGCGCGACGCCGAGAACATCAAGCAGAAGGGCCGCTTCGTGCGGTTCCCGCGCGTCACCACCGAATACGGCCAGCCCATCCTGCTGGAGGACTTCGACTTCCTCCCCAAAGACCAAAGGCTCGACGGGTGCGCGTGGTACGCGATGCGCGAGTGCTTCGCCCTCAGCCGCCGCTGCGCCCCCGAAGAGGTCGATATGGTCGAGCTCTTCCCGAACGGTTACGATTTCACCCCCGTTTTCGCCGCGCATCCGATCCCTCGGCATACTGCGGAGGAGATAGCCGCCGCGGCGGCGCGCAAGCACGAAAGAGCAGCCGGGGATCCGGCCGAGGAAGGCGGGAACTGACATGAAGGTGGTACGGGCGAAGCACGCAGGGGCATGCTACGGGGTCCAGCGCGCGCTCGACCTCGCCCTCAAAAGCGTGGCCGACGGCGGTCGCGCCTACACGCTGGGACCGCTCATCCACAACCCCCAGGTGGTGGAGAAGCTGTCCGACCAGGGCGTGACCGAGGTGTCCGCCATCGAGGACGCCGAGCGCGGATCCTCGGTGGTCATCCGCAGCCACGGCGTCACCCCCCAGGTCATGCGCGCAGTCGCGGCGGCTGGAAACACCGTGGTCGATGCGACCTGCCCTCATGTCGCGCGCGCGCAGAAGGCGGCGGCCGACATGGCGCGCCGGCTGGGCAGCGTGGTGGTCGTCGGCGAAGCGGGGCATCCCGAGGTCGAGGGCATCGTCGCGTGCGCCCGCGAGAGCACCGAGCGCGTCTACGCCGTCACCTCGCCCGCCGAGGTGCCCGCAGACATCGAGGCGCCGGTGGGCGTGGTGGTCCAGACCACCCAGCAAAAGGACAAGCTGGACGAGATCGTGTCGCATCTGCGCGCGCTCGGCATCGAGCCCGAGGTGAAGAACACCATCTGCTTCGCCACCTCGCAGCGCCAAGACGCTGCGGCGGACCTGTCCGAGCAGGTCGACGCGATCGTGGTCATCGGCGGGCGGAACTCGTCGAACACCACGCGCCTGTTCGACATCTGCGCGGCCCAGTGCGAGCGCACGTTCCACATCGAATCGGCGGCCGAGCTGGACGAATCGTGGTTTTCCGGGGTGGGCGCCGTGGGCGTGACCGCGGGCGCTTCGACGCCGGAAGACCAGATCGCCGAGGTCGTCGCCCGTTTGGAGCGCATGTGACCATCGCCCCCTTGAAAGGATCGTCCCTCTCGTATCCGGGCGCCGACATCGAGCGCGCGGCGGGGGGCGCTTCGGACGGGAAGGACGCCTGCGCGGTTTCGCCCGCCCTGCTCGCGGCGTCTCGCTGTCCCACCCACGCCCTCATCGCCAGCGTGCGAGCGGGCTCTCCGGCCGACGATGCGGGGTTTTCCCCGGGATGCTACATCACGTCGGTCGACGGGCACCCGCTGCGCGATGTCATCGACTGGCGCTGGCTGTCGGGGGATTTCTCCATCGAAGTGGGCTACATCGACACCGACGGCGATGCGGGCACGGTGGAGCTCGAGCGCGATCTGGGCGAGGACTGGGGCATCGAGTTCGACGGGCTGGTGTTCGACGACGTCATCCAGTGCCGCAACGCCTGCACGTTCTGCTTCATGCACCAGCTTCCCAAGGGCATGCGCCGCTCGCTGTACCTGCGCGACGACGACTACCGCCTGAGCTTTTTGGTGGGGACCTTCGTCACCCTCACGAACCTCGGGGCAGACGACGAGGCGCGCATCGTCGAGCAGCGCATCACGCCCCTGCACGTTTCTTTGCAGGCGACCAGCCCCGAAGTGCGCCGCGCCATCATCGGCAAGCGCGCCCAGCACGGCATCGAGGCGTTCGATAGGCTGCTTTCCGCCGGCATCGAGGCCCATGTGCAGATCGTGCTGGTTCCGGGGGCCAACGACGGAGACGAGCTGTCCGCCTCGCTGGAATGGGCCTGGGCGCGCCCGGGCATCCTCAGCGTGGGCATCGTGCCGTTGGGCTACACGCGCTTCCAGAAGCGCTTCGAGCACAGCTTCGACGACCCCGCCTCATCGGGAAGGCTCCTCGCGCAGATCGAGCCGTTCCAGCGCCGCGCCCTGTCCGAGCGGGGGGTGCCGTGGGTGCACGCCGCCGACGAGTTCTACAGCAACGCCTACGGGGCCGATCTCATCGACCGGCTGCCGCCAAGCGAGCACTACGGCGACTTCGGCCTGTTCGAGGACGGGATCGGCATCATCCGATCGTTTCTGGACGACTGGCACCGCGCGCTTGCCGAGGGCGCGGTGAAGCGCTGCGCGCAGGCGCTGAGCGCTTCGGGGAAAAGGGCGTACCTCGTCGCGGGCACCGCGCAGAGGCACTTCCTCACGCCCAGCATCGAGGCGAGCTGCCTGCGCGGCCTGCTCGAGCCCCTCTACGTCGAAAACGAGTACTTCGGCGGCAACGTGAACGTCACGGGCCTGCTCGTGGGCGCCGATGTGGGGGCCGCCATCCGCCGCGTCCACCGCGAGAGGGGAGGGCGCGATGCGATCTACCTCGTTCCCCGCGTCATGTTCAACGACGACCTGATCATGCTCGATGATAAGCGTCTGGAGGATGTGGAGGCGATCGCGGGGGTCGAAGTTAACATGGTATCCTGTTCACCGTTCGATTATCTGCGCGAGCTGACGGCCTTGGCCGAGCGCTCATAGACATAGAGAAGGAAACACCGTATGAGCCTGCCGCTTGTAGCCGTGGTCGGCCGACCCAACGTCGGCAAATCCACGTTCGTCAACCGCATCGCCCAGGCCGACGAGGCCATCGTCCATTCCATGCGCGGGGTGACCCGCGACCGCTCGTACCACGAGTCCGAGTGGAACGGCGTGAAGTTCACGCTGGTCGATACCGGCGGCATCGAGATGGGCGGCGAGGACGACTTCCAGGCGTCCATCCGCCATCAGGCATTCGTCGCCGCCGAGCAGGCCGATGCGATCGTGTTTCTGGTGGACGGCAAGACGGGCATCAACGCCGACGACGCCGAGGTGGCCCGCATCCTCAGGAAGACCGACAAGCCGGTGTTCCTGGTGGTGAACAAGCTCGACACCCCGGGCCGCACCGATGAGATCTGGGAGTTCTACCAGCTGGGAATCGGCGATCCCTGGCCGGTCTCGGCGGTTCACGGGCACGGGACGGGCGATCTGCTCGACGAGGTGGTCGTCGCGCTCCAGAAGGCCGTGGCCGGCCGGGAGCTTTCGGGTACGCTCGACACGGGCGTGAACGTCGCCATCATCGGGCGCCCCAACGCGGGCAAGTCCTCGCTCACCAACAAGCTCACGGGCAACGACCGCTCCATCGTCTCCGACGTCGCGGGAACCACGCGCGACGCGATCGACACCTACATCGAGCACGAGGGGAAGGCCTACACCATCGTCGACACCGCCGGTCTGCGCCGCAAAAGCCAGATCGACGAGGATGTCGAGTACTACGGCTTCGTGCGCGCCATGCGCGCCATCGACCGGGCCGACGTGGCGCTGCTCGTCATCGACGGCACGCTGGGGCTCACCGACCAGGACCAGCGCGTCGCGCGCTTCGCCGCCGACCGGGGCTGCGCGATGGTCATCGTGCTGAACAAGTGGGACATCGTCGAGGGACCGGAGGCGAAGGCCGAGGTGCGCGAACGTATCCAGGACCGCCTGATGTTCGTCGGCTACGCCCCGGTGGTCGCCATCTCGGCGCTCACCGGCAAGAACATCCAGCGCATCTGGGACGCCATCGACACGTCGTACGCCAACTTCCGAAAGACCATCCCCACCAACCAGCTGAACACCTGGCTGCAGGGCATCCGCGAGTTCGGGCACACCGTCTCGCACGGCAAGGCCATGCTGCGCATGAAGTACGTCACGCAGACCGGGACGTGCCCGCCGGTGTTCACCTTCTTCGCGAACCGTCCCGACCTCGTCGACGACAACTACGAGCGCTACCTCGAGAACCGCCTGCGGGAGCATTTCGACCTCGAGGGGACGCCCGTTCGCATGAAGTTCAAGAAGAAGGACTAGGCGCATGTTTGTTCGCAATCGCCGTTGCGGCCGTGTTCGCGGCCTCGTTCCTTCTGGGGTCGATACCCTGGGGCGTCATCGTCTCGCGCCTGTTCTTCCACACCGATGTGCGCCAGCACGGGAGCGGCAACATCGGGACCACCAACGCGCTGCGCACGCTGGGGAAGAAGGGCGGAGCCGCCGTGTTCGCCCTCGATGCGGCCAAGGGCCTGCTCAGCGGGGTTGCCGTCGGCCTCGCCTCCCTGCTGCCCTTCCAGGCTGCGCCCTCGGCCTTCGAGCTGCAGATCCTGTCCGCCGTCGCGTTCCTGGCCTGCACCTGGGGCCATATCTTCAGCCCGTGGCTGGGCTTCAAGGGCGGCAAGGGAATCGCCGTCGCGTTCGGATGCATGATGGTCGCGTTCGGACCCGTGCCGGGCCTTATCGAGCTGGCGGTGTTCATCGTCGTCGTGGCGGCGTCGCGCTACGTGTCGCTGGGATCGATCGCGGCGGCGTTGCTTTGCCCGATCACGGCCGCCTTCGTGTTCTGGCCCAACGGCTGGGCCGTCGCTGTGTGCTCGCTGGCCGCCGCCACGGTGGTGTGGGCCCATCGCGGCAACATCGAGCGGCTGCGCGCGCATACCGAATCGAAGCTGGGAAGCAAGAAGAGCGACCGATAGGGAAGGAGCGCCCAATGACCATAGCGGTGATCGGAGCGGGATCGTGGGGAACGGCGCTTGCCCAGGCCCTCGCGAAGAACGGAAGCCAGGTCTCCCTGTGGGCGCGCCGCGCGTCGGTTGCGCGCGCCATAGAGTCGTCCCACCGCAACCCCGATTACCTGTCGTCGGTCGAGCTGTCCTCATCCATCCGCGCGTCGTCCGACCTCGCCGAGGTCGCGCGGGAGGCCGAGGCCGTCGTGCTGGTCACGCCCTCCAAGGTCATGCGCTCGACGGCGCGCGAGCTTTCCCGCCTGGTCGGGCCGGACGTTCCCGTGCTCGTGTGCTTCAAGGGCGTCGAAGAGGGGACGGGGTGTTTGCCCCTCGAGGTGCTCGAGCAGGAGATGGGCGGCGCGGACCGCCTGGCGGTGCTGTCGGGCCCGAACCACGCCGAGGAGGTCGCCGTCGGCATCCCGGCGGCAACCGTCGTCGCCTCGCCGAGCGCGCAAACCGCCGATCTGTTCCAGCAGCTGTTCTCGGCCCCGCAGTTCCGCGTGTACACCAGCTCGGACGCGGTGGGCGTCGAGTTGTGCGCCGCCGCCAAGAACGTGATCGCCATCGCGGTGGGCCTGTCCTACGGCGTGGGCTACGGCGACAACACCGCCGCGATGCTCATCACGCGCGGTATGGCCGAGATGAGCCGCCTGGTCTCGAAGGCCGAAGGCGATCCGCTCACCTGCATGGGGCTTGCCGGGGCGGGCGACCTCATCGCCACCTGCATGTCGCACCATTCGCGCAACCGCCGCTTCGGCGAGGCCTTCGCGCAGGGCATGACGCTCGATCGGTTCTCCGAGGAAACCCACATGGTGGTCGAAGGGGCCCTCGCCTGCAGGAACCTTGCGGTCCTCGAGCGGCGCTACCGCATCGAGCTTCCCATCACCGACGTGGTGCGCGGCCTGATATGGGAGGGCCTCGCCATCGACGAGGCCCGCGACGCGCTGAACACCCGCTCGCTCAAACCCGAGTTCTACGGGATCTAGGATCTCTGCGCCGTTTTCTGCTCGAACGCCAGCAGTCCCCGCCTTACCTGGGCTGATTTGTCGTGACCGAAGGGTTCGCGGTTCTTGCCGACCACGCGGTGCGTGGGCACGATCAGCGGCAGCGGGCAGCTTTTGACGGCCGTCCCCACCGACCGGTGGGAGCCCGGCTTGCCGATGAGGCGGGCGAGCTGTTCGCAGGTGCGCTCCTCGCCGTAGGGGATCGAGCACACCTCGGTCCATACTGCGCGCTGAAACGCGCTTCCCTTCAACGACAGCCGCAGGTCGAAAGAGCGCCTTTTCCCGGCGAAGTACTCTTGGATCTCGGTGGCGGCCTGGTTGGTGAGGGCCGAGGGCGCGTTTCTTCCGGGAAGCGGCACCGCCCCGAACGCAAGCGCGGTCAGGCCGCGATCGTCGGCTGCGATGGTCAGCGGGCCGTGAGGCATGGGATAGGTGCACCAGTTCGACCGTTCCATGCATCCCTCCTTCTCGGTTATGCGCTTATTTTAGTTTAACAGTACGTTCTCATGCGCTCAGGCGCCCTCGCCCGTCGAACCGTTGCGCTAGAATGGGGATCCGTGAGAATCCAGTTGGGAAGGGTCGAGAATGTTCCAGCCTCTGCGGGTCGCCCCGTCGATTCTATCGGCGGATTTCATGAACCTGTCCGCCGATATCGAGCTCGTCGAGAGCGCCGATGCGGGATTTATCCACGTCGACGTGATGGACGGGCACTTCGTCCCGAACCTGACGATGGGCGTCCCGGTGGTCAAGCAGCTCAAGCGCATCGCGCGCATCCCCCTCGACGTCCACCTCATGGTTTCCAACCCGCTCGACCAGCTCCCCTGGTTCATCGAGGCGGGAAGCGACATCCTCACCGTCCATGCCGAAGCGCTCGGCGAGGGCGAGCTGGAACGGGCGGTCGACCTCATCCGGTCGTCGGGCGCCAAGGCCTGCGCGTCGCTGAAGCCGAACACGCCCGCATCCGCGCTCGATGCCGTCATCGACAGGCTGGACATGGCGCTCGTCATGAGCGTCGAGCCGGGATTCTCGGGGCAAAGCTACATCGAGGGGAGCGAGGACAAGGTCGCCCGCATCGCCGATATGGCTCGCGCCGCCGGGAACGAAGCCATGCTGATCGAGGTCGACGGCGGCATCTCCGCATCGACGGTCGAGCGCGTGGCGGCGGTCGGCGCCGACGTGATGGTGTGCGGAAACGCCTTCTTCAAGGCGGACGACCCCGCAGCCGAGCTGAAGCGCATCTGCGATCTGGGAAACGCCGCCCGCCGCGCGGCTCGGGAGGCGTAGGGCATGGCCGTCACCGTTTCTGAAAACTACGCGTACCTCGACTGGGCCGCGACCACCCCGCTGTGCGAAGAGGCCGTCGAGGCAATGCGGCCCTACCTGGTGCCCGGAAGGCGCAACATCGCGCTCAACGCCAACGCCAATTCCCTGCATGCGCCCGGTCGCGCGGCGTTCGAGGCGCTCGAGTACGCGCGCCGCTCGTTCGCCCGCGACATCAACGCCGCCCGTCCGAGCGAGGTCATCTTCACGGGAGGGGCGACCGAGGCCGACAACACCGCGATCATCGGGCTGGCGCAGGCCGCGGCCGCCCAGCGCAACCGCGCTCGGCAGGGCTCCTTCGAGCCCCATATCGTGATCTCGTCCATCGAACACGAGGCCGTTCTGTCCCCGGCGCACCGTTTGAAGTCGCTGGGTTTCCAGGTCACGCGCATCGATCCCGACCGCTCGGGGTTCATCCGCCCCGACAGGCTGGCCGCGGCTATCGGGCAGGACACGGTCCTCGTGTCCATCCAGGCCGCCAACAGCGAGGTCGGCTCGCTTCAACCCGTCGCCGAACTGGCCCGCATCGCCCATGATCACGGGGCGCTGTTCCACACCGATGCGGTGCAGGCCCTCGGCAAGGTCGACTTCGACGTCCAGAAGCTCGACGTCGACGCCGCCTCGTTCGCGGCGCACAAGATCTGCGGCCCCAAGGGGGTCGGCGCGCTGTACGTGCGCGCTCGCGTCCCGTTCCAAGACTACCTGCTGGGCGGCGGCCAGGAGGCCGGGCGGCGCAGCGGCACGCAGAACGTGATGGGCATCGCGGGGTTCGCGGCCGCCTCGCGCGCGGCCGTGGAGCTGCGGGCGGACGAGAGCGCTCGCCAGCGCACCCTGCGCGACCGCCTGTATTCCCAGCTGGCCTCCATCGCGGGCGTGACGCCCACGGTCTCGGTTGCGCCGGGAAGCGAGGACTACCTTCCCAACATCGTCCATGTGCTCGTTGAGGGCTACGAAAGCGAGACGCTCGTGCTGCGCCTCGACATGAAGGGGTTCGGGGTGTCGGGCGGCTCGGCCTGCTCGTCTCATTCCCTCGAACCCAGCCACGTGCTGAAGTCGATGGGAGTCGATGCGGATGCGGCTTACGGGGCCCTGCGCATCTCGTTCGGGCGATTCACCACCGAAGCCGATATCGACGGTTTCGTCGCCGCGCTGAGGGAGTGTCTGGACTGGCAATGAGGGAGCTCGTAGACGCGCATACCCATACCGAGCTGTGCGGCCACGCGACGGGATCGGTGTCCGATCTGGTGAGGGCCGCCTGCGCTCGCGGCGTGTCCACGCTGGGCATCACCGAGCACTACCCGCTTTCCCCTGCGTTCGACCCCAACGGCGATTCGGCCATGCCCGCCTCGGAGCTCCCGTCCTACCTGGAGGCGATCGAGCGGGCGCGCGTCGAGCATCCTGGGATCGAGATCCTCGCCGGCTGCGAGTTCGATTGGCTGGGCGAAGCGGACGATCGGGGGATCGAACCCGCCGATCTGGAGCGCTTCGAGCTTGTGTGCGCGTCGGTCCATTTCATCGGCACCTGGCCCATCGACCATCCCGACTTAAGCATGGAGCGCTGGGAGGTGCGCGGGGAAGCGGACGGGATATGGCGTGACTACTTCTCGCTGTGGTGCGACGCGGCCGCGTGCACCCGTCTGCCGTTCCACGTGATGTGCCATCCGGATCTGGTGAAGAAGTTCGGCATCTACCCGTCGTTTCGCGTCGATGCGCTCTACGACGACGCGGTCGATGCGGTGCTCGCCTCGGACCGCATGATCGAGACGAACGCTTCGGGGACCTTCTGCCCGTGTGCCGAGGTGTATCCGGCGCCCGACCTGCTGAAGCGGTTCGCTTCGGCGGGCGTTCCCTGCACGGTGGGTTCCGATGCCCATTGCCCGGAAAACGTGGGGCGGGGAATCTCCGAGGCGCTGCGATCGATGTATGCCGCGGGGTACCGCACGGTGACGGTGCCGACGCGCGACGGTGACCGACGGGAGGTCGAACTGGCATGAAGAACCATCTTCTGAGGGAAGACGAGCTCGCGGCGGCGCTTACCGTGGGTGAGCTGGAGCGCAGGCTGCTCGAGCTGTATCCGCGCGAAGACGCCGAGAGCTGGGACCGAACGGGCCTGGTGGTGGGCGATCCCGGCGAGCCGGTGTCGTCGGTGGCGATCGCGCTCGACCCGACGTACGCCGCGCTGTGCGCCTGCCGCGAATTCGGGGCGAACGTGCTGATCACCCATCACCCCCTGTTCATCGACCCTCCGCAGGGCTTCATCGCCTTCGGCAACGGGGGAGATGCGGCCGGCACGCGCGTGCATGCGGCGGCGCGCTGGAACGTGAGCTGCCTGTCGTTCCACACGGCGCTCGACGTGAGCTCCGACGGGGCGCGCATGCTGCCGTGGATCCTCGACCTGGAGTTCGACGGGATCGTCGTCCCCTCGGCGCGCGAGGGCCGGCTCGGATACGGGCAGCTGTGCACGGTGCGCGGCGACGAGCTGGATCTCCGGAGCCTCGCCGTGCGCTGCAAGCGGGTGTTCGGCCGCACTCCGCGCGTGTGGGGGGATCCCGATACGCCTGTTGCGCGCGTGGTCACCGCCACGGGATCGGCCGGCAACGTGATCGAGGGGGCCTTGGCCCAGGGTGCCGACTGCCTGGTGTGCGGCGAGGTCAAGTACCATGACGCCCTCGATGCGCAGGAGCGGGGGCTTTCGCTCGTCGAGCTCGGGCACGACGTGAGCGAGCTGCCGTTCTGCGCGGTTCTCGCCAAAGCGGTCGCATCGGTGGGCGTCGACGCCGAGTCGATCCACATCTACGATCAAAGTTCTAACTGGTTCACCGTATAGGTTTGCAAGGGGGGCGCTATGCAGCTGCGACACGAGGATATGAACAACCTGATGAGGCTCCAGCGCGTCGATCTGGACATCGCGCGTTCGAAAAGAGAGTTCGACGAGCTGCCCGCGCGCAAAGAGCATGCGTCCGTGAGGGCGAAGATCGCCCAGGTCGAACAGAAGGCCCGTGCGCTCGCCTCGGCGCAAAAGCAGCTGACCGACTCGATAGCCCAGGCCGAGGCCGAAGACGCCCGTTTGGCCGAAGAGCAGGCGGGCGCCCAGGCGAGGATCGATGCGGCGGGGACGGACTACCGCAGCATCGAGGTCGATTCCAAGAAGCTGCGCTCTTTGGGCGACAAGCGCACGGCGTGCGAGAAGCGCCTCGAGAAGCTCTATGCCGATTCCGAGAAGGCGGCGGGTCTGCGCAGGCAGATCGAGGAGGCCCGGTCGGCGCTCGCCTCGGAGGATCGACGCTGGTCGGAGTCGCTCGAGGCGGCGCGGGCGGAATACGGCAAGAAGGCCGATGCGCTGGCCGACCGCCGCGACGATCTGGCTTCGCAGCTGCCCGCCGACCTGCTGAAGCGCTACGCCGCATCGGTTGCGCGCGGAGGCGGTGTGGGAGTGGGCGTGCTCAGCGAGGGAAAGTGCGGCTCGTGCCGAACGCCCCTCGAGCACGGCAAGCTCATCGAGCTGCGCGCCCATGCCCCGTTGGGCGTGTGCCCGAACTGCGGGCGCCTGCTCATCGTCGCCGATTGATCCTGCCATCGCGCCGGGTGAGGGGAACAGCGGGGCCGCGGCGCGGTCGCGGTCCCGCTTGCGGCGCAGGCCGCAAGAGGCGGCGAGGGCCCGAAGCGCTTTGCCGAGCCGCCTTCCGCGGGTTCCCTTCGCACAAAGGGTTTCGCCGAGGGGGCAAAACGTTCGGGAAACGAGAAAAAGCCCCGCAGCGACTGCGGGGCTCGAATGCCAAAAAGGGAGTTGGGTCGCGCGTTAGGCGCGCTCGACCTTGCCGGCCTTCATGCAGCTGGTGCACACGTTGGCCTTGCGAACGCGGCCCTTCGCGTCCCTGATGGTGATCTTCTGGATGTTGGGGCGGAACATGCGCCCGGTCACGCGATGAGAGTGGCTGATGTTGTGCCCGGCGACGGGGTGCTTACCGCAGATTTCGCAAACTTTAGACATATTGAATCAACTCCATGCTTGGCATTCCATCGACGAATGAAATGGTAATCGACAAACAGCCTTGGAAGTGTACCATAAACGTTTTCAAGGCCGCAAGGTTTTTTCCTGTATAGGGTTTCGCCTCGCCGCAGCGCGCACCGCGGGCCACGGCCTTTAGTCTATACTACCGTTGATCTGATCATACAACGGGCGAGACAGCGCCCGTTCATCGAAAGGACCGCATATGAGCACCGTCATTCCCGGAGAGCTCCACGTCGCCAACGACGTGCTTGCCGATATGGTGGGCCATGCCGCCGCCGAGTGCTACGGCGTCGTCGGCATGACCGCACCCACCAACGTGCCCGGTATCGCCAAGATCCTCCCGACGTCCCGCCTGCGCCGCGGCGTGGTGGTCGAAGCCGTCGAAGGGGGGATCCACGTCGATCTGTATGTGGTCATGGAGTACGGGACCAATATCAACACCGTGTCCCAGAACCTGGTCGACCAGGTGTCCTTCGTGCTGAAGGAGTACGCGCGCGTTCCGCTCGCCGGAGTCGACGTGCACGTCCAGGGCGTCAAGGTCCGCAAGTAGCAACAGGGTCGCGCACCCCGTTTCAGGGTGCGGCATGCAAGGAGAATCTTCAACTTATGTCTGAATACACCGCCAACGATACGCTCAACGCCCTCGCGGCGGCGAGCAAGGGGCTTTCCGCGCGCAAAGACGAGATCAACCGCCTCAACGTCTTTCCGGTGCCGGACGGAGACACCGGCACTAACATGTCGCTCACGCTCGAATCGGTCATCGGAAACGTGGCCCGCGTTCCCATCGGGGCCCCGTCGGCCGACATCTACAAGGCCATCACCACCGGCGCGCTCATGGGCGCGCGCGGCAACTCGGGCGTCATCACCTCGCAGATCCTGCGCGGTCTGTGCGAGGGCTGCGCCGAATGCTCGACGTTCGACACCGCGGCGCTCGACACCGCGTTCGCCCGCGCTCAGGAAGTTGCGTTCCAAGCGGTCCGCAAGCCCGTCGAGGGGACCATCCTCACCGTGCTGCGCGACATCGCCTCGGCGGCCAGGCAGGCGCATAAGAAGCGCCTTTCGCTCGACGACGCGCTCGAGTTCGTGGTGGGCGAAGCCTACGCTTCGGTTCAGCGCACGCCCGAGTTCCTGCCCGTTCTGAAGGAGAACAACGTGGTCGATGCCGGCGGGTACGGCCTGGCCATCCTCGTCGACGGCTTCGTCGCCGCGCTCATGGGCAAGGAAGGGGGGCTGAAAGACGAGTTCGCGTTCGCGCGGACCGACGCCCCCAAGGTGGAGATCGAGCTCATCAACGACTGGGAGGGCTCGGAGTTCCGCTACTGCACCGAGTTCCTCGTGCATTCCGATTCGGTCGACGTCGATGCGGCCCGCGAGTTCCTTCCCACCATGGGAGACTGCGACCTTATGGTGGGCATGCATCCGAACTTCAAGGTGCACGTCCATTCGAACCGCCCCGACCAGGTGCTCCAGTGGTTCCTCACCCATGACTCGCAGATCTCGGAGGTCCATATCCACAACATGCAGCTGCAAAGCGCCGAGCGCGCCGACAAGCTGGCTTCCGAGCAGGCCTCCCAGGAAGCCGAGCGCAAGCCCTACGGCTTCGTCGCCGTCGCGAGCGGCGCGGGCAACGCGAAGATCCTCAAGAGCCTGGGCGTCGACGTGGTGGTCTCGGGCGGTCAGACCATGAACCCGTCCACCAAGGACCTGCTCGACTCCATCGCCTCCATCAACGCCGATAGGGTCATCGTGCTGCCGAACAACTCGAACATCATCATGGCCGCCCAAAGCGCTTGCGAGCTGGCCGACATCCCGTGCGGCGTGGTTCCCACCAAGACGGTTCCGCAGGCGTTTTCCGCCCTGTTCGGGTTCAACGAGGGATGCGACCTTTCGGCCAACCTCGAATCCATGACCGAGGCGTTTTCCGACGTCAAGACCGGCGAGATCACCCGTGCGGTGAAGGATTCGCGCGACGCGCACGGCAACCCCATCGCCTCGGGCGACGTCATCGGCATCGCCGACGGGTCCATCGAGGCCGTGGGATCCGATATCGCTCAGGTGGTCATGGCCCTGCTCGACGCGATGGAGGCCGAAGACGCCGACACCCTCACGCTTTTGGCGGGCGAGGATTTCAGCGACGAAGAGGCTGCGGCGCTGGTCGCGCTCATCGAGGAGAAGTACGAGGACATCGAGGTCGAGTCGCATCGCGGGGAGCAGCCGCTGTACCCGGTCGTCTTCTCCGTCGAATAGCGGCCCGAAGAAAGCGCGGGCGGTTCGGTGGCAGACGGATCCAAGCACTCGAGGGCCGCGCGAGAGACCCCGCGCGATCGCCTGGAGGCCACGATGGCGCTCGACGCCGATGCGTCGGCCGTGCGCCTCGTCAGCCCCGCGCGGGCCGCGGCCCTGCGCAAGCTCGGGGTGCGCACCGTCCGCGACCTGCTCGAGCACTTCCCCCGCCGCTACGTGGACCTGTCCAGCGTCCAGGCGGTCGCCCATGCGGCCATCGGCGAGAACTGCACGGTGAACGGGCGCGTCCACGAGGTGAAGCTCAAGCGCCCCCGCCGCAACCTGTCTCTGGTCGAGATCTCGCTCGTAGACGATACGGGCGTGCTCATGGTAACGGCGTTTCGCCAGCCCTGGCTGGCCGACCAGATCAAGCCGGGCGCGGCGGTCGCGGTTGCCGGCAAGGTCGAGTTCAACTACGGGTTCAAGCGCATGACCAACCCGTTCATCGAAGTGCTCGACGACGCGGGCGGGCAAACGGGCGGGCTGGTGGTGCCCATCCACCCCGCCACCGAGAAGCTCTCGACCGCCTGGGTCCGCCGCTTAGTGAGAAACGCCTTGCAGCACACGGCGGGGATGCTCGACCCGCTTCCGCTCGAGCTGCGCGCGCGCCGCGGCCTCATGAGCCGCGGGTGCGCCTTCAACGCGATCCATTTCCCCCGGTCGATGGCCGAACAGGCCTCCGCCCGCCGCCGCCTTGCCTACGAGGAGGTGCTTTTCCTCCAGTTGCAGCTCATGCGGGACGAATCGCTGAACCGCGAGGGACGCGTCCCCGTTGCGCATCGAGTGGACGGGCGCCGCGTGACCGAGCTCTCGGCGGCCCTTCCGTTCGAGCTGTCCGCCGAGCAGCGAAGCGCGGTGGGCGAGATCCTGTCGGTCCTGGCGGCCCCGAAACCTGCGAATCACATGCTTCTGGGCGACGTGGGAACGGGAAAGACCGTCGTGGCGGCCCACGCCCTGGCTGCGGTGGCCGATACCGGAACCCAGGCCGCGCTCATGGCCCCTACCGAGATCCTCGCCCGTCAGCACGCCGCCACGCTCGGCCCGCTTTTCGATCGGGTGGGAGTGATCTGGGACGTCCTGACCGGATCGACCCCTGCCGACGAACGCGCGCTGCTGCTCGAGCGCGTGGAGGCCGGGGTGGTGGACGTGCTCATCGGAACCCATGCGCTCATCGAGGACGCCGTGCGCTTCAAGGACCTTTCGCTCGCGGTCATCGACGAGCAGCAGCGCTTCGGCGTCGACCAGCGCGCGAAGCTGGTGGGGAAGGGGTCTTGCCCCGATGCGCTCTTCCTCACGGCCACGCCCATCCCGCGCACCCTTGCGCTTGCCCTGTACGGCGGGATGACCCTGTCGTATCTGCGCCATCGCCCCGCCGGCGCCGCGCCGCGCGCGACCCGGGTGCTCACCAAGGATTCCCGCGGCATCGCCTACGACGCCGCCAAGGAGGCGCTCGCGCGGGGCGAGCAGGTCTACGTCGTGTGCCCTTTGGTGGGGGCGTCTGCCGCCGAGGGCGGGAAGAGCGCCGACGGGGGATCGCAGGCCGAGTCCGAATACGTCTACGCGTCCATCAGCATCGAATCGGACGACGACCTATGCGAGGCCGAGCTTTCGTCCGCGGAGGGGGAGGCGGCGTTTCTCCAGACGAAGGTGTTCACCGATCACGCGGTCGAGCTGGTGCACGGGAAGATGCCCGCGCGGCGCAAGCAGGAGGTCATGGAGCGGTTCCGGTCGGGGCAGACCCAGGTGCTCGTGGCCACGACGGTGATCGAGGTCGGCGTCGACGTCGCGCAGGCCACGATCATGATCATCGAGGATGCCGATCGGTTCGGTTTGGCCCAGCTGCACCAGCTGCGCGGCCGCGTGGGGCGCGCGGGTCTTCCCGCCCAGGTGTTCTTGGTGTCGTCTTCCCGCTCCGAGCAGGCCCTCGCGCGCCTTGCGGCCATGGAGGGGACCGATGACGGATTCGAGCTCGCATCGTTCGACCTGTCGCTTCGCCGCGAGGGCGACATCCTCGGGAACCGCCAGCACGGGGCGTCGGGGCTGAAGCTGGTGAACGTGGTACGCGACGCGGCCCTCATCGAAGCCGCCCACGAAGACGCCCGCGCGATCGTCGAGGCCGATCCGCTGCTCGAGGGGGAAGACGTGCGCGCGCTCGCGCGGGAGGCGCGGCTGTCGTTCAGCCGATCAACCGAGTTCCAAGGAGGATAGCGTGCGCATCATAGCAGGACAGTTCAAGGGCCGTCCCATCGACGCGCCTGCGGGGGATGCGACGCGCCCGACGGTCGATCGGGTGCGAGAGGCCCTGTTCAGCTCGCTTATCAGCATCGGAGGGCCCCTCGAGGGCGCGTGCGTGCTCGACGCCTTCGCCGGGTCGGGCGCGCTGGGCATCGAGTCTCTGTCCCGCGGGGCGGCCCGCGCCGTGTTCTGCGAGTGCGATCCGAAGGCGCATCGCGTCGTCGTATCCAACCTCGCGCGGTGCAAAGTCGGGCGCGACCGCGCCTGCGTGCTGAGGGCCGACGTTTTCAATTCGGCGGCGCGCCTGGGTCCCGTCCCGTTTAACCTCGTGTTCCTCGACCCCCCGTACCGGTACGCTCCCGAAGAGGCGCTGTCGATCCCGGCCTGCCTCGCGGCGTCCGGGATGCTGGCTGAAGGCGCGCTCGTCGCCTACGAGTTCGACGCGAAGTCGGGCGGGGCGGTGCGCGAGCGGGCCGAAGCCGCCGGGTTCTCGCTGTTGGCGGATAAAAGGTACGGAAAGACCGGCGTCGCGATCCTGCAGGTCGAAGGGTAGGGCATAATACGCTTGTCGTTTCCAGCGCAGCGGGATGCGCTTTTCAGATGAGAGGGGACCGTTCAATGAAGCGAGCGCTCACACCGGGGACCTTCGACCCCATCACGCTCGGCCATCTCGACGTCATCACGCGCGCGTCGCAGCTCGTGGACGAAGTGGTGGTGGCCGTCGCCGCATCGAAGAAGAAGAATCCTCTGTTCGATATCGACGAGCGCGTGGCGTTGGTCGAGCGGGCCGTCGCCCACCTCCCGAACGTGCGCGTGGTCGCCTTCGACTCCCTCCTGGTCGACTTTGCCCGCGAGGTCGAGGCGACGGTCGTGATCAAGGGCCTGCGCGCCATCACCGACTTCGAGTACGAGTTCCAGATGACGGCGATGAACTACCAGCTCGACGAAGAGCTGGAGACGGTGTTCATCATGTCGTCGCCGGAATACATGTACCTGTCCTCTTCCATCGTTCGCGAAATAGCCAGCTTGAAAGGGGATTACGCACGTTTCGTGCCCACGTGCGTCGCCGAGGCGCTGGCCGAGCGCTTCGGCGGCTGAGGCGGCTTTTCCCGCGCCGCCGCCCGATTCGGCGCAGATGCCGCTTCCGCGGGATCGGGCCGTGAAGAGCGGCTATAATATAAATGCTTTGTGATGTGGTCTGGGGCTGCGGGCAAACCTGTTAAAATTCAGACGATTACGCGCGTTGGGCGCTTATTTATCAGGAACATAAACGCAGCAGGCTTGGAAGGACGATTATGGACGAAACAGGAGTATTGGGACTGCTCGAGGAGCTGTCCATCCTCCTCGAGGATTCGAAGCCCGTTTTCGGCAAGAACAACATGCGCCAGATCGACATCTCGGCTGCATTCGAGATCATGGACGAGATCCGCGACACGTTCCCCAGCGAGTTCTCCCAGGCCCGCCAGATCGTTCGCGAGCGCCAGGGCCTGCTCGACGACGCCGAGGCCGAGGCCGCGCGCATGATCGAAGACGCGCGCAGCCAGGCTATGACCATCGCCAGCGAGCAGGAGATCGTGCGCATCTCGCAGCAGCAGAGCGACCAGATCGTCGCCGACGCCCGCGAGCTCGAACGCCAGACGCGCGCCGGTGCGGAAGACTACGCCGACGAGGTGTTCGGCCATGTCGAGCAGAGCCTCGACTCGCTGCTGAACAACGTGCGCCGCTGCCGCGATCGGCTGAACGCCACCACCCAGTCTTCGCGTTAATGGCCAGATTCGCAACCATCAAGATCCCTGCCGAGCTCTTCGCACCTGCGGAGAGCTCTCGCTATGAGGGTCTGTTCGACCTGGGAACGCTGCATGCCGGAAGCGACGAGTACCGCTTTTCGGATCCGGTTGCCTGGGAGGTCGACGTCACCAACACCGGCGAGGCGCTCCTTGTTTCGGGGCGGGCGAGCGGGTGCGCCGTCGTGGATTGCGCGCGCTGCCTCGACGAGGTGGAGTTCGACCTGGAAGGCGAGATCGAGGGGTATTTCCTCATCGGCTCCGAACAAGACGGCGTCGAGGGTCTCGACGACGACGAGTTCGACGTGCTTCCCGCCAACCACGAGATCGACCTGGTTCCGCTCATCGAAGCCGCTTTGCTGGTGGAGGTTCCCTTCGTGCCGCTGTGCCGGGACGACTGCGCGGGGCTGTGCCCGAACTGCGGCGCGAACCTCAACGAGGGCGACTGCGGTTGCGGCGGGGACGCCGCCGTGCGCGAGTTCGATGAGGCCGCGAACCCGTTTTCGGTCCTCAAGCGGATCGATCTGGGATAGGCCGCTTCGGTTTCGATCCGCTCCAAGCGCTGCCCATCTCCCTTGGATCGCAGGCTGCGCGAAGATGGAGGGTCGTTGAAATTTCAAACGGCCTTGCGGCGCACGGGTTGTTTTGCTAACATATCACGTCGCATGTTTATGTAGATTTGAGCTGCGGTTCAAGGCAGCGGCTCGACGAAGGAGATAGAGAGACATGGCAGTACCTAAACAACGCATGGGCCGTATCCGCACCCGTACCCGTCGCGCCACCCATGACCGCATCGATGCGCCTTCGCGCTCCGTCTGCCCGCAGTGCGGCGAGGTCAAACTGCCTCATCGCGTCTGCCCCAACTGCGGTTTCTATAAGAACCGCGAGGTTGTCGAGACCGACTAGGCTCGGTTTCGGACGATCGTAGAATAGAACCTCCCGCGGCATGCCGGTCGGGAGGTTTTTGTTTGAAGGGAGAGCCCCATGCAGGAAAAGGTAACGATAGCGGTCGATGCTCTGGGTGGCGATCACGCCCCCTCGGTGGTGCTCGACGGCGTTGCCGAGGCGCTTGCGGCCGACGAGAACCTCAACATCGTGCTGTGCGGTCCCGCGCAGACCGTGGAACCCTTCGCGGCCCGGCACGCCCGCTGCGTGGCGCAGGCGACCACCGAGTTCATCGATATGGCCGAGCATCCGGCCAACGCGGTTCGCAAGAAGAAGGACTCCTCCATCGTCGTGGGATGCCGCCTGGTGAAGGAGGGCGCCGCCCAGGGGTTCTTCTCCGCTGGGTCGACCGGGGCCTGCCTGGCGGCCGCCACGCTGGTCATGGGCCGCATCAAAGGGGTGGCCCGCCCTGCTCTGGCCACCGTGGTGCCCTCGCCCCTCAAACCCACGGTGCTGTGCGACGTCGGGGCCAACGCCGACTGCAAGCCCGAATACCTCGTGCAGTTCGCCCGCATGGCAAGCGTGTACGCCGAGAAGGTCCTGGGCGTGGACGATCCGAGCGTGGGGCTTTTGAACATCGGGGAAGAGGAAACCAAGGGGTCGCAGTTCGCGCAGCAGGCCCACGAGCTTCTGAAGGAGAAGGAGCCCCGCTTCAAGGGCAACGCCGAGGGCCGCGATGTGCTGGCGGGGACGTTCGACGTGATCGTCACGGACGGGTTCACCGGCAACGTCGCCCTCAAAACGCTCGAGGGGACGGCCAAGGTGCTGTTCGGGCAGCTCAAACAGGTCCTTACGGCATCCCCCACGGCGAAGCTGGGGGCGTTGGCCATCAAGGGCGGGCTGAGCGACCTCAAGAACAGGGTCGACGCCGACGCGTACGGCGGCGCCCCGCTTCTGGGCGTCAAGGGCGCCTGCATCGTCGGGCACGGTTCGTCCAACGCGCGCGCCGTGCGCAACGGCATCCTCACCACCGCGTTGGTGGTGCGCGCCGACGTTTCTGGTTTAATCGAGCAAACCGCGCTGCGGTAACGCGCATCGGCGCTGCTTGGCGTACAATAAGGAAAACGGATTCCGAAAGCCCTGGAAACGGGGCTTTCGCGTACGTGTATGCGAACAGGTCGGGTGCGTGGCCCTTGCAGGTGCGCGCCCGCTTCGATGGGAGCGCCCGCAAGGGCGCGGCAACGGGGATGTATGAACCTTACTGAAGAGCAGCGGGGCAAGCTTGCGCTTGCCGAGAAGATCGTGCAGCATCGATTCGAAAACGAGGACCTGCTGCTGTCGGCCATCACGCACCCGTCGGCAACCGAGGGCCGTTCGGTCAAGTACTCCTACGAGCGTCTCGAGTTTTTGGGCGACTCCATCCTGGGCTCCATCGTCGCCTCGACGGCGTTTCACCGCTTCCACGACCTCGACGAGGGGGGTCTGACCCGCATCAAGGTGGCGCTGGTGTCCGGCACGAGCCTTTCGGAGGTGGCGGCCGGGCTGGGGTTCGCCGATGCGATCGTGTTCGGGTCCTCGGAGACCGGCACGGGCAAGCGCGGGCTGCACTCCGCCTTGGAAAACGTGTTCGAGGCCGTGGTGGCGGCCCTGTACCTCGACGGCGGCATGGACGCCGCAAACGAGTTCGTCCAGCGCACCCTCATCCCGCGCATGTCGATCGACATGGCCCGCGAGCCCGAGAACCCCAAGAGCGCCCTTCAGGAAAAGCTCCAGGAAGGCGGCATCACGCCCACGTACAAGCTGGTCGAAACCCAGGGACCGCCGCACGACCGCACCTTCGTCGCCCAGGTGTTCGCCGGGACCCAGGGCCTGGCGCGCGGAACGGGCCGCACGAAGAAGGAGGCCGAGAGCCAGGCGGCGAAAAGCACCCTCGCCCGTCTGGGCGAGTTCTTCGGTTTCGGCTTGGACGAGGAGGAAAAGGCCAAGAAAGACGTGGCCAACGCCCAGGCCAAGGCCGAGCGCACGGTGGCCGACGCCTTCGCCAAAGCGGACAAGATCACCGCGAACGCGGAAGCCCGCGCGCGCAAGGCGGCCGAGCGGGCCGCTGCTCGCAAGGGCAGGAAGCTCCACAAGGCGGATTAGCGCATGCACCTGAAATCGCTCGTCCTCAAAGGGTTCAAGTCGTTCGCCGACCGCAGCGCCCTCTCCCTCGAACCGGGGATCACCGCCGTGGTCGGCCCCAACGGTTCGGGCAAGTCGAACATCTCCGACGCGGTGCTGTGGGTTCTGGGCGAGCGCAACGCCCGCCACCTGCGCGGGCAGGCTATGGAAGATGTCATCTTCTCGGGCTCCACGGCGCGCAAGCCCGTGTCGGTGGCCGAGGTCGAGCTGGTGCTGGACAACTCCGACGGGACGCTTCCCATCGATTACTCCGAAGTGTCGATCATGCGCCGCCTGTACCGCAGCGGCGAGTCGGAGTACCTGGTGAACGGGTCGGTGGCGCGCCGCATGGACGTGCTGGACATCCTGCACGACACCGGGTTGGGGACGGGGACGCACTCCATCATCTCGCAGGGAAGCCTCGACTCGATCCTCCAGTCGCGCCCCGAGGACCGTCGCGCGCTCATCGAGGAGGCGGCGGGCATCCTCAAGCACAAGCAGCGCAAGGAGAAAAGCGCCCGCAAGCTCGAGCAGATGGACAACCACCTGGCCCGCGTGCGCGATGTTCATGCGGAGATCGCGAAGCAGCTGGCTCCCCTGGAACGCAAGGCGAAGCGCGCCCGCGAGCATGCCGAGGCGTCGGCCCGCCTTTCCGAGGTGAGGCTGGCGTTGGCAGTGGACGACCTGCGGTCGCTTCAGGGTCGTTGGGACGAGATCGTTGCGCAGGAAGGCCGGATCGCGTCGGACATCGACGACCGCCGCGCGCTGGTTGCCCGGTGCGAGCAGGCCGTGATAGACCTCCAGCAGCTTATCCAGCGCGAAACCGCGGGCGCCGGCGAGATCGCCCGGTCCCAGCGCCGCGCCTCGTCGGCGGCCGAGCGCCTCGACTCGGCCGAGATGCTGTTGCGCGAAAAGCGCCGCGCCGCCCAAAGCTACGAGGCGGACGTGCGCATCTCGCTTTCGTCCGCCGCGTCCAAGAGGCGGGAGGCCCGCTTCGAACTCGATCGGTCGCGTGCGGCCCTCGAAGAGGTCGAGGCCCTGTTCGCCGCCGCTTCGGCCAAGGTCGATGAGCTTTCCTCCCAGCGCGACGAGGCGGTCGCGCGCCGGCGCGCGGTCGAGCGCGAGCTCGACGGGCTGCAGGTGACCGTACGCAAAGACGAGCGGGAGCGGGAAGAGATACGCCACCGCCGCGCATCCGTGGGCGACACCCTTTCGAACGAGCTCGCCCGCGAGCAGGTCATCGATGCGCGCCGCACCGAGATAGACGCCGATATCGCCGCGGCCCGAAGCGACTTCGAGCAGAAGCGAGCGCGGCTCGAGTCGCTGCGCGCGTCTTTCGACGGGCTCATCGAAGGGGAGCGGGCTGCCCAGGTCGAGCTTTCCTCGGCGCTGGAGAGGCGCGACGCCGCGCGCGCGGCGGCCCATGCGGCCCAAGACGCCGTCCGTGCGGCCGAAAACGAGATCGCGGCCCTCGAGCAGCTCCAACGAGCGGGGCGCGCCGACGATCCGGCCCTCTCGTGGCTGGTGGACGGCACGGACCGCTTCAAGGGCGTGCTCGCGCCGCTGTCCAAGGCGGTCGGCGCGCCGCAGGGTCTGGAGTCCTTGGTCGAAAGCCTTCTGGGCGAGGACCTCGCCGGCCTCGTCGCGCCCGACTCCGCCCGCGTGCGCGAGGCGGTCGAGGCGCTGCTGGAGGAAGGCCGTGCGGGAAACGTGAGCCTGGTCGCGCGCACGGCGAGCGCCCCGGCTCGCTGCGAGGCCCCGCGGGGTCGCCCTTTGGTGGAGCTCCTTTCGTACAGCGAAGACGCCGCAGGCGCGGTGGAGTCGCTTCTGGGGGACGTGATCGTCGTCGATACGGCCCGCGAGGCGCTCGAGGCGCAGCGCGGCGCCGGCGGCGCGCCCGTCCGGTTCGCCTCCCGGGACGGCGTTGTGGCGTGGCCCTCGGGGAAGGTACGCGTGTACGGGGCGGCCCGCAAGGAGGCAGACGGCGTTTTGGCCCGCGAACGCCGCCTCGACCAGCTGTCCGCGCGGCTCTCCGAGACCGTCGAAGCGAAGGGGGCCCGCGACGGGGAGGCGCTTGCGGCCGAAGGCGCCTGCCGCACGGCCCAGGAGAGGAGCCTCGAGCTCAGCCAGCAGCTGGCCCGTTGCCGCGGCGAGGTCGATTCCGCGGCCGCCGAGGCCGATCGGGCCGAGAAGAAGCTGGCTGCCTTCGTCCGCGAACGGGACGAGATCACCGGCCAGCTGGAGCGGGCCCGCCAGAAGGTAGGGGATCTGCGCCCGGCCGTCGAGAAGATGGACGCGCGCCTGTGCGAGATCGAAGGCGGCCTGGTTGCTGCGCGAGCCCGCGTCGAGGAGCTGGAAGAGGGGATCGTCCCGCTTCGCCGCGAGGCGGGGCGCCTGAACGAGGAGTTCGCAAACGCCAAGCTCTCGCTGGCGACGCTTACCGAGAGGCGCACGTACGCCCGCCGCGTCGTCGAGGCGCGCGGGCGCGACATCGCCCTGATCGACGAGCAGGCCGAGTCCTCCGTCGAGGTCCTGGCGGTCAAGCGCGCCGCCCAGAAGCGCTGCGAGCCCCTGCTCGAGGCCATGGGCTGCCTGGGGGCTTCTCTGCGGCGCCGCGTGCGCGCCCTCGAGGAGGCGCTGGCAAGCTCTGAGCAGGCATCGTCGGGCTTCACCGAAAGCGCGGCGCGGGCCCGCGGCGAGGCGCAGGCGGCGCGGGAGGGCTTCGATGAGGCCAACGCCCGCATGACGCAGGTACGCGTCGACAAGGGCCGCCTGGAGGTTCAGATCGAGGCGGCCGTCACGGCGATCACGCGCGATTGCGCGACGTCGATCGAGACGGCCCAGGGCCTTCCCGAGCTCGAGGACCGCGCTGCGTTCGAAGACGAGATGTTCAGGCTCGAGCGGCGCATCAAGAACATGGGCTCGGTCAACCCCGACGCCGCCGCGGAATTCGAGCAGCTGAAGAAGCGCACGGATTTCCTCGAGGCCCAGCTGGCGGACATGGAGGCGGCGCGCACGTCGCTCGATTCGATCGTGCGCATCATCGAGAAGCGCATGAAAGACGATTTCGTCCGCACGTTCGACGAAGTGAACAGCGGTTTCTCGGAGATATTCTCCGTCTTGTTCCCGGGGGGCCAGGCGCGCCTCGAGCTGGTGGACCCGTCGGATGTCGACGGCACGGGCATCGAGGTCGTCGCGCAGCCCCGCGGCAAGCGCATCACCAAGATGATGCTGATGTCGGGCGGCGAGAAATCGCTCACGGCGCTCGCGCTGCTGTTCGCGGTCTACCGCATTCGCTCGACTCCGTTCTATATACTGGACGAGGTCGAGGCTGCGCTCGACGATTCGAACCTGCGCCGCCTGGCCGCCTACGTCGATTCGCTGCGCAACGAGACGCAACTGATCATGATCACGCACCAGAGGCGCACGATGGAGATGGCCGACGTGCTGTTCGGCGTCTCGATGCAAGGCGACGGCGTTACGCGCGTCATCAGCCAGAAGCTCGAACACGCGCTCAAGCACGCAGAATAGGGGATCACATGGGTTTGTTCGGACGGTTCACCGAAGGGTTGCAGCGCTCGAGGGAGCGCTTCAAAGAGCAGATGAACGTTCTGCTCGACCGGGGCCCCGACCTCGACGACGAGTTCTGGGACGGCCTCGAGGAGGCGCTGATACTCGCCGACATCGGCGGGGCGCTCGCTTCCGAGCTGGTCTTGGATCTGCGCGACACCGCGACGAGGCGGGCGCTTCCCGACGCCTACGCGGTGCTCGACCTTCTGAAAGAGCGCATAGCCGACTCGTTTTCCGAACCCCGCCCCGAGGTGTTCGACGAGGGCCGCTCCGTGGTGCTGTTCGTCGGCATCAACGGGGCGGGCAAAACCACCACCTGCGGCAAGATCGCCAAACAGGCGCGCGATTCGGGCCGCTCGGTGGTGCTGGGCAGCGCCGACACGTTCCGTGCCGCCGCCATCGAGCAGCTGGAGGTGTGGGCGAAGCGGGCCGGGGTGGAGATATGCGCGCGCGAGCGCGGGGCCGACCCGGCCAGCGTGTGCTACGACACCATCGAGCGCGCCGAGGCCCTCGACGCCGATTTGGTCCTCATCGACACCGCAGGACGCCTCCATACCTCGGCCGACCTTATGCGCGAGTTGGGCAAGGTGGTGGGCGTCGTGCGCAAGCGCGCCGACGCTCCCGTGCACACGGTCCTCGTGATCGACGCCACTACCGGCCAAAACGGGCTGAACCAGGCGCGCGAGTTCCACTCCGCGCTCGATCTGGACGGCGTCGTCGTCACCAAGCTCGACGGCACCGCGAAAGGCGGCATCGCGCTCGCTGTGTCGCACAGCCTGGGCCTACCCGTGCTGAAGCTCGGGGTGGGCGAGGGCCTGGACGATCTGAAGCCCTTCGACGCGCGCGAGTACGCCGACGCGCTCATCGGGAGCTTCGACGCGCGCAGCGCCTAGGCCCGCCGCGTCCGCTATACTTGCGTTTCCCTTAAAGTTTCTCGAGGAGCTGATATGTTCGAAAGCCTGAGCGACCGCCTCCAAGGCGTGTTCGCCAACCTGCGCGGCAAGGGCCGCCTCACCGAGTCCGACATCAACGAGGCCATGCGCGAGATCCGCATGGCGCTGCTCGAAGCCGACGTCAACTTCAAAGTGGTGAAGGACTTCACGGCCAACGCCACGGCGAAGTGCATGGAAAGCGACATCCTCGATTCGCTCACGCCGGCCCAAAACGTCATCAAGGTCGTGATGGACGAGCTGACGCGCATCCTGGGCGGAACCGATGCGACGCTCGAGCTGTCACCCAACCGCATACCCAACGTCATCATGCTCGTGGGCCTTCAGGGCTCGGGCAAGACCACGGCGGCGGCGAAGCTCGCCTACCTGCTGAAGCAGCAGAACCACAAGCCCCAGCTCGTGGCATGCGACGTGTACCGTCCCGCGGCCGCCGACCAGCTGGAGACCCTGGGTGGGGAGATCGGGGTCGCGGTGTTTCGCGGCGACGGAGCCGATCCGGTCGCCATCGCCAAGGCGGGCGTGCGCGAGGCGGTGGACAACCTGCGCGACGTCGTGATCATCGACACGGCGGGCCGCCTGCACGTCGACGAGGCCATGATGACCGAGGCGGAAAACATCCGTTCGGCGGTCGAGCCCGACGAGATCCTCATGGTGGTCGACGCCATGACCGGCCAAGACGTGGTCAACGTCGCCAAGGCGTTCGCCGAGCGGGTCGATTTCGACGGCGTGATCATGTCCAAGATGGACGGCGACGCCCGCGGCGGCGGCGCGCTGTCGGTGCGCGAGGCTACGGGAAAGCCCATCAAGTTCGTCTCGTCGGGCGAGAAGCCCGATTCGCTGGAGGCCTTCCATCCCGACCGCATGGCCCGGCGCATCCTGGGCATGGGCGACGTCCTAAGCCTTATCGAAAGCGCCGTGAAGGTCCAGAAGGAAGAGGAGGAGGCCGAGGTCGCCGAACGGCTGGCCCGGGCGGACCTGAACCTGAACGACTTCATCGACATGAACCGCCAGATCCGCAAGATGGGCGGCATCTCGCGCCTTATCGGCGCGCTGCCCGGCGGCGACAAGGCGCTTGCCCAAGGCCAGGTCGATGAAAGGGCGCTCGACAGCATGGAGGTCATCATCAACTCGATGACCAAGGCCGAGCGCGAGAAGCCCGACCTCATCAACGGCCAGCGCCGCGCCCGCATCGCCGCCGGCGCCGGGGTGACCGTCACCGACGTGAACCAGCTGATGAAGCGTTACGGCGAGGCGCGCAAGATGGTGAAGAAGATGATGCCCGCCATCACCGAGCAACCCGCGCGCGGCAAGAAGGGCAAGAAGGGGAAGAAGGGCAAGAAGCAGCGCCGCCCGTTGCTTCCCGGCATGCCGGGCGGCGGTTTCGGCGGCATGAACATGTCGGATCTGAAGAAGATCCAGGATCTGATGAAGGGGGAGTAACCCTTCGGCGTGGCGGTCCTATGAAGGAGCCCCCGCATATGCCCCGCTTGTAGAGATTGCGCAAGGATGCCCTTGTCAAAAACGGTATTGAACCGTATCATGTACAGTCGCTGTTTGCAGACTCCGGTGTCAGCCTCAAAGTCTGCGCCGAAGTTGATAGGATAAAAGGAGTTCTTTAATGGCAGTCAAAATTCGCCTTGCCCGTCACGGCGCGAAGAAGCGTCCGTACTACCGCGTCGTCGTCGCCGATTCCCGCTCGCCGCGCGATGGTCGCTTCATCGAGGAGATCGGCCGTTACAACCCCTGCGCCGAACCCACCATGGTGTCGTTCAACGACGAGCGCCTGAAGTACTGGCTCGAGTGCGGCGCCCAGCCCACCGACACCGTCGCCCGCCTCATCAAGGGCCGCGAGAGCGAATAACGGTCATGGCCGATCAGCCCACTGAAATCGCCAGCCTGGTCGAGTGCATCGTCGCTCCCCTCATCGACCACAAAGACGACCTGCAGATCTCTTCGAGCGTTTCTCCCGAAGGGGTCGTGTTGGTCGAAGTGAAGGTCAACGAGGAGGATGCGGGCAAGATCATCGGCCGCCAGGGCCGCGTGATCAAGTCGATCCGCACGCTTGCCCGCGCCGCTGCGTCGCGCACCAACACGCACGTGGAAGTCGAGATCATCGAGTAGATGCGCGCGTGGACCGATGTCGCCGTGTTGGCGAAGACCAGAAACCTCGCCGGAGGGTTCGTCGTGAAGAGCACGGCGGGCCTTCCTTTTTTGTTGCAGGTCGGCATGGAGGTGGCGTTCGTGCCGCCCGTTACCGACGTTCCCCGGCGCGCCCGCGTATCGCAGATCACGGGCGCGACCGATACGACGGCTCAGGTGCTGTTCGAGGGGATCGAAGAGATGTCTCAGGCGAAGGCCCTGGTCGGCTGCCATTGCCTCGTTCGGTCCGAATCGCTGGACCTCGCGTCGCCTGCCGTCGGCGCCCTGTCGTGGGTGGGTGCGCGCGTGGTTGACGAGCGCTTCGGTTTGCTGGGCGAGGTGTCCGATATCCTCGAGAACCCCGGGCAGATGCTGCTCGAGGTCGTCTCCGCCGATCGCAAGAACCCCCTCCTCATCCCGCTTGTGGACGAGTTCGTGATGTCGGCGGATCCGGACGGCTCCCGCATCGTCGTGTCTATCCCCGAAGGGCTGCTGAACCTGTAAGGACCCTGCCGTGATCATAGAAACCCTTTCCACGTTTCCCGCCATGTACGAGTCGGTCATGGGCTCGTCTATGATGAAGCGCGCCCAGGAAAAGGGGATCTTGGAGTTCGCTGCGTACGACCTGCGCGATTGGACGCACGACCGCCATCGCACGACCGACGACGATCCGTACGGCGGCGGGGCGGGGCTCGTCATGAAGTGCGAGCCCATCTTCGAGGCCTACGACGCGATCTGCGGGCGGGGCCCCTCCGTTTCGCCCACGGGCTCAGAGCAGCCCCTCACCGGCCCGCGTCCCCGCTTCTGCGACGCGGCGCTCCCCAAAACCGTGTTCCTCACCCCGTGCGGGCGCCGCTTCGACGATGCGCTTGCCACCGAGCTTTCCCGCGAGGGGCGCCTTCTGTTCGTGTGCGGGCACTACGAGGGAATCGACCAGCGCGCGTACCGGCTGGCCGACTACGAGATCTCGCTGGGCGACTACGTGCTCACCAGCGGCGAGCTTGCATCCATGGTGGTCATCGACGCGGTGGTGCGCAAGCTCGACGGGGTTCTGGGCGCGGAGAACGGGGCCGCCGACGAGAGCTTCGTGGACGGCTTGCTGGAACCCCCCCAGTACACGCGCCCCGCGGTCTTTCGGGGGGAAGCGGTGCCCGAGGTGCTGCTGTCGGGAAACCACGCCCTCATCGATTCGTGGCGCCGCGAGCAGAGCCTCATCCGCACCGCGCGGCTGCGCCCCGATCTTCTCGACGGCGCCGACCTGAGCGCCTGCGAAAGGGAATTTGTCGAGAGATGCGGCATCGCAGACGAAGGATAACCTGATCGCGGTATCATGGTTCGATAAACCGTTTCGGCGCTTCGGCGCCCTGCTCTCATAGAAAGGTGCGGTTGCCGATGGATCTCGGGCAACATGCCGAGCCCCGCTCTTCGGGCATGGTTCGATCGATAGTGCGCAACGTGGCGACCGTCGTCTTCGTGTTCGTGCTGGCTTGGGCGCTGCGGACCTTCGTGTTCCAGCCCTACAAGATCCCCTCCGGCTCGATGGAAGACACCATCATGACGGGTGATTTCCTGGTGTCCGAGAAGGTCTCGTACTACTTCCGCGACCCCCAGCAAGGCGATATCGTCACGTTCTACGACCCCGCTTTCTCGGGCGACGTGCGCACGCTGATCAAGCGCGTCGTCGCTACCGAGGGCCAGACGGTCGATCTGGTCGACGGCGTCGTCTACGTGGACGGCAAGCCCCTGTCCGAGCCCTATACCGATGCCAAGCCCAGCTACCCGCTCGAGAACTCCAGCATCTCGTTTCCCTACACGGTGCCGGAAGGCTCGCTGTGGGTGATGGGGGACAACCGCACGAACTCGCAGGATTCCCGCTGGTTCGGCGCGGTGAGCAAGGAGCGCGTCACCGGGCGCGCCGTCGTTATCTTCTGGCCGATTCCCGACATCAGGTCGCTCGCCTAATCCGTCGTTCGGCTCGTATCAGCAGAGAAGGAGAGATATGCCCACCGATCCCGAGGTTTCAAAGCCGCAATCCGATTCCGCACCGACGTTCCAGGACATCATCATGAACCTGCAGCGCTACTGGTCGTCGTGCGGGTGCGTCATCTTGCAGCCCTACGACAACGAGGTGGGCGCGGGAACCAACGCCCCGGCCACGACGCTGCGCTCGCTGGGTCCCGACACGTGGCGGACGGCCTACGTGCAGGGATGCCGCCGTCCCACCGACGGGCGCTACGGCGAGAACCCGAACCGCACGCAGCACTACTTCCAGTTCCAGGTGCTCATGAAGCCCTCTCCCGACAACATCCAGGATCTGTACCTGGGGTCGCTGCGCGCCATCGGGATCGACACCGACGCGCACGATGTGCGCTTCGTCGAGGACGACTGGGAAAGCCCCACGCTGGGCGCCTGGGGCCTGGGTTGGGAAGTGTGGATCGACGGCATGGAGGTCACCCAGTTCACCTATTTCCAGCAGGTGGGCGGGTTCGAGTGCAGCCCCGTTCCCGTCGAGATCGCCTACGGCCTCGAGCGCCTCACCATGTACATCCAGGGCGTCGACAGCATGTTCGACATCGTGTGGGCGCGCGGCGACGACGGCGTGACCTTCACGTACGGCGACGTGTACCTGGAAAACGAGCGCCAGTACTCGCGCTACAACTTCGAGGTCGCCGACACCGAGTTCCTGTTCAACGAATTCAACGATCGCGAGGCCGAGTGCCTGCGCACGCTCGAGGCGGGCCTGCCCCTCCCCGCGTACGACAGCGTCCTGAAGTGCTGCCACGCCTTCAACCTGCTGGATGCGCGCGGAGTCATCTCCGCAACCGAGCGCATGGCCTACATCCTGCGCGTGCGGACCATCGCCAAGGCCGTGTGCGCCAGCTATATGAAGCACGTGTGCGGCGTCGAGGTCGAAGACGACGCCGCCGATTCGAGGGAGAAGGCCGGAAATGAGTAACCTGAAAACGCTCGCGTTCGAAATCGGCACCGAGGAGATCCCGGCATTCGACCTGCATGCAGCGACCGACCAGCTGGGCAAGCTGATGAAGCAGCTGCTCGATGCGGCCAAGGTGCCCCACGGCGCCATCGAGGTCTACTCGACCCCCCGCCGCTTGACCGCCATCGTCTTCGACGTGGCCAGCCAGACCGAAGCGGTGGACGAGGAGTACCGCGGCCCCGCCGCCCGCATTGGCATCGATTCCGAGGGCAACTACACCAAGGCGGCGCTGGGATTCGCCCGCGGCAAGGGGGTGGGTGCCGACGATCTGGAGGTGCGCTCCGAGAACGGGGTCGACTACCTGTACGCGACCAAGCATATCGAGGCGGCTTCCACCAAGGGGCTCATCGGGGACATCCTGGCTTCGGTGTTCGAGAAGCTGTCCTGGCCCAAGTCGTGCCGATGGGCGCGCCGCACCGAGTCGTTCTCGCGCCCGGTCCGCTGGATCGTCGCCCTTCTGGGCGACGAGGTGGTGCCCGTGAGCTTCGCGGGCGTCGACGCGGGCCGTTTCACCTGGGGGCATCGCGTCTTGTCGCCCGGCGCCCACAAGGTGGAGGATGCCGACAGCCTCATCGACACCGTGCGTTCCCTGAAGATCGTGGTCAGCGAGGCCGAGCGCGAGGCCGTTATCCGTGCCGGCGTGGCCCGCATCGAGCGCGAAACCGGATACACCGCCGAGCTTCCCGCGAAAACCCTGCTCGAAGTGGTGAACCTGTCCGAGGCCCCTTCCGTTTTATGCGGGACCTTCGACGAGGGCTTCCTGCGCGTGCCCGAAGAGATCATCGTGGACGCGATGCTCATGCATCAGCGCTACTTCCCGCTGTACGACGGCGAGGGAAGACTCACGAACCGGTTCATCGTGGTGTCTAACGGCGATCCCGCGCATTCCGACGTGGTGGTCGACGGCAACGAGCGCGTGGTGCGCGCCCGCCTGGACGACGCCAAGTTCTTCTACGAGGAAGACCTGAAAAAGCCGCTCGAATCCTATGTTGCGGGCCTCGAGGCCGTGGTGTTCCAAGAGCAGCTGGGAAGCACCCACGCCAAGGCGCTGCGCATCGAATCGCTCGCGGGCGACCTGGCTCGCGCGGCCGGTCTGGGCGCCGACGAGGTGCGTGACTGCCGGCGCGCCGGGCTTCTGTGCAAGGCGGATCTGGTCACGAACGCGGTCGTCGAGTTCACCAGCGTCCAGGGCGTCATGGGGGGCTACTACGCCGAAGCGTCCGGGGAAGGCTCTGTCGTCGCCGGGGCCATCAGGGATCATTACCGCCCGCGTTTCTCGGGCGACGCGCTGCCCGAAACGGCGGTGGGCAAGATCGTCGCAGCTGCCGACAAACTCGATACCATCTGCGGCCTGTTCTCGGTGGGGCAGGGTCCCACCGGGTCGTCCGATCCGTTCGCGCTGCGCCGCAGCGCCATCGGCATACTGGCCATCATGGAGTCCGGTATCCAGTTCTCGCTGGTGGAAGCCGTGGAGCGCGCGCTATCCGCCTTCTCGGCCGACGGCGTGTCCTTCGACGCCGCTTCCGTGCGCGACGAGGTGGTCGAGTTCTTCGTGACCCGCGCCCGCGTGATGCTGCGCGACGAGGGCTGCGCCGCCGATACGATCGAGGCCGTTTTGGCAGCCGGGGTCGAAGAGCCCCGCATCCTCGCGAGCCGCGCCCGCGCCCTCGAGGCCGCCCGCAGCGAGCAGGGAGAGGCGTTCGCCGACCTCGCCACGGCCTACGCCCGTGCGAACAACCTGCGCGACCCCGAGGCGGGTACCGAGGTGGACGACGGGCTCCTTTCCGAGGAAGAGCGGGCCGTCATCGACGCGGTGTCCGTCGCCGACGCCGAGGTGGCCTCGGCCCTTGAGCGCCACGATTACGCCGCGGCCCTCGCCCAGCTCTCGTCTCTGAGGGCGCCCATCGACGACTTCTTCGAGAAGACGCGCATCATGGACGACGACCTTTCCCTGCGCGCGAACCACCTCGCGGTGCTCAACCGCTTCGTGTCGGTGTTCGCCCATGTCGCCGACTTCGGCAAGATGGCGAAGTCGGGAAAGTAGCTTTCGAAAGGGGGGCGTATGCCCGAAACGGAGACGAGCGGAGCAGGCGTTGCGTTCCCGACGATATACGTGGTCAGCGACTCGGTCGGCTTAACCGGCCAGTCCATCGCGCGCGCGGCGGCGGTCCAGTTCGGCGTCGAAGCCCCCCATGTCGAGGTGCTCTCGAAGGTCCGCTCGTTCGAGCAGATCCGGTCTTTCCTGGAAGAGCACGTGTCCCAGGGGGTCGAGCGGTCGGGAGACGGGAGACGCCCGCCTGCTGCTGTTCTACACGCTGGTCACGAACGAGCTGGCCGATAAGCTGTGCGCGTACGTGGCCGATCACCCCAACATCGTCGCCGTGGACATCATGACCCCGGCGCTCAAGGCGATCGCTTCGATGACGGGGCTCGCGCCCTCCCAGCTGCCGGGGAAGCTGCACGTGGCGAACCAGCAGTACTTCAGCCGCATCGAGGCGGTCGAGTTCACCATCGCCCATGATGACGGACGCAACCCCCACGAGCTTTGCAAGGCCGACATCGTGCTTCTGGGGGTTTCGCGCTCATCTAAGACGCCGCTTTCGATCTATTTGTCTCAACAGGGGTTCAAGGTGGCGAACGTCCCGCTCGACATGCACACCGAGCCGCCGAAGGAGATCTACGACGTCGATCCGACGCGCCTGTTCGGCCTGATGACCACGCCCGACGTGCTGGTCGACATCCGCAAGCGCCGCCTGGGCAACGCCTGCAGCGTGGCCGGCAGCTACGCCGATCCCGAGTACGTGTACGACGATCTCGAGCGCGCACGGGCCCTCATGCGCCGCCTGGGCTGCATCGTCATCCACACCGAGCGGCGCGCCGTCGAGGAGACCGCCCAGGAGATCCTCGCCCATTTCGCACGCAACCACCCCGACGTGCTGGGATACCGCTAAAGCCCTTTCGCTTTCGCGGGCGTCGCGGGTCTGCCCGCCGCGTGCGGATTCGGGTCGGGCGGGTACCGTATCGGACAGTGAGGAGGGAACCTGTTGAGGTTGGCGGTAATCGGCGGCGGCGCTGCGGGGTTCTTCCTGGCGGTCAACGCGGCGCAATCCGCGCCCGGCCTCGAGGTCGTCGTGTTCGAACAGCGCGCCCGCGTGCTGTCGAAGCTGGAGGCTTCGGGCGGGGGCCGCTGCAACTGCACCAACACGTTTGCCGACGTGAAGGACCTCAAGACGGTTTACCCGCGCGGGGCGGGCCTGATCAAGCGCCAGTTCAAGCGGTTCGGCCCCCGGGATGCCTTCGCCTGGTTCGAGAGCCGCGGCGTCCCCCTCGCGATCGCCGACGACCATCGGGTGTTTCCCCGCGCGCAGGACAGCCGCGCGATCTCGGGCTGTCTGAAGGCCGAAGCCGATAGGCTCGGGGTGCGCGTTCGGACGGGATGCCGGATCGATCGGCCCGAAGCGCTTCTCCGCGACAGGGGAGGGGACTTCGATTTCGTTGCCGTTACGATCGGGGGAACCCCCGGCGGCCAGGGGTGCGTTCCGAGCCTTTTCGCGTTCAAGCTTGCGGGGGGCGCACACGTCGGCCTCGCCGGCGTGTCGGCGCCCGAAGTCGTCGCGTCCGTTTCGGGAACGAAGCTTTCGGCGCGCGGCGCGCTCCTCGTCACGCACGACGGTTTCAGCGGGCCCGCCATCCTGAAGCTTTCCAGCTACGCCGCTCGGGAGCTGGCGGGCTGTGCATACCGGTTCGACCTGAAGGTGAACTGGGCGGGCGGGCGCAACTACGACGAGGTGTCGGGTTCGCTGAGGGACCTCGCGCGCACCCATGCGAGAAAGGCCGTGCTGAACGTCGCTCCCTTCGGCTTATCGGGCCGCCTGTGGTCGCACGTGGTCCTGTGCGCCGCAGGGCGCGGGGAGGCGCCGATCGGCGGCAAGCGGTGCGCCGACCTGTCGAAGCGGGACTTCGCCCGGCTCACCGAGGCTCTGACGGGCGACATGTACGCGGTGTCCGGCCGCGCAAGCCACAAAGACGAGTTCGTCACGTGCGGAGGGGTGCCGCTGGATGCCATCGACAAAGCGACGATGGAGTCCAAGCAGACGCCCGGTCTGTTCTATGCCGGCGAAGTTCTCGATATCGACGGGATCACCGGGGGGTTCAACTTTCAGGCCGCGTGGACGACCGCCTACGCGGCGGCTGCGGCCATCGCGCAGCGCGCGGGTTCGTAGGCCTGCGGGGCGCTTCTCGCCCGGACCCGCTTTTCGCGGGGCTTTCTCACGCAAGCGGGAGGGTGAGCGTGAACGTCGTCCCGCCTTCGCGCGAGCTGGAGGCCGACAGCGTGCCCCCGTGCGCTTCCGCGGTTTCCTTCGCGATGGAAAGCCCCAGGCCGTATCCGGTCGCATCCCCGCTGCGCGCCTTGTCGGTTCGGTAGAACCGGTCGAAGATGTGCTCGAGGTCGTCCCGCTCGATATACGATCCGGAGTTGTTGACCGACAGGACGGCCCTGCCGTTTTCGCTGGAAAGCCCGATGCGGACGCGCCCGCCCGCCTCGACGTACTTGCAGGCGTTCTCGATGAGCGTCGCGATCGATTTCCCCAGGCGCTGGGCGTCGGCTTTGACGACGACTCCCTCTTCGGTATCCGCATCCAGCGCGCATCCCCGCTCGAACGCGATCGATTCGAACTGGAGCGCTTCCCGGTCGATGAGGTCGCTGAGGTCCACGTCTGAAAGCTCGATGGAGGCCTGCGCCTCGATCTCGGCCAAAGACAGCATCTCTTCGGTAAGGCCCTGCATCCGCTCCGCTTCGATCTGGGTGCTTTCGATCCACTTGCTTTGCTGGGCGACCGTGCTCTCGGGGTGCTTCAGCAGGATGGCGCTGTTGGCGAGGATGATGGTGAGCGGCGTCTTCAGCTCGTGGGACGCGTCGGCCACGAACTGCTTCTGCGCCCGCCAAGCCTCCTGCACGGGCCTGAGGGCCCAGTTGGCGAGCTTGATGCTTACCAGCAGGAAGACGGCCAGCGCCGCGATCCCGGCAACGGACAGCTGCAGCGCGATCCGCTGCCACCCTTGCACGGTCGAGGAGTCGACCAGAGAAAGGTAGGTGATCCCGTTGACGGTTTCCTTGGCGTACCTCAAACCGAGGTCGGGCAGATCTCCGATACCGTAGTCGAGCGCGGTGGCCCGTGCGGAGAACGCCGCGAGCGTGTCGGCCGAGAGGGATGCCGATGCGGTGGCCTCGTCCGAGACGACGGAGCCGTCGTCTGTGATCTTGAACACGGCTGCGGGTGCGAAGAAGCGCCCCGTGCGCATGCCCCCTCCGATTTCGGGGGGATTGGAGGACTGGACCCCTCCCGCCGCGTTCGCCGCGCTGCGGGCCTCGAACGCCGCCGATCGGTCTATGGACTCTCGCAGGGCCTGGTTAGAGGCCTCGACTTCGTTTCGGTACTCGCTGTAGCAGATCCCCGCGAACACCGTCGCGAGGACCACGGCGACGATCGCCATGATGATCGTTACGAACTTCCTCTTCAGCTGGTTAAGCATCGGGCTGGCCTTCGCACAGGCGGTAGCCCGTCTTCCTGATCGTCTCTATCTGGAGGGTCGACCCCAAAAAGCGCATCTTCTTGCGCAGAAACGAGATGTAGGCTTCGACGTTGTTGTCCACCGCCGTCGACTCGACTCCCCAGACCTTCGCGATGAGGGTCTCCTTCGAGATGACCTGGCGCGGGTTCGACATGAACAGCTGGGCGATGGAGAACTCTTTGTAGCTGAGGTTGATGGTCTTGCCGCCGCAGCTCAGATCATGGCTTTCCAGATTGAGCGCAAGGTCTCCGAACTCCACGTTCTCGAAGATCACCTGTCCTTGGCGCCGCGTGAGGGCGCGCAGGTGGGCGAGCAGCTCGGCGGGGGAGAACGGCTTGGTCATGTAATCGTCGGCCCCGCTGTCGTAGCCCTCGATCTTGTCCCCGATGGCCCCGCGGGCCGTCAGCATCAGCAAAGGCGTGGAGACGTTGGCGCGCCGCAGCTCGCTTACCACGGCGTAGCCGTCCTTTTTGGGCAGCATGAGATCGCAGATGATGACGTCGTAGGTGCCGCAGAGCGCGTAGTCGAGGCCGGATTGCCCGTCGTACACGGCGTCGGTTCGCCAGCCGTTCTCTTCGAGGATGCGCACGAGGGCATCCGAAAGGCGGCGGTCGTCTTCGATGATGAGCGTTTGCATGCGATTCCTTTCAACCGCGGCGCATCTTCACGGGATGCGCCCCCATTGTCCCCCAAATGGCTGAAACCAGTCTGAAAATGCGCGGAGAAAACCGTTTCGAGCGCTTCGGTGGCGCCTTCGCGCGAGCCCGCCGCTTCGGCGCCGCCCTCGCCGATGCCCTTTCAGAGGGTTTTCAGCTTCCCCGTCTATTCTTCCCATCGTCGCCAGCGAAGGCCCCGGGACGGAGGCGCGGCGCAGGAGCGGGATCGGACCCGCGCCTCGCCGAGACCCCGACCCGTCCGGGCCGGTTCATGAGGAAAGGAGAGACGATGACGGGATTCATCGAGACGTTCGAGCGCAAAGAGATCAAGTACCGCCTTTCTCCCGAGCAGCTTATCGCGGTCGAAGGCGCGCTTGCGGGCAGACTCGCCCTCGACGGGTTCGGCGCCGCGCGCATCGAGAGCGTCTACTACGACACCCCCGCCTGGGAAGTGATAGGGCGGTCCATGGAAAAGCTCCTGTACAAAGAGAAGCTGCGCGTGAGGACCTACGGGCCCTACGAGCAGGCCGACGAGGCGTTCGTCGAGCTGAAGAAGAAGCTGAAGGGCGTGGTGTACAAGCGGCGCGTGCGCATGTCCAGGCGCGCGGCGGAGGCCTTTCTGGCCGGTGCGGGGTTCGAGCGGGCCTGCGGGCTGTACCCGCGATCCGCCGGCGCCGACGAGCTGCGCGACACCGACGTCCAGATCGCCCGCGAGATCGAGGGCATGATGGGGCGCTGGGGAAACCTGAGGCCCGCCCTGGTGACCACGTGCGTGCGCCGGGCTTTCGCGCCGACGACGCGGGAGGATGCCGAATGCGGGCTTCGGCTGACCTTCGACGGGCAGATCGGGTACCGCAACCTGCAGGCCTCCCCGTACGAGGCGCGCACGAGGCCCCGATCGGCGCGCGGTTTGCTGCTGTACCCGGGCGAGGCGCTGCTGGAGGTCAAGTGCCAGGGCCCGCTTCCGCGCTGGCTGCTCGAGCTGTTCGACGCCGAGCGCATCTACCCCTCGTCGTTTTCCAAATACGGAAGCGCCTACGAGGGCATCCGGTCCGCCCAACCGTTCAACCCCCCGGCGATCCTGCCTGCGTATGAAAGGATGAAAAGTGCTTGATTCGTTGTTCTCCTCCGTGATCGTCGCCAGTGATTCGGCGGTTACGGTCGACCCCCTCGGGTTCGCCGCATGCACGGCGGCCTCGGTGGCGCTCGGCCTGGCGATCGCCGCCGTGTACCGGTTCCGCCACGACTACTCCAAGAACTTCGTCGTCACCCTCGCCCTGCTTCCGGTGATCGTCCAGATGGTGATCCTGCTGGTCAACGGGAACCTCGGGGTGGGCGTCGCGGTGATGGGCGTGTTCAGCCTGGTGAGGTTCCGCTCGATCGCCGGGACGGCCAAGGATATCGGCAGCGTGTTCCTGGCGATGGGCGTCGGGCTCGCCACCGGCATGGGCTACATCGGCATCGCGGTCATGCTCACCGCGGTGGTGGGCGCGCTCAACATCGTCTACGTCGCGACGCCCTTCTCGGAGAGCCCTCCCCGATCGAAGACCCTGTCCATCACCGTGCCCGAGGATCTGCAGTTCGAGGGCGTGTTCGAGGGCGTTATCGAGCGGTATGCCACGAAGGTCCAGCTGGTGTCGGTGCGCACGACCAACATGGGCAGCCTCTACCAGCTTGAATACTCGATCCTGATGGACGAGGGCGCAAGCTTCAAGCAGCTGCTCGACGAGATTCGCTGCCACAACGGAAACCTGAAAGTATCGTTGGGGATGACCCCCGCCAACCGAGAGGTGCTGTAATGAATACTCCGAACAACCCTTCTAGATTCAACGTCGTCGCCCGGGCCCTCAGGGGCGCGGGAAGGAAGGCCGCAGGCGTCGCGCTCGCCGGTTGCATGGTTGCGTCGCTTGCCGCCTGCACGAGCGCATCGGCGGGCGCCGCTTCGTCGGCCGCATCGGGCTTCGCTTCGACCGCAGCCGCATCGACTGCGGTCGACTCGACGGGATACGATCTTTCCTACTCGGATCGCGACCTCGATGCGAGCTACGACGCCTCCACGGCGACCTCCATCGAGCTTTCCGGCACCACCGCCTCTGTTTCGGGCAGCGGCGCCGTGGCGCAGGGGTCCACGGTCACCATCACCGAAGCGGGCGTCTACGTGGTGTCCGGTTCGCTGTCCGACGGGCAGATCGTGGTGAGCGCCGCCGACTCCGACAAGGTCCAGATCGTTTTGAGCGGCGCGTCGATCACGTCGTCGTCGGGGCCGGCCCTCTACGTCGAAAGCGCCGACAAGGTGTTCGTCACGCTTGCGGCCGGCACTCAGAACACGCTGGCGGATTCGTCGTCTGCGGTCACCGACAGCGAAGGCGACGCCCTCGACGCGGCGCTGTACAGCACGGCCGACCTCACGTTGCAGGGAACCGGGTCGCTTTCGGTGACGGGCTCGTGCAACGACGGCATCAAGTCGAAAGACGACCTGGTGATCACCGGGGGAACGTACACCGTGAGCGCGGTGGGCGACGCTTTGGTCGGCAAGGATTGCGTCAAGGTCAAGGACGGCTCCTTCGCGCTGACGGCGGGCGAGGACGGCATCGCGTCGTCGAACGAAGACGACGCCGACCGCGGGTTCGTCAGCATCGACGGAGGCTCCTTCTCGATCGATGCCGCCGACGACGGCGTGCAGGCCGCGCACTACATCCGCGTGGCGGGCGGTTCGCTGAACGTGAAGTCGGGCGACGACGCGCTGCACAGCGATCTCGACCTCGAGGTGACGGGCGGATCCGTCGGCATCGAGGCGGGCGACGACGGCGTGCATGCCGAGTACGGCCTGTCGGTGTCGGGCGGCACGGTCGACGTGAAGTCGAGCGTCGAGGGCCTCGAGGGGCAGTCGATATCCGTGAGCGGCGGGGAGGTGTCGATCGTCTCGAGCGACGACGGCATGAACGCGGCGACGGCGGATGCGACGGCTTCCTCCCAGAGCGCTTCGGCATCGTCTGCCGCATCGCCTTCTGGCACGGCGAGCGCGGCCGCCTCCCAGGCGGCGGGCGCGTCCGCGACGACCGCCGCGATGCCGGCCCAGTCGCAGCAGCCCGCGACGGGTGCCCCGCAGGGCGGCGGCATGCCCGGAGGCGGCGGGGGCGGCATGGAGACCGACGAGAACTGCTCGATATCCATTTCGGGCGGGAGCGTGACCGTCTTTTCGCACGGCGACGGCCTGGACAGCAACGGAACCCTGTCCGTGACCGGGGGGACGGTGCTCGTCAGCGGGCCTTCCTTGTCGGATAATTCGGCCGTCGACTCGGGGATTTCGGCGACCATCGACGGCGGCACGGTCATCGCCGTGGGAAGCGTGGGCATGGACGGGGGATTCTCGTCGGGAACCCAGGCCTTCGCGACGTCGAGCGTGAGCGGGTCGGCCGGCCAGGAGATCGTCCTGTACGGATCGGACGGATCGGAGGTCGCCCGGTTCACCCCGGCGTCCGACTACCAGACCATCACGGTTTCCGCCCCCGGGTACGCCGAGGGAGACAGCGTGAGCGTGTCGGTGGGGTCCCAGACGCTTGCGCTGAGCGCATCGACGTCGGCGACGTCCTCGGCGGGGGCGGGCCGCATGGGAGGCGGCATGCAGATGATGCAAGGGCGCACCGGGGCCTTCCAGTCCGCAGCGAGCGTTTAACGGGCGGGCGGCGCATCGGAACCGGTGCGCCGCCGCCGCATGTGCGAGCCGTGTTTTTCCTTGAGAGATGCCCGCCGTTTACCGTTTGGGCACCCGAATCGAAGGCGGCTTTGTTACCGCTGCGTTAACATGTTGTCGTTCGTGGGCATTGGCCCAAGACGCGTAAGAACAAATGAATCAGTGCTAAGGAGAACAAGGTGACTGAGCAAGTCAAACGCGTGTACCGGTTCGGTAAGGACTCCCAGGGCGTCAACGTGACCGAGGGTGCGGCGAGCATGAAGGGGGTGCTGGGCGGCAAAGGCGCCAACCTCGCTGAGATGGCCAACATCGGCCTTCCCGTTCCTCCCGGGTTCACCATCACCTGCCAGACCTGCATGGAGTACGCGAACGCCGGCAACGTCTGGCCCGACGGCGCCCTCGACGAGATCCGCGCGTACCGCGTCGACCTCGAAGAGCGCATGGGCAAAAAGATCGGCGACGCGTCCGACCCGCTTCTGGTCTCCGTCCGCTCCGGCGCTCCCATGTCGATGCCGGGCATGATGGACACGGTTCTGAACCTCGGCCTGAACGACGAATCCATCCAGGGGCTCATCGCCCAGACGGGCAATCCCCGTTTCGCATGGGACTCGTACCGCCGCTTCATCCAGATGTTCTCCAACGTGGTCATCGGGCTCGACGGGGACCTGTTCGAGAACGCCATCATCGCCATGAAGCAGCGCCGCGGCGCCGCCTCCGACACCGATCTGACGGCGGAGGACCTCGCCGAGCTGGTGTCGGAGTTCAAGGCGATCTTCTCCCAGAACACCTCGGCTGCCGATTACCCCTCCCTGGTGGTCGACGGCGAGGTGCGCTTCCCGCAGGATCCCATGGTCCAGCTGCAGCTGGCCATCGAGGCCGTGTTCGGCAGCTGGAACAACCCGCGCGCGACTCTGTACCGCCAGAAGAACAAGATCGCCGACGATCTGGGCACGGCTGTGAACGTCCAGTGCATGGTGTTCGGCAACAAGGGCAACACCTCGGCTACCGGCGTGGCGTTCACGCGCAACCCCGCCGACGGAACCAAGGAGTTCTACGGCGACTACCTGGTTAACGCCCAGGGCGAAGACGTCGTCGCGGGCATCCGCAACACGAGCCCCATCTCCGAGCTCAAGCACGTCGAGGGGCTCACCGAGGCCGGTCAGGAACTCGAGGACGTGTTCGTGCTGCTCGAGAACCACTTCCGCGACATGATGGACATCGAGTTCACCATCGAGCAGGGCAAGCTCTGGATGCTCCAGACCCGCGCGGGCAAGCGCACCGCCGCATCCGCCCTCAAGGTCGCCATCGACATGCAGCGCGAGGGCCTCATCTCCAAAGAGGAGGCCGTGTGCTGCGTCGAGCCCTCGCAGCTCGACCAGCTCCTCCATCCCCAGTTCGATAAGAACGCCCGCTACGACGTGCTCGCCCGCGGTCTGAACGCGTCGCCGGGCGCTGCGGTGGGCAAGGTCGTGTTCTCGGCCGCCGACGCGGTCGAAGCGGCCGAGCGCGGCGAGAAGACCGTCCTCGTGCGCTGGGAGACCACGCCCGACGACCTGGCGGGCATGATCGCCGCCGAGGGCATCCTCACCTCGCACGGCGGCAAGACCTCGCACGCCGCCGTGATCGCCCGCGGCATGGGCGCTCCGTGCGTGTGCGGCGCCGAGGCGCTGCGCATCGACGCCGAGAAGAAGCAGGCGACCGTCGTCGGCACCGACGTGGTGCTGCGCGAGGGCGATATCATCTCGCTGGACGGCACCACCGGCATCGTCGTCCTGGGCGCGGTCGATCTGGTCCAGCCCGAGCTGACCGGCGATTTGGACACCATTCTCGAATGGGCCGACGAGTTCCGCACTCTCGGCGTGCGCGCCAACGCCGACAATCCCGAAGACGCCCAGCTCTCCCGTGAGTTCGGCGCGGAGGGCATCGGCTTGGACCGCACCGAGCACATGTTCCTCGGCGAGCGCAAGCAGATCATCCAGAGCTTCATCCTCAACGAGGACGAAGAGACCCGCGAGAAGGCCATCGCCGACCTGTACGCCGCCCAGACCGGCGACTTCTACGGCATGTTCAAGGCGATGGACGGCCTGCCCGTCATCGTGCGCCTGCTCGACCCGCCGCTGCACGAGTTCCTGGAAAGCCCCCGCACCCTCGATGTCGAGATCGCGCGCATGGAGGCGTCCGGCGCCGATGCGCGCGCGGTTGCCGAGAAGCGCGCGCTTTTGGCCAAGATCGATTCGTTCGTCGAAGCCAACCCGATGCTGGGCCTGCGCGGCTGCCGTCTGGGCATCGTGTACCCGATTCTCCCGGTCATGCAGGTCCGCGCCATCGCGACGGCGGCGGCCCGCCTGAAGAAAGAAGGGCTCGATCCTCGTCCCGAGATCATGATTCCCCTGGTCAGTACTGTAAACGAGCTGGCGAAGCTGCGCGAGGTCGCCCAGCGCACCATCGCTGAAGTGGTCGAGGCGGAAGGCGTCGAGCTCCATCTGGAGATCGGCACCATGATCGAGCTCCCGCGCGCGGCCGTCACCGCCGACGAGATCGCCACGCAGGCCGACTTCTTCAGCTTCGGCACGAACGACCTCACGCAGACTACGTTCGGCTTCAGCCGCGATGACGTCGAGGGCGAGTTCATCCCGCAGTACCTCACCGAGAAGCTGCTGCCCTACAACCCCTTCGCGACCATCGACCCGGGCGTTGCGAAGCTGGTGAAGATGGGCGTCGATCTGGGCCGTCAGGGCAATCCCGACCTCACGGTCGGCGTGTGCGGCGAGCACGGCGGGGATCCTGACTCCATCCACGCCTTCCACAAGATCGGGCTCGATTACGTCAGCTGCTCTCCCTACCGCGTCCCGGTTGCGCGCCTCGCCGCCGCCCAGGCCGCTCTGAAGTAGGAAGCCGCTTCCCATCGGAGGCTTGCGTTTCGAAGAAAGAGGGGAACCCGCGCCTGTCCGCGGGTTCCCCTCTTGTTCCATATAAACGCGAGCATCGTCGCGCCGGCCGCGCGGGCTTGCGGCCCTGCGGTCGAAGGCGAGGGCCCGCAGACGACCCGCGCGTTAGGCAAGGACGCGCTCGATGGTCCCGCCGCATACGACGGTATCGCCGTCGTATGCCACCGCGAACTGCCCGGGTGCGCAGGCGCGCTGCGGTTCGGCGAAGGTGACGACCAGGTTCGTCTCGCCAACCTGCTCGACGGTTGCGGGCCGCGCGGCTTGGCGGTAGTGCGCCTTGACGCGCAATGCGGCAGGTTCTTCCAGACGGGCCCGCGCGATGAAGTTGGCGTCGCGCACGAGGATCCGGGTGCACAGCGTGTTGCGGTCGAAATCGACGATCAGCCGGTTTCCCTCGACGTCCTTCGCGTAGACGTAGAGCGGCTCCGGCGCCGCAACGCCGATTCCCTTGCGCTGGCCGACGGTGTAGCGCGCAAGCCCGTCGTGGGTTCCCAGCACCGTTCCGCTGCGGTCGACGATCTCTCCCGCTTCGAACCTCGAGCCTGTTCTGAGCTCGATGAACCGCGCGTAATCGCCATCGGGGACGAAGCAGATGTCCTGGCTCTCGCGCTTGTCGGCGTTGATGAACCCGTGCTCGGCCGCCATCGCGCGCACCTGGGGTTTGGTGAGCTCGCCGAGGGGGAACAGCATGTGCTCGAGCGTGTCCTGGTCGAGGTGGAACAAAACGTAGCTCTGGTCTTTGTTCCCGTCGACGCCGCATCTCAGCTCGTAGCGGCCCGTCCTCTCGTTGTAGCCGCGCCGCGCGTAGTGGCCCGTGGCCACGTAGTCGAACCCCAGCTCGCGCCGGCGCGCCTGCAACGCCTCGAACTTGACGTAGCGGTTGCAGTCGACGCAGGGGTTGGGGGTCATCCCTCCAAGGTATCCGTCGCAGAACCGGTCGATGACCTCCCGGTTGAACGTCTTGGTGAAGTTGAACACGTAGTGCGGCACGCCGATTTCCAGGCAGACCTGCCGCGCGTCCTCGGCATCTTTCAGCGAGCAGCAGGTCTTCGATTCGGCGAGGCAGGCGTCTTCGTTCTCGAACAGCTTGAGGGTGACCCCTTGCACGTCGAAGCCGGCTTCGGCGAGGGCGAGCGTGGCAACGGAGCTGTCGACGCCGCCGCTCATAGCGGAGAGGACCCGCTGTCCCGCCGAGGGGTATGCGTGTTCGGGCGCCTTCATCAGATCGCGTAGCTGTCTGCCGCCACGGGCGATTCGTCGTCGACGATCTTCTGCAGCGTGATGCCGCTCAGGTACTCCCTTATGAGGCTGTCGAGCCCGCGCCACATGCTGCCTTCGAGGAAGGGCGATGCCGGCGTCCATTCGAGATCTCCGTCGTCGAGCGCTCCGACGGGGGAGAGGCTTCCCTCCGTTGCGTCGAGGATGTCGTAGATGCTGATCTTGTCGGCGGGGCGAGCGAGCTTGTACCCGCCTGATGCGCCGCGCGTCGATTTCAGGAGCTTGGCTCCGGTGAGGCTGGGCGTGATCTGCTCGAGGTACTTCTTCGAGATGCACTGGGTTTCCGAGATCTCCTTCAGGGACACCGGTTCGGCTTGGCCCTTCGTGGTCAGGTAGATCATCAGGCGCACGGCGTAGAGGCCTTTGGTGGAAATTCGCATGGCGGGCCTTTCGGGCGGTTATTCAGGTTTCGTCGAATGGGCAGATCATATCACAGAACCAGGATGCGCGGTCGAGGGAGGGGAGGCGCTGCGGAAGCCCGGCGGGCCCCTCAAAGCGAGATCGGGGCGCCCGGAGTCCGAGCGTCCCGATCGAGACGGCGCATCTGTGCTTTTCGGCGCGTCGGAACCGCCTTTGCGGTTTCCTAGAAGTTGAACATCGCGGTGGACAGGTAGCGCTCGCCGGTGTCGGGGAGGATGGCGACGATGACCTTCCCCTCGTTTTCGGGGCGCTCGGCCAGCTTGCGGGCGGCGGTCACGGCAGCGCCCGACGAGATGCCCACCAGCAGCCCGTCGTTGGCTGCGAGCTCGCGGCCGGTCTCGAACGCCTCTTCGTCGGTGATGGTGATGATCTCGTCGTACACCGCGGTATCGAGGGTGTCGGGAACGAATCCGGCGCCGATGCCCTGGATCTTATGGGCGCCCGGGCGGCCTTCGGACAGGACGGGGGAGCCGGCCGGCTCGACGGCGACGACCTTGATGTCGGGGTTCTTCGACTTGAGGAACGAACCCGTGCCCGAGATGGTGCCGCCGGTGCCGACACCCGCGACGAGGATGTCGATATTGCCCTCGGTCGCCTCCCAGATCTCGGGGCCGGTGGTGGCGGCGTGGACGGCGGGGTTGGCGGGGTTGACGAACTGGCCGGGGATGAAGGAGTTCTCGATTTCGGCATGAAGTTCGTCGGCCTTGGCGATGGCGCCCTTCATGCCCTTCGAGCCGTCGGTGAGGACGAGCTCGGCGCCGTAGGCCTTCATGAGGTTGCGGCGTTCGACCGACATGGTCTCGGGCATGGTGATGATGATGCGGTGGCCGGTCGCAGCGGCGATGGCGGAAAGCCCGATGCCGGTGTTGCCCGAGGTGGGCTCGATGAACACGGTGTCATCGTCGATGGCGCCGTCGGCCTTGGCCTGATCGATCATGGCCTTGGCGATGCGGTCTTTCACCGAACCGGCGGGGTTGAACGACTCGACCTTGCCGATGACGGTCGCGCGAAGCCCGTGGTTGGCCTCGAAGTTCGAGAGCTCCACCAAGGGGGTGTTTCCGATGAGCTCGGACACGTTCTTGTAGACGGTCATGATTCCTTCTTCCTCTCGTGCCCGAGCGCTTTGTCGTTCGAGCTCCTGCGTACAGCTAAATCCTATTATGTATCTAGGTAAAGTCAAGATAGCAAAGGCGGGCCTTCATATTATCTTGAAACGGACAGTGCGCCTCGGCGATTGCAGGCGGTCCGTTTTTTGGCTAACATCGGGGAAGATGTTGTCGATGCGGCTCTTGAAGGGAGGGACCATGCGCGTTACCAGAAGGGAAGACCAAGAGCTTCGCGAGCGCGAGGTTCTAGGCGGCGACGCGACGCTTTCGTCCGAGAGCGAGGGGCGCGACCGCTCGTCTGCGCCAGATATCCTCCGCAACGATTTCCAGCGCGATCGCGACAAGATCCTCCATTCCAAGGCGTTTCGCCGCCTGTCGCATAAAACGCAGGTCTTTCTGGCCGTGGAGGGCGACCACTACCGCACGCGCCTGACCCATACCCTCGAGGTGTCCCAGATCTCGCGCACGGTTGCGCGGGCCCTGTCGCTGAACGAGGATCTGACCGAAGCCATAGCCCTCGGCCACGATCTGGGGCATACGCCGTTCGGGCACGCGGGGGAGGCCGCGCTGTCCGATTGCCTTGCGCGCCGGGAGGGCCTCGTGCTGGACGGGCCGTCGTTCGCGGGCAGCGGAGACCGTTCCCACCTGCTGTTCCAGCACAACCGCCAGAGCCTGCGCGTGGTCGAGGCGATCGAGAACGGCGGTGCGGGGCTGAACCTGACGGCCGAGGTGCGCGACGGCATCGTGTGCCACAGCGGGAACCTGCGGGCCGAAACGCTCGAGGGGCGCGTGGTGGCCGTATCCGATCGGATCGCGTACGTGAACCACGATATCGACGATGCCATCAGGGCCGGCTTGCTGTCCAAGGCCGACCTGCCCGAGTCGACGCGCGCGGTTATCGGGAAAGACCATTCGGAGCGCATCGAGTCGCTCGTGCTCGACCTGGTCGAGACGTCGGCCGAATTCGGGGATATCCGCATGTCGGATCCCATGTGGGCCGCCATGATGGAGCTCCGCTCGTTCCTGTTCGACTCGGTGTACACCAGCTCTGCGGTGAAGACGGAGGCGGACAAGGCGTCTCGCCTGATAGGATTGCTGTTCGAGCACTATGTCGAGCATCCCGGCGAAGTGCCCGGCGAATACCGGGACATCGCGGGCGGGGATGCGGTGGTCGCCGCGGTCGATTACATCGCGGGGATGACCGACCGGTTCGCGCGCGACAGCTTCCACGACATCTTCTCGCCCCGCTCGCTGCGGGCGAACGAATTGGCGTCCTAAACGGGGCTTCGTACCTCTATAATGGATCCCTATGCTTTCTCGCGATAACATACAAGCGGCCTTCGGCGCGGCTTTCCCCATCGTGCTCGGCTACGTGGCCATCGGGATCCCGTGCGGCATCCTCAGCTCGTCCATCGGGATGAACGCGCTTCAGGTCCTCATCATGTGCCTGCTTTTGTATTCGGGAGCGGGTCAGTTCATGATTCCCAACATGTGGCTGGCCGCCTCGCCGGTCGCCTCGATCGTGGCGAGCGTGTCGCTGGTGAACATGCGCCACATCCTGTATTCGACGTCCATCACGTCGTGGGTGAGAGACGTTCCCCGTCCGCTTTCGTTCTTCTTCGCGGCCACCATCACCGACGAGAGCTTCGGCGTGAATATGAACCGCTTTCTGGCGGGCGATTGGTCGGTCGAACGGGCTACCTGGGTGAACTGCTTCTCGTGGTCGTCGTGGACGCTCTCGTGCGTGGCGGGAACCTTCATCGGCAGCGCCCTGAACATACCCCTTCCCATCGCGGCCTTCGCCATGACCTCGATCTTCATCTGCCTTATGGTCACGCAGAAGATGACGCCGTCCAACATCGTCGCCATAGCGACCGCCGTTGCGGGCGTGTTCTTGTGCAAGCTCGTCGGCCTGTCGGGCCCGGCGATCCTGCTGGGAGCAACCCTCGGCGTCGTCGCGGCCATCGCGTTCGACCGGCTGAGGGAGGTGCTTCGATGACCGCTCCCATCACCTGGCCCGACTTCTTCATCATCCTGGCCGTCACCGCATCGTGCATGCTTGCGAGCCGCGTGCTTCCCATGATGCTCCTGAAAGGAAAGGAGCTCCCGACGCGCGTGTCCGATGCGCTGGGATACATCCCTCCCGCGGCGTTCGCCGCGCTTGTCGCGAACGACCTTCTGACGCCGGGGATGTTCGATGCGGGTCTTTGGCCCGCGGGAGCCCCCCTCGCGGCCGCGCTGGTCGTGATGGTGGTCGCCCGGCTCACGAAGTCGCTGCTCTGGTGCGCCGTGGCGGGCATCGCAGCCTATTCGCTGCTCATGCTGATCTAGCGCACGCGCGTTCGGGATGGGTTCGGTTACGGGACTCGGGTCCTGAATTACCTGATCGAGGCTATCGTACTCAAAGTACGATGCGTCTCTGGCGCAGCTTCGCGCTCCTTCGGCGTGCGTATCGAACCTGTAGGGCGATGCGGGCCCTCCTTCTTTCTTCCATAGTTTCGACCGATGCCGATGCGCGTTGTCGGCTGCTTTCGAAACGTGAGAAGGAGGAAGGGAAATGGATCGAATCTCGCGAAGGGGTTTCATTGCAGGAGGAGCGGTTGCCGCATTGGGAGGGTCTCTTGCGCTTATGGGCTGTGCGCCGGGCGAAGCCGGTCGGAAGGGATCGAAGGCTTCCGCACAAGCGGCGGGCTCCGGCACCGCAGTGGGGAAGGGAGGGGAGCTCACCGTAGAAGTCGTCGTCGAGAACGGGAAGCTCCTCCATGTGAACAACCTCAAGTCTCGGGAATCCGAAGGGGTTGGGACGGCGGCCATGGACATCATTGCCGATCTAGCCGTCGAACACCAGACCCTCAACATCGATTCCGTCTCGGGCGCGACGCTGACCAGCATGGCGTACCTGTCGGCTCTTTCGTCTGCACTCGATGCAGCGGGGGAGAAGTCTTCGGAATGGAAGAAGAGGGACAAGGCGGCCGTGGAACTTCCCGACGGCATGCCGACGGAGGCCGATGTCGTGGTCGTGGGTGCGGGAGGGGCCGGGTATGCGGCGGCCCTGACGGCGGCCCGAGCGGGGAAGAACGTGGTTCTTCTGGAGAAGCTCGGAATCACGGGCGGCGACACCATCTTGTCGGGCGGCGCGATCTCGGTTCCCGGAAACTACTTCCAGAGAAGAGACGGGATCGAAGACAGCGCAAGCAAGCTCGCAGAGGATATGCTGGTGGGCGGAGACAATATCGGGGATCCCGAACTGGTTCGCGTCATCGCCGAGGGCGCTTACGACGCGATGGAGTGGCTGACGTTCGAAGCCGATGTGGCATGGCAGCCTTACCAGCAGTTCTTCGGCGGTCATTCGGTGGCTCGCTCTCTGATCCCCTACGGGCAGGAGGGCAGCGAGCTCATCGTCAAGCTCGATAAACGCGCCGCAGAGCTTCCTAATCTCACCGTGGTGAGGAACATGAAGGTCGAAGAGCTGATCATGAACGGCTCCTCGGTGGCCGGGGTCAAGGCGACCCATCTGCTTTCCGATCGGAAATACGAGTTCTCGTCGAAATCCGTCGTGCTTGCCACGGGCGGCTTCGGGTCCAATGTCGAGATGCGCGTCAAGTACAACCCCGAAATGGATGAGAGCATCCTGTCCACCGACAGCGTCGGCGCCATGGGAGACGGCATCACGATGGCCGAGAAGATAGGCGCGAACCTGATAGACATGCAGTACATTCAGACGTATCCGACATGCGACACCGAGACGGGCTCGCTGCTCTACACGGGCAACATGAGGCTGAACATGAATGCTATATGCATCAACAAAGAGGGGCGTCGCTTTGTGGAGGAGCTGGAGCGCCGCGACGTCATATCGAATGCGGTGAAGAAGCAGACCGACGGCATCGGCTACATGCTGTTCTGCCAGAAGCAGGTGGATTCGACGGGGGTGTTCCGCGCGAACGAGAGCGAGGTCGACAACCTCATGTCCCGCAAGAAGCTCGTCAAGGCCGATACGCTCGAAGAGGCTTGCTCCGGGTTCGGCATCGACGCGGCGGAGCTTCGCGTGACGCTCGATAAGTGGAACGAGTACTGCAAGCAGGGCAAGGACCCCGATTTCAATTACCGGGGCACGCTGAACCCGATCGAAGAGGGCCCCTACTACATCTTGGCGTACAAGCCCTCGGTCCACTACACCATGGGCGGGCTGCACATCAACGTGGATGCCGAGGTGCTCGACGAAGGCGGCAAGGCCATCCCCGGTCTGTTCGCAGCCGGCGAGCAGGCGGGCCACAAGATGGGGAACAACCGGTTGGGATCCTGCTCCATCGCCGACATCTTCGTCTTCGGCCGCATCGCAGGGGAAAGGGCCGCTTCCTTCGCACGTTAGCGGGAATCTTGCGAGAATCGAATGAGACGCGCCTGCGGGCTTGCCCGCGGACGCGTCTCGACGCGTATCTGAGCCTCGAGTAGAATTCACTTTATGAAACGGGATACCTGCTACACCGATAATGCATCGGAACCCACCCTTTCCAAGGGGGTTTCCGCCTTGCTGCATCATCGCGACGCCTTCCTCGTGAAGGATGTCTTGGGGTTGGCGCTCTACATCGCATGGAGTTTCGTCTTCTGGAACGGCTCGCTTCTGTTCGAGAGCGTCAGGGGAGAGGCGATCATCGGGCAATCCCAGATCGTTCAAGCTGCTTTCACGGCGGTCGCCGCCCTTGCGATCGCGCTGTCTGCGACCTCCCTTTCGCTTCGAAGGCGGGCCGTGTGCTTCGGCGTTCTTTCGCTGGTGTCTTCGGTGGCGATGGTTATCGGCGCGCTGTCGGGGTACGGCGACGCTCCGTCTGACTGGATGGTTGCCGCCTTCGCTTTGAGCGGCATCGGCAGCGCGTTCCGCTTGGGCTGGGAAGAGAGGCTCTCTGTCCGAGGAGTGGGGTACACGGCGGTGGGGGCAGCCCTGTCGTATCTGGTCGGTTTCGGCTTGTTCGTCTCGGTTTCCGCCCTCCCGTCCTTTGCCGCCCTCGTGGTTTCGGCCTGCATGCCCCTTGTCGCATGGGGTCTCATGTTCGTGCCGCGCGCAGTCGAGTCGGCGGGTGATCCCGAGGAGCGTCCTCGTTGCGACGAGGGCGAAGCCGCGCCAACCGCCCTTTTAAGGCGCATTCCATGGAAGCTCATGATCGCGTTGGCTCTGACGTTTTTCGGGTACGGGGCAACCAGGGTCGGCGGCGTTGCGGGGGGCTTCGAGGCGACGGGGATATTTCACAGCGTGTCTCCCGGGACCCCGGCCCTCGCTTCGTGCTCGGCTATCATTTTGGCCTGGCTGTTCTATCGATGGAAGCCCATCTTCGCCCTGTACCTGGCCTTTCCCTTGATTGCCGTCGCCTCGGTCGTTCCGGTTTCCTTCGATCCGCTTGCGGGGGCGACTCTGTTCTGCACGGCGCTCGTCGGTGCGGAACTGGTGAAGTACCTGGTGTGGTTCTTCATGATAGATTCGATCATGAAGAGGGATATGCCGGCGCTTTTCTGCCTTGCGGTCATGAGGTTCTCCCAGTGGGCGGGAAGCTGCCTCGGCCAGATCGGAGCCGATGTTCTCGAGGACACCGCAATGGTTACCATAGCGGTGTTGATTTCGCTGATGGTCGCCCTTCTCATCCTGATAGGGTTCCCCTTTTCGGAGTCGGGCGAACCGGGTGCGCTTTCACGGGATTCGGACGCCTCGGACCCAGGCCGACCGGAGGAAGCCCCTCTGTCGTTCGAGCGTCGCGTTCGCCTTCTGTCCGAGAGGCACAGGCTGTCTCCCCGGGAATACGAGGTCCTTTCCATATGGGTTACGGGCCACACGGCCGGTTACATCGAGGAGAAGCTGGTCATCTCCAAAAGCACGGTCAAGACCCACCTGAACCACATCTACTCGAAGACCGGCACCACGAATCGCGACGAGCTTCTTCGGGCGCTGGAGGACTTCGGATAAGGGACTTGCGGGTGACTGCCGCCCCGTATCTTTCCCTGGATCCCCGCTTTTGCGAGAATGCGGCTCTGAGGTTTTCGAGGAAACCCCTCTTCTCTCCCTTCGAGCGGCGAGCGCTGTTATAATCCTCGGTGCGCGGCCCGCTTATGCATGAAATGAGCAGGTCTAAAATGCTCTTGCATACGGGGCGTTGTGGCGATATACTACCTAATCGCGTCTTAAGCAGATTGCAAAACGGCTTTCAAGTTTTACCATATAGAAGGAAACAGACATGGATATCATTCGCGCTATCGAACAGCAGCAGTTCAAGCAGGATCTTCCTGTTTTTCACGTGGGCGACAACGTGAAGGTTCACTATCGCATCACCGAGGGTAACCGCGAGCGTATCCAGGTCTTCCAGGGCGACGTCATCCGCCGTCACGGCGAGTCCAGCCGCGAGACCTTCACGGTTCGCAAGATGAGCTTCTCCATCGGCGTCGAGCGCACGTTCCCCGTGCATTCCCCCAAGATCGACAAGATCGAGGTCGTGCGTCACGGCGACGTTCGCCGCGCCAAGCTCTACTACCTCCGCGACAAGGTCGGCAAGGCCGCCAAGATCAAGGAGAAGTCGTTCCGCTAGGAGCCGCTGTCATCTCAAGCCCATGCTACGGCGTGGGCTTTTTCTTTTTACCGGCTTGATCAAGGAGGGCGGTATGGGCGATTCGGGCAATCGGGCGACGGTGGGGCAGATCAAAGACATGCTGTCCAAAGCCGATCGCGCCGGGTTCGCCAAGCTCGAGCAGGAGTTTTCGGACGACGACCGCAAGGGGGTCGTCGCCGCTTTCGCATCCGCGCGAAGGCGATTCGATCGGGAAGACCGCGAGCGGGAGCGCCTCGAGGGGCTGTACCGCTTCGAGCGGGATCTGGCACGCGAGCGCGAGGCTTCCGTTATCGTCGGTTTGGACGAGGTCGGCCGCGGGCCTCTGGCGGGTCCCTTGACGATCGGCGCCGTCGTGCTCGATCCTGCGGTCCCCATAACCGGCCTGAACGACTCCAAGCAGGTTAAGCCGGAAGATCGGCCCGCAATGGCCCGCATGGTCAAGGAAACGGCGCTGGCCTGGAGCATACAGCACATCCAACCGGACGAGATCGACGCTGCCGGGATGGCCGCCTCGCTGCGCGTTGCGTTTTCGCGGACGATCGCGGATATCGAGCGCCAGGGAATCGTTCCCGACCTCGTCCTGATCGACGGGAACCCCCTGCATGTCGACGAGCGCGAAGTCAACGTCGTCAAAGGGGACGGCAAGTGCGCGTCGATCGCCGCCGCCTCCGTCATAGCGAAAGTCGAGCGCGACTCCTTGATGGTTGAATATTCCCGCCGATTCCCGCTCTACCGGTTCGACGAATGCAAAGGTTACGGATCCCCAGCTCATATCGAAGCGATCAAGCTGCATGGGCTGTCCCCGATACACCGGAGGAGCTTTTGCAGGTCTTTCTGCCAGGATGAGTAGAAGCGGCGCTGCCGTTCGGATGGAATGCTGCGACTTTTGTTCCAAACCGCGTTCGATCTAAGCCGCGTTTCCGATCGATTTCGGTTGGATCCGCGTCGGATCGTCTCCCTATCCTCTTTTCGGATGAAAGGAGACGGTATGGCTGCAAACGCTGTCGAAGAAAAGCCGAAGGCCTGCGCCGAGCCCGAAGGGAAGGCGCGCATCGAGGATATGACCCCCTGCGAATTGGGGATTCGGGGCGAGCGGGCCGCCGAGCGCTATCTGCGCATGCGGGGTTACGAGATCATCGAAAACAACTGGACGTGTTTCGCAGGAGAAGCGGACATCATCGCGCGCGATGGCGACTGCATCGTGTTCGTCGAGGTGAAAACCCGTTCGAACCTGAATGTGGGTTTGCCCGAGGAGGCGGTGGACGCCCACAAGAAAGCGCGGTACGAGAAGATCGCGGCATGCTACCTCAGGGAGATGGAGCAGGGCTTCGACGAGGTGCCCGTGCGCTTCGACGTGATAGGGCTGTTGGTCGTATCCTCCGATCGAGCCCTGGTCCGCCATCACATCAACGCGTTCGGGCAGCTATGAGCGCACGGTACGGCCGCTGCACGGTTCTGTCGGCGGGTTTGAGGGGTGTCGAGGCGATGCCGGTCGAAGTCGAGGTGTCGGTGTCGTCGGGGCTTCCGGGATTCTATATCGTCGGGCTGGCAGACGCGGCCGTTCAAGAGTCGAAAGAGCGCGTCCGCGCGGCGTTGAGGGCGGCGGGGTTTTCCATGCCGGGAGATCGCGTGGTGGTCAATCTCGCCCCTTCCTTCCTGAAGAAGCGCGGCACGGGATTCGATCTGGCTATCGCCCTGGCGGTCCTCGTCGCCTCGGGTCAGGTTCCCGCGCGCTTCGTCGAAGGCAGGATGTTCGTCGGCGAGCTGTCCTTGGAAGGGTCGGTCCGCCCGATCAACGGCCTTTTGGCCTGCGCGGTCAAATCTGCCGAGATGGGAGTGGAGTTCGTATGCGCCGACGCTCCTGAGAGGCTGGTAGAGGTCGAAGGAGCCTCGCTGCGGTGCATGGGGTCTTTGGCGGCGGCACGCACCGGCGAGCTCGGCTGCGTTTCCTGCTGTGCGGGCGAGCTTTCCGGTCCGCTGTCGGACTATGCGGACGTTTCGGGCAACTCGTTTGCGAAGCGCGCTCTCCAGATCGCGGCGGCGGGGTCTCACGGGCTTCTGATGATCGGTCCCCCCGGATCGGGAAAGACCATGCTCGCTTCGCGGCTGCCCTCGATCCTTCCCGCCCTCGATAGGAAATCGGCGCTGGAATCGGCTCTGATCCACTCGGTCGCGGGAGGCGACATCTCATCCATCCTGGCCGGTGTCAGGCCGTTTCGAGCGCCTCATCACAGCGCGAGCGCGGCGGGCCTCATAGGGGGAGGGTCTCCGCTTCGCCCCGGCGAGATCTCGCTTTCCCATAACGGGGTGCTGTTCCTCGACGAGCTCGCAGAGTTCAAAACCTCCGTTCTCCAAGGGCTTCGCCAGCCGCTGGAGGAAGGGCGCGTCACCATCACGAGGGCCGATGGGAACACGGCTTTTCCGGCCCGGTTCATGCTCGTCGCCGCGTCGAATCCCTGTCCGTGCGGCTATCTGGGCGATCCCGAGCGCGCTTGCACCTGCACGCCCTCCCAGATCGCCTCGTATCAGGCCAGAGTGGGCGGCCCTCTGCTCGATCGCTTCGACATGCAGATCGATGTGAGGCGCGTTCCCCCGAACGAGATCATGAGCCTCGATCGGACGGAATCGTCGTCGTGCCTTAAGGAGGGGGTGTCGAGGGCCCGCAGCTTCGCGGCGTGGAGGAGGGCGCGGTACCCGTGCGATCCGTCCACGCAGGGAATCATCGAGTCGTGCCGCATGGCCGAAGGCGATGCCGAGTTCTTCACCTCCGTTGCGCGCGCCCATGCGATGAGCGGGCGGGGGATGGCGCGCACCCTGTCGGTCGCGCGAACCATTGCGGATATGGCCGAACGGGAATCGGTGTCCCGTTCGGATTTATGCGAGGCGTTGGAATTCAGATTGAGGAGGGCGGAGGGATCGTGAGCAATGCAGAGAAAGGGGAGGGTTCGAGGTGAGACGTCCGATGCTGGAAGGGGGCCGCTTCATCATCGAATGCGAGAGCCGCTTGTTTCCCGAAAGCCTCAAGCACGTGCGCAAACCGCCCAAACGGCTTTTCATCGTGGGGAACCCCCATGCGCTTGAAAGCGGGCTCGCGGTGATCGGGGCGCGGCACGCCACCCCGTACGGCAAGGGCTGCGCGGCCCGTTTTTCCCGGAAGGCCTCCGAACGAGGGGTCGTCATCGTGTCGGGCGGAGCTCGGGGATGCGATGCCGAGGCGCATCGCGCAGCCGTCGAGTCTCGATCCAAGACGGTGGTGTTTCTGGGAGGGGGCTGCGACCGTTTGTACCCCGCCGAGCACCGGGCGCTGTTCCAGGATGTGATCGATAGCGGAGGAGCGGTGGTGTCGGAACACGAATGGGGCACCGAGCCGCGTCCCTATATGTTCCGAGAGCGCAACCGCCTTATCGCGGGTCTTGCGAAAGCCGTGCTCATCGTCGAGGCCGGCATGCCCTCGGGCACGTTTTCCACGGCCGACGAGGCGCTCGAGTCGGGAAAGCCGGTATTCGTCGTTCCGGGGGCCATCACGTCTGCGTACTCGCGGGGCTCGAACCGCCTCCTGTACGACGGCGCGATTCCGATCATCGACGATGAAACGTTCGAGGACCAGATGACGGCCGTATTCGGCTCATTGCAGGACGAGAGGGGGCCGGCTGGCGACGGCGTTTCGGTTTCGAACTGCGGGGAGGTCGTGCAGGCCTTGCTGGCCGAGCCGCTATCGTCCGAAGAGCTGTGCGCGCGGTTCGCTTCGCACGGAACCCCCGATCGGGTGCGGGGCTGGATCATGGGCGAAACGGTGAAGGCCGAGGCGCGCGGCTTGATCGCGCGCCAACCTGACGGGAGGTGGGCGTCTGTCGTGTCCCGATAGCCGTGTGCGGCGGATGCGTGCGCGCCAACGGGGGCGGCGGGGCCGAAGCTCATGCGCTACACTGTCGCCATGGATAAAACGATCGCGATAATCGGCGCGGGGCTCGCGGGCACCGAAGCCGCCCTTCAGCTCGCCTCGCGCGGGTTCGGGGTCTCCCTGTACGAAATGCGCCCTGAAACGGGCACCCCGGTTCACGTAACCGGACGATGCGCCGAGCTCGTGTGCTCGAACTCGCTCAAAAGCACCAAGCCGGAAAGCGCTGCGGGCATGCTCAAAGCCGAGCTCGCCGCCCTCGGTTCCTTCGCCTACGCCGCTGCGCTCGAGACGCGCGTGGCGGCGGGCGGCGCGCTTGCGGTCGATCGGGACGCGTTTAGCTCCGCGCTCGACCAGAGCGTGCGTCGGCATCCGAACATCGAGGTCATCGAAGGGGAAGTCGAGAGTCTGAGCCTTGTCTCCCGATCGGCCGATGCGGTGGTGGTCGCGAGCGGCCCCCTCACCACCGATGCGCTTGCGCAAGAGCTGTCTTCGATAACCGGGTCGGACCGCCTGTCGTTTTTCGACGCTGCGGCCCCAATCGTCATGGCCGACTCCATCGACTACGGCAAGGTCTTTCGCCAGAGCCGCTACGAGGACGGCGGGGAAGGGCCCGGCGGCCAGGGGGACTACCTCAACGCCCCGTTCACGCGCGAAGAGTACGAGAGGTTCGCATACGCCCTGCTCGAGGCGGAGCGCGTCATCCAGCGCGATTTCGAGGCGAAGGATCTTTTCCAGGCATGCCAGCCCATCGAGGAGATCATGCGGAAGGGGATCGATGCCCCGCGCTTCGGCCCGCTCAAGCCCGTGGGCCTTACCGATCCGCGCACGGGCCGGCGTCCGTACGCGGCGCTCCAGCTGCGTGCGGAGAATGCGGAGATGACCGCATACAACCTGGTCGGCTTCCAAACCAACCTGCGCTTTCCCGAGCAGAAGCGCGTGTTCAGCATGATCCCGGGCCTGGAACGCGCCGAGTTCGCCCGGTTCGGCGTCATGCATCGCAACACCTTCATCGATGCGCCCCATCTGCTCGATTCCAACCTCGCCCTGCGCGGCGCGGCGCTCGGGGGCGTCCCGATCTATGTGGCCGGCCAACTGGGGGGAACGGAAGGGTACTGCGAGGCGATCCGCTCGGGCCTCCATTGCGCGCTGGCTATCGCGGCCCGCTTCAAGGGGATCGAGCCGCCCGAGCTTCCCGCTGAAACCGCGTTCGGCGCGCTTCTGCGCTACGCCACCGACCCGCAGACCGAGGGCTACCAGCCCATGCACGTCAACTTCGGCATCATGCCGCCCCTTTCCGAGCGCGTGAGGAACAAGGGCCTGCGCTACGCTGCGTACGCGAAGCGGGGTGCAGAGGCGCTTGCGGGCTATGTCCGCATCCTCGAATCGGAGGGGCTTTTGGAACGGGACGGCTGCTAGATGGGTGAAAACGATGCGGGAGCCCTGCACTCTGCGGAAACGTGCATCGACCGTTTCTGCGGGTCGTTGAGGGCCGAGCGCAACTGCTCAGACCATACCTTAAGGGCGTATCGCGGCGACATCGCGGCGTTTCTCGCGTGGTGCGAGAGGGGCGGATACGACTTCCTGTCCATCGACCATCGGGGGCTGCGCCTCTACCTCGCCGAGCTCGCGCAGGCCCGCTACGCCCGATCGACCGTGAATCGTATCCTCTCGTCGATCCGGGCCTTCTACCGCTGGCTGCTGGTCGAGGGCGCCATCCAGTCCGATCCGGCATCGGTTCTGCAGGGTCCGCGCCAGGGGGCGCGGCTCCCCCGCGTTCTCAAGCCGCAGGAGATGGCGCGGCTCCTCGGCGTGAACGCGGTGGACGCCGGCGAAGGGGACATCGGCAAGGCCGAGGCCGTCCGCTTGCGCGACCAGGCTATCCTCGAGTTCCTCTACGCGTGCGGTGCGCGCATCTCCGAGGCGTCCGAGCTGCGCAACGACCTGGTTGATTTCTCCCAATGCCAGGTGAAGGTCGTGGGCAAGGGCCGCAAGGAGCGCATCGTGCCCGTTCATGCTCTGTGCCTCGACTCGATGATGAGATACCGCCGCCTCGCCCGTCCGGTGCTCTTGCGCGGTGCTGAGAGCGAGTTCTTCTTCGTGTCGACGCGCGGCAACCAGATGAAGACCGACGCGATGAGGAAGATGTTCAAGCAGACGCTTGCCCAGGCGGGTCTTCCCGCCGACATCACGCCCCACGACATGCGCCACACCTTCGCGACCGACGTGCTTGCGGGCGGGGCCGATCTGCGCAGCGTGCAAGAGATGCTGGGGCACGCCTCCCTTTCGACTACGCAGATATACACCCACCTTACCGTCGAGCGCCTCCGTCGGGCCCATCGTGCGGCGCATCCCCGCTCGTAGGCGAAAAGCGAACAAAAAGCGGTTTTTCAGAGACTGCGTTACAAGACGGTTCCGTCTTCCGGCCAGACGGTAAAATCCGACTATTGCGCAGATACCCGTCCGGCGACCGGTCGGGTGGTTCGGCCCCGCTGCGGGGCCTGCGCGCCGACTTGGGAAAGAAGAAGGTTCACATGGGTCAAAGCGAAATCGTCATCAAGGGCGCGCGCGAGCATAACCTTAAAAACGTCGACCTGTCCATTCCGCGCGACAAGCTGGTGGTGATCACCGGTCTGTCGGGGTCGGGCAAGTCGAGCCTGGCCTTCGACACGATGTACGCCGAAGGGCAGCGGCGCTACGTCGAGAGCCTTTCCAGCTATGCGCGCATGTTCCTCGGCCAGATGAGCAAGCCCGATCTGGACAGCATCGACGGGCTTTCCCCCGCAGTGTCCATCGACCAGAAGACCACCAGCAGAAACCCGCGCTCCACGGTGGGCACCACCACCGAGATCTACGACTACCTGCGCCTTCTGTACGCGCGCGTCGGCGTGCCGCACTGCCCTGAGTGCGGGCGCGTCATCCAGAAGCAGACCACCGACCAAGTGACCGACGAGATCCTGAAGCTCGCAACCGACCAGGCCGACAAGGCCATCGTCATGGCTCCCATGGTCGAAGGGAAGAAAGGCGAGTTCACCCGCCTGTTCGCCGACCTGAACCGCGAGGGCTTCGCCCGCGTGCGCATCGACGGGGAGATCGTTCGCCTCACCGGCGAGGAGATCGTGCTGAACAAGAAGATCAAGCACTTCATCGAAGTGGTGGTCGATCGCGTGTCCCTCAAGGAATCCGCGACGACGCGCATCGCAGAAGCGGTCGAGATCGCCACCTCGCTGGCCGACGGCCGCGTGTTGGTCCAGGTCATCGGCAAGAGCGGCGACCAGGACGTCGCCTCCAAGAAGACCTCTTCGGGCGCCACGGGCGGCCTGGCCGAAAACGAGCACATGTTCTCGCTGGCTCTGGCCTGCCCCGAGCACGGGCATTCCATGGCCGAGCTTCAGCCCCGCGACTTCTCCTTCAACGCCCCGTACGGCGCCTGCCCGGACTGCTTGGGTTTGGGCAGCAGGGAAGAGGTCGATCCTGCGCTGGTGGTTCCCGACACCTCGCTGTCGCTGAACGAGGGGGCGGTCGCCCCGTTCAAAACGGGCAACTACTACCCCCAGGTCCTCGTCGCGGTGGCCCAGCACCTCGGGGCCGACGCCGACACCGCGTGGGAGGACCTGCCCGAAAAGGTGCGCGACGGGCTGATGAACGGCGTAGCGGGCCGCGTGCGCGTCGACTACGTGACCGTCGATGGCCGCGAAACCTACTGGTACATCGAGTGGGGCGGGATCCTCAAGGCGATCGAGGACAAGCTGAAGGAGGCGTCAAGCGACCGGCAGCGGGAAAAGCTGGAGGCCTACTTCGCCACGATCCCGTGCCATACCTGCAAGGGCCGCCGCCTGCGCCCCGAGATCCTCGCCGTCACCATCGAGGGCAAGTCGATCATCGACGCCTGCGAGATGAGCGCGATCGAGTCGCTGCGGTTCTTCCGATCCCTTTCGTTCGAGGGGGCCGACGAGAAGATCGCGGGCCCGATCGTGAAGGAGATCGTCGCGCGTCTGAAGTTCCTCGTCGACGTGGGGCTCGACTACCTGACCCTCGAGAGGGCCACCGCCACGCTTTCCGGGGGAGAGGCCCAGCGCATCCGCCTTGCCACCCAGATCGGCGCTGGTTTGACGGGCGTGCTCTACATTCTGGACGAACCGTCCATCGGGTTGCACCAGCGCGACAACGAGCGGCTCATCGAGACGCTGCGCCATCTGCGCGACCTGGGCAACACGGTGGTGGTGGTCGAGCACGACGAAGACACGATCCGCGCCGCCGATTTCGTGGTGGACATGGGCCCGGGCGCGGGCGAACACGGCGGCGAGGTGATTGCGGCGGGTACTCCCCAGCAGGTCACCGATACGATCGGTTCGGTCACCGGAGACTATCTGAGCGGGCGGAGGTCCATCGAGGTTCCCGCCGAGCGGCGCAGCCCCAACCGCGGCAAGCTGCGGCTTGCGGGCGCTTCGGAAAACAACCTGAAAGACGTCTCGCTCGATATCGAGTTCGGCACGCTCACCGTCATCACGGGCGTGTCGGGTTCGGGGAAAAGCTCGCTTATCACCGATACCCTGGCTCCGCTTCTGGCCAACCGCGTGAACCGGGCGCGCCGCCGCACGGGAGCCTACAAGAAGATCACGGGCGTGGACAAGATCGACAAGGTCATCAACATCGATCAAAGCCCCATCGGCCGCACGCCGCGCTCGAATCCCGCCACCTACGTCGGCCTGTGGGACGACATCCGCGCCCTGTTCGCCTCGACGCAGGAGGCCAAGGCGCGCGGGTATTCCCCGGGGCGCTTCTCGTTCAACGTGAAGGGCGGCCGCTGCGAGGCATGCAAGGGCGACGGCCAGATCAAGATCGAGATGCACTTCCTCCCCGACATCTACGTGCCGTGCGAGGTGTGCGGCGGCGAACGCTACAACCGCGAGACGTTGCAGGTCACGTATCGAGGAAAGAACATCTCGCAGGTTTTGGACATGACGGTCGACGATGCGCTCGAGTTCTTCGCGAACATCCCGGGCATCAAGCGCAAGCTGCAGACGCTGCACGACGTCGGTTTGGGCTACATACGCCTGGGCCAGCCGGCCACCACGCTGTCGGGAGGCGAGGCCCAGCGTGTCAAGCTGTCCAGCGAGCTTGACAAGCGCCAGACGGGCAAGACCTTCTACATACTGGACGAACCCACCACCGGCCTGCACTTCGAAGACGTTCGCCAGCTGCTCGTGGTGCTGCAGCGCCTGGTAGATGCGGGGAACACCGTTTTGGTCATCGAGCATAACCTCGATGTGATAAAATCTGCCGACCGAATAGTCGATCTCGGTCCTGAAGGGGGCTTCCGCGGGGGGACCGTAGTGGCGGCGGGCACGCCCGAAGAGGTTGCCCGTGTGGCCGAAAGCCACACCGGCCGGTTCTTACGGCCCCTGCTCGGTATCGAATCGGGGCGTTAGGGAACGCCCGGCATCCAAGCTGCGCCGGGCGTTTGCGATTCAGTGCGGGAGGCGTTCATGGAACTGCGCAAAGCCGAGCTCTCCGAGCTCGATCAGGTGATGGATGTATACGAGGACGGCCGTCGGGCGCTCGCGGACCTGGGTATCGACCAGTGGCAGCACGGCCGGCCCTCGCGCGCGATGCTGGAGGCCGACATCGTCAACGGCGAGCTGTTCGCCTGCGTCGAGGGCGATTCGGTCCTCGGCTACGTCATGTTCAGCCTGCGCGGCGACGCGAGCTACGATAGGCTCGAGGGAAGCTGGCTGTCCGACGGCGATTCGGAAAACCCCGACTACGGCGTCGTGCATCGTCTGGTAGCCGACTCCCGCACGGGCCGTCGCGGCGTCGCATCGTTTCTGATGGGGCAGGCCGAGCAGCTCGCCCGCGCCGCCGGCATGAGGGGCGTGCGCCTCGACACCCATCCGGGCAACGTCCCCATGCACCGCCTCCTGGCCAAGCTGGGGTACACGAAGTGCGGCACCTTCCATCTGGTGGGCTGCCCCGAGCCGGTGACCGAGCGCTACGCCTACGAGAAACTGGTGTGAATCCGCCAGGCGTGTCTGCACGCTTAGGTTAGAAGTCGGCATTTTCCTTATAATTTGATATAACTTACTTGAGCGGGTCCCTGTGCGGCAAGTTCGGATCGGTGCTTCTTCTTGCCTCGGAAGGTCATTGCGAGGCTATAGACGGGTTCGTGAGGCCGAACAAGTGGTCGATCAATGAAAGCTATATCCTGGGTGGCAAGGCCGCTCCGTCGGATGACATCGAGAAGCGTCTCAACGACGCGCTGCTCTAAGGAGGATGACCAAATGACGAACGCAACCAAGGCCGCTTCGCTTGCGGGTCTGTTCTGCTCTCTTGTGGCGGCAGCGCTCATCTCCGTCTGGTCCCCGGCGACTGCCTCGGCTGACGAGCAGCGGGCCTGCATCCCCGGCTCGGACGGATGCGACTACAACTACCTGGTCATTTGGGATCGCGTCTACGGGGATTCCGCCCTCGACACCATGAAGGAGGCCGTCCTTCACCGTGGCGCAGGCTTCGTTCCCCGTGGGGGCGGGGTGGATGACTTCGATGCCAGCTCCCCCGAGAAACCGGCGCCCGACTGTGTGGTGGTGTGCACTTCCCGGGGTTGGTGGGACGCGTTATCGGCATCGGGTCTGGCCGGGATCGAGGGCGCACCCGTCCTGCTGACCGAGCCCGACGAGCTGTCTGCGCAGACCCGTGCGGTTATCGAGGAGCTTTCCCCCTCCCACGCAATCGTGGTGGGCGGTGAGGCCGCGGTGTCGGCTCGCGTTGCCGCCCAGCTGGCCGAGCTGGTGGGCTCCGATCCCGAACGCATCTGGGGCGAGGATGCGGTGGGCACTTCGCTCGCGGTGCTCACGTCGCGTAGCTCGTGGTCGTCTACCGCTTTCGTTGCCACCTCCGGAACCTTCCAGGACGCGTTGTCGGCGGGCCCCTACGCCTATGCCCGACGCTGCCCGGTGGTCCTTGCCGGGGCCGACGGTGTTCTGTCCGTCGAAGCCGCCGCCGCACTCGGCTCGGGTGCGTTCTCTGAAGCGGTGGTTCTCGGTGGCGACAGTGCCGTTCCCTCTTCGGAACTCGCTCGGCTCGGTGCCGCCGCGCCCGAGCGCGTCTGGGGTGTGGACGCAGTGGGTACCTGTGCAGCGCTTCTGGACTGGCAGGCTGCACGCGGCTACCGATTCTGGGGCGGTGGCGTGGCCACGGTGGAGGACTACTATGACGCTCTCGTGGCCTCGGCCTGCTGCGGGCGCCACGGGCTCGGCCTCGCCCTCGTGGAGGACTACAGCTCCGATGGGTACGAGGATGGGTGGGCGGCAGTGCTCGCGCTGAAGCGCTGCCAGGCGCCCGTCGCTCGGGACACGAGGTGCGAGGGCTTCGTCTTCGGTGGCGAGGCCGCCTTGTCGCGAGGTGTTGTCTTGAACCTGCCTTTCTGGCCGCCGTCTCCCCCCGATTGGGACGTTGTGTATCCCGCTAATTAGTTTGGAGGATAATCGCACGATATCCGAAAGCGGCGGCGCGGCATCCTGATCTGAGCCTTGATGGCGCTCTTGCGGTTTCAGCTAGGGCACGTATCGCGTTTGTCTCGAGGCGCTTTGCTATACTGCGCCTATGATTGATACGATCCACTCATCCTCGAACCCTTCTGTTTCCGGTGCATCTGCTCAGGCTTCGGCATCTGCGCAGTCCTCTGCCCGAAAGATCGCGCGGATAAAGCGCGAGCTGGACAGCGTTCCCGCGCTGCCCGGCTGCTACCTGTGGAAGAACGCCGCAGGGGAGGTCATCTACGTCGGCAAGGCCAAACAGCTGCGCGCCCGCATGCGCCAATACGTGAACTTCCAGGACGACCGCGCCAAGATCCCTTTGCTGGTCGAGCAGATACACTCGTTCGAGTACCTGGTGGTCGCCAACGAGCACGAGTCGCTGGTTTTGGAGAAGAACCTCATCAAACAGCACGCGCCCTTCTTCAACGCCGACTTCAAGGACGACAAGTCCTACCCGTTCATCGCACTGACCAAATCGGATGTCTTTCCCGCCATCAAGTACACGCGCGAGCGGCATCGGGCCGGAACCCGGTACTTCGGCCCCTTCACCGATAGCCGCGCGGCGCGCAACCTGGTGGACATCGCGCGCCGGATCGTTCCGATCTGCGCGTCGTCGTGCGCCGACTGGCGGCGGCTGTCGCGCAGCCTCGAGCGCGGGGAGGCGGACGCGGCGCCCGAGACGTCGTCGCGTCCCTGCTTCGACTGCCATGTGGGCCTGGGGCCGGGAGCCTGCTGCGGGCGCATCACGCCGGACGAGTACGCCGAGAACGTGAAGAAGGTCGCGCGCTTTCTGGACGGGCAGCACCGCGAGTTCCTCGACGAGCTCTCCCGCGAGATGGCGCAGGCCGCCGAGAACCTCGAGTTCGAGCGGGCGGCGCGCATCAAGGACCGCATCGACACCATCAACTCGCTTACCGACAAGCAGCGCGCCGTCTCCACCCATGCGCTCGACGCCGACGTGGTGGGCATCGAGCGCGAGGAGACGGTTGCCGGCGTGCATGTGCTGATGGTGCGCGAGGGCCGTATCATCAACTCGAACGAGTTCGTGCTGAATCGCGGGCGCGACGTGCCCGACGAAGACCTGCTCCACATGTTCCTGCTGCGCTACTACGACGCGACGACGTCCATCCCCATCCCGCGCGAAGTCGTCGTGCGCGAGATGCCCGAGGACGCCGAGGCGATGGGCGAATGGCTTACGGAAAAGCTCGCGAACGCGCACGGGGCGAAGGTGCGCTTCGTCGCCCCGCAGAAAGGAGAGCGCGCCGAGCTGGTCGAGCTGGCCGAGAAGAACGCCAAGCACACCCTCATGCGCTACAAGGTGCGCACCAACTACGACGACAAGCGCATCAACGAGGCGCTGCTGCAGCTGGAAAGCGCGTTGGCGATGGACGGGCCCCCTTACCGCATCGAGTGCTTCGACATCTCCACCATCCACGGCAGCTACACCGTCGCGTCCATGGTGGTGTTCACCAACGGGCGCCCCGACAAGAACCAGTACCGCCGCTTCAAGATAAAGACGCCGCTTACCGAGGCGAACGACTTCCTCAGCATGCAGGAGGTTATGCGGCGGCGCTACGCCCCCGAGCGCATGGCCGACCGCCGATTCGGCGCAAAGCCCGACCTTATCATTCTCGATGGTGGAAAACCCCAGCTCAATGTCGTTCTGCAGATGTTCGAAGAGATGGGGATCGACGACATCGCCCTCGCTGGCCTGGCTAAGCGGGACGAGGAGCTGTTCGTGCCCTGGCAGAGCGCCGGGCCGGTGGTCCTGCCGGGCGGGTCGGCTTCTCTGTACCTGGTCAAGCAGGTGCGAGACGAGGCCCACCGCTTTGCGATCACGTTCCATCGGGAGCTGCGCGGCAAGGGTATGACGGCCAGCATCCTCGACGATGTCGCGGGACTGGGCCCCGTGCGGAAAAAAGCGCTTCTGGGGCACTTCAAGTCGTTCAAGCGTCTGAAGGAAGCCTCGCTCGACGACATCCGTTCGGCCCGCGTCGTTCCCGACGAGGTGGCAGAAGAGCTGTTCGCGGTCCTGCGGCAGTATAATAAGGATGCAGCGGAGCGCGCGGCGGATGCGTCGGGCGCGGCAAAGCGCGAGGAGTAAGGAGTGCTGGGTATGGGCGATCGCGACGTCACGCTTGAAAACCTCGAGGTGGTCATCGTCAGCGGCATGAGCGGCGCGGGCCGCACCGAGTCGATGCGCGTGTTCGAGGACCTGGGCTATTACTGCGTCGACAACCTGCCTCCCGTTCTCATCGGCAGCCTCATCGACATGTACCGCGCCCACGGGGTCGAAGGGAAGCCCGCGAAGCTGGCGTTCGTGTGCGACGCGCGCACGGGCGACTTCTTCGAGGCGATGCACACCGAGCTGGAAAGCCTCAAGGACAAGGGCGTGAACTACCGCATCGTGTTCCTCGACGCCGACGACGAGAAGCTCATCTCGCGCTACAAGTCCAGCCGTCGCCGCCATCCCCTGTGCGGCGACGGGGCCACCATCTCGCGCGGCATCGCGCGCGAACGCGACGTGCTGTTCGAGCTGAAGCAGGCCGCCACGTTCGTGATCGACACCACCAACCTGCTGCCCGCCGAGTTGCGCGCCAAGCTCCACGAGCTGTTCTCCGACGGCTCTCCCGCGCAGGGCCTTTCGGTCACGGTGTACTCGTTCGGGTTCAAGCACGGGGCGCCCGCCGACGCCGACGTGGTCATCGACGTGCGCTTCCTTCCCAATCCCTACTACGAGAGCAGGTTGAAGTATCTGACCGGGCTGGACCAGCCGGTTCGGGACTACGTGCTGTACAACGAGGAGACCGAGAAGTTCCTGCGCCGTTGGGAGGCGCTTTTGGACTGCGTCATGCCGGGCTATGTGTCGGAAGGAAAGCAGCAGCTCGCCATCGCGGTCGGATGCACGGGCGGCCAGCACCGCAGCGTCGCGCTCGCCGAGGTCACAGGCGACTACCTTTCGTCGAAGGGATACCGCGTGAGCGTCGCGCACCGCGATCTGAAGCTGGCGGTGCGCGGTGACGGGTCGGTCACCGTGGCCAACGTGAGCGAGAGCGCGAACGACTGATGATGAAGCGCGACCGCCAGGCCGAAGAGGCCTTCGTCCACGATCCGTCCGCAACCGCCGCCTTCGCCGTGCTGAAGGACCTGTCGGGCTCCATACTTCCCAAACGCCGCTTCAAGGCGGTGGTCATCGGCGGTGGCACCGGGGCGCCGGTTTCGATACGGACCCTCCTGTCCATGGGCGTGAAGACCTCCGCGGTCGTCGCGATGGCCGACGATGGAGGATCGACCGGCATCTTGCGCACGGAAGCGGGTGCGACGGCACCGGGGGATATTCGGAAGTGCCTGACCGCCATGGCGTCCGATTCCGACGATCCGTTCACCGAGGCCTTCAAGATACGCTTCACGTTCGCCGAGAACCACACGCTGGGCAACCTCGTGCTCTCCGCGCTCGAGGCGACTACGGGGAGCTTTCCGGAGGCCATCGCCATCTGCGAGAAGATGCTGGGGGCCCGCGGGCACGTGTACCCCTCCACGCTCGGGCGCGTTATCCTCGAAGCCGACACGGCCGACGGACGCACGGTGTTCGGCCAGGCCGTGGCGTCGCATTCCCGCTCGCCGCTCTCGCGCGTGCGCCTTTCGTCCGAAGAGCCCATAGCGGCCTACGAACCCGCCGTGCATGCGATCGAGCGGGCCGACCTCATCGTGCTCGGCCCCGGATCCCTGTTCACCTCCATCATTCCGAACCTGCTGGTCCCCGGTATCGTGGAGGCGATCTCCCGCTCGTCGGCGCCGGTCGCATTCGTGTGCTCGCTTGCCGACGTCCAGGGCGAGACGCGCGGCATGTCGGTCACCGACCACGTGCGCGCGCTTGAAGAGCACGGCATGACCGGACTGGTCGACTTCCTCATCGCAAACGCGCCGTCTGCGATCGACGAACGCGGCGAGGCGGTGCGCCCCGTGCTGCTCTCTTCTGCCGAGGCGGCGCGCATCGAAGCGCGCGGCATTCAGGTGATCATGCGCGATCTGGCTGACCATAATGCGGTGACCTGGCACGATCCTCTTCGTCTGCGCGAGGCGTTCGAGGAGGTGCTGGGCAGATGTCGTTCGCCTCGGATGTGAAGGAGGAGCTTGCGCGCGTCGCGCCCGAATGCTCGCATTGCGGCCGGGCCGTTCTCGCGGCGCTCGTGCGCGTCGAGGGAACGCTGCTTCTGCGCGGGCCGGGCCGCTACGGCCTGGAGATCTCGACCGACATCGCCGCGGTCGCGCGATGCGTCATCACGCTGTCCCACGAGCTGTACGGCCTCGAGACGAACCTGGTCATCCGCCGCAGCGTTCTGCACAAGACGCCGAACTACCTCATCCGCTTCGCCGACCAGGAAAACCTCGGGGAGGCGCTGCGCGACATGGGGGTGCTGGGCGACGAGGGGCTCGTGCGCGGTTTGGCGCCCCAGCTGGTTGCCAAGCGCTGCTGCGCTTCGGCCTACCTGCGCGGGGCCTTCATGGGAAGCGGCTTCGTCGCCAACCCGCGCGGCGACTTCCACTTCGAGATCACGCTCGAGTCGCGCGAGCTGGCCGAGGACCTGGCGGCGCTCATGGGCGGCGCGGGCATTCACGCGCGCATCATGCAGCGGCGCAGCTCGTACATGGTCTACCTGAAAAGCGGGGAAGCCATCCTCGAGTTTTTGGCCTACGCGCACGCGAACCAGGCGGCGCTCGACATGGAGAACGCGCGCGTGGTGAAAAGCGTGCGCAACGACGTGAACCGCATGACCAACGCCGAGATGGCCAACGCCACGAAGGCGGCGAACGCCTCGGTCGATCAGATCTACGCCATGCGCCGCGTGCTGGAAACGCACGGCCCCGACAAGCTTCCCCCCGCGTTGCGCGAGATCATCCAGCTGAGGGTGAAGTATCCGGACGCCACGCTGAAGGAGTTGGGCGAGCGGGCCGACCCGCCGCTGTCCAAATCGGCCGTTTACCATCGCGTCCGCCGAATAGAAGCGCTCGCTCGTCAATCCTAACGTTTCCGATACGTTAAAATGGCCGCGCGCATTCCGTGCGCTGGACGCGAGAACGCATCTGTCATTCGAAGAAAGGGGAGCAATGGCAACCAAGGTAGGCATCAACGGCTTCGGACGAATCGGTCGACTTGTCTATCGTGCGATGGCGAACGATCCGGAGGTCGAGATCGTCGCGATCAACGACCCTGGTAGCATCGAGGCCATGGCCCATCTGCTGAAATACGACTCCGTGCACGGTCGCATGTTCGACAAGATCGAGATCGACGGAGACACCCTCATCGTCGACGGCCATCCCTCCCGGGTGTTCGGCACCCGCAACCCCTCCGAGATTCCCTGGGGCGAGCTGGGAGTCGACGTCGTCGTCGAGTCCACCGGCCGCTTCACCGACGCCAATGCGGCGCGCGCCCATATCGAGTCGGGCGCGAAGAAGGTCGTCATCACCGCTCCCGGTAAAAACGTCGACAAGACCATCGTCATGGGCGTGAACGAGGGCGACTACGACAAGGACGCCGACTGCATCGTGTCGAACGCGTCGTGCACCACCAACTGCCTCGCTCCTTTCGCCAAAGTCCTCCTGGACAGCTTCGGCATCAAGCGCGGGTTCATGAACACCATCCACGCTTACACCAACGATCAGAAGATCCTCGATCTGCCGCATAAGGATCTGCGCCGCGCCCGCGCGGCCAACCTGTCGGTGATCCCCACCACCACCGGCGCCGCCCGCGCGGTCTCCCTCGTGCTTCCCGAGCTGAAGGGCAAGTTCGACGGGTTCGCCACGCGCGTGCCCACCCCCGACGGATCGATGGTCGATCTGACGGTCGAGCTCGAGCGCGACGTTACGGTAGACGAGGTGAACGCCGCTATGAAGGCCGCCGCCGAGGGGCCCTTGAAGGGCATCCTCCAGTACCTCGACGAGCCGCTGGTCTCGTGCGACATCGTGGGCAACTCCCATTCGTCTATCTTCGACTCCCAGCTCACCATGGTTCTGGGGGGCCAGGGCAACCTGGTGAAATGCGTTGCCTGGTACGACAACGAATGGGGCTACTCCCAGCGCGTCAAGGATCTTGTCAAGATCATGCTCTAGGCACTTCGCTCGGGCGGCCTCGGGGTCGCCCGATTGCTTTTGCAGACCGGTTGTACGAAAAGGACACATGCATGACCACCATCAACACCATCGATCAGCTCGACGCCGCCGGCAAACGCGTTCTGGTGCGCGTCGATTTCAACGTCCCGGTCAAAGACGGCCTGGTCGCCGATGATACGCGCATCACCGCCGCGCTTCCCACCATCGAGCGTTTGGTGGGCCAGGGCGCGCGCGTGGTGCTCATGAGCCACCGGGGCCGCCCTTCGGGCGAGGGGTTCGAGGAGGGCTTCTCCCTGAAGCCCGCCGCAAAGCGGCTGGCCCAGCTCGTGGATGCGCCGGTGCGCATGGCAGACGATATCGCGGGCCCCGACGCCCTCGCCAAGGCCGAGTCCCTGGCGCCCGGCGAGATCCTCGTGGTGGAAAACCTCCGCTTCGATAAGCGCGAGAAGAAAAACGATCCGACGTTTTGCGCCGAGCTGGCCAAACTGGGCGAAGTGTACGTGAACGACGCGTTCGGCACCGCTCATCGGGCCCACGCTTCGACCGCGGGCGTGGCAGAGCTGCTCCCGACCTATGCGGGTTACCTCATGGAGCGCGAGGTGTCCACGCTCACCGGCATGCTCGCCCAGCCCGAGCGCCCCTTCACCGCGGTGCTGGGAGGATCCAAGGTATCCGATAAGATCCAGGTCATCGACGCGTTGATGGAGAAATGCGATACGCTCGTCATCGGTGGCGGCATGTGCTTCACCTTCCTTGCGGCCAAAGGCCACGGCGTCGGCTCGTCCCTGTGCGAGCGCGATTTCGTCGACCGCGCCGCTCAGATGATCGAGCGCGCGCGAGAGAAAGGCGTGGAGCTGCTGCTTCCCGTGGACGTCGTCGCGGCCGACCGGTTCGCCGAGGACGCCGATTCGATGGTGGTCGGGGTCGATTCCATTCCCGAGGACCGCATGGGGCTCGATATCGGCCCGAAGACCGCCGAGCTGTACGGAGAGGCGTGCCGCAAGGCCGCCACGGTGTTCTGGAACGGCCCGATGGGCGTGTTCGAGATGGATGCGTTTTCGGCGGGAACCCGCGCGGTTGCCGAGGCCATTGCCGAGAACCGCACCGGAACCACCATCATCGGCGGCGGCGACAGCGTGGCGGCCGTCAACAAGTTCGGCCTGGCCGACCGCATGACCTTCATCTCGACCGGCGGCGGCGCCTCGATGGAGCTCGTCGAAGGCAAGGAGCTGCCCGGCGTGGCGGCGCTTTGCCGCTAGCCGGTAGCGTAACCGTTTTTAGAAAGGGGCATCCGTGCGCACACCTCTGATCGCAGGCAACTGGAAGATGAACAACACCATTCCCGAAGCAGTGGTGCTGGCCCAAGACATCTGCAACAACTTCGAACGGGACTGGGCAAGCGAAGTGGACGTGCTGGTGTGCCCCCCCGCGCTCGACATCAAACCGGTGAAGACCGTGTTCGAGTTCGATCGCGTCAAGGTCCAGGTGGGAGCCCAGAACGTGTACTGGGAGGAAAGCGGCGCCTTTACCGGCGAGCTTTCCTGCGGCATGCTGGCTTCGGCCGGCTGCTCGGCGGTCATCGTGGGCCACTCCGAGCGCCGCAATCTGTTCGGCGAGACCAACGAGGACGTGAACCGCAAGGCCAAGGCCGTTCTCGCCGCGCGCATGACCCCCATAGTCTGCGTGGGGGAATCGCTGTTCGTGCGCGAAGCGGGCGAAGCGGTCGAATACGTATGCTCCCAGGTCGAAGCGGCGCTCGCGGGGATCGACGAGGTCGAGGCCCGCTCGTGCGTCATCGCCTACGAACCTGTGTGGGCCATCGGCACGGGCCGCACCGCCACGCCCGAGCAGGCCGAGGAGATCTGCGCGGCCATCCGAGGAGTGCTGGCGCGCCGCTACGGGTCGGATACGGCCGAGGCGGTGCGCATCCTGTACGGCGGGTCGGTGAACATCGGCAACATCGAGCTGCTCATGGCCCAACCCGACATCGACGGCGGTTTGGTGGGCGGCGCCAGCCTCGATGCGAGGGGTTTTCTGTCGCTGGTGAGGGCGTGCGTGCGATGACGTGGGAGAGGAAAGGCGCCGAAGCGCGCGCAGCCTACACGCTTCCGGCCGCGCTCATCATCATGGACGGTTTTGGGCTCGATGACGCGGGCCCGGGAAACGCGATCTCGCTCGCCTCGACGCCGGTGCTCGACAAAGTGTTCTCGACTTGCTCGATGACGAAGCTCGATGCGTCGGGCGAGTCGGTGGGGCTGCCGGACGGTCAGATGGGCAACTCCGAGGTGGGGCACCTCAATATCGGCGCAGGCCGCGTGGTCCATCAGGAGCTGTCGCGCATCAACCAGGCTTGTCGCACCGGCGAGCTGGCCGCCAACCCCGTGCTGCAGGCTGCGTTCGATGCGGCGAAGGGCCCCGGGTCGGTGCTCCATCTCATGGGGCTTTTGTCCGACGGCGGCGTCCATTCCTCCAACGAGCATCTGTACTCCCTGGTGAGGGCCGCTAAGGAGCGCGGCGTGGGCAACGTGTCGGTCCATTGCTTCATGGACGGGCGCGACGTCGCGCCGAAAAGCGGCACGGGATTCGCACGCGAGCTGGAGTCGGTTCTGTCCGACCTGTCCGACGACGGCTTCTGCGCGCGCGTCGCCTCGGTGTCGGGGCGCTATTACGCGATGGATCGCGACAACCGATGGGAACGGGTGCAGCTCGCCTACGACGCGATCGTCGGCGCGCATCCGCTCAGCGACCTCTCGTTCGAGCAGGCGCTGGCCGCGTCGTACGAGCGCGACGTCACCGACGAGTTCGTCGTTCCGGCCGCGTTCGACGCCCGCGGCGTGCGCGACGGCGATGCCGTGGTGTTCTTCAACTTCCGCCCCGACCGCGCCCGTCAGATAACCAGGGCGTTCGTCGACGAGGCGTTCGACGGCTTCGACCGTTTGCAGAGAAGGGACGTCTCGTTCGTCTGCCTCACCGAGTATGATCCGACCATCGACGCACCCGTCGCCTTCCCGAAGACGTTCCCGGAAAACGTGCTGGCCGACGTGGTGTCCGAAGCCGGTCTCGCCCAGTACCACATCGCCGAGACCGAGAAGTACGCGCATGTCACGTTCTTCCTGAACGGCGGTCGCGAGCAGCCCAAGGCGGGGGAGATGCGCAAGCTCATCGCGAGCCCGAAGGTGGCCACGTACGATCTTCAGCCCGAGATGAGCGCTCCTTTGGTGGCCGATGCCCTCGCAAGCGCGATCGACGCCGACGAGGCCGACGTCTACATCGTGAACTTCGCCAACTGCGACATGGTGGGGCATACCGGCGTCATCCCGGCGGCGGTGCGCGCCGTCGAGGCGGTCGACGCGGCGGTCGGGCAGGTGCTGGAGGCGCTCGAGCGCCGATCGGGCGTGGCCCTCATCACCGCCGACCACGGCAACGCCGACAAGATGATCGCCGAGGACGGGACGCCGATGACCGCGCATACCACCGCGCTCGTGCCGCTGGCCCTGGTCGATTATTCGGGAAGGGGCCTCGCGCTGCGAAACCGCGTCGGATCGCTGTGCAACCTGGCGCCCACGCTGCTGGACATGATGGGCGTGGCCCGGCCGGCCGAGATGACCGCCGACAGCCTTCTTGCCTGATGGGTGACGGTATCGCGCGGTTCCCATCTGTGGAGGGATGGTCGATCTTTCCGTTTGTTTCCCGAAACGGTGCCGATTGCGGTTCGTTTTCTAATATAATCTCCGAGTTGTTGTAATAGGCAATCTGAAAGTAGAGTCGCTGTGAACCCTCTTCTGATTATCCTGCTCATACTCCTGATCGTTTCCGGTCTGGGGCTCATCGTGTTCATCTTGCTGCATTCCGGCAAGGGCACCGGCGTGTCCGACATGGTCGCCAGCGCCGTGTACTCGTCGCAAACCGGCACCAGCATCGTGGAGAAGAACCTCGACCGCATCACCATTGCGCTCGCGATCATCTTCATGCTGGCGCTCGTCGCGCTGATGTTCGTGTACCCCCAGGGAACGATTTCCCGTTAGAAATTCCTACTTCACAAGCGACGTTGTTTCGGTTATAGTTACCAGCGTTGCTTTTGAAGCAGCATTCGTCGGAGTGGTGGAACGGCAGACACGCTAGCTTGAGGTGCTAGTGCCCATATCTCGGGTGTGCGGGTTCAAATCCCGCCTCCGACACCAGGAGAACTAAGTGCGAACCTGTCGGTTCGCACTTTTTGCATTTGGGCGCAAGGAGATACCGTGGCATCCTTCCTTTCTTCCAATTCGACCTCGCGCACGAACCAGGTGCAGACGGTGCTCGTCGTCGTCTTGCTGTTCAACCTGGCCGTGGCGTTTGCCAAGTTCATCTACGGAACGGTTTCGGGTCTGTCGTCGGTTCAGGCCGACGGCGTCCACTCGCTGTTCGATTCGGCGGGCAACGTGGTGGGGATCTTCGGCGTTCTGATCGCCTCGAGGCCCCCCGATGAGACGCATCCGTACGGGCACGCCAAGTTCGAGACCTATGCGAGCGTGATCATCGGGGTCATGCTGCTGTTCGCGGCCTACGAAGTTGGTTCGGAGGCGCTGTCCAAGATCGCGACGGGCTCGACGGGTACGGTCGAGCCGTTCTCGTTCGTCCTGATGATCGGCACGCTCGGGGTGAACATATTCGTGTCCCAGTACGAGAAGCGCCGCGCGGCCGAGCTGAAAAGCGAGGTTCTTGCGGCGGACGCCCGCCATACGCTTTCCGATGTGTTCGTCTCGATCGGGGTTCTGGCGAGCTTGGGGCTTGTGGCCCTGGGCTACCCGATGGCCGACCCCATTATGACGCTTTTGGTCATGCTGGCCATTCTGAAGGCCGCTTACGAAGTGTTCAGCACGGCTATCGTGACCTTGTCCGACCATGCCGTCATACCGGTCGAGGAGCTTCGCGGGCTGGCGATGTCGGTCGAGGGAGTGGAGGATACCCACCACGAGCGCTCGCGCGGCTCCGAAAGCGAGATCTACTGCGACCTGCATGTCCTTGTGGACGAAGGGATGACGGTGGGGGAGGCCCACCGCGTCGCCGAGGCGGTCGAGCGCACCATCAAGGAGGCTCGCCCCGAAGTCAAAGAGGCCCTCGTGCACATCGAGCCCAACGACGGCCATGTCGATTAGCGGCGCCTCGCCCAAGGGCCACCGCGTCGTCCTGTTCGATGTCGGACAGACGCTCGTGCGCGCCTGCCCCGATATCGGCGAGATGTTCTGGCGCGTGAGCACCGAGCTTGGCTACGAGGTGGATCGAAGGCACGCGGTGAGGCTCCAGCCGCTGGTGTACGAGTACTACGAAGCCGAGTACCTCAAAGACGGCGACTTCTGGTGCCACCAGGATCGGTCGGTTCTGATATGGCTCGATATGTACGCGCTTATGTGCCGCGAAACGGGTCTTGACGACGAGATCGACCGGATTCCGCGCCTCATGTACGATCGCTACCTCGACGCGCGCTCATGGGAGGTCTACGGCGACGTCGTGCCGTGCCTTACGCGGCTCAAACGGAGGGGATGCCGGTTGGCTGCGGTGTCGAACTGGTCGAACCATCTCGAGGGGCTTCTGCGGGATCTGGGCCTGCTTCCGTATTTCGACGAGGTGGTCGCTTCTGCGGCGGTGGGCTTGCGCAAGCCCGATCCCGCCATCTTCAAGCTGGCGCTGCAGCGGCTGGGCGCGGCGGTCGATAGCGCCGTCCATGTGGGCGATTCGTACGAGGCCGACGTATGCGGGGCCCTGAACGCCGATATCGAGGCCGTGCTGTTGGATCGGGAGGGGAAGAGCCGCCGGCCGGGATGCCCTACGATCGCGAGTCTGCGCGAGCTCTAGCGCGGGATTGGAGGATCGCGCTTCGATACCTTGCCTGGAAAAGAAAAACACGCGCCGTAGCGCGTGTCCGTGCATTCATGGTGGGCGGTACAAGATTTGAACTTGTGACCCCTTCCGTGTCAGGGAAGTGCTCTCCCACTGAGCTAACCGCCCGATTAGCCGTGGATGCGTTTCCGCATCAGCAAGCAGTTAGTATACAGGAACGGTTAAGGCTGTCAAAGGTTTTTTCGACAGGAGAAAAACTTTTTGGGTCTTGCGCGCCCCCGCCCGGTCGCGTATCATGGTCACCCGTGACGCGGACATGGCTCAGCTGGTAGAGCACCACCTTGCCAAGGTGGGGGTCGCGGGTTCGAACCCCGTTGTCCGCTCCACCGTCTTCCCGGGGCCGGCCATCAAGCGTGGCCGGCCCCTTGCTTCATCCCCGGCGACGTGGCCAAGCGGTAAGGCAGAGGCCTGCAAAGCCTTCACCCCCGGTTCGAATCCGGGCGTCGCCTCCAGAAAAGACCCCGAGAGGGGCCCCTCCCGGGGCCCCTCTCGCGTATCCGGGGGCCTTCCTGGCGGACGAGCCCCTCGGACGCCGTCACAGAGGCCGTTCTGGGAGGAAACGTGCGGCGGCTTTTGAGGATATAGGGCCTTCGAGCCAAGCAACGCGCCCACCTTCCATCCGGCCGGCTATCCGCTGGTTTTCAGCCGCTCCTTGTATCCTTCGCCCCAGGCCCACAGGGCGTCGAGCACGGGCTCGAGCGTCTTGCCCAGCTCGGTGAGCGAGTACTCCACGCGCGGGGGAACCTCGGCGTACACCTCGCGGTGAACGAGGCCCCGCGCTTCCATGGTACGGAGGTTCGAGGTGAGTACCTTCTGCGACACCTTGCCGATGGAGCGTTGCAGCTCCTTGAAGCGCATGGTGTCGTTGAGCACGAGGTCGCGCAGGATGAGCACCTGCCATTTATTGCCGATCAGCGAAAGCGTCGTTTCCACGGGACAAGGCGGCAGCGATTCGAGAACCGCCTCGTTCTTCGCTATCCCCATAGTCTAACCACATCCTAAACTCCAGTTTAAGCACATTAGTTACAAAAAGGTACCTACAGCACTATATTGTGCCTACTTTCCATCGGTATGCAACGATTCTAGTATTCGCATCGACAGAAATCAACGGAACGCCGATGTCGGACGAAAAGGGAAAGGGCGCATCGCGCCGATCCCAGCCGTCGCAGCCGGGCGATTGTCGAAGGACGGGAGGTCGCAGTGACTGGCAACCGGTACGGAAACGACCTGGGACGCTTGAAGGAAGCTATCGAGAGCGCCGATGCGATCGTCGTGGGAGCGGGTGCGGGCTTGTCAACCGCGGCCGGCTTCACGTATGCGGGGGAGCGCTTCGAGAGGCTGTTCGGAGACTTCGCCGCGAAGTACGGTATCCGCGACATGTATTCGGGCGGGTTCTTCCCGTTCGCCGCGCCCGAAGAGCGGTGGGCGTGGTGGAGCCGCCATATCTGGTGCAACCGCTACGAGCCGGCGCCCAAAGACACCTACGGGAAGCTCCTCGAGCTGCTGGACGGCAGGGATTTCTTCGTGCTGACCACCAACGTCGACCATCAGTTCCAACAGGCGGGCTTTCCTCGGGAGCGGCTGTTCTACACCCAGGGCGACTACGGTTTGTGGCAGTGCAGCGAACCATGCCACGACATCACCTACGACAACTACGCTGCGGTGAAGCGCATGGTGGAAGAGCAGCGCGATATGCGCGTTCCCAGCGAGTTGGTGCCCACGTGCCCCCGCTGCGGCAAGCCCATGACCATGAACCTGCGCGCGGACGGGACCTTCGTGGAGGATGCCGGTTGGCGCGCGGCGGCTGCGCGTTACCGGGCGTTTCTCGAGGCGCACGAAACGGGGAGGGTGCTCTATCTGGAGCTGGGCGTGGGCATGAACACCCCGATCATCATCAAGTACCCTTTCTACCGGCGCGTTTACGAGAACCCCGAGGCTATCTACGCCTGCGTGAACTACGGAGAGGCGTACACGGCCGTCGAGATTCGAGACCGTTCGATCGTGCTGGATGCGGATATCGACGCGGTGCTGGGCGAGCTGCTTTGATCGGGGGATTGAGGAGGATGCGCATGGAACCTGGAAGGAAACGACATCTGCTCGAAGAGCTCGTGAAGGGCCTTAGCGCCGAGCGGGGCATCGCTGCGCCGACGGCCGCCAACGAAGACGGGCTTTGGGATGCGTTCCGGGCGCTGGTGAATACACGTCCTGCATGGGCGGCCGACGCTCGCTGGATCGAGATGCAAGACGAGCTTCTGACGGGCATGATCGCCGAGGCCGGGATATCCGGCGTCGATTCCACCGAAGCCGTTTCCGACGATGGGCGCGTCCGGTTGTGGCGCGGCGACATCACGACGCTCGACGTCGATGCCATCGTGAACGCGGCCAACAGCCGGATGCTCGGATGCTGGGTGCCCGGGCACCACTGCATCGACAACGCCATCCACACCTTCGCCGGCGTCCAACTGCGAGCCGAATGCGCTCGCATCATGGAGGAGCAGGGCTGCGACGAGCCTACGGGTGCGGCCAAGATCACCGCCGCTTACAACCTGCCTTCCCGGCATGTCATCCACACGGTGGGTCCCATCGCCGACGGCCGGCCGAACGACGCGCATCGCATGCAGCTGGCATCGTGCTACCGCAGCTGCCTCGATCTTGCCGCGAAGTACGGGCTTCGCTCCATCGGCTTTTGCTGCATCAGCACCGGTATATTCGGGTTTCCCCAGAAGGAGGCGGCGCGAATCGCGGTCGATGCGGTGCGCGGCTGGCTTGAGTCGCACGGCGGCGGCATGACGGTGGTGTTCGACGTGTTCTCCGAGACGGATTACGCTATCTATCGGAGACTGCTGCTCGGCCAACAGAGTGTGGCGCGTTGATGGATCCCCGCATCGGCTTCATCGAATGCCGCACACCTTCCGATGAAAACAATGCGGGAGGGGGAGGCTGCATGGGAAAGACGCTGATCAGCGTGTTTCGGGAATTGCGATATCCGACTGGTATGACTGAATGTGGTTGTAGGCGATTCGGCGCCAGTCGTCTGCGACGCTTCCGTCGCTGTTCGCAAAGAAGCTCGAGTTCATATACCGAACGAGGACGAACTCGCACGTTTTCTGGTCGAACCCGTTGCCCCTGGTGAAATCTATGACATTTCCGGTGTTCCGAACGACTGCGGCTTCCAGGATCGGCAGCGTCAGCTCGTTGACCGGAACTTTCATATCGGGTTTATCGAGAAAGCCGCCCTTTTCCTTGGTGTGCACAGAGAGATTGCTCAAGGTTCCGTTGGTGATGCACTTCACCCTGCGGATATCCGAGAGCCTTATCCGGTGCTTAGCTCCCATCAGGTAGCCGTCCCTTATGTAGATGTCCTTCTCGGCCAGGCTGGATGCGATCTTCAGATCCAGGTTGTCGATGTTCTCGGGAAACTCCCCGGTGAGCTTGCTCTCCGCAAAGGCGATAAGGATAGATTTCGTCTCTCGGACGTTGTGGTATTCCCGGTCGTCATGCACATCCGTCTGAATCTCGCCGATGTCCTTTCCCTCGAAATCACGGAAAGTCACCGTATAGCTTCGATTCGAGTTGCAGTATCCAAGAAGAAAAATCGAGCCGACCTCCGAGAACCTCACATCAACTGACTTCTTCCCATCGGTCGGTGCATAAGTGATGCCCTTCTCATGAACATGCAGGCGGTATCGCCCCGGAACATCGTAGTGAACTCCAGCATTTTCAAAAACCGGCTTCATTTTCCCTCCAGCAAGTTCGCGCTTACACCGTCGATTAACTGTGCGGGTTCGATTCTAGAATATGACCACGCAGGACATCAATATACGACAACTCTTCGCCAAAGGCTCTGAGAAGCTGTCTATTGGAATGGACATCATGAGCCTCAAAAATGCCGTTCGCTGGAAACGATACCGACCAGCGAAACTAGGAAGCTTCCCTATCGAGCGCGCGAAGGCCGCCAGACGCAAATGCTACGAGGTGGACGGCCAGCATGAGCGAGCCGCAAACCATGAACCACGGAGCGATGCCGACCGTCGCGGCCGCAGGTCCGGCAAGTGCGAGGCCCACAGGCGATGCCAGGAGCACGCCCGAAGAGTAGACGCCCATCGCCCGTCCAAGATGGCTTTCGGGGATACGCCGCTGCACCAGGGGCATGACAGGTGCGGCGTATACGCCCATACCTGCACCCGCTAGGCCGAAAAGGATGACGAAGGCCGCGTAGCCGTTCTGCGGCAGCAGGCCGCAGGAAAGCAGGGCGGCGCCCATCGCGGCACCCGATCCCAAGACGATCGACACCTTGCGGCGGACACCCGTCAGCGCCATCGCGATCCCCGAGCCGAGTAGGAGACCGGTGCCGAAAGCCGCTTCGACGAACGATGCCGCCCAGCTGTCGCCGCCGAAGCGGCTATAGACCATCAGCGGCTCCAGACTGCCGAGGGGCATGAGCAGCGCCATGCCCGCCATCTCGACCAGCATCAACATGCGCACGCCTCTGTCATGCCACACGCACGCAATGCCCTCCCTCAGTTCCATGCGCACGCTGGCAAGTCCGGCGATCTGCAGACGGGCATGAGAGGGGATCCGGGCCGACGCCAGGTAGAAGCAGGCGAGTGCAGCGCAGGCGGCGTCGAGGAAGAGGGCGGCGGAGATTCCGAGCGTGCTATAGAGAAGCGCGCCGAGAACCGGTCCCGCTATGGCCGAGCCGCTGATGAGCATCTGGTCGAGTGCATTGATGCCCATGAGGTGGCGTTCGGGGACGATCTGGGGCATCATGGCCGAAAGCGCGGGGCCGTGGAAGGCCGTCGCGGTAGCCTTCATGGCCAGAAGGGCGATGACCAGCGGTAGCGCTGTGACGCCTCCCGCGAAGGCGAGTGCCATCGCAAGCGAGACGAGGCCCGCCCCGCCGTCGGCGATCAGCACGACGGCCTTTCGGCTGTATCGGTCTGCTACTACGCCGCCTATGGGCGAAAGGAGCGCCGCCGGCAAAAGCCCCGCAAGACCGGCCAAGGACAACGCCGCAGCTGATCCTGTCGACGTGGTCACATGCCACATCACCACGAAGGTCGCGGTCTGCGTGGACACGTACGAGAGCGCCTGCCCCGTCCATATGGTCATCGCTCGGCGTTTCCAACCGCTCATGCCCGATGAGCCCGACGCGCTTGTCCGCTTTTCGTCCATGCTCGCTTCCTTTGATCGCCCTTTGTCGCCTTCATCACGAAGTGACCTTAAACTATGGGGTAACACCATAGTCAAGCGCTAAAATGCGAATGCTGAAACAAGCGAAAGGAGTCGTCTCTATGAACAGGGCGCTTCGCAGTGGGCAGTTCGCTCGCTTGTGCCGGACCACCAAGGACACGTTGCGGCACTATGAGGATATCGGGCTGCTGTCACCTGCCTTCATTGCCGAAAATGGCTACAAGAACTACCTTCCCGACCAGGTCATGGACTTCATGCTCATCTCATCGCTTAGGGATGCGGGTTGTTCCCTTGCGGATATCAAGCGGTTCCTGGAAGGCGACAAGGGCGAACTTAGGGAGGTCATAGCCAAGCGCATGGAGGCACTCGGTCGGCAGATCGCCCTCCTTGAGCGCAAGCGAGATCTGCTCGCAAGTTTCGTCGAGCGCATCGACGAGCTCGAAACGTGGCGAGGTGGGGCAGGCGAGCTGACATCCGGCTCTTGGCGCATCCAAGAATGCCCCGAGGCGCACTACATCGAGACGCGCCTGCCCCTCGCCGGCGACATCGAAGTGACGTTCGACGCGCTTGCCGACCACATCGCCTACTGCAACGGGAAGGGATTGGAGCTCCTTGCCGAGTCGCAGCAGGCGTCTTACCGCATAGAACGCTCCTGCTTTGCGGCCGATAGCTATCAGCTCGGCTTCTTCCTGTGCACGCAGACCCTGCGTCCCGTACCTTGCGACCGATACCGGCTGCGTCCCGCAGGACGCTATCTGCGGTATCTGAGCGCCCTGCCCCTCGGTGCGGTCAGGGATGACGGTCCGCTCGAAGAGAACCTGGTATTCGAGATGTATAGGAAGATCGCCCTGGTTATGAAGCACGAGGGAATCGCGCTCATGGGAGATGCCTATACGACGGAGTTGTCGCTCGGCACTATCGACGGTTCGGATTTCCTGTGGGCGGAAACGAACGTGATGGTAGCGTAACCGTAGATCGCGCTCGGAAACGTCTTGAGCCGAACGATTGATGGCGCTTTCTTAATCGACCCGTCATCCGCGCATCATCCTACTCGCCATGCGGGATGCGGAAATAGTCCATCCACGTCTTGAACCGATCCTGCGCAGCGAGGCACGTCTCGGTCAGATACCCCCGCTCCCGGTTCCACTCCGAGAGACCGCGGTAGTAATAGGCCTTCATGCTGGCGGCGATGACAAACGGCACGACGTTGCTCGCCAGGCATTCCTTCAGCATGATGAGCCGGCCGACGCGGCCGTTTCCGTCCTGGAAGGGATAGATGCGCTCGAACTTGACGTGAAACTCGATGATCTGCTCGAGCATGTGAGCCGCCCTCGGGTCGTATTCCCGCAGGAGCCCGCCGATCTCTCCTGCAACTCCTTCGGGCCGCGTTATGGTAGATGCCCCCGTGGACGCCGGCTCGCTTCTCCTCCAGAAGGCGGGCTCCCATTGCAAGCCGCCAGGTATGATGCCTGAATCATGCCTGGGTTCGCCCCATGTCGCTTCCCGTTGCTTGCCGCAACGGCTCGCTACCGACGATAATAAAGTCGATCGAAGGAAGGAGACCGCAATGTTGAGCGAGAACATCCGAGCGGTCCGCGAATCGCGCGGCCTCTCTCAGGAAGAGCTGGCGATCAAACTGAACGTCGTTCGCCAGACTGTCTCAAAATGGGAGCGCGGCCTTTCGGTTCCCGACTCCGATATGCTTGTCTCGATGTCGGAAGTGCTCGATGCTTCCGTGGGGGCGCTGCTTGGTGAAACCGTTTCGGAACCTGAAGCGGATAACCTTAGTGCAATTGCCGAAAAGCTCCAGGTCGTCGACCTCCAGCTCGCTCGTGGGAGGAAGTTGTGGCGGAGATTGGTCCGCGGAACCCTGCTCGCCTTGGCCATTGCGATCGTCCTCGTCTTCGCGTGCCTGATTCTGCTGGGAAGCCCTTACTCGTATTGGGACTTCTCCGATCCCGAGCTGGCGGTCGCGGGCGCCCTATATCACGGATTTGAGTGGGCTTTCGTCCGAATTGCGCCGATCGTGCTTGTCGCAGCGATCGCCGGGCTCTTCCTCTTACGGAAACGAGAGTAAACCGAGGGCTTTCGGGAACGTCCCGGAAGCCCTCTTCTTCTAGGGTCTTCCTGCCCTCTGCGCGAAGCGCGGGAGACGATAAACCGCCCGTTATGCGGGCGGTCGCGATTTTCCGGGCGTTATATGGAGTCGGCTTGCATCAGCGGTATATACGCCGCGAATAAGATTCTCGGCAATACCGAGGACTAGATTCGAAGGAAGCGACCGTTTCGCCCTTTACCGATGATGAACTCTGTGTGCTCGTCAAATTTCGCTCTTGCGCGCCCCCGCCCGGTCGCGTATCATGGTCACCCGTGACGCGGACATGGCTCAGCTGGTAGAGCACCACCTTGCCAAGGTGGGGGTCGCGGGTTCGAACCCCGTTGTCCGCTCCACCGTCTTCCCGGGGCCGGCCATCAAGCGTGGCCGGCCCCTTGCTTCATCCCCGGCGACGTGGCCAAGCGGTAAGGCAGAGGCCTGCAAAGCCTTCACCCCCGGTTCGAATCCGGGCGTCGCCTCCAGAAAAGACCCCGAGAGGGGCCCCTCCCGGGGCCCCTCTCGCGTATCCGGGGGCCTTCCCGGTGGAGGCGGGCCAGCCCCCGGCCCACGGTTCCCCGGCGCGGCTCCGCGCCTCGCGTTGCGTGGGTGCGGGTCGTATGAGTGCAGGGCCGGCTAAGCCGCCTTCGTTAGACGGATGCCGATGTAGCAGGAGGTTTCCGGCAGCCCCGCTATGTCGTAGACGCTGGAAAGCTGGATGCCCGACACCTTCCAGACGTAATCGGTCCCCTCGACGGAGACCTCGCCTTCGGTGAAGGTGTTGCCGGCTTCGTCGGTTCCCGTATCGGTGACCGAGTCGGCCTCGAATCCCTGGGCGGTGATCGCGGAGCGCACGGCGGCCTCGACGCTGCCGGATGCGAAGTCGGCATAGCGAACCACCATGCTGTTCGTGGTTCGGTCGGCGGAGAACAGCCATCCGCCGTTCATGAGCTTGGAAGCCTCGCCTGCGTTAAGCGCCGAGAACCCCTTCAAGTACATGAGGGACGCGGCGGCAGACGACGTGTCGGCGGGAAGCTTGTACAGGGTCAGGTCGCTGTCGCCCTCCTCGCTTTGGGCGATATAGGTGTATCCGGCATCGTCGAACGCCTTCTTGATCTCGTCGTTGCTGAGGGTGGCCATTTCAGCGAGCTTGGGAAGGCTTGCGATCGAAGGCTCTTTCGCGAGGTTTCGTGCGACTGCGGACGAGGCGTCCTCGCTGGCGCGAAGGGGTTCGATCACCGTCGTGTTGACGAACAGGCCGCCGAGGACGATTCCCGCGGCGACGACGATTCCGATGAACGCGAGCGCCGGCCCGGTGGGGCGGCTCGGGCGCTTCAAAGAGCTTCCGTCCAGGTAGCGGACGCCCTCGTGTTCGGTGTCGTAAGCGCGCTCCAGGTGGGCGCTTTGACCGTGCAGTATCTCTTCGATGTTCACAGGGCGACTCCTAGCGGTTTTGTGCAGTGCGCATTATACCATTGGCCTGAAACCGCAGGCGTGCTAGGATGATCCCGCCCATGGGGGAGTAGTTAGCGCAAGCGTGCTTGCGGGTTGTGTCAACATCATGGCTTTCGGGCCTGGCACTCCTTAAAAAACGAGACTCGTGGCGCTTCCGTTCGCGGAGGCGCTGCGAGTTTTTTTATGCTCGCCCCGGGCTGCACCGATATGAGACAAGACAAGGAGCCTCGATGTTCGACCTTTCGATATTCGCCTCGCCCGATGCGTGGATCGCCCTGATCACGCTCACGTTCCTCGAGATCGTGCTGGGAATCGACAACATCGTGTTCATCACGATCACAACCGACCGCCTGCCCGAATCCCAGCAGCATCTGGGACGCAAGCTGGGTCTGGCGGGGGCCTTCCTCATGCGCGCGCTGTTCCTAAGCGTCGCCGCCTTCCTCACGCACTTGATCCAGCCGCTGTTCACCATCGACCTCGGCTTCTTCTCGCACGGGTTCTCGGTGCGCGACATCATCCTTCTTCTGGGCGGCGCCTACCTCATCTACAAGGGCATCGATGAGCTGCGCAGCCTGCTTCGCCTCGACGAGCTGAAAGAGAAGCACGAAGAGGGTGCGAGCGGGCATGTGAAGAAGCTCGCGCTCGGCCAGGCGATCGGCACCATCATGGTTATGGACCTGGTGTTTTCCATCGACTCGGTCATCACCGCCGTGGGCCTGTCCGACTACCTGATCATCATGATCCTGGCCGTCCTCATCGCCATCGTGCTGATGATGGTGTTCATCGACGCCATCTCGGACTTCATCAACAAGCACATTGAGATGAAGATCCTCGCGCTCGTGTTCATCTCGGTCATCGGCATCCTGCTCGTGCTCGACTCCATGGGCCTGCACACCGACATCGAGCTGCTCGACATGCACGTGGAGAAGCTCATGGTGTACTTCGCCATGGTGTTCGCGGTGGTGCTCGAGTTCATCCAGATGCGCTACAACTCCAACGCCAAGAAGTGGCTGGAGGAGAATTCCCCCGAGTCGCGCTAACGCGCTGCCGAAGGCCTATCGCTTCGGCCGGCTGTGCGGCCCTGCGCCGCAGAACCGGTCGAAGCCGTTTTCGGACAGGATGAACCGCGCCCCCTCTTCGATCACACGGGCGGAGAAGGGCGTGGTGAGCCCGGGGGTCTCTCCGTCGTATTGGATGTGCATGGGGGGATCGGCCTGCACGTGCACGGTTTTCGAGCGGTGGATCTCCAGCGAATCGGTGCGGTCGGGGAACTCCCCGTCTCGATCCAGAAAACCCGCCAACAGCGCGGGGAGCAGCCCGAAGGCGTTTTCCGCCTTCAGGATCACCACGTCGAGCGACCCGTCGCGCGGGAGGTTCTCGTGCGTGACCGTGATGTCGAACTGGATCTTCGAGAAGTTGACCAGCAGGACCCCCAGCGCGTCGCATTCTATGGTCTGGTCGTCGAGCGCGATGGTGAGGTGGGACTTCTTGGGCAGCGGGTTGGACACGGCCGCCTGGAAATAGGCCATCGGGCCCAGAAGCTTTTTCGAGGGACGCGCGTCGTGCATGATGGTGGCGTCGTACCCTGCGCCGGCCATGATCCCGAACCCGAACCTCTCTCCGGCCACCTCGATCTCGCCCAGGTCGAAATCGAGCGTGCGCATATCGCGGGTCATGGTGGCCAGAGCGTAGGGCTCTATGGGGGCAAGCAGGTTGTTCGCCAGGAGATTCGCGGTGCCTGCGGGGAAGGGGAGGATGGGTATCCCCGTCTTCGCCAGATGGTACGACACCGTCGCCACCGTTCCGTCCCCGCCGGCCGCCACCACCGCATCGAAGTTGGCGGCATCGTGGAGCAGGGCCTGTGCGTCGATGAAGCCGTCGGTCGAGCGGATGCAGATCTCGTCGGCGTCTTTGTTGACGAAGCGCACGTAGTCGTAGATGGCCCCGTCGGCGTATCCCGCCTTCAAGTTGTTGATAACGAGCAGTTTCATCGAGCGGCCCTCGTTTTGGTAGAATGATCCGAGTTGTTCCCATGATATAGCAAGGCGAGGATCTGTCTGCATGTACATAGAAAGCCAAGACGAGCTTGTCTCCTTCGTCCAACGGGCTGCGAATTCCTCGCTTCTGGCGATCGACACCGAGTTCCTCCGCGAGAAAACCTACTACGCGAAGCTCTGTCTGCTGCAGATCGCCACCGATGACGAAGTGGTCATCATCGATCCTTTGGCCGTATCCGACATCACCGCGCTCGCGCCGCTTCTGGTCGACGAGCGCATCGTCAAGATCTTTCACGCGGGTCACCAGGATCTCGAGCTTCTGTACCGCAACGTGGGCGTTTTGCCCTCGCCTGTGTTCGACACGCAGATCGCCGCAGCGCTTTTAGGGCACACCCAGCAGATCGGATACGGGTCGCTGGTGGGGGCCCTGTGCGGGGTGCGGATCAAGAAAGCGGACTCGTTCACCGACTGGTCGCACCGCCCCCTGTCCGACTCCCAGATCCAGTACGCGGGAGAGGACGTGGTCTACCTTCCCAAGATCTACGCGACGATGAAGCGCCGTCTGGAGGAGAAGGGCCGTCTGGAGTGGCTGCGCAACGATTTCGCCGAGCTGTCCGACCCGTCGCGCTACGAGGTTGACGAGCGCGAACGGTTCCGCCGGCTGAAGCACGTCTCGTCCCTGTCGCGCTGCCAGATGGCCGCTGCGCGCGAGATGGCCGCCTGGCGGGAAGCCGCCGCGCGCGAACGCAACATACCCCGCAAGTGGGTCCTGTCAGACGAGCAGATCGTCGAGGCCTGCAAACGCGAGCCGCGCACCATCGACGATCTGTTCATGGTCCGCGGCATGCGCGAGCGGCTGAACGTGCGCGACGCCCGCACGATCATCTCGCGGGTCGCATCGGCGATGAACGCGCCGGCCAGCACCTGGCCCGACTCGGGGAATCCGTCGAAAAGCGAGCCCAACGTCGACATGCAGGTCGATCTCATGATGGCCATCGTGCGCATGCGGGCGCGCGAGAACGACATCGCCATCCCGACGCTTGCCAGCCACGACGACCTGACCAAGATCGCCCGCGGGTACTGCGACGACGTCGAGATCCTGCGCGGGTGGCGCCGCGAGCTGATCGGGGCGGAGCTGCTCGATCTTCTGAACGGGAGGATCGCGCTTTCGGTGGAGAACGGCTCGGTGCGCGTCGATCGGTTCTGAGGCCGGTGCGCCTACCTTAACGATCCCTTAACCTCCCGTGTCGGCGCGGTGACAAAGGTCTGTTGTGATGAAGGCGCTCGGAGGAAAGGCGCCCGCTTCGCTATAATCGGTGCGAACGACATGCGCAGGTGCAATCGAGAAAGGACCGCCCCATGTTTTCCATGAGCTATCTGCTGCTCATCGCCGCGACGATCGCCATCGGAGCCGGAGCGACGTTTTACGTGAACAATCGGCTCAAGCATTACTCCAAGGTCCCCGTCACCAACGGAATGACCGGAGCCGAGGCGGCGCGCAGGATGCTCGCTTATTACGGTATCCAGGGCGTCGACGTGCATCGCGGCGGAGAGGGCCAGGATTTCTTCGATCCGCGCTCGAACTCCATCAGCCTGTCTCCCGACGTCTACGACGGGCGCTCGGTGACGGCCACTGCAACCGCCTGCCACGAGTGCGGGCACGCCTACCAGTACGCCCAGGACTACACGCCCATGAAGCTGCGCACGGCCATCGTGCCCGCGGTGAACGCCGCTTCGAACGCCTGGGTGTTCCTGCTGATGATCGGTATCGCGCTCAACGTCGCGGGCTTCGTCAACCTCGCCATCATCATGTACGCCGTCGTGGTGCTGTTCAGCCTCGTGACCCTGCCGGTCGAGTTCGACGCGTCGCGCCGGGCCATGGCCTATATGGGCTCGGTGAACCTCCCCGAGACCGAGCGCAAGGGCTCTTTCGACGTCTTGCGCGCCTGCGCCCTCACCTACGTCGCCGCGGCCCTGACCTCGATCCTCCAGCTGGTGTGGCTGCTCAGCCAGAGAAGCGAGTAGCCATGGGCGGCCCCTTCGCAACCGAAGCCCCCGCCTCCGACGCCCTCGGCGTCTCAGAGGCGATGGGGCTGGCCAAAACCGCTCTCGAGTCCTTCACGGTCAAGATCGTGGGCGAGGTGTCCGAGGTTTCGGTCAAACCCGGTTACAAGGCCGCCTACTTCACCATCAAGGACGCCAAATCCGCGCTTCCCTGCATGATGTGGAACAACCGCTACGCCGCGTCGGGCGTGCAGCTCCAGATGGGCATGCTGGTCGAGGTGGTGGGCCGCTTCACCCTGTACGTGGCGAAGGGGCGCATGAACTTCGACGTGTCCTCCATCCAGGTGGCGGGACAGGGGGACCTGAGGATCCGCGTTGCCAACCTGGCCCGCAAGCTGGAAGCCGAGGGGCTCATGGCGCGCGAGCGCAAGCGCCCCATCCCCAAGTACCCCGAGCGCATCGGCGTGGTCACGTCGCCGCGCGGCGCGGCCGTCCACGACGTCATGCGCACGCTGCGCCGCCGTTTCCCCATCGCCGACGTACTTCTGGCCGGCGTCCCGGTCGAGGGGGAGCGCGCGCCTTCCCATATCATCCAGGGAATCGAGGCGGTCGCGGCTGCGGGAGCCGAAGTGGTGCTGGTCGTGCGCGGGGGCGGGTCGTACGAGGACCTCATGCCGTTCAACGACGAGCAGCTCGCCCGCGCCATCGCCGCCTGCCCGGTGCCCGTCGTCACGGGGATCGGGCACGAGCCCGATAACTCCATCGCCGATATGGTGTCCGATTTTCGGGCCTCCACCCCCACGGCGGCGGCCGAAACCGTCAGCCCGTCGCGCGAATACCTGCAAAACGCTTTCAGCATCAGGTCGAAAGCGCTTGCCGATCGCGTCTCGTCGCGCATCGAGTTCGCGAGCGCGCATCTCGCCCGCGTAGAGACGCGCCCGGTCTTTTCCGACACCATGCAGCTGTTCGCCGGCGATGCGCTTTCCATCGACCATTTCGAGAACCGGCTGCGCGCCGGGTTGGGCGAGGCCGTCTCCCGCCGCGAACGCGACGTCGCGATCAGGGGGGATGCTATCGCTCGCCAGGGTAGGGACCTGCTCGACCGCCGCGAGCGCGAGATCGCGCTGGCCGCCGCGCGTCTAAGCGACCTGTCGCCGCTCAACGTGATCGCGCGCGGGTATTCGATCACCAGGAACGCCGCGGGGTCGGTCGTCCGATCGGTTTCCCAGGTCGAAACGGGGGAGCGGTTGGAAGTGACCGTCGCCGACGGCGTCGTCGCCTGCGAAGCCGTCGGCGTCGGGCGCGACGGTTCCCCGAAACCGCCTATCAGCTAAGGCGCCGCTGCGCGGGCGCCCTGTCGAACCATCGTCGGAAGGATCAGGAATGTCTGAGGATATGAGGCCCATCGAAGAGCTTTCGTTTCGGGAGGCCATGGCCGAGCTCGACTCGATCGTGGGCATGCTGGAAAGCAACACCCTCGAACTCGAGGAGAGCCTCGTCAAGTACGAGCGCGGTGTAGCGCTGCTGCGCGCCCTCAAGGGTCGTTTGGGCGAAGCCCAGCAGAAGGTCGAAGTGCTGATGGGCGAGCTCAGCGGCGACAAGGACGACGAGGCGCGCGACACCACGCTCTCCTAGCCGCTTCCCGCCCGCGCCCGTTGTAGAATAGGGCTGACGGCCGATGCGAGACGAAAGGCGAGCCATGCAGAGAGACGACTGCTTGTTCTGCAAGATCATCAGGGGGGAGATCCCTTCCTCCAAGGTGTACGAGGACGAGTACGTGTACGCGTTCGACGACGTGAGCCCCCAGATGCCCGTGCACACGCTCATCGTTCCCAAGAACCACTACGACAACATCGCCGCGGGGATCCCGGTCGAAGAGCTGGGGCACCTGTTCGCCGCCGTCGAGAAGGTGGCCGACATCAAGGGCGTGCGCGAGCAGGGGTTCCGCACGCTGGTCAACACGGGCGCCCATGCGGGGCAGACGGTGTTCCACCTGCACGTGCATGTGCTGGGCGGCGCGCCCATGAACAGCGGCGATCCGTCTCTGTAGCGCTTTTCGCACCATCGCTTCACCCAACGGGGCCGCCCGCTCGGGCTGCGGGCGGGCGGCCCTGCCGCTTGCCGAATCGTGTGTGCGGCTTTAGTGAAACGACATACGCCCCATTAAACTAGTTCCACGACGGTATCCGCCGAGGAAAACAAGGGGGCATCCTTGAACGTTCTCGTTATCAACGCAGGCTCATCATCGCTCAAATACCAGCTGATCAACGTCGAGACCCAGCGGGTTATGGCGAAGGGGCTCTGCGAGCGCGTGGGTACCGACGAGGCCAGCCACAAGCACGGCATCGACGACAACGAGACGGTCATCTCCGAACCCATGGCCGACCACGACGCGGCGATGAGCATCGTCCTGAAAACCCTCGTCGAAGGCGACGACGCCCCTCTCGGCTCGCTTTCCGAGATCAACGCGGTGGGGCATCGCGTGGTTCAGGGCGGCAAGTACTTCGATAGCTCGGTGATCATCGACGACGACGTCATCGAGAAGATCGACGAGCTGGCCGAGCTGGCCCCCCTTCACAACAAGGCCGCCCTCATGGGCATCCGGGCGTGCCGCCACCACATCCCCGGCGTTCCCATGGTCGCCGTGTTCGACACCTCGTTCTACCAGACGCTTGCCGAACGCACCTACATGTACCCCATTCCCTACGAGCTGTCGCAGAAGTACTCCATCCGCAAGTACGGAGCGCACGGCACGTCGCACCGCTACATCGCCGAGCGCGCCGCAGCGGTGCTCGACGAGCCCCTGGCCGATTTGAAGCTCATCACCTGTCACCTGGGCAACGGCTGCTCGGTGACGGCCATCGACCACGGCATCGCGGTGGACACGTCCATGGGCCTCACGCCCCTCGACGGCTTGATGATGGGGACGCGCTCGGGTGCGCTCGATCCCGCGATCGTGACGTTCCTCATGGCCCACGAGGGCCTCGCGCCCGCCGAGATGGACGATGTCCTGAACAAGAAGTCGGGCCTTCTGGGCGTATCGGGCATCAGCAACGACCTGCGCTCGATCCGCTCGGCCTCCGAGGCGGGCGACGCCCGCGCCATCCTGGCCTACGAGATGTACGCTCAGTCGGTGAAGAAGCACATCGGGCAGTACATCGCCGTTATGGGCGGCGTGGACGCCATCGTTTTGGCCGGCGGCGTGGGGGAGAACTGCGACAAGATGCGCCGCCTCATCTTCGCCGGTTTGCAGCCGCTCGGCATCGTGCTCGACGAGGCGCGCAACCGCGAGCGCGGCTACGAGCGCGAGATATCCACCGACTCGTCGCCGGTGCGCATCATCATCATTCCCACCGATGAGGAGTACATGATCGCGCGCGACACCTACGACCTGGTCCACGAGAAGCACGCCGTCTCCTTCTCGACTCCCCGGTAGTGCGCGATTCATCCATGGTGGTCCGTTTGCGTGCAGTGTGCGGGACCAAACATGAAAAAAAGCCGAAGCTTGAAGGCTTCGGCCTTTTTTCATGTTTGCGGCGCACTGCGACCTTATGCGGCGCTCATCGCTTTGAGAAGGGCACTTTCCGGTTTCACGCCGAGCGGCTCTGGCACTGTACGCAGGTGATGGCGACCACGCCGTAGATATCCGATGCGCTGCAGCCGCGCGACAGGTCGTTCACCGGGGCGGCGATGCCCTGGGTGATCGGGCCGTAGGCTTCGGCGCGAGCGAGGCGCTGGACCAGCTTGTATCCGATGTTTCCCGCATCGAGATCGGGGAAGATCAGGCAGTTCGCCTTTCCGGCGACGGGGGATCCGGGCGCCTTCGAGGAACCGACCGCCTCGACGATGGCCGCGTCGAGCTGCAGCTCCCCGTCGATCTTCACGTCGGGAGCGAGCTCTTTGGCCATCGACACCGCTTCCACTACCTTGGCGGAGTCGTCGTTTTTAGCCGATCCGTAGGTGCTGTGGGACAGCAACGCGACGACGGGTTCGACTCCCATCAGCGCCTCCCACGACCTGGCGGAGCTCACGGCGATGTTGGCGAGGCCCTCGGCGTCGGGCTGCACCTCAAGCCCGCAGTCGGAGAACAGAAACGTCCCGTCGGATCCCAGCTCGCAATCGGGAACGCTCATGATGAAAAACGAGCTGACCAGCTTCGCGCCCGGTGCGGTCTTGAGGATCTGGAGGCTCGGGCGAAGCACGTCGCCGGTGGAATGGCATGCGCCCGCCACCATGCCGTCGGCGATTCCCGCTTTGACCATCATGACGCCGAGGTAGAGGGGGTCTTCGACCTTCTCGGCGGCCTGCTCGGGCGTCATGCCCTTGGCTTTGCGCAGTTCGAAGAGCTGTCGGGCGAGTTCGCCTTTGTCCCGATAGGTCGCAGGGTCGACGAGCGTGGCGGAGCCCAGATCGCGTCCTGACGCTTCGATCGTCGCGGCGTCTCCCAGGATGATGAGGTTGGCGACGCCGTCGGCGAGGATGCGCTCGGCGGCTTCGAGCGTGCGCGGGTCTTCGCCTTCGGGCAAGACGATGGTCTGTTTTCCGGTGCGCGCCTGCGCCACCATACGGTCGAGGAAGCGGGACATGGCGACCCCTTTCAAGATCGGTCGATCGTGCAGGACGGCGCAAGCGGCCGCGATCGCGTGCGCGCTGCGCGCAGTCTGCTCTGTACGCTTTATATGGTAGCCCGTCGTCGACGCGTTTACCCGTTAGAATAGACGATGAGCGCACACGCGGCGGTTTGCGGCCGCTTGCGCCCGTTTCCATCTGACTTCCGAAGGGACCTGTTCGTGAAAACGATTTCTTTTGCGTTGCCGTGCTACAACTCGGCCGAGTACATGGATAAGTGCATCGAATCGATCCTCGCGTTTTGCGACGAACGCGAGGATATCGAGATCCTCATCGTGAACGACGGCTCGACCAAAGACGACACCAAGGAGAAGGCCGACGAATGGCAGGCGCGCCATCCGCAGGTCATCCGTGCGATCCATAAGGACAACGGCGGTCACGGATCGGCGGTCAACACGGGCTTGGCCCATGCCGAGGGCTTCTACTACAAGGTGGTCGACTCCGACGACTGGCTGGACGAGGCGGCTATGCGAACCATCATGCCGTACCTGCGCGAGCAGGCGGGCCGCTCCGAGGCCACCGATATGGTCGTTGCGAACTACGTCTACGAGAAGGTGTTCGAAGGCAAGCATACGGTCATGGACTACGCGAACGTGTTTCCCGAGGGCCGCGAGTTCGGTTGGGACGAGGTCGGGCGCTTCAAGTCCAGCCAGTACCTGCTCATGCATTCGGTCATCTACCGCACGCAGATGCTGCGCGACATCGGGCTCGTGCTTCCCGAGCACTGCTTCTACGTGGACAACATCTTCGTGTACGTGCCGTTGCCCCATGTGCGCACCATACGGTACTTCAACGTCGACATGTACCGGTACTTCATCGGGCGCGAGGGCCAAAGTGTGAACGAGGACGTGATGAAGGGCCGCATCGACCAGCATCTGCGCGTGACGCGCCTCATGATCGACCAGGTGGCCATCGACAAGGAGGTCGATTCGCCCCGCCTGCGCGCGTATCTGTGCAACTACCTGTCGATGATGATGTGCATCTGCGCCGTGTTCCTGCGCATGATCGACACGCCCGAATCGAACCGCAAGCTCGCCGATACGTGGGATTATCTGAACAAGGTGCGCCCCGAGACCTACGGGCGCATCCGCAGAAGCCCGCTGAACGTCGGGATGAACCTTCCCGGGCGTCTGGGCCGGGGGATCGGGCTGGGAGGATACCGCTTGGCCCGCAAGGTGTTCAAGTTCAACTAGCCTGGGCGCTCGGCGGTCGTTGGAGCTCGGCGGCCGGCGCGTCTGGAGGACGGGCCGTCAACGGTTCGATGACGCGGCGGATCCCAGCGGTTCGCCGCTTGATCTATATACCCTCTGGGGGTATGTTGTCTTCATTCGGAGCCGAATGAAAGGCGGATCATGGAAGAAGCGATCGAAGGGCGTGCCGGGGCCCGCGAGGCGCAGGCCTGCCCGTGCCGCATGAAGGCGACGCCGCGCGAAGATGCGTTCGTGGCCGATCTGAACAAGCGCCTGAACCGTGCGATAGGCCAGCTGAACGGCGTGAAGAGCATGCTCGACGAGAACCGCTACTGCGGGGATGTGCTCATCCAGCTCGCCGCAGCGCAAAGCGCGGTGCGCAGCGTGTCCGAGATGGTGCTCAAGAACCACATGGAAACCTGCGTCGTCGAGCAGATCCAGCAGGGTCGCACCGAAGTGGTCGACGAGGTGCTGGGCCTCATGCGCCGCTTCTCGCGGTCGTAGGGCGGGTGATCGGCATGAAGCGGACCTTCGATGTGACGGGTATGACGTGCGCGGCCTGTTCGGCGCGCGTCGAGAAGGCGGCGCGCAGCGTTGCGGGCGTGCGCGACGTCTCGGTCAACCTCCTGAAGAACAGCATGGAGGTGGAATTCGACGACGGCTCCGAGGATGCGGCGGCGGTTAGCGCCGCGGTCGGCAAAGCGGGTTACGGCGCGCGCTTGCGGGAACCGGGTTCCGGCTCCGGGGTCGGGCCGGGTGGCGCGCCGGACGGCTCTGAGCATCCGGCGGCGCAAGAGGAGCGCGCCGTTCTCCGGCGGCTGCTCGTGTCCGTCGTCTTCACCGTGCCGCTGTTCTACCTTTCGATGGGCCACATGCTGGGATGGCCGCTTCCCGCGGCGCTGAAAGCGGACGAGTCCATCGGGATCCTGGCGCTTGCCCAGTTCATCTTGCTGGTTCCGGTGCTGGCCGTGAACTTCAGGTTCTTCCGCACGGGCTTCAGGTCGCTTGCCCGCAGGGCGCCGAACATGGATTCCCTCATCGCGCTCGGGTCGGGAGCCTCTACCGTATACGGCGTGTACGCGCTGTTCCAGATCCAGTACCACCTGGGTCTCGGCCATCTCGACAAGGCGGTTATGGCGGGCATGGACCTGTACTTCGAGTCCGCCGCCATGATCCTCACGCTCATCACGCTGGGGAAGTACTTCGAGGCCCGGGCCAAGCTGCGCACCACCGACGCCCTGTCGTCGCTTATGGAGCTCGCGCCCAAGACGGGCGAGCGCCTGTGCGCCGACGGGTCCACGGAATGCGTCCCGGTTGAGCGGATCTGCGTGGGCGATCGCCTGGTCGTCAGGTCGGGCGCGGCGGTTCCGGTCGACGGCGCGATCGTCGAGGGCGCCGGCGCGTTCGACGAGTCCGCCATCACGGGAGAGTCGGTCCCGGCCGAAAAGGCCGCAGGCGACCCCGTTATCGGGGCGACGATCTGCGCGAGCGGATACGTGGTCATGCGGGCCGAGCGGGTGGGAGACGACACCGCGCTGGCGGGGATCGTCAGGCTGGTCGACGAGGCCACCAGCACCAAGGCCCCCATCGAGCAGTTCGCCGACAAGGTGAGCGGCGTGTTCGTCCCCGTGGTCATCGCGATCTCCCTTGCCGCGTTCGCCATCTGGACGCTGGTTTTGGGCGCGGGCTTCCAAGACGCGCTGGTCCATGCGATCACCGTGCTCGTCATCTCGTGCCCGTGCGCGCTGGGGCTCGCCACGCCGACTGCGGTGATGGTGGGCACCGGGCGCGGCGCGCGCAACGGTATCCTGGTGAAGTCCGCCGAGGCGCTCCAGAGCGCCCACGACGTGAAGACGGTGGTGCTCGATAAGACGGGGACGGTGACCTCGGGTGTTCCCGAAGTCGTCGCCCTCGATGCGGCCGAAGGCGTCGCGGATTCGGACCTCGTTTCGATCGCGGCGGGGCTCGAGGCGCGCTCGGAACACCCCCTCGGCCGCGCGGTCTGCGCGTATGCGCAGCGCAACGGCGCCGAGCCGGTTCCAGTCGAAGGGTTCTCCCAGGTCCCGGCGCGCGGCATCATCGGCGAGATCGCGGGAGAGCGCGTCTGCGGCGGGAACCTGTGCTTGATGGAGGACGAGGGGATCGAGGTCGGAGCGCTCGCGGCGCGTGCCCGCCAGCGTGCCGACGAGGGCGCCACGCCGCTGTTCTTCGCTCGCGCCGGTGCGCTCGTCGGCATCGTGTCGGTCGCCGATACCGTGAAGCCCACCAGCGCCGAGGCGGTGGCGGAGCTTCGCTCGATGGGGATCCGGACCATCATGCTCACGGGTGACAACGAACGCACGGCTGCGGCGGTCCAGAAGGTCGCAGGCGTCGACGAGGTGGTGGCGAACGCCAGCCCGGCCGACAAAGAGGCGCTCGTCGCGCGGCTTTCGGGCGAGGGCAAGGTGGCGATGGTGGGCGACGGCATCAACGACGCTCCCGCGCTTACCCGCGCCGACGTGGGCATCGCCATCGGAGCCGGCACCGATATCGCCATCGACAGTGCCGACATCGTGCTCATGCGCAGCGACCTGCTCGACGTTGCGGCTGCGATCAGCCTGTCGCGTGCCACGCTCCGCAACGTCAAGCAGAACCTGTTCTGGGCGCTTGTCTACAATGCGGTGTGCATACCGGTTGCGGCGGGAGCGCTTGCGGGCATAGGCGTGACGCTCAACCCCATGATCGCCGCAGCCGCGATGAGCCTTTCGTCGGTCAGCGTGGTGTCGAATGCGCTGCGCTTGCGCCGATGGAGCCCCCGGCGCGCTTCGGAGATCGTAAAAGCCCCCTTGCCAAGCGGGGGAGAACGCGAAGGAAAGGAATCGAAGATGGAAAAGACGATGAGGATCGAAGGCATGATGTGCATGCACTGCGTGTCCCATGTGAAGAAGGCCCTCGAGGCCGTGCCGGGCGTGTCGTCCGTCGATGTGGACCTCGAGTCCGGCACCGCGTCGATCGAGGCGGACGAGGCCGTGTCGCAAGACGTTCTGACGGCTGCGGTTACCGAAGCCGGCTATGAAGTGCTCGAGGTCCGTTAGGGCCGTTTCGCGGCGTTTCTGAAAGGGAAGGGAGCCTGTGGCGAACCATCGCGACAACGAGGGCGAGGGTAGGCGGGAGCATCCCGTCAAGCCCGATCTGTACCCCTGGGGTCGTGCCCGCGCCGTGCTCCTGGTCGACCTCGATGCGTTCTTCGCTTCGGTCGAGCAGCTCGACCACCCCGCCTGGCGGGGCAAACCGGTCATCGTGGGCGGAAGCCCCGAGAGGAGGGGCGTGGTCTCGACCTGTTCGTACGAGGCGCGCGCGTTCGGGGTGCGCAGCGCCATGCCCTCGTCGCAGGCGGCGGCCCTGTGCCCCCAGGCTATCTGGACCGAAGGCAGCTTTCACCGCTATCGCGAGGTCTCCAACCAGATCATGGCCATTCTCCTCGACGAGACCCCCCATGTGCGGCAGGTGAGCATCGACGAGGCGTTCGTCGACGTGACGCCCGGACGCGGTTTCGACGAGCATCCGGTCGAGGTGGCCGCGCGCATCCAGAGCCGCGTCCGAGAGCTCGGCGTGAGCTGCTCGATCGGGGTGGCCACCTCCAAATCGATCGCCAAGATCGCTTCGGATTACGACAAACCCTGCGGCCTGACCGTGGTGTATCCGGGCTCCGAGCGGGCGTTCATCGAAGACATGCCGGTGAGGAAGCTGAGCGGGATCGGCGCGGCGGCCGAGCGCAAACTCATTTCGGCCGGCATAGAGACGCTGGGCGATCTGATCGACGCCGACGACGCGCGCATCGAGCGCTTGCTCGGCAAGGCGGGGCGCATGATGCTCGATCGGGCGCGAGGTGTCGAGGCGGGTAGCATCGGTCCGGACGACGAGGTGAAGTCGGTGTCGAGCGAAACGACGTTCGGGATCGACGCATCCGGTCGCGACGAGATACTGGCTGCGGCGAGCTCGATGGCGGCGAAGGTGGGCCGCCGATTGCGGAGAAAAGGGCTGAAGGGCCGCACGCTGACCCTGAAGATCCGATTCGGCGATCGGACGGTCCGCTCCGTTCAGCATCGGCTGCCGGAGCCGACCGACAGCGAATTCGCCTTCGATAGGATGCTGCAATCGATGCTCGACGAGCTGTGGCACGAGGGGATGAGCGTGCGGCTCGTCGGGGTGGCCGTCACGGGTTTCGACGAGCGAGCGGTCCAGCAGTCCCTTTTCGATGCCGCTGCGTTCTTCGAGCCCCACTCGACCGACGATCCTATGGCAGCGGTCATCGCCGACGATCGCTTTGCGAGCGCTCCGCGTTCCGCAGCGAAGCGGTACCCGGGAGCGAAGCGCGAGCGTCTTCAGGAAGCGCGCGATGCGCGCAAGACCGACGAGCTGCTCTGCGCGACCGATCGGGTGCGCGACCGCTTCGGCGATGACGTTCTGCTCTACGGCAAGGAGATGAGGACACGCGGCAACACCACAGGTTCAAGTTCGAAGAACCCTGCAGATTACAAGTAGAAAAGTGTTTTAATTAATAAAATGCGATCTATTAATCAAAACACAAATATAGGCTACTTTCGACCCGTTGCGAGGAAGAACAGGGCCAGCGTTCCCGGCCCCGAGTGGGCGCCGATCACCGGGTCGATGTAGTTGATGGTGATGTCGATGCCCTCCCAGCGCTTCCGGATGAGGTCGGCAAGGGCCTCCGCGTCTTCCGGGCAGTCGCCGTGGGTGATGTAGACGGTCTGCTCTTCGACGGGCTCGAGCGCGGTGGCCTCCATGTGCTTGAAAAGCCCCTGGATGGATTTCTTCCTTCCGCGCACCTTTTCGAGGGGGACGAGGTGCCCCTCGTCGTCGACGTGCATGACGGGCTTGATGTTCAGCATCGTGCCGGCCCATGCGCTGGTGCGCGACACGCGGCCGCCGCGGAACAGGAACATGAGGTCGTCTACCGTGAACCAGTGCGCCAGGCGCAGCTTGTTCTCCTCCACCCAATCGCGCACTTCCCGGATCGAGGCCCCCTCGCTTGCCATGAGGGCGGCCTTGTACACCAAAAGCCCCTCTCCGCCCGAGGCGGCCAGCGTGTCGACGTAGAGCACGGTGCGTTCGGGATACTCGCGCGCGAGCTGGTCGAGCAGCAGGGCGGTTGCCTGGAAGGTGCCGGAAAGCCCCGAGGAGAACCCGAGGTACAGCAGGTCCTTTCCCCTTTCGAGGATGCCGCGCAGCGTCTTGTCGGATGCGGACAGGATGGGTAGCGAGGTGGTGATCACCTTGCCTTCCCGCATCATGGTGTAGAAGCGTTTGAGATCGGACTTCTCGCCCTTGAGGTAGCTTTGGTAGGCGGTGCCGTCCACGGTGAACTGCAGGGGCAGAACGTGGATGCCGAACCGCTCGATCACGTCGTCGACAAGGTTGCTGCTCGTATCGGTGACCAGTTCGAAATCCATATGCCCTCATCCCTTCGCTTGCTGCAACGACGAGCCGCCGCGGCTCGGTTGCCCGAAATTCTACGCGTTGTGCGAAATGCACGTCGTTCACTGCATTATCGCATATACTGGACGGGTTTATTTCAGCGCGCGCAACCGCGCTGTGCCGAGGATAATGCAGGAGGGGTCATCAGGTGGCGAACACGTACAAGGCAACGATGAACCTGCCCCAAACCGATTTCTCGATGAAGGCGAACCTGGCTCAAAACGAGCCCAAGCGCCTCTTGAAATGGGAGCAGGAGCATATCTACCAGGCTGTGCTGGAGAAGAACAAGGACGGCGAGCCGTTCATTCTCCATGACGGCCCTCCGTATGCGAACGGCCCCATCCATATCGGCCATGCCTTCAACAAGATCCTCAAGGACTTCGTGCTGAAAAGCCGCACCCAGCGCGGGTACTACGCGCCCTACATCCCCGGTTGGGACTGCCACGGCCAGCCCATCGAGCATATGGTGGAGACCACGCTGGGTCCCGAGAAGATGGCTGCGATCGATCAGCCCACGCTGCGCCGCCTGTGCCGCGAATGGGCCGAGAAGTACGTGGGCATCCAGCGCGAGGGTTTCAAGCGCCTGGGCGTCAACGCCGATTGGGAGCATCCGTACCTGACGTTCCAGCCGAACTTCGAGTCGGGCAACGTCGAGATCTTCAAGGAGATGTACCTGAACGGCTCGGTGTACCGCGGCCGCAAGCCCATCCACTGGTGCAAGCGCTGCCACACCGCCCTCGCCGAGGCCGAGATCGAGTACTCGGACGAAACGTCGCCGTCCCTGTTCGTCCGCTTCGAGATGACCAGCATGCCCGAGCGCTTCGCTGAAGCGGGGGCCGAGGGCACGGCCTGGGTCCTTATCTGGACGACCACCGCGTGGACGCTTCCCGCGAACGCGGCCGTGTGCCTCGCTCCCGAGGCCGACTACGTGATGGTCGTGGCCGACGGGAAGAACCACCTCATGGCCGAGGCGCTGATCGAACGCGTCGCCGGCGTGGTGGGATGGCAAGAGTGGTCGGTGGTGTCCGACGCGGCCGGCGAGCCGGTTCGCTACAAGGGGACCGAGCTCGCGGGCCTTTCCTACGTGTGCCCCGTGCGCACCGACCGTATCGGCACGTTCATCTACGGAGACCACGTCACCTTGGAAGACGGCACCGGCGTCGTGCACACCGCGCCCGGTCACGGCCAGGACGACTACCTGGTGTCGCTGAAGTTCGGCGTGCCGCTGTACATGCCGGTCGACGACGACGGCAAGCTCACCGAGGAGGCGGGGGAGCGGTTCGCGGGCATGGACACCGACGAGGTGGCCCCCGAGATGATCGCCTACCTCACCGAAGCGGGCACGCTGGCTGCGGCCAAGGAGATCACGCACAGCTATCCGCACTGCTGGCGCTGCCACCAGCCGGTCATCTTCCGCGCCACCGACCAGTGGTTCGTCTCCATGGAGAGAAACGACCTGCGCACGCGCGCGCTGGACGCCATCGACAACCAGGTGAGGTGGGTGCCCGACTGGGCCAAGAACCGCATCGGCTCCATGGTGGCCGACCGTCCCGACTGGTGCATCTCGCGCCAGCGCTCGTGGGGCGTTCCCATCCCGGTGTTCAAATGCGCCAAGTGCGGCGAGACCGTGGCGACGGCCGAGACCTTCGACGCCATCATCGATCTGTTCGAGCGCGAGGGCGCCGACGCCTGGTTCACGCGCGACCCCAAAGAGTACCTGCCCGCGGGCACGCATTGCGAGCATTGCGGCTGCGACGAGCTGGTTCCCGAGAAGGACATCCTCGACGTGTGGTGGGAGTCCGGCGTGTCGCATACCAGCGTGCTCAAGCACCGCGCGAGCGAGGGGCTGCGCTGGCCGGCCGACCTCTACCTCGAAGGCTCCGACCAGCATCGCGGCTGGTTCCAGTCGTCGCTGCTCACGTCGGTGGGGGCCTTCGGCTGCGCTCCGTACCGCTCGGTCATGCACTGCGGCTTCACGGTGGACGCCAACGGCGAGAAGATGTCGAAGTCCAAGGGCAACGGGATCGATCCCGCCGATGTGACGGGCAAGTACGGCGCCGACATCCTGCGCCTTTGGGTGTCAAGCGTCGATTACTCGCAGGACGTGCGCATATCCGACGATATCCTGGCCCAGGTTTCAGGAACGTACCGCCGCTTCCGCAACACCCTGCGCTTCATCCTGGGCAGCCTCTCCGACTTCGACTTCCAGAAAAACGCCGTCTCGTCATGGGACGGCCTCACCCCGGTCGACCAGTGGATGATGGTGCGCACGCGCGAGCTGCTCCGTGCGGTCGAAACCGCCTACGACGAGTACCGCTTCCATAACGTGTACCGCCTCGTCTACGACTTCGTGGTGGGCGATCTGTCCGCCATCTACATGGAGACCTCGAAGGACCGTCTCTATTCCGAGGCCCCCGATTCGCCCCTGCGCCGCAGCGCCCAGACCGTTTTGATGAACGTTCTGGAGGTCATGGTGCGCATCCTTTCGCCCATTCTCACGTTCACCACCGACGAGGTATGGGAAAGCTACCCCGAGGCCGAGCGTGCGCGCGCCGGCCGCCCGTCCAACGTCCAGCTGGCCGGCTGGCCCGAGGAAGGCGCCTTCGTGCCGACCATCCCGGCTGAACAGGCCGATCAGGTCGCCCGCCGCTTCGACACCGTGCTCGAGGTGCGCGCCGCCGTCATGAAGCAGCTCGAGGATGCGCGCACGAGCCAGCTGGTGAACAAGAGCCAGGAGGCCGCGGTGTCCATCGTCGCGCCCGGCGAGGTTTACGCGGTGCTGCAGGGCTTCGATCCGACGGTGTTCGAGGAGCTGTTCGTGGTCTCGTCGGTTGCGCTTTCCGAGGGCGACGAACTGAGCGTCGAGGTGTCTTCCGCGGCGGGGGAGAAGTGCCCGCGCTGCTGGAACTACCGCACGCTGGGCGGAAACGAGCGCCATCCTCACGTGTGCGCGCGCTGCGGCGAGGTGCTCGACCAGCTCGGCTTCGAAGAGGAAATCGAATAGATCGGACGTTTTCTTGCGCGAATTTCTCGATAGACACGGTGCGGGAGAGGCGGCCATAGACGGGCCGCCCTCCCGCTCCGGCTTAAAGACCGTTGCGTTCATCTGCACGGGCATCGTGTGGCTGCTCGCCGACCTGTATACGAAGAGCCTCTTTTCCGAAGTGAAGGTGGGCCAGCTGGTCGCGGGTCCGTTCGCGGGCCTGTTCGACATCCGCCTCGTTCACAACAGGGGCGCGGCCTGGGGGATGCTCTCCGATTCGACGCTTGCCCTCGGGGTGTTCTCGGCGGTGCTGTGTGCCGTGGCGTTCGTGTACTTCCTCCTCACGGTGAAGCGCGCGTCCTGGCTCGAAACGATCGGGTTGGCGCTGGTCGTGGGCGGCGGCATCGGCAATGCGGTCGATCGGTTCGTGCAGGGGTACGTGGTCGACTTCATCGAGACGACGTTCATCGACTTCCCGGTGTTCAACGTCGCGGATATCGGCGTCACCTGCGGTATCGTGCTGTTCATGGCGGGTATCCTGCTGTCGGGTGCGCACACCGAGGGCGCAGCGGCCGAGAAAACCGAGTAAAGGGGGAGCTATGGCCGCATCGCGCGTGTACATCGTCGCACCTGATGACGAAGGGACGAGGCTCGACGTCCTGTTGGCTGATCGGGGGCTGTTCTCGAGCCGCTCGGCCGCCGTTCGAGCGATCGAGGCGGGCGGCGTTTTGGTGAAAGGCCAACCCGCTGCCAAGAAGCTCTCGGTGAAGGCGGGAGATCCGATCGTCTACGAGGTCGAGGAGGCGCCCGCAGAGGATCCCGCCCCGATGCGCGGGGAGCCCATCGAGCTCGACGTCCGTTTCGAGGATGACGATCTCATCGTGCTGTCGAAGCAGGTGGGACTCGTATGCCATCCGTCTGACGACCACCGCGACGGGACCCTCGTGAACGCGCTTCTGCATCACTGCGGCGAGCAGAACCTCTGCAACGTTCAGGGGGACAACGATCGCAAGGGCATCGTGCATCGGCTGGACATGGACACGAGCGGCCTTATGCTGGCCGCGAAGTCCGATGCGGCGGGCGAGGCGCTTATGCAGGCCATCCAGGATCGCGTGGTCGATCGGCACTACCTTGCGCTCGTGCACGGCATCATCGCCCATGACACGGGCATGATCGACGCCCCCATCGCGCGGTCGGCCAAGGACCGCAAGCGCATGGCGGTGCGCGACGTCCCCTCGGCGCGCGACGCCATCACCACCTTCCACGTTCTCGAGCGGTTCGAGGCGGCGCGTTTCGACGACGGGTACACGCTCATCGACTGCAAGCTGTTCACCGGGCGCACCCATCAGATCCGCGTGCACATGGAGTACACGCGCCATCCGCTGGTGGGCGAGCTGGTCTACACGTCGGGCATGCCGAGGAAGGGCGATCCGAACCTGGGGCTCAAACGGCAGTTCCTCCACTCCTTCAAGTTGGCGTTCGATCACCCGGTCACGGGAGAGCGCCTCGAGTTCGCCGACAACGTGCCGCGCGATTTGCAGGAGGCCCTCGACAGCCTGTCGGATCGCAGCATGGGGCGCACGCCGGCGGGCGCAGAGGCGTTCGGGCTCTTGGCTCATTCGCCGAGGCCGAGCGTCGAGGGGGTTCCGCTGGCGGAATCCTAACGGGTAGAATCGTCTGCAGTGCATCGATTGCGAGCGGACATTGGCGACGACGAGGTGATGAACATGGCCGAATCCACAGAGAAGACGGGGGTGCTCCTCGTCAACACGGGGTCGCCCGACGAACCGACGCCGCGCAGCGTGAGGGCGTTTCTCAAGCAGATGCTTTCCGATCGGCGGCTCGTCCACCACATCAACCGGATGGCCTGGGGCCTGATCCTGCGTCTTTTTATCCTTCCCCATCGCAGCGTCACGTCGGCGCAGCGCTACGAGAAGGTGTGGACCGACGAGGGGTCCCCCCTCATGGTGGCCAGCGTGAAGCTCGCCGCCGAGATCGAGCGGTCGTTCCAGGCCGAGGGCCGCGACGTGGTCGTGCGCTTGGGGATGAGCTACGGCAATCCCTCTATCGCGTCGGGCCTGTCCGAGCTGCGCGCCGCCGGTGCAACCAGTCTGGTGGTTCTGCCGATGTATCCGCAGAGCGCGTTTTCGACCACGGGTTCTGCGACCGATCGGGTGGAAAGGGCCCTTTCCCGCATGAAATGGGACGTTCCCTGCGAGATCATCGAAGACTACCATGACGACAAAACCTACGTCCGTGCGATCGCCGCGTCGGTCAGGCACGCGGGCTTCAGGCCCCAGTCGAGCGACCGTCTGATATTCTCGTTCCACTCCATCCCCGTGCCCGACATCGAGGCGGGGGACACCTACGAGCTGCAGACCAGCGCCACGGCGCTTGCGGTGGCCACGGAGCTTGGCCTTGACAGGCGCCGCTGGACCATCTGCTACCAGAGCAAGTTCGCCAAGTACTGCGAATGGCTCAAACCCGCCACCGACGAGGTGGTTGCCCGGTATGCGGAAGCGGGGGAGGGCCGCGTGTTCTTCGTGTGCCCCGGGTTCTCGGTGGACTGCCTTGAGACGCGCTACGATGTGTTCTACGAGGTCCTGCCCGTTTTCGCCCAGAAAGCCCATATTCTTTCCCGATCGGGGGACGAGGCGACCTTCGTCTACGTTCCCTGCTTGGGAAAGACCAACGCCCACGTGCGCGTCCTCACCGACGTCATCCGCCCCCGTCTTTAGGAGAACCGTTGAGTGCACCCATCCAGCCCACCGTGGTCATCGGCGTCACCGGATGCGTGGCGATATACAAGACCTGCGAGATCATCCGCCTTCTGCAGAAAAGGGGCGTGCGAGCCAAGGTGATCATGACCGAGCACGCGCGCGGGTTCATCGATCCCACCATGTTCCGGTCCCTGACGCGCGAGCCCGTTGCGGTGGGCCTGTTCGACGACCCGTCGGACCCCATCCACCACATCTCGCTGGCGAAGGAAGCCGACGTGTTCGCCATCGCTCCCTGCACGGTCAACGTGATCGCCAAGATAGCCTGCGGCATCGCCGACGATCTGCTGACCACCACGGCGCTTGCGACGACGGCGCCCATCGTCATCGCGCCTGCGGCGAACGTGAACATGTACGAGGCGCCGGTCTCGAGGGAGAACCGCGATCGGCTCCGTGCGCGCGGCGTGCGTTTGGTGGAAGCTGAAAGCGGGTATCTCGCCTGCGGCGACGAAGGGCGGGGGCGGATGGCCGAACCTGCCGACATCGTCGAGGCGATCTGCGCCGAACTGGGGATGTCTCGCGATTTGGTGGGGAAGAAGGTGCTGGTCACGGCGGGACCGACGATCGAGCCCATCGATCCGGTGCGTTATCTGTCGAACCGCTCCTCGGGAAAGATGGGATTCGAGATCGCGAAGGCAGCCGCCCGCCGGGGCGCCGAGGTCTCCCTGGTGACCGGTCCGGTGTCCCTGGCCGATCCCGCAGGGATCGAGACGGTGCGCGTGGAGACCGCCCGGGAGATGCTCGCGGCGGTGGAGGGCTGCTTCGACGAGGCCGATATCGCGGTGTTCGCCGCTGCGGTCGCGGACATGCGCCCGGCTGCGCCGGCTGCCAAGAAGCTCAAGAAGGGGTCGGACGCCGATGCGCTGGCGCGCATCGAACTGGTGGAGAATCCCGATATCCTGGCTACGATGGCCCGTCGGAAGTCCAAGCAGGTCGTGGTCGGATTCGCGGCCGAGACCGACGATGTGGTGGAAAACGCCCGCAAGAAGCTCCGGGCGAAGGGCGCCGACTACGTCGTCGCCAATTTCGTGGGCGAGGGCGGGGCGTTCGACGCCGACGACAACGAAGTAGTCGTGGTAAGCGCCGAGGGCGAGCGTTCGTATCCCCGTTCGTCTAAATCCGCGGTTGCCGATGCGCTGCTCGACCACATTCTGGGCGATCGCTAGGAAAGCCCGGACCGTCGGTGCATTCGCGGCCCGTTACTAAATTGTATGCAATTTAAAAGCGCTTCTGATGGTATAGTCGCATCAGCGACGTAAGAGAGGTCGCAGCTAATTTTTTCGAGAGGAACCATCATGGCTAAAGCTACCTTCTATAAGTGCAACGAGTCCGGCGACATCATCGTGAAGCTCGCGGGCGGCTCTGCCAACCCCGCCTGCTGCGGCAAGGACATGGTCGAGCTCAAGGCCAACACCACTGACGCCGCCACTGAGAAGCACGTGCCCGTCGTCTCGGTCGATGGCGACGTCCTCACGGCTACCGTGGGCGAGGTCGAGCATCCCATGCTCGACGAGCATTTCATCAACTTCGTGTACGTCGAGACCGAGTCCGGCATGCTGGTGAAGCAGCTGAACCCCGGCGAGGCTCCCACCGCTTCGTTCAACCTCAACGGCGAGAAGGCCGTTGCCGTGTACGAGTACTGCAACCTCCACGGTCTGTGGGTCGCCGAGCTCTAATCGAAGCATCGCTTATAGTTTCTTATGCGGGAAAGGGCACCTTGACGGGTGCCCTTTTCTTTTTGCCGGATCAGATTGCCTTGCTTTGAGAATTCGTCAATGACCAGGTATTTCAGTTGGCATCGAAGTCGGCTGAAACGCTATAAGTAATTTTGTAATGCAATATAACTTTAAAAAGTGTAGCAAATATACAAAATAGGGTATATAATATCCGCATCGGACGATCGAAGGAGGAAATTATGTCTAACAAAGATTTCTTCATGGCCGTTGCGGAAAGCACGTTTGCAACTTCGGCGATCTGCGTCCTGCTCACGGCAGCCCTCGCCTTCGCGCTGTAGCGCGGAAGCGATAGCGAGGCGCCCGACTCCGTTTTCGATCGAACGCCGCACGCTCCATCAACTAGCGTGTGGCGTTCGGAAGACGGGTCGGGCGCCGTTTCGTTTTCGGCGCCTCTCCGAGCTATTCGCCTCCCTTGACCTTGCGGGCGATGCGATCGGCCACGGAAACGTCGGTGCGCCTGTCTTGCCCCCAGAATGCCAGCGCGACCATGCCGGGGCCGACGTGGCAGCCCACCACCGGTCCGATCGATCCTTCGACCAGCAACGGCTCGCATCCGGTGTTGGCGATGTACTCTTCGAGCTTCTGGACGTCCTCGGGACAGTCCGCCGTTCCGGTCACCGCGTAGCTTTCCGCCGCGCGATCGGCGCGCTCCTCGTACAGGGACGCCAGCTGCTTCAGGCCCTTCTTTCGCCCGCGCGCTATGCCCTTGACGGAAAGCGATCCGTCGGCTGCGACGTAGAGCAGCGGCTTCACATCCAGCTTGCTTCCGGCGAAGGCGACCGAAGACGGGATGCGCCCCCCGCGCCGAAGGCTTTCCAGATCCTCCACCATGAAGTAGATATTGACGAAGTACTGGGCTTCTTCGGCCCATTCAGCCAGCTCGAGGGCGCTCAAACCCCGCTCTTGCTGCCTGAGAGCTTCGAATACCAGCAGTCCTTCGCCCGACGAGGCCAGGTGGGTGTCGACGACGTAGAGCTCGGCACCGGGGTTCTCTGCGAGCAGGCGGTCGCGCACGAGGATCGCGGCGTCGTAGCTTCCCGAGAGGGCCGATGAGAAGCTGAGGTACACGGTGGGCACGCCCGATGCGATGGCGCGGCCGAACGCGTCTTCGAACACCGGGATGGGAACCTGGGCCGTGGTGGGCTGTTCTCCGTTGCGCATGCGGTCGTAGAACGAGGAGGGGTCTCCCGACTGCCAGAGGTCGTCGTGGAACTCTTCCTGGTCGAAGAAGTAGGGGAACCGGATCAGCTCGACGCCTTCCCGGCATACGATGTCGGAGGGGAGATCGCAGCAGGAATCGATGATGAGGTTGCAGCGGTAGTCCATGGCCGTCCTTTCCAGTCGGGTTCATCGTTCGGGGATATCCTAGCAAACGGCTTTGGTTTTCGGGAGATGGATCGGCTCTGTCGATGGCGGGCGTCGTGGTTCGGGTCGCGTACCACCGCAACTCGGGCGCGCGTCTTTTTCGGGTCGGACGGGCGCCGGGGCGGGCACTGGGGGTTCGGGTTCGCAGGGGTGTTTCGGAGGCGAGCACCGGGGACTGGGTCCTTGAGCGGATGCTTCGAGGACGAGCGCTGGGGTTCGGGTCTTGCACAGACGCTTCAAGGCGAGTGCCGGCGTTTCCCGTCGGCGTTTTCCCGTTTGGGTCGAAAAGCGGCGGGAGGGGAAAACGGCGGATTCGGAAATTTCTGCTTGCAAGGAAAAGCGGGCAAGGTTACTATATCTGAGCTGCCTGTGAACGAGACGGGTACGCACAACGGGTTGTGGCGCAGTTTGGTAGCGCACTTGACTGGGGGTCAAGGGGTCGCAGGTTCAAATCCTGTCAACCCGACCAGCTATAACAGCAGGTCAGACGGTTAAAACGTCTGGCCTGCTTTCGTTTGTAAATAACGCGGTTGTGGGTTCATGTGGGCTAAGGGCAACGCTCATCCGCACGGTGATCCCTTAAACGGCTCAGTCGACGCTTTCGGCGACCACCTTCAAAACCTACTTCGGACCAGGCTCGGACCGAAAACAGGCTATAGGCCGAAAGGCGCTGTTGGGTTCGGGACTATGCTTCAAAGAGTGCGTTCGCCCGCATTACTCAGGGCTGCAGGTCAAGAAACGGCCGGTTTGCATAGGGGCGCGGGAAGAGAGTCACATTCGTCAAGAATCAGCAGGTTTGCATCGGAATGCGGGAAGAGAGCCCTTCTTTGTCAAGAATCGACCGGTTTGCATCGGCTCGCACTTCCAGCGGTGGTTGTTTCATCTCAGCGACCTGGCGCTTTGCTAGTTTATCCCTGGAGAGGGGAGGGGTTGTTTCGAAAAAGACCCTCGGATCGGCGCGCACGCGAATGCAAACCGGTCGATTCTTGGCAGAAAAGCCCCCGAATCGTGCGAGCCGATGCAAACCGTCCGTTTTTTGACGTCGAACGGCCCCCGAGGCGCTCGTCCGGGACGGCCCCGAAGAGCTCGTCTGGGACAGCCCCCGAGGCGCTCGTCCGGGACGGCCCCGAAGAGCTCGTCCGGGACGGCTGCGGAAGCGCTCGTCTGGGGGGAGTGCATGCGCCGTCTTGGGGGCTTGCTGCAGTTTCTCTGGATGCTCTGTGTGCATGCGGGGAGGCGGCCCGCCCCGTCGTAGAATCGGGCGATGGAAACGATCGAGCATACCGACGCCCCCTTCGCCCTGCGCCGCGGTCGCGGCGTCGCATACTGCGCCCTATCGTGGGCCCTGGTGGTAGCTTGGGTTCTCCTCATCTGGTTCGTCAGTGCCCATACGGGTGCCGAGGTCGATAACGACCTGGGGATCGTCACGCAGCTGAAGCGCGTCCTCTACGATCTCGCCGCCCCGATCATGGGAAGCGGCGTCGATGTTTCGGCGGTCGGCCACTTCTTCGAGTACTTCGTCCTCGGCGCGCTGCTGGTCAATGCGCTTGCATCCCATTTCGACCTGTCAGCGGCTCTGCCCCTGTCCGTCGCGCTTGCCAGCGCCTACGGCGTCCTTGACGAGTTCCATCAGTTCTACGTCCCGGGGCGCTCGTGCGACCCGCTTGATTGGGCCGTCGACACGGCGGCGGTCGTCATCGCAGCAGCGCTTTGCGCCTTCGTTTTCCGTTCACCGAACGAAAAATCTACCAGCAAGTAACGTTCGGTATCGGTTTTCCCTCGTTAAGTACAATCGGTTGCGAGAGAGGTTGTCCGACCGAGTTCCCACGCGGGGAATTGAACCGTCCCGCTTCGCTCGAGGCCTCTTCGGTTGTTTCCGTCGATCGCAAAGGAGTCCTCGTGGCATACATCGGTTTGCTTGTCGTCGTGCCGCTCGTCGCGGGCATTGCGCTTCTGTTCGCCCGAAGCGACGAAGTCCGCGCGCCGATCGTGTGGGGCGGAGCGGTTGCTACCGCGGTCCTCTCCGTTGCGTTGGTCCTCTCGTTTCTCGGGACGCCCTGGGTGCTGTTCGACTTCCGCTCTCCGTGGCTCGATATGCTGGCGACGCTCGTAGGGTTGGCGGCTTCCGGCACGGTCGTCTATTTCGGCATCAAATGGAAAAAGCCGTTCGCCGTGGCGCTCGCCGCTGTCCAGATCGCGTGCACCCTCGCGTTCGAGTTTCTGTTCGCCCACGGGATCGAAGTGCGCCAGGGGCTCTACATCGATTCGCTTTCCCTGGTCATGGCCCTGGTCATCGGCACCATCGGCAGCGGGATCTGCGTGTACGCCCTCGGTTACATGAAGGACTTCCAACATCACGATGATTCCGGGGACGACCGGCGCCATCACTTCTTCGCCCTGATGTTCGTCTTCCTCTCCGCGATGTTCGTCATCGTCTTCTCGAACAACCTGGCCTGGGTGTTCTCGGGCTGGGAGGTTACGACGGTCTGCTCGTTCCTCCTGATCGGCTACACCCGCACCCAGGAGGCCATCGACAACTCGTTCAGGCAGATCATGATGAACATGGCGGGCGGCATCGCGTTCGCCGTGGGGCTCATGCTGGTGGCTGTGGACTTCCACACGCTGTCCATGGCCGACTTCATCGCCCTGGGCGTCGAGTACCCGCAGATCGCAGCGGTTCCCGCTTGCGCCTTCGCGTTCGCCGGCCTGACCAAGGCCGCCCAGATGCCCTTCCACACCTGGCTTTTGGGCGCGATGGTGGCGCCCACGCCCACCAGCGCGCTCCTGCACTCGTCGACGATGGTGAAGGCGGGCGTGTTTCTGCTGGTCAAGCTCGCTCCCATCTTCTTCGTCTGCCCGGCGCCCTCGCTCATGGTCATCGGCGTCGGAGGGCTGACGTTCCTCATCTGCTCGTTCATGGCCATCTCCCAGTCGAACGCTAAGCGCGTGCTCGCGTACTCCACCGTTGCCAACCTCGGCCTCATCGTGGCCTGCGCGGGCGTGGGAACCGCCGAGGCGGTGTGGGCGGCCATCCTGCTCATCGTGTTCCACGCCGCGGCCAAATCGCTTCTGTTCCTGTGCGTGGGAACCGCCGAGCACCACATCGGCAGCCGCGACATCGAAGACATGGACCTGCTGTTCGAGCGCATGCCCCGTTTGGCGCGCTACATGATGATCGGCATCATGTGCATGTTCATCGCACCGTTCGGCATGCTCATCGCGAAGTGGGCCGCGCTCGTTTCGTTCGCCGACACGCACCAGTTCGCCCTCATCATGTTTTTGGCCTTCGGGTCGGGCGCAACCTTCCTGTTCTGGGCGAAGTGGCTGGGCAAGCTTTCGGGTATCGCGGCTGCGCAGGACAACGTGGAGGTCGACGTGCACACTTCCGAGTGGGTCGCCATCAACGTGATGGCCGCCGCGGCCCTGGTGTCGACCATCCTGCTGCCCGTGTTCTCGTTCGTGTTCGCCGAGCCCTACATCGTCGGCGTGTTCGGGACGCTCGGCCAGAACATCGCGACCGACAACCTGTGGGTGGCCTCCATCCTGGCGGCGTTCTCGCTGGTCGTTTTCTTCGCCCGCATCAAACGCACGACGCAGCAGAAGGGCGAGGTGTACCTGTCGGGCGTTGCCGTCGACGGTGATGCGCGCACGTTCAGCGATTCGCTCACGCGCGAGGCGACCGCCTCGACGCGCAACATGTACCTCGAGGAGTACTTCGGCGAGGCGCGGTGGCGGCCCGTCGGCGAGGCGGCGTGCACGGCGGTCATCGTGTGCTGCTTCCTGTACGGCTTCGCCCAGTTCGGTCTGTTCGCGTAGGGAAAGGTTGAAACGATGTCACTGATCTCGATCCTCATCAGCACCGTTCTCTTCGCGCTGATAGCGCCGGCTCTTGGATGCCTCCTTGCCGGGCTGGACCGCATCATCTCGGCGCGCATGCAGGGCCGGGTGGGCCCGCCGCTGCTCCAGCCGTACTACGACGTTCGCAAGCTCCTGATGAAGTCGGACGTTTCGGTCAGCGGCGTCGACGGGGTGTACGTAACGTGCGCCTGCGTGTTCACCGCGTTCGCGGGAGGTATCTTCTTTTCCGGTGGGAACCTCCTTATGAGCTCGTTCATCATCACGCTCGCGGGAATCTTCTTCATCGTTGCGGCGTACTCGTCGCGCAGCCCCTTCGCCGAGATCGGCGCGGCGCGCGAAACGCTGCAGGTCATGGCCTACGAGCCGATGGTGATCCTGATGGCCGTCGGGTTCTACCTGGCCGTCGGCTCCTTCAACGCATCGGCGGTGTTCGGGCTGGAGGCCCCCGCGTTCACGCAGATCTGGCTCGTGTTCCTCGGGTTTCTGTTCATCCTCACCATCAAGCTGCGCAAGTCCCCGTTCGACCTGTCGTATTCCCATCACGCCCACCAAGAGCTTGTGAAGGGCATCACCACCGAGATGAGCGGCCCTACGCTTGCCAAGGTCGAGCTGATGCACTGGGCGGAGAACATCCTGTTCCTGGGTTGGGTCGGCATCTTCTTCGTATGGGGAGGGCCCGCCACCATCGCCGTCGGCGTCGTGGCCGCGCTGGCCGCATGGTTTTTCGAGATATGGATCGACAACAACTTCGCACGTGTGAAGTGGCAGTTCATGTTGAAGTCCGCATGGGCGGTCACGCTGGTTGCCGGCGGTGTGAACATCGCCTGGCTGATGTTTCTGTAAGGAGGGCGGCCATGAGCTACCTGTCGAAGTCTCCCTGGGTCGTGCATTACGACGCCTCCAGCTGCAACGGTTGCGACATCGAGATCCTCGCGGCGCTCTGCCCGGGCTTCGATGCCGAGCGGTTCGGCGTGGTGAACACGGGAAACCCCAAGCATGCCGACATCTTCCTCGTCACAGGGTCGGTCAACGAGCGCAACGCGCCCATCGTCAAGCAGATCTACGACCAGATGGTCGAGCCCAAGGTGGTTGTGGCGTGCGGAGTGTGCGCGTGCTCCGGCGGCATCTTCCATGACTGCTACAACATCCTGGGAGGCGTCGACAAGGTCATCCCCGTGGACGTGTACGCGCCGGGATGCGCCATCCGCCCCGAGTCGATCATCGACGCGGTGGTCGAGGCGACCAAGATCCTCGAAGAGAAGGCCGAAGCGCTCGCGCTCGCCAGGAAGGGGGCGTAAATGGACTTCAAGGGCACGTTCTCGGATCTTGAGCTCGATCGCGTCCATGACGAGGCGGTTCTCAGGATGGACGGAGGCTGGCGCTTGGCCAACATCCATGCGGTGAACACCGAGTCCGGCATCGACGTGTACTACACCTACGTCAAAGACGGCGTGTTCGAGAACCTGGCGGTGCGGGGCCTTACCCCCGACATGCCGGTTCCCAGCGTCACCGACGTGTACTTCTCGGCGTTCGTGTTCGAGAACGAGACGCGCGAGCTGTTCGGAGTGGACCTCCACGACATCGCGCTCGACTTCGGCGGGACGCTTTACGGCACCGTGGAGACCGAGCCGATGACGTTTATCTCCCCCGAGCAGAAAGAGGCGAAGGAGAAGGCGAAGAAGGCGGCGCTTGCCAAGGCGGCCCGCGAACGCAAGGCTGCGGCGCAAGCTGCGAAGGCTGAGCAGGAATCGGCATCGGACGGGGCGAAAGCTGTGCCCGATGCCGCATCAGACGAGACGGAAGCGGGGGAGAGGTAAGATGGGCAAGGCAACCGTTATACCGTTCGGGCCGCACCATCCGGTGCTCCCCGAACCCATCCACGTCGATCTGGTGGTGCAAGACGAGCACGTCGTCGAGGCGCTGCCCCAGATCGGGTTCATCCATCGCGGTCTCGAGCGCCTGGTTCAGACGAAGGACTACAACCAGTTCATCTACGTCGCCGAGCGCATCTGCGGCATCTGCGCGTTCGGGCATTCCCTGGGCTATGCCGAGACGGTCGAGCGCCTCATGGGAGTCGAGGTGCCCAAGCGCGCGGAGTATCTCCGCGTGATCTGGCACGAGCTGTCGCGTATCCACTCCCATCTGCTGTGGATGGGCCTCGCTGCCGACGCGTTCGGTTTCGAGAGCCTGTTCATGCATTGCTGGCGCCTGCGCGAGCGCGTGCTCGACATCTTCGAGAAGACCACGGGAGGGCGCGTCATCATGTCGGTGAACCGCGTCGGCGGCGTCGCGCGCGACATCGACCGGGGGCAGTTCGACCACATCCTCACGGTGCTCGAGGGCATCAAAGGCGAGTACGGCCAGATCCTCAACACCTTCCTGAACAACGGATCGGTGCGCAACCGCCTGGCGGGCATCGGGCATATCAGCCATGAGGACGCCAAGGCGCTGGGGATGCTGGGCCCGTTCGGCCGCGCGTCCAACGTCGCCTACGACGTGCGCTCGCTGGGCATCGGGGCCTACGGGGACCTGGGCGACTTCGACATGGTGCTTTCCAAAGACGGGGACTGCTATGCGCGCACCGAGGTGCGCGGCAAAGAGGTGCTCCAGTCCATCGAGATCATCAAGGAGATGATCGCGCGCATTCCCGACGGCGACATCCTCGTCCCGGTGAAGGGGAGTCCCGCCGACGGCGCGGAGGCGTGCTCGGCGGTCGAGCAGCCGCGCGGCGAGTGCTACTACTACGCCAAGGGCAACGGGACGAAGTACCTCGAGCGCATGCGCATGAGAACGCCCACGTCCATGAACCTGGGCGGCATGGCCAAGGCGCTTGCAGGATGCGATCTGGCGGACGTCAACATGATCATCCTGACCATCGATCCGTGTATCAGCTGTTCGGAAAGGTAGGCGGGCATGGGAGTGTTCGAGCTGGGGAAGATGACCCTGGAAGGGCTGTTCAAGAAGCCCGAGACCGTCCTGTACCCCTTCGAGACGGTGACCGAGCCGGCGGGGTTTCGGGGGCACATCGAAAACGACGAGACGAAGTGCATTCTGTGCAGCGCCTGCTCGCGGGCCTGCACGACGGGGTGCATCGAGGTCGATAAGAAGGGAAGCACCTGGTCGATCAGGCCGTTTGCCTGCGTGCAGTGCGGTTTGTGCGTCGAGGTCTGCCCGAAGAACTGCCTGACGATGGAAGTGTCGCGCACTGCGGTGGGCCGCAAGCGAACGGATATCGTGCTGGTCGTTCCCGAGAAGCCCAAACCCGAGCGCAAGCCCCGCCCCGCTGCGACCGACGGGAAAGCCGAGCCGGCAGGCGGCGCGCCTGCGGCAGCCGCTGCGGAAGCGAAAGGCCGGGAACCGCTTTCGCCCGAACTGGAGGCCGAGATAGCCAAGCGGACCGAGGGGCTCGATCCCGAGCGCGCCGAGAAGGTGCGCGCCGGCCTTATCGCCCGGGCCGAGCGCGCAGAAGCGCAGAAAAAGGCCGAATCCCAGCCTGCTGCAACGCAGGACGGAGCCCCTGCAACCGAGGGGTCGGAGGCGAAGGAACCGGCTTCCGACGGGGCGCCTGCGACCGAGGCGGCGGACGCGTAAGCCTCACGGATCCAATGACGTTTCAGAGCGCGGCGTCCCGGCAACGCCCGAGATGAGCAGAAAGGCCCGGACCTGCAAGCAGGTCCGGGCCTTCGCCTTTCACGGAGCGGTTGCGCTATTTGCTCGTCTCGGCAGCCCGCGCGGCGTCGAGCGTGGATGCGGGCACGGCGGCCTCGCCTCCGAACACGAACGCGCGCTTGATCTTATCGGCGTTTTTCTTCACGACCTCGTCGATGACGAACGGATCGAAGGAGAACGCCCCTCCCTCGGAGTTCGGGCCGTCGTGGGGAACGAGCAGCATGACGCCGCCGTTCTTGCCGACGAGGGCGGCCCCGGTCAGGGCGTCCCAATACCCGTTGCCGTCAGCCAAGGCAACGCACTTGGCGCGAGACGGGTCGGCTTCGATCTGGGCGTTTGCGATCGCAGCCGAGGTCTGCCAGGCGTTGTCGCCCGCCAGGCGGGAGATATCGGCTTTCGGGATGCCCAGCGTGGAAACGAGCTTGGCCTCGGTAGAGGCGCTCACCGCGGCCGTTCCGCCCACGATGACGGCGCGGGTGTAGCCCGCGGCCTTCATGTCGGCCAGGGCCGCCTCTCCCAGGTTGCCCTCGGCGTCCGTGAGGTACACGGGCATGGTGGACCCGAACGCCCACGGAGCGACGGACAGCGCGTCGTAGTAGCCCGCAGAGGTGGCGATAACGCAGGTCGTGGGCTTGGCCTGCGCGCGCACGCGCTTGGCGATCTCGACGGCGGTCATCTGGGCGTCCTCGCCCTGAGCGCGCTCGACGGCCACACCGAGATCCTTAACCGACTTCTCGACGCCAGCCGAGATCGCCGCCTCGCCGCCGCAGATCACGACCTTCTCGGCACCTAAGCGGCGGATTTCAGACGCGGTCTGCTCGGGAAGGCCGGTGGGGGAGGTCAGCAGGACGGGGCACCCTTCGGCGCCGGCGAGGGCCGAGGCGGCCAGCGCGTCCCAGTAACCCGACGACGTGGCCAAAACGACGGTCTTGCACGATCCGCCCGCCCAGCCCTGGGCGCTCGAGGTGATGGCCTTCATCGTGCCGAAGGCGTCATCGCCCGCAAGACGGCTCCATTGGGCCTGCTTGGGCTCGGTCATCAGGTCGTTCCACTGAGCGTCAGAAATATCGAGGGGAAGAACCGCGCGGTTGAGATCGGACGACGGCCTTCCGTGGGCCTTCCATATCAGAAGGTCGTACTTCTTCGTGCGATCGAGCATGGAGGGATCGACCGGCTTGATGACGGCCGAGGCCTTGCCCGATTTCGGGACGTCTTTCACCCAGACGGCCCCTGCGGGGATGATGCCGGGGTTCAGCTCGGTGCCGCGCTCGATCAGGCCCGCATAGAACCCGGCGGGAAGGTCGTCGGAGATGAGCCCCTCGACGTCGGCGCGCGCGACGAGGCCTTCAGGGCCTGCCTGGATCACGGTCGCCTTGCCCGTCACCTTAGGCAGCGGCGCGACGGGGTCGTCTCCGCCCGTTTCAGACGGGTCGGTCACGCGGACGGTCGCGAAGATGCGGTCCCAGCTGCCGTCGGGATACACCGCCCACACCATCATGTCGTAGGAGTCGGGGCGCTGCAGCTTGTCGGGCGCGATGACCAGCGAGCCGTCGGGATTGACCGTCACGAAGCTGGGGTGCTGGACGCTGGTCGAGCTGTAGCGCATGTATTCGGGCAGCGGCATCTTGCCGAGAACGTTAGTGGGAGCGGGGACGTTCAAGGTTTTGCCGGCGGCCACGGTGAACACCGTGCCGGCGGGATCCATCGAATAGCTGGGCGTGAAGTAGTTGCTGAAATCATCGTCCGGGACATATCCGGGGTTCTTTCCCTCACGCAAGGTGACGTTCGACACATGGTAGTCGTACGACGGTCCGATCTTGAATTCCTTGAGGCTTTGGCGTGCCACATAGTAGTCTGCAGGAAGCTCGCTGTTCTCGATCCCCATGAACTCGAGGCGATAGGTTCCTGCAGGCAGCTTCTTCTTGCAGTGGATGCCCGTGCTGCTGGAGAGGGGCCCGTCTGTATGATCGGACTGCGTGATCTCGATGGGCTCCGGAACTTTTGCATCCTTGTCAACGACGCGGTGCAGGCGCCACTTCGCGCCTTTGAGATTACGGTTTACGATGTCGTTGTCCTTGTTCTCCAACATCACCGTGAGATCGAACGTGGTCTCGAACTGGGCTTCCTCGCTTGCCGCCGCAGGAGCTGCGGACGATCCGGAAGCGGGATCGAGGGCCCAGGCGCCCGCCGCCGGCATGCCGAGCGCCAGCCCGCAGGCCAAGACTGCCGAGCAAACCCCCTTGCTTGCATCTGACAACTTCATGAAACTCCTTTCCTTACAGTTAGTTATAGCTAACAGAAGTTGATTATAGGAAAAGTTAGTCATGGTTTCAATAGAATCCGCCAACGGCGGCTTTGCGGCCTTCCCGTGGCTGCTCGCTTCGGAATGCTTGCGGTTTGTGCGGATGGGCGGGCGGCGCAACGACGTCCGGCGGCGAGGGGCGCCTTTTCGGTATAATCGAGGGGATGGGAGCGAATCCCTTGTGTATTCCGGGCCTGCGGGTATCCGGTTCGTTGTTTCGCAGAGAAGGTGGATCGAGTGCCGCATAGCTCCGGGACCTTGAAGAAGGCGCGATCGGAACAGGCTGACGAGGAAGTGGTCGACGCCATCTTCACCATTCCGAACGTGATCTCGTTCATCCGCCTGTGCATGGTTCCGGTGTTCCTGCTTTTGCTGTTCGGCGGAAACGACGTCGCCGCTGCGATCCTGTTCGGCATCGCCTCGGGCACCGACTTCGTCGACGGGCAGATCGCCCGCCGCACGCGCGCGGTCTCGAAGCTCGGGCAGATCCTCGATCCGGCGGTCGATCGCATCCTCATGATCACGGCGGTGCTGGGCCTGCTCGTGGTCGGGCGCATGCCCCTGTGGATCATCGTGCTGGTTATCGTGCGCGATCTGTCCCTGTTGGCGGGCGGGGCACTGCTGCTTGCGCGGTGGCACGTCCGCGTCCCGGTCATCTTTCCGGGCAAGGTGGCCACCACGTTTCTGTTCGCCGGGTTCGCGGGCCTGCTGCTGAACACCCCGCAGCTTCCCGGTCTGGGTGTGGTCGACGCTGCGTGGCTTCCCGGCTTGAACGCCGCTTCGGTTTCCTGGGGTATCTGGCTCGTCTATATCGGGTTGGCCATCGGTGCTGCGACCACGGTGTTCTACGTCTATGCGGGCGTCCGTGCGATCGTGTCGGCGCGCCGTGCGGGTCGCGCGGGGGGCGGCAGCGGCCCCTCCGCGTCGTGAGCTTGCGGGGGATTTGTGATGGAGCCGCGCACAATGGCGCGGCGGGGCTGTGAATGTTCGCGCCGATGTGGTATAAAGATGGGGCGCTTGCTTTATCGTGAGCACGTTGCGGTGTTAAAACTTTCATCTATTCGAGAAAGTGGGCTTGTCCCGCTTTCTTTTATTGTGGGAGTGAAAACCGCGATGCGGATACCGAACAAGGAGGGAGGAGGCTGCATGCTCACCGCGAAGGAACAGCAGCTGCTGGGCGCTTTGGAGCCCAAGGCGGCCGAAGAGGGCGTCGAGATCGTGACGGTCGACGTCATCGGCTCGCGCAAGTCTCCCACCATCCGCGTCTACATCGACACCCCCGAGGGAGTGAGCTTCGACCAGCTCTCTTCGTCTCAGGTGTGGATAAACGAGATCATGGACCGCCTCGACCCCTTCCCGGGGGCCTACATGCTCGAAGTGTCTTCCCCGGGCGTCGACCGACCGCTGCGCACGCCGCAGCACTTTTCGGACCACGTGGGGCAGAAGGCCAGCATCAAGACCTCGGAACCGATCGAGGGCCGTTCGAGCTTCATCGGCACGATCGTTTCGGCCGATGGAGACGGGGTGGCCGTCGAATGCGGCGAAGCGCAGGTATTCATTCCGTACACCCAGATGAAACGCGCCCACCTCAAGGGCGAAATCGATTTCAGTTCGTAGAAAGGACAGGCAAACGTGGCATCAGAATTGATCGAAGCCCTCCAATCGCTGGCGCACGAGCGCAAGATCGACGAGTTCTACCTCATCGAGCGTTTGGAAGAGTCCCTTGCCCGCAGCTACCAGCATATCCTCGACCTCGAATGGGACGCCCGCGTCACCATCGACCGACAGACCGGGCGCATCTACGTCTACGAGCTGGTTCCCACCGGTGAGATGGACGAAGAGGGCAACTGGACCGAGTTCGACGAGCGCGACGTCACGCCCGACGACGTGAGCCGCATCGCGGCGCAAAACGCCAAGAGCGTGATCGCGTCCATCGTGCGCGACGCGGGTCGCCAGTCCATCTACGAAGAGTTCTCCCAGCGCGTGGGCGACCTGGTGACGGGCACGGTGCTTCAGGGAACCCCCGACTTCACCATCATCAAGATCCGCGACGGCATCGAGGCCGAGCTTCCCCATTTCGACCTCGAGCGCAACCCCGGCGAGTCGAACGAGCGCCCCAAGGGCGAGCATTACCGCCACAACCAGCGCCTCAAGGTGCTGATCGTCGACGTGCGCAACCCCGCGAACCAGGCGCCGCGCACCCGAGGCGACCAGGCGCGTCCCTCCATCGTGGTCAGCCGCACCCATCCCGACCTCATCCGCCGTCTGTTCGAGATCGAGGTTCCCGAGATCTACGACGGGCTGGTCGAGATCAAGTCCATCGCCCGCGAGCCGGGCGTGCGCTCGAAGATCGCCGTGTTCTCGCGCGAGAACAACCTCGATCCGGTCGGCGCATGCGTCGGACCGAAGGGCAGCCGCGTGCGCATGGTGGTCGAGGAGCTGCACAACGAGCGCGTCGACGTCATCCAGTGGAGCGAGGATCCCGCCCGCTACGTCGCGCAGGCGCTTTCCCCGGCGCGCGTGACCTCGGTGACGGTCGACACGGACAAGCAGTACGCCACCGTGGTGGTTCCCGACGACCAGCTGTCGCTGGCCATCGGCAAGGAGGGTCAGAACGCCCGTTTGGCCGCCCGCCTTACCGGATGGCACATCGACATCAAGTCCTCGTCGTTTTCCACCGAATCCCTCGGCGGCGACGACCTGCTGATCGACCCGGCGGGCAAGTAGGTTCGATCATGGCAGCCCGTCCCCAGGAAAAGCCCAAGCGCCAGCGCACCTGCATCGGGTGCGGCGCGACGTCGGACAAGACCGCGCTTCTGCGCATCGTGCGCACGTCGGATGGAGCCGCGCAGGTCGATCCGAAGGGCCGCATGGCGGGGAGGGGCGCGTACGTGTGCTCGCAGGAATGCTTCGAGAAGGCGGCAAGGACCTCCAAACTGCAGCGGGCATTGAAGATGAAGATTGACGACGATCAAGTGATAAGCATTGCGGCGCAGGTTTCGAGCGCCTTTGCCGATGCCCAAGCGTAAAGGAGTGGTTTATGGCAGGTATGCGCGTACATGAGCTGGCTAAAGAGTTCGGATTGTCGAGCAAGGACATGCTCGATCGCATCCGCGACATGAAGATCCCGGCGAAAAGCCATGCCTCCATGCTCGAGGAGGCCTACGTGGACAAGATCCGCAAGGCCCTCGAGCCCGAGGTCAAAGAAGTGGTTGAAAACGGCGTCGAGAAGATCGTCGTGGTTTCCGAGAAGGAGGCCGAGGAAAAGGAGCGCCAGGCCGAAGAGGAGCGCGCCCGCCGCGAGGCGGTTGAGAAGGAGCGCGCGCTGCGCGAGCAGGAACGCGCCCGCCGCCAGCGCCCCGAAGGCGAGCCCAAGGCGGCTCCGGCTGCCCCTGCGGCGAAAAAGCCGCCGGTTTCGGCCTCTCCCTTCTCCGGGCTCGAGGCTCAGATCGCCGACGCGAAGGAACGCGCTCGCCGCGAGGCCGAGGAGGCCCGCATCCGTGCGCGCGCCGAAGCCGCAGCGCGCGAGGTCGCCAAGAAGCAGGCCGTCGAGGCGGCGCTTCGCCAGCGCAACGGGGGCAAGAAGGCTCCCGTCCGCGCAGCCGACGCGCCCGCCGCTAAGCGCCTCGTTCCCCCGGCTTCCGCTCCCAAGCGCGGGTTCGACTCCCTTCTGTCCCAGATCGAAGCCGAGAAGAAGCGCATAGCCGAGCAGGGTCCCGCTCCCAAGCCCGCTTCGGGCCGCCGCGGCGCGCCCGCAGGGGCCAACGACGCCCGCGGAGGCAAGCGCAAGCGCGGCGAGCAGGTGGTCCCCGAGCTCGAGCGCACGAGCGAAGACGATCGCTACGCGCGCATGGCCGTCCAGGTCGAGAAGCTCCAGCGCGACAAGGTGCTGGCCGAGGCCCGTGCGGCCGTCGCGGCGGCCACGCCCGCCGAAAACGAGGGCCGTCGCAAGAAGCGCAAGGAGAAGCGCCAGGCCGAGCAGCGCGAGCGCCTGGAGATGGAGGCCTTGGAGAAGGGTCTCGATCCCAGCCTGGTGCTCGACGATTCCGTCGTCGAGATCCCCCAGGGCGCATCGGTTTCCAAGTTCGCCGAGCTCATCAGCGCTCAGCCCAACGAGGTCATCAAGCGCCTGTTTATGCTGGGTCAGGTGCTGACCCTCACTCAGTCGATGAGCGACGAGCTGATCGAGCTCGTGGCCGACGACATGGGCCGCAAGGTGCGCGTCGTGTCGCCCGAAGAGGAGTTCGCGGTGGTCTACCACGACTCCGACGACGATCTCAAGCCGCGTCCCCCCGTGGTCACCGTCATGGGCCACGTCGACCACGGCAAGACCTCGCTGCTCGACGCCATCCGCGATACCGGCGTGGCCCAGGGCGAGGCCGGCGGCATCACCCAGCACATCGGCGCGTCGGTGGTGTCCATCGACGGCCGCCAGATCACCTTCATCGACACCCCGGGTCACGAGGCGTTCACCGCCATGCGCGCCCGCGGCGCCCAGGTGACCGACATCATCGTGCTCGTGGTCGCAGCCGACGACGGCGTGATGCCCCAGACCATCGAGGCCATCAACCACGCCCGCGCGGCCGGGGTGCCCATCGTCGTGGCCGTCAACAAGATCGACAAGCCCGGCGCCAACCCCGATCGCGTGCGTCAGGAGCTGGTGAGCTACGAGGTCGTTCCCGAGGAATGGGGCGGCACCAACATGTTCGTCGAGGTGTCGGCCAAAAAGCGCCTCCACATCGACGACCTGCTCGAGACCATCCTGCTCCAGGCCGACGTGCTGGAGCTGCGCGCCAACCCCGATGCGCTCGCATCCGGCTTCGTCATCGAGGCGAACCTCGACAAGGGCCGCGGGCCGGTTGCCACCGTCCTCATCCAGCGCGGCACGCTCAAGCCGGGCGACTCGCTGGTGGCCGGAACGTCCTACGGCCGCGTCCGCGCGCTGGTCGACCCGCGGGGCACCCACGTGGATGCCGCCGGTCCGGCCGATCCGGTGGAGATCCTGGGCCTGAACAGCGTGCCGGTCGCAGGCGACGAGTTCCGCGTGTTCGAGGACGAGCGCGATGCCCGCAAGCTGGCCGAGGAGCGCGCGCTGCGCGAGCGCCTCGCCGCGCAGGACGCCAAGTCCCACATGTCGCTCGACGATCTGTTCGGGCGCATCGAGGAGGGCAAGCAGACCGACCTCAACCTCATCGTCAAGGCCGACGTGCAGGGCTCCATCGAAGCTTTGCGCGACGCGTTCGAGAAGATGGACCAGTCCGAGGTGCGCATCAACATCGTTCACTCGGCCGTGGGCGGCATCACCGAGACCGACGTCACCCTGGCGGCGGCATCCGACGCCATCATCATCGGCTTCAACGTGCGCCCGACCGGCAAGTCCAAGCAGCAGGCCGAGAAGGAGAAGGTGGACATCCGCCTGTACCGCGTTATCTACCAGGCGCTCGAAGAGATCAACGCCGCGCGTGTGGGCCTGCTGTCGCCCGACATCGTCGAGCAGGACACCGGTATCGCGGAGGTTCGCGACCTGTTCAAGGTCCCCAAGGTCGGCACCATCGCCGGTTGCTATATGATCGAGGGCGAGATGAACCGCGACGACAAGGTGCGCATCGTGCGCGACGGCACCATCGTCTTCGAGGGCACGCTCGCGTCCATGCGCCGCTTCAAAGACGACGTGAAGTCGGTCCGCTCCGGCTACGAATGCGGCCTGGGCATCAACGGCTTCCAGGACCTCAAGGTGGGCGACACCATCGAGGGCTTCGTGGTCAAGGAAGTGGAGCGCACCGAGTAGGGCCCGCTTCGCTCAGGCAATGCACCGTTGCGGGCGCTGGGATGTTCCGGCGCCCGCTTTCAAGTTAGGAGGCGCTATGAAACAGGGATCGTCTAGCCGGCGCGTGAACGAACAGGCGCGCCAGGTCATCGCCGAGATCCTCATGTTCGAGGTTGCCGACCCGCGCTTGGCGCTGGTCACCATCACCGACTGCGAGGTGAGCTTCGACCGCTCGGTGTGCAACGTGTACTACTCGGCCGACAAGGGCCGCTACGACGAGGTGGCCAAGGCCCTGAAAGCGGCCTCGGGGCGCATCCGCACGCAGATGGGCAAGAAGCTCACCTGGCGCGTGGCCCCCGAGCTGCGCTTCTTCGTGGATAAAAGCGTTGATCAGGCTGAACGCATCGCGATCGCCCTGAAAAACGAGCGCGACCGCCGCGCGAGCGATGCGCGGGAAGACTAACATGCCCGCCATCACGCCCCAGACGAACGCCTCGCTGGAAGACATCGTCTCTAAGCTGCGCGCGGGCGACGACTTCGTGATCACCGGGCACGTGAGCCCGGACGGCGACTGTTTGGGCTCTCAGCTCGCGCTCGCCCATACGCTGCGCCAGATGGGCAAGCGCGCCGTTTGCGTTCTGGCGAAAGACGATCCGCTCGATCGTCCGTTCTCGCTGCTCCCCGGCGCCTCCGACATGGTTCCCGCGGCGCTTTACGAAGGGGCCTGCGGCGTGTTCGTGGCCGTGGACGTCCCCACCGTCGAGCGCATCGGCGACGCGGCCCGCCTGCTGGAACGGGCGGGGCTTTCCATCACGGTGGACCACCACGCCGTCGACACGACCATGACCGACCTCGTGCACGTCGAGCCCGCGGCTCCCGCCACCGCGCTCATGGTGTGGGAGATGTGCCTGCAGCTCGTCGGGCGCCCGACGAGCGAGGCGGCGCTGTGCGCCTACGCGGGGCTCGCCACCGATACGGGGTGCTTCCAGTTCCAAAACGCCGACGCCTCGGCGTTTTCGGGGGCGCTTTCCATGGTCGAGCACGGGGCGGACCCCGCCCTCGTCGCGCGCGAGTTCTTCCAGTACCGCACGCTCGCCTCGATGCGCCTCGAAGCTCTCGCGATCGAGCGCGCGGTGTTCTCGTGCGAGGGTCGCTGCGTGGTCAGCTTCGTGTCGGCGGCCGATATGGAGCGCCTCGGCGCCGTGAAGGCCGACACCGAGCCTTTGGTCGACGCCCTGCGCAAGATCGCGGGTGTGGAGGTTGCCGTCATGCTGCGCGAGCAGGACGGTTCGGTGCGCGGGAGCGCGCGGGCGAAGGATGCGGCCGACGTGTCGGTCCTCGCGCGCGGGTTCGGCGGCGGCGGGCATACCGCGGCGGCGGGCTTCACCGTCGAAGACACGCTGGAAGGCGCCCTCGACCAGGTGCTGGCCCGTATCGACGCGCTGTACGGCGCGTCCGCGTAAGGAGGGTCGATACGACGTGAAGCGCGCCGCGACCGATTACTCGCTTCTGGTGGCCGTCGACAAGCCCCAGGGGATGTCCTCCCATGACGTGGTGAACCGGTGCCGCCGCATCTTCGGCGAGAAGCGCGTCGGGCACACCGGAACGCTCGATCCTCTGGCAACGGGGGTCCTGCCGATATGCATCGGCCCGGCGACGAGGCTCGACAGGTTCATGGTGGGCCACGACAAGTCCTACGACGTGCGCATCGCCTTCGGGTACGAGACCTCAACCGACGATCGCGAGGGGGAGCCGACCGTCGTGTGCCCCGTATCGGCGCGGCTCTCGTCGGAGTCGTTCGCCCGCCGTGTCCTGGAGACTCAGGTCGGCCCCCAAATGCAGGTGCCGCCCCAGTACAGCGCCGTGAAGATCGACGGCAAGCCGGCCTACGCGCGGGCGCGCGCCGGCGCCGAGGTGGAGCTTGCGGCGCGCGCGGTGGAGGTGTACGCGGCCGATCTTCTGGGGATATCCCACGACGATGAGACCGACCTCGTGTTCTGGGACGTGCGCTTCTCGGTGTCGAAGGGCACCTACATCCGCTCGCTCGCCCGATCGGTGGGGCGCGTCGCCCAGTGCCCGGCGCACGTGTTCGAGCTGCGGCGCATCCAGGCGGGCTCGATTCGGCTCGAAGACTGCGTGACGCTCGATCGGTTGGAAGATGTCCGGGAGCGGGCCGCCCTCGATCCGGTCGCGGTCCTGGGATATCGGTTCGCCTTCGCCGACGATCGGGAGTCCCTCGTGCGCAACGGGGGGCGCTTCGCCGCGCGCGACCTCGAGCTGTTCGATCTCGCCCCGCGCCCGATCCTCGAAGCGGGTTCGCTGTGCTCCTCGGCGTTCGAACCCAGCTGCAAGCGGCCCGAGCCCGGCGAGGTCGTCGCGCTGGTTGCGCGCGGGTCGCTGATCGCCTTGTACGAATTCGATTCGGATCGCGGCTGCTGGAAATCGTGCTGCGGCTTTTCTGTGGGGGTATCGCGTGGCTGAGATCATGTTCGTGGGCGACGAGGGGTTCGACCCGCGCGTCCTTTCCGGCGCCACCTGCGCGTTCGGCGTCTTCGACGGTGTGCATTCGGCGCATCGGTTCCTTATAGACCAGGCGCGCTCCGATGCCCGCGAGCGGCAGACGCGGGCCGTCGCGCTGACGTTCGACATCGATCCCGACGAGCTGTTTCGCGCAGACAGCCTGAGAAAGCTCATGTCGAACGAAGACCGCCTGCGCGAGCTTTCCGAGACGGGCGTCGATGCGGTGGTGGCGTTCAGGTTCTCGCGGGCCTTCGCGTCGCTGTCCCCCGAGGCGTTTTTGGAGCGGGCCTTTGCCGGCCGCGTCCCGTCGTGCATCCATGTGGGGCAGAACTTCCATTTCGGGTCGAAGGCGTCGGGCGGCATCGCCGAGCTGACGGCGTGGGGGAGCGCCCACGGGATGACGGTGCGCGCCCACGACCTGCTCAGCCTCGCCGATATGCCCGTTTCGGCCACCCGTATCCGCGCCCTTCTGCAACGCGGCGCGATCGGCGAGGCCAACCAGCTTCTGGGCAGGCGCTTCAGGATCCGCGGGCGCGTGCTTCCCGGAAGGGGGGAGGGGCGCGACATGGGGTTCCGTACCGCCAACCTGGTGGTCCCCCAGGAAAACCGCGTGCTGGCCGACGGCGTGTACGGGGCGTACGCCCATGTGAGGGGCGCCACCTACAAAGCGGCGGTGTCGGTGGGGGTCTCGCTGGTTTTCCGCGACGAGGCGACGGCCACGTGCGAGGTCCATCTGCTCGACTTCTCGGGCGATATCTACGACGAGGAGATCGCGGTCGACTTCGACACGCGGATCCGCCCCATGATCGAATTCGACTCGGTCGAGGAGCTGATCGAAACCGTGAAGTCGAACATCGAGTGGATCCGAAAGAACCTGTAGCGGCGAGGGGAATCTGCATCGAGCGGTATAAAACCGCCGAAATACGCTTACTTTTGAGGTTACGATTTCCTTCCAAATCACCTAGAATTACTACGATGCGGTCTTTACGCTCTAATGCCTAGCGTAAAGACCGTTCCGTAGTTGTTTCCTATGCGTATCAAGGAGGGATTACATGACTACTTCGGTAGCATGGCTTGCTCCCATCTGTGCCCTTATCGGCATGGCTGTGGCAGCATACCTCGGATCCTGGGTCCTCAAGCAAGACCCCGGTCCGGAAAAGATGAACAGCATCTCGGTCAAGATCCAGCAGGGGGCCAAGGCATTCCTCGTCAGCGAATACAAGATGCTCGCCATCTTCGTGGCCGTCGTCGCTGTCGTTATGGCCGTCGCGCTGTCTCCGTGGACCGCGCTCGCGTTCATCACCGGCGGCGTGCTGTCCGCCTGCGCCGGTTACGCCGGCATGCATGTCGCCACGCGCGCCAACACGCGCACCGCGCATGCGGCTGAGGAGTCCGTCGCCCGCGCTCTGAACGTCTCGTTCAAATCCGGCCTCACCATGGGCCTGTGCGTTGCGTCGTTCGCCCTGTTCGGCCTGTCCCTGTGGCTGATCCTGCTGGTGTTCGGCAACATCAACGCCGTCGACCTCATGCACGAGCACGTCGGCATGGTCGAGGGCTTCGCCACCGGCGCCTCCGCAGTCGCCCTCTTCGCGCGCGTGGGCGGCGGCATCTACACCAAGGCCGCCGACGTCGGAGCCGACCTGGTGGGCAAGGTGGAAGCCGGCATCCCCGAGGACGACCCCCGCAACCCCGCCACCATCGCCGACAACGTGGGCGACAACGTGGGCGACGTCGCGGGCATGGGCGCCGACCTGTTCGAGTCCTACACGGGCTCCATCATCGCCCCCACCATCCTGGCCGTCACCTTCGGTTCGCTGGGCTATTTCGCCGGCGTCGATCTGGTGTGGGCCGTCGTCGTTCCCGTCGTGATCGCCGCCTGCGGCATCATCACCTCGATCATCGGCCTGTTCGCCGTCCGCACCAAGGAGGGCGCCTCGCTGCATGCGGCGCTCAACCGCGGCACCTACGTCGCGGCCGTGCTCGAGATCTGCGCCATCTTCGCGATCTTCTTCCTGTGGAACAGCCAGTCCCAGGAGGGCCAGCCCCTGTGGCTGTTCGGGTCGGTTATCTGCGGCCTGGTCGCCGGTATGCTGATCGGCAAGACCACCGAGTTCTTCTGCTCGGACGAGTACAAGCCCGTCCATAAGATCGCGGAGGCCTCCGAGACCGGGGCTGCCACCAACATCATCCAGGGCCTGTCCACGGGCATGCTGTCCACCATCGTTCCCATCCTGCTGGTGGCGTTCGCCATCATCGGCGCGTACTTCTTCGGCAACATGGCCTTCCCGCTGGTCGACACCAGCGAGGGCGGCATCGCCGTCGGCCTGTTCGGCGTCGCGCTCGCGGCGACGGGCATGCTGTCCAACACCGCCATCACCATCGGCGTCGACGCGTACGGCCCCGTGGCCGACAACGCCGGCGGCATCGCCGAGATGGCGGGCCTGCCCGAGGAGATCCGCGACCGCACCGACTCGCTCGATGCCGTGGGCAACACCACCGCGGCCATCGCCAAGGGCTTCGCGATCGCTTCCGCGGGCCTCGCGGCCATCTCGCTGTTCGTCTCCTACCAGGCGACCATGCACCACGCGTTCCCCGATTTCAGCCTGACGCTCACCAACCCGCTCATCATCGCCGGCATCTTCATCGGAGCCATGGTTCCGTTCATGTTCGCGGCGCTTACCATGGGTGCGGTCTCGCAGGCCGCCCATGCCATGGTCGAAGAGGTGCGCCGTCAGTTCCGCGAGATCAAGGGCATCATGGAGTACGAGGCCGAGCCCGAGTACGACAAGTGCGTCGCCATCTCCACGAACGCCGCCCTCAAAAAGATGATGCTCCCCGGTCTTCTGGCCGTGGTCATCCCCATCGTCATCGGCTGCTTCAGCCCCGAGATGCTGGGCGGCTTCCTCGCCGGCGCCGTTTCCACCGGTATGCTTTTGGCCATCTTCATGTCCAACGCCGGCGGCGCATGGGACAACTCCAAGAAGTACATCGAGAAGGGCGCGCATGGCGGCAAGGGCTCGGATGCCCATAAGGCCGCCGTGGTCGGCGACACCGTGGGCGATCCGTTCAAGGACACCTCCGGCCCGTCCATGAACATCCTCATCAACCTGATGACGATCATCGCGCTGACGTTCTCGCCGCTCTTCATCGCGCTTCAGGTGCTCGTGTAGGTCCCTATACGGGTTTCGCGCTCCGAGGCATTGAAAAGGCCGCATCCGTATGGGTGCGGCCTTCTTCGTTTCCGGGTGAATGAAAGCGCTTTAAGTTGTGCGTACAAGTCAATTTTAGAACGACGAAAATAGGTGAGCGGTCTTAATAATTCGATTGTCGGCCTGCAATGTGAGAAGAAACCAGGTATAGTGGACTCACATGTATGAAGGGCGTATCGGGTCCGTGGAACTCTGCTCGGGAGGGGGGGTGCCTTCACAGCACGCCCCGGATGAGTAGGAGAGCCATGAAACTGAGAGAGAAGCTGCTCGCTTGCGCGCTGGCCTGCACGCTTGCGCTCCCGTGGACGGGTGCGCAGATGCTCGAGGCCGCCGCAACGGAGTCTGCGCCCAGTGCGCCCACCGCCGCACAGGCCGCGTCTGATGCGCCCTCGGCGCAGGTCGAGGCTCCGACTTCCGAGGCGCCCGCGCCCACCGAGGCCGCGCAAGCCGAAAATCCCGCGCCCGTCCCGACCGTGCGCGAGGCGGCTCTGGCGCCCCTGGCCAACGACACCTCCCGCGTCGAGCTGCGCATCGGCGCGCTCGCGCCCGACGGCTCCTTCACCGAGGGCAAGTCCGACTACTGGACCTTCGAGAACGTCTCGGACGTGGTGGATCTCGACGTCTCGGGCAAAGACTACGTCATCCCGGGCGCCTACGTCGTCTTGCGCATCGACAAAACCAACAAGATCGAGAAGCTCGTCTTCGCAGACTCCCAGGCCGGCACCACCGAGCGCTACAGCGACGAGAGCTACTCCTACGTGAAGTACAGCTTCGGCTCGCTCTCGGGCGGCACGCACTCCACCTATCCCGTGCTGTTCGACTTCGACGGCCACTTCGCCACCGACGGCGACACGGTCACCCTCGACGCTACGCTCTATGCGGGCGGCGGCGCGGTCGTGGCGCACACCGCGCGTACCTACACCGCCAAGACCGCGGGTTTCGGGCCGTACTCCTACGCCTGGGACTATTCCCAGGCAAGGCCGAAGTACGTTGACGCCGTCGACGGCGCGCCCATTCCGGCTGGAAACCCCGGCGGCCTTGTGGCAAACGGCCACTGGGCGCAGGTGTATGGCCCTGTCGATTCGGCGGATTCCACGACGCTGGACGTACCCGTGGGGATGTCGTTTCGCTGGAGCCTCCATGCCAATCCCGAGTCGGGAGCTACCGGCAATCAAGGGCTCGAGTTCCCAAGAAACGTCAAAGCGGTCCTAACGCTTCCTAAGGGGGTGAGCCTGACCAATCCGGCTCCCAGCACGACCATCGAGCCGCAGGCCGACGGCACGACCAAGGTCACGACGTTTTACGCCGGACCCAGGTTCGCGGACACCCCGTATTTCTTGAACGGCAACTACCAGTCCGAATACATCACGGGCGGGTTGTCTAACGGTCGTCCTAATTCCTACATGTATTTTCGGTTCGACACGACCACCCCGGTAAACACCGACATTTCGGTCACTGCGGACTTCTACTACAACGCCAACGATGACGGCACGGGCGGCACTTTCATCGGTACGCGCAACGAGACGGTAAACTTTGCCCCTGTCGTCTACAAGGGAGCCTCGAACCTCAGCATCGAGAACTCGGGTCATGTGGCGGAGTCCCACCCCGGTGCGTCGTGGGGCAGCTACGACTACGGATACCTCGACGGTCGGCTCTTCCACAACAAGAGCGACTGGACCGAAGAAGGTATGGGATTTAGGATCAGAATCTCTCAAACGAACAACGGGTCGGGCTACGCGAGTCCTTGGGAAGGGGGCGCGACCGCGCGCATCGTTCAGGTGGAGCACGCCCTTGCGAACGACGAGCTCTACTACAAGTCCTTCGTGCTCACGCGTTTTGAGACGAGCCGCGATTGGACTGCCGAGAACAGGCCGATCATCGAGGGCAACATCGCCGTCGCCACCAAGGTGGTGAACGAGGGTAACACCAGGCTCTACGGCGTCCGCGCCGATGGCACCGAGAAGCTTCTGGCCGAGCACGTCCAGATGGGGCAGCGCGTCGCGGTCGAGGAGGCGACCGAGCGCGAGTTCGTGAAGCTCGTGGCGCGCTTCGAAGAGCCGGTGGTGCTCGACAATATGCGCCTCATCGCGAACGCCTACGTGGGGCTCGTGCAAAGCGAGACGAACCGCCTAAGCGAGATGGGCAACTTCAACACCACCCCGTACCGCTCCTCGGCAACGCTCACGTTGGAGAGCGGACAGACGAGCACGTATCTCTCAAGCGGTTACTACGCTTTCGTTTCGGTCTCGCCGCTCATGCCGATCGTGAGCGAGTACATCCAGTCCAACCAGACGGTCGTCTATAAGACCGGCGGCACGCCGTTCAACTTCCTCGTCGGCCCCGACCTTCCCACAGGATCCACTGATTGGCGCAGCGACTACGGCGACTTCACCCATATCAAAAATCTGAAGACGATCACGCTTCTGCCCGACGGCATCGAATACGACGGCTACAAACGCGTCGACCAGCAGGCGGACCTCGATGTGCCCGCGGTTACGACGGTTCCCAACTACCAGGGCACGGGCAGGACCGCCGTCGTCGTGGACTACGGCGACGTGCCCGTCGCCCGCCGCCACCTGGTCGAGCTACACCTGCGCGCCACGAAGTACACCCAGCGCGGCGACAACGACGTGGCAACGTACATGACCTGGGATGACAACGACTTTATCCGCCCCTACAAGTTCAACGCCACAGGCGACCAGAAGGGAATGTACAACTATGCAGACGCCCTCGACCTCGACGGCGACGGCGACCACGACGAGGTCTTCATGCAGGTCCATTCCACGGTGACCTACGTGCCGCCCTTGGAGCTCATGCTCTCCAAGGCCATCTCCTACGATGGCGAGGACTACGGCCTTGCCACTACGGGCGATCTGGGCTACCCGCTTACCTACCGCCTCAACGTGTTCAACAACTCCATCGTGCCGGTGACCGCGCTCTCTGTGATCGACGTCCTGCCTGCCGTTGGCGACCATACGGTCGTCGCCAACGCCCAGGGCGCCTATCCGCCGCGGGGTTCCAGCTTTCCCACGGGCCTTACCGCGAGCATCGAGTCGGCCAACGACGGGGCGGTCAACGATCTTTTCACCTTCTACTACCAGGTAGCGCCGCAGGGCGCGGACCTCGAGTCGGTGCGCGACGGCGCCTGGCTCACGGCTGCCCAGGTGACCGACTTCTCCCAGGTGAAGTCCTTCAAGGCCGTCCTCAATGACGGTAAGGAGATCGCGAGCAAGGCCGACGTCGACATCTACGTTCCCTCGGCGATCCCCTTCGACCGCACGCTTCACGACGACGCGTCGGAGAACCCCGACAAGGCCGTGAACTCCTCTGCCTTCTCTACCGACGGAAAGAACTACTCGGAGGCCAATTCGGTGGAGGCCTACTTCTCCACCTACAAGGTCGACGGTATCTACTTTCTCGACCTTGACGGCGACGGCGCCTACACCGAGGGCACCGACAGGCCGCTCGCGGGCCGCGCGCTCAAGATCGTCGGCTTGGACGGCAGCGAGCTCAAGAATCCCGACGGCACCGCCATCGAACTGGTAACGGACGCGGAGGGGCACTACGAGGCCCCCGTCTACCTGCGCGGGACCTACCGCATCGCGGCCGAGCGCACCGCGCAGGAGCGCTTCTTGCCCAAGGCCGACGGAACCGCGGCCCCGGGCAGCGATCTGGACGAGGCGACCTACGAAGGGCTGACCGCCAAGACCACTGAATTCGCCCTGAACCCCCAGCAGCGCGAGGCCACTAGAAACATCGCCGTCGAGTACGTCCCCGGCAAGGTCTCGCTTACCAAGACCGCCGAGGCTGAAGAGGGAGAGCAGACCCGTCCTCTTGCGGGTATCGAGTTCAGTATCGCCAAGAAAGACGGCTCTCCCGCCCTGGATATCCATGAGAGGGAAGTGCCGAACGCCGCGACCGATAACGAGGGCAACGTCGTCTTCTTGGATCTCGTCCTGGGCGACTACGTGGTGACCGAGGTCTCCGCCCCCGCCCGCTTCAAGCTTGCAGAGCCGGTCGAGGTAACCGTTAATGCGGAAACGCCTGAGGCCTCCCTCGCGCTTAAGAACGCGCTCAAGCGCATAGGCATCGCCGTCTCAAAGAACTGGGACGATGATGGCAACCGCGACGGCGCGCGCCCTGATTCCGTGACGGTGCGCCTGCTCGCTGACGGCACTCCCACCGACAGGACCCTCGTGCTTTCGGAAGGGAACGGCTGGAAGGGCTCCTTTGAGGGTTTGAGAACCCATGGCGATGATGACGCGGAGGTCGCCTACACCGTCACGGAGGAGGGCGTGCCCGAGGGCTACGCCTCGGTGGTGTCCGGCACGGCCAAGGACGGCTTCACGGTTACGAACTCCTATAAGTCGGCCGAGGTTTCCGTGGCTGTGGCCAAGGTGTGGGACGACGGCAACGACGCTGACGGCATCCGCCCCGCGAGCGCGACCGTGGCGCTGCTCGCGGATGGGAAGCCGACCGGCGAGGTTCTCGTGCTCACCGAAACGAACGACTGGAAGGGTTCCTTTGCGCACCTGAAGAGATTCGAGGCGGGAACCGAGATCGCCTACACCGTCGAGGAGCGCGACGTCCCCGAGGGCTACGAGGCGGCCGTATCAGGTGACGCGGTTTCGGGTTTCATCGTCACTAACACCCATAAGCCTGCTCCCGTCCACGTGCCCCCGACCGACCCCGGCGATACGCCGACCACGGGTGAGGCGCCCGCTACGGACGGTATCCCCGCCACGGGCGATGCTCCTACGGTCGCCTTCGCGCTCGTTGCTGCGGGTGCCGCTCTGCTTGCCCTGCGTGCGCTGAGGCAGCGGGCGTAACGACCGATCGAAACCGTTCACGCGAAGCCGCGGTCCCTGTGGGCCGCGGCTTCCTCGTTTAAAGATCGAGGTGCGCAAGCGGTGCGCCGTCGATCGCCTTCAGATGCAGGGTTCCGTTCTCGTAGGTCGCGTAGCTTCGCGCGCCATCCTTCGGCAAAGCGGCGCTGCCCGGATTCAAAAGCACGATGCCGCCCTCGCGCCGAAGCTGCTTCACGTGGGTATGCCCGTATGCGAACACCGAGCCTGCGCGAAGGGAGGGCAGGTCGTTGGGCGCCATGCGCGCGCGGTGCCCGTGCGTGGCGAAAAAGCAGACGCCGTCGGTCTCGACGAGCGCGTATTCGGCCATGCAGGGGAAGTCGAGCATCCACTGATCGACTTCGGCTTCGCAGTTGCCCTTCACCGCGAGGGTGCTCTCGGCGAATTCGTTGAGGATCTGCGCGGTGCGCGCGGGATCGTACCCGTCGGGAAGCGCGTTTCTGGGTCCGTGGTACAGCAGGTCCCCCAGCAAGATGATGCGGTCGGGGCGCTCTGCGCGAACGCGCTGGGCGAGCGCTTCGGCGGCGTTTGCCGACCCGTGCAGGTCGGAGGCGAAAAGCAGGTTCATGGCTACCTCAGATCATCGGTGTAGGTGCGGGTGACGACGCGTTTGCCGCTTTCGGGGAAGAGGTGCGCGTACAGGGCGCTGAAGTAGCTGTCGGTCATCGACGAGATGTAGTCGACCACGATGGTGTTGGGGTCTTCCCTCAGGTAGTTCTCGCGGGTGATGCTGCGCGACTTGCGCACCAGGTAGTCGACGTGGTGCTTGAACACCGGGGAGGACTCGTCTTTTCGCCGCAGGTCGTCAAGAAGCTTTCCGTAGAGTTCCTCGAACATCTCCTGCATCATGTCGGCATGCTCGTCGGACATGCCCTCGCGCCGGTAGATGAGGGCGTAGTTCTGCTCTTTGGCCCGCTTGATGTCCCTGAAGGCCTCGGGGCTCATGCGGATGCGGTCGCACCCGTAGCTGTGGTTCACGATGTCGACGATCATGTTGTTGAGGATCGAGACGTTCGATTTCCCGATGTAGTCGCCTTCGAACGCGTCGAACGAGTCGATGACGCCCATGTCGCGCGCGTCGATGCGGTCTTTCCCCAGGTACGCGATCATATCGGACATGCGCACCACGCAGCCTTCGAGGGTGGAGGGGCGAAGCGATCCGATGGTCTCCTCGTCGGCTATGCAGGCCTCCACCAGCTCGTCGAGCTCGTCGAAGCTGCCGAGGCTGCCAACGCTCAGCTCCTGCTTGGCGAACTCCCCGTTGTGGCAAAGCGCCCCGTCGAGGGTCTGCAGGCTGATGTTGCGGCGGTACAGGCGGTCCATCACGCGCACGCTTTGGACGTTGTGGTTGAAGAAGCGCCCGGTGCGCTCGTGGTAGCAGGTGCTGAGGAACTTCTCGCCGGCGTGCCCGAAGGGGGTGTGCCCCAGGTCGTGTCCGAGCGCGATGGCCTCGGCGAGCGCGGTGTTCAGGCCCAGAAGCGAGCTGATCGACCGCGCGACGCGCGCGACCAGCTGGACGTGGAGGGCGCGTCGGCAGATATCGTCGTTTTCCACGAACGAGAACACCTGCGTTTTGTCGGCGTATCGGTTGTAGGCGGGGATGTTGATGATCTTCTCGGTATCGCGCTCGAACGCGGGGCGCACGAGGGTCGCCCGGTCGTGGTCGAACGCGTCGCGGCGCACGACGTCTTCGTCGCGAAACGCATGGGGGTTGCGCTTGCCGGCGGCGCGGTCCGCCCGGATGGCGCGCTCGATTGCGGGATCGAGCGCAAGGTAGCTTGCATCGCTCATAAAACGGCTCCAATCTCGGTGTTTCAGCGCCATTGTATCAGCAGTCTTTCGGTTCGGCTCGCTTCGGGCGGCACCGTGCGTTTGCGGTATACTTCAAGCGGTAATCGAGCGAAGCATCTCTTCTGGAGGCGACATGAGCAACACTTCCACGTATCTCACCTGGTTGGGCATCCTTTGCGCCGTCATGGCCACGTTCGGCATCGGCGTTTTCGTCATCGGATACAAAGACCCCAGCATGGGCCGCGTCATGACGGTGGTCGTGCTGTACCTTGCCTCGGGGCTTTTGCTGTGGCAGGCCCGCCGCAAGGCCAAGCGGTCCGCCTCCGAAGCCCAGCAGCAGAACTAAGAGCCCGCATCGCATGGCAGGCGGGATAAGCGACGACGATCTCCGAAAGGTGCGCGAGGCGAGCGACCTCGTCTCGATCGTGGGCGAGCGCGTGCCCGTGAAGCAGCGCGGCCGCGATTTCTGGTGCTGCTGCCCCTTCCATCAGGAGAAAACCCCTTCGTGCAAGATAGATCCCCACTCCCAGCTGTGGCATTGCTTCGGCTGCGGGGAGGGCGGCGACGTGTTCACCTTCGTCATGAAGCTCGACGGACTGTCGTTTCCCGACGCCGTGCGCTCGCTTGCGCAGCGCGCGGGGATCGAGCTGTCCGATTCGGGCGGCCCGCGCGTGCCCGACAGCAAGAAGGCGCGGCTGAAGGAGGTGTGCGCGGCCACAGCCGAGTTCTACCATCTGCAGCTCATGCGCTCGCCCGCGCCCGAAGCCGCCGCGGCGCGGTCGTATCTGGCGAACAGGGGGTTCGGCGGGGAAGTGCCCAAGCGCTGGAACCTGGGCTTCGCGCCGGGATCCGGCTCCCTCGTGCGCCATCTTTCCGCGAAGAGAATCCCCGTGTCCGACATGATCGAGGCCAACGTCGCCCTGAAGGGCCGCGACGGGCGCGCGCGCGACCGGTTCTACAACCGCGTGATGTTTCCCATATGCGACCAGACCGGCGAGTGCATCGCCTTCGGCGGCCGCGTGGTGGGCTCGGGCGAGCCGAAGTACCTGAACTCCCAGGAGACGCCCCTGTTCCATAAGTCCCAGGTGCTCTACGGCCTGGACAAGGCGAAGGCGGACATGACCGCGACGGGCGTGGCCATCATCACGGAAGGCTACACCGACGTGATCGCGCTCCACGAGGCCGGCGTGCGAAACGCGGTGGCCACGTTGGGAACGGCGCTCACCATGAGCCATATCCGCATCATCTCGCGCCATGCGAAGAAGCGCATCGTGTACCTGTTCGACGGAGACGCCGCAGGTCAGCGCGCCGCCGATCGGGCGCTCGAGTTCATCGACGAGAGCATGACGCCCGAAGCGGGGCGCACGCGCATCGAGCTGTGCGCGGTCACGCTTCCCGACGACCAGGATCCCGCCGAATTCGTCGCGGCGCATGGCGCCGATGCCCTGCGCGAGCTGGTGGCGGGAGCGGTGCCGCTTCTGACCTACGGCATCGAGCGCAGGCTGTCCCGCCACGACCTCGCAACGGCCGAGGGGCGCACGCGCGCGCTCACCGACGCGCTGTCGGTGCTGGCTCCCATCAAGAACTCGCTGCTTGCGAAGGACTACGCCCATCAGATCGCCGATCGCTGCCGCGCTCGCGAGGAAGACGTCCTGGCGATGCTCGCGCGCCTTCGCCCTCCCGTGCGCGCCGAGAGGGAGGAGCCCCTTCAGATTCAGGGAGGGGCCGCGCAGCCGGATCCGCATGCGGGTGCGGCCCCTTCCGCCCCGGGATCGCCCGCGCAGATCGGACAGGCAGAAAGCAACCGCCGCCGCGTCGAGCGCGATTTCCTGTGCCTGTGCGTGCGCGCTCCCTACCTCGCCTTGGCCAAAGCGGACACCCTCGTGCAAACGCGCTGGCATCTGCCGGTTCACGAGACGCTGGCCCGAAGCATCGCCGACACCCTGGCCGCGTGTCCCTCCGCTTCGTCGGGCGAGATCGTCACTGCGGCAACCGCGGTCGAACAGCGCGCTGCGCGCATATTGACGGCGAGTTCGGCCCGCGAGGGGGTCGATGACGCCGCGCTTGCAGACTACCTGGCCGAAGAGCTGGTGATCGGCGACATGGAGGATGCGATCGAGGAGCTGCGCGCCGAGCTTTCGGGCGCGACCGAGCTTTCGGCCGACGAGCGCGACCTGCTGTTCCAAAGCGTCGTCGCCTCCCAGAAGCAGCTGCGCGCCCTGAAGGCGGCCCACAAGCCGCCGGTTTCCTAAAGGGAAGCTCGCACCCGCGCGCCAAGACGTGTTGTTCGGTTGTCGTTTGGCTTTCGCTTGACAAGGCGGCGGCCCGCCGCGCCGCCGAGACGCTATACTGCACCTAAGATCTGCCTACCGACGCACGCCGTGCGTTCTTTGATAACTGAAGGATGGTTACGATGCTGAAAGTGGTCCAATCGCCGGACCCCCTGCTGAGCACGGTATGCGAACCGTGCGATTTGGGGGATAAGAGTTTGAAGAGGCTGTCTACCCAGATGGCGCACACTATGTACAAGAACAACGGGGTGGGAATCGCCGCTCCCCAGGTGGGTGTGCTCAAGCGCCTCATCGTGGTCGACTGCGACTGGGACGAGCATCATCGCGATCCTTTGGTTCTCGTCAATCCCGAACTCGTCGACACCTGGGGCGACCCGGTAATCGATCACGAGGGCTGTCTGTCCGTTCCGGGCGTATCCGCTCCCGTCTCGCGCGCACCCTGGGCGCGCGTGCGCTACTTCGACCTCGAGGGCGAGCAGTGGGAGATCGAAAGCGACGGGCTTTTAGGCCGCTGCCTCCAACACGAGATCGACCATCTGAACGGCCGCACGCTGTTCGAGAGCTGCGTGCCCGAGGCGCGCATCAACCTGCTCGCCGCCTACGAACGCGCGCGCCTCGAGGGCGCCCGTCCCGGCGAGACCGCCATCGAAGTGGGTATCGACTGATGCGCGTGGTCTTCATGGGGACGCCTCCCATCGCGGCGACGATCCTCGAATCGCTTGCGGAAAAGCACGAGATCGTGTCGGTGTACTCGCGTCCCGACGCGGTGCGCAAGCGCGGAAACGGGCTGGTGGCATCTCCGGTCAAACAGCTGGCCGAGCATCTGGGCATCCCCGTGCGCACGCCCCGCACCCTGCGCGATCCCGACGAGGTGGCGTATCTCGACGCGCTTGCCCCCGACGTCATCTGCGTGGCGGCCTACGGGGCGCTGCTTCCCGAGTCGGTTCTCTCCATCCCACGCCACGGCTGCCTGAACGTTCACGCTTCGGCGCTTCCGCGCTGGCGCGGCGCGGCTCCCATCGAGCGCGCCATCCTGGCGGGCGACGAGCGTGCGGGCGTGTGCGTGATGAGGATGGAGGCGGGCCTCGACACGGGCGATTTCGCCTGCATGCGCGAGGTGGAGATCGGTTCGAGCAATGCGGGCGACCTCACCGCGCGGCTTGCCCGCTGCGGGGCCGAGGCGCTTATCGAGGCGCTCGATCTGGCCGATCGCTCGGAGCTTTCTTGGACGGCCCAAGACGAGGCGGCCGTCACGTACGCCGACAAGATCGGCAAGGGGGAGCTCGATCCGCGTCCGGACGATTCCGCCGAAGACGTCGAGCGCAAGGTGCGGGCATCGAGCGGGGCCCATCCCTCGCACTCGGTCATCGCCGACCGCGACACCATCCTCGAATCGGTGCGGGTTCTGGCTGAATCCGACGAGGATCTGGCCGAAGGGCTGGAGCCCGGCCAGGCGCGCTTCTCGCGCAAGCGCTTCGTCCTCAAGTGCTCTGAAGGGGCCGTCGAGGTGCTGGGGCTGAGGCCCCGAGGGAAAAAATCAATGGACGCCCGGTCGTTCGCGGCGGGCATCCAGAACGTGAAGAACATCGTTATGGAGTGGGGGACCGAATAATGGCCGATCGCCAACCTGGTAAGAATCGCGACGGGAAAGACCGCAAGGGCCGTCCTGCCGGTCGGGACGGCGATCGCCGTCATTTCTCCCGTTCGGGTGGGGGACCGTCGCGTCCTCGGTCGGATCGCGGTTCGGCCGAAGGTCGCGGGCGCGCACCGCGCGCGGACGGCAAACCGTCCGGAGCGGCGCCCGGATCGCGCATCAAAGACCATCGTTCTGCGGGTGCGAACGCGCCTGCCGACGGACGGGCGCCCCGCTTCGGCAGGGACGGGGATAAGCGCACGCGCGGCGAGGGCGCTCGCTTCGGGGGAGCCAAGCGCCGCTTCGACGACCGCAAGCCGTCCGACGGGTCGCGTGAGAACGGCGCCAAGCGCGGGTTTTCCGGGCGAGGCGAAAAGCGCGACGACAAACGGGGGTTCTCCAACCGAGGCGACCGGCGCGGGTTCGCGGGCAAGGATCGTCGCGAAGGGGCCGAGGGAGGCTTCAAGGGACGTTCCGATCGCGGGGAGAAGGGCTTCGAGCGCACGGCCCGTTCCGACAGAAGCCCGTCGAACCGTCCCGATCGGGCGGGGCGCTCGCTTGACGGGGGCTCGGCCAAACCCCGGCGCTTCGACGGGGCGAAGGGCAAGGCCGCCTCGAAAGACCGCGTGAAGAAGGCGTTCGTCCCCCGCAACAAGAAGGCGTTCAACGAGCGCCAGATCGCGCGTTTGGTCGACGACACCGCCGGCATCTACCGCGGCGAGCTCGACCCGAAACTGGGCCAGCGCACCAAGATCGCCCCCGGGCGCAACACGCGCGAGAAGCTCGAAGAGCTGCGCGAGGTCGAGCGGGAGAAGCGCGCCGGCGAGAAGAAGGGCGGCGGCCCCGATACCAACGAGGACGGGACGGTGCGGTTCTACAAGAACGCCGCAAGCCCCGCTCGCTTGGCGGCGCTCCAGGTCACGCGCATCGTCCGTATGCGCGAGGCCTATGCCCAGGAGGTCATCGAGACGGTGGTCGATTCGTCGGACATGTCCGAGGCCGACCGCGCGTTCGCCACGCTTCTGTCCCTGGGCGTCGTGAGCACCTACGGCGTGCTCGACGAGGTCATCAACCGCGCGCTCGACCGTCCGGCCGACGCGTTCAGCGACGTGCGCGATGCGCTGCGCATCTCCACCTACGAGCTCATCTTCCTGGGCAAGCAGCCCCATGCGGCTATCGACCAGGGGGTCGAGCTCGTGCGCGCGATCTCGCCGTCGGCGCACGGCCTGGGCAACGCCATCCTGCACCGTATCGAGCGCATGAGGGGCGAGTTCCCCTTCGGCGATCCGAACACCGACATCGATGCGCTCGCGCGCGTCTACGCCTTCCCCAAGTGGATGACCCGGCGCCTGGTGGAGGATATGGGCGCGAAAGACGCCGCCACGTTCCTTCGCGTATCGAACGACCCGGCGCCCCTGTTCATCGCCGTGAATGCGCTGAAGGCGACCGACGGGGAGGTCATCGAGGCGTTTTCCGCCTGCGATGCCGCGCTCACCCCCGTGCTGGTGAACGGAACCGCGGTTGCGGGATGCTTCCACGTGTCCAACCCGCGCGTGTTGGTCGAGGGTGCCATCGCCCGTTTGTTCGAGGACGGAAAGATCCTCGTGTCCGACGCTTCGGCCCAGCTCATCGCATCGCGCGTGCTGGGCGACGAGAAGCCCGCGTCGGTTCTGGAAGTGGGCGCCGGGCGCGGCACCAAAACCATCCTCATCCAAAGCGACGCCCAGCGCCGTTTCGGATCGCAGGTCGACCTGACCTCTCTGGACCTGCACGAGTTCAAGGTGGGCCTGCTGCGCGACCGCGCCCGCGCGTACGGGGCCGATCTGTCCGACGCCCTGGTCGGAAACGCGACGCGCCTCGAGACGGTTCTGGGCGACCGCACGTTCGCAACGGTGTTCGTCGACGCCCCCTGCTCGGGGCTGGGAACGCTGCGGCGCCATCCCGAGATCCGCTGGCGCATCAACAAGGAGAACATCGATGCGGTGGGCGAAACCTCGTTCGCGATGCTGTGCAGTGCGGCGGAGCATGTGGAGGAAGGCGGTCGCCTGGTCTTCTCCACGTGCACCGTCACCTACGACGAGAACACCGGGATGGTGAAGCGCTTCCTGGAAAGCCCCGCGGGCTCGCGGTTCGCGCTCGCTCCCATCGACGGGGCCCCGTGCATTTCGACCAAGCTGGACGAAGGGTCGCCCGACGCGCATTTCGCCGCGTGCTTCGTGCGGAAGGGCTAGCCGCCACGGGTGGAAACCTCCTCGCTCGCCGTCTTTTCAGGCGGCGAGCGGTCGTTTGGGGGTAGAATCGCGCTGATTGGGTACATCGCATCGATTTTCAACCGAAAGGTGAGGGGAATGCACAACGCACGCATCATGGAGATCCTGAACGTCGCCGAGAAGGCTGCGATCGCAAGCGCGGAATGGAACGGCCTGGGCGACAAGATGGCGGCCGACCAAGCGGCCACCACGGCGATGCGCGATGCGTTCAACGAGATCGACTTCTCCGGCCGCATCGTCATCGGCGAGGGCGAGCGCGACGAGGCTCCCATGCTGTTCATCGGCGAGGAGCTGGGTCGCGGCGGCGAGGAGATCGACATTGCGGTCGATCCTTTGGAGGGAACGAACCTCTGCGCGGCGATGAAGCCGAACGCGCTGTGCACCATCGCCATCGCCCCGCGCGGATCGCTTCTGTTCGCCCCCGACACCTACATGCAGAAGATCGCGGTGGGGCCTGCGGCGGCCGACGCGGTCCATATCGACAAGTCCCCTGCGGACAACGTGCGCGACGTGGCCCGCGCCTTGGGCAAGCCCGTCGATGAGCTGTGCGTGTGCATCCTCGACCGCTCCCGCCATGCCGACCTCATAGCCGAGGTCCGCTCGACCGGCGCGCGCGTGCGCCTCATCGACGACGGCGACGTGTTCGGGGCCATCGCCACCGCCGTTCCGGGAACGGGCATCGACCTGTACATGGGTTCGGGCGGAGCTCCGGAGGGCGTGCTGGCCTGCACGGGCCTGAAGGCCATCGGCGGCGCGTTCATGGGTCGCCTCCGCTTCGACCTCGACAAGGACGGCGCCGAGAAGCGCGCCCGCGCGGAGAAGACCGCGCAGATCGACCTCGATGCCGTTTTGACCATGGACATGCTGGTGCGTTCGGACGACGCGGCCTTCCTCGCCTGCGGCGTGACCGACGGCGAGATGGTGTCCGGCGTCTCGAAGGCCGGCGGGTCCGTCACCACTGAAAGCGTCGTGATGAACGCGGCCGACCGCACGGTGCGCTTCGTGAAAACCTGCCACCGCGGCGAGAACGGCGTGGTGCGCTTCCGCTAAGGCCCCGCTTTATTCCGGGCATCCTCCGAGGCGCACGTCCACGGCGGGGTTTTCGGCTTGGACGCGGTAGGCGATGCGCACGATCTTCTCCAGGTAGTCGTGCATCGGCCCCTCTTCGCGATCGAACAGAACGCGCACGGTGGTCGGCCGGGTTGCGTCTTGCAGGCAGTCGCTGAGCGCAGCCAGGTTGCGCCCGTAATGCGCGGGGACCCCGAGCGTTCGCACGATCTCGTCGTGGACGTCATCGTAGCTGGTCAGAACGCGTTCGTTCAGCGTAACCGACAATCGTTGCATCCGTCGCTCCTCAGTACAGCCGCTCGAACGACGCGTAGTGGTCGCTCGTGTAGTAGATAAGACCGTCGTTCGAGAACACGATGCGCTCGGGCCCCCGATGCCCCCCGCGATAGCCGATGTCGCATTCGGTCCAGGTGCGCCCCTTCGCATCGGGCAGCAGCCCGTCGTCGTTGTAGAAGCGCCCGCCGCCGATGCTCTTTCCCGGCAGCACCTCGTCGAGGTTGCCTTCCGAGGCGTTCCACCCGGCTTTCTGCGCCTTGGTCTTCGAAACGAAGTTGCCGGGAAGCCTGCCGTAGGTGTGGATGTAGAGCGCCACGTCGTCCTTGTCGGTGTAGGAGCCGCCCTCCTCGATGGGAGGGGTCGCCTGGCGCGCGCCGGTTGCGTCTGCCGGCGCGTCGGCCGCGGGGGAGGGGGAGCCTGCGTTTCCGCTCCCGTTCAGCGCGAGCTGCCCTCCGCCGATCGCGCAGGCCACCAGCACCGCTGCGGCGGCGGATGCGGCGCGCTTGGCCTTTTTGGTGGACAGCAGCCTCGCCAGGCTGCGGCGGAAGGGTTGGTGGGCGCTTGTCATCGGCTGCTCCGTATCTCGTCGGTCGATGCTCGGATACTACCACGCCCGGCTCTGGCTCGGCATCGCGCCCGTGCATCCGCTCGAATCCGCGCCATCGCCGTGCCTGCATCGCGATGGCGAGAGCGAATGTGTAGGAATTGTCGAGACATCGTTTTCGGTCCCGCATCCTCGACCGAGGTTCTATCATCGATTCAGTCCTTTAAAGACGGTACAGAGAGACCGGCAAGGCACCGCGGCGGCGCACACGCACTTCACATACATGCGCCATTGACGAGCCTTTGCCTGATGCAGAGGCGTTTTTGTTTCTGGATCGGGCGAAACGTCTGTCTGTCCGTGCAACTTCGAGCAAGGAGCACACATGACGGATCCAGGTAAGTTGAAAACGGTCTGCATGGACGCAGACGAGATCGAGCGATCGCTGACGCGCATGGCGCACCAGATCCTCGAGAAGAACAAGGGAGCCGAAGGCATCTCCCTGGTCGGCATCGTGACGAGGGGCGATTTGCTCGCCAAGCGCCTCGCCGACAAGATCGAGCAGATCGAGGGCACCCGCCCGCCGCTCGGCCGCCTCGATATCAGCTTCTATCGCGACGACTTCGCAACCCACCTCGCGCCCGAGGTGCACTCCACCGACATCCCCTTCGAACTGGATCGCGCCCACGTGGTTCTGGTCGACGACGTTCTGTACACCGGGCGCACCATCCGCGCCGCGCTCGACGCGCTGATGGATATCGGGCGCCCCTCCTGCATCCAGCTGGCGGTGCTGGTGGATCGCGGGCATCGCGAGCTTCCGATCCGCGCCGACTTCGTGGGGAAGAACGTCCCCTCGGCGCGCGACGAGAACGTGAGGCTCTATCTGGAGGAAGCCGACGGCGAGTCCTGCGTCGAGATCTTCGCCGCCGCTCCGGGCGAGCGGATCGGCTCGGCACCGTTGGGCAACGCCGGAAAGATCGGAGAATAGCATGGGCTTTCATCATCGCCACCTCATCGACATCCGCGAGTACTCCGCCGACGACATCATGCTGATGCTCCAGACCGCCGAGCGGTTCCGCTCGGTGAACGAGCGCCGCGTGAAGAAGGTTCCCACGCTCAAGGGATTCACGGTCGTGAACATGTTCTTCAACGAGCCATCTACCCGCACGCGCTCGTCGTTCGAGATCGCCGAGAAGCGCCTGTCGTGCGACAGCCTGAACTTCGGCGGCTCCAGCACCTCCTCGGTCAAGGGGGAGAGCCTGAAAGACACGGTGGAGACGCTGTGCGCCTACAAGATCGACATGATCATCGTGCGCGACAAGCACGCCGGGGTTCCCCATCAGATCGCCGAGACCTCCGGCGTCAGCGTGATCGACGCGGGCGACGGAAAGCACCAGCATCCCACCCAGGCGCTGCTTGACCTGTACTCCATCTGGCAGGCGAAGGGAACCCTCGACGGGCTGAAGGTGGGCGTCGTGGGCGACGTGGCCCACTCGCGCGTGTGCGGCTCGCTGGTTCCGGCGCTCAACACCATGGGCTGCGAAGTCACGCTCATCGCCCCGCCCACGCTCCTTCCCGCCGCGCCCGAGGCCCTCGGTGCGCACCACGTCACGTCGAACCTCGACGAGGCGCTGGGCGAGCTCGACGTCGTCTACATGCTGCGCATCCAGCAGGAGCGCCTCGAGAACTCGCCGTTTCCCAACCTGCGCGAGTACAGCATGCTGTACGGCCTGAACGAGAAGCGCGACAAGCTCTTGCGCCCCGACGCGATCGTGTGCCACCCCGGCCCCATCAACCGCGGCGTCGAGCTGGACGATTTCATGGCGGATCACCCGCAGCGCTCGGTGATCCTCGACCAGGTGTACGCGGGCATCCTCGTGCGCATGGCTGCAATGTACCTACTGCTCGGAGGGAGCGAAGATGGCCTTACTGCTTAAGAACGCGCGCTTTATCGATCCTCAGACCGGCCTGGACGAGGTCTGCGAGATGCTCGTGCGCGACGGAAGGATCGTGGAGGTCGGCCACGATCTGAAGATGGACAAGGGCGTCGAGCGCGACCTGGGCGGCAAGATCGTCGTGCCCGGCCTGGTCGATATCCACGTCCACTTCCGCGATCCGGGCCAGGAGTACAAAGAGGACCTCGAGTCCGGTACGCGCGCGGCGGTTCACGGAGGATTCACCGACGTGTGCTGCATGCCCAACACCGCGCCGACCATCGACAGCGCCGTCGTGGTGGACTACGTGCGCAACAAGGCCGATCGCGTGGGGAAATGCCGCGTGCACGTGTCGGGGGCCTGCACGAAGGGACTCGCCGGGGAGGCGCTGTCCGACATGGGCGACATGGTCGCGCACGGCGCGGTCGCCTTCACCGACGACGGGCGCGGCGTGCAGAGCGCCGGTGCGATGCGCCGTGTGATGGAGTACGCCTCGCAGTTCGGCAAAACGGTGATGAGCCACTGCCAAGACGAGGGTCTGGTCGACAAGGGCCAGATCAACGAGGGCGCGGTGTCGACGCGCCTCGGCCTTCTCGGCTGGCCCTCCGCCGGCGAGGAGATCCAGATCTCGCGCGACATGGAGATCGGCCGCCTTACGGGCTGCCCCCTGCATATCCAGCACCTCACCACCAAGCGCGCGCTCGAGATGGTGCGCCGCGGCAAGGAAGAGGGGATCGCCGTGTCCTGCGAGGTCACGCCCCATCATCTGTTCCTCACCGACGAGTGCATCGACGAGACCTACGACACGAACCTCAAGGTGAACCCGCCCCTGCGCACGCCCGACGACGCCCGCGCCCTCATCGAGGGGGTCGTCGACGGGACGGTCGACTGCATCGTCACCGATCATGCGCCCCATGCGATCTACGAGAAGGACCGCGAGTTCGAGCTGGCGCCCTTCGGCATGACGGGGCTCGAAACCTCGCTTGCGGCGGTCATCACCGGGTTGGTGAAGCCCGGCCATATCGACTGGAACCGCCTGGTCGAGCTCATGAGCGTCCGTCCTCGCGAGATCATCGGCATCGACCGGGTCGCTTTCGAGCCGGGCTGCCGCGCCGACCTGACCGTGATCGACCCCGACATCGAGTGGGAGGTCGAGAAAGACGGCTTCGAGTCGAAGTCGGTCAACAGCGGGTTCATCGGCAAGCGGTTCGTCGGCCGCGCCACCGACGTCTACGTCGCCGGTTACGCCATGCTCGAAGACGGCGCAGTGACCGGCGAGGCGCTTCATACGGCGTAAGAAAGGCTGCGGTGCGCCGGGGGCCGCTTCGGGCGGAGGGGTCCCCGGCGCGATCGGGCCTGGGTTTTCGATCGGATGCGCTGCGTGCTTCGGTGCGCGGCGTTTCCTCGCAAAGAGAGGGTGACTATGGCCGCACTTGCCAACGAGCCGGCAAAGCTGCTTTCAAACGAACCGGTGGGACCGAGGCTCTTTCTCATGGAGCTCGAGTCTCCCTATATCGCTCGGACCATCCTTCCCGGCCAGTTCGTCCATATGCGCGTGAACCAGATGGCCGACCATATCCTGAGGCGGCCCTTCTCGGTGTATCGGACCGATCCGGGCGAGGGGAGGGTCGTCATCCTGTACCAGGTGGTCGGGTACGGCACCGACTACCTGACCGGGCTTTCCCCCGAAGCGGATCCCGCGATCGAGCTCGTGGGTCCTGTCGGGCGGCCCTGGGGTGCGCGGACCGGCGGCGAGCGCGCCGATGCCGGGCGCGTTTTGCTGGTGGCGGGCGGCGTGGGCGCCGCGCCTTTGTACCTGCTTGCCCAGCAGCTGGTGGAGCGCGGGGCGAAGGTCGATATGGTCATGGGCGCCCAGACCCGAAGCGCGCTGGTGACGCTGTCGGATTACCGTGAGCGCCTGGGTATCGGCGTCGAATGCGCCACCGATGACGGGACGTACGGCGAGCGGGGCTTTTGCACGGGCCTTGCAAGCAGGCGCCTCGATGGGGGATGCGCCTCCGACGGAGCGCCCTACGATCTGGTCTGCTGCTGCGGCCCCGAGCCGCTCATGCGCATCGTGTCCGACATGGCCGCCGAGGTGGGCGTTGCGTGCCAGGTGTCGATGGAGCGGCGCATGGCGTGCGGCGTGGGCGCGTGCCTTTCGTGCGTGGTGGACACTGCGGCGGGCAAGCGCCGTGCGTGCGTGGACGGCCCGGTTTTCGATGCAGACGAGGTGGTGTGGCGATGATGCAGGCAGCAGAGCGGCTGGTTCCCCGGCCCACGAAGGTGGCCCTTGCGGTCGATCTGGGCGGGCTTCGCATGAAGAACCCGGTCACGGTCGCGTCGGGGACGTTCGCGGCGGGACGGGAGTTCCATGACTTCGTTGATGTGGCCTCGCTGGGGGCCGTCACCACGAAAGGCGTGTCCCTTAACGGCTGGGAGGGCAACGCCTCGCCGCGCATCGCCGAGACCCCGTGCGGGATGCTGAACTCCATCGGGCTGCAGAATCCCGGCGTGCGCCATCTGCTCGAGCACGACATCCCCTGGCTCGAATCCATCGGCGCGACGACGATGGTGAACGTGTCGGGCCACAGCTTCCAGGAGTACGTCGAGGTTATCGAGGCGCTCGAGCAGTCGCAGGCCGTCCATGCGTACGAGGTGAACATTTCGTGCCCGAACGTGGACGCCGGCGGCATGGCCATGGGGTGCAGGACCGACAGCGTCGAGAGGGTCGTGTCGATGTGCCGGGAGGCGACCGCGCGCCCGCTCATCGTGAAGCTCACTCCCAACGTCACCGACATCGCCGAGATCGCCCGCGCCGCAGAAAGCGCCGGCGCCGACGGGATCTCGCTCATCAACACGCTTCTGGGCATGGCGATCGACCCCGAGCGCCGCCGTCCCCAGCTCGCGCGCGTGGTGGGAGGGCTGTCGGGTCCCGCGGTCAAGCCGATCGCCCTGCGCATGGTGTGGGAGGTCGCCCGCGCGGTGCAGGTCCCGGTGCTGGGCATGGGGGGCATCGCAAGCGGCGCCGACGCGGTCGAGTTCATGCTGGCGGGCGCGACCGCCGTGGCCGTCGGGACGGCGAACTTCGTCGACCCCCAGGCGACCGTGAAGGTGATCGACGGCATCGCCGACTACTGCGAACGGCATGGCGTATCCGATGTGAACGAGCTGATAGGAGCTTTGGAATGCTGAGTATCTTCGATGAGATCCCGGCGCGCGAGCGCGTTATTGTCGCCCTGGACTGCTCGCGCGACGAGGCGCTGTCGCTGTCCGAGGCCCTGCGCGGGCACGCGACGTGGCTGAAGGTGGGCATGACGCTGTACTACTCGTGCGGCCCCTCGATCGTTTCCGAGCTGCGCGAGAAGGGCTTCAAGGTGTTTCTCGACCTCAAGCTCCACGATATCCCGCACCAGGTGCGCGGCGCCGCCGAGGCGGCTGCGCGCTCGGGTGCCGACATGCTCACCATGCACGTGGCGGGCGGCCCCGAGATGCTCGAGGCGGGCCGGGCGGGAGCGGCGGCCGGTTCGGCAGAGCGCGGCGAAGACGGCATCGTCACGCTCGGCATCACGGTGCTCACGAGCATGGACGCATCCGCGCTTTCCTCGGTAGGGGTGCCGCGCGCACCCGAAGAGCAGGTGGCTCTTCTCGCAGATGTGGCGAAGCAGGCCGGGATCTCGGGCGTCGTGGCCTCTCCGCGCGAAGCGGCCGCCCTGCGCTCGATTCTGGGCGAATATGCATACATTGTGACTCCCGGAGTGCGTCCCGAAGGAAGCGAAAAGGGAGATCAAAGCCGGGTTTCCACCCCTTCCGAGGCGTTTCGCGCCGGTGCATCGCACATCGTCGTGGGCCGTCCGATCACCCAAGCGAAAGACCCAGTTCAGGCTTTTGAGCGTATTTGCGGCGAGATTGCGTAGACGCGGCGTTTCCAATCCGCTACAATCACCGTCGATGGAGCCGTTGGGTGTCCTGTTCAGGTTTTTCTTCACCTGAAATGGGGTTCGTTGTGTTTGACTGTTGAATTTTTCGACGGCAACGCTAAACTACTCGTCGGAATCCGAAATGTGCGGTAGGATTTCACTACCGATAGCCAATCTTATAAAGGAGATTACGATGGCCATTCCTCAACTCAGCGCAGAAGAGCGCAAGGCTGCCCTTGAGAAGGCAAAGGCGGCTCGTATCAAGCGCGCCGAGATCCGCGAGCAGCTGAAGAGCGGCAAGCTCTCCGTCAAGGACATCCTGGGTATGAAGGACGATCCCGTGGTCGGCCGCATGAAGGTTTCCACGCTGATCGAGACGCTTCCCGGCTATGGCAAGGCCAAGTCCGAGAAGATCATGGCCGAGCTCCAGATCGCCGAGAGCCGCCGTCTGCGCGGTCTGGGCGAGCGTCAGCAGACCGCCCTGCTGGAGCGCCTCTCCTAATTCATGCGACGCGGAAATCTCTTCGTCATATCTGGGCCATCAGGTGCCGGCAAAGGCACGCTGGTGGCTCGTCTTTTAGACGAGCTTCCCGATGCGTGGGTGTCCGTTTCGGCCACGACGAGGAAGCCCCGTCCGGGCGAGGTGCACGCGACCCACTACTTCTTCCTGAGCGACGAGGAGTTCGACGATCTGGTGGCCCATGACGGGCTGCTGGAGTGGGCGTCGTACTCGGGCAATCGCTACGGGACGCCGCGCGCGTCGGTCGAGGAGCATATGGCCGCGGGCGACCAGGTGATACTCGAGATCGAAGTGCAGGGGGCCTTCCAGGTCAAGGAGCGCATGCCCTTCGCGCACCTGGTGTTCGTCGAACCCCCCTCGCTCGAAGAGCTGAGGCGGCGCCTCGAGGGCCGCGGCACCGAGGACGCGGCGGCGATCGAGGCGCGCATGAGCACGGCGCAAATCGAGCTCGCCCGCAAACACGAATATGATCACTGCCTGGTCAACGACGACCTCGAGCGAGCGCTCGGGGAACTCGTCGACTATGTGAACGAACAAGCCGAACAATAACGGGGATGACTGTATGAGCATTATCGAACCCAAGGTCGACGTACTTCTGGATCACACCGACAACGACCGTTTCCTGCTGTGCGCGATGGCTTCCAAGCGCGCCCACGACATCAACGACATGATGCACGGTCAGCGCGAGCGCGCCATCCAGCTGCAGACCGCGGTCGAGATCGCGCGCGCTGCCGACACCAAGCCGTTGAGCATCGCATTCGGCGAGATCGCGCAGGGAGACGTCTCCTACGATCCCGCTTCGATCGACGCGATGAACCACTAGGCTCGCAAACCGTATGAGTCAGGACCATCAGCGCATCTGCCTGATCCACTACCACGAGATCGGGCTGAAAGGTCACAACAGGGCGCGATTCGAGATGAGGCTCCTCAAAAACGTGGAGTCTCTTCTTGTCGGGTACCCGGTGGTGACCATCCATCGCATCTCGGGCCGCCTGTGCGTGTTTCTGAAGGAGGGCACCGACCTCGATACGGCCGTGCGCGCTTCCGAAGTGATCCTGCGCGTTCCCGGGGTCGCCCGCGTCTCGTGCGGGTTCAAATGCATACGCGACCTCGAGGTTATGGGGCAGGTTGCGATCGAGGCGCTTGCCGAGGCGGGGGATTTCTCCAGCTTCAAGGTTCAAGCGCGGCGCAACCATACCGACTTCGAGACCACGTCCATGGATATGAACCGCATCATCGGAGCGGTGCTGTGCGAGCGCTTCCCCGAAAAGCAGGTCAAGATGAAGGCTCCCGATGTTCAGGTGGGGGTCGAAGTCGTGCAGAACGCCGTGTACGTCTACGCGCGCAGCGTGCGCGGGGTGGGCGGGCTTCCCGTGGGAAGCTCGGGCAAGGTGGTCACCCTGCTCTCGAGCGGCATCGATTCCCCGGTTGCGACGTGGCGCATCGCGCGGCGCGGCGCCATATGCATCGCGGTGCATTTCTCGGGCCGTCCCCAGGCATCCGATGCAAGCGAGTATCTGGTGGATGACATCGCACGGGTCTTGGAGCGCTCCGGATGCATCGCACGCACCTACATCGTGCCGTTCGGCGACCACCAGCGCGAGATATCCCTCAAGGTACCGCCCGCCTTGCGCATCATCATGTACCGCCGCCTGATGTTCAGGGTCGCCCAGGAGATCGCCCGCCGCGAGGGCGCCGGGGCGCTCGTCACCGGCGAGAGCCTGGGCCAGGTGGCATCCCAGACGCTGGCGAACATCCGCTGCACCGACGCCGTGGTTGATCTGCCGGTGTTCAGGCCGCTCATCGGGTCTGACAAGCAGGAGATCATAGCCGATGCCGAGGCGCTGGGCACGTTCGACATCTCCTCCCAGGACGTATCCGACTGCTGCACGCTGTTCATGCCGCGCAACCCCGAGACGCAGGGGGACCTTGCGGTGGTCGAGGAGGCCGAAAGCGCCCTTCCCATCGAGCAGTGGGTTTGTTCCATCGCCGATTCGGCGGAGGTCCACGACTACGCATGCCCTTCGTACAAGCGGCCCCGCGGCTCTATTGCCGCCGATCAGCAGGGGCAATAGAGGGGATTCGTCGGATTCCGCAGAGCGCGAAGGCAAGATTCGTTGGAAAACCGGTCCATTGGGCCGGTTTTCTGTTTGAGAAGGCCGATTCCGCTTGGATTCCGAACCGCCTTCCAGGCGGGGTTCGGGCGCACAGCGGGTGGGATCCTGCGAGGTTGCGGGCTTATCTTTCCCTCGAGGGAAGGAGACGTCATGCATATCGACACGCGCCTCGAGGCGCTGAAAGATCGGGCTTCTAAGAACGAGTCGGAAAAATCCCTGATCGGATTGGGCTTGCTGGCAATCGTCGTGCTGGTTGCGGTACTCGTCAAAACCTACGCGTTCCAACCCGCTTCGTTCGATATCGAAGCCAAGGCCGATCCGACGGCGCCGCAAGAAGCCCGGCAGTCCTCGACGGAGGCGGAGAAGCCGGCTGCGGCTGAAAACCGGGATATCACGATCCAGGTTTCGGGGTGCGTGGAAAAACCGGGGGTGTACACGCTTTCCGAGGGATCACGGGTCAACGACGCCGTGATGCTTGCCGGCGGTCTGACATCCGATGCGGCCGACTCGGGACTGGGGCTCGCCCGCGTCCTGGTCGATGGGGAAGAAGTTCGCATTCCCTCGAAAGACGATGCGGCCCACATTGCGCCGACGGCCGATAACCCCGCCCCGAGCGCCGGTTCGCCTGCCGGATCCCAGGGGAAGCTGGTGAACGTCAACACCGCAACGGCCGAAGAGCTTCAGTCCCTAGACGGGATCGGCCCGTCGCTTGCGAAGAAGATCATCTCGTACAGAACCGAGCGGGGCAGGTTCGCGTCGGTTGACGAGCTTACCAAGGTGCCGGGCATCGGGCAGAAGACGCTTGCCAAGTTCAAGGACAAGATCACGGTATGAGCGCGCCTGAGGCGAGCTCTGCTCGAAGCCCGCGCATCCCGCTTCTTCTCACAGCAGCGCTTTGCCTTTGGGGCGCGGGAGCCGCGATCCTGGAGTCGGGTCGGAGCGATCCTCATTTCGCATCTGCCTTGGCGTTTGCCTTTTTCCTGGCAGCGGCGTCGCTCGGGTTCGCAGCGCTGGCATCCCGTCGCTTCGTTCGGAAAGGAAATCCAGATCATTCAGAAAATTCTCTTTTATTTAAAATCGCTGAACGGCTATCCAAGTATTATTTAAAGATACTTTTTGTGGTTGTTCTGGCTGTATGCGTGATCGTTTCATCGATCTTCGCCTCGAAGCAGCTGCATGGTGAAGCCTCTTCGATCGAAGGCTCGTCAGAGCGCACCGAGATCGTGCTCACCAGCGACGCGAGGCCTTCTTCATGGAACGACACGGCCTGGGGTTACGTAGTCGCGCGCAATCTGAGGGCCAAGGTCGTCCTCCCAAAGGACAGCGGTCTGCTCTACGGGGACCGCGTGGCGGGGGCCGGCTCGTTTTTGGCAGTCGACTTCGAGGACGACACGGCGGCTTGGAGCGCGGGCGCCGCCTGTGTTGTGCGGATGGAGAAAGCCCAGCCGATACCCGACTATTCCCCGTTCGCGGCGATAGGGAAGGCGAGGCGCGATTCGATCGAGCGCCTGAAAGGAGGGGGCGAATCCTCGGCGATCGTTCAGTCGATCGTGTGCGGGTATCGAGGCGAGCTGTTGGAAACCGAGGCGGGGGAGGATTTCAAAGCCTGCGGGCTGGCGCATATGGTGGCCGTGTCGGGGGCGCACCTTGCGATGGTCGCGGGGATGATCATGCTTGCGGTGCGGAGGTTGAGGCTGCCCCGCGCGTTCGGCATCGTGCTGCTTATCGGCGTGCTGGCCGCTTATCTCGTGTTCTCGGCCGCGCCCGTCTCGGCGGTGCGCGCGACGGTCATGTGCACCCTCGGGGCAGCCTCCTTCTTCGCTCGCAGGAGGCCGGCTTGCCTGCAGGCCCTCGCGCTGGTGATCGTGGGATGCCTCGTGATCGATCCGTTCTGCGCCCTCTCCCCGTCTTTCGCGCTTTCGGTGCTTTCCACTTTGGGCATCGTGCTGTTCCAGGCGCGCATCGCGGCGTATCTGGGGCACTTGGCGCCCCTCGTCCCGTCCGCGATCGTCGAGGCGATCTCCCTTTCCGTATCCGCGAACCTGCTGTCGCTCCCGTTGTCGATCCATCTGTTCTCGCGTTTTCCGCTGGTCTTTCTCGTGTCCAATGTGATCGCAGCGCCGTTCTTTCCCCTCATATGCGCGCTCGGGCTCGCAGCGTGCATCGTCTCGGCCGCGTTTCCCGCGCTTTCGGGTTGCGCATTCGTCCCGGCGCTGCTCTCGTGCGATGCCCTGGCCCAGGTTCTGTCCCTGCTGTCCGGTATCCCGTATGCCTGCGTTCCGTTCTATCTTTCCGCACCGCAGGCGCTTTTAGCGACGCTCGTCCCCGCCGGTGCGCTCTATGCCCTCCCGCCTTTTTGGGGAAAGAAGTGCGCTGTCGTTGCCCTTGCGGCGTTTTTGGCGCTTGCGGTCTTTTCGGTTGCATGGCCCCCGCATTGGTTCTGTTCCCGCATCGTCATGCTCGACGTGGGCCAGGGGGACTCCTTTCTCCTCATCGGACGCGGAAAAACCATGCTCATCGACACGGGTCGGTCGGATGCGAGCCTCGTGAGGGGTTTGGCTCGAAACCATGTGAGCCATCTCGATGCAGTGGTCATCACGCATGCCGACGACGACCATTGCGGCTCCCTCGACGCTTTGGGCCGCGTGGCCGAAATCGACCGCGTCGTGCTTGCCCGCGGCGCCGATGCGTGCCCTCAGCGCAAGGTCGAGGATCTCGTCGAAACCGCGCGACGCGTCTCCGGCGAGGTGCGCTATGTGCAGGCGGGCGACTCGATGTCGCTGGGAACGTTCTCGATGCGGGTGGTGTGGCCCTACCGCATCGAGAACGAGTGCGGCAACGCCGACAGCGTCTGCCTCGACGTTCGCTGCGACGCGGATTCAGACGGATCCGAAGACTGCAGGGCCCTGTTCACGGGGGATTTGGAGGTCGAGCAGCTTTCCGAGGTCGTGAGCGGGGGAGTGAGCGGCATCGACGTTTTGAAGGTGTGTCACCACGGGTCGGATTCGGGGCTGGACGCCGCGTCCGCAAAGGCCCTGTCTCCCCGCCTTTCCCTGGTGAGCGTCGGGAAGGACAACCGCTACGGCCATCCGAGCAAACGGGTCCTGTCGCTTCTTCGGGACGAGGGCTCGATCATCATGCGCACCGATCTGAGCGGCGAGGTTTCGTGCGAAATAACGGCTTCGGGGCTGAAGGTCTCCGCACAACGGTAGAATGGATGCATGGATACCTCATCGAAACAACCAACGCTTTTGCCCGCTTACCTCATCGTCGGCGAAGACCTGCTGAAGCAGCGCCGCGTGATCGAGAGGTTGAGGGAAAGCGCATCCAAACTCGGGGACCTCGAGTTCAACCACGACCGGTTCGACGGCGAGTCCGCGTCGGGCGCCGATGTCGCGGCGGCGTGCAACACCCTGCCGTTCATGAGCGACGTCCGCCTCGTCGAGGTGGCCCAGGCCGACAAGATGAGGAAAGAGGATTCCGAGGCCTTGGTCGACTACCTTGCCCATCCGTCCCCTTCGACCGTGCTGGCCCTGATAGCCGACAAGCTCGCCAAGAACACGCGCCTGTACAAGGCCGTGGCCGGTGTGGGGAAGACGGCGATCATCGACTGCGCCCCCATGAAATCCTATGAGCTGGCGAAGGCGGTGCGCTCCATGGCGCCCGGCCACGGTTTCACTATGACCGCCGCCGCGGCCGACAAGCTGGTCGAGTTCGTGGGAACCGACACCGTTCGCATCGATTCGGAATTAAGGAAGCTTGCGTTTTCCCATGCGGGAACAAGCGCCCCGGTCACCGATCGCGACATCGAGTCGATGGTGGCGCGCACGTCCGAGCTGGCGCCGTGGAACTTCGTCGACGCGCTGGCGCGGCGCGATGTGGCCGCCTGCGTGGGCATGTATCCGCGCTTGGGAAAGAACCCCGCTTACGGCCTGATCACGCTCTGCGCGACGAGGATGCGCGAGCTGGTTTTGGCCAAGACGATCGAGCAGCGGGGCGACTCGACGCCCCTCGAGCGCGTGCTGGGAGGTCCTTCGTGGCGCTATAAGAACCACGCCTCCGACGCGCGGAGGTTCACGTTGGCCGAACTGGAGGGCGCCCTCGTTTCGCTGAGGGACGCCGAGCGCGCTATGAAGAGCGGGTCGGATCCCGACCGCACCTTCATGGATTGGGTGATCGCGGTCGCAGCCCGTCCTGCCGACCGATAAAACGGGGAAGGGCCCCTTTCGGGGCCCTTCAACCTTGATATGCGGACAGATCCGAGGATCGTGCGCTATGCGCTATTCAGCGCCCTCTTCGGCAGGAGACTCTTCGGTCTCGGCTTCGGCAGCGGCTTTGGCAGCTTCAGCCTTGGCCTTGGCGGCTTTGGCCTCGGCCTTCTTCTGAGCCTCGACGCGCTTGGCCTTCTCGGCGTTGAGGGCTTCCTGGGCGGCCTTGCGGGCAGCCTTGGCCTCGGCCTTCTTGGAGCCGGTCTTCTGCGGCTTGGGCTGGGGCTTCACGTAGGCGGCGCGATCGGCGTCGGTCACGATGCCGTTGATGGAGGCCATGATGCCGGACTTGCGGTTGGCGGCCTGGTTCTTGTGGATCACGCCCTTGCCAGCTGCCTTGTCCAACAGGCGGCAAGCGGCGAGAGCTGCAGCGTAAGCCTCGGCGCCGTTACCGGCCTCGACAGCTTCCCTCACGCGACGAGTTGCGGTTTTCAGCTCGGACTTTGCAGCGCGGTTACGCTGACGAGACTTCTCGTTCGTGATGATGCGCTTCTTCTGACTCTTGATGTTTGCCACTCTAATCCTCCGTAGTTATAAACCTTGCGTTTCCAGACGAAACTCGATGATTCTAGCATACAACCCCGTTTTTTGCACAAGGTCAGGCTAAAAAAAGGGGCCGAAAAGCCGCACGTGTGGGTACTTTACCCGACCTCGCTTCCATTCGGAGCGCCGCCTTGCAAGGTTCCACATGGTTTCCGCAGATGAGGTTTTACTATCGCGGCCGGTCGCCCGCTGGGGCCGCAAAGTTCCCGTCGGGTATAATGGCGCTCTGATCTGACCGAGCGCCCTGCGGCCCCGCGCCGCGCCGTGTCGGAAAAGTCCGCCCCGTCCGCCGAAAGTGAGCCCATGGCCCCTCAACGCTCCCGAAAAACCACCCATGATCCTAGCAAGATCAGGAACTTCTCGATCATCGCCCATATCGACCACGGCAAGTCGACGCTGTCCGACCGCATCCTCGAGCTTACGGGGGCGGTTTCCGCGCGCGACATGCAGCAGCAGATCCTCGACACCATGGATATCGAGCGCGAGCGCGGCATCACCATCAAGAGCCAGGCCGTTCGGGTCGAATACAAGGCCGACGACGGGGAGACCTACGAGTTCAACCTGATCGACACGCCGGGCCACGTCGATTTCACCTACGAGGTGTCGCGCTCGCTCGCAGCGTGCGAAGGCGCGGTCCTCGTAGTGGACGCGACCCAGGGGGTCGAGGCCCAAACCGTCGCGAACGCCATGATGGCCATGAACGCCGATCTGGAGATAGTCCCGCTCATCAACAAGATCGACCTGCCGGCAGCCGAGCCCGAGCGCGCGCGCGAGCAGATCGAAGACGGGCTGGCCATACCCGCAGACGACGCCGTTTTGTGTTCGGCGAAGACGGGCGTGGGCGTCCACGACCTGCTGGAGGCCATCGTCTACAACGTTCCGGCGCCGCAGGGCGACGTCGAGGGGCCCTTGCGCGCGCTGATCTTCGACTCGTTTTTCGACCCGTACCGCGGGGTGGTGGCTCTGATCAGGGTCGTCGATGGATCCATCGCCAAGGGCGACCGCCTGCGCATGATGGCCAGCGGCACCGAGACGCTGGTCGAGGAGGTGGGCGCGCGCTGCCCCAAGGAGGTTCCGCTCGACGCGCTGTGCGCGGGCGACGTCGGGTACCTCGTCACCGGGTTGAAAGACGTCTCCCAGGTGAAGGTGGGCGATACGGTCACCACGGCTTCGGGCGGGTCGCACGAGGCGCTTCCGGGGTACCGCGACGTGAAGCCCATGGTGTTCACCGGCCTGTTCCCGATAGAGGGCGACCAGTTCGAGCCGTTGAAAGAGGCGCTGGAGAAGCTCTCCCTCAACGACCCGGCGCTCATATGGGAGGCGGAGAAGTCCCATGCGCTGGGCTTCGGCTTCCGCGTGGGCTTTCTGGGGCTTTTGCACATGGAGGTCATCGAGGAGCGCCTCGAGCGCGAGTTCGGCCTGAACCTTCTGGCCACGGCTCCCTCCGTCGAGTACCACGTGTACCGCTCGAACAAGGAGATGGTGTCGCTCCACTCCCCCCAAGAGCTTCCCGACCCCTCCGAGATCGATCGCATCGAAGAGCCGTTCCTCAAAGTGAAGATCCTGGTCCCGCCCGACTACGTGGGAGCCGTCATGGATCTGACGGTTTCGAGGCGCGGCAACTTCATCACGATGAACTACCTGTCCCCGACCACCGTCGAGCTTTTATGGGAGATGCCGCTCGGCGAGATGATCATGGATTACTTCGACCGGCTGAAGTCGAGCACCAAAGGCTACGCTTCGCTTGACTACGAGTTCGCCGGATACCGCGAAAGCAAGCTGGTGAAGCTGGACATCCTGCTGTCGGGCAAGCCCATCGACGCCCTGTCCTTCATCATCCACAAGGACAAGGCCTACGACCGGGGCCGCGTCCTGACCGAGAAGCTCAAAGGCATCATCCCGCGCCAGATGTTCGAGGTGCCCATCCAGGCGGCCGTCGGCGGGCGCGTTTTGGCGCGCGAGACCATCAAGGCGAAGCGCAAAGACGTTTTGGCCAAGTGCTACGGCGGGGACATCTCGCGTAAGCGCAAGCTCCTTGAAAAGCAGAAGGAGGGCAAGAAACGTATGAAGAACATCGGAAACGTCGAAGTGCCCCAGGAGGCGTTTATGGCTATCCTGAAGGTCGACGAATAGACTGCGGTTCGAAAGGTGCCCCGATGGGAAGAAGCGACGAGGAGACAAGCTGGCTTGACGATGCGTTCGACGAGAAGAAGGCCGCCCGCGAGGAGGCCTCGTCGGGCATGGGCGGCGGCATGAAGGTCGCCCTGGGTGCGGGGTGCCTCGCGGCGCTCGTCCTCATCGTGGTGCTGGTCGGCCTGGCCCTTGCCTCGCTTGCGGCCCTCGCGTCTGCGTAGGCGTTCGCCATGGGGGGTTTCTTCGACAGGCAGCGCGTGCTTCTGGCTCCGATGGCGGGCGTTTCCGACGAGGTGTTCCGCTTTCTGGCCAAGGAGCAGGGGGCCGACCTCGCGTACACCGAGATGGTGTCGGCAAAGGGCCTGTCGTACGCGAGCGAGAAGACGCGCAAGCTCTTAGAGCTGGGAGAAGGGGAGGACCGCATCGCGGTCCAGATCTTCGGCCACGAGCCCGACACCATGGCCGCGCAGGCGGCATGGGTGGAAGACGCGCTGGGAGAAGCACTGGTCTACCTCGACATCAACATGGGGTGCCCCGCCCGCAAGATCACGGGCAAAGGGGACGGCGCGGCTCTGATGCGCGATCCCGAGCTGGCCGCCCGCATCGTGTCGGCGGTCGGCGCGGCGATCGAGCACCCGGTGGCCGTGAAGTTCCGGCGCGGATACGACGAGGGCGTCGAGACGTGCGTGGATTTCGCGCGCCGCATGGAGGACGCCGGCGCGGCTTCGATGGTCGTTCACGGCCGCTTCGCGCGCCAGATGTACAGGGGCCGCTCCGATCGCGGGGCGATCGCGCGGGTGAGGCGGGCCGTTTCGGTCCCCGTGATCGCCAACGGGGACGCGGTCGATGCGGCTTCGGCCCGCGCCCTCGTTCGGGACACCGGGTGCGCCTCGATCATGATCGCGCGCGGGGCCCAGGGAAACCCCTGGGTGTTCTCCCAGGTGAAGGCCGCCCTCGAGGGTCGGGAGGTTCCCGACCTCCCTACGGTGCGCGAGCGGATCGAGATGGCGCGGCGCCATGCACGGCTTTTGGCCGAGCGGGCAGAAGGCCAGATCGTGCGGATGCGCAAGCATGCCATGTGGTACGTCGCGGGCATTCCCGGGGCCTCGGCGGCCCGCGCGCGGTTCACCCGCTGCTCGACGCTTGCCGAGTTCGACTCGGTGCTCGACGACATGATCGAGCAGGCTTCACTCCACGACGCGCTCGATGCGCGATGCGGCCATGTCTAGGGCCGCGACGTCCCTGCTCGCTTCGCACGAGCCGTTCGGGGCCCTCTACATCCACATCCCGTTCTGCAAGAAGCGCTGCTCGTACTGCGACTTTTCGACCGAGGCGGTCGCGTGCGACGACGCTGCGGTGCGCACTTACGTCGAGCGGCTGGTGGTGGAGCTGTTCCGCGCGTCGCGCGCAGGGGAGCTGTCGCAGGTCGAGACCGTCTACATCGGCGGTGGAACCCCGACCCACCTCGGGCTGTCGAATCTCTCGTCGCTTCTGTACGCGCTGTCGCTGTCGATGAACCTTTCTCCCGATCGGTGCGAGGTCACGATGGAGGCGAACCCCGAGAGCCTCACCGACCGTATCGTGTGCGACGCCTGGGCGATGGGCGTGAACCGCCTCTCGATCGGCGTTCAGAGCTTCGACGACGGGGTTTTGGCTCTGCTCGGCCGCGCGCACGACGCCGAGGCGGCCCGGTGCGCCATCGGGGCTGCCCGGCTTCGCTTCGACAACGTCAGCTGCGATCTGATGTGCGGCATTCCGGGGCAGGGCGAAGAATCGCTGTGCCGCAGCGTCGAAGCGGCCATCGAGGCGGGGGTTTCCCACGTGAGCGTCTATCCGCTGTCCGTCGAGGAGGGCACGCCGCTTGCGCGCGCCATCGAGGCGGGGGAGGTGCCCGACCCCGACGGCGATACGCAGGCCGACCATATGCGCACTGCGGAAGAATTGCTGGTCGCAGCTGGTTTTCATCGGTACGAAGTGGCAAGCTACGCGAAACCCGGCTTCGAGTGCCGGCACAACCGCGCGTACTGGACGGGCGTGCCGTACCTGGGGCTGGGCACTTCGGCGGTATCGATGCTGCAAAACGAAGGCGAGCGCATCCGCGTGCGCGACGGCGCGGTGGAAGAGCGCATATCCGCCCGCGAAGCGCTGGTGGAAGACGTCATGTTGGGCATGAGGATGAGCCAGGGGCCGAGCGAGGCGCTGGTCTCCCGTGCGATCGGGGCCTTTCCCCATCTGCGCGGCGAGCTCGAGTCGCTTGCGGCGCAGGGGTACGTCGAGCGCGCCGACGGTCGCTGGCGGCCGACCGACGCGGGGTGGCTGTGCGGAAACGACCTGTACGGACGCATCCTCGGGTGCGCGCAGGTTCCCGACGGACCGGCGGGCCCCGCAGAGGCGAAGTAACGCTTTGGTTGTGGGGTTGTGCCGCGAAAGGCGTCTCTTAGCACACCGTGGGGCTAACTGCTAGAATACAGCGGACGGCATCGGGTGCGCGTTTTCGCGCGCGGTTGTATCAGGGAGGTGGCATCGATGCTTTCGGATAGGCGCCAGCGCGTGCTGGCCGTTCTCATCGAGGAGTACGTGGCGCAAGCGCTTCCCGTCGGCTCGCGCACGCTGACCGAGCGCTACAACCTGGGGGTCAGCCCGGCGACCGTGCGCAACGAGCTGTCCTACCTCGAGGACGCCGGCTATATCTCCCAGCCCCACACGTCGGCCGGGCGCATACCCACCGACCTGGGGTACCGCACGTTCGTGGACAACCTTTTGGCCAACGGGGCCATCAGCCACGGCGAGGACGATCGCGAGCTGGTCGAGCGCCTCAAAAGCAGCGCGAGCGAGCTCGACGAGCTTCTGGATTCGGCCTCCAACGCCCTCGCCCGCCTTACCGACTGCCTCTCCATCGTGGTCGCGCCCCTCGCGCGGACGGCCACGGTGAAGCAGATCACCCTCATCTCCCTTTCGGATCGCCAGGCCGTGGTCGTGGTCGTCACCAAAGACGCCCAGGTCTACAACCGCCAGATGGAGTTCGCCGAAGCGGTGGAGCCCGAGAGGCTCTCGGAGGTGCAGCGCATCCTGAACGACTTCTTCGCGGGCCGCTCGGCGCGCGACGTGAAGATGAGCGCCGAGGGCCTGAGCAACCACTACTTCGGAAACCCCCTGGTGCGCCTCGTCATCGACGAGATCATAGCCTGCCTGCACGAGCACGACACCGCGCATGCGCACCGTATCGGCATGAGCTCGCTGGCGCGCAAGCCGGAGTTCAGCGAGTCGAGTGCGCTCATCCCCATCATGCAGGTGCTCGAAGACGACGCGGTGCTCCTCCAGATACTCGATCCCACCTCCGATGCCGAGCGGGGCGCCCCGATGGTGCGCATCGGCAGCGAGAACCCCACCGAGCAGCTTTCCGGCGTCTCGGTTGTGGCGAACCGCTACGGACGCGGGGATTCGGCCGGCGTGGTGGCGGTGATCGGCCCGACGCGCATGGACTACTCGCGCGTGCTCAAGGCGGTGCGCATCGCGAGCGCGGCGCTTGACGAAGACTAGAATCGAAAAAAGGAAGCGGGCTCGTTTTGCCCGATAGCGAAAGAAGGTATGCCGAAGCATGGCCAAAGATCTGTACGAGGTTCTGGGTGTCGCGCGCGGGGCGTCTGACAGCGAGATCAAGAAGGCGTTCCGAAGCAAGGCGCGCAAGCTCCATCCCGACGTGAACGGATCGGAGGATGCGGAAGACCAGTTCAAGGAGCTGAACGAGGCATACGACGTTCTATCCGACCCGGCCAAGCGCTCGGCCTACGATCGGTTCGGGACCGTTCCCGGCGCTGCGGGCGGCCCGTCGGGGGCCGGCGGCTACGTTGACTTCGACGACCTGTTCGGCGGCATGGGCGACATCTTCAGCTCGTTTTTCAACGGGGGAGCGCAGAACCCCTCCGCCCGTCGCGAGGGCCGCGACATGGGCGTGGGGCTGCGCCTGACGCTCGAGGAAGTGGCGACCGGGGTCAAGAAGGAGATCGTGTACGACCGGCTCTCCCCGTGCCCCGAGTGCTCGGGTTTGGGCGAGGACGGCAAGGAGGTCACCTGCCCCGACTGCCAGGGCCGCGGCCGCGTGGTCACCGTCCAGCGGACGTTTCTGGGCGACATGCAGACCGCGACCACGTGCCCGCGCTGCGGCGGGACGGGCCGCGTCATCGAGAACCCCTGCTCGGAGTGCGACGGCCAGGGCCGCGTCCCCGACCGTCAGCGGGTGACGGTGGAGGTGCCCGCCGGCATCCGCGATGCCCAGCAGCTGCGCGTGAGCGGCTTCGGCGAGGCGGGTCTGCGCGGAGCCAAGTCGGGCGACCTCATCGTCACCTGCCGCATCCAGCCCCACGAGTTCTTCGAGCGCGACGGCGACAACCTGCATGTGCGGGCGAACGTCAGCATGGTCCAGGCGGCCCTCGGGGCCGATATCTCGCTGGGCGGGATCATGCCCGATGAGCAGGTGTCGGTCCATGTGCCCGAAGGATGCCAGAACGACCAGGTGGTTCGCGTCAAGGGATTCGGGCTCCCGCGCTTCCGCAGCGATGCGCGCGGCGACCTGTTCGTCCACGTGAACGTGGTCATTCCCAAGAAGGTAACCAAAAAGCAGCGCGATCTGCTCGAGCAGCTGGCCCAGGAGCTGGGCGACGAAGTGTCGGACGCGCGCAGCCCGCTCGAGCGCCTGCGCGACGTGTTCAACTAAGGGGCGCCTTGAAGTTCACGGTGATCAATCTAGGATGCAAGGTCAACCGCGTCGAATCCGACGACGTAGCGGCCGCCCTCATCGCGCAGGGCGGCCGCTCGGTCTCTATGGAGCAGGCCGACCTCGTGGTGGTGAACACCTGCACGGTCACGGGCGAGGCCGACAAGAAGGCCCGCAAGGCCGTCCGCCAGGCGCTGCGCGCGAACGGGTATTCCCAGGTGCTGGTAACCGGCTGCGCATCGGCCATCGACCCGGGCGAGTTCAGGGACATGGATGCGCGCGTCGAAGTGGTGCCCAAGGGGCGCCTGTCGGAGCGCATCCCGTCCGACCCGGGCGCCCGCGCCCTGCGCATGGGCGAGGGCTTCCGCACGCGGGTGAGCATCAAGGTCCAAGACGGATGCGACCACGCCTGCACGTTCTGCATCGTGCACGTCGCCCGGGGACGCGCGACCAGCGTTTCTGCGGCCCGGGTCGTCGACGAGGCCGTCGCCTACGCGCGCGCCGGGGCCAAGGAGATCGTGCTTACCGGCATCAACCTGGGTTCGTACGCTTCGGAAGGCGTTGACCTGGCCGGGCTTTTGGAGCGGCTGCTGGAGCGCACGGCGTCCTTCGACGGGCGCGGGGCGCCTCCGCGCTTCCGCGTATCGAGCATCGAGCCCCAGGATGTGAGCGACAACCTCGTCGACATCATGGCCCGCTCCGAGGGCCGCGTCTGCCGCCATCTGCATCTGCCCTTGCAGTCGGGCAGTTCGCGCGTCCTTTCCGAGATGGCGCGCGACTATTCGGCCGATTGGTTCGAGGCGCTGGTTTCGCGCATGTACGAGCGCATGCCGATGCTGTCTTTGTCCACCGACGTGATCGTGGGGTTTCCAGGCGAGACCGAAGAGGATTTCCTCATGACGAAGGAGCTGGTCGAGCGCTTGGCGTTTTCCTGCTTGCACGTGTTTCCCTACTCGCTGCGCGAGGGAACGCCCGCAGCGCTCAGGACCGACCAGGTGGACGAGCAGGTGAAGCGCCGCCGCGCGGCGCAGCTGCGCCGGTTGTCGGCGGAGTTGGGGCGGCGCGACTACGAGCGGCGCGTGGGGACGGTCGAGCAAGTGGCGGTGGAGGCCAACAGCGCCCTCACCGAAAGCTACCACGAGGTCCCCGTTCCCTTGATGGCGATGGCCGGGGACCTTGTCCCGGTGGTCATCCAGCCGCGCGCGGAGGGATGCTAGAATGGGCGGTATGGAACAACAGCGGCAGAAGCGGTGCACATCGTCGCTCACAGCGCCCCCCGGCACCGACATGGGCCTGGTCCTAGGTCCCCATGATGCGAACCTTCGCCTGATCGAGGGTCTGTTCTCCGCGCGCGTGACGGTGCGCGGGGACCGCGTGTCCTTCGAGGGCCCCGGCGCCGAGGTCGAGGTCCTCCAATCCCTGTTCAGCGAGATGTTTCGCCAGGTTGCGGCCGGCGAGGCGCCGAACGGGGCCTCCATCAGGCGCTTCGCGCGGCTGATAGAGGCGTCCGACCTGTCCCCCGCGCAGCTGCGCGAAGACGTGCTCTATTCCCGGGGCGCGGTGGTCGTGCGCCCCAAGACGGCTGGTCAGAAGCGCTACGCCGACGCGATACGCACCCACACCGTCTCGTTCGGGCTGGGGCCTGCGGGCACGGGCAAAACCTACCTCGCCATGGCGCTCGCCGCAGCGGCCCTCGAGCGCAAGGAGGTCGGCCGCATCGTGCTCGCGCGCCCGATCGTCGAGGCGGGCGAGAGCCTGGGGTTTCTCCCCGGGACGCTCACCGAGAAGGTGGATCCCTACATCAGGCCGCTTTACGACGCCCTGTTCTCGCTGGTGGGACCCGACCGCGCACGGCGCCTCATCGACAGCGGGGCCGTCGAGATCGTTCCGCTCGCCTTCATGCGCGGGCGCACGTTCAACGACAGCTTCATCATCCTCGACGAGGCGCAAAACGCCACGCCCGAACAGCTGAAGATGTTCCTCACGAGGTTGGGCTTCGGCTCCACCATGGTCATCACCGGCGACGACACCCAGTTCGACATACCGCGCGCGGCCTCGGGGCTCGCCGGCGCCCGTGCGATTCTCGAGGGGCTCGACGATATCGCGTTTTGCGATCTTTCGGCGCGCGACGTGGTGCGCCATTCCCTGGTCGCCCGCATCGTGGCGGCCTACGAGCGCACAGGCGAGAGAGGATAGCGATGGACGTTTCGATCAACTGCCCGTACCGCCCCGATGCGGCCGGGCTCATCGACATCGAGGGCATCGCCCGCTTCGTCATCGAAAGCGAGGGAAAGCCCGCGTGCACGGAGGTCTCCGTGAACTTCGTGACCGATGACGAGATCCATCAGCTCAACCGCGAGTACCGCGGCATCGACCGGGCGACCGACGTCTTGTCGTTCGAATGCGACGGCGTCGCCGACGCCGGCTTCGACGCTGCGGAGGCCGACGTGTACGAGCTGGGAGACATCGTCATCGCCCCGGACGTGTGCGAGCGGCAGGCGGCGGAGTTCGGCACGGCGTTTCCCGACGAGCTGAGCCTCATGCTGGTCCACGGGCTGCTCCATCTGTGCGGGTACGACCACTGCGAGGACGGCGAGGCGGAGGAGATGGAGCGCCGCGAGCGCGAGCTGCTCTCGTCTTTCTACGGCCGCCCGTTCGCCCGGTGACGGGGATGACGGGGCGTTTTCGGCGGCGGGGCGCGGCCGGCCCGAACCGACCGGCCCGCTTCACGCTCGCCGATGCGTTCAGATGCGCGGCAAAGGGCGTTTCGTACGCGTTTTCCACCCAGCGCAACATGAGGATCCACGCCGCGGCCGCCGTCGCGGTGGTCGCGCTCGCGGCGATCCTGCGCGTGGGCGCGGTCGAGTGGGCGCTTCTGGCGCTGTGCATCGGGTCGGTCGTCGCCGCCGAGTGCGCCAACACCGCCGTCGAGTCGCTGACCGACCTGGTCTCGCCGGACTACTCCGAGCTGGCCGGCCGCGCCAAGGACTGCGCAGCCGGTGCGGTTTTGGCCTCGGCGGCCGCTTCGGCGGTTGTCGGGCTCATCGTATTCGTTCCGCGCATCCTCGGTATGCTCGGGTTTTAAGGGAAGGGGTTTCATGGCCTCGAATTTCGACTTCAGCAGCCCGGAGGGCTTCCGCTCCGGTTTCGTCACGTTGGTGGGGCGCCCGAATTCGGGGAAATCGACGCTGCTCAACGCCATCATGGGGAAGAAGATCGCCATCACGTCGAACACGGCCCAGACCACGCGCCATCGGTTCCGCGCCGTGTTGACCCGGCCCGATTTCCAGATGATCATGGTCGATACCCCGGGCCTGCACAAACCCCACGACGCCTTGGGGGAGGAGCTGAACACCTCGGCGCTCAAGGCGCTCGAGGACGTCGACGTGGTGGCGATGCTCATCGACTCGTCAAAGCCGGTCGGCACGGGCGACGAATGGGTTGCCGAGCAGGTCAAGCGCGCCCGCTCGAAGAAGGTGCTGGTTCTGTCGAAGACCGACCTGTCGACTCCCGATCAGGTTGAGTCCCAGCTCGAAGCGGCGCGCGGTCTGGCCGATTGGGATTCGGTGGTGACGTGCTCGTCGCAGACGCTCGACGGCGTCGACGGGTTCATCGACACCGTGGTGGCCTGCCTTCCCGAAGGCCCCAAGTGGTTCCCCGACGACATGGAGACCGATCAGCCCATCGAGGTGGTGGTGGCCGAGTTCATCCGCGAGAAGATCCTGCGCACGTTCAAAGACGAGGTTCCCCACGCGATCGGTGTGCGCGTCGAGGAGATGAAGTACACGCGCAAGACCAACCTCGACAGCATCCGCGCCATCATCTACGTCGAGCGCGACAGCCAGAAAGGGATCATCATCGGCAAGCACGGCGCTGCGATCAAGCAGATCGGAATCGAGGCGCGCGAAGACCTCCAGCAGCTTCTGGGTACGCGGGTGTACCTCGATCTGAACGTCAAGGTGAAGAAGAACTGGCGCCGCGATGCCACCCAGATACGCCGTTTCGGCTACGGGGAGGGCCTGTAGGGGCGCGCCTGATTTCGGTCGTCGGTTAAAATTTGCACCTTATCGGGTCTTCGGGTCATATCCGCAGGCGGGTTTCGTATAGAATTGTCTCGACCGTACCCAGAGGAGCATTGAACGAATGATCTGTCCCAACTGCCAGAGCCATAACCGCGAGAGCGCCAAGTTCTGCGACGAGTGCGGGGCGCTTCTGCGTCCGGCGCCCGGCGAAGAGGACCGCGGGGCCCTCGACTTCGATTTCAGCGAGATATCCGACGCCGACGAGGGGTCCGACAGCAGCGCATGCGCCGTTTCCGCTCCCGTTGCGCCCGACGCGGAAAAGGGTGCCGAAGCGCCTGAAAGCGCCGCCGATGTCGCCGGCGGGCCCGAAGGGTCTGAAGCGCCCGGCGATCCCGATGAGGCCGCGATGCCGGACGATGCTTCCGAGCAGGGCTTCCCATCCGCCGAGCAGAACGACCGGACCGACGCTTCGGAGGATCCCGACCCCGCGGGCGAAACCGCGCCGAACCCCGACCCCGGCGCGCCCCGCCCGGCACCCGATGCGCCCGCGAGCCTGAAGTTCCTCTCGAACGCGGCGGACACGACGACGCGCATCGACCTTTCGGGGCTCGACGCGTCCGGTTACGGGCTCTCGGAGTTCGGCGAGGCGGTCGTGCCCGCCGCCACCGCCCCCCGCCCGGTTTGGAACGACGGGCACACCATCGAGTTCCCGCGCGTGACAGACGAGGAGAAGCCCCGGTCGAAGGACTTCCTCGCTTCCGATTCCAAGAAAAAGCGGCTCGGTCGCGGCAAGATCGCCCTGCTCGTCGCCCTGGTGCTTCTGGCCTTGGCGGCCATCGCCGCCGCCGCGACGTACCAGATGGAGCTTTGGGGCGGAAAGACCGTTCCCGACGTGACGGGGCTCACGCAGTCCGAGGCCCAGGCGGTCTTGGGCGATGCGGGCTTTACCGTGAAGGCGCTGCAGGTGAAGTCCGACGAACCCGAGGGCCTCGTGTTGGTGATGGATCCCGAGGCGGGCGAGCGCCAGGGTGCGGGAACCGAGGTCATCATCCATGTTTCCACGGCCCGCATCGTCCCCGACATCGCGGGCAAGTCCAAAGAGGATGCCGAGCGGCAGCTGAAAGACGAGGGATTCACGTCGGTGACCTTCGCGGAGGAGAAGTCCGACGAACCTGAGGGAACCGTGCTGGGGGTTTCGCCCGCTCCGGGCGAGCGCGCGGCCAGCACGACCGAGATCCAGGTGACCGTGGCGATTCCTCACACGGTTCCCGAAGTGTCCGGCAAATCGGCCGACGCGGCCCAGAAGGCGCTCGAGGAGGCGGGCTACCGCTGCGAGATCCAGTACTCGTATTCCGATCAGGTGGACAACGGCACGGTGCTGGGATGCTCCCCCTCGCCGGGATCGAAGCTCGAGTCGGGCTCCACGGTGGTGCTGAACGTGTCGAAGTCGCGCGGCGCCGAGCTGGTTGCGGCCGTCCAGGCCTACGTGTACAAGGGTCAGCAGATCACGGTGGGCGGCGTCAGCTACGAGGTGCAGAGCCTGAACGGCGTCAAGTACATCGGAAACAACCAGACGTCGGTCCAGTTCGTCGGGAAGCCCTTCATGAGCTTTTTGGGCGAAACGGTCTCGCTGTCGGCCCGCGACGTCGAGGCGGTCATAACCTGGACCGAATCGAACACCGTCGCTTCGGTTTCGTAGCGCGTCCGTGGCAGACCGGACCTATCGCGCCCGCGGCGTCGTCCTGAAGAAGACCAAACTGGGGGAAAGCGACCTCATCGTCACGCTGCTGGCCGAGGACGGATCGGCGTTGAAGCTGGTGGCGAAGGGCGCGCGCAAGCCCCAGAGCCCGTTCTCGTCGCGTTTGGAGCTGTGCTCGGTCGTCGATGCCTTCATAGCCAAGGGGCGCGGATCGCTCGGCATCGCCAGGGAGGTGCGGCTCGTTTCGGGCAACGCGGGCTTGCGGGGCGACATCGACAGGATCGCATCGGCGAGCCTCGCCGCCGAGCTTGCCGAGCGCATCGCCCAAGAAGAGCTCGCGGTACCGCGGCTGTTCGATATGACCTGCGCCGTTTTCGAGCGCATGGGCGCGGCAGACGCCGGCGCCGCGCGCACCCTCGCGGCCGCCTACCTGCTCAAAGCGCTGTCGATCTCGGGGTTCGCCCCGTCTCTTCGCGTGTGCGTCGGCTGCGGGGCGGCTCTGCCGGACGCGGCGGGCATGGTGCGCTTCTCCCTCGTCGACGGCGGGTACGTCTGCGGGGAATGCGGGCGCGCGATCGAATCGGTGCGGGTCGCCGCACGCACCTTGGCGCTCGCCGAGTTCCTGCTGTACTCGACGTTCGAGGAGGTTTCAGCCGCCCGGCCCGACGAGCGGGAGGTCGCAGATGTGCTGCAGCTGTGCCGTCGGTGGATCGAGGTCCATATCGGGGCGAACCTGCGGTCGTTTCCGTTCGCGCTCGCCTCGGCCCAACCGCGCCCCTGACGCTGCCGGGAGAAACCCCTCGGCGCCCTGTCCCCATCACGAAAGGTCGATTCCATGCATTCGTATAAAACCAGCCGGATCTGCCCGCGCGAGATCAACGTCGAAGTGACCGACGGGGTGATCGAATCGGTCTCGTTTTCCGGAGGTTGCGACGGCAACCTGAAGGCGCTTTCCAAGCTGGTCGAAGGGCGCACGGTCGACGAGATCGCGCCTCTGCTCGAGCACAACGACTGCAAGGGGCGCGGGACGTCGTGCGCAGCCCAGATGGTGGCGGCCCTGCGGGAGGCCCAGCGGGCGGGATAGCGTCGGCGCTATCCCGCCCTGCCGCATCGGCGATGCGCTGCGGCGAACCGCCGGGGCGATCCCGGGGGCGGGCGCCCCGGTCGCGCGGGGGCGGGCGGTTCCGCGCGTTGCTGTTCGATTAGTGTAGGTTGGGAAATCCGTTGTGGCGGCGGGTCCGTTACCGTACAATGGGGCGTGCTGCAAAAGGCAGCGGCTCCCCACTTGGTATGCATGCGCCACCGTTTGCATACTCGGTTCGGAGACAACCGCCCCCGATGGGGCAGACTCGCACGCATGTGCGGAAAGGTGGACAACCGTGGCAGAGAAGCTGAGCATCACCAAGGAGCGCACCGCCGAGCTCGTCGCCGAATTCGGCAAGGGTGTCAACGATTCGGGCAGCGCCGAGGTTCAGATCGCGATCCTCACCGAGCGCATCCGCAACCTCACCGAGCATCTGAAGACGCACAAGAAGGACAACCATTCCCGTCGCGGCCTCATGAAGCTCATCGGTCGCCGCCGCGGCCTTCTGAAGTACATCAAGGCCCGCAACATCGAAGAGTACCGCGCGCTCATCAAGAAACTTGGCATTCGCGACAACATCTAAGTCACCGCAGGGGCCCGCTTCGGCGGGCCTTTGTGCGATTTCAGCCTTTCACCAAGGGTTTTCGAAGCACGATAGCTTCTTACCGAATGCGGTCGGAGTCATAAGGATGGCTTCGCTCGCGGGGGTCCGCACAGGGCGGCCTCCCGAAGACGTTTCCCTGCAATAGGGCAGGGGAAGAAGAGAAGGATCTTCGTACATGAACAAAATCGTCGAATCATTCGAGCTGTACGGCAAGCAGTACCGCTTCGAGACGGGCGAGCTTGCCAAGCAGGCTTCCGGCGCCGTCCTGGTCACCCAGGGCGACACCACCGTGCTCGTGACGGCCGTCATCTCCAAGGAGGAAAAGGACTACGACTTCTTCCCCCTGACCGTCGACTACATCGAGAAGATGTACGCCGTGGGGCGCATCCCCGGCGGCTACCTCAAGCGCGAGGCGCGTCCCTCCGAGCGCGGCACGCTCAACGCGCGCATGATCGACCGCCCCATCCGTCCCGGCTTCGCCGACGGGTTCAAAAACGAGGTCCACGTGGTTGCCACCACGCTCGTGGCCGATCACGTGAACCCCATCGACACCATCTGCGTCCAGGGCGCGTCGGCCGCGCTCATGGTGGGTTCGGCCCCCTTCGACGGCCCGGCCGCCTGCGTGCGCGTCGCCCGCAACCCCGAAACCGGCGACTTCATCTGCAACCCCACCTATGAGGAGGAAGCCGCCTCCGACCTCGACCTGGTCATCGCCGGTACGCGCGACTACATCTCGATGATCGAGGCGGGCGGGGAGGAGATCTCCGAAGAGGATATGCTCGCCGCCATGTCGTTCGGTCAGACCGCCATCGCCGCGTTCTGCGACGCCCAGCAGCGCTTCTTGGACAAGTGCGAGATCGAGCAGGTCGAGTGGACCATCCGCAAGCCCGATGCGTCCATCGCCGAGCGCGTCGAGGCGTTCTACGACGAGATGTCCGCCGCGTTGAAAGACGCCGACAAGCATGCCCGCATGGACAAGGTCGCCGCGCTCAAGGCGCGCATCCTCGAAGAGCGCTTCACCGAAGAGGAGCGCGCTGCGTGGAAGTCCGACCTGGCCGCCGCGCTCAAGAAGCTCGAGAAGCACGCCATGCGCCGCATGATCATCGAGACCGGCGAGCGCGCCGACGGCCGTGCGGCCGACGAGATCCGCCCGCTGCACATCGTCGCGGGCTACCTTCCCCGCGTTCACGGCTCGGGCCTGTTCCAGCGCGGTCAGACCCAGGTGCTCTCCGTCGCCACGCTGGGCATGCTCAACGAATGGCAGCGCCTCGACACCATCGAGCCCGTCGAGGGCAAGCGCTACATGCACAACTACAACTTCCCGCCGTACTGCACGGGCGAGGTGGGCCGCATGGGCTCGCCCAAGCGCCGCGAGATCGGCCACGGCGCGCTGGCCGAGCGCGCGCTGATCCCCGTTCTGCCCTCCGAAGAGGAGTTCCCGTACTCGATACGCGTGGTCTCCGAGGTGCTGGAATCGAACGGCTCGTCGTCTATGGCCTCGACCTGCGGGTCCACCCTCGCGCTCATGGACGCCGGCGTGCCCATCAAGGCGCCCGTCTCCGGCATCGCCATGGGCCTCATCAAGGAAGACGACGGCGTGGTCATCCTGTCCGACATCCAGGGTCTCGAGGACTTCCTGGGCGACATGGACTTCAAGGTCACCGGAACCGAGAAGGGCATCACGGCGCTGCAGATGGACAACAAGGCCCGCGGCCTTTCGGTCGAGATCCTCGCCCGCGCGCTCGAGCAGGCCAAGCGCGGCCGCGCCTTCATCCTGGAGGGCATGTTGGCCACCATCGCGGCCCCGCGCGAGCAGCTTTCCGACTACGCTCCGCGCATCGAGACCATCCACATCCCGGTCGATAAGATCCGCGAGGTCATCGGCACGGGCGGCAAGGTCGTCCGCGGCATCCAGGAAGAGACCGGCGCTCAGATCGACATCCAGGAAGACGGCACCATCCATATCGCGGCGATCGAGGGCAAGGCCGGCGAGGCCGCCAAGGCCATGATCCTCGGCATCGTGAAGGAGCCCGAGGTGGGCGAGGTGTTCGAGGGCGAGGTCGTCGGCATCAAGGACTTCGGCGCCTTCATCAAGCTGACGCCGGCCAAAGACGGCCTGCTGCACATTTCGCGCGTGGCCAACGGCCGGGTGAATTCGGTCGAGGACGCGCTCAGCATGGGCGACATCATCAAGGTCCAGGTGCTCGAGATCGACCCCAAGACGGGCAAGATCTCGCTGGATCGCCTCGAGAAGCCCGACGCTCCCGAAGGTTCGGGCGCCGGCTCGCGCGATCGCTTCGACCGCGACGGGCGCGACAACCGTCCCGGGCGCAACAACCGTGCGGGCAATCGCACGCCGCGCCGCCACCACGAGGGCTAAACAGAATCGCGAACAGCGCGCCTGCGTCCGTACGCAGGCGCGTCGCACGTGTTTTCGACAGGCGGCGATCATCGATTCGCCGCCTGTTTTCATCTACTTATGGTAGGGTGGAGGGGTCAAGCCGAAGAAAAAGGAGCGCCCATGCCCACCATCCCCCGCGAAAAGCTCGATCCGCGCATCAAGAACATCTGGCGCATCAACGACCTGGTCGCTTCCCTCATCGTCGTCAATTTGCTGCTGCTGGTTCCCGCCGGGGTGCTGCGCCTCATCGCCGCCGCCGAGGCGGCGGAGGCCCTCGACGAGATCGCGCGCATGCTGACCGCGGCCGATATCGCGCTTTCCATCGCGGCGGTCGTCATGTTCGCCTTCATCATCCCGCCGATCCGCTACGCACGGTGGCGCTACGAGATAAGCGACGACTTCCTCGAGATCATGACGGGCATCATATGGAAGAAGCGCACCGTCATCCCCTTCATCCGCGTTCAGAACACCGATACGAAACAGGGTCCTCTGATGAGGATGTTCGGGCTCTCGAGCGTGACCGTCTCGACGGCGGCGGGGGAGCACGAGATTCCCGGCTTGGACGTTCAGGTGGCCGACGACCTGCGCAACCGTGCCGCCGAGCTTGCCCGCGTGGCGCGAGAGGACGTGTAGAACGTGTCCGAGGCTCCCGAAACCCCCACCCATTTCGCGACGGGCGAGATGTTCAAGGTCCATCATTCCTATCTGTGGCTGCGCTTCCTGTCGATCGCGTTCAGCCTGGTCGTCATCGCCGTCACATCGCTTCCGGGCATCGTTTCGGCGCTGGTCTCCGGCGGCCGGAGCGCCTTGCGGCTCTCCGTTTCGGGCCCTGAGATCGTCGCGGCGATCGTCGTGCTCGCGTTCGCGCTGGCCCTGGCGTTCGTCGTCAACGTGATGGAGTACAACCGGCTGCGCTACGGGTTCGACGAGGGAGAATTCTCCCTGCATTCGGGCATCGTGACGAAAAAGCGCGTGCATGTGCCCTATTCCAAGGTCCAATCGGTCAACCACACGGCGAGCATCCTGCAGCGCGTCGCCGGGGTGTGCACGCTGCAGATCGAGACGGCGGGCGGGGCGGCCAACAAGGGCGTGAAGGTTCCCTACATCTGCCTGGCCGATGCAGAGCGCATACGCGAAGAGCTGTTCTTGCGCAAGGCCCGCGCCCTGGGTGCGGTACCGTCCGCTTCCGGTGCTTCGAACCCCGTCGCCGCAGCTCCCGGCGCTCCGGGCTCGCCGGCTCGCCCCGCTGCGGTTCAGGGCGCCGGCGCGCCGAACGTTCTCGATCAGGCCACGAGCGACGTGAGCGACTGGCGCGGCGCATGGGGCGGGGGAGCCGTCGGGCTCGAGCCGGTGACGGCGGAGGGCTCCCTTTCGAACAAGCAGCTGCTCCTGTCGGTTCTCGCGAGCTCCGAACCCCAGGTGCTCGCCGTGATCCTGTGCACGGTCGTAGGCGCGGGCGCCGTTGCATCCTGGCTGGTCCATCCCGCATTCATGCTGATCGCCGTGGGCGTGTCCCTGCTGGCGCTGTTCGTCTGGGCCTGCATGCTCGTCGGGTTCGCAGCGCGCTTCGCGGGCTTCAAGATGCGCCGGCGCGGCTCGCGCATCGAGGTCGAGCACGGCTTGCTGCAACGGGTGTTCAGCAGCATCGAGGTCGAGCGCATCCAATCGGTGAACATCAGGCAGTCCTTCGTGCGGAAATGCTTCGGATACTGCGAGCTGTCCTTGGGACGCATCGACTCGGTTGATCTCGAGGAGGGATCGAAGGGCGTCTCGGCGATGTCTCCGGGCGTCCTGGTCGTCCATCCGTTCCTGAAGCTCTCCGACGCCTCGGTCCTTCTGGGAAGGCTGCTTCCCGAATTCGAGGCCTGCGTGGACCGCCCGGTTTCGCGCCGGGTTGCGCCCGTCGCCCTGCGCCGCGCCCTCATCCGCGACTGCATCTGGAAAAACGCCGGGTTCTACTTCGCCGTGGTCGCAGCCGTCTTGGCCCCGCTCTTCGGAGGCGCCGCCGCCCAGCTCCCCCTCGATGTTTTCGAGGTCGCGGCTTTGCGGGCGCTCGAGGTCGCCTGCTGGTTCGTTGTGGTGCTTGCCCTGGTCGCGATCGCTATCGCAGCGGTGAACGCGGTGGTATGGACGAAGGAGTCGGGCGTCGACTTCGGATCGGGCCGCATCGCGATCCTGTCGGGCGGCCTGCGCAGCTCGCTTACGGTCTGCCCGAAGCCCAAGGTGCAGGACCTGAGGCTCGAGTCGAACCCCTTCCAACGCGCGGCCGGGGTGGTCAGCGTGGTCGCCACGACGGCGGCCGGGGTGGGGCGCACCTCCGTGCGCTTGCGCGACCTGTCCGAGGAAGATGGATTTGCCGTGCTAAGCTGGTTCGCTGGCCGAGTGAAACCGAACTGAAACCTCCCATCCTGTAGAATCGAGCGCAGAGGCAACGTTGAAGCGAGGAAAGAGGCTCCGATGATCAAAGTCGCTGTCGCCGGGTATGCGGGACGAATGGGTTCGGCCGTGGTCGATGCGGTGGGGGCTGCCGACGATATGGTCGTAGCCTGCGGCATCGATCCGAACGCGCCCGATCGCGATTTCCCCGTGTTCGCCGCGATCGACGATGCCCTGTCGGCCGTCGACTTCGACGTGCTGGTCGACTTCACCCAGCCTTCCTCGGTCTATGCGAACCTCGCGGCCGCGCTTGCGCAGGGAAAAGACTGCGTGGTGGGGACCACGGGGCTTACCAACGACCAGCTCGAGGAGCTTTCGGCGAAAGCTGCGGCGGGCGCGTGTTTGTTCTATGCCCCCAACTTCACGACCGGCGCGGTCCTCATGATGCAGTTCGCCAAGGCCGCGGCTCCGTTTTTCCCCGAAGCCGAGGTCATCGAGTTCCATCACTGCAACAAAAAGGACGCCCCCTCCGGCACCGCGGTGCGCACGGCGCAGATGATCGCGGAGGCCCGGGATCGGCGCACCTCCCAGGCGCCGGGGCGCGAGACCGAGATGGAGGGCATGGAGGGCGCCCGCGGGGCCCTCGTCGACGGAGTGCCCGTCCATGCGGTGCGCTCGATGGGCTACGTCGCCTCTCAGGAGGTCGTCTTCGGCTCGATGGGCCAGACGCTCTCGATCCGTCACGACTCGTGGGACCGCACGTCCTACATGCCCGGCGTGCTGCTGGGCATCCGCAGCGTCGGCGCGCGCGCGGGCCTTATCGTCGGCCTTGAGAACTTTATGGGCTGATCCGCGTCGAAGCGGTCAGTTCCCGCAACGTCGAGCCATCAACCGTCGCCCATGATTGGAGAAGCCATGTCAGACTCACCGTTCGGTCGCCTCATCACCGCCATGATCACCCCGATGAAAGACGATCTCGATCTTGATCTGGACCGTATCGGGGATTTCGCCGATCGCCTCATCCGCGGGGGAAACGACTCGCTGTTGGTATGCGGGACCACGGGCGAGAGCCCGACGGTGTTCTACCCGCAGAAGATCGAGGTTATCAAGGCGGCGGTGAGCGCGGCCGACGGTCGCGTCCCCGTGATCGCCAATGTCGGGGACAACTGCACGGCCGACACGGTCGAGTTCGCACGCGAGGTGGAGAAGCTCGGCGTGGACGGGCTCATGTGCGTGGTTCCCTACTACAACAAGCCTCCCCAGGAGGGCCTCTACCGCCACTTCCGCACCATCGCCGAGTCGGTGGATTTGCCCGTCATCCTGTACAACATCCCCGGGCGCTGCGTTACGAACATGACCGCCGAGACCACGCTGCGTTTGGCGCACGACGTCGGCAACATCGTCGCCGTCAAGGAGGCGTCGGGGGACATGGCGCAGGTCGAGGCCATCTGCGCGGGCGCGCCCTCTGGTTTCTGGGTGTATTCCGGAGACGATTCGGCAACTTATGACATCATGAAGCGCGGAGGCTACGGGGTTATCTCTACAATAGGCAACATCGCCCCCGACCGCATGAGCCGCATCGTCGAGCTGTGCGCGGCAGGGGAGTGGGAGCGCGCGAAGGAGGAAAACGACGCGCTGCTTCCGCTTATGGAGGGCCTGTTCGAGACGACCAACCCCATTCTGGTGAAGGAAGCGCTGAAGCTCTCGGGGTATCCCGTGGGCGGTGTGCGCCTTCCCTTGGTGGATGCCACGCCCGAGCAGAGCGAACGGCTCGCGCGCCTTATGCGCGAGGTCGGCGTTTTGTAGAGGGCGCGCCCAACCGGGCTTGAAGCACCGTCGGGTGCAATGAGATAGAAAGGCCGCACAAGGCGGCGAAGATCCCTCCCGCGAGGGAGGGCGACGAAAAAGAGAGGTCCGAAACGGGGCTTCTCTTTTCGTGCGTTGATCAACGGAGTAACTTATGGAGCAAAACGAGAAGAAGCCGCGTCGCACGAAGGCGGCTGCGTCGGGCGAGGCCAAGCGCAAGGCGCCCTCATCCGAAGCGACCCGCGAGGGCGCCGCGACCAAGACCGCGCGCAAGCCGCGCACGTCGCGCAATTCGAACAACAAGACCGCGAAGGCCGCTGTGGCCAAGCGCGCGACGGCGCGCGCCAAAGGCGCCGATCAGCTGAAGAGCCGCACCCCCAAGCGGACGGGCTCGACCGACAAGAACCCGCGCTCGACGATGAAGATCATCCCTCTGGGCGGGCTCGACGCCATCGGCAAGAACATGACCGTGTTCGAGTGCGACGGCGACATGATCCTCGACGACGCCGGGTTGATGTTTCCCGATGACGACCATCCGGGAATCGACCTCATCCTGCCCGACTACACCTACGTGCTGGAAAACGCGCATCGCTTGAAGGGCATCTTCATAACGCACGGCCACGAAGACCACACCGGCTCGCTGCCGTACCTGTACAAGGACCTCGACCGGCCGGTTCCGATCTACGGCACCAAGCTCACGCTGGGCCTCATCGAGGGCAAGTTCGCCGAGCACCGCATCAAAAACGCCAAGCTCGTCGAGATCAAGCCGGGCGATCGCGTGAAGCTCGGCTGCATCGAGGCGGAGTTCTTCGCCGTGAACCACTCCATCCCCGGTTCGGTGGGCATCTTCTACCAGACGCCTGCGGGCAACGTCTTGCACACGGGCGACTTCAAGCTTGACCAGTCGCCGGTAGACGGGGTCCATACCGATTTCGCCGCGCTGTCGCGCTACAACGAGATCGGCGTCGACCTCATGCTGTCGGACTCCACCAACTCGATGAACAACACGTTCACGCCGTCCGAATCCGAGGTGGGCAAAGCGCTCATGCCCATCATCGCGCAGGCGAAGGGCCGCGTCATCGTCGCTTCGTTCGCAAGCCATATCCACCGCCTCCAGCAGATCTGCGACGCGGCGGTCGCCAACGGGCGCAAGGTGGTCGTCACGGGCCGTTCGATGATCCAGAACACCGAGATCGCGCGTCGCCTGGGATACCTCAAGATCAACGACGAGGATCTGGTGGACGCCTACGACCTCAAGGGCATTCCGCCCGAGAAGATCGTCGTGATGTGCACCGGTTCGCAGGGCGAGCCCCTCTCGGCGCTCTCGCGCATCGCGGGCGGCAGCCATAAGACGGTCAGCATCGAGGAAGGCGACACGGTCATCATCTCGGCGACCCCGGTTCCCGGCAACGAGAAGGCCGTCACGCGCATCGTGAACATGCTGGCCAAGATCGGCGCCGACGTGTACGACAAGCGCCGCGCGCTCGTGCACGTTTCGGGGCATGCGAGCGCCGAGGAGCTCAAGATCGTCCTGAGCATCGTGCGCCCGGTCCATTTCATGCCGGTGCACGGCGAGGCCACCCATCTGCGCGCCCACGCCAAGCTGGCCGAGGCCACGGGGGTCGACCCCAAAAACATCTTCATCCTCGAGAACGGGGAGAGCCTCGAGCTCACCTCGCGCGGGGTCAAGTTCGGAGAAACCGTCCAGAGCGGCGTCGTCTTCGTCGACGGACTGTCGGTTGGGGATACCTCGCAGGTGGTCTTGGACGACCGGTCCCAGCTCGCTTCCCAGGGATTCGCCGCGGTCGCCGCCGCCGTGTCGTACAAGGGCAAGAGGATCTGCGGGGACGTTCTCGTCGAGATGCGCGGCATCACCGGCGGCGACGACCCGTACCTGGTCGAAGAGGCGGTGCGCCGTGTTGCGGCGTCGCTGAAAAAGCAGCTCGAGCAGGGCGGGAAAGACACCGAGCTCAAGCGCGCCGCGCGCGACTCGCTTTCGTCGGTTCTGTGGGAGCGCACCAAGCAGCGCCCCATGGTCGTTACGAGCATTTTGGATATTTAAGCTGCTGAAACGGTGTTATTGCCGTACCATTGCCCTCGAGAACGCAGCATAAACGATCACATCGAAGGAGACGGGCGTGGCGAAACCGTCGTCGCTTAAGAGAACCAGCAAACCGGCTTCGCGCCCGAAGGCGCGCGCCGCGGCACCCCAGGAGAAGGCGGCCCGCAAAGCGGCCGCCTCTTCGCGCGCACGGGCGCCCGAACCCCAACAGGCCCCGGTCTTGGAGGAGCGGGCGCGCCGCGACATCGCGGGCATCTCGTTCATCGTGCTGGGCGTGGCCTTCCTCCTGATAGCGCTCGTTCCCGGTTCGGCGGTCGTGACCTCGGCGCTGTCCACGGTCATCAAGCTGCTCGTCGGCGTGGGATCCTATCTTCTGCCCCTGCTCCTGTTCGTGGTGGGTGCGTGCTTCCTCGTGCGCATCGACAACGGCAGGGTCCCGGCGCGTCTCGCGATCGGGCTGGGGATCATCTTCTTCGCGCTGCTCGTGATCCTCTCGCTGTTCACGCCCTACCTGGCTTCCGACGGCGCCGTTCCCAGCCTGATGTTCGACGAGAACCAGCTGAAGGCCCGAGGCGGGTATTTCGGAGCGGGCTTCGCCTGGGTCGGCCTCAACTTCCTGGGCTTTCCTGTCTCGCTCGTCATCATGGTGGGCGTGGTGCTCATCGGCCTGGCCGTGATCGGCCTGTCCGCCTCGCGCCTCGTCGAGCGCGTCCGCGAGAAGGGCCGTTCGCTGCGCTCCGGCGAAGACGACGACGCGGTCGTGCCCGCAGCGCCCTTCGGCGCTCCCCGTCCCGCCGCACCTCCGGCCGACGACCAGCCCACGCGCGCGCTCGACCGATCCTCGGCCGAGGCGGAGCGCGGCCAGACGGTTCCCGTACCCGATTCCCGCGCCTTGCTTGAGCAGGCGCTGGGAAGCAGGCGCCAGGGCTCTTCGGGCAGGGCGTCCACGGGGGCGCTCACGCGCCGGCTCGGCCAAACCGAGGACCAGGCGGCGCCTGCGAAGCCCTCGGCGAAGAAGGCGCCCGCAGCCGGACCCGTGCCCGGTCCGAAGCCCCAGGACGGATTCGAGCTCCCCGCGATGGATCTTCTGAAGGTCAGCAAGAAGACCAAGAAGTCCCAGGCGTTCGCCGCAGAGCTGGCCGACACCGCCGCGCGCCTGCAGGGAACGCTCGAGGACTTCGGCATCATGGCCACGGTGGTCGACTGGATCGCCGGCCCGACGGTCACCCTGTTCGAGGTCGACCTCCCCGCAGGCGTGCGCGTCAACCGCATCACGAACCTCGGCGACGACATCGCCCTCGCGCTCGCTGCGCCGGGCGTGCGCATCTTCGCGCCCATCCCCGGCACGCACTACGTGGGCATCGAAGTCCCCAACATCACCCGCGAGAACGTCTTGCTGGGCGACATCCTCAAAGAGGCCAAGGGCGGCCCGCTCGAGATGGCGATAGGCAAAGACGTCGAAGGGCGGCCCATCGTGTCCGACCTGGCCAAGATGCCTCACCTGCTCATCGGCGGCACCACCGGTTCGGGCAAGTCGGTGGGCATCAACTCCATGATCATGTCCATGCTCATGCGCGCGACCCCCTCCGAAGTCCGCTTCATCATGATCGACCCCAAGCGCGTCGAGTTCACGCCCTACAACGGCATCCCGCACCTCTACGTGCCCGTGGTGACCGAACCCAAGGAGGCGGCCAGCGCCCTTTCCTGGGGGGTGGCCGAGATGGAGCGCCGACTGAAGGTGTTCTCCAAGGTGGGCGCGCGCAACATCGGGCAGTACAACGACAAGGTGCAGTCGGGCCAGATCGACGCGGAGGAGTTCGAGGAGCTTCCCTACATCGTCATCATCATCGACGAGCTCGCCGACCTCATGATGAACGTCGGCAAGGAAGTGGAGTTCTCCATCAGCCGCATCGCCCAGCTCGCCCGAGCCGCCGGCATCCACCTCATCGTGGCCACGCAGCGCCCTTCCGCCAACGTGGTGACGGGTCTCATCAAGGCGAACATCACCAACCGCATGTCGTTCAACGTCGCTTCGGGCCTCGACAGCCGCGTCATCCTCGACACGGCCGGCGCCGAGAGCCTCATCGGCAACGGCGACCTGCTGCTGTCCAAGCCCGAGTTCGCCAAGCCCGTCCGCATCCAGGGCTGCTACGTGGGAGAAGACGAGATCTCGTCGGTGGTCGAGGCGATCAAGGCCCAGGGCGAGCCCGAGTACCACAACGACATCCTCAAGACCAACCTCATCACGCTCGGCGCGTCCCAGCCCGACGGATCCGGCGGTTCGGTTGAAGATGACGACCCTCTGATCTGGGAGGCGGCCGAGATCGTGGTGGCAACCGGCATGGGCTCCACCTCGAATATCCAGCGCAAGCTGAAAGTTGGCTATTCGCGCGCCGGACGTATAATGGACATGCTCGAGGAAAAGGGCGTCGTCGGCCCCGCGAACGGCAGCAAACCGCGCGACGTGCTGGTCGATGCCATGGAGCTCGAAACCCTCAAGGCGTTCGAGCAGAACGACTAGGCTGAGAAGGAGCGTTAACCGTGTCGAAGAAATCTTCCGGAGCCGTGCTGCGCGAAGCGCGACGCGCGCGAGCGCCAGGGGCTCGACCTCGCCACCGTGGCCCGCCGTCTGCGCATCCGCGCCGACATCCTGCGCTCCATCGAGAGCGGCGACTTTTCGGTCATGCCCCCGCGCGGCTACACGCGCAACATGGTCAACGCCTATGCGCGCCTTCTGGGCCTGAATCCCACCGACATCGTCAACCAGTACCTCGAAGAGGCCTATGCCAACCAGGTCGAACGTGCGCGCAGCTCGTCGTCGGGCCGCAGGTTCGACATGAGTTCGCCCGAAAGCCGCCGCTCGTCGCGGCGCGCGCGCAGGGACGACGACGGGTTTTCGGCCGAGCCCGAGCGCCATCGCAGCGCCCTGGGACGCGACCTGTACGACGACCGTACCGAGTTCGCGCGGGCCGACTACGGCCTGAACGGCACGGTTCGCCGCACCCGGCGCAGCGCTCCGGAATACGACGACGATTACGGGTTCCCCGCTTCGCGCTCGCGCACGCCGCGCGCGACGAACCACAAGGCGGTCCCCAATTCGTACACCAACCTGGTGTCCAGCCCCGCCGTCCAGGGCGCGCTCCATTCGCGCCTTCCGTTCATCATCGGCGGCGTCGTTGCGCTCGCGGTGATCATAATCATCCTGGTCATGCTGTTCGGGCACAAGCCCGCATCGACGGCTGCGGTGGATACGCTGCCGGTCACGGGCATCAGCGACACGACCGGCAGCTCGGAGGAGGCGTCGAGTACGACCGCGCCTGCGGCGACCCCCACCGAGACGGCGCCGACCAGCGCGTCGGTCACCTACGCGGTCGAGGGGGCCGGTCAGGCCTGCTACGTCGAGATCTACGTCGATGACAAGCTCGAGAACGCCCAGACGCTCATCGGGCCGACGTCCCAGAACGTATCGGTTACGGGCAAGTGGGTCATCACCACCTGGGCGGCCGACGCCCTCAAGCTCACGGTCGACGGCAAGGAGGTCACCCTCGCCTCCGACGCGAACTACAACGGCATGTACTCCTATACCGTGAACTTCCCCCAGATCCTCGAGGAATGGAACAAGGCGCACGGCATCGCGACCTCGTCGTCTTCCACCGGCTCTTCGTCAGGCTCGTCGGCTGCGGCGGGCACGAGCGCCCAGGGCTCCTCGACGGGAGGGACGTCGTCTGCGCAATCTTCGGCGAACGGCGGCTCGTCGGCCTCTTCGACCCCGGCAAACGGGTCGGTTGCGGCGGTGGTCCAGCAGAATTCGGCGGGCGCCCAGGCGCCGGCCTCCAACTAGCTTTCAGAGAGAGGTTTGTTTCCATGGCAAAGGAATCCAGTTTCGACATCGTGTCCACGGTCGATATCCAGGAGGTCGATAACGCCTTCCAGCAGGCCAAAAAGGAGCTGGCTCAGCGCTACGACCTCAAAGACTCGGGCGCGACGATCGCGTTTGACAAAGGCGGCAAGACCATGACGGTCCACGCCCCCAGCGACTTCGTCGCCGGCCAGGTGATCGACGTTGTTTCATCCAAACTGGTCAAGCGGGGGATCGACCTCGCTGCGGTCAAATGGGGCGCACCCCAGGCCGCCGCGGGCTCGACCGTGGTGAGGACCGCCTCCATCGTCGAAGGGATCGACAAGGAGACCGCGGGGCGCATCAACAAGGACATCAAAGCCGAGAAGTTCAAGGCCAAGGTGACCATCGACGGAGACAAGCTGCGCGTCAGCTCGGCGTCGCGCGATGTGCTGCAAGACGTGATCGCCTTCGTCAAGTCGAAGGACTACGGTCAGCCCCTCCAGTTCAACAACTACCGCTAGGTCCGTTTTCGCATGCAGCTTTCACAACGTATGGCAACGGCCAAATCCGTCTCGTTCATCACCATGGGATGCGCGAAAAACGAGGTGGATACTTCCCGTATGCGCTCCCACCTGCTTAAAGCGGGCTATTCCGTCTCCGAGGACCCCGAAGCGGCCGATGCCGTCATCGTGAACACCTGCTCGTTCATCCAGGCGGCGACCGAGGAGAGCATCGAGGCGATCCTCGAGGTGGCGGATTTCGACAGCGTCCGAAGCGGCCGGGCCCATCTCGTGGTATCGGGCTGCATGCCCGCCCGATACGGAGACGAGCTCGCCTCCGAGATCACGGAGGCCGGCGCCTTCGTGCCGTGCTCCAAGGAAGACGATATCGTCGCGGTGATGGACGGCTTGTTCGGTCTGGACCGGGCAGAGCTCGGCTACCTCGACGCCGCATCCGGCGTCGTGCTCGATCCCGCCCCGGTGTCCTCTTACGTCAAGATATCGGACGGCTGCAACCGCTTCTGCTCGTTCTGCTCGATTCCCTACATCCGCGGCCGCTACCGCAGTTTCGAGTACGGCGAGATCGAGGCGCAGGTCGACGACCTCGTGCGGCGCGGGTCGCGCGAGATCGTGCTGATCGCCCAGGACACCGGCCGGTGGGGCGACGACTTCGAAGAGCCTCGGACCCTCGCGCAGCTCGTATCCGACCTCGCCGATCGCTTTCCCGATATCTGGCTGCGGCTGATGTACATCCAGCCCGAGGGCGTGACCGACGAGCTCATCGAGGCCATCGCGTCGCACGACAATGTATGCGATTACTTCGACATACCGTTTCAGCACGTCAATCCGCGGTTGCTCAAGCTCATGCGGCGCAAGGGGTCGATCGGGGAGTTCGATCGGCTCGTGCAGCGCATTCGGGCGCGCATTCCGGATGCCGCGCTGCGCACGACGTTCATCGCGGGTTTTCCCGGCGAGACCGAAGAGGAGTTCGAGGAGCTGCTGGATTACGTGTCCGAGTGCGACCTGGACTACATCGGGGTCTTCCCGTATTCGCGCGAGGAGGGCACCCACGCGTTCGAGCTTCCCGGCCAGATCGACGAGGACGAGAAGCACGATCGAGCCCAGCGCCTGCGCGAGCTCGCCGACGCGGTGTGCTCCGCCCGCATCTCCTCGCGCGTGGGAAGCAGGCGCAGGGTGCTCGTGTGCGGGGAAGAGGAAGACGGCCAGGTCTTCGGCCGGGCCATGTGCCAGGCTCCCGACGTCGACGGCGTGACCTACCTCGATGAGGGGAATCCGGGCGACGTCGTCGAGGCGCTCATCGAGGAAACGCTGCTCTACGAGATGGAAGGGAGCGTGTCGCCGTGCAACGACGCCCAGTAGCGAAGGCCCCGCAGGTAAGCCCCGAGGCCGTGCTCACGCCCGCCAACGTCGTAACCGTGGTGAGGATCGCGCTCGTTCCGGTGTTCGTGCTGGTCCTGCTCAGCCCCTGGCCGGAGTGGCTCAACGTGGCCGCCGTCACCGCCGATACCCAGCGCCTGCTCGCAGCCGGCGTGTTCATCGTCATCTCGGCCACCGACTGGCTCGACGGGTACCTCGCGCGCAGCCGTAACGAGGTGACGAATTTCGGCAAGTTCATGGATCCGCTCGCCGACAAGATCCTCGTCGCCGCGGCGCTTCTCGCCCTGATCGAGCTCGACGCCCTGCCGACCTGGGTGGTCCTCATCATCCTCACGCGGGAGTTCATCGTGTCGGGCGTGCGGATGATGGCCGCCAGCGAAGGGGTCGTCATCGCGGCCAGCTACATCGGCAAGTTCAAAACCGTTTTCCAGATGGTCGCGATCGTGCTGTTCACCGTGCAGGATTCCGATCTCATCCGATTCGTGTCGAGCGCGCTTTCCGACAGCATGTGGTGCATAAGCTGGGTGGTCATGATCGTCGCCCTGATCCTTACCGTCGGGTCGATGATCGACTACGTCGCCAAAGCGCGCGACATCATCGGCCTGTCGTCGTTTCACCGCAAAAAGAACCGCAGGGGAGACGACGAGGCCGTTCCCGCGAGCATCGAAGAGCTGGCCTCGTCCATCGTCGAGCACGCGCGCCTTCAGGGCCGCACCGTCGGGACGGCGGAGAGCTTGACGGGCGGTTTGATCGCAGGCGCGCTGACGTCGGTTCCCGGTTCGTCGGCGGTGGTCAAAGGATCGGTGGTGAGCTACGTCGACGAGGTGAAGCACGCGGTGCTCGGGGTCGAGGAGCGCGTGCTGGAAACCGACGGCGCCGTTTCGCGCCGCTGCGCCGAGCAGATGGCGCAGGGCGCGCGCGAGCAGCTGGGCGCGAACCTGGCGGTGTCGGTCACCGGCATCGCGGGTCCCACCGGCGCCGAGCCCGGCAAGCCCGTGGGAACCGTCTGGATGGGTCTTGCCTCCGACAAGGGAGTGAAAAGCTTCGAGTTCCATTTCCAGGGCGATCGGGACGAGGTGCGCGAACAGACCGTCGCCGCTGCGCTCTCGGCTCTTCTGGGCAAGCTGAGGGAAACGGCCTAAGCGGCATCGCCCGAGGGGCCCTTCGACTCGATGCGGGCTTTCCTGTCGGGAAAACCCGCGTTCCGGCCGGCTTTCGGTTGGGAAGCGCGCAGCGCGCGGATCGGTCCGTGCGGGCTTTTCGGCGCATTTCCGTCTGACTTTCGTTGGCTGGTTGTCGGACTCTTCCTTCAAACTTACGGCACAAGGTCGATTGCGATATTGACACAAACAAATGTTCGAGTAATAATGATCGCCGTGTTGCGAAGAGAAGGTGTGCATATGAGCGAAGAAAAAGAGAAGATGGTCAAGCTGACCACCGACCAGATCGAGTCGAAGTTCGGCAAACACGCCATCATGAAGCTGGGGGAAAGCGAGAAGGACCTCACGCTCGGGGCGATTCCCACGGGCGCTCTGCCCTTGGACGCCGCGCTGGGCATCGGGGGCGTGCCGCGCGGGCGCATCGTGGAGGTCTACGGCCCTGAATCCAGCGGCAAGACCACGCTCGCCCTGCAGATACTCGCCGAGGCCCAGGCGCTGGGCGGCATCGTGGCGTTCATCGACGCCGAGCACGCGCTCGATCCCGTGTACGCCGCGCGTCTGGGGGTCGACGTCGACGAGCTGCTCATCGCGCAGCCCGACACCGGCGAGCAGGCGCTCGAGATCTGCGATATGCTCGTTCGCTCGGGTGCCATCGACTGCGTGGTCGTCGACTCGGTCGCCGCGCTCGTCCCGCGCGCAGAGATCGAAGGCGAGATAGGCGATTCTACGGTGGGCCTTCAGGCAAGGCTGATGTCCCAGGCGCTCAGAAAGCTCGCCGGATCGCTTTCCAAGTCCAACACCACGTGCATCTTCATCAACCAGCTGCGCGAGAAGATCGGCGTCATGTTCGGGAGCCCCGAAACCACGCCGGGCGGTCGCGCCCTCAAGTTCTTCTCCAGCGTCCGCATCGACATACGCCGCATCGAGACCATCAAGAAGGGCAGCGATGTGGTCGGCAACCACGTTAGGGCCAAGGTCGTCAAGAACAAGGTGGCACCGCCTTTCAGGCAGGCCGAGTTCGACATCATGTACGGGGAGGGCATATCGAAGGAGGGCTGCGTCCTCGATATGGCGGTCGAGGCCGGCGTGGCCAAGAAGAGCGGGGCTTGGTACACCTACGGCGAGGAGCGCTTGGGCCAGGGCCGCGAGGCGGCGAAGGAAACGCTGCGGGCCAACCCCGAACTGCGCGACGAGATCGAGACCAAGGTGCGCGTTTCGTTCGACATTCCTGTCATCACGGCGAGCGAGGACTCCGCAAGCGAGATGAAGCCCCAGCCGAAGCCCGCTAAGAAGCGCTAGCCATGATGAAGCGCGACGTCGTCGAGTCCATGCAGAGGCGCATGGACTCGATCATCGCCGACCGAGCCGGTGCAGCGGAAGCCTCCGACAAGGCGCCCGACGCCCCGTCTGCCGCCGACGCGTTCGCCCGGCTGTTCCGCATAGTGTCCAACCGGGATCGGTCGGAACGCGATGCGCGCCGGCGCCTCTCCGATGCGGGTTTTTCGGAAGAGGACGTCGATCGGGCTGTGGAGAGGGCCCGCAACGCCGGCATCCTCGACGACCTGAGGTTCGCCGATCTCCTTATTCGGAGCCGCATATCCCAGGGCAGGGGGCGTGCGGGAATCGAGCGCGAGCTAGCTGACCAGGGCATCGACGTCGATGCCGTCTCCGGTTGGCCCGACGAGTACTTCGATGACGGCCGAAGCGAACTCGAGCGCGCTCTGTCCCTGCTGGATCGGAAACCTCCCACCGCCAAGAACAAGCGCGAGGCCGCGTATCGGAGGCTCGTGGGAAAAGGGTTTTCCAGCAGCGTGGCATCGGAGGCGGCGCGCACGTTCGCTTTTTCCCAATTGCGGGAAGATTAGCCGAAACGCCCGTCTTTCAGCTTCCGAAAACGCTCATTTACCAGTATCATGTAGCAACATGAGATTATTTGCCCTTAACGGGTTTTTGAATATCTAACCTAATAGATCATCACCTTAAGAGCATCTAACTCTCTTGGCGACCCTTGGTCGCACCCTAAATGACTATGAATTCAGACGAACAGCGGGAGGGTTGAGATGTTTGCTACTACCACTATCTTCGTAGCGGTAATCTGCATCGCAGCCGGCCTTGCCCTTGGTTTCTTGGTTTCGCGCCAGTTGGCCGCGGCTGCCCAGAAGCGACAAGAGCAGGAGGCCGAAGATATCGTCGCGGGCGCGAAGCGCCAGGCGGAAACGATCAAGCTGCAGGCAGAGACCTTTAAGCGCCAGGTTGAGGTCGAGGCGAAAGACGAGGCGCTGAAGCTTCGAGCCGAAATCGAGCAGGAGCGCAAGGAGCGTCAAAGCGAGGTGCGCGCCGCAGAGAACCGTGTTGCGCAGCGCGAAGAGTCGCTTGACCGCCGTACCGAGTCGCTCGACAGCCGCGAGCATCAGCTTTCATCGATGCAGGGCCAGGTTGAAAAGCGCCAGCGCGATCTGGAGGCCGCAGAGGCCGAGGTGGGAAAGCGCCTCGTGGCCGTTGCCGGTATGACGCCTGACGAGGCGAAAGAGGAGCTCCTCGATTCCCTTCGCGACGAGGTCGCCCACGAAAGCGCGGCCATCATCCGCGATTCGGAGTCGCGCACCAAGGCGGAAGCCGACAAGCGCGCGCGCAACATCCTCAGCCTCGCGATCCAGCGCTTGGCCGCCGACCACACGGTGGAGAACACGGTTTCCACGATCCATATCCCTTCAGACGAGCTCAAAGGCCGCATCATCGGTCGCGAAGGCCGCAGCATCCGTGCGTTCGAGCAGCTCACCGGAACGAACCTCATCATCGACGACACCCCCGAGTGCGTCACCATCTCGTGCTTCGAGCCGGTTCGCCGCGAGATCGGCAAGGTCACGATGGAAAACCTCATCGCCGACGGCCGCATCCACCCCGCGCGTATCGAGGAGATGCACAACAAGGCCGAGGCCCTGGTGAACCAGCGCGTTCGCGAAGCGGGCGAGCAGGCGGTGTTCGACGTGGGGATCCACGATCTGCATCCCGAGCTCGTGAAGACCCTGGGCAAGCTGCGCTACCGTACGTCGTACGGGCAAAACGTGCTGAACCACTCGCTCGAGGTGTCGTACCTGTGCGGGATGATGGCTTCCGAGCTGGGGCTCGATCCCATCCCTGCCCGCCGCGCGGGCCTTCTGCACGACGTCGGCAAGGCGATCGACCGAGAGCTCGAAGGCAGCCATGCCGTTCTCGGCGCCGACCTCGCCCGCCGTTTCGGCGAGAAAGAGCATATCGTCCATGCGATCGAGGCCCATCACAACGACGTTGAGCCCAACAGCGTCCTCGACGTGCTGGTGCAAGCCGCCGACGCCGTGTCGGCCGCACGTCCGGGCGCGCGCAAGGAGACGCTCGACGCCTACGTCAAGCGCCTCGAGAAGCTCGAGGAGATCGCAAGCTCCTACGACGGCGTCGAGCGCACCTACGCCATCCAGGCGGGACGCGAAGTGCGCGTCATGGTCGAGCCGGAAAAAGTCGACGAAGCGAAGACGGTCGTCCTCGCGCACGACATCGCAAGCCGCATCGAAAACGAGCTGCAGTACCCCGGCCAGGTCAAAGTTGTCGTGATCAGGGAGTCGCGCGCGATCGGCCTCGCCAAGTAACATGGACGGCGATTCCCTCATCGGTTTCGTAGAGCGCGTTTCAGGCGATGCCCACCTCCGAGTCGAAGAAGACCTCGGAGGTGGGTTCGTTCGTTTGAGGACTTCCGAAGCCGAACGGCGCCAAGCGGTTCAGGACATACGGTCGTCCGAAGACATCGTCATCGAGCTTCTGCGCAACGCGCGCGACGCGCACGCCTCCCAGATCTTCGTCGCCTCGTCCAAGGAGGGCGACGCGCGCTCGTTCACGGTCGTCGACGACGGGGACGGCATACCGCCCTCGATGCATCGGCGCGTGTTCGATTCGCGCGTGACTTCCAAGCTCGATACCTCCCATCTCGACAAATGGGGGATACACGGACGGGGTATGGCGCTGTTTTCCATATCCGAGAACGCCGAGCGCGCCTTCGTCCAGGATTCGCTTCCCGGCCTGGGGACATCCATCAGGGTCGTGACCGATCTGAAAAAGGTCGGCGAGCGAAAGGACCAGTCCACGCTTCCCCGGTTCATCAAGGGGGAGGGGAGCGAGGTTGCGGTCAGGGGTCCCCGAAACATCGCGCGATGCTGCTTCGAGTTCGCGATCGAAGCCCGCAACTCCTGCCGGGTGAGGCTCGGCTCTCCGACCGAGGTCGCCGCGGCCCTGTACGAGCACGGATGCGCCTCGCTTTCCGAACTCGATCGCATGTTCTGCGCCGATCCCTCCAAGCTGCCGCTTGCAAAGCGCCTCGCAACTGCGCAGGACCCCGCCGATTTCGCCTCTTTGGCGGCGGGGCTGGGTTTGGATATCTCGCCGCGCTCGGCGCGCCGTATCCTCGACGGGGATATCGATCCCGCACCTGATCTGCTCGAAGCCGTTGTCATAGAGCCTGCGGACGGCCCGGCGAAACCCAAGGGGGGTTCTCGTCGGCCGCATGCGGCCTGCGGGCCGTCTCCGTCGTTCGATCGGGCCGACGTCGATTCGCTGAAGCGATCGACCTTGCGAGCGTTTGCCGGGTTCGCGGACAAATACTACCTGTCAGACGACGTCGAGCCCTCCGTTCGCATCGAGCGCGGCCGTGTGGTGGTGTCCGTCCCGCTCGTTGTGCGAGACGACGTTCCCTAACGTTCGGGAACCGCGGCGCCATGCGCGTCCTTCCGGTTCGTTCGTCTGGATCTCATGTGCTCCATGAGCCGTTTTAACCGAGATGTGCGGCAAGTTACGGTAAAATATAAAGGCTGTACACAGACAAACCTAAACCGACGCAAACGCACGAGCAAACCTAAGGTAACCGCACTATGCCATTTGATGAGATGCAGGCCGGAAGCTGCCTGAAAGTTTCTTCGAAGTCGTCCCCGGCTTCGGTGGCCGGCGCCATAGCCGGGATGGTGAAAGACGGCGTTCCCGTCGAAATGCAGGCCGTCGGGGCAGGCGCTGTGAACCAGGCCGTCAAGGCCATCGCCATTTCGCGCGGTTTCCTCTCGCCCATCGGCATCGAGGTAGCCTGCATTCCCTCGTTCGCCGACATCGTCATCGACAACGAGTACCGAACCGCCATACATTTCTCGATCGTCGCGCAATCGGTGCGCGGCGTCACCGACGTGGTTGCGGACTAGCGCCGATACCGCCTGCTCCGCCGACCGTTACGCGAGGTTCCTTCCATGATCTTTTCCCAAGCTCCCTTTATGGACCTGAAGTTCCATGTCCAAACCTACGGCTGCCAGATGAACAAGCACGATTCCGAGCGCGTCTACGGCATGCTGGAGAGCATGGGCGCCGAATCGGTCGATTCCATCGAAGACGCCGATGTGGTGGTCTTCATGACCTGCTGCGTGAGGGAAGCCGCCGATACGCGCCTGTTCGGCCAGGTCGCCTCGATGAAGAACCTCCCCGTGAGGACGGGCTCCCCGCTGGATCAGCGCCTGGTCGCCGTGGGCGGATGCATCGGCCAGCGCGACGGAGAGAAGCTGTTCGACGACCTTCCGAACCTCAACGTCGTTTTCGGGACGCAGAACCTCTCGTCGCTGCCCGCGCTGCTCATGGACGCGTACGGGCAGGGGGGCAAGCGCGCCGAAGTGCTGGAGGCCTCGTCGGAGTTCTCCTCCGAGCTTCCCACCGATCGCGAGCATTCCTGGGCGGCGTGGCTTCCCATCACCGTGGGCTGCGATAACTTCTGCACGTACTGCATCGTCCCCCATGTTCGCGGGCGCGAGCGCTCCCGTTCGATCGAGGACATCGTCAAGGAAGCCGAAGGCTACGTGGCCTCGGGCGTGCGCGAGATCACCCTGCTCGGGCAAAACGTCAATTCCTACGGGCGCGACCTGTACGGAGAGCCTCGGTTCGCAGAGGTCCTCGAAGCGGTGGCTGCGACGGGCATCGAGCGCCTGCGGTTCGCCACGAGCCATCCCAAAGACCTCACCGACGAGGTCATCGCCCTGTTCGGCAAGCTTCCCTGCCTGATGCCGTATCTGCACCTGCCCGCGCAGTCGGGTTCGAACGATGTCTTGAAGCGCATGAACCGCAAGTACACGGTGGAGCATTATCGTCAGCTCATCGACAAGGTCCGCGCGGTTCGCCCCGACATTGCCTTGTCCACCGACATCATCGTGGGCTTCCCGGGGGAGACGGCGGAAGACTTCGAGGCGACGTTCGATCTCGTTTCCAGCGTCGGCTACAGCCAGGTATTCACCTTCATCTACTCAAAGCGCGAGGGCACGCCTGCTGCGAAATGGGACGACGAGACGCCCCGTTCGGTCATCCAAGAGCGCTTCGACCGTTTGGTCGAGGCCGTTCAGAAAAGCGCCTTCGACGCCAACCAGGTCGACCTCGGCGCCGAGGTCGAGGTTCTGGTGGAGGGAACCTCGAAGCGCGACGATTCGGTCCTGGTGGGGAAGAGCCCCAAAAACCAGACGGTTCATGCGCCCATCCCCGAGGGTATCTGCGCTTCCGACCTCATCGGGAACATGGTGACGGTGCGCGTCGACGAGGCGCGCACGTGGTATCTGCGCGGCACCGTGACCGAGGTGAGCGAAGCGGTCCGCTGATCGAACGGGAGGCTGCCCTATGGGTGACAAGCGCGTCGTCTGCATCGTCGGACCGACGGGGTCGGGCAAGTCGTCGCTTGCACAGGCGCTGTGCGTTTCCGTGGGCGGGGAAGTGGTCAGCGCCGATTCCATGCAGGTGTACCGCGGTATGGACATCGGGACGGGCAAGGTGCCCGCCTCCGAGCGCGTCGTGGCCCATCACTGCCTCGATCTGATCGATCCGGGCCAACCCTATTCCGCGGCACTGTTCCAGCGGGATGCGCGCGCGGCCATCGGCGGAATCGAAGAGCTCGGCAACATCCCCGTCCTTTGCGGGGGAACCGGCTTCTACGTCCGCGCGGCCATCGACGATTACGAGTTTCCCGACGGAGAGCAGGTGGGAAACCCCGTGCGCGACCGCTACCTCGAGGTGTTCCGCTCGATTGGCGCCCATGGCCTGTGGGAAGAGCTGCAGCGGGTCGATCCCGAAAGCGCGTCGATCATCCCCGAAAACGACGTCAAGCGCGTTGTGAGGGCCTTCGAGCTCATTGCGGACGGCACGTCGTACGCGCGCCAGAAAGAGAAGCTGGCCTCGATACCGCAGAAGCTTCCCGCAGCGATGTTCGGGCTGCGGGTGACCCCTGCCGTTTTGAGGGAGCGCATCGATCTCCGAGTCGACCAGATGGTCGAAGAGGGCCTGGTGGGCGAGGTCGAGCATCTTCTCGACCAGGGTTTTCGCGAGGGCATAACCGCGCCTCAGGCTATCGGCTACAAAGAGATCGTCGAGCATCTCGAGGGCCGCTCGACGTTAGACGACGCGCTCGAGCAGATCAAGGTGGCGACGCATCGGTACGCCAAGCGCCAACGCACCTGGTTCAACCGCGACAACCGGATCTTATGGATCGATTACGATTCCATGAATAGGGACGCTGCCTGCGAGTTCATATCCGATCGGCTTGATACACTTGCGGTGAACGACTAGATCGAGAAAGGGCCGCCATGAAACTGCATTTCGCGAAACTCCACGGAGCGGGGAACGACTTCGTCATGATCGACGATCGGGATAGGTCCATCGACCTTTCGCCCGATCAGGTCGCCTTCCTGTGCGATCGCCACTTCGGCATCGGCGCCGATGGCGTGATCTTGGTGCGGCCGGGCGAAACCGAGGGCGCTTCCGCTTTCATGCACTACATCAACGCCGATGGCACGCTCGCCCAGATGTGCGGCAACGGTGTTCGCTGCACGGCGAAATGGGCCGTCGATCGCGGCCTGGTCGACTCTTCGGCTTCGGCAACCGTCATCGACACGCTCTCGGGTCCCAAGCCCATCGAGTTCGCGCGCGACGAACGGGGCTTGATGCGCGCCGCAACGGTCGATATGGGAGCACCCATCCTCGAGCCGAGCCAGGTGCCCACGGTGCTCGCGGCGACGGGGGCCACAGAGGACGGACGCTCGTTCGTGGGCGATGTCACGTTGAAATCGCCCTTCGGGAATTTCAGGTTCACGTGCGTTTCCATGGGAAACCCCCATGCGGTCGCCTTCATCGAGGACTGGGAGGCCCTGTACGACGCCGCCTTCACCGATCCCGGGAACAAATCCCTCGCAACGCTGGACGTTGACAAAGTCGGCGCCTTCTTCGAGCCCCATGCGGCCTTCCCCGAGAAAGCCAACATCGAATTCGTCAGCATCGAGGCCGATCATCTGGCTATGCGCGTGTATGAGCGCGGGGTGGCGGAGACCCTTGCATGCGGAACGGGCGCCTGCGCGGTGGGCGTTGCGGCGTTCATCACCGGTCGATCGGGCCGCGTGAACGACGTGAGGCTTTTGGGCGGAACGCTCCATATCGAATACGCCGAGGACGGGCGCGTTCGCATGACGGGACCTGCCGCCCAGGTGTTCGAGGGCGATATCGAGCTGTAGGGTTCCAGGTTCCCGGATTGCGTGGAGGTTACGGTTGGATCGATTCGAGGAAGTGACCGTCAAGGGCATGACGGCTGTCGAGGCCCCGCGCGAGCGCGCGGTTGTGGTCGGGGTGGATCGCCCCGGCCTCGACTGGCCGGTCGCTTCGTCGCTTCAGGAGCTGTCGCGCCTGGTCGATACGGCGGGTGCGGAGGTCGTCGGCTCGTTTACCCAACGCTTGGTCAAACCGAACCCGCGCACTCTCATCGGCTCGGGAAAGGTGTCCGAGATCGCCGAGGCCGCGCGCTCCCTGAAGGCCGATGTGGTGGTATTCGACGACGAGCTGACGCCGTCTCAGCAGGCGAACCTCGAGAAGGGCTTCGACAAGGCGATCAAGGTGCTCGACCGCACGGCGCTGATCCTCGACATCTTTGCGCTGCATGCGACGACGAAAGAGGGCCGCTTACAGGTCAAGCTGGCTCAGAACCAGTACCTTCTCCCGCGCTTGCGCGGCATGTGGGCCCACCTCGCCTCCAACCGCATGGGCGGCGGCGTGGGCTCGCGATTCGGCGAGGGGGAGAGCCAGCTGGAAGTGGACCGTCGCATGGTGCGCAAACGCATCACGTCGATCAAGCGCGAGCTCGAGCATGTGAAAAGCGTGCGCAGCGTGCAGCGGGAAGGACGCTACAGCACGGGCGTCTTCAAGGTCGCTATCGCGGGTTACACGAATGCGGGCAAGTCCACGCTCATCAACCACCTGACGGATGCGGGCGTTTACAGCGACGACAAGCTGTTCGCGACCCTCGACTCCACTACGAGGCGGTTTGCGCTGCCGGAAGGGCGCATCATCACCCTCACGGATACCGTCGGGTTCATCAAGAAGCTCCCGACCACCCTGGTGGAGTCGTTCAAGTCTACGCTCGACGAGATCAACGGCGCGGATCTGATCCTGCACGTGGTGGATGCTTCGAGCGACGAGCTGTCGTTTCACATCGAGGCGGTGAACGAGGTGCTCGGTCAGATCGGAGCCGAGAAGATCCCGCGCCTGCTCGTGTTCAACAAAACCGATGCCCTGGACGAAGCGACGTTGGGGGCGTTCAGGAAGCGCTATTCGGAAGGCGTGTTCATTTCAGCTGCCACAGGTGACGGAATGGACGACTTGCTGGCCGTGGTATCGCATGCGGCCTCCGCAGACGAGGCGCTGTTCGAGGTCGAGATCCCGTTTTCGTGCGGGGAACTGGTCTCGTTGGCGCATGAGCGCTGCCGCGTTGTGTCCGAAAGCTACACCGAGCAGGGAACGCGGCTCTCCCTGTTCGTTCCGCCCGCACACGAGCGTTTCTTCCGTCCTTACGCTATTTAATTCAGTTTTGATTAATAGTTCAGCTTGAGTTCTGTCATATTAAACAAAACGCTATATTCTTCTGAAAACCGCGACCACTTTGCCCACGATCGTGCAGTCCCGGGTGATGATGGGCTCCATGGATGAGTTTTCGGGCTGAAGGCGAATGTGGTCGCGTTCGCGGTAGAAACGCTTCACGGTCGCGCCGTCTTCGATGAGCGCTACGACGATCTCGCCGTTGTTGGCGACCTTCTGCTCTTTGACGACGACGTAATCGCCGTCGTTGATCCCGGCTTCGATCATCGATTCCCCTCGCACCGAGAGCATGAACGACGGGGCGTCTCCGACTATTTCGGTGGGAAGCGTCATTGTGTCCGTTATGTTTTCCTCTGCGAAGATCGGTTCGCCGGCAGCCACGTTTCCCACGAGGGGGATTTCCACCGCATTGCCGAACCGGGGTGCGATGATGTTGGTCGGCTCGACGAGCTGTTCTTCGTCGGGGTGCGTGAGCGTTATCGAGCGGGATTTCAAAGGATCGCGCTCGATGTAGCCCTTCTGTTCGAGCGCTCCGAGATGGACGTGGACCGTGGAAGGGGAGGACAGGTCGAGTGCGGTGCAGATCTCGCGCACTGTGGGGCCGTAGCCCTTTTCGCGGATGCACGCTTCGATGCATTCGAGCACCGCGCGCTGCTTCTTCGTAAGCTTCTCAGGCATGTTTCCTCCAAACACGAACATTTGTTTGAAAAATCTTTGACAAGAACCTTTGTTCGATTTATTATAAACACGAACAAAGGTTCTATGCAAGCGAAAGGCATGGTATGAACGTCAAAGATTCCAAGCGCTGCCCGGTGGTGGGAACTTCAGCTCTGCAGTACCAGGGCGTTCGGTACGGGAAGATAATCTCGTTCAACGATATCAAGCGGAGCGCGGAACGGGGCTCTGAAACCATGCAGCCCGATCGTCGGCATCAGGGTTCAAGCGCCTTACCGTCGTATTCCGCGGAACCGGCGGTCGGCCGCACAGCGAAGTCGGTCGTCGACGGTCTTCTTGACACGACGGTGCTCGGCTGCAGCGATGCTGTGTGCAGCATCGCTTACGAAGATGCCCGCGGAGTGTCGTTCGGCCTGCTCACTAAGGGTCAGTCCCTGGTTTTGGGCGCTGGCCTGGTGCTGCTCGCCTCTCTCGGGATGTTTCTCGGAGCCTAAGCGCTCCGAATCCCTGCGCTCTCTATGGGCTTGGTTGTCCGCCGAACATCTCGCGCTCGTTGCATGGTACTCTAGGAGGACCGAAGCAAAGGAGCGATATGCGCTGTTCAGCATGTGGAAATCTTGAATCGAAGGTCGTGGATTCCCGTCCTTCGGACGACGGGACCTCGGTCCGCCGTCGGCGCGAGTGCCTTAAATGCGGGAATCGTTTCACAACGTACGAGCGCCTCATCGACACATCGTTCATGGTTATCAAATCCGACGGGTCGTCTGAGGCGTACGATCGCGACAAGCTGATGCGGGGCCTGCTGATCGCCTGCGCTAAGCGCCCGATCTCGCCCGAGCAGATCGAAAGCCTGGTCGATGATATCGAGTCGTCTTTGCGCTCCGAATCGAAGACCGACGTGTACTCCAAGGATCTCGGTTCGATGATCATGAGCCGCCTCGTGAAGCTCGATGACGTCGCTTACGTTCGTTTTGCCAGTGTGTACAAGCATTTCAATAGCGTCGAGGAGTTCGCCGAAGCGCTTGAGGAGTTGAACAGATAATGGGTATCGAATTGAAAATCAAAAAGCTCGACCCTTCGATCGAGCTCCCTGCGTATGCCTATCCGGGTGATGCGGGGCTGGATCTGCGATCGGCAGAGGACGCTGTTCTGAAGCCGTTCGAGCGCAAGCTTATAGGGACTGGGTTGGCGGTCGCCATTCCCGAGGGGTATGCGGGCTTCGTTCTGCCTCGAAGCGGTTTGGCCGCCAAGCACGGCATTTCCATCGTGAACGCTCCCGGGCTCGTCGACAGCGGGTATCGCGGAGAGCTGAAAGTCGCGCTGTTGAACATCGATGCCGAAAACGAGTTCAGGATCGAGCGCGGCGACCGCATCGCTCAGCTCACCATCTTGGCCACACCGGTTGTCACTTTGGCGCCTTGCGAAGAACTGCCTTCCTCCGAACGCGGTCTTGGCGGGTTCGGAAGCAGCGGGGTTTAGCTATTCGGTCCGACGCCGCATGGACTCGCTTGGTTTCAGGTGATTTCTGGTGTTAGGACTCGAATCATCAAATACAGGCCCTTAGAATCGATCTGAGGGCTTTACACGGTATTTTCCCAGTTCAAACTATAGGAAAAATATGGCTGAAAAGAAGAACGAAGACAACGAGGATCGTACGTCCGACGTCGAGGAGCGCGATGGGCGGGATCAGGGCGCACCAGAGCCTCCCAAGGGCTACGATGCGAACGGCTGGAGCGACCCCTCGAAAGATTTCGATCGGGATCCGCGGGCCAGCTTGGAAAGCCTGCTTATGAACGGATTGTCGTTCAACGCCACCGACGAGGATCGGGTCCGGATAAAGCGAGGCCGCACCTTGCTGACGATCGCGAACGTTGCCGGACCGATATCGCTGTTCATCGGCGGCGTTCTGCTCAGCAGCGTCGGCACGGTGTGCGGGATCGTCTCGTTCGTCAATTTCAAGCGCGTGGGTGATGGACATCCTGAAAAGCCGCTGGTTGGAAAGCTTCTGAAGCGTCAGGCGGCGGTTGGCATAGGGATCTCGGGAATAGCGCTCGTCATCAATCTCGTCGCAGCGATCATGATTTTTCCCATGATCATGGACGCAGTCGAAAGCGGCGACCTTTCCGCGGTGTTCAACTCTCAGGACCAGGCGCTTAATCTGCCGGCCGATCGCGGTACGGGAACCGGCACGGACGGCAACTCCACCTGGGGTTAAGAGCACGCCTGTCTCTAAGCTACCTATAAGATTGATAATATATGTTATGTAAACTTAGGAGGAAGGAAAAGACGAGCCCGACCCACGCTCATCGGATCGGACCCGCTTCCCCTCTCGCCTTCGACGGATTCCGTGCAAAGGCGAAACCCTATTCTTCGTCGAGCTCGCATTCGACGGCTTCTTTGTATTTGGCGTAGAGCTCAGGGCAAGCCTTCCTCATGTTCAAAGGCTCGAACGTTTCGCTGTCGACGATGCACAGCGTGGTGAACCCCGTCACGCAGGGCCGCTCGAACTGAAGGTCCATCCCCTTGCGGAAGATCTCGTAGGAATATGTGACCCGGACGGCGGTGAGCTTCGAGACCCAGATCCTGATGAGCGCGGTGTCCCCGTACCTCAGCGACGACGAATACGACAGATGCATCTCCGTCACCGGGGCCATGATGTTCTGCTTTTCGAGTTCTGCGTAGGGAAACCCGAGATCAGCTATGAATTTCTCGCGGGCGTCCTCGAAGTACAGCGGATAGTTCGCGTGGTACACGACGCCCATGCAGTCCGTTTCCCCGTAACGTACCGGGACTTCGACTACCTTGACCATGATCTCTCCTTTTTATGGCTTTTCATCAAGCATTATATTGCCCGAGAACAAACAAGGGCCCTTCCGGGGCGATCTACCCTCATCATTCCATAATTTAACTTATCCGATTGAGGATTCGCGGATGCGGTTGTGGCATGATGGATCGGTATGCAGCAAGGGAGGTAAAGCGTTGAACACTCATGATCGAACCAGCGGTAATACGGGGCGGCTGACGGCGAAAATGGCCCTCGAGCTGGCGGCCCCGCATACTTGGCCCGCCGCCATCCTCCCCACGCTGGCGGCCGTGTGCATGGCGGCCACGCGGGTCGAGTCGCTTTCGGTGTCGCTGTCTTTGGCCATGCTGGCGATCGTCGTGCTGTTCCAATCGGCGGCCAACACCTTCAACGATTATTACGACTGCATCAAGGGGACGGACAGCGAGGACGACTACGTCGATCCCAGCGACTCGGTCCTGGTCTACAACGACGTGGACCCCCGCTGCGCTTTGAGGCTCGCCGTGGGCTTCGTGGCCGCCGCATTCGCGCTCGGTATCTACGTGATCGTGCAGGCGGGATTGTTTCCCCTGCTGATCGGGGTGATCGGAGCCTTCTTCGTCGTCGTGTACTCGGCTGGGAAGACTCCCCTCTCCTATCTGCCGCTCGGAGAGGCGGTAAGCGGCGTCGTCATGGGCGCTCTGGTGCCCTTCGCCGTCGTGCAGGCGCTTACCGGATCGGTCGAGCCGCTCGTGCTCGTATGGAGCGCGCCGTTGGCCCTCTTGGTCGGCTTGATCATGTTCACCAACAACATCAGCGACATCGAGCGCGACGTTCCGGCGCAGCGCAGGACCCTGGCGATCGCACTCGGGCGCGAGCGGGCGCGATCGCTGTACCACGCGCTTGCGGTCGCGAGCGTCGTTGCGATGCTGGCCGTTTTGGCGGTGTGGTTCCCCAAAGGGCTGATCGTGATGCCGTTCATGGTGCTGGGTTCTCTGCCCCTTTTCCAGGCGCTGTTCCGAAACCCGCTCACCCCCGAGCGGCGCCTCCAGTCGATGCCGCAGATCCTCACGGTGAACATCGTGCTGGGCGCGTTCTATTCGGCGGCGATCCTGCTGTCGGCCTCGGTCGACCTGTCGCTGTAGCGGTTCCGAGCCGGCTTTTCAGCGCCACTCCAGCTGCGCCATTCCTCCCCGCGCTTTAAGGCGGCGCTTCCATCGGTCGAGGTCGAACCTTGCAAGCAGCGCGGCCGGAGGGGCCGGCTCGTCGTCTTCCAGAACGCCCGCGATATAGGCTATGTGCCCGATGATGCCCTCGGGGGTCCGGTATCGGGCGATCAACTCGTCAAACGATGCGTCCCGGTTTCTCTTGGAGAGCCGTCGCCCGCTCGCATCGACCAGCAAGGGGACATGGGCGTAGGAGGGGTTGCCGAATCCCAGCAGGTTTTGCAGGTACATCTGCTGCGGGGTCGACGAGAGCAGGTCGCAACCGCGCACGATGCAGGTAACCCCCTGGTAGAAATCGTCGGCAACGACGGCGAGCTGGTAGGCGAAGGACCCATCGGCTCGCCGCACGACGAAGTCCCCGCAATCCGTTGCGAGGTTCTGCTCGAATGATCCTTGGACCAGGTCGTTCACCCGATAAACAGCATCCGGGGCGAACACCCGCCAGGACGGGACCCGCAGTTTCGATCTGCGCTCGACCTCGCTCGAGGGGATATCCCTGCAGGTTCCCGCATACACGTAGCGCTCGCCGGCATGGGGGGCCGACGCAGCGCGCAGATCGGCGCGCGTGCAGAAACAGGGGTAGACGCGCGTTTTCTGCGAGAGGGCATCGAACGCGAGGCGGTATGCGTCGTCGCGCCCGCTTTGGTAGAAAGGCCCCCGATCCCAGGTGAGTCCCAGCGACTCGAAGTCCCGCATGATCTGGTCGGCGTAGGAGGGCTTCGACCGCTCTCGGTCGAGATCCTCGATGCGCAAAACGATGCTGCCCCCCTGCGATCTGACGATCAGCCACGAAAGGAGGGCGGCGTAGATGTTTCCCGCATGCATGCGCCCCGTCGGGCTGGGCGCGAAGCGGCCGACGACGGTCACGGTCTGCTAACCCAGATCGCCCTGGGCGAATTCCAGCGCGAGGTCGAATGCCCGCGTGTTGGCCTCAACGGTCTTGGGGGGAACCTTCCCCTCGATCGCCTGTATCCAAGCGTCGCGCCCGAACCCGAGCCGCGCTTCGAGCGCCCCTAGAAGGACGACGTTGACGGTCTTCGGATTGCCGGCCTCTCGGGCGATCTTCGTGGCGGGAACGATCACCGCGCCGAGCCGCTCGAGTTTCGTTCGGGCCTGCGCGGGCATGGACGCGCGTCCGCAGGCGACGGGCAGGGGCTTGATGGTCTCGTCGGATACGAGGAGGTATCCCCCCTCTTTCAGGTACGGCGCATTGCGCAGGGCCTCGGTGGTCTCGAAGGAGACCACGCAGTCGGCCATGCCGGCATCGGCGACCATAGTGGAGACGCTTTCGCCGAAGCGGACGACCGTGGTGACGGCGCCGCCTCGCTGGGCCATCCCGTGGATCTCGGAAACCTTCACTTCGAGGCCGGCCGCCAGAGCGGCGCGGGCAAGCAGGTCGGCGGCGAGGATGGTCCCCTGCCCCCCGACTCCGCAAAGAAGGACGGTGCGCGCGTTCATAGGACTTCCCTCCTAGGCCGAAAGGCCGGTCAGCTGCTCGATGGCGTTCGAATGGCAGTACTGCTCGCACTGCCCGCACCCGACGCACAGCGACTGGTCGATCGAAGCCAGGCCGCTTTCAGGGTCTTTGGACAGAGCGGGGCACCCAATGGAGGTGCAGGCCCCGCAGGCGGTGCAGTTGCCGTTGATGAAGTAGTTGGGACGCCGGTCCCTGCTCAAAAGCACGCACGGCGCCTTGAACACGATGACGGTCAGCTCGTCGGCCTGGTCTTTGGTCGCGGTGCGCAGCGCAGCGCGCACGGCCTTGGCGTTGTGCGGGTCCACTTCCAAAACATGGTCGACGTCGATCGCGCGAAGCAGCCCGACGAGGTCGAGCTCCCTGCTGGGGCGTCCCTGGAGGGTTTCCCCGTTGAAGGGGTTGCCCTGGCGCCCGGTCATGGCCGTCGTGCGGTTGTCGAGGATGCAGACGGTGCCCTTCCCCCGGTTGTACACCGTCGAGATGAGGGACGAGAGGCCCGAATGGGCGAACGTCGAGTCACCGATGATGCCCACGACGGGTCGATGCTGCGTGCCTGCGAGCGCGAGCTCGAATCCGTGAGACATCGAGACCGAGGCCCCCATGTCGAGGCAGGTGTCGATCGCGGACAGCGGCGCGAGCGCACCCAGGGTGTAGCAGCCGATGTCGCCGGTGACGATGGCCTTGATGCGCGAGAGCTCCTTGAACACCAGGCGGTGCGGGCAGCCCGGGCAGAGCGCGGGCGGACGCGCGGGCACATCGCCGAACGCATCGGCGTGCGCGGGCTCCTCGTAGCCGAAGGCGGTGCGGATGAGGCCGGGTGAAAGCTCGCCGTCGCGCGGCAGGGGCCGTTCGAACGCAGCGGGCTCGATGCCCAGTGCGCGCACCTGGTCGGCGAAGTACTCGGATCCCTCCTCGACCACGTACACCCTGTCGACCGAGCTTGCGAACTCCTCGAGCGCTCGCTGCGGCAAGGGCCAGCTGACCCCCAGCTTGAACACCGAGGCATCGGGCAGCGCCTCGCAGACGTGCTGGTAGACGGCTCCGGCGCAGATCACCCCGACCTCTGTTCCCTTGCGGACCACCTTGTTGTACGGGCAGGTCTCAACCCATGCGCGCAGCGCGTCGATGCGCTCGAGCTGGATCTTGCGGCGCGGTTTGGCGAAGGCGGGCATCATGACCCATTTCGCAGCGTCCTTCTCGTAGGGCTTGATGTCGCGGGTGCGGCGCGGCCCCGTCTCGACGGCGGTTTTGGTGTGCGACACGCGCACCGTCGAGCGGATGAACACGGGCACGTCGAACTCTTCGGAGATATCGAAGGCGTCGCGCGTGAAGGCCAGCGCCTCGGCCGAGTCCGCCGGGTCGAGCATGGGGATGTGGGCCGCCCGCGCGTACCAGTGGGAGTCCTGCTCGTCTTGGGACGAGTACATGCCCGGGTCGTCGGCGGCGAGTATGACGAACCCGCCGTTCACGCCGGTATACGCCGCTGTGAACAGGGGGTCTGCCGCGACGTTCACGCCGACGTGCTTCATGGTGGAAAGCACGCGCGCGCCGGCGGCGGAAGCGCCCATGCCCACTTCGACGGCCACCTTCTCGTTCGTGCACCATTCCGCGTACACGTCGTCGAAGGTGCAGAACGTCTCGAGCGTTTCGGTGGACGGCGTTCCGGGATAGGCCACTCCGATATGGGCGCCCGCCTCCCAGGCGCCGCGCGCTATGGCCTCGTTTCCTGATAAAAGTTCCATGTGATGCCTCTCGTCAATTCGACGGTTCCACTGCCCCGCCGACCTTCGGGTCGGCGGCCCCCTCGGGTTGCCGCAAGAATGGGAACCATCCGAACAGGATAAACGTTCCAGGCTCCGATAGCGCCGCAAACGGGGCTATCGTCGCGATTTCGTAGTCGTTCGGCGCCGGGCCGCGCCACCTGCCAGCGGCACCTGTTCAGCCCTAGAGGTCCGTTTCGGCGCAGCGGGCGCCCCCTGGAGGGGCTTTCCTACTGCGCCTCGCAATAGTGCAGGCAGAACTCGCCGATCTGGATCTTGTCGCCCACGGTGAGCGTGGCTACGTCGACGCTGCTGTTGTTGACCCACACGCCGTTGAAGGAGTTGTTGTCGCGGATCGTCGCGCTGCCACCCTGCACGGTGAGGGTCGCGTGGTTGCGCGAAACCGTCATGTCGTTCAGGAACACGTCGCAGCGCGGATCGCGCCCGATGGACAGCTCGCCGTCGTACAGGTCGATGACGGCTCCGGTCCGCGGGCCGCGAATGACCTTGAGGCATCCGGGCTTGCGCGCATCCCTGGTTTGGACGGGGCGGTTCGCGCCGGTGAGCTGGAGGGGCGCGAACGATTCGGTGGAGCCGTTGAATTTGAAACCGCACGCGGGACACGACAGGGCCGTGTCGTCGGCAACGCTGTTGCAAATGGGGCAGGTTCGGCTCATGGTGCACCTCCGGGCGCGGTTACGCTTGGTTTTTCTGGTTGTTCTTGATTATAGGCGTATTGTTGTGCACGGTAACGACGTTCTGGCGGTCATCGCTGCTTCCGAACAGGCCCCAGAACCAGTTCGAGATGCGGTCGAAGATGCCGGGCGCGTCGACGGTCTCGGCGGCCAGCAGATCGTAGCTGGCTATCGTCTCGTTGTGCTGCTTGAACGAGATGGTGCCCACCTTCTGGCCGGCTTTGACGACCCCTGAAAGCCGGCTGCCGTCTATCTGGACGTCCTGGCTGACGTTTCCGTCGAGGTCGAACACGCGCACCGATGCGTTGGGATCCGCGATCGTCACGTCGAGGGTGTCCCCGTGGCGGTCGGCCAGCTCGACCTGCGCCACCAGCGGAACCTCGGTCACCGTGGAGTTCGCGGCCATGCTGACCGTTTGATCGGCATTCACCAGGCGGTAGTCGATGTAGTGGCGGTATCCCCACTCGAACAGCGCCTGCGCATCGTCGAAGCGCGTCTGGGCGGTGTCGGAATGCAGCACGACGGCGTAGAGCTTCATGCTCCCGTCGCTGGCGGCCCCCATGAACGAGGGCCCGGCCAGAAGCGTCTCCCCCGTCTTGATTCCGATGGCGCGGTCGTACATCTCGAGCAGCGCGTCGGTGGTTTCGAGGTCGATCTGGGTGTTGGCGCCGTTCCTCTTGACCACGATCGACGTGCTGCCGCCCTTCACGATCGCGGCGATCGCGTCGTTTTCCATCGCTTTTCTCGCTACGAGGGCCTGGTCGGCGGCGGTGCTGTGGAGGGCTCCCGCGAAGGACCCGTCGTCGAGCCCGTGAGGGTTCTCGTAGACGGTGTCGGCGCAGCCCAGCTCCTTGGCCTTGGCGTTCATCTTCGCGACGAAGGCCGCCGCGGGGGTGTCGGCCAGACCGGGCTCGTCTTTGAGGATGGCGGCCCCTGCGGCCTCCGCGATGGCGACGGCGGCATCGTTTCCCGAGGGGACCAGCAGCGCCTTCAGCGCGGTCTCGAACGACATGGTATCGCCCGCCATGAGGTTGGCCGACGACTCGCCTATCGTGGCGGCCGTATCGCTCACGGAGACCTGCTCGTCGAGCTTGAGGTAGTCCATGCTTACGAGCGCGGTCATCACCTTGGTGATCGAGGCGATCTGCGCGGGCGCGTTTGCATCGCGTTGGAACAGGGGGTTTCCCTCCGAGTCGACCAGGACGGCGTAGTCGGCGGCCACGTCGGGGCAGTCCCCCACCGACAGCCCCAGGCCCTCGACGGTGGAGTCGCCGATCTGGTCGGACCTGCGCACGTCCGCGAAGGCCGGCAGCGCGGGAAACGCCAGGGCCGCGGCGAGGGACAGCGCGAGGAGGGAGCGAGCGCCCCCCTTCGCCCTGCCCGTGCCGGTGGGTCGGTTAGTCCAGATCATAGATATCGGATGGGTCGGCGATGCGGAACCCGGCGTCTTTCAGCGCCGCCTCGACGGATCGGGGGTCTTCGACCTTCAGGATGTCGAGCGCGTCGTCGGTGTTGGAGGAGATGCAGTAAAGGTACTCGATGTTCACCTTGTGCTCGCCCAGCGCGTCGAGGACCTCGACGAGCCCGCCGGCCCGATCGGCCACGTAGACGCCCAGGACGTCGACGGTTCGCGCACGGTACCCCCGCTGCTCCAACTCGCGGGCCGCCGCTTCGGGTCGGTCGCACAGGAAGCGGGCGACCCCGTACTCGGCCGTGTCGGCCAGCACGAGCGCGTGCACGTTGATGCCGGCATCGGCCAGCGCCCTGCACACCGACGAGAGGCGCCCCTGCTCGTTCGCCAGAAAAACGGTAAGCTGCTTGATCATCGCGCCACCTTCTCCCTCAGATCGAATACGCGTTTGGCCTTCCCTTCCGAGCGCTCGATGGTCATCGGCTCGACCAGCTTCACGTCGACGCCGATCTGCAGGTTGCTCTTGAGCTCGGCCTTGAGGCGCGCCTTGACCTCTTCGAGCTTCCTGATCTCGTCGAAGGGGAACTCGGGAACGGTTTCCACCTGCAGCTCCATGCGGTCGAGGTGACCGTCTGTGCGCAGGATGATCTTGTATTGGGCCGCGATCTCGGGGATTGCGGTGATGACCTGCTCGATCTGGGACGGGAACACGTTCACGCCGCGGATGATCATCATGTCGTCCGAGCGCCCGACGATGTCGTCGATCATGCGGTGGGTGCGCCCGCATGCGCATTCCCGATCGACGATGCGCGTGATGTCGCGCGTGCGGTAGCGCACCATGGGGCAGCACTCGCGCGTCAGCGTGGTGAACACCAGCTCGCCGTACTGGCCGTCGGGCACGGGCAAAAGCGTGTCGGGATCGATGATCTCGGCGTAGAAGTGGTCCTCGGCCAGATGGAGCCCGTTGTTGAACTCGCAGGAAAACGCCACGCCCGGCCCCATGATCTCGGAGAGGCCGTAGACGTTCACGTAGCGGATGCCCAGTTTGCGGGCGAGTTCGTCTTTCAGGCCGTCGGAAGCCGCTTCGGCTCCGAAGATGCCGGCGGACAGCTTGAGGTCGGCATGCGGATCCATGCCCATCTCGATCATGGTGTCTGCCAGCAGCAGCGCGTAGGAAGGCGTGCAGGCGATGATGGTGGTGCCCAGGTCCTTCATCATCTGGATCTGGCGCTGGGTGTTGCCCGACGAGGTGGGGATGACCGTGGCGCCGGCGCGCTCGCTTCCGGTGTGCGCCCCCAAACCGCCCGTGAACAGGCCGTATCCGTACGATACCTGAACGGTGGATTCGGGGCCTCCCCCGGCCATGTAGATGCCGCGCGCGAAGCAGTCGGCCCAGTTGGCCAGATCGGACGCCGTGCTGCCCACGACCGTCGCCTGACCGGTGGTGCCCGATGACGCATGGATGCGCGCTACCTGGTGCTGTTCCACTGCGAACAGGCCGAACGGGTAGTTGTCGCGCATGTCCTGCTTCTTGATGAAAGGGAACTTGGGGAGATCCTCGAGCGACTTGAGATCGCCCGGCTCCACCCCGGCCTCTTTCCAGGACTCACGGTAGAAAGGGATGTTGTCAAAGGCATGCTGGACCGTCCATCGAGCGCGCTTAAACTGCAACTTCCCCAGCTGCTCTCGAGACATGGTCTCGATGTCCGGCTGGTAGTATGCCATTGTCCTCACCTTTCTTTCCAAACGGGGCGGCTAAAAAAACATCCCCTGCTGGGGATAGCGAGATTGTAGCAGGTGATCAGCTGTTTTTCGCATGCGTGGAATTCGTTAACACACAAGTAATACGTTTGGGCCCCGCCACCTCTCGGCAGCCCCCCGAGGTTTTGGGAGGGGCTTCCTTCGGCTTGCCCGATGCGCAGGCGCGCGGGGGCTTACGACACCAGGACGGCCAGCAGCGGGATGGTGGCCAGCGCGAGGACCGTGGTGATGAAGGTGCCCTGCGACATGGCCTTGACGTCGCCGTCGTACATGAGGGCCATCATGGTTCCCATCGACGCCACCGGCATGCCGGCGCCGACCACGATGACGCCCAGGATCAGGGGATCGTCGATGAAGGGCCGCATCGCGAAGAACAGGGCGACGGGGATGACCAGCAGGCGCATGACCGAGGTGACGTAGGGTTTCGCGTGCGAGAGCATCTCTTTGGGCGACATGGTGGCCAGTGTTGAGCCGATGATCAGCATCGAGGCGGGGACGGTCATCTGCCCGATGTAGTTCAGGGTGTTGCCCACCAGTCCCCCGTTGTCGGTGATGCCCAGCGATGCCAGCACGAGGGCGACGATGCAGGCGATCATGGCGGGGTTCATGAGGTTGCGCAAGACCTTTTTCACCCGGCGTTTGAGCGACGGGCCGGCTTTGGGGGCGCCTCCCTGTTTGATCATGGCCTCTCCGCAGGTGAACGCGAAGATGTTGAACGGGATGTTGTTGATGACGCCGTAGAACACCGCAGCGGGCCCGAAGATGGCGTTGAGGATGGGAAGGCCGACGAAGCTGGTGTTCCCGAACCCCATCATGAAGGAATGGGCGCCGCGCGTGGCGGGCTCGAGGTTGGGATAGAGACGCGGGACGAGGTAGGAAACGACCATCATCAGCACGTAGGCGAGCATCGAGAACCCGAGGATCCGCATGATGGTGGCGAAGTCGGGCAGGCCGGTGTTGTTCAGAACCGACGATATCATCAGCGCGGGAAGCGAGAAGTTCATCACGAGGCGGGACAGCATGGTGTCGAACGCGCTGTTCATGAAGTCGAGTTTTCGGGCGATGACGCCGGCTGCCGCCAAAAGGGTGAGTTCGATCATCTGAAAGGCTGCGTGCGAAAAGATATCCATGCTGAACTTCTTAGTCTCGTGCTTCTCTTAGGCTCCAACGAACAAGGAGACACCTCGCGCGAAAGTGTCTCCTTTGATTCAATCTATACCAACGGGCCGCGGTTTTCCCCAACTCCAACCGAAACCCACAGGCACGTAACAAACGCTTAATTCTTGCGGTCGGACAGAAGGCGGTTCAGGGCGTTCACGTAGGCCTTGGCAGACGACACGATGATGTCGCCGTCGGCTCCCCTGCCGGCGAAGATGCGTCCGTCGGAGGCAGCCACGCGCACGGTCACCTCGCCGAGGGCCGCCAGGCCGCGGGTGACGGACTGGACGGAGAACTCCGACAGCTCGTTGTCCACGCGGATGATCTGGTTCACGGCCTTGAACACCGCGTCGATGGGTCCCACGCCGCAGGTGCAGACGGTGGTGTCGATCCCGTTGGGGTCTTTCAGGGTGACCGTCGCCGTGGGGATCAGGGGGTATCCGCTCGACACCTGGACGCTGACGATGGAGTACAGGGCCGCAGCCTCTCGCTCGCGTTCGTTGACCAGGCTCTCCAGATCCTCGTCGAAGACCTCCTTCTTCTTGTCAGCCAGGTCGAGGAACGCCTCGTAGATCTTGTCGAGCTCGTCTTTCTCGAACTCGTATCCCAGCTCGATCAGGCGGTGCTTGAGCGCCGCGTGGCCCGAGCGCGCCGTGAGGATGATCTTGGACTGGCCCGCACCCACCTCTTCGGGATCGATGATCTCGTAGGTGGAGCGCTGCTTGAGCACGCCGTCTTGGTGGATGCCCGAGGAGTGCGCGAACGCATTGGCTCCCACGATGGCCTTGTTGGCCTGGACGTTCATGCCGGTGATGGACGACACGAGGCGGCTCGCCTTGACGAACTCGCGCGTGTTGACGTCGGTGTGGGCGTCGAGCTCTTCCCCGTGCATGCGGATGGCCATGACGACCTCTTCCATGGCGGTGTTTCCCGCGCGCTCGCCCAGGCCGTTGATGGTGCATTCGATCTGGGTGGCGCCGTTGCGCACGCCGGCCATGGCCAGCGCGGTGGCCATGCCGAGGTCGTTGTGGCAGTGCACGGAGATATCCACGTTCTCGATGCCGCGCACGTTGTCGCGCAGGTACTTGATGCGCCGCCCGTACTCCTCGGGCAGCGAGAAGCCGGTGGTGTCGGGGATGTTCACGACGGTGGCTCCCGCATCGACGACGGCTTGGATGACGCGCACCAAAAAGTCGTAGTCCGAACGGCCCGCGTCCTCGGCGTAGAACTCCACGTCGTCGACGAACTGCTTGGCGTACGAGACGCACTCGATCGCGCGCTCGACCACCTGGTCCTCGGTCATCTTCAGCTTGTCGTGTATGTGGGAGGGCGACACGCCGATGCCGGTGTGGATGCGCGGGCGCTTGGCGTACTTCAAGGCGTCGGCGGCGCTGTCGATGTCTTTCTTGACGGCGCGCGTGAGGGCGCAGACGGTGGCGTTGTCGCCGGCCAACTCGGCGATGCGGCGCACGCTCTCGAAGTCGCCCGGGCTCGAAATGGGGAAACCCGCTTCGATGACGTCGACGTTCAAACGCAGAAGCTCGCGCGCCACCACCAGTTTCTCCTCGGTGTTCATCGATGCGCCGGGCGACTGCTCGCCGTCGCGCAAGGTGGTGTCGAAGATCTTGATCTTCCGAGTCATGCGAGTCTCCTTTCCTGTGAGTGGGTGGTTGCCTATGCTTTCGGCGCCCGCAGGGGGCAAGGGGTATCCGGGAAGCCCCCGAGCGGAGCACCCCTCGGGGGCCCTGCCCCGCGGCGGCTTCGCCCGGGGACCTGGAGGCGCGGTCGCTCCCCCAGGTCCGAAGAGCCGTTTATTTCTTGATCCAGGTGAACATCGAGCGGATCTTCTCGCCGGTCTTCTCGATCTCGTGGCTGTTGATGGCCTCGCGCTGCTCGAGCAGCCACTTGTGGTCGTTGTTGCAGTCCGCCACGAACTCGCGTGCGAAGTCCCCGTTCTGGATGCGCTCGAGGATCTCCTTCATAGCCGCGCGCGACTCGTCGTTGATGACCTTGGGGCCGGCGTAGTACTCGCCGTACTCGGCGGTGTTGGAGATCGAGTAGTTCATGAAGTGGATGCCGCTTTCGTACATGAGGTCCACGATCATCTTCATCTCGTGGTAGCACTCGAAATACGCCAGCTCGGCCGGATAGCCCGCGTCAACCAGCGTTTCGAAGCCGGCCTTCACCAGCTCGACCAGACCGCCGCACAGAACCGCCTGCTCACCGAACAGGTCCTCTTCGGTTTCCTGGGCGAAGGTGGCCTTGATGATGCCCGTGCGGGCGCCGCCCACGCCCCAGCAGTACGACAGCGCGATGTCCCAGGCATCCCCCGTGGCGTCCTGGTGCACGCAGGCCAGATCGGGTACGCCCGAGCCCTCGGTGTACTGGCGGCGCACGATGTGGCCGGGGCCCTTGGGCGCGCACATGATGACGTTCACGTCCTCGGGCGCGGTGATGTAGCCGTAGTGGATGTTGAAGCCGTGCGCGAACGCGAGGGTGTCGCCGGCATGCAGGTGCGGGGCGATCTGCTCTTCGTAGACCTTGGCCTGGATCTCGTCGGGGACGAGGATCATGATGACGTCGGCCTCTTCGGCGGCCTGCTCGACGGAAACGACGTTCAGGCCGGCTTCGCGGGCGGCCTCGGCCGAAGAGGATCCTTCGCGCAGGCCGACGCGCACGTCGCATCCCGAGTCCTTGAGGTTGAGCGCGTGGGCGTGGCCCTGCGATCCGTAGCCGATGACGGCGATCTTCTTGCCCTTGATGACCTCGGGGTTGCAGTCCTCTTCGTAGTAGATGGTGACAGCCATGTCGCTTCCTTTCGTCTGTTGGCTGCTGTTACTGGTATCGCGTGCGCTTTCGCGCAGGTGATCGTGCTTAAAGCCGGTCGGCGCCTCCTTGCGCCCCTTCGCGGGCCGGCAGCGTCGCGCGGCCGCTAGCTTTCCTTCGAGCTTCGGCCCATGGCGATCTTGCCGGTGCGCGTGGCTTCCTTCAGGCCGTAGGCGCGGAACAGGTCCTCCATGCCCTTGAGCTTCGCTTCGTCGCCGGTCGCCTCGACGGTGAGCGAGGTGCGGCCCACGTCCACGATGTTGGCGCGGAACACGTTGGCGATCTCGATGATCTCGCCGCGGCGCTCGGCCGGCGCGTTCACCTTGAACAAGACGAGCTCGCGCTCGATGGCGCTGTCGTTGGTGAGGTCGCTGATCTTGTGCACGCTGGTGAGCTTGTGGAGCTGCTTGGTGAGCTGCTCGTAGGCAACCTCGTTGGCGTTCACGATGATGGTGACGCGCGATTTGGTGGGGTCTTCGGTGGGACCCACGGACAGCGACTCGATGTTGAATCCCCGTCGCGAGATGAGGCCGGTAACGCGCGAGAGCACGCCGGGGCTGTTCTCGACCAAGATTGAGAGCACATGTTTCATTACTTCGCTCCTTCCGGCGTTGCGACTTCGGGCGAATCCTCGGGTCCGACGCGCACGGCCCCGGCCGCGCTGTCGATGGCGCCGGTGACCTCCGAGAGGCCCTTTCCGGGCGCCACCATGGGAAACACGCTCTGGTCGCGCGGGATGCACACGTCGAGCAGGTAAGGGCCGGGCGCGTCGAGCATGCGCTTGTAGGCGGCCGCCAGCTCGCTTGCGCTGGTCACCTGCTCGCCCTGCCACCCGTAGGCATCGGCCAGCTTCACGAAATCGGGGTTGTCGGCCAGCTCGGTGAACGAGTAGCGGCGCTTGTAGAACAGCTTCTGCCACTGGCGCACCATGCCGAGCGCGCGGTTGTCGAGCACCACCACCTTCACCGGCACGTTGCCGATGGCGGCCGTGGCCATCTCCTGACTGTTCATCTGGAACGACCCGTCCCCGGCGATGCAGACGACGGTCTTGTCGGGACACCCTATGGCCGCCCCGATGGCGGCGGGGAACCCGAAGCCCATGGTGCCGGCGCCGCCCGAGCTGAGGAAGGAGCGCGGGCGCTCGGTGTCGACGAACTGCGCGGCCCACATCTGGTGCTGGCCCACCTCGGTGACGACGATGGTGTTGTCCGGATCGATGAGGTGCGAGAGCAGCTGGATGGACACCTCGGGCACGATCACGTCGTTGTCGGGGTCGAGGCGCTTGTCGTAGAGCGGGTAGCGCTCGCGCCACGCGGACACTTCGGCCAGCCAGTCGGCGGTGTCGGGCGCCTTCTTCGACTTGCCGAAGCTCTCGATGAGGCTGGCGAACACCGATTTGAGGTCGCCGACCACGGGGATCTGCGGGTCGATGATCTTGCCGATCTCGGCCGGATCGATGTCGATGTGGATGAGATCGGCGTTGGGCGCGAAGCTCTTCACGTTGCCCGTCACGCGGTCTGAGAAGCGCGCGCCGGCGGCGATGATGAGGTCGGCGTGGTTCAGCGTGAGGTTCGCGTACTTCGATCCGTGCATGCCCACCATGCCGAGGTTCAGCGGATCGTCCGTGGGCATGACGCCCTTGCTCATCAGCGTGGTGACCACGGGGATCTGCAGTATGTTGGCAAGTTCGGTGACTTCGGAAGACGCGTTCGACGCGATGGCTCCCCCGCCGACGTAGAACACCGGGCGACGGGCCTGGGCGATGCGCTCGGCCGCGGCGCGGATCTGCTTGGCGTTGCCGCGGTAGGTCGGGCGGTACGACGGGATGTTCACGTCGTCGGGGTACTCGAACACCACTTCCTCGATGGTGATGTCGGAGGGGATGTCGATGAGCACCGGGCCGGGACGCCCCGTCTTCGCGATGTGGAAGGCCTCGCGGAAGGTGGAGGCGAGCTCGTCTACCGACTGCAGCAGGTAGCTGTGCTTGACGATGGGCATGGTGATGCCCACGATGTCGGACTCCTGGAAGGCGTCGGTGCCGATGACGGCGCGCGGGACCTGCCCGGTGATGACCACCAGGGGAACCGAGTCCATGTAGGCCGTCGCGATGCCGGTGACTGTGTTGGTGGCTCCCGGGCCGCTCGTCACCAGCACGACGCCCACGTTGCCGGTTGCGCGCGCGTAGCCGTCGGCGGCATGGACCGCGCCCTGCTCGTGGCGCACCAGCACGTGTTCGATGATCTCGGAGTCGTACAGGGCGTCGTAGATGCGGATGACCTGGCCTCCCGGGTAGCCGAAGAGGGTGTCGACCCCTTCGGCCTCCAACGAGGCGATGACGGCCTGGGCCCCGGTCATCCTCATGCCCTGTTTGGCGTTGCGGCTTCCCGGGCCCTTCGGCGCGCCGGCGCGGGCGACCGTCATGGCCGCGCGCTCGCTGGTGGCGGTGTTCTTAGTGGGTTCGCTCACGATACAAACGCTCCTTCGTCTGCGGAACTGACAAGCTTCGCGTACTTGGCCAGCACGCCGTGGTTGTGCTTGGGGGGCAGCGGGACGAATGCGGCGCGGCGGCGCTCGAACTCCTCGTCGCTGATGTTGAGGTTGAGCGATCCGCCTTCGATGTCGACGGTGATGGAGTCGCCCTCCTCGATGAGCGCGATGGGGCCGCTCGCCGCCGCTTCGGGGCTGACGTGCCCGATGGCAGGTCCCTTGGTCGCGCCCGAGAAGCGCCCGTCGGTGAGCAGCGCCACGCTGGTCGACAGGCCCATGCCGACGATGGACGACGTGGGCGTGAGCATCTCGCGCATGCCGGGGCCGCCCTTGGGGCCCTCGTAGCGGATGACCACGACGTCGCCCGGGTTGATGCCGCCCGCGTTGATGCAGGCGCAGGCCTCCTCCTCGCTGTTGAACACGCGGGCGGGGCCCGTGTGGGTCATCATGGAGGGATCGACCGCCGACTTCTTCACGATGCCGCCTTTGGGAGCGAGGTTGCCGTGCAGCACGCGCAGCGCTCCCACCGGGGAAAACGGGTTCTCAGCCGTGCGGCAGACCTCGCCGTCGGCGGGCCTGGTGCAGGTTTTCAGGTACTCGTCGAGCGTTCCCATGCAGGTGAGCGCGGCGTGGTCCAGCTTGCCGGCGCGGTCGAGCTCGTGCATCACCACGGGAACGCCGCCCACCTCGTAGAGATCCGACAAAGGCCGCGGGCCGGAGGGCTGCAGCTTCACCAGATGAGGCGTGGCCGCCGAGACGCGGTCCCAGTCGTCCATCGTGATGGGGTGTCCCGCCTGGCGCGCGATGGCGGTGAGGTGCAGCACCGTGTTGGTGGAGCCCCCGAACGCCATATCGCACGACATGGCGTTGTGGATGGCGGCCTCGCTGACGATGTCGCCGATGCGCACGTTCTTCTCGACGAGCTCCATCACCTTCATGCCCGCGTGCTTGGCCAGGCGGATGCGCTCGGAGTACACGGCCGGGATGGTTCCGTTGCCGGGCAGCGCGATGCCGAGGGCTTCGCACAGGCAGTTCATCGAGTTGGCGGTGAACATGCCCGAGCAGCTTCCGCAGGTGGGGCACGCCGTGTTCTCGAAGTACTTCAGCTCGGTCTCGGACAGCCTTCCCGCCTGCACGGCGGCCGCCCCGTCGAACAGCGTGTTCAGGTCGGTGGAAGGTCCGCATCCGCCCTGCTGCTTGCCGGCGAGCATGGGGCCTCCCGACACGAACACCGTGGGGATGTTCACGCGCAGGGCGCCCAAAACCATGCCGGGGACGACCTTGTCGCAGTTGGGGATGCACACGATGCCGTCGAACGCGTGGCCCTCGACGGCGCATTCCAGCGAGTCGGCGATGACGTCGCGGCTGACCAGCGAGTAGTGCATGCCGCGGTGGTTCATGGCGATGCCGTCGCACACTCCGATGGTCGAGATCTCGAAGGGGACGCCTCCGGCCATGTAGATGCCGGCCTTGACGGCGTCGGCGATCTTATCGAGGTTGTTGTGGCCGGGGATGATGTCGTTGCGCGAGTTGACGACGGCGATGAGCGGGCGGCCCATCTCCTCGTCGGTGACGCCGTCGGCTTTCAGCAGGCTGCGGTGCGGCGCGCGCATGACGCCCTGCGTGATCTGCGAGCTTCTCAAATCCATCGTGCTACCTCTCTCTTTCGCCCGGTTGCCGGCAAGCTGGCGACCGCAATAAAAAATCCCGCAGCAGCAAGCCTGCTCGGGACCTCAGAGAGAACCAGCGGTATGTGGGTGCACCGCACCTGCAACGGTGCGGATCCGCTCGTTCAGACCTGTAACGGGGCCGCCGGCTCAGCTTACTGACCGCGCGGGCAGAGCGGATGTTGGCCGGTGCCTGCGCAGCGTTCAGAAGAACTGCTCGGAGGGGGCATTCGGAGCATTCACCATCGGCTTGCAGCAACCGCCGACTCTCTTGAAGATGAACTAGCTCGTACTGTCCTCGTCATCGCATTTCGTGTAATGAACTGCTGCGAAGTATACGCCGCCCCCTCGGGGCGCGGTCGTGAAAATCGGGCGCACACAAGGGCAACACATCAGGGCGCTCTCACGCCTCTTTCATAACGCGCAGGATGGCGGCGTAGACGGCGTGCACGTGCTCGTCGTCGAGGGGCCCCTCGTTGGCCTCGGCGGTCTTCTCGAGGATCTCCTCTTCCCGCCGAGCGTCGAAGATGCCCAGGTGCTCGGCCGATTTGAGGTCGCGGATGGCAAGCGAGCGCCCGCAGCGCTCGTTCAGGAGCCGCACGATCTCGCGGTCGATGCGGTCGATCTCGGCGCGGTTTCGCGCGATAGCCTCGAGGTTCTGGCTTTCAGGCATCGCAATCCCCTTTCCATTCGCGCTTGCGGTCCGGCGCTCCCCCGCCCGCGGCGATGCGGGCTTCGGGTTCCTGCTTCCTATACGACGGTTTTCCCCAACGCGGCGGCTATGGCGCGCAGCTCTTCGACCAGCGCTTCGAACTGCGGAAGCGACAGCTGCTGGGCGCTGTCCGACTTCGCGGCCCGCGGGTTCGGGTGCACTTCAACCATGATGCTGTCGGCCCCGGCCGCGATGGCGGCTTTTGCCAGGGACGGCACCAGGTCGCGTTGGCCGGCTGCGTGGGACACGTCCACGCACACCGGCATGGTGGACAGCTTGTGGATCACGGGCACGGCAGAAATGTCCAGCGTGAAGCGGGTGGCGGTCTCGAAGGTGCGCAGGCCGCGCTCGCACAAAACGATGTTGTGATTGCCCTCCATGGACAGGTAGTCGCTTGCGGCCAGCCATTCTTCGATGGTTCCGGCGAACCCCCGTTTGAACAGCACCATCTTCTGAGACTGCGCGGTCGCCTTCCCCACTTCGCGCAGCAGACTGAAGTTCTGGAAGTTGCGCGCGCCGATCTGGATGCCGTCGACGTGGGAGTCGACCAGGCCCACGAGCTCGGTGTCCATCACCTCGGTGAGCGATTTCAGGCCGCGGGCCCGCGCGGAGTCGCGCATGATGCGCAGCCCCTCCTCGCCCAGGCCCTGGAACGAGTACGGGTTCGTGCGCGGCTTGTAGGCGCCGCCGCGGATCCACGTCAGCCCGAGGCCCTGGATGCACGCGGCCGCTTCGTCGAACTGCTCGAAGGACTCTACCGAGCACGGTCCGGCGAACAGCGTGACGGTATCGCCGCGCTGTCCCAGGTCGGGAAGCTTGTCGGCGGGATCCGGGCTCATGGTCTCCTCCTTCGCGCGGTGTCGGCGGATCGGTTCGGCTCGCGCCTTCGGGACGAAGGGCGCGGCGGCCAGGCGGGTGAAGCTCCTTGCAGTGTACCTCGTGCCCGCCCTCTTACTGGGCGAAACCTCCCAGAAGGACGCCGAAGTAGCCCAGCACGGCCAGGCCGATGAAGATGCGGTAGACGCCGAAGGCGGTGAAGTCGTGGCGCTTCACAAAGTTGACCAGGAACTTGATGGAGATGAGCGACACGATGAAGGCGGTTGCGATGCCGACGCCGAAGATGGCCCACTCCCCTTGCGTGTAGTCGAAGCCGTGCTTCACGAACTTCAGGAGGCTCCAGCCGGCCATGATGGGGATGGCCAGGAAGAACGCGAACTCGGTGGCGATGGTGCGGGAGGTTCCCAGAAGCATGGAGCCGATGATGATGGAGCCGGAACGCGAGGTGCCCGGCACGATGGCGAGGCTCTGGAAGACGCCGATGGCGAACGCCTTGCCAAGCGACAGCTCGTCGAAGGTGCGGACCTTCGAGATGACCTCGGAGGTGTCCTCGACCTCCTTTTCGTCGGTCCATTTGAAGGAGCGGATACGCTGGCATTCGGTATCGCCGGGCTTGCAGGCGGCGTGGCGGCCGCGCGGGGCCTGGGCGTCGGCGATGCGGCGGCGGTTGACGGCCTCCATGACGATGAAGACGACGCCGTAGACGATGAGCGCCGCGGCGACCACGATGTAACCCACCTTGCCGTTGTTCATCACGTGCTGTTCGAACCAGTTGTCTAAAAGGATGCCCACGATGGCGGCCGGGATGGAGCCGACGACGATTTTCGCCCAGATGCCCCAGGTGGTTTTGCGCTCGGCCGGGGTCTTGCGGATGGCGAAGGGGTTGAGCTTGCGGAAGTAGGTGGTGATGACCGCGAGGATCGCCCCGAGCTGGATGACCACGAGGAACACGTCGTAGAACGCGGGCGAAACGTCGAGGCCGACGAACTGGTTCAGCAGCATCATATGCCCGGTCGACGAGACCGGCAGCCATTCGGTGATGCCCTCGACGATGCCGAACAGCAGGGCTTTCAGAAGTTCGATGAGATCCATATAGGTGACTTTCCTACCTCTTCGGTGGCGGTGCGCGGATTGCAAACGATAGACCATCCTAGCGCACCGAAGCCCTCCGGTGCGCTTCGGCGCGCATGGAGCATCAAAGCATCATGGGACGCGGCGCGCGGCTCCGTTTGCGGTTGCGCCGCGTCGGTAGACCAAGGCCCGCTTTTCGAGTTCGCTGTCGCACGCATCCCTTCCCCGCCTTGCGGCTGTGCCGCGCTGATGAAACGTTCGGACGAGCCGTCCACGGACCGCGTGCGCGGCTATAATGCTCGCAGGTATGTTTTGCGCGCCCGCGAGCCGGAAAGGGGCGGCGCGCTGCTTTTCGCCAAGCGGGGTGCTTGGCAGCGATTCGAGAAGGAGCCGTTTTGTCTAACGAAGCCCAAAGCACGCAGAAGGTCGTCGTCCTCGATTTCGGGGCGCAGTACGGTCAGCTGATCGCGCGCCGCGTCCGCGATCTGTCGGTGTATTCCGAGATCGTCCCCTGCGACGTTTCCGCCGACGAGCTGAGGCGGCTGAACCCGTCGGCTGTCATCTTGTCGGGCGGTCCGGCCAGCGTGTACGCCGAGGACGCCCCTAAGATCGATCCCGACGTGCTGAACCTGGGCGTTCCCGTGCTGGGCTTCTGCTACGGTCAGCAGATCATGGCGGTGACCTTGGGCGGCACCGTCGGGCATACCGAGAAGGGCGAGTACGGCGCGGCGCAGATCGTGCGCGAGGGCGACAGCTCGCTTCTGGGCGGCACGCCCGACGAGCAGACCGTGTGGATGAGCCATCGCGACGCGGTGAGCGAGGTTCCCGAGGGCTTCGTGGTGACGTCCCGAACCGAGACCTGCCCCGTCGCGTCCATGGAGTGCGCCGAGCGCAACCTGTACGCCACCCAGTTCCATCCCGAGGTGCGCCACACCCCCCACGGCAACGACATGCTGAAGAACTTCCTGTTCAAGATCTGCGGCCTCGAGGCCAACTGGAACATGGACAGCATCATCGAAGAGAGCGTGACGGCCATCCGCGAGAAGGTCGGCGGCGATCGCGTGATCCTGGGGCTGTCCGGCGGCGTTGACTCCAGCGTGGTGGCCGCGCTGTGCGCGCGTGCGATCGGCAAGCAGCTGACGTGCGTGTTCGTGAACCACGGTCTGCTGCGCAAAAACGAGCCCGAAGAGGTCGAGGAAGTGTTCACCAGGCAGTTCGACGTGGATTTCGTGCACGTGCATGCCGAGGAGCGCTATGCCGAGCTTCTGGCGGGCGTGACCGACCCCGAGCAGAAGCGCAAGATCATCGGCTCGCAGTTCTGGAACGAGTTCTTCAGCGTCGCGCAGGACCTCGACGGCGTGAAGTTCTTGGCGCAGGGCACGATCTATCCCGACATCATCGAGAGCGGCGCGCGCAAGACGGGCGGCAAGGCGTCCACCATCAAGAGCCACCACAACCTCATCCCCTTCCCCGACGGGGTTCACTTCGATCTGATCGAGCCGCTGGACCGCTTCTTCAAAGACGAGGTGCGTGCGCTGGGAACCGCGCTGGGCCTGCCCGACCACATCGTGCATCGCCAGCCTTTCCCCGGCCCTGGTCTGGCCATTCGCATCATCGGGGCGGTCGATCCCGAGAAGCTGGAGATTCTGAAGAACGCGGATGCGATCGTGCGCGAGGAGCTGGATGCGTACAACGCGCGCCTGTTCGAGGAGACCGGAGAGCGCAACGGCGAGCACAGCGTGTGGCAGTATTTCGCGGTGCTGCCCGACGTGAAGAGCGTGGGCGTGATGGGCGACGAGCGCACGTACGCGCGGCCGGTTATCCTGCGCGCGGTGGAGTCGAGCGACGCCATGACCGCCGACTGGGCGAAGCTCCCCTACGACGTGCTGGCCCGTATTTCTGGGCGCATCGTGGCCGAGGTGCCGGGCGTGAACCGCGTGGCGTACGACATCACCAGCAAACCCCCCGCGACGATCGAGTGGGAGTAGCCGAAAGGCTATTTCGAGGCGTCGAATTTCCGTCCGCTGAGTACCGCAGAGTGTCGCAGCGTACGGAAGAAACGCAAAGCCCCCAGCAACTTTGGGGAGTAAATTGAGCGAGATACCCCCGATTTCCACTTGGAATCGGGGGTATTTTTTATGCTTTTGACCTGCTGTTTTAGGAAGTTTTACTCCTAATTGCCGTACAGGACGGACACGGCGGCACCCAGCGGACGGGGAGTAAAAGGTTCGTTGAGGGAGTAAATTGTCCCAGTTGCCTGTCCCAGTGGGGCAAAACGGACCCCAAAACTCAACTGAAACTCAACGGGATGAAATATGGTGGCTTTTCAGCAAAACCGCAGGTCAACAATGGGGAGTAAAAATTTACTCCCCCAAGCGATTTCATCGGCTTCAGCACGCTTCGAATGGTGGGTTTCAGGTATAGGAAAAGCAGGTGTTTTACTCCCAATTGCGGGGGTAAAGCCACCTGCTCGCGTTTCAGTAAATATTTACTCCTAGAATTTGGCCTTCCAGTCGGCGTATTCCTCCGATGTGATCTCGCCGGATTCCAGCTCGTTTCGCTTCGCGGCCCAGGCCTTGAGCATCTGGGTCGTCTTGGGCGCCTTCTCGGCAGACGCGTCGATAGAAAGACCAGAGCCATCCTCAGCGGGCACGATTCCGAACTCATCCTCCAGCTGCAGAAGGAGGCCCAGGAGGTCACGGGCGTTCTCCACGCCGAAGTCCTTCAGGGCAAGCGGAGAGATGTCGAGGGCTTCGGCGATGGCTTCCACCTGAGGCTGCTTGGGAGTCCTGAAATCCGTCTCGTAATGGCGGATCGCGCCCTCGGAGACGCCGATCCTCTCACCCAGCTCCCCCTGGTAGAGCCCGCGCAGCTTGCGGTAGTGCCTGATCTTCTCGCCAGTCGTCATCTTCCCTCCTGAAAATCTAAACCTCGTAATTCTAGCACCGTACGTAAACGTACGCAATTTCTTGACAGTACGAAACCGGACGATTATGATTCGCTCATATATAACGTACATATTCGTACGATGTTAGGAGGACAAATGAACCAGGAAGAAGGCAAGCCAACCATGCTCAACGCCGAGCAGGTCGCACAGAGGCTGAACATGTCGAAAGGGTTCGCCTACAAGATCATCCAGGAGATGAACGAGGAGCAGATCAAGAAGGGTCGCGCTGTGGTCAAGGGCCGCGTCCGCTCTGATCATTTCGAGGCAAGATTCTTTGCCGGTGATGAAGATGCCCGTATATAGAAGCGAGAACGGAACCTTCTATTCACAGTGCTTCTACCGAGATGGCAGGGGCGCGAAGCGCCATAAGGTCAAGAGAGGCTTTGCCACCGAGCTTGAAGCGCTCATGTGGGAGAAGGACTTCCTTGCTGTCCATAACGAGACCATGGACATGCTCTTCGCGGACTTCGTCGACGTATACGCCACCGAGATCAAGCCTCGAATCAGGGAGCACACCTGGCTGACCAAGGAGTACATGATCAAGGACAAGATCATTCCCTTCTTCGGGAAAATGAGGATGTCCGAGATCAAGCCCATCGACGTCGTCCGCTGGCAGAACCAGCTTATCGACCACAAGGATTCCAATGGCAAGCCGTACTCGGCCACATATCTCAGAACCATCAACAACCAGCTAAATGCCATCTTCAACCATGCCGAGCGCTACTACGACCTGACAAGCAACCCGTGCAGGAAGGTAACGAAGATGGGCTCGAAGAAAGGCGGAGAGATGAACTTCTGGACGAAGCAGGAGTATCTGAGGTTCTCGGAGGCCATCATGGACAAGCCCCTTTCCTTTTACGCTTTCGAGGTCCTCTACTGGACAGGTATCCGCTGTGGAGAGCTGCTCGCCCTCACCCCATCCGATTTCATCTTCGAGACTTCGGAGCTCAGCATCACGAAGTCGTATCAGCGTTTGAAAGGCATCGATACCATCACCGACCCGAAGACTCCGAACTCTGTGCGAAGGATTGCCATGCCCAAGTTCCTCGCCGAGGAGATGAAGGAGTACCTGGAAGACTTCAGGGAGGACCTTGGTCCCCATGACCGCATCTTCGACGTGACGAAGTACTACTTGACGCACGAGATGGAGCGCGGATGCAAGGAGTCCGGCGTCAAGAGAATCAGGGTCCATGACCTGAGGCACAGTCATGTCTCCCTGCTCATCGAGATGGGCTTCTCCGCGTTGGCGATCGCTGATCGCGTTGGCCACGAGAGCACCGATATCACCTATCGCTACGCTCACCTGTTCCCGAACAAGCAGACCGAGATTGCCAGCGCCCTTGACTGCTCCAAGGAAGGCTAGCCATGCCCTGCCCCAACTCCGCGCGCAAGAGGTCGAAGACCATGGCTTTCAGGGTGAGTCCGGAGGAATACGAGCGGATCACCAATCTGGCCAAGCTGAGCGGGATGGACAAGCAGGATTTCATCATGGCCAAACTGATGGACCACGAGATAGTCGTGAAGCCCTCTACGAGGGTCTACAAGGCCCTGAAGGGCACGATGGCGGAAATCTATATGCAACTGCTCAGAATCCGCGCAGGAGGCGAAATCAGCGCTTCTACGGAGGCTACCTTGCAGGTTCTGTCCACCATCTTTGCCGGGCTAGAGCCATCTGAAAAGCCCGCCGAAATCGATACCGAAAACCAAAGCGTATGGGATTTGAAAAGAGAGTGAGGGTGTCCGTTCGTGGGGACATGGAGGCATAGGACCCCTCATTAAAATCAGTAAAGTATTTCAAAAATCAAGGGGGTTGCTCGTGGAAGAAGCCGTCTTAGCTACACATATTTCCGAGGACCTTGCTATTCGCAGGGGTTTCCTGGTGCTGCAAGAATCATTCTCCGAAGACTACCTGCTTCATCACCTTGATCCCGTGGAGGGCGAATATATTGCTGATATCATGATTGTTTATGACTGTTGCGCGCGATCAAGGGTTCCGCACAGCCCGGTTCTTTTACGGCTTGAAAACTATGACCTCGTATTACTCTGTTCCGCCAGTTTCGACCTAAGGGCATGGAAAGGAGCAGTACCGAACCACATTCCCCTTCGTAACAACATCGAGGTTGATTGCTGCTGGGCTTGGATCAGCGACAAATCAGTACGTTATATGGCCGGTGACACCATCTCGAGCATAACAATTGAAGGCACGGCTGAAAACTTAAGCATAGTAATAATTGGTCAAGAGAGTACATGCTCATTCCGTATGTAATCAATGAGCCGTCGGCGCTATTGAATTGCTGCTCTATTTATACGATTTCGACAAAAGACGAGACGCACTCAATTTTGTCGCCATTGAGCTCTCTCCCTATTTCGCTATTTCTCGAGAACGCAAAAAATGGCCCGCGCCATTACGGGCGGGCCATTGCTGTCTCCCGAAACAAAGGGATGCAATTCTTTAAGACTCCGTTAGAATGTGGCGCCTTAAATCTTCGACGGAAATTCGCTTTCCCTCCAAAACAAGATCGTACAAAAGGCTTGCCATTCTAGCCAAAGACTGCGAGTCAGACAGGGTACTGTCAGCAAATGCATCGTAGTCTTCGTTCTTGTAGGTCATTGCATATTTCTGGGCACTTTGCCTGATTCTGCCGCCAGCCAATACGGTTTCTTTACTATTAGAGGGGTTTTTGATCTGTGCCAAGGTCATATCGCTTGTCTCAACAAAATCAGCAGCCCCGTTGAGGAAAATCGCAGCAGCCAAGGGGTCTCCACCTGGGAACATTTCGTTGATTGCGGCAAGAATATCAGACAGCCATTCTTCCTTTGGCGTACGGCTTTCTCCGCCCTTGCTCATCGGACGAAGAGGAGTTGCTTCCTCAGGCGTCTCAGGTTTAGTCAGCCTGACGAGCTTTAGTTCTGTCATAACCAATCCGCTAACGTCAAAATCATCGCTTGAACCGCCACGCAGACGATGACCAAGAAGCTTCGCGAAACCATCGAAGGCTTCCAATTCAGGGTCTTCGAAAGCAATTGCCTGAGATATAAAGCTATATGCAGAATGGTAATGATGTAGCTTCTTACGGAAGCCGAGCAAATGTTTAATTGCTTCATTGGACTCATTCAGCTTGGCTGCTGCCATCTTTTCGGTCTCAATATCACCGTTTGCGCGAGAGGTCTCAACCAAGTCATGCCATTGACGCTTCTCGGTAACTGCCGCATCCATGGCTTCTTTCCAACGGTTAGTTGGAATAGCCACGGCATTATAGAGGGCAGTGCGACTAGCTTCACGCTCATCCTTGGACACGGCTATGAACTCTTTGACGCGAGCTGCCTTGTAATCTTCAAAGTCGCCAAGGGTATAAATGCCCCATTCGTCCAAGGCCTCTTTATCGTCATAGACGATATCAGGGTCTTGAGCCTTGCACATCTCGGCGCCGTTGTCGTACTTCTTGAATGCAGCAACAACAGTATCAGGGTCATTGACGAAATCGACAATGAACACTTCTTCTTTGTTGTGATACGTGCGATTCAGCCGGGAGTAGGTCTGAACGATCTCGATGTCGTTCGCAATGTACTTGTCGATATACATTGCGCAGAGTTTGGGTTGATTAAAGCCGACTTGGAACTTGTCGCAAACAATCAGGAAACGGTTCCCTTGGTCTTCGAACGCGTCCTCAATGGTCTTGTGACCAAGCTCATTCATGTTGACTTCGGTGTAGTCGTAGTCCCGGCGAATCATCGCGAAAGGATTATCTTCGAGGTATTTGTCCTCATCGACGATTGCCTGAGTCCCATTGACCTTACCGCTGAACGCAACCAAAGGTTCGCCAGGCACATAAAACTTCAGTGCGTCGGCAACTTTATCTCGATCATACTCAGGGTGAGCCTTGATGTAAGCGTCGATCGCGTACTTATAGCGCACAACATTAGGCCGTGAAGAAGTCACGACCATAGCTTTGGCGTGGCCGTCAAGGAGGTGGGCGACGTTTTTCATAAAGTGTTCAATGATGAACTCTACTTTTTCCATTACGTTTGTCGGTTGCAAAGACTGCCATTTTGCAATCTCGCTAAACGCCTTCTTGGGGTCAACGAGAGCATCCTTTTTGTGCTCTGATGCAATCTTGTAAGCCGTCTTGTAAGGCATGTAACCCTTCAAAACGTCAAGGATGTAACCTTCCTCAATTGCCTGTCGCATCGGATACAGGTGGAAGGAGGTCATAATCTCGCGGTCGCTGTCGTCAAACCTTCCCGAAGGTGTACCGAACAGAGTCTTGGTCTCTGCCTTAGGTGTTGCCGTGAACGCCATGAAGGAGACGTTGGTTGGCATAAGGTGGGACTCCTGAATGAGCCTGGTACGTGCTTCTGCAAACTCTTCGTCGCTCGCATAGTCTTCACGGTTCAGATCGACCGCTTTACCAGAAGAGGCAAACATCAACGCAGCTGACACGCCCTGGGAGTCGGAGCCGCCCTGACCCTGGTGGGCCTCGTCGATGATGACTGCGAAGTTTGCATCCTTGAGCGCGTCAAGAGTAGCGATGCCCTGAAGGGCATACTTGAAGGTCTGGACGGTGACGACGATAATCTCGCGCTTCTCCTCGAGGGCTTTTACCAACTTGCCGTTTTTGGAGCCCGAAGTATCGTCAATCAACTCGATAACACCACGGGTGCGCGTGAGCTGGGGAATGGTCTTCTTAATGTTGGTATCAAGGGCAACACGATTGGTCACAACGATGACGCTGGTGAAGACTTTGTTTTTGTTGCCGTTTCTCGTCGCGCAAGCGGATGAGCTCATGAGCCGTCCAGGAGATGGTCTCTGTCTTGCCGGAGCCCGCCGAATGCTCGATAAGATAATGCTGACCAGGGCCATTCTCCTTAACATCAGCAATAATCTTCAGAACGCTATCCCACTGGTGGTAGCGAGGAAATAGCTGAACCTTGAAAAGCTTGGTTGAACCGTCCGGCTGACGCTTATTATCCACTTCCTCAAAGATGAAATTCGTGAAGATGCGTACCCAGTTCTCGGGCATACAGATGTCATTCCAGAAATAGCCGGTCGGATACTCAGCGTCGCCCTTCTGCATTGGAGGGTTGCCCGCATGACCGTCGTTGCCTCTGTTGAACGGAAGGAACTTCGGCTTCTTCGGGGAGAGGTCTGTGCACATCCAGACCTCATCCTCGGACATGGCAAAATGAACCACAGCGCCACGCTTGTATGCGAGAAGAGGATTCTTGCGTTTGGTGTCAGGTTCAATGGGTTTGCGCCTTGTTTGGTACTCAATGATGGCGTCATGAACAGTTTGGGTCATCTCGGTTTTGATTTCACAGGTTGCGACTGCGATACCATTAATGAAGAACGCCAAATCGATGGAGTTCTTGCCCTGAGTCTGATAATGAACCTGACGCATAACGCGAAGGACATTGTTCTCGTAGTTGTGCTTTGCGACCGCGTCGCGAGGGTCGTCAGGATAAGCCCCAGCGCAAGTGATGTTCTGGAAGCCTGCCATCGGGAAACCGTAGCGAAGCACCTGAATGGTGCCCTTCTCCGGCTTCTCCAGGTACTTGATCAAGTTGCGCTTGAGGTTCTCGCGCCAGTTGTTAGGAGACTGCTTCTGCATTCTCTCTAACTTTTCAGGGTCGATACGACGCTGGTACTCGATGAAGTCGTCGAACACCAGCGCAGTCCCCGCGTCAAAACCTTTGTCATTATCGGACTTAACCCACTTAACACCATCAAGCTGTGTCAAGTTGGTGAGTTTTCGAGCAACATACTTCTCGAACTCAGTCTCCAAATGGATGTCTCCAGCAGGCATATTTGCTATGCCTCCTTCCTGCAGTCGATCTTGCCAGTCACAGCCTGGTAGATGATAGACTTGCGGTAATCTGCGAGCCTTTCGGCCACGGCACGTTGCTTCTCGATAGCTTGGTCAATCTGAGCGCATTTGACATCAAGATGACCAGCAATTGCTTTCTGCTCTTCAATCGGCGGAACAGGAAATACGAAGTTCTTGAACACCGGAGCTTGAAGACGCCAACGGCCCAAACCACTAACACCGGCGCCTAAGCCATAGAAGATTTCTTCTGGGGCGGTTGACAAGGGCTGTCCTTCAGCCCTGCAATTAAGAGGATGATGAGCTGGCTGAGCTCATGAAGGGCCTTGGGAGCGAGGGGTGCCCACCAGCAATTCAGCCTCGATGGTGATGCTTTTCACACGCGATAGATTTAGGGACTCCGCGTCGATGCCGAACAGCAGCGGCGTCATCTCGGCGAACACGCGGACGTCCCTTTCGGACATCTCGAAGGTGCGCGTCACCTTGATGCGGTCGGTCATCTTGAAGTGCTTCTCAAAGCAATCGGTCACCAGCTGGTTTGAGTATTCCTTGCTGCGCAAAGATCCTTCAGCAAGGTGGCGCAGCTCCGTAAGATGATTGCTGCCTGGAACCACTTTGACCAGCACTCCTGGCGCGGAGGCGTTTCTGGTTGGGGTGAGAACGCGCTTGAATTCGTCGTAGTTCGAGGGAGCGAATACGTCCACCACGCAGTTGATGGAGCCTTTCAGCACGGGGATGTTCGTCAGGTCGCCAACCAGCCATTTGACCGCCTTTCTGGAATCGTGGCGGGCCGCCATCAGCATGGCGTCTTTTGAGAGGTCAAACGCCACCACGTCGACACAGAGGTTTTCTCGGATTGCACGTGCATAGAAGCCTTCTCCGCATCCCGCGTCGAGCACGCGGAATGGCGTCGCGTTCACAGCTGCAGGACCCTCGCTTGGGGAAAGGGCCCTTCCTACCGCGGTGAGGACGGCTTCTTTCACGTGGTCGTAATACCCTGCCTCCAGGATTGCCATGCGGCTCTCAAAGGATTCTTTGCTGTAGTGGGCTGACTGCCTGGAGGGCCCTAGAAGGTTTACGTACCCCTGCTTTGCGATATCGAAGCAGTGCCTCTTCGGACATACGAGGCTCCCTTCCTGCAGCTTCAGGGCGCTGTGGCAAAGGGGGCAAGAGAGCACGTCGGCGCTGTCAGCAAATCGCGCGTATCTGTCGAGTACCATTGCGTCTCCTTTCGTCCAAGCAATTCTAGCGGATGAGTCTTCCCCAGCAGTGCATGGCTAATCACAGCAGGCAGAACCGCACAGTGACAAATAGCTGAGCTATTTCAAGCTGGGATTTCGGTATTCTGCTGCCCTCTTTTGGGCCACTTCATTTCGCCACGCTTTTGACAGGAGCAACAGGGTCCTCGCGCGCAAAACGCATATGGGCAATGCAGCCGTCTGTCAGGGCATGCCTGCGACCCCGAACCAGCCGAAAGGGCGGTGGATCTGCCCGTCAGGGCATGCCTGTGCCCCCGAACCAGCCGAAAGGGGGGTGGATCTGCCCGCCAGGGCATTGGCAGAAGAAAGAATGCCGAGATACTCAATAAGAAGATTGATAACCTTCAGCAGGTGAAAAAAGGAGGCTTCGGTAGTTTGTGTGACAAGGGGCTAGCCTAGGCAGCAACGCTCTTCGCTCCCTTCACGCCCTTCTTCCTCGCCTTCACCGGGCGACCCGGGAGCTGGGGCTGGCAGTCGCCGCACCTGAGCATGAGCAGGGCCACGAGGTTGTCGGTGTTGCGGAAGCCGTAGCCCATCCTCACCGCCACCTTGATCTTGTTGTTGATGGCCTCTACGCGCCCGTTGCTGATGCCGAGCTCGACTGCGGCGATGATGTCGTCGCGCCGGCGGCGCACCTTCTTCTCCACGGCGACGACCTTGGCGATCTTGCAGTAGGCGGCCCTGTGCATCCAGTCGTCGAGCAGCTCGGCGGCCTCGGAGCCGTCGGCTGCCCGGAAGACGGCCCGCAGGTCCTCCTTGAGCTCCCAGGCCCTGACCAGCCGCGAGCCGGCCCTCTTCTTGAGCGCCTCGAGCCTCGCCCTCTGGCCGTCGGTGAGGTCCTCGGGGTTCTTCACGAGCGCGTAGCGGCTGCCCTTGATGGAGGCCGCCTCCTCCTCGAGCGCCCTGACCTCCTCGGGCGGCAGCTCGCCTTTGGCAGGCCTGCCGCGCTTGCCCTCGGGCCTGGGCCTGGCGGCCCTGGCGGCGGCCCTGGCGGCGTTCCACTCCTCGCAGCGCACGGCGTCGAGCGCGTCGTTCATCCACTGGACCACGTGGAAGGGGTCCATGACCCACCTCGCGTTGGGGCAGCGGCGCTTGACCAGCTGCCTTATCCACCTCGCGCCGTCGGCGGTCACCACCTCTATGGCGCGCCTCTGCTCGCGCGTGAGCTCGTCGAGGAACAGGTTGAGCACGTCCTTGCCGGTGCCCTCGTGCGCCCAGATGAGGCAGCCGCGGTCGTGGTCGACGACCACCGTGACGTACTTGTGGCCCTTCTTGTACGACGTCTCGTCGATGCCGATGCGGCGCACGCCGTCGAACCTCGAGGCGCCGCGCGCGGCCTCCAGCTCGGCGTAGACGCGCCTGCACACGCCGCCCACGCTGTGCCACTCGACGCGGGCGAGCTCGGAGACCGCCGAGGCGGTGCAGCGGACCGCCAGCCACGCCACCCAGTCCTCGAAGTCGCGCGTGAAGCGCGCCCCGTGCCGCGCCCAGGGGACGGCCTCGGTGCGCACGCCGTGCTCCGGGCAGCGCACCCTGCAGGGCGCGTACTCCAGGTAGCAGGCCGAGCGCGCCAGGTCCATCGCCCTCCACAGCCTGGGGGCCCCGCGGTTCGCCATGTCGTAGAAGTCGCAGGCCCTGCCGCATACGGGGCAGCGGCGCTGCTCGCGCTTGTAGGGCCGGACGCTCACGACGATGCGCTCGGCCTCGATGCGCGCGCCCAGGACGACCGTGCGGGCCAGACCGAGGGCGAGAAGTAGTAGACTCTTCATGCGTCACACCTCTTCGGTTGTCTGAATTTGGCTTAGTAATCATAGGCGGATGACGCGGAAACGGCCCCTCCCGGGGCCGTTTCAGTTCCAGATCGTTGTTTTCGCCCGCTGAGCTGGGCCTATGCCGGAATCTCTCCCACAGAAACCACCGAAGAGCCAGATTTTCTTTGAATAACAAGTCTGGAGCAGATACAGCATATATCGGTCGAAGGATAGGTTGGGATTTTGGATTTTGAAGACACGATAGTCAGGGCTTGTTACGCCAGGATATTTTGAGATATCGACCCAACCAGTTAGCAAGTCCATGTGGTTCATCGCAAAATCACCAGGCTCAACTAGCTGATAATTCGCATAGCTTTCTGCAACTTGCCCCTGATTACTTTCCAAATCTTTTGGCACGATACCGCGCTGAGTGATGGAAAGCACTGTGTGGCCTTCTTCGCCAGCAATATCTTTTTTTATATCAAACAAGTACTTCAAACGACGGGTTTCCCAGTTTTTGGGAATATCGCCAATCCATTCAATGCCACTGGCTTTCATCTCCACATCGGGGTTGAGACCCTTGGTAGCACAATGAAAGATTAGGGTTTTCTTGTAATCGGCAAGGCGGTCTGCAATGCTGTTGCAGCGTTCGATAGCTTGGTCGATCTGGGAGCACTTTTCATCGAGGTAGTCTGCGATACTTTGTTGCTCGTCGTAAGGCGGAATAATTGCCGTCGTGTTCTTCAAACGCGTTTGATTGACTGAATAGACTTTGACATCTATGAGCATTTTTCTAAACTGGTCACGCCATCCGTCGGTCAAAAACATATATGCAAAAAACCTACTATCACAATCAATGATTGGACGCGCGGTAATCGCATGATATCCCGCAAATATCGGATACTCTTTGTCTATCAGGACGGCATTTCCGCATCCACCCAAATCCTCGGATGTATCTGCAAAAATGAAATCGCCCTTCGAGCATAAACAACTGGGGTTTGTCTTCAAATAAACCTCTGGAACAAACCTAATCAATTCATCAACAACGCGTGTACCAGGATTTTTCTTCGAGTGAATTTGACCATAACTAATGACGGGAACGCCCTCATCGGTTAAGTCTTCTTTCTTTATGGAAAGACCTTTACCAAAAGAGAACATAAACCGAAGTCTTTTGGTTGACCAATTTGAAGGAATTTCCTCAATCCAGCCAACACCAGAATCTTTCATGGGCCTAATCATTGAAGACCTCCTTCATAAAGGTCTCAAGGTCGGTCTCCATTTCAAGAAGCTCATCAGCAATTTTTTGGGGGTCTTCGGGCTGAACGTATTTGTAGAAATACTTGTTGAAGGAAATCTCAGTACCCACGATGCCGACACCACCAGCAATACGGTTGTCAGGACCTACCCAAGTATCTTCAATGCTCTGGTCAATCCAGGCGTCCTCGGCATAAGGCAAGACCTCGTTTGTCATGTAGTCACCAAAGTCCATGCCCCACGGGATTTGCTCAAAGTCTTTCAACTCAGGGTCAGGAACGATCTCGCCCTTCTTGTCCAGAAGAACATCCCATTCAGAGTTAGTCTCACCAAACGTGGAACGGATGGCTTTTGCAAGCGGTGCTGCAGTTAGCTTAATCTTAGTCGGATAACTCTTGATGAACGCCTTGGCAAACTCATCGGCCCAAGCCCAGGTTTGGTAGCCAGCTTCCTTTCCCAGAGCATCCTTCAAAGCCATTGCAATGTCCGCATCAAGCTTAGACATCGGCTTTGAAGAGGTAAGAAGATCTTCAAACTTGCTCGTATTCACATTAATCTTTGCACGCAGAGGACGCTGGGTCGTGACCTTGCGGAACATGAAGTCAGTCACAGGAACGATCACAGATTCCTCGGTCTGTCGACCGTCGTAATAAAGTTGTGCAATATGGTCAATTTGAGCCTGCGACAACTCAAAACGCTTCTTCGCCTTAGGCTTGCGAAGCTGGGTCCGCTGTTCAGATGCATCGATAAGCTGAACCATACCCTTGCGGTTAGCAGGCTTATCGTTGGTCAAAATCCAGAGGTAAGTTGCAATGCCAGTACGGAAGAAGATATCCGTAGGCAGCTTTACAACGCAATCCAGATAGTCTTGTTCCAAAATCCAACGGCGAATGTTGGAAGGGCCAGAACCAGCATCACCATTGAACAAAGGAGACGCGGAAAGAACAATACCAGCGCGAGACGGTTTTATAGAACCGTCCTTTTCACGCCTGTGGAATTTAGAAATCAGATGCTGCAGGAACAGCATGGAACCGTCAGAGATGGACGGTGTGCCGGCACCGAAGCGTCCATTGAAGCCCTTTGCCGCTTCAGCGTTAACGCTATCTTGTTCCTTCTCCCACTTCTTGCCGTAAGGAGGATTGCTCAGAATATAGTCAAAGGTTTTGCCCGGGAAGGCATCGCCTGTATCAGCATCGGAAAGAAGCGTGTCGCCGTAAGCGATAAAGCGAGACAGGTCTTCGGTCGAAGAGGTGCCCGTATGGCGAAGCAAAAGCGAAGCTTTGCCCATTGCCCAGTTCTCTGCTTCAATTTCCTCACCGTAAGGAAGGATCGATGCTGGAGCAACCATCTTCTTTTCGGAGTGCCATTCGTCGAGAAGGTCAAGGCCGTCCGTAATGAAGCCGCAATGACCGCAGGTGGGATCATACAGAGTACGGACGATACCAGAGTCGGAGTTCATCAGCTCGTCATCGTTTGCGAAGACCATGGTGACTGCAAGGCGAACAACATCTTTAGGGGTCATGAAGTCTTCCGCGTCTTCGGCAATCTCATCACCGAATTTCTCAATAAGGTGTTCGTAGATTTCTGACATCTCACGGTCAGAAACATTTTCAGGAGACAGGTCGAACCTGCCAAAACGTTTGCAAACTTCATAGAGCATGTCGTGTTCTTCCAGCGAACCCCACACCTCGCCGGTCTTGAAACGCTGCATGATGGAACGAGCATTGGGCGAGAATGCGTCGATGTAGTTGTTCAGCGCCTGGAGAGTACCCGTAGAAGGCAAAGTTGAAAGTCGATAGTTGGAGACGTTATAGAAAGGCTTATTAGATATGAAGCAGTAGTTGTCGTGCTCGCGACCCCATTTACTTTCATTCTTCTTGAAACAATCACAAACGGCTTCGCGAGTGGGCTCAAGGACGCATTCCAGCCTGCGCAGAAGAGCGAACGGAAGAACAACCTTGTTGTAGTCCTTTCGCTTTACGATGTCGCGAACATAGTCGGCAATGTTCCATATTTCATTCGCATAATTAAAGCTTTTCTTATCTCCAGCCATCATTTCCTCCCAAGCAGCAAAAGCTATACTCCGTTTGAACCTTTCGCAGCGAAAAAGATGCTGCTTTCTCTCTTCAAAGGGCTTTATTCATCCTTGAGCAAATCTCTCAAGTATTCTTTGTATTCCTCAACCAGGCTCTTTGGCCCGGCAATAGTTACCGTCTTTCCCATGCCGGCGATCCAGCCGAAGAACTGCTCGCTCTTCCTGATCCGGACATGGGCCTTGGCGGACGCGTCGTCGATCCTGGAGATCTCCGCCGAGTCTCCGAAGCGGTCCATGACGATCTCGACCTTGTCGGCCCTCACGCTGAGCGTCGCCGTGACCTCCTCACCGCCGAACCTGCCGAAGTACTCGTACTTCCCCTCATCGTAGACATGATGGGCTATCTCGTCGTTTCGGGAGGCCTCACTATCGGACACCCTCACCTTGCCCATTCGGTCGAGGCGGTACTCGACCATGTTGCCGTGGTCGTCGTCCCAGGCGGTCAGGTAGTAGAACCCGTCCGCATAGGCGATTTCCACGGGCGTCACGACGTGCGGCCTCCCGTCTCGGGTCGCGTAGCGCTCCCCGTCGACGTTTCGGCGGTAATAGGCGAACTCCACCTTCCTGCGGAGCCTTAGGGCCTCGTGGATGGCGTCCACGTTCGCGAACACGCTCTGGCTCTTCGTCTTGATCCTGCCGGGGACGTGGATCCTGCGCTCCAGGAGCGCCCTCTGGTGGTCGCTGGCGAGCAGCTTGATGTTGGTCACCAGCGCGTTGCACTGCCGCTTCGTCAGCGCCTTGCTCGATTGCACCGCGTCAACCATGAGCATGAGCTCGTCGAGCTCGAAGTCTCGCCGGACTATGGCGTACTCCACTGGGTTCCTCTGGTAGGTCTGGATGTCGCATCCGAACTCCAGAAGCACCTCGATGTCGCGGTAGACGCTCTTGCGCTCAGCCTTGATGCCGAACTGCTCCAGCCTCTCGATGATCTGCCTCATCGACAGGCCGTGCTCCGCGTCGGTTTCCTCCTCGAGGATCTGCTTGACGTAGAGGGTCTTCAGCTTGGCCTTGTTGTTGTACGTCACGGGAGCCTCACCGTCTCTGGCCTTGGGGTTTGTCCGACAAATATATCCTCGTATTCTATCGCAGAACGCGGTTACCGAATAGATGGGTGTCCCATAGTGTCGCCTCTTGGCACCCAGCGGCCACGGCCTCCCGGGTGGCGATTCCGCCCGCGCATCTTCCACGCGCCCTCCGCATGCCATCCCGCCCTGGCTTTCCTTGACCACGCACGCTCGCACGGAACCGCAGGGGCTACAAGGGCCGCGATATTTTTCCGATTTCTTTCGGCGGTGGGAGGGAGGTTTGGATCCCGCCGAAACAAACCGCTGCGCTCCGGAAAACTAGCGGCATGGGGATGATTGTTCCAAGACATGTCTTCGCTTCCTCCCTTTCCGCCCCCTCGGACCCGCGCGCTCTCCGTGTCACAAGGCAAGCCACAGGGGCGAGCCGATAAGACTAGGAGGTCACGTTATGAGCAATCTGCACGAGAAGGCAATCGCCGCTTCCGAGAGGTTCCTGGAGCGCAGGGGCTACGAAGTCCTCTCCACCAGTTGGGAGGCACCCGACGGCTTCGGCACCATCGACGTCGTCGCGATGGACGAGGACACCATCGTCTTCGTCACCGTCGAGGCCAAAAACGCCACCGACGGCTTCCCCGAGGAGGACAACGACCGCGTCAAGCGCGAGGCCCTCGCAGCCAAGTGGCTCGCGGAGAACGCCGAGCGCGGTGACATCTCGGTCCGATTCGACGCAATCTCGATGATGGTCGTGAGCGAGGACCGAGCCCTCCTGCGCCATCACATCAACCAGCTTTCCACGATGGAGTCCGACGAGGAGTAGCGACCTCCACTCCTCCGAGGAGGAGGCCGGGCGCCCGCAGGGGCGCCCGGCTTTCGTTTGCTCGCACGACGAGCCCATGCCCATGGATCTCCGCGGTGCACCTTTCCTTCTTACATCGTACGTTATCGTACGTTTTGTGATATGATGTGTTTGTCGGACAAAAACGTACGATTCAGACGAAATAAGGTTTCGTTGGCGCGGGACTTCCACATCGCCCGCGCCACCGATGCAAGAAGGAAAGGGATTTCCATGCGCACGATAGCCATATCCAACTACAAGGGAGGCGTCGGCAAGACCACCACGGCGGTGAACCTGGCCAGCATCTACGCCTCCCAGGGCAAGAGGGTCCTGCTGATCGACCTCGACCCCCAGGCCTCCGCCACGGACTTCTTCGGCCTCTACGAGAGGGCAGCCGCCGAGGACCGCACCTCCATCGAGCTCCTCTACGGAGGACGACCCGTCTCCAAGCTCGCCTACGAGACCGACACCGACGGGCTCTCCGTGATCCCCTCCACCATCGAGCTGGTGGACCAAAACGAGCTGCTCCTGCGCGAGCAGAGGCTCAAGTTCGCCCTGGACGACGCCTCCGAAGACTACGACGTCTGCCTCATCGATTGCTCCCCGGTCATGAAGCGCCTCGCCTTCAACGCCTACCTCGCCGCCGCCGACGGCGGCCTGGTGGTGATTCCCGTGAAGCTGGACTCCACCGTCATGCGTGGCACCGCCCTCACGGTGGAGGCGACCAAGTCGATCGCCGAGGCGCTTAGGATGCCGACACCGAAGTACCGAATCCTGCGCACCTGCGTCCCCGGACGCATGACCAACGCCGAGTCCACCGGCGCGCAAGTGCTGGACAACTTCTTCCCGCAGTCCCAGTTCGAGACCGTCATCCACGCCAGCTCGAAGGTCTGCGAGGGCAGCTGGCAGTGGAAGCCCGTGACGGCCTTCGAGCCCGGCAGCAGGCCGGCGCTCGACTACGCGGCGCTCGCCGAGGAGATATCACATGAGCTCGCCTAGGGACGTGGCCGCAGGCTTCTCCATCACAGGGCTTCTTGACCAGTCATCCAAGACCAGGGAGCGCTACCCCGTCGTCGAGATCGACGTGCGAACCATCGCAGACCACCCCGCTAACGTAACCTACTCCATGGAACGCGAGAGCATCCGCAAGCTCGCCCTCTCCATCGCCGAGAACGGCCTAACGGACATCCCGCTGGTGAGAAAGATGGGCGACGGGTCATGGCAGATGATCTCGGGCCACAGGCGCAAGGCGGCATACGAGCTACTCTCCAGGGAGGACCCCTCGTACGAGAAGATGCCCTGCCGCATCATCGAGGGAATCAGCGACGAGCAGTCCGTGACGTTGCTGCACACGGCGAACTACTTCGTCAGGGCGCTGACCGTTTCCGAGAGGGCCGCCGCAACGAGCGCCCTCGGCATGGAGGTCAGGGCACTGCGGCAAAAGGACAAGTCCCTCACGGGAATGCGCACCGAGGACGTCAAGGCCAGGATTATCGAGCAGCAGACGGGCCGCAGGGTTTCCGGCAAGACCATCCAGCGCGAGGAGCGCATGGCCCGAAGGATTGCCGAGGACCTCTCCCCGGAATGGGCCTCGGAGGCAGACAGCGGCAACCTCACCGCCGCCGCAGTGGAGGCGCTGAGCAGCCTTCCGAAGCCCGACCAGTCGGACCTCTACGAGCGCAAGGGCCGCGGCCTCGTCAGCAAGAAGCAGCTGTCCGACTACGTGGTCGAGTACGCCGGCGCGAAGCATGTTGCCGACCCGAGGCTCGCGAAGGCCAAGCGCCAGATCGCCGCGTGGCTCGACGAGCCGCACCGCAACGTCACCGACCACGACCTGCGGGCCCTCCGCGAGATTGCGGAGATGACGGCCCGCTTCATGAAGAGATGACCTTTCATGCCGCCTGGTCCCGTAAGGGGCTCAGGCGGCAAATCCAGCAAGTAGCCCATGGGCGTCAGACAGAAATCTGACAGCCCAAGGCATTTGTTCCGGGCACGTTCGAGCAGCTTTGTCGCGAGCTGTGTGAGGGCTCGCTCCGGAGTACGCCCGGAATAGCAGGCGGCCGCGGTGAAAAGAAAAGCGGCTCGCCTGGCGGGGGATCCCCCGCGCCCCTGCTTTAGACAAACCACGACCGCGCGATGCGCGGAGAGCATAGGAGCAAACCATGGCAAAGAAGACCAACAAGGAACAGCGGCTCACCTTCCGCATGGCTCAGGAAGACTACGAGAAGCTGGAGAAGCGCTGCGAGGATGCGGGGCTGACCAAGTCCGAGTATCTCCGATACCTCGTGCGAATCCCCCTGGCCACCGAGGAGAACCCCGAGGCGGAGCATGCGATTCTCGTGGACCGAAAGGCGATGAACGCTATGTCGAGGGAGCTGACCAAATGGGGGTACCACTACAACCAGGCGGTCCATGCGATGAACTCCATCAACTACTACGTCGCGCGCGGCACCATCGACCGAGAGTTCATCGGCACCAAGGCGGAGGAGATCGAGGTGGAGCTCGTCACCGTGAACCGCAACGCTGAGCGCCTCGCCTACGAGCTCGGCCAGATGCAGAGCCTTGTTTTGGTGGCTGACAAGTAATGCCAATTCTGAAACCGATATCGGGGCATGGCTCAACCGTCGGAATCAGGCGGTATCTGGAGAAGAAGAACCGCGCGTTAGCAAGGGACTTCTTCAATCTCTCGTGGGACGAGCGTAAAGACATCGACACTCCCGAGGACAAGAAGGAGTTTGTGCTCTGGGATGTCGAGATGGATGCGACAAGGGCCGAGTTTGGACATGACGAACCTTGGCATGGAATGAGGGCCAGAACTTTCAAGCACTTCGTCCTCTCCCCGGACCCAGATGACGCCATCGGCCTTGCAGAGCTGCGGGAGCTTTCAAGCGCCTGGGCCCTCAGGTTCTTCCCCGACAACCAGATCGCCATCGTCTACCACGACGACAACGCTCGCGGCATCCCCCATGCCCACATCGTCGTCAATAGCACCAACCTCCTAACTGGCAACAGAATGCACACCGAGCACCCCGAGGACCTTAACCGGGCGCTGCAGGACATGGCGCGGGAGCGAGGACTTTCGGGCCTGTCGAACCAGAGGAAGCCATCTGAGGGCAAGGCTGACGCGGCTGAGAAGAACAAGGTTAACGCGCCCAGGACACGGAGAAACGTCTACCTGGGACGGCAGGAGAGGGAAATCGCCAAGGCGGGCGGATACACCTGGGTCGGCGATATCAGGGCGCGCGTGGCCCTTGCGAAGACCATGGCCGCCAGCGAGGCGGAGTTCTTCGCGATCCTGGACGCCTTGGACGTTCATGTGGCCGACAACTCCTCGAAGGCGCGCCGGGACGACTGGATCTTCTCGCTTGCGGACTGGCCTTCGAAGAAGGTCTCCGGAGAGCGGCTTGGCTACACCTACGGCAAGCAGATGCTGCAGCGGCGCTTCGATAGGAGCGGGGCATACAGACCCACCGAGAAATCAATCGACGAGATCAGGAAGCGCGCCGAGAACGCTGTCGAGCTGAACGACCTGGAGGACCTTTCAAAACTCTCCGCTGCGCTGGAGACTTGCGCGAAGTTCGATGTCGAGTCCCTGGAGGAGTTCGATGCTCGCCTCGCTACCCTCTCCCGACGCGGCCAGATCGGCAGCGAGGGCGCCCAGAGGCTCATGCAGGCGAAGGAGTATATGACCGAGCACGGGCTTATGCCTCAGCAGGTCAGGTACGAGCAGAGGCAGGAGGAGCTTGTCGACAGGCGCAGGTCCAGGACGAACCAGAACGAGCAAAGAAGCCTGGCTGCAAGGCAACGTGAGCAACAGCGAAGGAGGAACGAGCGATGAACATCAGGATCACCTACCCGGGTGGGCGCATCGATGTGTTTGATACGAACGCCTATGCCACTTCTGCGCCATTCGATTCGAAGAACATGCTCACGGATTTCGAGATCGGCCTGGGCGACATCGAGGAAGAGGGGCTTTGGCTGGTCGCGAACTACTACGCCGCCAAGCCCGAGTTCCGAAAGGGTGCCGCGGGAATCCCCGTTGCAAGGCGGTCCCGCGGATGGAGATTCCTACTCTCTACCGCGGAGGAAGCAAAGGAGCTATGCGACGTCACCGTCGATGGAGAGATGGTCATCGCGAGGATCGCCGGTGATGTCTGCAATATGAGGGAGTTCGAGTCAGCCGCGCTCATGCGCATCGGTGCCTCGAACGACGGCGTACTCGAAAGGATAAGGAAACTGCATGCCTTCATGGTCATCGAGACCGGAGAGGAGAATCCAGCTATCCCCGGAGTGACGAAGACCGCGGTCGAGTACGCGTTAGCAGCGATGGAAAAGCAACCGGAGAAGGGCGGCGCGAGGGTCGTCTCAGAGGATTGGGGTGATATGGATGAAGCTGATTGGTAAGTGCATCTCAGGATTTATCAGATGGCTGATTAAAGCCGTATTCAGGTTCATGTAAGTGCAGGGTGTCCGTTAGCGCCGTTGTGTTAGACCACTTTGGATACTGGGACTTTTCCTATAATCTTTCTTGCTTAAATAGCAGGCGAAAGCGAAGGAGCTCCTATGGTCACCAAGGATGATGCGTGTTGGATAATCGGCCTTTCCGCAGGTGCGGGCATTGGCGTATATCTTGATGGCGGCTGGGGCGTCGATGCGCTTGTCGGGCGTGAGACCAGGGCTCATAACGACATCGACCTGTTCGTTCAGCGCGGGGATTACCAAAGGTTCGTGGATCTAATTGCTGATGAGGGGTTTTCCGAGGTGGCTGCATCTTTCACCACCGAAGATCACACGGTGTGGCAAGACGAGGCGGGGCGCATCGTCGACCTGCATTGCTTCGATTTCGCCGAGAATGGCGATATTCTGTATCAGGGAGATCGTTTTCCCGGGGAGGTCTTTTCGGGGAGGGGGCGCATCGGCGAGGTGGAGGTGTCGTGCATCGACCCCGAAAGCCAGCTGTTGTTTCACTTGGGCTATCAGCATGACGAGCACGACGTCCACGATGTCATGCTCCTATGCCGTGAGTACGGTTTCGACGTTCCCGAAGAATATCGCTAGCTGTTGCTTTTTGCATCGGGTCACGACTTCAGCGCTTGCCGCAGATGCGCTGCGCCAGACCGCCCTGGACATCACGCCACGCCGTATATGGCCCTCCGCGCACGCGAGTCCCATTTCGCCTGCTTGATCCAGTACTCGTAGAACGGATAGGGGGTCACCTTGTACTGGCGCCAGGTCTTCTCGTACGTGCCGCGGGCCGCCTGCCTCACTATGAGCTCGGCGAGCTCGTCCGCGCTCCTGCGGACCTTGAAGCACCACGTCCACTTGAACCAGGCGAGGTAGTTCTCGAGGCGTCTCGTGGAGACGCCCCGGAACCTGCCGATGAAGTGCCTCATCTGGGAGTGGAGGCTGTTCACCCTGTTGATGGCGTGCTCCTCCCTCTTGCTGGCGATGTGCTCGCCGACGCCGAGGGCGGGCAGGACGCGGCGGTACACGTGCGCACGGTCCGTCGAGATTATCGCGCCGACCGCGAGCTTGTCGGCGAGCAGCTCCCTGGCTGCCGCCTCGTCGAGGCCGCCCCTCCCCGCGATCTCGTAGAAGATGTCGCCGGCGTCGTTGATGCCGGTGAGCACGCATATCTTCTCGTGCCCGTCGGTTCCCTGCGACCTTGCGCGGGGCTTCCTGGGCACGCCGGACTCCGACCTGGAGCGGTTTCCCTTGAAGCTCTCCCTGAAGAAGCACTCGTCGAGCTCGGCCCCGCCGCCGGCCTCCACGCGGAAGGCGGGCATGCGCTTGGCCATGGCCTCGAGCAGCCTGTGGCGCATGAAGAACGCCGTCTTGAGGCACACGCCGCACTTTTCCGCCGACTCGCGCAGCGGGAGCATGTCCACGTGGCACTCCGCGAACCTCATCCAGGCCGACCTGTCGAGCTTGGTGGTGGAGAAGATGCGCATGGTGGCGTCGGTGAAGGTCCTGGCGCACCCTCGGCAGAGGAACCGCTGACGGCCGCGCCCGTCTCGCCCCCTCTTCACGTAATGCGGGGAGCCGCACCAGGGGCAGGCTCTGTCGGGATCGTCTTCCGCCCCCTCGCTTGCCGCGAGGTCGAACAACTCCGCGTCTATCAGCGCCTTGAGCGATCTCAGGGCCCTGCTCTTCTCGGCAGCCGTCATCTGCGGGAGGAACTGCCTCGTCAGCTGGGTGAGCACGTCTTCCATTGCAACCTCCATCTTTCCTGATGATGGAATTGTCGCAATTGGGGGTCCTGCTGCGTGTACTGTGCATAGGACACTTATCCAAAGCGGTCTAACACAACGGTTAGCGCGGACATAGATTGGCCAACGCTCGTTCTAGAATCCCAGTAATGGGCATTGGCCAGCGAATGCAGCGCCCGGTGTTGAGACTCTCGAGTATCAAACAGCTCAAGTCACCGTCAGGCAAAATGCTTCGCTTTACAAATGCCTTAGAATTATCTGGAAAAAGGCATTGGGCGAGGAGATATCAAATTGGGTGATGATCACATGCAGTCGGCTCAAAGAAACACGGAGTGGATTAGCTTCTACGAAGAATTCGCAGACTCGCTCCTTAGGTACATGGGTAATAGAGGAGAGCTAGTAAGCGCAATTCAATCCGTTTTCTCGAAAGCTGGCTTGAAGCTCCCTAAGCTCGAAGCGGAAAACCCTCCTGCTGACATTGACCCCTTCACCGTCATCGGCCTTTTCAACAAGGGCATCACCGACAAGAATCGAAAGACGATCATGGGCGCCTTCGCTGAGGAATTCGGGATGTCTTCCCCCGTACCCGAATCATTCGACGGAGTCCCAGTCCTCAACAACCTTAATGCTACCTTCTACAGGTTCAGAGATGACGCTTCTCGTGGAGAAAACGATATCGACAACCTGTGGACCCTCTTTGGCGCTGCTATTACTTTCGCGGATGCCAAGACCGAGGAGAACAAAGACGTTTTCTCCTCTTCTTTTGATGCCGTTAAGGACCTTAAAGGTAACCGCTGGAAGCTCACGATGGGCCTCTACTGGATCCGTCCCTATTCCTTCCTAAACCTCGACAGCCGAAACCGCTGGTTTATCGACGAGATGTCTGGTTTCCCCGAGGACATCAGGGCAGAGGTCAAGGCTCTTCGAGAAGTTCCCCAGGCAAGCGAATACCTGTCCATTTGCGACCGCATTGCAGCAACGTTCGCTGATGGTGACTACTGCTTCTCCGACTTCCCCTCGCTTTCCCATGAGGCATGGATTGTCTCCGAAAAGGTTAATGAGGAAAACAGGAAGGCGGCCAGCGATGATGTCGCCACCGATGAGGTTCTCACCGATGTAAGGGGAACGCACTACTGGCTATACTCACCTGGCTCAGGGGCGTTTCTTTGGGACGAGCTCAGGGATCGCGGAGAAATCGCCATCGGCTGGGAGCAGATCGGGGACTTGTCCGCCTATGCGAGCAAGGAAGCCATGAAGCAGGCCATGAAGGAAAAGATCGACCCTTCCAAGCCTTACAAGAACGCCGCCCACGCGACCTGGCAATTCGCGAACGAGATGAAGCCTGGCGATATTGTCTACGCCAAGCGCGGAATCTCCGAGGTCATCGGCAGGGGTATTGTCACCTCAGACTACCGCTATGTGCCGTCCTTGGGAAAAGACAGGTCCAATGTCAGATCCGTTGAATGGACCCACGTTGGAACCTGGGAGCATCCGGGTCAAGCAGCAATCAAGACCCTTACGGACATTACTCCCTACAAGGATTACGTTGAAAAGATGGAAGGCCTCTTCTCCTCTTACGAGTCCGAGGAAGAGGCGCCCGAATCGGCCTATCCCGCATATACGAAAGACGAGTTCCTCGACGACGTGTTTATGAGCGAGGAAGATTATGAGGAGCTCTCCTTCCTTACCCGTACGAAGAAGAACGTGATCATCCAGGGCGCGCCTGGTGTCGGGAAGACATACTGCGCAAAGCGATTGGCGTTCTCCCTCATGGGTCAGAAAGACGCATCAAGGGTCATGATGGTGCAATTCCATCAAAGTTATTCCTACGAGGACTTCATCGAAGGTTACCGACCTTCCGGCAGTGGGTTCGAGCTGAGAAAAGGACCGTTCTACCGGTTCTGCAAAAAAGCAGAGGTCGACAGCGATAATGAGTATTTCCTCATCATCGACGAGATTAACAGGGGCAACCTTAGCAAAATTTTCGGCGAGCTCTTCATGCTCATTGAAGCCGACAAGCGAGGTGTTGGCTTAAATCTGTTGTACTCGGACGAAGAGTTCTTTGTTCCGAAAAACGTCCGAATCATCGGCATGATGAACACCGCCGACAGAAGCTTGGCGATGTTGGACTACGCCCTTCGCAGGCGATTCGCATTCTTCGACATCCGTCCTGGATTCGATTCAGATGGCTTTGGGGCATATGCGGACAATCTGGACAGCAGGCAATTTGATGCGCTGATCGCAACCGTCAAGGCTCTTAATGCTGAAATCGCCGAGGACGAAACTCTAGGAGAGGGCTTCTGCATTGGCCATAGCTATTTCTGCAATATCCCGAACGGAAAAGCGGATTCCGCACGCCTCAGCACGATCGTCAACTACGAGCTTGTCCCGCTCTTGCGCGAATATTGGTACGACGAACCGGGCAAGGTCAAGGAATGGACTCAGCGCCTGAGGGCTGCCGTGAGCTAAACGATGATCCCGGTCAAGAACATCTACTACATGCTGTCCTACGCCTTCTCCGCACTCAGGAGCAAGGGTTACGCCAGTATGTATCTTTACATTACCTTCTGAAACATATGGCGCACCTTGTCCAGGCGGCTGTTTGGACGGCGGGGCTGGATGACCGGCTGACCGACAGCGGCCTGATATCCTTTCAGCTCTGTAAGGCATACGCTCCGCCCGTTGGTGTAAAAGGCCAGATCAGTACGGTATGCCTGTATACAGCGGGCGGGAATCTCGCCAGTAAAGACAACTTCATCCTTTTTTACCTGGGCCGTTTCGATGGTGGCACAGTATTTCGGTGCATCATGATAAGCCCTGGAAAGATATTCCCGGGGCGCATAGAGGGTGAAGGAGAGATAAGGTTCCAGCAGTTGCGTCCCTGATTCCTTCAATGCCTGTTCCAATACAATCGGGGCCAATGAGCGGAAGTCCGCCGGCGTGCTGACCGGACTGTAATAAAGCCCGTATTCAAAGCAAATCTTACAGTCCGTTACGTTCCAGCCGAACAAGCCCTGCTCCAGCCCGTAACGGATACCATCCCTGACAGCGTTTTGAAAACTCTGGTTCAAGTATCCCAGCGAAACCCGGCTCTCGTATTGTACACCGGAGCCAAGCGGGAGTGGTGTAACAGACAGTCCGATGGATGCCCAAAACGGGTTGGGCGGCACCTCGATATGGATGGTGTGGCTGGCTGCTTTGAGCGGCCGCTCCATATAAATGACGGTGGGTTCCTTTACCACTGTTTCAAGCTTGTATTTTTCCGACAGCAAAGCGGAAACAACCTCCAACTGCACCCGGCCCAAAAAAGAAAGAATGATCTCATGGGTGATGGAATCCACCTCGCAGCGCAAAAGCGGGTCAGTATCCGCAAGTTGCGTAAGAGCGTCCAGCAGCCGTTCTCTTTGCGCTGCCGTTTTCGGCGCAATCGACGTCCGCAGCATGGGGAGGGGGTCCTCGCGCCACCTTTTACGAGGGAGCCGGGTTGGGTCCCCTAATACATCGTTTAACCTCACGCTGTCGCTGGGAAGGATAACAATTTCACCCGGATAAGCGGTGTCTGTCCGAACAATTTCCCCTTTGGATGGAATACGCATCTCTGTGATTTTCAGCTTTTCTCTCCCGGCCAGGGCCACCGTATCCCGCAGGCGCAGCGTTCCGCTGTATAACCGTAGATAGACACGCCGCTGGCCGCAATCGGTGTACTCCACCTTGAAAACGCTGCCGCATAGGGCGGCGCTCCCCTGTTCCCCAATCGGTTGGAACAGCCCTGTCACCGCATCCATCAACGGTTGAATGCCAAGGCCATTTTTGGCGCTGCCATGATAGACTGGGAACAGGGAGGCGTCTTGAACCCGCTGCTGTTCCTCCCGCGCAAGTTTTTCCCGGCTGATTGGTTCTCCTGCGATATACTTTTCCAATAATTCATCGTTATTTTCGATGACCGCATCCCATGCTTCTATGTCGGTATTTTCCTCCAGGACTATTTCCGGGGACAGCGACACCGTCTGCTTGATGATAATATCGGCGGAGAGCTTATCCCGAACAGACTGAACCACGCTCTGCAAATCAACGCCAGCCTGGTCGATCTTGTTGATAAAGATAACGGTGGGAATGTTCATTTTCCGCAGGGCATGGAACAGAATACGGGTCTGGGCCTGCACGCCATCTTTAGCGGAGATCACCAAGATGGCCCCATCTAAAACAGCCAAAGAGCGGTACACCTCCGCCAAAAAATCCATGTGGCCGGGCGTATCCACAATGTTGACTTTACATCTGTGCCACTGGAAGGAAGTGACTGCCGCTTGAATGGTAATCCCACGCTGCCGCTCCAAAAACATGGTGTCCGTCCTCGTTGTCCCTTTTTCGACGCTCCCCGGTTCTGAAATGGCTCCGCTGGCATATAGCAGGCTCTCCGTCAAGGTCGTCTTTCCAGCGTCTACATGGGCAAGAATTCCAATATTGATTATTTTCATGTGATTGTCCTCCCTTTACAGCCCCAAAGGGCATAAAAATCCCCAGCAGTAAAATACTTTTACCACTGGGGATGATAATTTGCGGACATACACATATACAGCATACACCTGTTTGTGAGTGCTGTTTTTGGGGATATGTCAAAATTGATAAGGCAAAAGTATTCTTAAATTGGGTACAAAAAACTAAGCCCCTACAAAAGGTACTATCATAATCCTTTGTTCCCACTATTTGATTATAGTTTTATTTAAGAATACCTTGCCGCATATTTTTTACTCCTTTTCTGGACTTGAATTATTATATCACATCAGTTTTAGGAAAACAAGTATCTAAAAGAAATTTTTCTTCCCCTTATATGTAACAATCATACCGGCTTCCTAACGTTCAGAATGTTTTCTGCTGTCTGCTGCGGTGTTTGGTTGGAATTGTCCAGCCAAAAGCCGATCCGTGGTGTTGTCTGCATTTTACTAAATACAAATTCAATGTATACAGAAAGATATAAGGAGTGGGAGGGATTCCGCCGTAGTTGGCATTGTAGGAAAATCCAAAAGTTTAGATTTTCCCACAATGCTTATCTTTTGGTCTTTGGTTCGGAATAGTGTAGTGCTGGCGGTCTATCTCTTGTTTTCGGTTGCTTGCTTCCTTACCGTACATGAGCATTCCCTCCGGGGCTCATGTCGGTTCATCATCCGCAGCTAGCCTTCGTATGGCGCGCAGCTCACGAGCAAGGGCGTTGCTCGCCGCCATCAGGTTGATTGTCGAGAAGTCGTCTTGAAAGATGGTCAGGTATCCCAGCTCTTCCATTCGCATCAGCGATGCAGCTGCGGCTGTAATGCTGATCGGCGTATGGTCCAGCAGCATCTCGAAGGGAACGCCGAGCACCCATGCTATAGCCTCCGCATCTTTCAGACTGGGGCTTCGATCACCGAGCTCGTAGCTCCTGTAGGCCGACTCCGTCAGTCCGGAGCAGGTCGCTACCGAGCGCTGGGTTAAGCCCAATCTGGAACGCAAGCCCTTGAGGGCTTCCTGATCAACGGCTACCCGATCCTCAGGCTGCATCGTCATGCTCCTCCTCGAGTGCCAAATCGTCCCACCCGTCGTCACTCATCGAGCCAACCCTGATGCAGCAATAGCACACTAGAGCGCAGAGACCCATGACCATGCCGGCTGCGAAGAATGCTGCGTGAATCATGATTCGGCCTCCATCGCATAGACGACTGTCCTCGAGTTGCTCGTCTCGTACGAGCACGTGACGAAGGCGAATACCTGTCTGCCGGAACGGTATCCGTCAAGCACGACCTCGCTCTCCGCCTCCTCTGCGGCCATGTACTCTTCCAGCTCCCCCTGATCGCCGAAACTCAGGCGCACGTTCTTCTTGTTGGCGTTGATGACGTTGACGAGCACAGGCTCGAGATGCAGGGTTTGTTCAGGCGTGTACAAGATGATTTCAGCATGTTCCTCAGCAAAAGGCCTGCTGCTGTAACCCGCCAGCGGGGCGAACATCGTCCCGTCCGACATGTGGTGCCCGTAGATCATGACTAGGGGGCTTTCCAGACCCTCCTCGCAGCCGTTGGCAACGTAGGGAGTGCCCCATGCGGAGTATCGCCCCTCTGCATCGTGGAATAGGTAGAATCCCGGGTCCTCGGTAAATCCCCTGACAACCGGATAGTCGATGGTGGTGCCAGGCACGTAGACCCATGCGATTACGCTGTCCGGGAGCGAACCCCAGTCGATGACTCTGTCCTGGCCTTCCTCATCTGGATCCGTGATTGCGCGTTGGTAGGTCGGGGAGGGGTTCTGCTCTACCCCGCCCTGCCCCAACACGAACATGGCGACTCCTGCCACAATCGCCAGGCACGAGAGTGCGACAAGCACTTTCCTTGTTCCGTTCTTCATATGCAGAGAAAAAGGGCTGCGAGGCGCAATGGCCTCGCAGCCCTCCCGTTTACTCGGTCACCTCCTCATCGGGCTCAGATTCGCCAGCATCCCCCTTCTTGCGACGGCCCATGAGCGCAAGTGCCGCTGCGCCCGCACCGGCGAGGACTGCACCTACGAGCGCCAAAATGCCGATGGTGCTGACGGGTGTGGTTGCTCCGGTCTTGTCGTAAGGGGTCTTGGGAACCTCAGGTGTGTCAGGGTTGTCGACGACGACGCTCTGTCCCGCGTCGTTGATGTCCTGATGGGCCGCCGCAAGGTTACCCTCGGCGGTCAGGCACTCCTCGAATGCGACAAGGTTGTTGCCTTCGTTGAGCGAAGATGCATCGAACTCGAAGGTTACGTCAACGGTGCCGTTAGCCTTCTCTGCTACGAACTCAGCGGAAGTCACGACAGGGTTCCCTTCTGCGTCAGTGAGCGCCTCGCCGGTGGACTTCACCATCAGCGTGCCGTGGACGGTGTAGGTATCGCCCGCGACGAGGCCCTTGTACTCGACGGTGTCGATGAGCTTCACCTTGCCGGTGACGATGATCTGGTCGCCGTCGGCGGCATCGGTGAGCTTGGTGCCGATCTCGGCCACGGTCACGGTCTGGCCCTCGTCGGAAGGATCCTCGTGGGATGCGAGCTGGACGTCTGCCGCGAAAAGCTTCTCGAAGACTACCAGGCTCTTGCCGCCAAGGCCGGTGCCGTCGAAGGCGATCTCCACTGCCTGGGTGCCATCGGCCTCATCAGGGGTGAAGGTAGCGCTGCCGGTCACCTGCCTCTCTATCAGGCCGTCCTTGACCATGACGGGCTCCCCGGTCTCGGCGTCGACCAGGGCCGCCTCAAGCGTGTACTCGGTGCCGGGGACGAGGCCCTCGTAGGCCACCTCGTCGACCACGGTGATCTCGGTTCCGGTCACCAGCTTGTCGCCGTCGGCCTTGTCGGCGGCGGTGGTGCGGATGTCGAGGAAGTGCACGGTCTGGTCCTCGTCATCGATATCGGCATGCACGGCGACCTCGATGCCGTCGGAGGTCATGGACTCGAAGGCGACGATGTCCTCGCCCGCGAGCAGGCTGGAGTCGAAGGTGAACTCGAGCTGGACCTCGCCGGCCTCCTGCCTAGGCTTGAAGGTCTTGGTGGCGGTGATGGCGTTGCCATCCGCATCGAGCAGGGCCTCTCCGGTGGATTTCACCATCAGGGTGCCGGTGACGGTGTACTCGGTGCCGTCGTTCTTGAGGTTCTCGTACCAGACGGTGTCGACCAGGGTGGTCTCGGCGGAAGCCTGTGCCACGTGGTCGCCGTCGGCCTTGTCGGTCTCCTCGGTCTGGATCTTCGGGCCCTCCTTGTCGTCGAGGCTCATCCACACGGGCTTGGCCACGGTGGAGTCGCGCTCGATCACGAAGGTCTTGGTCACCAGGTCGTAGCCCTCGTTGGAGTCGCTGCGGAGCTCTTCCAGGAGGTACTTGCCGTAAGGGAGTGCGGAGAGGCCGTCATCGACGGCGGCGTTGGAGCCGTCCTCGCCAAGGGAGAACCATACGCCGGCCTTAGGATCCATGTCGGCTGCCTTGATGCTCTCCGAGGAGAGCAGGCCGTCGTTGCCGTTGGTGTTGTCGCTGTGCCTGTTCCAGGAGGAGGCCGTGGAGACGTTGCCGTTGCGGTCGGTCACGAGGACGTGGGACTCGCCGGTGGAGACGTTGGTCACCTTGAAGGCCACCTGCAGGGATGCGTTGGTGTCCTCTGCCATCTTCACGATCTCCAAGTCGTTGCGGACCACCTGGTCGGAGAACTCCAGGGGCCTCTCGTACCTGTCGCCTGCGACCAGCACGCCCTCTGCCCTCACCTGGAAGGTGCGGGGCCTGCCGTCGGTGAGCAGGTAGGAGTCGTTGGTCTTGGTCTCCTGGATGGTGTAGGTGCCGTAGGGAAGCGCGTCGGCAGCGGTCTGGGCGGTGTATGCCCCCATCTCGTCGTTCCATGCGGTCGCGATGGTCTCGATGACGTCGCCGGGCTCGTACCAGCTCCCGTCGACGAGGACCTTGCGCTCGGATGCGTTGGCGATGGTGAACTCGATGCCGGAAAGAGTGGAGCCGGTAGTCAAGGTGTCATGGGAGTTGCCGCCCAGGGCCTCGGAGGCTCCCAGCTCGACGTCGGACTTCGTCACCTGCACGCCGCCGCGGATGACGTCGTCTGCGCAGGGGCTGGATGTGAGGTCGACGACCTGTCCGTCAGAATTGATTTCGGCTTTAACGGACCAGTCGGACACGAGGTAGCCCTCGGGGGCCTCGGACTCGACCACGGTGTACGTGCCGCAAGGCAGCACGTTGGAGGTGGTCTTGGCGATATACGCGCCGGCGTCGCCGTCCCAATACCCGGTGATGGTCTTCACCACCTCGCCGCTTGCGTAGTAACGGCCGTCGACGAGGGCGTACTTGCCGGAGGAGTTGACGATGTCGTACTTAGCGCCGCCAAGCGTCGCATCGCCCTGGGGCTCGGCCCCTGCCTGGGAGTCAACCTTGGCCACCTTGAGGCCTCCCTTGTCCCAGGTGAAGCTCATGAGCACCTGGGTGCCAGGGCCCGTGTGGATGCAGAAGGCCTCGAAGCCCGTGGACACCTTGCCCTTGTTCGCCTTGATGGACTTCCAGGTTTTGCCAAGCAGCTCGCTGCGTGCCCAGTCCTCGAAGTCGCCGTTGGTGCCGAAGACGGCATCGGCCTTGGAACCCTGGTAGGCATAGGCCAGGATCACGTGGCTTGCGGCCTTGTACTTGTCGGCGCTCCACCCGCTGCCGTCGTACCAGGAGTCGGGGAACATGGATGCGTCGAAGCCGGGCGCGCCGTAGCTGAACCACATGGCCGCGATGAGGTCGGCGTCGCTCACGCCGCTCTTGCTGTAGGTGCCGGGAGCAGGGGTGCTGGCCTGGGGATCCGCACAGTACGCGACCTCGCCGTCGGCATACATATGGGTCGTGGAATAGCCCGCATACGGGATGTCGTCGCCGATGGTGACGTTGACGCTGCCTGCCGCGAATGCATTCATGGGCGTGGCTACGCACACGCTCAATGCGAGGGCCATGCTCATGACGACCCTGATGATCTTGGAGGATACGATTCTCTCCGTAGTCTTCGCTTTCATCATGCGCCTCCTAGAACGGGATGTCTTCTCGGCTCATGGACGAGCGGCCTGTGTTGCCTGCGAGCTCGCGGGAGCCTTCGCGGGCGCCCTTCGCCCTCTCGGAGAGCGATGCGAGGTAACGCTCCCTGCCTGAGTCGAGCGCCTCCTTGAGCTGGCCCGGCATGACCTTCACGGTGTTCTTGACGGGGCGTCCCGACTCATCGGTCACGGGGTTGCCGTCCGGGTCCATGACGGTGCGCTTGAGCCAGACCTCCTTGTCGGCCAGCAGCGGGATGTCCCTGAAGTCCTCGCCCTTGAAGCGCGACTCGTTCACGAACAGGGGGCTGAACTGGTAGAAGCTCAGATCCATGCCGTCCATCACCGTGTCGCGGGGCAGGGTCACGGAGTTGAACTTGCCCATCTGGCCCGTCTTCTTGTCGAAGTACTCGATTCCCTCCCTCACGAAGCTCTTGTGCACGGTGATGTAAACGTTCTTCTTGTCTTCCATGCGTGTTTCTCCTTTGCTTGTCTATTTGCCGGGCAATGTGGAAGTCCCGGCTCGTCTTCGATCGTCAACCCTTGCCGCATCTCAAGGGCATCACCTCCCTCCGCCTAAGGCCGTGCCTAGAAGCCGCTCACGATGTCTCGGGCCCAGGCTCCGCTTCGGACCAGGGACAGGACCAGCAGCACGCACATGGCCAGGTATTGGAGCGCGTACGTCAGGCCGCTCGCGATGGTGTCCACCGGCGTGCCCGTGCCGGGGTTGACGCTCACGATTCCCCCCAGCACGACTGGGAAGGAGATGAGCAGGACCAGGATGATCAGGCCCGCCACGCACACGGCGAGGAAGCTCTTGAGGTAGCCGATGCCGATCTGCCTGGTGTGCTCGAACCCCAGGAAGGCAAGCGGGATCGGGCTGAAGGCCGCCATGATGTAGAGCTGGATGGCTCGCGCCCAGCAGACGACGAGGGCGACGATGTAGGCCACCAGCACCACAAGCCAGCTGATGAGGGAGACGACGAGCATTGCCATGAGGGCCGACACGTCGTCCTCGGTGGTGACGATGGAGACCTCGGCGAGGCTCATGGCCCCGCCCGTTCCGAAGAGTCCCTCTACCCTGTCGACCGCAAGTCCGATGACCTCGTAGATCGCGGCCATGATGTCGAAGCTGTTCTGGATGAGGAACAGGAACACGGCGAAGAACACGAGCAGGAACACGACCTCCTTGACGCCCGGCATGCTCTGGTTGCCGTCCATGCGCTGGGAGATCTCGATGAGCTTCAAGGTGAACACCAGGCCGAGGACGCCGCATCCGATGGGGAGTATCGCCACCTGCCAGGTGCCCCTGGCGATGTCGTACATGGAGACGTCGCTCGAGCTCTGGAGCATCGAGGAGAAGGGGGCGTCGAGGATTCCCTCGTATCCGATCGAGCCGAGGACGCTCACCTGCGCGTGGAACATCCAGTTGCTCCATTCGCGGAGAAGGTCGCAGAGCCACGAGTTGATGTCGTCGGCGATCGACGCGTAGGCGTTCTGGCATGGCACGAGCGTGAGGACCAGGAAGGCCAGGGCGATGACGAAGGCGAGCTTGAACTCCCTCTGCCCCGCTATGCGCTTGACCGCCGCGATCATAGGGCGCTCAGCTCTTTGGTGGTCTGGTCGTAGCGGAGCTGGACCAGGGTGCTGGCTCCGTCGTTGAGCGTGAACGAGGTCGTCACGGTCTTGCCGTTGCAGTCGATGTAGACCTCGCCGTCCCATGCCGCGGACGTTGCGTAGGGAGAGCGCTTTGACGCCCAGGCCGAAAGCGCGTTGGAGATGCTCTCGTCGTCTGATTCGAGGAGCTCGTTGAGCTTGTCCGAATGCGCAGAGAGGGTGATCTTGGCGTCTGGCGCCGCGTCAAGGGTGTAGGTGGTCGAGAGCGCGAAGGCGTCGCAGGTGATGGAGACCTCCTCGGTCGACGCATCGATCCTCATCACGCCTTGGGCGGGGGCGTCCCTCGGGGTTTTCGTCGTGGTCACATTGACGGAGATCCCGCCAGCGTCCGATCGCTCGGAGACGACCTCGTAGTAGGTCACCGAGGTAGAGTCGCCCTCGCGTTCGATGACAACCCCGTCGGCGATGGTCATCGTCTTCGAGCCGCCGTCGGCGCTCCAGGCTGTTCCAAGGTAGCTCTTGATGCTGTCGGCATCGGCCTTCTGGGCTGATTCCTTTTCCTGCCCGGTTGCCGGGTCCTCCGAGGGCTGCATGGCGCAGCGGGCAACCCCCGAGCCCGCGAGCAGCACCAGCGCTCCGATTGCGCACGCCAGCATGAGTCTCTTCTTGTTCATTGGGCTTGCTCCTTTCGTCATACCTTGCGCAGCGCGCAGGTGAAGTAGTTGATTCCCGTTCCTATGCAGCACACGGCTCCGGTATGGGGCTCGTGGATGTACTTGTTCTCTCCTATGTAGATGGCCACGTGCCCCGGCTTGTAGAGGATGTCTCCTGGCTGCGCTTGGGACAGGGGGATGTGCGTGAGCTCGCTGTACTGGCTCTCCGTGTAATGGCTGATGGCGATCCCGGCCTGCCTGTAGCAGTATTGGGTGAGTCCGCTGCAGTCCAGGCCCCTGCCGGGAGTCGAACCGCCCCATACGTATGGGACGCCGAGCTGGCTGTAAGCGGCCGCCACGATAGTGTTCGCGTTCGCCCTCGAGCTCTTGAGGTCCTCGACCGTCATGGTGTCGAACCTTCTCAGGCCGTAGGTGTCCATCACGGACTTGAGGCTCTCGACATAGGTCGAGCTCGTGGCCCAGCCCGCATCCTTCAGGCCCTCCGCCATGAGGTCCGAGTCATGCTTCTCCATGGCCTCGCGGATGGTTGCGTTGTTCGCATACGTTTCGGCTTGAAGGAAGACCCTGCTCCTGAACTTGATGCAGTCGACGTCGGACTTGAACACCGTGAAGTACGCGGTGATCGCCGTGTGGACGCCGGCCGTGTACTCCTCGCTGGTCACCCAGGCGCTCTTCCCTGCGACCTCGGGGCAGCCCGCGAAGCTCCCCGCCCACTTCATGCCGAAGAGGTTGTGGTCTCGCGTCGCAAGCCTGCTCATGGTGTTGCCTTGGCCGCTCTCCACGATGATCTGCGCGAGGGTGCAGCCGGCGGGATGCCCGTACTTCTCCTGGCATTCGAGCGCGGCCTCGACCATCTCGTAGGTGATGTAGGGCGGCAGGCCATCTAGCGATTGCTTGTTCGCCTCGTTTTCCCAGAAGCCGAACAGGGCGCTGACGAGGTTGCTGACGATCAGGACGCCGATGACGAAGGCGGCGATGGCCGCGAGCGATCCGAGCGCGATTGAGGCACCGGCCCCGCCTGCTGCGCCGATCGCAGCGGCGCCGGAGGACGAGGCTGCGGCCTGGGAGGCCGCAGCCGCGGATTGGGCCGCCGCGGCCCTGGACGCCTCCGCCGTCGCCGCGGCAGACGTTGCGCTGGCGCCCTGCTTTGCGCCCAGCGCGGTGGCGGACTTGGACCCAGCCCTTCTGGCTGCCCTTCTCGAGGCGATACGCCCCTTGATCGCCTTGGCGGATCGATGGGCGTCGTAGGCCTTGGAGCTTCCTTCGAGCTCCTCGCTGTCGTCGAGCTCGTCGACGGCCATCCTCGCAAGCATCTCCTTGGCAGCTGCCGCCTTGGCCATGCCGCTCTTCCCGGCTGCGGACTCGGCGATAGCTGTCTCTTCCGCCTTCGAGGCGAAGGTGCGCCTATGCCCTCTCGCTTGCCCCGTCGTGCGTTCCACGGCTTCCCTGATGCCCGCTGCGCTCTTCCTCTCGGTGAGGGTCGATAGCATCTGGGCCTCGTCGTCGGTGATGGTGCCGGTGTTCGCCAGGGTGACCTTCTCGCTGATGACGAGGTCGGCCATGGAAGCTCCGTCGTTTTGGGACAAGGCGTTTGCCTTCGTCACTTCGCACCGCCGATCGGGCCCTCGCGCATGGAGCGCTCTGCGATCGCCGCGGGCTTGGTGTCGAACAGCTTGAAGAGCTCTCCCTTGGGGAAGTCGTCCTTGATCGGGACTCGGATGCCGCCTGCAACGAGGAGGCCCTCGCCGGCCTTGATGGACTCGTCGATGAAGCCCCTCTCTGCCGTGGAGAGATCGAGCATCTCCGTCCATGCCTCGAGGTCGGCGGGGCCCTGCTTGTGGAGCAGGAAGAAGTCCGAGTTGATCACCATGTCTCGCGCGTTGGCGTTGAGCAGCATGTGCGAGGTGTTCTGGGAGATTCCGGTGCAGATGAGGCCGAACTTTCGGCCCTCGCGCCAGAGCCTGGCGAAGTAGTCGACGATGGTCGGGTGCCCGAAGAGGGACTGGACCTCGTCGATGTAGAGCCACGTGACGACATCCCTGGGAGGCGTGACCATGACACGGTTCCTCACCATCTCCAAGGCGGTGAGCATGCCGAACACCTTCATGTTCTGTCCCAGCTCGTGCATGTCGATGTTGGTGATCCTGTTCTCGAAGCCGACGTTGCTCTGGCCGTTGAAGAAGCTGAAGGCGCCATGGACGTAGCGCTCGTAGCGAAGCGCGATGTCCCTGGCCTCGGCCTCGGGCTGCTCCGCGAGGATGGCATGGAAGTCCTCCAGGGTCGGGAGCCTGTCTTCGAGGGCGCAGCGGTCGTAGGCCAGGCCGACGCACCTCGTGATGATGGACCTGTCGTTCTCCGGCAGGCCCTCCGATCCCTCGGCCATGAGCGCGGACGAGAGGGCCAGGATCGCGTCTGTCTTGTAGGCGAGCTTGGTCGCGTCGCTGCGGTCCGATACGGCAGCCGTGTCGAACGGGTTGAGCGTCGTGTCGGTTCCCGGCGCAAGGCGGATGTTCGCTCCCCCCAAGGCGCTGATGAGGTTGCCGTACTCTCCGGCCGGGTCGAAGATGATCACCTCGTCGCCGGGATGCGCGAGGATGGTATTCGTGATCTCCCTCTTGACGGAGAAGGACTTGCCGCTGCCGGGCTTTCCGCAAACGAAGCCCATCGGGCTCGCAAGGAGTCCCCGGTCGCAGATGACGAGGTTTCCCGACTGCTTGGACTGGCCATAGTAACCGCCGCCGGGCTGGTTCAGCTCCTGGCTGGCGAACGGCATCTGCATGGCGATCTGGCCGGTCGTCAGGTACCTGAAGACGTCGACGTGGTTGTTGCCCAGGGGAAGCACCGAGTTGAGCGCCTCGCGCTGCCGCAGGTAGAGCGGCTCCACGCCCAGCGAGTTGCCCTGGGCGACGCTCACGATCTGCTCGACCTGCCTGTCGAGCTCCTCCAGGGTCGGCGCATAGGTGTAGATGAGGCCCGTGTAGCGGAAGAGCCTCTCGTTCTTGTTCCTGAGGAAGTCGAGGAGCTCCTCGGCCTCCTCCTTCGAGTAGCGGAGCTCGGGGGGCAGGATGGTGTAGTCATAGCCCTTCCTCACCGCGGTTCGCTGCTCGTCGATGATCTCCTTGTCCATCCAGTCGAGCTGGCCCTTCACCAGGGCGAGCGCATCGGATTGAGCCAGGGGCCGGGCATGGATGTTGACGGACAGCGGGATCGGAAGGTCGATGATGTTTGCGATGTAGTAGTCTTCGAGCACCGATCCGAAGCTCTTGATAAGCAGGACTTGGCAATAGACGTCGTCCACCCTGAATGCGTCCGCCCTGCCCTGGGGCTTGAAGTCGATGAGCATAGGCGCGATGAGGTCCTTGGTGCGCAGGCTCGATTTGTGGGACAGTTTGTCCCAGTCGAAGGTGAACTCGCTTTTCGGCCTGAGCTGCGACTGGAGTGCGCGCAGGCGCTCGGTGCCGTCGAGGGCGTGCGCCTGGCACCGGACTCGCGAGAGGGTCTGGATGCAGTCGCCCTTGATGCGCGAGAGCTTTGGGATTGCGCCGTCGACGTCGGCGGCGCCGACCATGTAGGTCAGGTACCTGTGGCGCTCGAGGTTGGAGAAGCCCTCCCTCATCTTGTCGTTGAGGATGCCGTTGTACTCCTCGACGTACTTGGAGGTCGCTTCGTCGCCCTTTTCGAAGAACGCCCTCTTGCCGATCTCCCTGTCGGGGATGGGCACGTTTGCGATGGTGAGCTGGAAGCAGGTGTCCGCGCTGAAGTAGTTGTAGAGGCTCGATAGCACGGTGAATACGTTCTCCTGGTTCTCCTTTCTTGCGGATTGGTAGCTGATGTCGGAGAACTCGATGGTCTGGCTGAAGAGGCCGTCCTCCACCTGGGCTATGCCGTCCTTGTACATGGCGTCGTAGCCGATGTAGCGCAATATGTCTTTCGCCGAGCGCCTGAGCCTCTTCTGGGATTTCGCCTTCTCGTCGCTCGCCTTCTTGGTCTTGCTGGTCTTGCCGGCGCCCCCAAGGAGCAGTGCCAGCATCCCGGGCCTGGCCTGCGGCGCTTTCATGTCATTGCTGTTTCGTTGGCTCATGGAGCTCTGCCCCCTTTCGCTTGGCTGCGCGTCGTGCGCGCCTGTTGGTCTTGCCCGTCTTGACTGCGGCGATTGCCGGGTCGGTCGGGCTCCTGTAGAGGAGGGATTGGTCATCGAGGTGGTGGGCGGCGAACCTGGGGATGAATTGCTCGAGCCTCATGCCGAAAGGCCGCCAGAAGCCTGCCAGCCAGAACGGGAGGCTTGCGCACATGACCGGGAAGGCGGCATTCGAGACCTCGATGCCGATCCAGAAGTAGATGATCGCCGCCGTTGCTATGGCGCTTGCGAAGCCGAGGGTCACGCAGACGAGCGTCCTGAGGCTGAGCTTGCCGACGATCTTCTCCTCGTACTCTCCGATGTCCTTCTGGACGGGGATCTGAAGGGACATTCCAACCTCCTAGTTAGGGAGCCAGGAAGTGTCCAGCTGTCCGAAGTAGATGGATGCGGCGATGATGATCGCGCCGCCGGCGATGGTGGAAATCGCGCTCGCGATCTGGCTGCCGCCCTGCTGCTCGCGGATTGCGAGGCCGAGGCTGACCGCGCCCCAGACGACGAGGAAGCCGCCCAGGAACGTCACGCAGCCCGAAACGAGGCTGATGATGTTGTTTAGCATGTGTCTCCTTTGCATGTGATTGTCACCCCTGGCCCGCATGTGGAAGATGGGCTGTCGCGGGGTGTTAGAATTGGGTTCAGGGGCACGTGCGTGCTCCTTTGCATGGGGCTGCGGCAGCATCGGCATGTGTGGAAGCGTTCCGATGCCTTGTGCGCCGCGCGCTTGCCGCAACCCTCACTCAGCTACGAGGGAATCCCTCTCATAGGCCCACCTCCTCGCTCTGTATTCCTTGAAGTCGAACGGACCGCGGCCTTCGAGCCTTGCCGACCTCGGATGCTTGCGCAGGTCGTATTTCTTGTCCTTGAAGGGCTGCGCGCCGTTGATCAGCACCAATCCCTCGTCCCTCGGCATTCGCGCTATCTCGGAGGCCTGTATCAGGTCTCGCTCGAACACGCCGTAGTTCCTCGTGGTGGAGGGGTTTGCTCCGCGGGAGTCGTTCACCGTCATGTTCTTCACGGTCTGCTTGCCCACCATCTCCGATATCTCCTTGTTGGTCTCGTTTGACTTGCCGCCGAGATAGACGAAGGTGTCGCAGGCGTTGACGATGGTGGCTGCGTTGTTGTCGCCGTAGGTCTCCTTGAGCTGCGAGAGGGACTGCAGGATCATCGACACGGCGATGTTGCGGCTGCGCGTCACGGTGATCATCCGCTCGAAGTCGGGCACCCGGCCGATGTTGGCGAACTCGTCGAACATGAAGTGGACGGGGCGCGGGAGCCGGCCCTGGAACCTCGAGAGCGCGACCTCGCATAGCGTGTCCATCGCCAAGTGCATGAGCAGCGCGAACAGGAAGTCGAAGGTGGAGTCCGTGTCCGACATGGACGCGAAGACCACGGTCTTCCTGCTCGCGTCGCCCAGGTGGCCGAGGTCCATCTCGTCGTAGGAGAGGATCTCGCGGACCTCGTCGATGTCGAAGGGCTTCATGCGGACGTTGCAGCTGACCATGATGGACTTCATTGTCTTGCCGGCCGCCACCTTGAACTGCTTGTAGGTGGCCAGGGAGAAGTCCTCTTCCGGCTTCGCGGGCTTGCCGACCTCGATCCACTCGAATGCCTCGACCCCCTCGTCGAAGTCCCTCCGCTCGGGGTCGTAGGCGGTGGCCGTGGCCTTGGGAGCCAGGCGCCTGCCCGTCTCGATCTCGTTGAAAAGCATGTCGAGCGGGCTCATGTAGTCCTCGTCGTCCTCGCGGGCGTCTGCGAGGGCGAGCAGCATGATGAGGCCGCCGACGTTCCGGTCCTCGGGCGGGCAGTGGGCGATCAGGTATCCCACCAGCGCCGTGTAGAGGAGCTTCTCGGCGTTCTCCCAGAAGGGGTCGCCGGAATGCTCCTTGTCGCCCGTCGTGTTCTTCACGAGGCACTCCACGAACTTCAGGATGCCCTTCTCGTCGCGTACGTAGGCGAGAGGGTTGAAGTGCATGGACCTGGAGAAGTCGATGGTGTCGAAGGTGAGGATGTCGTAGCCCGATTCCTCGAAGAGCCAGCCGACGTCCATGATCAGCGTCCCCTTCGGGTCGGTGATGAAGTAGTTGGCGTTCAGCTGGTAGAGGTTCGGCTTGACGTAGTAGCGGGTCTTGCCCGTTCCGGGTCCTCCCACCACGAGCATGTTGTTGTTGGTCTCCGTCCTCTGGTCGTGGGACGTGTCGATGAAGCGCTTCTTGGATCGCGAGGAGAGGATGATGTTGTTGTCCGGATCCTTGGAATCCGCGTAGGCCCCCATCTCCTTGGCGGTCGCCCACCTGGAGCTTCCATGCTCCTCGCCGCGCCGGTAGTTTCCCATGCGCTCAGCCTCCCTGGCCCAGAAAAGCCACACCGCGCAGGCGCAGGCCGCGCCGATCGCGACGGAGAGGGTGTCTGCGTAGAAGAGGTGGCCCGATGCAAGGGAGTCGGGGAGGGTTTCCGCGAATCCCCCACCCGCCATGAGCGGGTTGGTCCCGGTTTCCTGGGCATGGCCCGCGATGACGTTTCCGACGAGGAAGGAGATCGCCGAGCATATGGCGGCGAAGAGCACATCGCTTCTCATCGAGCCTTCTGCTCCAAGCGCTCCACCTGGCGAACCTGTTCTCGGGCTGCCTTGCTTGCAGCCGAGGCGGCCTTGGCCTGCTCGGCTTTCACGGCGAGCCTCTCAGCATCCCTGGACTTGGGCTGGGCGATCCTCTCCTTGGCTTCGTCAAGCGCCTCGGACGCCTTCCTCTCGAGGTCCGCGAAAACCTCGTCGACGTCCGGCGCGTCTTCGACCTTGAAAACGAGGAAGCCACGCTCGCCATCGTTGTGGAAGGCATGCTCGATGGAGGCCCTGTCCAGTTCCTCGTCGATGAGCTGCCTGATGGATTCGTATTCCGGAAGCTGCTCGAACTCAGCCATGCTGAGCTTCGCCCACTGAGGCGCGTCTTCCAGTTCTTCGGCGACGGCGTCCGGGGTCCCTGCGACCTGGCCGCGCGCGTTCCTGAAGGCGTTTGCGAGCCTTTCGGCGCCTGCCGACATCGCCGCGCCGCCCGCATCCTGCCCGATTCTCAGCATCCAGTCGACGAGCTTCTCGCCGGAGTCGTCCCCGTAGTCGCTTGGCATAACATGCCGCCTTTCTCTAAGTTTCCTGGCTTATCTTGTGTGGTTGGGTCCTTGTCGGTGCTGAGTTGCGGAATCGAGCGTTGCTGACGCCTGGATGGCTCCCTGGGCCCTGTCGGCGAGGCTCTGAGGCCTCTCGGGTATCTTCGAGTCCATGTAGCGCAGGGATGTGCACTCCTCCTTGGTCGCGTGACGCATATGTAGCATCGCGTCCTCGAACTCCGCGGGGTCTAGCGATATCCGACCGAAGCTCCAGCTCTCGAAGTCGACCCATTCCCCGTCGAAGCGCTTGCAGGTCCACCATTCGTCGCCGCCGTTGACCTGCTGGATGAAGGCGAGGTCCTCGTAGACGAAACCCTGCCTGATGGCCCAGTTCCCGCGCGCGAACGCGTTGCGGAGATCCTCGATGCTCTCGGCCTTGGAGAACTCGTAGGGGTATTCCTCCATGAAGGGGTCATCCTGCCAGTCGTAGCCGCCGCGCTTGAGCCAGCCGTTCTCCTGGCACTTGGCCACGAGGAGCTCGTGCTCCTCTCCGGTGATGGGTGCGAAGCCCTCCATGTCGGTCCTTTCGTCGGTGGGACAATCTGTCCCAGTGGGTCTCTGCTTGGCGGCGGCGAGGCGCTAGGAGTCACGAGCTCGGTTTTCGTTTGCGGGGATGTTTCAGCTGACCAGCTCTTCCTCGCCGCCAAATGCGCTTATACCAGCAGTGGGAGGGACGCTGCTGCCGTCATCGACGCCTAAGGTTCCCTTGGGTTCCCTTGGTTCCGTCTTCACCGAAAAAGCTGGATTCGCGCCTTCTGTCCCTATTCGGCAGGCGGACATGCGTCGAGGTCTGCACGATCCTCGAGACGATCGCCTCGGCGGTCTCGCGGTCCCCGTATCTGGCCATCCGGGACAGCAGCGTGTCTACGTCGTACTGCGACGTGTATATGGTCGGGAGCATGTCCTCGTAGCGGGAGTTGACGATTTGGAAGAGGTTTGTGAGGGCCCAGGAGCTGGTCGTATCCTTGCCTATGTCGTCCATGATCAGGACGTCGCTGCCGACATAGCGGCTGATGCCAGGCGCGCGGTCGTCGTCGTAGCTGCGCTTGATCTCCTCGAGCATTGAGAGGGTCGTTCCCATGGCCACGCTGTAGCCCGACAGAACGAACGCCTTCGCGATGGCGCTTGCCGCGTAGGTCTTTCCGGAGCCCACGCATCCCTCGATGTAGAGCCCGGCTCCCCTGTTTCCCCCGAAGCTAGACAGGTACCGAGCCGATGCCTCTAGGTCGACCCTCGCGCCGAGGAAGCGCCTGGCGATACCCGCCTTGAGGAACTTGGATTGGAGCTTGGACTCGGCCTCCTTGGCCTCCCTCTCCTCCTCTTTCCGCTTTGCCTCGAGCTCTTCCGGGCAGCCGCAGGGCTCATGGGTGATCCACCTGACCTCGCCGCCGTACTCGATGCCGAGGGGAACGGTTGCCCGCCCGCAGTACGTGCAGGCAACCGGTTCCGGCTCGGAGTGCCTCAATCCCCTGGCCCTTGCCTCCTCGAGCGTAATGAATGGATTCCTCTCGTCCTTCAAACGAGGCCGCCTTTCCTATCTGAAACCTTTGTTATCAGCCTTTCTTATCGGCTGACAATTCGTCAGCCCGGGGACTGAAGATTCGTCATCCCCCTGTGCCCTTTCGACTGACAAGATTTCAGGGGGTGACGTTTTGTCAGGGGGTGACGTTTTGTCAGGGTCTGGACCCCTCGCCCTCGGGGGAATGGCCGACCATACGACCGAGTAGCACTTCGTCTCGACGCCGCTTGCGTGTCGATGGGAGCCCGACTCCTGGATCAGCCCCTTTTCGAGCAGGTCCGAGAAGGCCCTGTATACGGACCTCTCCGTTGTGTTCAGGAAGCTTGCGAGATGGGGCTTGCTCTCATAAAAGTCCAATCCTGCCGAGTTGAAGCCGTAGATGCGGGCAAAGACGAGGAGCGGGACTCCAGAGAGTCCCATTCCTTTCATCATGAACCCATGCAACGTGATGAACCCTTCAGGGGAAGCGCGCTCATCACCCGCGCTCTTGATGTCCTTCATTTTTCTCCTAGCCCCTTTGCTCGCGCTCGCGGACTAGGACGGTGTTACGAAGGACCCAATCGCGGAGCTCCCTCCGATCCGCTATCGATCCACGCTTTGCCCCTGGGAAAGTCCTGAGGGGCAGCGGGTCATCATCGCGTTCCGCGAGCTCGTACAGCCTTCTCTTGCTTATTCTCAGCAAGTCCATCACCTGCTGGGCGCTGTAGTAGTCCTGAGGTGGCACTGGTCTAGGTCCTGTTGCATCATTCATCGTCTGCCTCGTTTCGAGTTCGTTTGAGGCGGCAAGACGATGCCTCGCCCTTCGATAGCGCCGAAGCTTCGGGTGCAATCAACATGGCTCGGACCTCATTTGTTCGGTTGGTCGCCAAGTGTTCCGTTTGCTTTTATGTATCGGTCAAGAGACAGCCTGTTCACGAGAATCCTCCTTCCCAGCCTGTACGACCTGACCTCTCCGGCCTTGATGAGCTCATAGGCCTTGGTCCTTCCGGCATGCATGTATTCCTGCATTTCGGCTACGGTCATCCATTCGCTGGGGCCACTCACGGCCTGGTTCTGATCAGTGCAGCCGCTGCAGTCGCTTTGTGGTCTCATGCGTCCTCCTATCCTTTCCGCGCCGTATCGCTGCGTTCCGCGGCGTTACGCCATGTACGTTCATCAGCCTTCTACACGAAAGCGGGAAAGGAGTCTTTTGAGAGGAATGGGCTTCGGTTCCCTTGGGTTCCCTAAGTCCCATATTCAAGAAACTGGCATAATATCGGTTGGATGTCTCGCTGAGACAGATTGTCCCAGCAGCTGTGAAAGTGCCTCGCTATTCGACGGTGCAGGATGCTCAGCGCCAATGCTGAAATGCGACCTTCGCCCGGCGCTAACTGTTCCTGACGTACATCGCATCACCACCCGTGCTGTGTTTATGCTGCTCTTACGTGCAGGCAGGCTTGACCGACAGGCTCACGCGTAGTTGGCGAGCTTGAAAAATGGTATTACCTGGAGCTATTCGAGCCTGTCCGTCCTAATCGTTGTGTTAGACCGCTTTGGATAAGTGTCCTATGCACAGTACACGCAGCAGGACCCCCAATTGCGACAATTCCATCATCAGGAAAGATGGAGGTTGCAATGGAAGACGTGCTCACCCAGCTGACGAGGCAGTTCCTCCCGCAGATGACGGCTGCCGAGAAGAGCAGGGCCCTGAGATCGCTCAAGGCGCTGATAGACGCGGAGTTGTTCGACCTCGCGGCAAGCGAGGGGGCGGAAGACGATCCCGACAGAGCCTGCCCCTGGTGCGGCTCCCCGCATTACGTGAAGAGGGGGCGAGACGGGCGCGGCCGTCAGCGGTTCCTCTGCCGAGGGTGCGCCAGGACCTTCACCGACGCCACCATGCGCATCTTCTCCACCACCAAGCTCGACAGGTCGGCCTGGATGAGGTTCGCGGAGTGCCACGTGGACATGCTCCCGCTGCGCGAGTCGGCGGAAAAGTGCGGCGTGTGCCTCAAGACGGCGTTCTTCATGCGCCACAGGCTGCTCGAGGCCATGGCCAAGCGCATGCCCGCCTTCCGCGTGGAGGCCGGCGGCGGGGCCGAGCTCGACGAGTGCTTCTTCAGGGAGAGCTTCAAGGGAAACCGCTCCAGGTCGGAGTCCGGCGTGCCCAGGAAGCCCCGCGCAAGGTCGCAGGGAACCGACGGGCACGAGAAGATATGCGTGCTCACCGGCATCAACGACGCCGGCGACATCTTCTACGAGATCGCGGGGAGGGGCGGCCTCGACGAGGCGGCAGCCAGGGAGCTGCTCGCCGACAAGCTCGCGGTCGGCGCGATAATCTCGACGGACCGTGCGCACGTGTACCGCCGCGTCCTGCCCGCCCTCGGCGTCGGCGAGCACATCGCCAGCAAGAGGGAGGAGCACGCCATCAACAGGGTGAACAGCCTCCACTCCCAGATGAGGCACTTCATCGGCAGGTTCCGGGGCGTCTCCACGAGACGCCTCGAGAACTACCTCGCCTGGTTCAAGTGGACGTGGTGCTTCAAGGTCCGCAGGAGCGCGGACGAGCTCGCCGAGCTCATAGTGAGGCAGGCGGCCCGCGGCACGTACGAGAAGACCTGGCGCCAGTACAAGGTGACCCCCTATCCGTTCTACGAGTACTGGATCAAGCAGGCGAAATGGGACTCGCGTGCGCGGAGGGCCATATACGGCGTGGCGTGATGTCCAGGGCGGTCTGGCGCAGCGCATCTGCGGCAAGCGCTGAAGTCGTGACCCGATGCAAAAAGCAACAGCTAGCGATATTCTTCGGGAACGTCGAAACCGTACTCACGGCATAGGAGCATGACATCGTGGACGTCGTGCTCGTCATGCTGATAGCCCAAGTGAAACAACAGCTGGCTTTCGGGGTCGATGCACGACACCTCCACCTCGCCGATGCGCCCCCTCCCCGAAAAGACCTCCCCGGGAAAACGATCTCCCTGATACAGAATATCGCCATTCTCGGCGAAATCGAAGCAATGCAGGTCGACGATGCGCCCCGCCTCGTCTTGCCACACCGTGTGATCTTCGGTGGTGAAAGATGCAGCCACCTCGGAAAACCCCTCATCAGCAATTAGATCCACGAACCTTTGGTAATCCCCGCGCTGAACGAACAGGTCGATGTCGTTATGAGCCCTGGTCTCACGCCCGACAAGCGCATCGACGCCCCAGCCGCCATCAAGATATACGCCAATGCCCGCACCTGCGGAAAGGCCGATTATCCAACACGCATCATCCTTGGTGACCATAGGAGCTCCTTCGCTTTCGCCTGCTATTTAAGCAAGAAAGATTATAGGAAAAGTCCCAGTATCCAAAGTGGTCTAACACAACGGATAACGGGGACACCTGTGAATCGGCCCCGCTGTAGAATCTGACTACTGGTTGAATTGATGAGAGGGAAAAAATGGAATGCAGAACTCGGTATATCGCAGATTTCGACATCGCCGGCATGCGTTATTGGGACGGGGCCACCGTCCTTTCGGCATTGAAAGTAGGAGAAGGGCTTTCCCTTGTGGCCGAGTCCGACAATGCAGCGGACCCCGATGCGGTGGCCATTTACCGCGATGGAGTTAAACTCGGGTATGTGCCTCGAAGCGAAAACGGTATAGTCTCACAGCTATTGCACTTCGGACACCGCGACGTGTTGGAATGCCGCATCCTCAAAGTCGATCCCGCAGCGGACACCTGGAAGCAAGTGCGTGTGGGCCTCTACGTGACTGACAAAACCGCGGGGAAATAACCGCGCGTCCATCCCCCAGCCGTTATTGGCCACGGCTCTACCGCGTAAACACAACGCTTCCCCCGCAGGTGGGGTGGTCGTAAATCACGACGTCGGACGCAGTGGTCCGAAAACGCAACAGTTTTATCACGATAAGCACGTCTCCTCCCGCGCACAGGGTCATCAGCATTCCTACGACGGTAACGCCCGGCGTGCTGGTGACAATGCCGTATGCAAGCGGGATCAGCCCCAGAACCATCAGCGGCATGAGGCCTCCGAGAATGTAGGGCCCTTTCTTAAGAGGGGCTGTGCAGGTGCAGTACGGCATCAGGCACTTCCAGATGACGCCGAATTCGATGTCGCGGTAATGGTTCTTCGAGAACAGCCCCCATGTAAATCCGTGGATCAGCTCGTGGACGACGATCAACGCAATTACCGCGACGAGAACCAGCGGGTCGAACGTGAACTCGAAGCGATTCGGGGACCCTCCCGCCACTGCTGCATACAGCGCAAACGTCAGCATCGTAAGGGGAACCGCCGCCAGCAAAACTGCCACATTCGCCCCTATAGGACTGATAAGAAGCTCATGTTGTTCATACCCTTCCCTGCTCATCGATTCGCATACGGTCCGAAAGCGATTGGCCCTACGTTGCTCGGCAGCGGAAAGGCGGCGCGCATCTGGTGCTTGGTTCCTACTGCCTTGGCTCACGGCGATATCCTTTCGAGAGTTAGGGATGAACGAGCGGCACGAACTATTATCTCATAGCCGCCATGAGCGTTTTGCCAGAGGACCCGCTACGCCTGTCGATGCGGATTCGGGGTCTGACGCGCGCACATGATGATACCTATCGCAAGCGATAACCCGACTGCAACGAGCGCCGCCGCATTCGAGCCGAGGCTTATCGCGGGGATTCCCATCAACATGCCGCAGATGTATGGAACGAGCCAGACAAGCCAGACGCTCATGCTCAGGCGATGGAATCGCGCGATCGCCTCGGGGTTCTTCCGCAGATACACGACCGTGGCCCACACTGCATGAACGAGCATGAGCACGATTGCAAGAGCCCCGGTTGCCGCGTGTATCGGGCTGGCGAAACCGCCGTGCGCCATCTGGGACATGAAGGCCGTCCCCGTCGTGTCGAATACGAGGCCCAGATAGAAAAAAGCCAGATGGTTTTTTCTCAGGGAACCGGCGCGCCGTTCGGTGAAAACGCCGATCGTGTAGAAAACGAGGGCAAGCGTGATAGCTCCCGATGCGATTGCAAGCATGTTGTTCATGTAAGTACCGTCCCATCGGTTTACGGGCCGGGTACCTCGCCTCGGCCCTTCGATGGGTTCATACTAGGATCCGCAACGTGAACAACAAGGGGCTCATGTTCACGAGGCCCGGGCGCCTAAACCCGGTAGAGCCCACGCTCTAGAAGGGCGAGCAGCACCTCGTGTCCTCCACTCCCCTCTCGCAAAGACTCCACCAGGGAACGAGCGGTGAATTCGGCGACCGAAGCGGCGTTTACGCTTGCCAGCACGCCTTCCCAATCGATTGCGGCGTCATTCTCGAGAACCGCCACGAGGCCCTTTTTCGCATGCTCTATCGCGCTTCCCATGCGAATCCGGGCGGCTATCAAGTCGGCATGCGGAAGGCTTTCCGCATCTCTGAGCCATTCGCCCCTGAACGTAGCGACGGCCTCTGTGGCGCGGTCGCAGAGCCTCCGGCAGTAATCGATGTACGATTCCCCGGTCGTTGTATGGCATAGATCCTTGTAGAGCGCCTGTTCGAAGTAATGCGTGGCGGCGGCTACGACGATATCGCTTTTCGCGGGGAAGACCTTGTACAGGTAGCCGACCGAAACGTCTGCAGCGCGTGCCACGCCTCGGGCCGATATGGCAGCGAGACCCTGACGACTGCCTATTTCGACGGCAGCATCAACGATTCTGCGCTTTCGGGCCGCGATGTCGTCGTTCGCGGGGTCGAGGGCGCGACTTCCTGGAGTCTCGCCAACGGAAAAGGTGGGATCTACGGCCATGTGCTATCTTCCCTGCGGTTTGCGGCAGAACGGATCGCTATCCAATAGCTCTCGGCAATTCATTATAGAAACCTTCTCGCTGTTTGCATGTTTCAAGCCGATGGCAAAAAACCCTATCCCCTGCCCGTCGCGTTTCTCATCGAAGGGCGCCGTTCGAGGAGGCCTCTCCCATCGGGATCAAGCTCGATCCCCGATGGAAGGTTTGACAACCCGCAAACGACCTTTCAGACTCTCCTTAACCCGTCGGAGACCCCTTCGCAGGAAGGATGCCCATGCGAACCGCCAGGCTGATCATCAACCCTTCTTCAGGACGCGGCGAGGGTGCGTCTGTTTCCGAAGAGGCGCAGCGGCTTCTTCGGTCTTCCTTCGACGTCGTGGAAGCCCACGTCAGCACAAGCGCCGATAACGCTATGGCTTTGGCTCGGGATGCGCGTGAAAACAGGTTCGACGCCGTATTCGCTATGGGCGGCGACGGCACCGTAAGCACCGTGGTGCGCGGGCTTCTAGACGGGGTGGGCGAAAAAGAGGAGATCCCCATTTTGGGGATACTACCTGGAGGAACCGGAAACGGCTTCGCTCGAACGTTGGGCCTGCCATCTGATGCGGTCGAAACCCTCGAGGCGCTTGACTTCGATACCGCCATTCCGCTCGACGTTTGTTTCGCAAACGGAGTCCCTTTCACTTACACCCTAACGGGCGGGTCCCTCCCCGAGGGAATCCGCGAGGTGCCGTCGGAGGACAAGGCCCGGTTCGGTTTCTTGGCATACGTGGCCAGCGAATTGCAGCGAATCGGAGACGATCGGCATCATCGACTGCGCATTTCGGTCGACGGCGATGCCATGGTGGAAGATATCAATTCATTCGTGGCTCTGTCGGCGAACACGCTTGTTAACCTGTTCATCTCCAACGCCGACACCGAGATCGATAACGGGCTCATCTATTTGCTCGCGCTCAAAGATGCGTCGCTTGCATCGCTTCTGTCCCTGGTCCCCGATGCGGTGACCCAGAGCATCGATGAAAACGACAACGTGATGTTTCTTTGCGGGTCGCATATTCGCGTCGAATGCCTCGATGGAGATATGCGCTGCGGCATGGATGGCGACGACGGGCCTCTTCTTCCCGTGGATCTAACGGTTCAGCCAGGACGATTGAGGACGTTTCCTCTGCGCAAAGACCTCGCATAACGGATGCCTTTGCCCGCCTCTAATCCTCGGCGAGCCGATACCCGACGCGCCATACGGTGGTGAGATAACGCGGCCGCGACGGGTCGTCCTCGATCTTCTCTCTGATCTTGCGCACGAAAACCGTGATGCTGCTAGGGTCGGCCGCCTCGGCGTCTCCCCAGAGATGCCGGATGATCTGCTCTCGGGTGAACACGTTGCCGGGATCGGACGCAAGCAGTTCGAGCAGCTCGAATTCACGCACGGAGAGCGCCACCGGTTCGCCCCGAAGGCGCGCCTCGTACTTCCCGGGAAACACCTCCAAGTCGCCCACATGGTAGGAATCGCGGTTCTTGGTTGCGCGCGGATCGGTTCGGGCGGCGGGGGCCCTGCGCCGCAAATGCGCTTTGATGCGCAGGGAAAGCTCTATGGGTTGAAAGGGTTTCACCAGGTAATCGTCTGCCCCTGCCTTGAATCCGATGCTCTTGTCGACGATATCCCCTTTCGATGACAGGAACAGGACGGGAAGCTCCTCCCCTTCGGATCGGATGCGCTCGCAGATCTCGAACCCGTTCGTGTCGGGAAGCATGACGTCGAGAATAAGGAAATCGGGCCGCTCGGTGCGCAGCATATCGAGGCCGTCGACGCCGTTTGCGGCGCAGCAGTACTCGTAACCGTCCCGCGCGGCGATCTGCCCGATGAGAACCTGCAGGCTTTCGTCGTCATCGATAAGCATGATCTTCGTCATGTTCGTCCCCTTCCTGTTTGATCGGTAGCCGAACCGTGAACGTGCTGCCCGAACCGGGTTCGCTTGTCAGGGAAACCGATCCGCCCAGCATCTCAGAAAGCTCCTTGACCAGGGACAACCCTAAGCCGCTTCCGCCGTAGCGTCTCACTGTCGACATGTTTTCCTGCGAGAACCGCTCGAAGATCAGATCCCATTTATCCTCGGGAATCCCGATCCCGCTGTCAACGACCTTAAGCGAAACCTGTTCGTCGGCCGCATCGTAGGAGACTCCGACGTGAACCGTTCCGCCCTTTCCGGTGAACTTGATCGCATTGCTGACGAGGTTCACGAGGATTCGGCGGGTTTTCTCCCAATCCCCCCTGATAATCGGCACGTCCGAGCCGATGGAGACGGTGAAGTCTATAGATTTCTTCTCGGCGAGCGGCCTGCTGGATGCCTCGACCATGCCCACCACGTCCCCCAAATCGATCCATTCGAGGTTGAGTTTCTCGGATCCAACCTGGATGCGCGCGGTTTCAAGCACGTTGTCCACCATCTCGAGCAGTATGCGCCCGTTTTTCCCGATCTCTTCGAGCTGAGTGCGCGCAAGCGCGTTGCTTGCCGGCACGCTTTCCTCCATCAGGTCGGTGAAGGCGAGGATGGAGGTGAGCGGGGTGCGCAGCTCGTGGCTCACGATGGCCAGAAAGTCCGATTTGAACCGGTTCTCCCTCTTCAGACGGTCGTTGACGCGCTCTACGTGTTGCCGTTGCCGCTCGAGTTCCTCGTTCGCCGCGGAAAGCTGCGTCGTGCGGTCCCTCACCTGCGATTCGAGGTTCGAGTACATCGACGACAGACGCTCTGCCATCAGCTCGAACTGTGCGAGCAGATCGTCGATCTCGGTTGAGGAGTAAACGGGCCGGACGCGTTCGACGGCGGTATCGAGCCCCGTTGCGGACGGTTCGGACGACATCCTGACGAAGGTGCGCCTCAGGTTCGCAAGCGGATTCGTGACCAGGCGCGTAAGCGCGAAATAGACGATCGCCGCCATGCAGACCATCGTCGCTAGGAAAAACAGCACGCCTCGCAGGATGGCGTCGTGCATATTCGAGAAGTACCAGTCGGTGGGAACCGTTACGCTCACGGCCCCAGCCACATCGCCGACCTCCCAGCCTTCTTTCGGGTATCCCGTCGGGTCGATCTGTCCTGCGGGGCGTCCGTGGCATTCCGTGCAGTTCTCCGACACCCTCATAACCGACAGGTAGCGAAACACCGACCGTCCGTCCTGGCTCGAAAAGCCGTACTGCTCGCTCGTCGTGCCGTCGGCGAAGCGCTCGAGAGCGTCTTTTTCGTACTCGTCCGGGGAATTCCTCAGATTGCGGGGGGAAAGCCGCGTGAAGCGGATCGAGTAGTCGGAGTCGTCCGAGAAAAACGTCGCCACCTCTTCCCCGGCGAGAGCGCAATGCAGGCCCTTGTAGTCGTACGTTCCGTCTGCCGAGCGGTTGATAATGTCTTGGTTTATGGAAACGAATTTCCATACCGCGTTCATCTCCGTAACCAAGATGCGCGATTCCTGCAGCATGACGCCTTCGGTCGCCTGCTTCTGCGTGTGGTACGTCCATGCGACGTCGACCAGCACCAATGCGAGCAGCACGGTTCCCAGAAGGCCGATGATCTTGGCCTTCAGCCCAATGCTCGCCTTTGTCTCACCCTGCGCCACGCGAACCCCCGATCCCCTTGAGCGTTTGCGCCGTCTTCGGCGGATCGACCCTTCCCTTTTGAAACTCGGATGTTTCGAGTCGAAAATCCCTCGGATCGAGGATACCCGAATATGCGGAGGGCGAGCGGGAGATCCGCTCGCCCTCCGGCCTAACTATGCTTTTCTGACCTCCACCCACAAATCGAGCTGGGCGGCGCCGCCTCCTATGCGGTCCATGAGCCCTCCTCCGCCTTCGACCACGTCGTCGGGCAGAAGGGCGTTGTGCCTGAACCCTCGGTTGCGGCCCCCCGCAAGGCCCGTCTCCTGATGCCCCGGGATCTCGCCGTCTCTCACCCGCGATTCGGCCAGGTAATCGGGCGCCGCATCGTAGGTGACGCCGTCCACGACGATCGGGTAGGCGCGCGACCCCCGGTGGCCGAACGAGTACGCGCTGCCCACCACACCGGGCCGTATGCCCTCGGTCACCTTCACATGCCCCTGGGCCGAACCCGCCGAGCTCTCGATTTCGACGGCGTCCCCGTTCTCGAGCCCTCGGGCGCGGGCGTCGCTTGGCGACATCCAAACGAAGTTCTCCGTCTCCACCTCGCGCAACCACGACGAGGGCATCAGGCGGTACGTACCGTTCGCACGCGCCTTCCAGGTGATCATGGCAAGCGGGTACTCCCCGGGCTTTTCCACCTCGGTTCCGTCCGCATACGTGATCGGCGTGGTATGCGCGAGCCCGTCATGGTTCTTGCCGCTCAGGGCGTCTTTCGTCGCCGCCGTCTTGGGATCGTAGAAAGCGCACAGCGCCCCGTAGCGGTACTGGAGCCATTCTCCTTCGAAGCCGTCTCCCGCAAGCCGGTCGGCGGGTGCGAAGCGCCCTCCGCGGTTGAGGACGTACACGACCTTCGGCCACTCTTCGGGCATCACGGCAGCCTTCCATTGATCGATGTCGAACCCATCGCCCAGCGCCCGCCTGCGCACCTTCTCGAAAAGCGCGAGTTCGTCGGCATCAGCGTCGGGAACGGGCTCGTCCGAGTAGGCGACGTTCGCCACCAGCTTCATCCAGTAGTCGTATTCGCTGTTCAGTGCCGAAGGAGCCGCATCGGAGCCGTTCTTTCCCTTCAGGATGGCCCCCTCGCCCACGCCCGGCTTGCCCATCCGCTTCAGAAGCTCGATGTACACGGCTTCGGTGGGACGGGGTCCCTCGAAGATGCGCGTGGTCGGCTGGCCCAGCGGAAGCAGCTTGAACGGCTGGGTGGGGTAGATCCCCTCCTGCGTGAACCGCTCGAGAAACGTCCGGTCCGGCAGGATGAAGTCGGCGTAGCGCGCGGTGTCCCCGATTTCGACGTCGAACGCGACGATGAGCTTGATCTTGTCGGTGTCGGTCAGCACGTCGGCCATGCGGTCTCCGCCCGGGGCCGAATCCACGAGGGAGTAGCGATGCATGAACAGCGCGCCCAGATGGTCGTAGATGTAGCCGGCCCTCAGCGTCGGCACCACTTCCTGTATCAGGTTCGTGGACATGGAAAGCCACAGCCGTTTGGCAGGATAGCCGTCCTGCTCGAAATACGAGGTCTTCTCGTAGGCGACGTTGTGGCGGGATACCGCGATGCCCCATGGCTTGTACCCTCCGGGAACCGTGGCCAGGTCGTAGCGCCCGTTGCCGGTTTCGTACTTCGCCCCCGAAGCGAGGTTTCCGCCCTTCCAGTCGTTGTTGCCGATGAGGAAGTTCAGGTAGTTTATGGCCCGCACGGCATCGTAGCCGTTGGTGTGCATGCAGGGTCCGCGGTACGAGGTGATGGCCGCCCGCTTGCCGTGCGAAGTGAACTCGCGCGCCACTTCTTCGATAATCGACACGTCGATGCCGCTCTGCTCGGCGTAATAGTCGAGGGAATGCTCGTTTATCCGCTCTTTAAGCAGAGAAAACACGCTTCTCACCCGTATGGTCTTCCCGTCGGCCTCGATTTCGGCATCGACCTCCAGATCTGCGGCGCCGACGGTTTCGTCCGCTGAAACGAGCTCGCCGTCGACGAGCACGAAACGGGTATCGTCGGGGGTGCCGTCTGCGGACCGGCTGAGGAGCTTGGCGGTTACCACGGGGCGGTTCGGCATGTCGACGGCTACCAGGTGCGTCGCATCCGACCAGGTGGGCTCGCCGATGCTGTCAGCCGCGCGCTTTCCCGGGGCGGTCAGGTATCGCTCGTCGTAGCGCTTGTTCGCCAAGATCCACGACGCCATGGCGAACGCGAGCTCCGTATCCTTTCCGGGAACGACGGGAAGCCACAGGTCGGCTTTCGCCCCGCTTCTCCCCTGCCGCGGGTCGACCACGAACAGCTTCATCCCGCGAGCGCGCGCGACTGAAAGGCGCGGGGCGAACCAGGTGGGCCCCTTGTTCGCCGTCATGGGTTCGGTTCCCCAGATGATCAGGCATTCGCAGTGGTCGATTTCAGGGTACATGCGGTTGAAACCGGTGGTCGGGTGCGTGCGGGCGTTGCTGACGGCGCCCGTGAACCCGCATACGCCGCCGTGCCCGTAGGTGTTAACGGTGCCCAGGCCCTTCTGGACGAATCGGCTGCTGATGAACCCGCGGTCGCTTCCGAACGAGCACAGCAGGTTCGATTTGGGTCCCAAGTCGGGGTGATCGACATCGATGAGCGTGTCGCGCCATTTGTCGTCGAACTCCTTTTTGGACATCGCGCCCGATTTCACCAGCGCGACGTCGGCATCGACCTTCTCTTTGGGGGCATAGGCCCACCACGAGGAGATGCCCGGCGTTCCCAAGGCGTCCGACCCGTTGATGATCTCGTTGAGGGCCGTATCCCACGATACGCTTTCCCACCGGTCCTCGCCGCGCTTGCCGACGCGCCGCAAGGGTTCGGTGACCCTCAGGGCGTTGTGGGCAATCTGAACGCCCGCCTGGCCTTTGAGGCAGGTGACGCCGCCGCTCGCAGAGCGGCCCTTCGTTTTGAAGGACCCGTCCGGGACCAACGCGTCGCGGGGAGAAGTGCCGTAGGGCATCGGGGCATAGGGCTGCGTGTTCAGCGGGGAATACGGATTGCCCGATATCTTGCGCACCAGCGCTGTCGCTCCCTGCGCGTCTTCGGCCGCGTCGCAGATGCGCACCTTGATGGGGCACGAGGTGTTGCAGCCGTTGCACATCGACAGGATCACGTCCTCGGCCGTGTAGGAATCGGTCGAGTCCCCACGTCCGTGCGCGTCGTCGGTGTAAGGGTCGTTGCCGGCTATGTGCGATGCGATCCCCGCGCCCACGGCAACCGCACCGAGGGCCACAGCGCAACCCGCTCCGACAACCGCCCGTCGCGAGGGGGTTCCGAAGCGGTCCCTTTCCGTCGCCTCGGCATTCTCCAGCTCGTTGTCTTTTACGTTCACTTCGTCTCGTTTCATTTCAGGGCCCCCTCTCCGGCGTCCCGTCTCATCTCGCTCACCGTTGCGGCCGCTTCGCTTCCCCGAACCCTTACCGAGTCGGGGTCGAGCAGCCTGAGTGAAAGGCCGAACAGACCCAATGCAAGCCCCGAAGCGAAAGCCACCACCCCTATCTCGGCGATATTGGGGGCGTACGAGGCTGCGGGAAGCCCCGGCAGCAGCGGAACGAGGAAACCGACGGTCACGAATGCGTAGCGCAGCGCGAAAACGCCTATCAATGCGCAAGCGCCGGCAGCAGCCGCACATGCGCCGCTTCCGCTGCGCAGAGCCGCTACAGCCAAAGCGGCGGAAAAGACGCAGCCGATCCCCACCGCACCGATCCAGAACAGCGGTGCGAAGGAGCCGGTCAGGATGATCTGAGCTGCTTGGCCGCTGGACGATTCTGCAGGCAGGAGCGATGGCGTCAGCTGGAAATACGTGGCGAAAGCCGATACGGCCATCGACGATAGAAGCACGCACGCAAGACCCTTCGTGGTCTCGGAGTCGGGGGCCTCGCGGCGAATGCGGGCTAGGACGACGCTGGCGACCAGCAGAAACGATGCGGCGGTCACCACGGCGGCGGCGTAGAACAGCGCGACGGTGGCTCCGTCGCTCCAGAAATCGCGCGCCTTGACGGCGGCGAAGAGCATCCCCGTACCGCTGGGAGGGCCGACGAACGACAGAGCAACGCCCAACCCCGCAAGGACGCGTATGGCGAAGTTGCGGTTTGCGCGCCGCGTTTCGCAAGACGGATCGCCCTTAAGGACGAGCAACAGCTGGATTCCCGCGATGACCAGGAACGCAAGGTAGAGCTTGATTTCCCAGGAAAGCGCCGAGGACCAACGGAAATGCAGGATCGCCCCCGCGGCGTTGCCCAAGGCCCCCAGGTCGAGGCCGATGAGAACCATGGATACAGCTAGAAAGACCAGGCTCCCCACAAGCGAAAGGCGCGCCACGGAAGCGAAGCGCCTTATCCTGAACAGGTACCAAAGCGACGAGATCAGGAACAATCCCCCGGCGAGGCCTGAAAACCAAGTGTAGGCGACCACCCACAAACCCCATGGGACGCGGTTCGTGGTATCGGCGATGATGAGCCCCTCGGACAAGCGCGCGAACAGGAAGGGGGCGCCCAAAGCTATCAAGACGAAGGTCGCAGCGACCCACGCCAGGGCGGGCCTTCTAAAAGGGGCGCGTCCCGGTGCTGCGGTGTTTGCCATTCTAGATGCCATTGTTATCACCTCAGGTAATAGACTGACGGATTGGTGCCCAGCTCCTCTTTGAGCCGCGATGCGCGCGACGAAGATGCGAGCTTGGAAACCGCCGACTCCGGATCGTTCAGATCCCCGAACACCCGGGCGTCTCCCAGGCAGGTTTCGCAGCAAGCCGGAACCTCCCCGTGGGCGATTCGGTGCGAGCAGAACGTGCACTTCCGCGCGGTTCCCTGGAGACCCTGGTCTTTTATGTGACCCGTGCGCTCGACGCCGTACTCGGGCACCGTCACCTGGTCGGCCGCCTGCATTTCGGTGCGATACGACATCCCTTCGTCAACGGAGCGCGCACCGTAGGGGCAAGCCGCGATGCAGTACCGGCACCCGATGCAGCGGTTCGCATCGATGACGACGATCCCGTCTTCGCCCCGATACGATGCCTTCACCGGGCAGACCTCCACGCAGGGCGCGTTTTGGCATTGCATGCACGGACGCGGCGTCATGCGCACGCGCATGTTGGGATACGTTCCCACCTCTTCTTCCAGCACCACGTTGTAGGTGATGCCGGGCGGCGTTCGGTTCTCGGCTTTGCAGGAAACGGTGCAGGCGTCGCATCCGATGCATTTGAACAGGTCGATGACCATCCCCCAATGCGGCGCGCGTTCGGACAAGCCTTCGCTCGAAGCTGCCATGTCCCCTCCCTTCGATTGTTCCCCCTCATAAGGGCAAGTATAGGAAGGAGCCCGGGTAACCTCTATAGCAGCCGTATTCATTCTTTCTTGCATAACTATTAGTAAAACATTAACGCCCAGTTCATAGACCTTTTCTTATGGAAAGTAGTAAAATGCAGAGTTACATACGGACCAAGCACCGCAAAGCAAGGGAGAACATCGTGAAGAGGTCACGTAGGATCTTGAAAAAGGTCATCGCACTTGGGATTTCAGGCGTTTTAGTCTCGTCCATGCTTCCGATCGGCGGCATCGCCAATGCCCTTCCGACAGAAGGAGCCGTAGACGAGCGCTCAACAGCTGAAGCCCCGTCTGTTACGAATGCAGAGGCAAGCGGCGGCGCGGACGACAGCGCAACGGAGGGAGCCGATCGAACCGCTGACGTTGCCGCAAAACCAGCTGAAAACACCGCAGATCAAACCAGCGCTGTTGAAACCGCCGTTGAGCCGGCGGCCTCGGCGGAAAGCAAACCCGCAATGGCTCCCCAGGCGCTTACCGAGCTTTGGGTCGACGGCACGAACGGCGACGACTCGAATGACGGCTCTGCCGGTGCCATGCTGAAGACGCTTGGCAAGGCGCTCGAGCGCCAGGCTGCCGACACCTCGATCAACGTCATCCACGTTAAGGGCAACCTCGCTCTTTCCGCGACCGCAAACATCCCCTCGGGCGTCACGCTTTTCATCGAGTCCGAAGGCGCTGCGATCAGCGGGAGCGGCAACAGCATCAACGGCATCGTGCTGAAGGGCGGCTCTACCCTCAAGGGCGCGGGAACGCTCACGATGACGGGTTTCAAAACCGCACTTACCTCGGAGAAGGGCTCCACCATCACCGATGGCACCTACGTCTTTAAGAACAACGCAGCGGGAAGCGGAACGTGCGGGCTGTTCCTCGGCGGCACGGTGAAGGGAACATCGGGCAAAGACAAGTTGGTTATCACGGCCGACGATAAGAGCAATACCAATTTCTATGCTTCGGGCATGACGTTTGAGAACTGCACGGTCAACGTGACTTCCCAGGCACGCACCTGGTTCGATGCGCGTGACCTCAATCTGAAGAACGCTTCGCTTACCGTCAAAGGGTTCGGGCAGACGTTCTACATGAACAAGCTGAACATGGAAGGCTCCGACCTCACCATCAACCCGTCGTTCTACGGACAGACGGGCATGACTATCCAGTCATCCTCGAGCATCGTGAACTCGTACATCAAAGCAAACGCCGGATCGACTGCGGGTATTTCGATCGGAGCGGCAAACGGCACCATCAACGTCACCAACTCCACGTTGGAGTTCACTAACAACGGTACGGGCGGCCTTAACGTGAACACCGGCAAAGTCGTTCTCACGAACTCCACCATCAAGGGAAACGGCAAGAATGCCGGCGCCCTTTTCGGCGCCCAAACCAACGGTTCGATCGAGTTTAAGGAAAACTGCCTGGTCGAGACCCCGGCAGCCAAGAATAGCGACAACGGAGCCGGGCAGACGTCGAAGAACTTCATCGTGACGGGCGGTTCCTATCTGGTGAAGTACGCTCCGAGCTACAACAGCAGCCTTGGCAGCACCATCCCTACCAACGGTGCCGCTAATGGCGACGAGCAGCTTTCTTTGTTCACCCTTGCGGATTCATCCACCAACATGCTCAACCCCCTCAACAAGGATGGCCAGGCGTACGACTACTCCGTCTCCAAAGCGTCGAGCGACGGCGAGAAGCACGTGTGGGTACCCGCTGCCAAGTCGACCTTCAAGCTGAATGCCGACGACGCCGCTTCGAAGGTCGACGCAGCGTACGCCGATGGATCTGTGGCTGACAAGACGGCAAGCGCGATGCGCGGATACGCTCTTGGGGCTGCAAAATCCGTCGAGGGCGGCTCGGTGTCCATGCCGGATGACCCGTTTGCCCCGGGCTATAAGTTCCTGGGCTGGTTCTACAAAGACGCCGCAGGTACTGAAAAGGCCTTCGATGCCAGCGTCGTGCTTGCAGCCGATACGACGGTGTACGCGAAGTGGGAAAGCGACGCTTCGTCTTACGCGGTCAAGTACCACAACGGCGCCGATACTGATGTGACTTATCTTGCCTCTTCGAGCAACCCGGCCCGCACGATGCAGGTCCTCTCGATCGACGACGTGACGAAGGCTGCGCCTGCGTTTGCGCGCAACGGCAAGATCTTCAAGGGCTGGACTACCGAGCCCGACGGTGCGGGTAACGCGGTTGCGGTTGGCGACACGCTGAGCATCCCTGCGGGAACGGCCGTTTTGAACCTTTACGCAGCCTGGGAAGACAAGCTTGTTTCGGTCAAGTTCTCTGCAAACGGCGGTGCGTTTACCGCCGATAGCGTTTTCAAGAAGAACCCCGACGTTTTCGATATCGTCTCCGATGCGAACGGCGGCGAGATCGCAGTCGCGAAGAAGCAGGCCAAGGTATCCGACGATATGACCCTTAACGACCTGCTGAAGTCGTTGGGCACCGGTACTGTCACCGCTTCGACTAAGGGCATCGCCGATCCCGTGAGCAGCGACACCGATGCCGCCTACACGGGAATCGCAACGCGAAGCTACCATGTGCTCGGAAACGAGGATGTTGAGGAAACGGTCTTCTTCTGGACCACGCACAAATACTACTATTGGTTCAGCGACACGGCCGGTTCTACCAGGGCGACCATTGACGACAAGGTGAAACTTACCGAAGACCTCACGTTCTATCTGAAGTGGAACCCCGACCCTTCCATCGAAAAGATCGCGGGAGCAAGCTCTATCCCGAGCGATATGTGGAGCGGGGCTCAGGAAAAGACGACGTCTATCAAGGAAGTCGCCACGGATGAGGCCTTCAGCATGACCGGAGCGGTCGATGCCCAGATCATAGTCGATCAGATGAATGCGCTTGAAAGTTCCATCGCGGGCGGTTTGGACGACCTTGCCAAGATCTCGCTTTCCGACACTGCATCCGCCTTCAAAGCCACCATTAAACTCCCCGATGAGGTGGTGATCCCCGCCAATCCCAAGGTGACGGCGACGGGCTTGGGCGATTGCTTCAACCTCGACGGCGTCAGCGTCAATGGGCGGGAAGTCACGGTGCGCTTTGGTTTGAAAGGCGGCTTCGAGAACTACAAGCAGCTGAAAGACGCCGTGCTTTCAACGGGTAAAGACGATGTGCAAACCATGGTTGCCCAGGATCAAAACGCATCCGGCATCGCCAAACCCATCACCGTGACGGTAGAGGGGCTGACGCTCGATTCCAACGCCGTGACCAACGGCCAGGAATTGACGGCTACGGGCGTTGTGAGCGGCGAATTCTCCTCGTATGCGAAAAACACCGTGAGCGGTAAGGTCAAGAAGTTCGACTTCACCTGGAACGGTGATCAGATCGCCGGCAGCGCCGATCCTCGTGGAAACGATATCCGCCAAACCCTGCTGGTGGTAAAGCCCATGGATCAGGAGATCCCCGCCGACATCGTGGTCGGTTCGGAAACCGAGCACGACGCCGTATACGATGTTGTTCCCGGCGAGACGCTTGATTTCACGGGCACGATCGATGCTTCCGTGGTGAAGAACCAGATGAAGGGCATCGAGGCGCTGTTCCCCAACACAACCGATTACGACGCGATCGCGCTCGAGGACATGGCCTCTTCGTTTACGGCGAGCTTCAAGATCCCCGGCAAGATGACGCTTCCCGAAGGTCTGTCCAAGAAGTCCGTCAAGCTCGAGGGCTTCTCTGACACGTTCAGCGTATCCGACCTGACTGTTTCGGGTGATACCGTTACGATCAAGATGGATCTCAAGACCGGTATCAACACCTACAAGGACCTTCAAACGGCCGTTGCCGACAACCTTGGCGACATCATGAAAGTTACGATCCCCGGAATCAAGATCAACGACGATCTGGCTGCCGGGGAAACCGCCACGGTTTCCGGCAGCGTGTCCGGTTCGTTCAAGGCGAGCGCCATCAAGAAGGATTCGGGAACCGCTAAGGTCTTCGTGTTCAACTGGACCGGCCGGCAGACCGATGAGGGCCGCGACTTCACCCTGCCCAACGATCCCGGCATCAACTTCACGGTTGTCGCCGTAGCGCCGATGGAATCGAACCTTCCTGCAGATATGCTGGTGGGCGCTAATACCGAGCACGATGCGGTTATCGAGGCCGTTCAGGGATCTACGTTCGATTTGACGGGCGCTGTGAGCGCAGCTTCCATCCAGGACCAGATGAACAAGATCGAAGCCGTCTATCCGGGAGCGGACCACGACGGCATCAAGTTGGACATCGGAGGCTTCTCGTTCGATGCGGCGTTCACGGTGCCCGACGGCATGACGCTTCCCAGTGATCTGGACGCCTCCAAGGTTAAGGCCGTCGACTTCGGCGGCGGTTTCACCGTAAGCGACGTGAACGTCAGCGGGAAAACCGTAACGGTGACGTTTGCGCTTTCTGATCCCGTCGGGATCAAAACCTACAGCGACCTCGAGAAGATCGTCGATGCGGCGGGCGGGGCCGACGGCTGGATGAAGCTGGTCGTTCCCGGCATCAAGATCGATAGAAACGCTGCCCCGGATTCCCTCCTCACTATCAAAGGCGAGGTCAGCGGCAGCTTCCGTGCGTCGGCCACTTCTGCTGCGGGAACGCATAGGGCTTTCTCGTTCACGTGGAACGGCGTGCAGTGGCCCGACGGCAAGGATTTCGTCGCTACTGACGACGAGACGATTCAGCTCACCATGAAAGTTATCGCGCCTGCGCCCGTAAAGGCTTCTATCGAGGTCGAGAAGGCACTGGAGGGTCGGGCGTGGAAGTCCGATGATTCCTTCCGGTTTGAGATCTCGCCCCTTGACGGGGCTCCGGCCACTCCCCTTTCCGCGGTTTCGGTCCAAGCTGATTCCAAGGATCACAAGGCGTCTTTCGGCGAGGCAACCTACACAACGCCCGGTGTCTACTCCTATGAGGTGAAGGAGGTTCCCGGTAACCTCGCCAACGTTACGTACGACAGCAATGCCTACAAGGTCGTTGTCACGGTTTCTGACGGGGCGAACGGCACCCTTGTGGCGTCGGTTGCCTACCCTGATGGCATGGACGGCGCCGTGCGCTTCACCAACACGTACAAGGCCGCACCTACCGACGACAAACCCGTTGCTCCCATCGATAATGGGAAGAAGACCCCCGATGAGACGGCAGCTCCCCACACGGTGGTGAAGGTCGTGGCTCCCAGAAGCGCTTCTCCCCGCACGGGAGACGACCTTGGGATCCTTGCAGGGTTGGCGGTTGCGGTAGCGCTTTCCAGCGCTGCGGCTTACAAGCTGTCTACCCGTAAGAGGAAGTCCTAACTGCGCAATCGATGCCGCAGCCTGCGGCACGGTTGGATAACCGAGCGAGCCCCGAGATCGTACGATCTCGGGGCTCGTTGCATAAGGGGTCGGACTAGGGAAACTGGGGTTATAGGACAATGTTTCCCACGCGAGCTCGGGATCCAGGTAGGTAAAGAGCGTCCCTTGGGAGACGAGCCTGGAAAGCGAGCTCCTAGCCTTCCTGAACCGGACGTGGGTGCGGCCCCAGCGGCCTATGTTGAACTCATCTTGTTTTACGCTCTTAGATGGCGTCTACAAACTTAATCTCATAGTTTTGATTCATGGACGCACCTATTCTTTGAACATATCCCCCTAGAAGGGTCTTTGCTTGCTCCTTTGCTTGGTTCATTAAATCGGTATCGGCTTCTATCGACCTCTTCATCTCTTCTTGAGCGATTTCATAAGCCTTTGATTGATCAGAGGTTTCAATTCCCGTAAGCAGTCCGGTATCTTTATAGATGTCGGAGAAGGTGTTTTCGTCGGCCACCGGAAGTCCGATAACTTGGGCCTCCGGGATGTAGATGGTGACTACGTTGTTTTGATCGGGTCCCTCGATCTTTACTTTTGATACGTCGATTCCAAGGGTCACTTTGCAGTCATACTCAAACCATGCCTTCTTGTACCCTACATTTATCCCGAAGAGGATATCGGTTCCGTCGTTGTATATTTCAGCGACATTGTGATAAGTGCATTCTTTCGTTGCCAATTCCGCAATCTTTGTATATCCGGAAAAGTCGGGTGTATTGCTTTCTTCTTTTCTGCAACCGGTCATACAAAGAGCGAGTGCGGATATCAAAACTGCAATGCACGCTGCTTTTCTAGGATTCATTTTGCTCTCCAGTTCCACTGTATTCGGAAAGGCTTTTGAATTGCAGACTCAAATCATCACCGAGTAGCGGTAACGTAAGTGCACGGATGGTGTCTTCGAGGCTCTTGAGTGATTCTGCTTGTATTTGTTCCCTGTTTACTTCTTTCGCTGCATCTTCTTTGCATAGAGCTATGACGGTGGGTAGTTCCGCGTTTGTTTTCTCAGGCAGATATCCGAATTGGTTGTTGTCTAGGATGGGATCAGATATTGTCGCGGGCGGAATGTAGGCTGTCACGATGCTGTTCTCTTTGTCTATCGAGAATTCGATAGCTGACATATCGTAGCTTGCCCGAACGTGAGCGGTATATTTGACTCGATAATCGACAGCGTCCATCCAAAGAAAGCTGCTGTGACTTTCGGCTATGCCTTTGTACGTGTAATCAATGGTATTCAGGTTTTCGACATTAACCACATCTCTTAATTCCGACTCTGTAATATATCGTGTCCCATTGCGATCGAGCGCAAGGGGCAAAACTATGCCGCAAACGACGGCAATTGAAACAACGACGACAACAACAACCAATCCGGTTTTCTTCAAAGACCACCTTCCAAAAAGGATCTTTGCTTTTGCCCCCGATTCCTTTTCCGTTCCGCATTCGCCCTGTTGCGCTGGAGCTTCAGGTACTTGCTCAAGATGGATTTGACCCTCGGTGCATTCGCCGTTTACAGCTCCCTTTCTTTGGGGGTCGTTATCCATATTGCCTCCTTACCTCTTTCTATAAATATGGTTACTCTACAACTGTAGAAAATCCGAGTTCTTCTCCTCGTCAGAATTTCTTAACGGTGGTTGCTTTAAGGGGTCGAGATGAAACTAAAGCATATTTTCGGCATTGTTGTCACACTTCTGATTGTGGTACTGGCAGCCGTTTTGCTCGCAAGTTCATTTGGCATTCTCGATATTCGACTTTAAGAAGTTAATAAACTTTAGCTCCAAACGGCAGCAGTGATAATTTGGCCATCTTGAAAAGCTGAATTCCAAATGGAATGCCAACAACAGTCGCGCAAAATACGATGCCGCAGATTGCGTATGTGATTGCTTCCCAGATGCCGATAAAAAGAACCCAAATAACGTTCGCCAGGAGCGACGGAACACCGCCACCGTATTCAATGGTTTTCCCAAACGGCGTTAACGTTAGCTTTGCCATCTTGAAGGCCTGGCGTCCAAGCGGAATTCCGATAATCGTGATGTAGAACACTATGCCTGCGATAGCCCACGCTAACGCGGTCCATATACCGCCAAGGAGTATCCAAATAATGTTCCCGATGGTTTGCATAGTATCCTCCTGTCACACGAGAAACCATCATCCATTATCGGCCTTGTTTTTTTCGCGAAAGGAAGGCGGTATCGATCACCGTTCAAATCCTTCAGGAAGACCCGTCCGCTTTATTCGGCATTTACTGTGCTTTTACTTCGCCCTTCTACGAGTTGCAACCAGGGCGATCAGGGCTGCGCAGCTTACGGCCACGATGCCTCCGACAGCCAGTCCGTCGCCCGTCACGGGCATCACGGAGCGCGCAGCCGATTTGGGCGCCACGGTAACGGAACCGTTGGCAGCTTTCTCTCCACCGCTCGGATCCGAGGGGTTCGGCTGCACGGGCGACACGGGATCCTTCGGATCGATCGGGTCGACGGGCTTGGGATCAACGGGATCAACGGGATCGACAGGTTTGGGATCGATGGGGTCTACCGGATCCACCGGGTCGGGCTGTTTGGGCTCGTGCGTGTTCACGACCTTGAAGCCATCTGCCGCGTTACCCGAGACCGCTGATTCGTAGTCCTTCACAGCGTCTTCGACCAGCTCATAGGAAATCTGGCGGCCATGGTTGTGCTTGAGGACGCCCTCGAACGCAGCCTTCCAGCCGGTGTCGGCAGAAAGGGTTTTCGATCCCACTTCGACGCCGTCTGCCTTCAGGCGAACGGTAACGGTCTTGGGTCGCAGTTTGTCCCGATCATCGGCATCGGACCACTCCTTGGCTACCGCGATGTCCATCCTTTCGGGCGAGTTGGTAACCGAGAACGTCGCTTTGGGATGAGCTTCGGTTGAGGGCGAAGAGGCTTCCAGAGCGGACTCCGTCGCCGTAACTGCGAAGCCCGCGGGAACGTTCTTCTCGTCGACGGTATACGTGACGGGAAGCGACTTCAGCTGCTTGTCCTTGTCGTACACCGCTACGTGAGAGGCCGCAAACGCTTTTCCGGAGCCGCCGACGGTTACGGGCACATCGAGGCTCCCCTCGGTCCAGGCTCCCTTGTCGTCCGCAAGCACTTCCCTGTTAGCAGAGCCCTCCGGAAGGGCGCTTTTATCGTAGCTGGCGGATACCGAGATCACGACATCGGTCTTTTCGTCCTCGGGCGTATCCGCGCTCCAGCGCTTCAGCACCTCCACCTCATGCATAGGCGCCCAACCTGCGTAGAAATGCGTTTCGATCGTTCGAGGCCCGACAATGGCCGCCACGTCGAACGGATTGTCGGCGGTGAAGTCGGCGGGGTCGGTCTCATCAGGGCGATCGAACCATCCGATGAACGCGTGAAGATCCCTTGCAGGGTATTCGCTCGGGACCGCAATGCCGGTCACCGGCGCCATGGTGGCCTTATCCACGTACGGCGCCTCAGCCAGCGCGTCCGAATAGAAGTGGTACACGGCCTCCATCGTCGGATCGTCGCCGGTCTGCTTGTTGAACGAAACGAGCTCAGGGTTCGCATCGTTGCGGTTGCCATGGAACGTCACGGCCGCCCGCTTGCCGACAACCACTTCATGAGAGGGGTTGAGGAGGAAGTCCCACACACCCAGCGGATCGGCGTCAGCCGCCGCGTAATCGGCTTCGGGCATCTTGCTCATCATGAACAGCTTGGCCGAATCGCCGTGGGTCGGCTCGTATCCGTTGATGCCGCGTGCGACCAGATAACCGCACTTGATCTGCATGTTTTCGGCATAGGCGGCGAAATCCCCCGTCGGAGCCCATTTCGTTTCGCTGATGGACACGCCGATCTTGTTGACAAGCTCACCGGTGAGGTTGATCCACGACTGCCCGTCGAGAACCCTGACGTCCTCGGCGATCGACGCCTTCGGCGTGATGGTTACCGGAGCGTAGGCGTACACGGATGCGCCGGACAGCTCGTCCGGATCGACGTCGACGCTCTTGGGTCCGACGCGCACGTTGTTGTTGGCGATGGTGGCATCATCGATGGTAAGGGCGCCGGCGTTGTAGATCCCGGCACCGTAACCGCTGCGCTGCTGGAAGTCGGTTCCACGCGCGTTCGTGTAGCCCTCGCTGATCCTCGCGCCACCCGACACGACGGCCGTGCCCTGGTTGAAGATGATGCCGCCGCGCGACGTCGCCCCCTTGGAGTACGCACCGCCGTTGATGTTCAGCTTGGATCCGATGCCCATGAAGATCTGGCCGCCTACGTAGTTAGGCGCGTTCGTGTGGTTTACCGGCTGGCCCGAGGCGTTGTAGTCCGACTCGGTCAAGGGCAGCTCGGTTGCCGGGAGCGTGTTCACGTCCTCGCGGATGGTTCCCGTTTCCTCGATCGTGGTGTTCGTGAGGTTCAGCGCGATGCTGGAGGGCATGTTCATGGCCGTGCCCACCGAGATGGCGCCGCCGGCATTGCTGGCCCCCATGTTCGATATGCTGACGTTTTCCAAGGTGGCCGTACCCGATGAAGCCGGGAGGAACTTGCCCTGCCCGTCTTCGGCAAAGGTTCCCTCGAAGCAGATCGCGCCGCCGAATTTAGCCGCCCACTGGCTGTGGCCCGGATGATCCCAGTACGGGAACCCTCCTCGGTACTGGCCTTCGAACGTGGTGTCGCGAATGACGAGATCGGTCTTCCCAACCACGTTGATCAAGCCGCCGGCGAATCGAACGCTTCCGCGGGCCTGGGTGAACGTCGAGTTCGAAATCGTCATAGAGGTGCTGACGTCGAGCTGAACGGCGCCGCCGCTGATCGCGAAGCCGTTGTCCTGGTCGATGGTGAACGTCGCGTTATCGATCGTGCTGCCGTAGCTCGAGCGGGTGTAGATGGCCCCTCCGGTGTTGATGTTCTTGCCCACTTTGAAAGTGCTGTTGGTGGACTTGATGGCAACGTCGGACGTGAAGATGGCGCCGCCCTGGTTCCCGCCTTCGTCATCCGCCGTGAAGCACTCGTTGCCTTCGTATACGTTTGCGTTGTCGGTGAAAGAGCCGTTGGCGCCGTCGAGGTAGACCGCACCTCCGCATCCGCCCCTGGACGAGCCCACGGCAAGGACCTTGCCCGTCTTGTTGCCCTGGAACGTGGTTCCCTCGATGGTGGTTTTGCCGTCGGTGACGAAGATGGCGCCGCCATGAGGAAGGGCGTGCGCGGGGGCGGCCGCATTGGCGACGGTCTTGTTGGAGGCGAAATACGTGAGCTGGCCTGCGGTGGCCGCGGTCTGGCCCGAGCCCGCATTGATCTTCAGCTCTCCGCCGACCAGCCTGATGGAGCCGCCTTCGTTGGATACCGTGTCGTTTTCGCTCGTACCGTTCGTGAAGGTCGAGCCGGAAATGGAGAGGACGGCGTTTTCGCCCTTGATATGGCGCGCCTTGTCGGCTCCGTTCATCGTGACGTTCTTAAGGGACAGCTGCGTGCCCGAAGAGAGGTTGAACATCTGGGACAGCGAGCTGCCGGCCGTGACGGTGTGCCCTGCGCCGTCGATCTCGCCCCGGTAGGTTCCGGGGAACGAGAGCTCGGCGGTAAGCGTTACGTTTCCGGCGAGAACGACGTCGCTGCCGGCCGACACAGCCGCCCGCAGATCGGCTTCGTTCGACACCGAAACCGGAGCGGCGAAAGCCGTCCCCGATCCTGCGAGGAAAAGCGCGACCGCCGTCGCAGCTGCAACCAGAACCACACGCGCCCTTGATGCTACATTCATCGATGCTCCGTTTCCGTACGCTCTTTTCGAACCGCTTGGGACAAAACCCTCGTTCTCAACCAAACCGCACCGCCGATAACGGCGGCGCTCGACAAAGTGTTATGTCAAATCATGCATCAGAGATAATACTAGAACAGGCGGCAGGTCACTGAGAGACATGCAAAAGAACTGCTAATGTTATGAGATAAACGTCGCGAAAGAGACGTTTTACGATCTCTACGGAGGGCATACGCCGCAAGCACCTCGGCTCGCTACTCCGAAAGCGCCTCTTCGTGACGATCGACAAGCTCCTGGCGCGAGTGGACGCCGAACTTACGGTAGATGCTCTTCGCGTGGCCGCGCACCGTGTTTTCAGAGATGAACAGCTTGCATGCGATAGCGGCCATCGTGTGGCCCCTTAGAAGCAAGCCGGCAACCTCCATCTCGCGCGTCGACAGCCCTCCTTCGCGCAGAAAGCGATCGGTCGCCGCTTCCCTGTCGAACCTTGTCGCTTCGAAGCCGCCATTCATCGTTTCGGGACCGTTTACGGTGGAAAGCCCCGACGAACCCGCATATGCATCAGTTCCTCCGCCGGAAAACGCGGCGAGCTCCTCATCGGCAATGGAGGCGGGCGCTTCGGAGGCCCTCCCCCGCGATGCCAGCAGCAGAGCGAATGACAGCAGGTAAATGCAGACGAAAAGGACGTTCACCACAAAGGCGAAATCGAAGGCCGCCAAGGGACTGAGCATGCTCCCTAAGCTCCCTCCCAGCGCCAAGCTCGTTAAAACTGGGACGATGCACAATCCGTACAACGCGATCGGACATCGAGCATGCCTGGCTGAATACACTGCGCAGGTGATGATCAGCAAAAGGTTCACGACCTCGAATCCCAACATGAGCATCCCCGAAAGCAGCGCCGCATAGCGCTCGCCGAAGAACACCGGAAGCAGGAACACTCCCGTTATCAATGGGAAAAGAACCTGGTAAACCTGAAGAATGGCAAATCCCCGGGATAAGAACAGCTCTAGAAAGGCCACCAGGAGGGCAGCCGCTCCGAACCCTAGAAGCGTTGCGTAGCTCCCATAGCCGTCCATAGATGCCAAAAGGGGTAGATTCGAGACGAGTTTCCACATGAAGCCGATGGCGCTTGCGCAGAAGACCGGGCGCCACAGGTCGCGAACGGTCGAGCGGAGCGACGTCCGGTCGAACGGCTCGATCGGGTACATTTCAACTTCAGACAGGCTCTTTTCAAGCGTGTACGTCGCCATGAAGGGCAAAACCGCAATCGAGACCAGGGCAAGCATCGGCGTCGGCAATAACCCGATCAGCAGGTACAGGATGACGGACAGAGCGGCCGACACGGGAATGTACACCATCGCATGCTGCTGCCCTTCAGTCGCGAAAAATGTTTGCCACAGAAGGAAGAAGAGCGCGCAGGAACATCCCAGCAAAGCGCCTGCCATGCATGCAAGAACGATGTCGCCCCTATCAAGCTGAAAAGAGAAGAAGTACAGCAGAACTCCTCCGCTCAGCAGGGACCCCGCTAGCAGTGCGCTACGAAAAGGGAGCGGTGCGCGCGACCACATGCACCAACCCGCCAAAGCGCCCACCGCAACGGGAAGAGCGATCTGCTCGAAAGCAAGGTAAGCATGCCACGATCCCCCGGCGACGGCGCCTCCTCTGAAGCCGGAAAGCGCTACGAACGTCACCGCCCAGAAGAGACAGAAACCCAGATGGTGCAGTCGCATACCCTGAATGAGCTTTTTAGCGCGGGAAGCAGACACGATGCGCACCGTCCTTTCGTCTCGAAAGCAGTCTAGCGAATTTCCCCACCCCCGCATACCCGGGCAACCTATTCCCGTTTCACAGGAATAAGCCTTTCACCTGGTGCTTTTGCCAAACCACCCGAAACGTGTCCCCCTGCTTGAAGCCCGAACGACCCGTTCGGGGGCTATCGCAAGCAGCCGCCAGACACTACCGTCAAGCAAGGGAAACGCGATTGGGCCCGGGCCGTATCGCGGATGGGAAACATCACTACAAGGAGGGATAGTATGGACAACGTACATGAGGGCAAGGGAATCGATCGCAGGTTCTTCCTCCAAGGTGCGGGAGCGAGCGCCCTTGCAGCCGCCATGGCCTCGACGTTCGGGCTTGCTGGATGCTCTCCGGCAAATCGCGCCGAAAAGGCCGCCGGCAACAACGCGTCTTCGGGAGAACCGTCATGGTTCACTGCTCCGGCCGAAGTTCCCGATGCCGACATCGTTGAAACCATCGAATCCGATGTCGTGGTCGTCGGAGCCGGCATGTCGGGAATCGCCTCTGCCTGCTCGGCGGCCGAGCGGGGGCTGAAGGTCACGGTCCTTGAAAAGGGCTCGACTTGGTCGGGCCGGGGATTCGGCATCGGGGTGGTCGATTCGAAAGTGATCCGCGCCGCTGGGCTTTCCATCGACCGGTCGAAAGCTCAGAAGTATTGGGTGCACTGCTGCGGTAGCCGTGTGAACGAGGCCTTGGTGTCGCTGTACTTCAACAGGTCGGGCGAGGCCATGGACTGGCTCATAGACAAATGCGAGAAGGGCGGCGTCTCGGTGCTGTTGTGGGACGGGTACTCCCGTGACCCCGAGTTTCCCGATTCTCCCGGCTACCATGTATTCTTCGGCGGTCCCGAGCAAACCGCCGGACGGGATTGGTCGCGAGACGCCACGAAGCTCATGTTCGAAGACTCGCAAGCTGCGGGTGCGACCTACGTGTTCGATTCGCCTGTCGCTCAGCTGAAAAAAGAGGATGGGAAAGTGGTGGGTGCGCTCGTCGAGGGTGCGGGTGGTAAATACACCCTGTACAAAGCCGCTAAAGGCGTCGTGCTTGCCACGGGCGACATCGTAGGGGACGAGGAGATGCTGAAATACTACGCCCCCGAGATCGCGCAATGCGACGCGAAGCTCTACACACCTGTCGGTCAAAACACCGGGGACGGCCACAAAATGGGTCTTTGGGCGGGCGGTGCTATGCAGCAGGGTCATTTCCCGCCCATGCTTCACCCGCAAGCCGGGGCCTATCAGCAATCGGCGTTCCTCGCCGTGAACCAGCGCGGCGAACGGTTCTTCAACGAAGCGACCTGGGTTAACGGAAAATCGCTGAACTACCTGCGCCAGCCGGGGCAATGCAGCTACTCCGTCTTCGACGCGAACTGGGTGCGCGACAATCTGGCGGGCCTGCCTTACGGCGGCGGCATGTTCTGGGATACGTTCCGTGTTCTGGGATCAGGGGAATGGGACGGCGAGGCCGGCCAGAAAGGCGTCGACGCCGCTGTCGAATCGGGAATGGGTTTCAAAGCCGATACCCTCGATGACCTTGCAAAACAGTGCGGTATTCCCGTCGATACCTTCAAGGCGACCATCGAGCGCTACAACGAGCTGTGCGCTCAGGGAAGCGATCCCGACTTCGGTAAGGATGCCGTATTCCTCACGCCTGTCGTCGAAGGGCCGTTCTATGCGATGAAGGCGCTCCCTGCCGTGCTCGCCACGGTGGGTGGGTTGAAGGTGAACACGAACCTGGCCGTGACCGATGCCGAGGGAAACGCTATCGAGGGCCTCTACGCCGTCGGCAACGTTTCCGGCGACTTCTATGCAGTGGACTACCCCATCAACATTCCCGGCAATTCGCAAGGCCGATGCGTGACCTGGGGTTACCTAGTGGGAGAAACCCTCGCTTCCAAGTAAGCGTATAAAGGAAAGCCTCTCAGACGTGCCGCGCCCTCGTTGCGCGGCACGTCTTTTTTCAAAAAGGCCGTACTGTCTTCGCACAAGAGCGTTTAGCCGGAAACGATCGACCCCCCTCACAACCTTTAGCGTTTCTTTAAGAAGCCTGCGCAAACTGGAAAGGGCAAAGCAAGCTTCGAATGAAAGGAATGCGGCATGGCGGAATGCATTCTGGAGACGCGCGACCTGGTCAAGCGGTTCGGAAAAGGCGGTAACGCGCAAGTGGCCGTGGATGGGGTCTCCCTCCACGTCGAGCGGGGCAAGGTATACGGGCTCCTCGGACCGAACGGAGCCGGTAAATCCACCACGCTCAAAATGATCACAGGGATGCTGCGTCCGACTTCCGGCCAGGTTGTTTTTCAAGGCCATCCCTGGCAGCGAGGCGATCTGTACCGCATCGGGTCGCTCATCGAACAGGCGCCTCTCTACCCCAATCTCACCGCAAGGGAAAACCTCCAGGTACGCGCGACCCTTTTAGGCATTCCCAGACAGCGCATCGACGAAGCCCTCGAGACGGTCGGGCTTGCGGATACGGGCAACAAGCGCGCAGGTCGCTTCTCCATGGGGATGAAGCAGCGGCTGGGCATCGCACTCGCCCTGATCAACCGCCCGTCACTGCTCATCCTCGACGAACCTACCAACGGACTCGACCCCATCGGTATCGAGGAGCTGCGCGGGCTCATCCGCAGCTTCCCCGAACAGGGGATCACCGTTTTGCTTTCAAGCCATATCCTCGGCGAGGTCCAACACACGGCCGACTCCGTGGGGATCATCGTCGGCGGGAAGCTGGCGTATGAGAGCGAGCTCCGACCAGGTGAAAACCTCGAAGAGCTCTTCATGGACGTCTGTCGAAAGGAGCGCTCGCTATGAGATCTCGCAATCTGGAATCCTTTCCGGCAAGAAAAGGCGGGTCGGCATTCGCTTCGGCGTTTAAAGCGGAGATTTTGAAGTCCAAGCATGGCGCTCCGATGCGGTTGGCGATAGCCCTGGCCTTGCCCTTCCCCCTTCTTGCGCTGCACGTCGCCTTGAACGCCCCGCAATTCGGCATCCAGTATTCACTGTGGAACTACTGGTACGCCCTGCTGATGCCGATCTCCATCTCGCTCGTGGCAGCTACCGTCGCGAACGCCGATGCGCGCATGGGAAACCGCGGGCTGCTTTCCTGCGGGATTCCGCTCTCTTACGTATGGGGCGCGAAGGTTGCATGGTGTTTGGCGCTTTCCCTGTTGTCCAACCTGACAGTTTTCATCGTTTATGCGGCGGCTTCGCTGGCGGCCCCCGAAGGATCTGCGGGCATGCTGCCGATGCTGGAAACGGCGTTTGTCCTGACCGTGGCGAGTTCGTGGATGGTGCCGGCCACGCTGCTCCTCACTATGCGCGCAGGCATGCTGGCGGGTGCCTTCGTCCCCCTTTTCATGCAGCTCGGCTTGAGCTTTGGCTGGTCGGCGATACCCTTCTGGCCGCTTGTCCCCCCGACGGCCACCATCGTGCTGCCAACCGCGTTCCTGCCGGTCCTGCCCAGCGGCGAGCCGGCCTCCATCGGCATGGCGCTCGTTGAGTCGATGGGGCAAGGCGGGGTCGTAGCGTTAGCGCTTGTGACGGCTTGCGCCCTGACTGCTGCGCTCGCCACCGCTGGCGCGATGTGGGTTTCAAGATCGGAGGAACTGCGATGAGAACGGCGACACAACCGGGAAACCCCGCACAGTGCCTTAAAGCAACGTTTCCCCGAGCGCTTGCCTCGGAGGCGTTGCGGCTGCATCGGTCTCCGCTCGTGCTGCTGCATGCGGTCTGTGCGGCGGGGGTTGGATCGGCGAGCGGGGCGTACTTCGCCTACGCGCCCTGGGATCCCTCGATGGGACTCGATGCATTCGTGCAGCTGCTGGGCGCCGTGATGCCCCTGACGGTCGGTTTGGTGTGCGGTATCGATGCCGACGCCGAGACCGAGGCGACGGGCCTGTCCAATCTGCTATCGGCCCCCTCTAGACAACGAGCGCTTGCTGCCCGGATCTCCTCGCTCTGGCTGATGGGAGCGACCGCGCTGGGCCTTGCTGTGTCCCTGTTCGCTGCGATCCTCGCCTTTGGAGGAAAAGCTGTGCTGGAACCCGCGGCTTACGCTGCGTCGGTCGCCGGGCTTGGTTTGGGGAGCGTTCCTATGTATCTCATCTCGTACGCGATAGCCCTCCGATGGGGTCGCAACGTAGCGATTTCGGCCGGGGCCGTCGGGCTCGTTCTCGCGTTCTTCTCGATAGGAGGGCTCGCTCACGGGCTTATGACCGGTCAGCTTACCGCTGCTCAGGCGAATTCGTTTGCGCTGCTTCCAACCAGCTGGGCTGTAGTTTTGGGCTCTCTTCCTGTGGAAATCTCCATCGCAGCAGGTTCGGCTGATCCAAGCGCCGCTGTCCGAATCGCAGACCGTCTGGTCGAAGCCGGATGCCTGTGCGCTACCGCGAGCGCGCTTCTTTCGATCATCCTCTCGTTATGGATCAGCCGATTCGAACCTGCGCAACACGAAAGCTAGAAAGGTGGGATGGATATGAGACCAAGAACCTCGGTCGGCCGCGCGGCGGTCGTCGTATGTATCCTGACTGCCATCGCGCTTGCAGCCTCCGTGTTGCAAGGGTGCTCCTCTGCGGTCACGGTCGGCAAAAGCCTGGCCGATAGCCTGCTGCCCCTACCCCAACGCACGGTATGGGCACCCTGCCCCGATCCGGATTCGTACTTCGACTCGTACCGCGATGCCTCCGGATCGGGCACGAACTACGTCTATGAGGTGAACGCGGCGGATGAGAACGGGAGGGATATGACGGTTGATATCATCTTGTTCGGCCGCAAAGCGTCGGGCGAAGGTTGGATCAAGATCGAAGCCAAGGGAACTTCCGGATTGCATTACGATAGCATCGCAGAAGACGAAGTGCCGCAAGCTGCCCGTGAGGCGCTTACGACGGACTTCGATCTATGATGGGGATGCGGCAGGTCATCCTCGCAATGCGAAGAAAGGGAACGGTACGGATATGGCGCGGATCCTCGCAATAGACGACGAGAGCGCGATAACGGATTTGCTCGTTCGCTCTCTTTCGCGCGATGGCCATTCGGTTGATGCGGTAAACGACCCCACGTCTGTTCCGGCCCTCGATCTGTCGCGCTACGACCTTGTTCTTTGCGACGTGATGATGCCGAAACTCGACGGGATCGAATTGATCAAGTGCATCAGAGACCGCGTGGACGGCCCCATCGTTTTCATCACTGCCAAGGTGACCGAAGAGGACGCCGTGCGGGGATTGGGCGCTGGGGCCGACGAGTACATCCGCAAGCCTTTCGGAGTGGCCGAATTGCGCGCGAAAGTGGCAGCCTACCTGCGACGGGAAAGCCGCGCGCGAACTCACGTGCTCGCTGTGGGAGCCGCTCGCTTCAACCTGGACGCCCTCGAGCTCTTCGTGAACGAAACCCCCGTTCCCCTCACGGCGACCGAGTACGCCGTGTGCGAGTTCCTCGCCCGCCACCGGGCCCAGACGCTTTCGCGTTCCCAGATCAGAAACGAAGCGCTGGGGTGGATCTCGGACGCAGGAGACGACACCATCTCCATGCACGTGAGCAATGCGCGGGCGAAGCTGCGGCAAGCGGGAATCGATCCTATCGAAACGATACGAGGAAGAGGCTATCGATGGGAGGCATGAGGTCGGGCTTGCGGCCCAAGCGGGTTCCTTTGGCTCTCATAGTGTCGAAATACTTTCTGTACGTGCTGATCAGCTCCGTCTTCGCCGTCGGCATCCCCTTGGGGGCGTTCGTCTTCCAAATGGGGTCGGGAGCGGTGCTCTCGGCCAATTACGGCGAATCGCATTTGGAAGAGACCAGGCGCATCCTGTCCGGCCAAGCGTCGTTCGACGAAGGCGCCGTTTCCTCTGCATACCGCTACGCATTGTTCGACGCGAATGGGGCCTTGAAAGCATCCGATATGGCCGGCTCGCAGCTCGACCAGGCCCGGGCTCTCGCGGCTTCAACCGAGGGGGACGGCGATTCGGCTGTTCAGACGGCTTCGTATTTCTTCTCGGTCACAACGCTCGCGCAGGGCGAGCGATGCGTGCTGTGCTACGAGATCGTTCCCCAATGGGCCGATAAAGGGACGCGCGATGCGCTGCCCAACCCCCAAGATCTTTTCCTATGGGTCGCGATATCGGCGCTGGTCGTCGTCATCGCTCTGATCGCTTTGCGGGCGGGACGCAGAATAGCCGCCACGATGAACCCTCTTTTGCGGGCGGCGGAAGCCGTTGGAAGGCGCGATTTGGACGAACCTGTATCGCGCAGCCACGTGGCCGAAGTGGATAACGTGCTGCAGGCCATGGATAGCATGCGCGTTTCGCTCAAGGAGTCGATCGAAGCGCAGCGCGAGGCCGAGATGCGAAACCGAGACCAGGTCGCCGCGCTTGCCCACGACCTCAAAACGCCGCTTACGATAGCGCTTGGCAATGCTGATCTGCTTGCCGAGGATGCGGCTGAGGGGAAACTCAACGAGGAGTCTGCGGCATGTGTCGATGCCCTGCGTCGCGCGGTGCTGTCGATGGACGGCTTCGTCACGAAGATCGTGGACGCATCGCGCGGAGAGGCGCATCAGCTCCGTGTCGAGGCTACGGATCCATCCGCTTTAGCTGATCGGTTGGAGTCTGCGGCGCGAAGGCTCGTCTCGGCGCGCGGGTTTTACCTCGACGTTGCGCGGTCGGCGGCCTTTCGCAGCGGCTGCGCGGATTGCAGAGCGGGAAGCGCCCTGCCCCTCTGGGATGCGGAGGCCCTCGAACGCGCGGTGCTCAACCTCGTAGGAAACTCTTGCGACCATGCTGCCGGAGGCTCGGTGTCGCTCGCATTCTCCCACGATGCCGATCAGGACCTCTTCATCCTATCCGTCGAGGACGACGGCCCCGGGTTTTCGCAGGAAGCCCTCAAACGAGGCGCCGAGCGGTGCTTTCGCGACGATGCCGCGCGTTCGAACGCGGGTGCCACTGGGGCCCCGCATTTCGGGCTCGGCCTCTCAATCACCTCGGACATCGCCCTCGCCCACGGAGGAAAACTCGCGCTTTCCAACCTCGCCGACAGCGAAGGCAACGTCCTCGGCGCGCATGTGGAAATGCGGCTGCCTCGTGTTGGTTTCTCAGGATAAACTCTCACCGCAAACTTCAACGCGTTTCGGATTGCTTGACCTGCGGAGAAATACGTAATGAGCGAATGAAGGCCGTGGTGATATAGTCACCGATATGCGGTTACAAGATCTTGGAAGGATATGCTGATGGTCATTAATCCTCGTAACATCAAGCCTCTCGAGGGCGTTCGCTCGGCAGGCAAGACCGTTGCCAGCATTGCTGGTAATGCATCCGAAAGCGCAGGTAAGCTAGCGTCCAGCGCTTCGAAAAAAGCGGGAGAAGTTGGTTCCAAGATAAGCGATGTGGCAAACGACGCCATCGAGGTCGCTTCCGACGGTGTCACAAACGTTAAAAAGTCCATCCAGGAAAAACGATCGATGAATTTCCAAAACATTGAGTCGCTGCAACCGGTAGTGAACGTTGTGAATGAAGCGGCCGCGGCTCTCGATGACAAGAACAGAACCATCCGAGAAAGCGCCATTCCAGAAGTAATGGGGGGCGCTCTAGGGGCTGCGGTTGGTGGCATCGGTTCTTTCGCAGCTTTGTATGGACTTGGAACCGTCGGCTTGTCGGCAGCGGGCTTGACGTCTGGGCTTGCTACCGCTGGAGCAATTGTCGGAGGAGGTATGGCTGCGGGTGTTTTTGTTTTGGCGGCCCCTGTGGCAGTAGCTGCCGGAACCGGTGTAAAAATCGCCGCGAACATCAAAGCGAAACAGCTTCATCAGGAAAAGGAACGGCTTTACAAAGAGGCCCTTCAGAAACATCAAGCAATTATCCAAGCATTGAAAGACGAATCGGATGCGAATAGAGAACGTCTAGATTATCTGCAGTCGCTGAATCTTTTGCTCGAACGCGCAGTCAAAGATCTCCGACAGGATCTTGATGCATCGTGAATCGCTACAAGTATACGAAGACGGAAAGGGAAATAAATACCGTCCTTGCCAACCAGAGCGAACTATTGAGCTCTATTTCCAAATCGGAAATGGTCGGTATTGAGTCAACCATAACCAGAAGCGAACGGATTTTGACGTCGCTTGGCTATGATCTGCCAGTAGAAGACCTTTCCACAGCCTCTCGCTCTGTGGTTCCATCTCGAACAGCCTTTCGCAACAGCCTTCCCTCGTGGGATGAATTGCTGGCTGAATCTGTTCGCAACGGCAAAGAGGACGTTGTTCTCGAGGACCTTTTTTCGAAAGATGAGCTCGCAAACAACATAGAAGTAGTTAAGACCCTTAATGCAGAGTACAACTCAATCCATAAGCTTGATGGGATCGATATCGCCATTTCCGTTGGAGCGGGCCTTCTCGCAGCTGCCATCGAAACGTTGCTGGTGGGAGTCCCAAAGAAAACCTCCAGTGGATTGAAGGCCGGTCCGCTTTCAGACTATATCAGGGATCATATTGAGCGAGTTTTTACTCCTGAGCAGATAAGACAGTTAGAAAGGGCCAGCAAGGTTCCCTATGATGCCCCGGTCAACAAAGGATTCACCACCACGCACGTGGACGTGGAGGGCCTTGTTCCGGGCATGCACCGTTTATATTCGCTTGGCCACGATCCACTTCTAGGTCTTGTAGTTGGCGTTTCCGATATTCTTACAGGAAGGATGACAACGATCGACAAGAACGGAAAGATCGTTGTACAAGTCATCGATCGATACGCTGACAGGCGGGAAACAGAACTCGTACAGGCGCTCATTAAACAGATAACCCATTTCCTTTCGGATGTTGCAACTCCAGCTGGGTTGCCTGCCCCCTGCATGGGGCTTTTCAACCTCATGCAATTCGGAAGCTTATTCGAAGAAGACCAAACGATCGCCGAAGTAGTTCAGGGGATGTATTGGAACGGTTATGACTTCGTTCACTTCTGCTCGTCGTCCATTCCCGTCGCCGTCGCCGAGATCTTCGTGCGCTTCGCTTATGCGGTAAGGAAGATCAAATCGGGGACACCCATCAAGGACTCTATTCCGGTGGCAAATGATCGAGAAAAGCATCCAAAGCTCGCGACTATGCTTTTCATAGCCCATTCCTCGGCGACAGCCATCAACGCCGGAAAAGTTTGCTTCACGCAGAATCCCATGGTTATAAACTATCCACAGTGGATGGCCTTCGCTAAATACTCGTACCAACAGTTGAAGTGGGTGCTGGTAGAAAAACCCGATGCTTGCGACCAATACGTCAGAGGCATTATCGACAAGGAAATGGATAAGGTCTTCGACGACGTCGACCGCCTTTTCGAGGGCATGATCGCCGAACCCCTTGTTGTTTAGGGTCGAACAAGGGACGCGAATCGACTTTGATCTATCTAAGTTCTAAGCCCGCTTCAGGACGAAGAACGGTTCGAGCATGCGCGGTTCACGGCTCTTTCGGCGCTCGGCCTTGTACGCCCGCGCAGCTTCGACGAAGCCGCTTGCCCATACCGGCGACGCTATGGCGTTCACGTGCGTGTAGCCCGCCACGGTGCGATTGAGGCACAGCCCGTCTTTGGCGTCTTCGATGCCGCGGCCGCGCTGGTTGTCGAATGCGAAGGAGCACTCTCCTTTCGCAACGGTCACCTTTGAATGATGGTGCTCGTGACCGACGATCTTCGTGCCCGCCGCAAACCAGGGGTGCTCGTCCCGGGCGACCACATTCGCGTAGCCGTGTCCTTGGCGGTTCCTTTCCATGCGCACTTCGGCGTCGAACGCGCCCACCATGGAAAACGCCCCCTCGTCGGTATGCATGGTGCGCGTGAGGTACATCAGCCCCCCGCATTCGGCATAGCCGGCCACGCCCGCCTCGATCGCGCGCTTCACACTCGTCCGGAACGAAACATTGGCTTGGAGCTGGGATGCGAACACTTCGGGGAACCCTCCGCCCACGTAGAGCCCGTCGATATCGTCAGGCAAGCCGAGGTCGTTCATGCTGTCCACGAAAACGAGGTCGGCGCCGGCGGCTTCGAGGGCATGGAGGTTCTCTTCGTAGTAGAAGTTGAAGGCGCGGTCGCGCACCACGGCGATCTTCACGCGCTCCTTGTCCCGCGCATCGATGCGCAGCGACGCGAAAAGAGGCTCCGAGGGACAGGTGAGCGCAGGGGCGCTTGAGGCAACGGCGAGAAGCGCCTCGAAATCGATGTGCTCGCCCAGCACGTCCGCAACGCCGGACACGAACGAGTCGGCGGTGCCCACCTCCACGCTCGATACCAAGCCGAGGTGCCGGTCGGGCAGCAGCAGTCGCTCGTCTTTGGGGACGGCTCCGAGCACGGGAACGCCGCAGTAGCGCTCGATGCTGGTGCGGATGGTGTTCTCGTGGCGCGGGCCGTGAACCCGGTTCAGGATGACGCCGGCGAGGGTGACGTCGGGGTCGAGGTGCATGCAGCCCAGCACGACGGCCGCTGTGGTACGCGTCATGCGCGTGGTGTCCACCACCAGCACCACCGGCGTGGCGGTTCTCTTAGCCACCTCGGCAGACGAGCTGGTGCCGGCGGCATCGGACCCGTCGAACAGCCCGTGCGCGCCTTCGATCAGCGCCAAGTCGGCCCCGACCGACGCATCGCGAAGCACGCGGCGCATCGTCGGCGCGTCCATGAAGCAGCTGTCGAGGTTGCGGCTGCGCGAGCCGCAGGCTACGGCGTGCCAACCCGGATCGATGTAATCCGGACCCTTCTTGAACGGCTGGACGCTCAGACCGCGATCCTTCAGAGCCCGCAGCAAACCGGTCGTGATAACCGTCTTGCCGCTTTTCCCATGCGGAGCCGCGATCATCAGACGCGGCAGCTCGAACGACTGTTCACCCATTTTGCAGCCCTCCGGAAGATGGGCGGGCCGTCATGCGACGCACGGCGGCCCGTCGCGAATACGAAGCGGTACGGCCTAGACGCAGCCCGTGGGCTTCATGAGGCCGGCGATCTTGCAGGCACCCTTACCGGGACCGCTGGGGAACAGCTCGTACACCTCGGCGTTTGAAAGGCCGGTGTCCTTGAGCATCTTGCGGACCATGGGGGCGACGCCGAAGTCGGCGTAGTACTGGCGCAGGTAGTTGATAACCCTCCAGTGCTCGTCGGTCAGTTCGACCTCTTCGGTTTCGGCCAGCTTCGCGGCAACCTCCTCGTCCCACTCTGCGGGGTCCTCGAGGAAGCCGTCTTCGTCGAGCGCGAGAACGCGGTCTCCAACATGCAGGTCAGCCATGGTGCATCCATCTCCTTTTCGTGACGAACCAATACATCCTTATTCCACCGCGGTTGCGGTAAAACACCTAACGATCCTGCGCGAGCTCTTTGCGCACCCCGGTTGCCACCTTGTACAGCACGGTGAGCACCAAAAGCCCGATAGCGTACACGCCCAGGATCACCAACAGCTCGGTTGCCGTGGGAACGTACTCCACCACATGCCCGAACGAGTTCGGCACGAAGCCGCCCAGAACGAGCCCCAAGCCCTTGTCGATCCAGCAGGCGATGAACACAGACACCAGCGCGACCACCAGTGCCTTGTGGTTGCGGCGCAGCTTCGGCACCAGCAGAAGCCCTATGCCGAGGAAGGCCAGCACCGCAGCAGCCTCCCACATGAACGGCACGAGCGCCGCATGCCCGTCCAAGCCGAAGAACAGGTACTGGAGCGGATACGTGCCCGCAGGGATGTTGCTGTAAAACGACGTGTATACCTCCAACAGGAAGAAGAACACGTTCGTGATGATGGCGTAGCATACGATCTTGGCGAGCGCGTCGATCGCACGGTCGCCCACCTTGAACACCGAGAGCCTGCGCATGATCAGGCAGATGATGATAAGGAGCGCAGGACCGGCCGCGAACGCCGAGGCCAGGAAACGCGCGGCCAGGATGGCCGTGTGCCAGTAGTCGCGCCCCGGCATGCCGCAGAACAGAAACGCCGTGACCGTGTGGATGCTGATGGCAAGCGGTATGGCGACGAAGCTGAGCACATGCACCCATTTCGCCGGCGCGACCCCCTTGCGCTCGGCCCCTACGGCCGCCCATCCGATGAGGATGTTGACGATCAGGTAGGACGAAAGCGCCACCACGTCCCAGAACACGATGGCGGTGGGCGTGGGATGCAGGATCACGTTGAACACGCGCGTGGGATACCCCATGTCGATGACGATGAACAGCAGCGCGACCAGCACCGAGGCGACGGCCAGGAACTCGCCGAAGATGACGACCTTGCCGAACTCCTTGAAGTTGTGCAGGTACAGCGGTATGGCCACCATGACCCCCGACGCCGCCACGCCCACGAAGAAGGTGAACTGGGCGATGTAGAGGCCCCAGTTCACATCGCGGCTCATGCCCGTGACGACCAGGCCGTTTTGGAACTGGTTCGCATAAGCCGCCACGCCGATGCCTATCATCGCCAGAAGCGCGACGACCCATCCCCAATACAGCTTGGATCCATGAAACGCCTTTTCAAGCACGCTACTCACCGCCTTCGAACACGTAGTAGACACTCGGGTCGGTGCCGATCTCGACGCGCCTTCTGATGGAGAAGGCGTTCGCAAGCGCCCGACGGACATCCGAGCCGGCGTCTTTCAGATCGCCGAACAGGATGGAACCCTTCGACGCCTCGACGCATAAGGGGAGCTTTCCCTTGTCGATGCGCTCCGAGCAGAACATGCATTTCTCGACCACGCCCTTGCTGCGCGTCGGATAGTCGGGGTTCACGCGGCCCAAGAACTTCCGCGGGTCGCTGAAGTTCAGGCTCCGTGCGCCGTACGGGCAGGCCGACATGCAGAAACGGCAGCCGATGCAGCGGTGGTAGTCCATGGTGACGATCCCGTCGATGCGCTTGAACGTGGCCTTCGTGGGGCACACGCGCACGCAGGGGGGTTCGGCGCAGTGGTTGCACAGCGCCGGGTAGCGCAGGTGGGCGACGCGATCGGCCGTGTATTCGCTGGCGATGTCCTCGAAGGCCTCCTCGAAGCTGACGTCCATCATCCATTCGACGGCGGTTTTCGGGTCGCGCGTGTCGGGCACGTTGTGCTCGGCGTGGCAGGCCCCGATGATATCTTTGAGCACTCCCAGCTCGTTGAGCTTGGTCACGTTCACGACCAGACCGTACTGCTTCTCGCTACCGTTTTTGGACAGGTCGCATACGATCTGCTCGTTAGTCGTTTCCCGCGTCGCGCAGCCCGTAAGCGACACGAGACCCAGCGTACAGGCTCCGATTCCGGCTTTGACGAAATCACGGCGCCCAAGGCCGTTCATCCGCTTGTTGTTCGTCCTCGTCACGTCGACCTACTTCCCCTGCAATCCGGCATCGGTCATGTTGTGGCAATCCTCGCAGTACAGCGACACGCCCGAATAGCTGTGGCACGCCGTGCAGAACTCGTCGGGGTTGGAATGGCACGAAAGGCACGTCTCATGCAGGCTCTTCTCGAACCGTTCCCCGCGGCTGTTCACATAGGTGAGATCCCCGTCGCGCACCGCGTCGTCGCGCCACTGCTCGAGCATGACCATGTGGTTCGCGCGCATGTACTCGGCCGACTCGACACAGCGCTTCTCGGGAAGCGCGTTGATGGTCGGCGTGTCCAGGCTCACGCTCGGATCCTTCGCCGGAGCGGTGGCATTCGCGGCGAAAGGAACGGCCGCTATCAGGCAGAACACGGCAACGAACAGGGCGATCTTCGCCTTAGCGCCCATCGGCGGCCCCCTTCCCCTCTTCCGAGGACCCGTCAGCGGCTTGGGCTTGCGCCGCTGCTGCCGCCTCGGCCTCCTTGCGCTTGCGCACGCTGGGCAGTTCCTCGAGGCGCAGATCAAGCGTGCGCTCGATCTCGCCGTCCATGATGAGCGCGTTGCCCACCAGCTCGTGCACGCCGGTGACGCGCGTTCCGGGAACCCAGTAGTCCATAAGCGGCGGCAGCGCCACGCGGTCGATCGCGCAGATGTTGGCCAGCGTGTTCACGCCGTAGCGCTCGCGCACCGACCGAACCGCCTCGGCGCGCGGGAACCCCCCGCGCAAGCGCAGCTCCATGTTCTCGCCCGCGTTCAGTCCCGCGCCGCTTCCGCAGCACAGCGTCTTCTCGCGGATGGTTTCGTCGGGCATCTCGTAGAAGTTGTTGCATACCTTGTTGATGATGTAGCGCGGCTCGTCCATGATGCCCATGCCGCGAGCGGTGTTGCACGAGTCGTGGAAAGTCACCGACAGATGGTCGTTACGGCTCTTGTCGAGCTTCAGCTTGTCGTGGTACAGCAGGTCGGCCGTGAACTCGGCGATGTGCACCATCTTGGTGGACGCAGCGTTTCTGAACACCGTCCCCGTGATGGGAGATACGGGCTGCTCGAGGAAATCGGCCGGGCCGTTCCAGGTGTCCATGTACTGGTTCACCACGCGCCACATGTGCCCGCACTCGCCGCCCAGGATCCACTTGACTCCGAGGCGCTTCGCCTCGGCGTAGATCTTCGCATTGAGGCGCTTGGCCATCTCGTTGCTGGTGAAGAACCCGAAGTTGCCGCCCTCGGAGGCGTAGGTGCTCAGCGTGTAGTCGATGCCCAGCTGCTCGAGCATCATGATGTAGCCCATGAACGTGTAGGTGCCCGGTTCGGCGAACAGGTCGCCCGAGGGGACGACCAGCAGGATCTCGGCGCCCTTGCGGTTGAACGAGGGCCTGATGGCCTTGCCGGTCACGGTTTCGAGGTCGTCCATGAGGAACTCGACGTTGCCCATGATGGCCTGGGGCTCCAAGCCCACGTGGTTGCCCTTCATGTAGCAGTTCGCCACGGGTCCCGCGATCCAGTCGGTGTTCAGGCCCACCATGTTCAGCAGCTCGCGGCCCATCATGGTGATCTCCGCCTGGTCGATGCCGTAGGGGCAGAACGTCGAGCAGCGGCGGCACTCCGTGCACTGGTAGAAGTAGTACCACCACTCCTTCAGCACGTCCACGGTAAGGTCGCGCGCGCCGACCGCACGGCCCAGCACGCGGCCCGACGCGGTGAAGTAGCGCCGGTACACCGAGCGCAGAAGCTCGGCGCGCAGCACGGGCATGTTCTTCGGATCGCCCGAGCCCATGTAGAAATGGCATTTGTCGGCGCAGGCCCCGCAGCGCACGCACACGTCCATGAACAGCGGGAACGAGCGGTACTTCTTCATGAGGTCCTGCATGCCGTCAAGGATGATGTCCTTCCAGTTCTCGGGAAGGTTCCAGTCCTCGTCGGTGGGAGACCACTTGTGCGGATGGGGCATGCCCACCGTTTCCAGCTTGTCGGGCTTCACGCCGTAGCAGTACATGCCCTTCTTGAACTCAACCGGCTCGTCCATCCAGCCCTTGGCCGGCATGGCGTAGTCGTAGTCGAGGAATTCCAACTTGTCAGGTAACTTCGCCATAGCTGCCTACTCCGAATCCAACGGTAAGCCGACTTTTCTCATCTTCTCGCCGAACTCCTCTTCGTACTCGGCGTAGCTGTGGACCTTCACGCCGTAGTTCCAGGGGTTCACGTGGCGCTTCGCGCGGCTGTCGTTCGCCATGTTGCGCGTGGGGCTGAAAAACACGCCGCCGGCATGCATGAGCTTGCTCCAGGGAAAGTAGGCCAAAAGCACCGAAACCAAGAACAGGTGGACGTACAGGATGGGCTCGGCCGGGGCCTGAGCCGCCGGGGAGAACGTAACCAGACCCATGGTGAGCTCTTTGACCGCCGTGACGTCGACGCGGAAGACATAGCGCATGGCGATTCCCGACAGAACCACGCCCAGCAGCAAGAACAGCGGGAAGAAATCGACCGACAGCGATATGTAGCGCAAGCGCGGCACGACGACGCGCCTTAGGAACAAGAACGTGAGCGCGGCGACCACCAGCAGATCGGTGATGTAGAGGATGGGCACCCCGATCTGGAAGGCGCTGTCGGCCCCTTCGATCACCTGCACCCACATCGGCACGGGATCGAGAAACAGCCGGAAGTGGCGCAAGACGATGACGAGCATCGACCAGTGAAACGCAAGCGCTCCCAGCCACAGCCACTTGGCCGAACCGACGGCAAGCTGGTCTGCGCGCTTCTCGACCTTGTTGTTGCGGAACAGCGAGCGGAAGAACAGCACTTCGAGCAGCATGCGCCCGATAACGCCGCCGTAGCCCGACGGGTTGTCGGTTTTCGCCTGCTTGATCCATGAAAGGCTTTTCTGCTGGCCGCACGTGGTGGGAATGCGGAACGGAACCGCCGATTTCCCCCAGCGCACGACTCGCACGATGAAGCCGACGACGAACAGGACGATCGCCGCGTAGGGCACGATCGTTCCGAACAGCAGGCGCAAACCCAATGCGTCTGCGCCGATCCAGGCGCCCAGCGCCAGCAGCAAAACGATTCCCAAAGGAGCCGCTATCTTCATTACCAACCCTCCCCTAGTTCGGTCACCGGGGTCTCCCTCATACGCTCGAGCATCTTCTCGCGGCGCTTCAGCTCGCCTATCCGCATCTGCATGATCTGTTCGCGGCAGCGCACATGGCAGTCGAGCGCCTCAAGCACGCAGCGATCAATCCGCTCGTCTAACTGCAATAACGTTGCCCGATCGATCTCGCCGTCCATGCGCTCGAGCGCGATCTGACGCAACCGGAAAAAGGAACCGAGCGAAACGGAAGGCTCTGCGTCCTGCAAAGCGAGCACATGGCACGCGTCGTCTATGGACTCGGGAACAGAGGCGCCCCAATCGCCCTCGAACAGGAACCGCACGACTTCGCGCGCCGCTCGGTCGATGCGGTAGGCGACCGGGTTGCTGAAGCGCTGGGAGGAAACCTCGCCTTCAAGGACGCTTGCACCTGACGAAGCCGCAAGCACGTCGCTCCATGCGCGCACGATGGCCTCGCGACCGCCTTGTATCCTCAGATGCGCAGACATCCTGCCCCCTCTCTGACCCCTTTTTGAACCCCCGAACAGCAGACCGTGCGCGCAACCCCCATTGCGCGCACGGGCGAAAGGCCTATTCGGGCGGAGCGACCTTGCCCTTCAAAGCAACATAAGTCGTAGTGATGTAGAGGTACTCGACCTTCTCCTCGAAGGCGAGTTCCTTGACCGCCAGATCGACCGCCGCCTTGGGCTCGCCGATCTGCTTGGCGATCTCTTTGCTCTTCGCTTTCTCAACCGTGTCGAGGAATGCGAGAACCTTTTCTTTTATCTCGGGATTTGCAGGTCCTTTATCCATGAGAGAGCCCCCATTCGAATCAAAGACGGACTAAAACACCCAGTGGAACTTGCACAAAAATATTTAATCATTCCCGTTCATCTGCGTAAAATACATTGAATTCATCGTGGGATTGAAAAAGACAATACCTAGAGAACCTTCCGTCGCCACAATCCGCTGATGCGGTCGAGAAACCGCGGCTTGCACCCGTGCGCTTCCATCAGCTATCGGAATCGCCGGATGCGCAGAGCGGCGGTGCGGCCCCGCACGTTCAGTGCGGAAAAGCGCCCCTCAGCTCCTCGATGCGTGCCGCGTACTGCCCGACGAGGTCGGGCGCCGCATCGGACACCAGGTCGAACGCGCGCACGAGGCTCGGCTGAAACGTCGGCTCGTCTACCGCCGCGACGTAGGTAAACGAGAAGAACCCGCCGAACATCTCGGGGTTTCCCGCGATGATCGCGCCGATGATCTCGGGAGCCGACCAGTCGATATTGCCGCCTTCCTCGTTCATCGCCCAGATATGCCGGCGGATGGTCTCGCGGAAGAACTCGGGCATCGAGGCCGACCTCTCCTGCGACAACAGTCGGATCGCTTCGACGGCCCGCTCGCGGATAGGATCGTCCGGTGCGTACGAAAGCCGCGTGAGGTAGCGTCTGACGCGGTCGGGGTCTTCGTCGAAAGCTCTTAAAACATCCTGGTCATCACCGTGCTCGACCAGAACGCGCACGCCGTCTTTCGTTATCCTTGCCATACTCGCCCCCTTCCAACGCGCGAGAACCGAACCGACGATGCGGGCTTGCGCCCGACGAAACCCGAAGGAGCCGGCACCGTTTTCCAGGCGCCGGCTCTCTTCCGGGGGGTTCCAACAAGCGGCGGCAGGCCGCCGAAGACGCGCGCGAAAAGCTAGATCATGCCCCATTTGCGCGTGTACTCGCTGTACAGCACGTAATCGTCTTCGGAAAAGCCCGCCTGCTCGATCATGGGAAGGATGTCCTCGAAGATCATCGCATCGGTCTCGAGGTACACGCCGTTCTTCTTCACGGTGACGTCCCATGAATCGTTTATGCTCATCAGGAATTCCATCAGATCGGCGCTACGCGACAGCCGACGCTCCGTGTATGCGGCAAGCGACCGCAGCGCATCAGGGGTCATGCGGGTCTTTTTGACGACCTCCCACGGAGACTTGCCTTTCGTACGCCACTCCCCCGATTCGAAGAACGGGAGGAAGAAGCATGCCTCTTGAATACAGGTTTCGTTGTATGTCGCGTTCTCGGCCATGGTCGCTACGCTCCGACTGCGGTCCAGTAATCGTTCAGGATGATGGTGGAGAACAGGAAGCCGAGCACGACGTTGACGGCAACGCCGGCGGTGAAGGCCGCGAAGGGCTTCCAGCCGGTCTTGGTGAGGTCGCGGAAGCGCGTGGTCAGGCCGATGCAGAGGAAGCACAGGGTGAACGCCCAGCCGCGCAGACCGCCGCCGCCACCGATGGGAGACGTAACGCCCTTGGAGATCCCGGCAGCGAACTCGGGCGAGGAGGACAGCGTCACGATGCTGATCATGATGGACGCGATGAAGAACCCGATGACGAACTTCGGGAAGCGCTCCCAGATGACGCCCGCAGAGGGCTTCTGACGCGTGCCGTCGGCCTTCTTGGCCTCCCAGAACGTGACGGAGACGATGGCCAGGATGAACGCCCAGATTCCGACGAAGATGTCGCGGCCGACGACCTTCATCAGCGTGAAGGTGGTGGTGGCTCCGTCACCGAACTGGGCCGCAGCGGCGATACCGGCGGCGTCGGCGAACTCGGAGGTGCCGATCCAGGCGCCGGAAGCGCCGTCGGACAGACCGAAGGCCCGGCAGAGGATGGGAAGCAGGAACACCATGACGGTAGCCCAGATCACGACCATCGAAATCGAGATGGAAGTGTGCTCCTTCTTAGCGTTGACCGAGCTGCCGATGGCGATGGAGGCCGACACGCCGCAGATCGAACCGCCCGCGCCGAGGGTGGCGGCGAAGGGCTTCTCGAGCTTCAGCACATGGGCGCCCACCCAGTAGATCGCCAGGAAGGTGGACACGGCGATAACGGTGGCCTGAAGGAAGGCGATGGGGCCGGACTTCATGATCAGCGTGAACGGCAGGGTCGCGCCCAGAAGCACGATACCGGTCTTCACGTAGAACTCGGTGCGCATGCCCGCGTTGAACCAATCGGGAATCTTCAGGAAGTTGCCCAAAAGCATGCCGATGATCAGGGCGAGAACCGGAGCCTCGAGGTTCAGGCTCTTCATGACGGTCCAGGCGCCCAGGATCTGGACGATAATGGCCATGATGTACAAAACGGTGAAACCCGCGAAGAACTTGCCTGCGGGCTGGCCCATGATGGTCATGGCGCCCGTGAACACCGCGCCCATGACGAAGTAGAGAATCACCAGCTTGGGCAGCAGGGGCCCAACCAGGCCGGGCATCTGCCCCCAGTCGTCGAACTTCGGGAAGCCCACGTTGATGATGCCGATGGTGCTACCCGCAGCGTACATGATGAGCGCGATGATAACCACGCCCAGGCCGATCCATACGGCCCACCAGTCCTCTTTCAGATAGAGGCTTTTCAGCCCAGCGTTTGATTTAGTGTTGTTTGTCATGATAAATCAGCATCTCCCTCCATTTCGGTCATTGGGAAGCGCCTCTGGTTCTATGGAAAGGCGCCCCCAACGATGCCTTCCTTTGACGTATGCGCTTACGGCGAAGCCGCTGGAAAGATGCCGCCGTAAGCGCCATGCCGCCGCCCTCCCCTTACGGACGGCGACATGACAAACAAAAACCTAAAACCTAGTACTTGAACGCCGCCGAGGTCCTGAAGGACTCGCGCGAGAAGATGTAGTCGTCGATGAGCTTGTCGGAGAACGGGATTCCCGTGATCGAGAAGAACCGCTCCCAGCCGATGCGCTCGATCCACTCGCCCAGGCGCTCGCCCTTATGGGCGTTCTGGACCCAGGCGTCGACGATTCCGTGCACCGCTTCGGTCATCTCGGGCCAGCGCGGCGGGTTGTTCGGCAAAAACGGGATGACCATGCGCGAGAACTCGGGGTTCGTGCGCGCGTTGGCCACCTTGCCGCCGATCATGATGGCCAAGCCGTCGTTCTGGCCGTCCATGATATGCATGCCGGGCGACATGGTGTAGCAGTTGCCGCAGTACATGCAGCGCTCGTCGACCACCTTCACGCTCTTGTTCTTGGGGTCGGGGCGGATGGCGCCGGTCGGGCAGCACGCCACGAGGCTGGGGATCTCGGTGCTCTTGCGCACCATGTCGTGGTCGATGCGCGGAACCGTGCGGTGGATGCCGACCACGGCGATGTCGCTGCAGTGGGCAGCGCCGCACATGTTCAGGCAGCATGCCATCGAGATATGCAGCTTGTGGGGCAGCGCGTCGGTGACGAAGTACTCGTACAGGTCGTCCATGATGGCCTTCACGACGCCCGAGGCGTCGGTTGCGGGCGTGTGGCAGTGCACCCAGCCCTGCGTATGGACGATGTTGGTCAGCGCATGATGCGTTCCGCCGACGGGATAGCCGAGCTCATGGCACTCGGCGATGAGCGGCTCGACGTTGGCTTCGTCGGTTACGAGGTACTCGATGTTGCTGCGCGTCGTGAAGCGCAGGTACCCGTCGCAGTACTTGTCTGCCAGCGCGCACAGCTCGCGGATCGAATCGACGGCGAGCAGGCGGGGCGTGCCGACGCGGACGCTGTACAGCGCGCCTGCCGGGCCGACGTGCTTCAACACGCCGGGACGGGGGAACTCGTGGTACTCCCATTTTCCGTAGTTCTCACGGACGATCGGGGGGAGCTGCTCTTTGTACGGGATGGGTCCCTGATCGGTAACGGCCATGTGCAATCACCTCATCTTTCTACAGGTCGTCTATTCGGTCGCTTCGGGTGCTTCGGTCTGCTCAACCTCGTCGGGCTGCCAGAAGACATACGGGTTGGAGCGCGGCCGGTAGACCATCTGGGGAACGGCGGGCAGGTCGATTCCGCGCAGGAACTCGCCCATGCCGACGCGATAGATCGTCTCGCCGAGGCGCTCGCGCGTCTTTCCGTTCTCGTCCCACCAATCCCAAATGCGGTTCACCAGGTCCTTGAACTCGGTGTAGGGCGCTTCCATCTTCATGAAGGGCACGAGCACCCACGACATGAAGGCGGATTTCACGATGGTGGACTTCGCGCCGACGAGGATGGTGGCGCCCTTGTCCTTGCCTTGCTTGACGGCCTTGCCCATACGGTTCACGCAGTGCATGCAGCGGTTGCATTCGCGCGGGTTGAGCGTGAGCTCGCCGGTTTCGGCGTTAAAGGCCATGCAGCGGGTCGGGCACTTGTCGACGACCTCGGCCTTCACGTCCATGCCCTCGTCGATGTACTTCTTGACCTCGTCCTGGTCGATGGTGATGGAATCGCGCCAGGTGCCGATGACGGAGATGTCGGCGCGGGCGGCGGCGGCCACGCAGTCGTTGGCGCAGCCTGACATCTTGATCTTGGATTTGTAGGGCCACATCGGGCGATGCAGCTCGTCTTGGAACTCGTTGGTGATGTCGTAGCACATGTCGAGCGTGTCGTAGCAGGCGTGCTCGCAGCGGCCGGGGCCCACGCAGCAGCTCGGGGAGCGCAGGTCGGAACCCGATCCGCCCAAGTCCATGTTGTGCTCGCTCAGCTCGTCGAACGTGGGCTGCAGCTCGGCGGTGGTCGTTCCCAGGAAGATGATGTCTCCGGTCGCGCCGTGCATGTTGGTCAGGCCCGAGCCATGCCTCTCCCAGATGTCGCAGATCTCGCGCAGCTTCTCGGTGGTGTAGAACCAGCCGCTCGGCGCGGCCACGCGCATGGTGTGGAATTCCTTCAGGTTCGGGAACTCCTCGGGAAGGTCGGTGTAGCGCCCGATGACGCCGCCGCCGTAACCTTTCACGCCCACGATGCCACCGTGCTTCCAGTGGCCGATCTTATCCACGTAGGAACGCTCGACGAGACCCACGAGATCGGCGCTCATGTCGCTTTTCTCGGCGGCGCGCTTCATCTCTTTGACGAAGCTCGGCCAAGGGCCCTTCTCCAAGTCGTCCAACTGCGGAGTCTTGCTCTCTTCTGCCATATTCCCTCCTCCTATCGCTGTCTAACGATCCCCTACATCTCCGTTACGGTAATGGCGTCGCTCGGGCACACCGAAATGCACGCCTCGCATCCGAGGCATTCGGCCTCGTCGCCCGAAACGAACGCATGCTCGCCATCGAAGCCCAAGATATGGGCAGGGCATCCTTCGGCGCACGAGTCGCAGCCGCTGCACATTTCCTCGTCGATCGAAACGATGAACATAGGTCCTCCCTCTTCTTTTCTTTTTAGTGACGGATCATCAACGTATTTCTGTCATTCACACCCCGAACATATTCAATCACGTACCTCCTTTTCGGGAAAATATGTGTGTTTAATCGGAACATTAACGTAGCCTATGGCTGAGGCGAGGCTTGCGATTTACCTGGGCGCAACAAGGTACGCCATAGGTGAAAACCCTATGAAACAGCTAACAACCAGGTATTTTCAAGAAGGATTAAACGGCCTGCCGGTTCGCTTGCTCCTCCTCTTCCCGGACGGATCCCTTATTCACTTCGACATCGAGGTCGAATAGCTCTTTGATAGTTTCAGCGTAAAATAAAAAGTTTTGCGATGCGCATTGGTCATGCAGCGCTTCAACGGGCGCGCGCACGAACCGATCGGTTATCGTGGTGGCCAGAACCTCGACCGCATGCCGCTCCGACGGCGTCAGGTTCGGGAGCTTCTCGAATGCGGCGGCCAAACGCTCCCGCTTGATGGACTCGGCGTGTTTGCGCAGCGCCGTGATGACGGGGACGGCTGCAAGGGACTGCATCCAGGCGTTGAAATCGACCAGCTCCCCTTCGATGAGCCGACGCACCCCTTCGGCTGCCAGCGCCCGCTCGACGCGGTTGCGGTCGGCCAAGCCGCGCAGCTCGTTGATGTTGTAAAGGCTCACGCCCTCGATGTCGGCCACGGCCGGGTCGACATCGCGCGGAAGGGCCATGTCCACGAACAGAAGCGGCCGATCGGGGCGACGGGCCATAACGCGTGCCACCGCATCGGCATCGACGACGAAGCGCTTGGCCGACGTGGCCGAAAAGACGAGGTCAACCTCTTCGAGCTGCTGCTCGAGCGTTGACAGGTAGCACGCTTCGATGCCGTAGTGCCCGGCGAGCTCGCGCGCCTTGCAAAGCGAGCGGTTCGCCACCATCACGATGGGGAACCGGTAGGCAAGCAGGTATTTCGCCGTCAGCTCCCCCACTTCCCCGGCCCCGATGATAAGCGCCCGCTTTCCCTCGGCTCCTCCGACCTCCCTCAGTGCGAGATCGACCGCGATGTGCCCGATCGACACGGGATGCCTTCCCAGCGAGGTCTCCGTGCGAACCCGCTTCCCGAATCGCAGGGACCGCTGGAACCACACGTTGATGAGCTTGTCGGTTGTGCCAGCCTGGCAGGCGGCTTTGTAGGCGCGGCTCACTTGGCCGAGGATCTCGGCTTCCCCCAAGATGAGGGAATCGAGCCCCGAGACCACTTCCAGCAAGTGCCGCACGGCGTCGTCGTCGACGTACGAGTACAGAAGCGCATCGAGATCGCCCGATCCCGGTGCGCCCTCCCCATCTCCGCGCGCGTAGAGGAACGCACGGATGCGCGCGAGGCTTTCCTGAGCATCGTCGCAGGTAGCATAGATCTCGAACCGGTTGCAGGTGTTCAGGACCACCGCACCGTCGACGCCGGTTGCATCTTTGAGCTCTTGGTCGAGGGCCTGCACGCGCGCATGATGGACGCTGAGCCTCTCAAGCACATCGATGGGCGCGCTCTTTATGTTCAAACCGACGATGATGCAGTGCACGTTCGCTCCTCAATCGCAGGTATCGCAGATCCGGCGGGGATTGGTTTTCCCAGCGGGTCCCCATCGGAAGGGTTAGTCGCGCAAGAACTCGAAGTAGGGCCTCTCCATGCTCGCCAGCCCGTTGACCATGATGTCGACCAGGCCGCCGTAGTGCACGTTGTAGTTCTTCGTGACCTTGAAATCCTTCAGTATGTCGCGGATCGTGCCCTTGCAGTTCGAGCACGGGGCGCATACGAACTTGACCACGTCGGGATTCGAGAACTCGTCCCCGAACGCATTGATGATCTGCTCGAACTTCTTCCGGGAACTCACCTTGTTCCTGAAGTCGCCGAAGTTGTACGAGTTCATGATGGCGAACCCGCTTCCGCCTCCGCAGCAGTAGTTGTCCACCCCGTGCGGGGTCATCTCCCTGAACTGCGGCGCGATGGCCTTCAGGATCTCGCGCTGCGGCATGACGATGCCCATCTGGCGCACGACGTTGCACGGATCGTGCAACGTGACCGGGAAGTCGTTCTTCTTGGGGTCGAACTTCAGGCGCCCCGTCCTCACCAGTTCCGCCATAAGCGGTATGAAGCTTTCCACGGGGACCTTGTCCCCGCTTTCGGCGAGCCGGTCGGCGCTTACGCCCAGGGCCTTGTGGGCATGCCCGCATTCCCCCACGACGATGCGCTTCACGCCCAGCTTCTTCGCGACTTCGAACTGAGCCGTCGCGATTTTCTTCAGCTGGACGTCGTCGTACCACGCACCGTAGTTCACGCCGTCGTATCCCATGAGCTCCGAGCTGAGCGTCCAGTTCACACCCGCCTCGTCGAGCAGGATGGCGAACGCCGCGGGGTTTTCCGGCCAGGCGATGAACTCGCCGGCGTTATGCAGGAGCAAGACGTCGGCGCTCTCTTTGTCGATGGGGAACTTCACTTTGCGGCCGGTCTGCTCTTCGATGTCCTCCTCGATGAACTCCAAGGTATCGAGCAGGGCGGGACGGGTCAGTCCCGTGGTCGAGCCCACGCGCAGCTGCAGCTCGGTGCCTTTCGCGTGCACGGGCGTGGGGGCGATCCCCAGCTCCTGGCTGAACAGCTTGCGTATCTCCCTCGCGACCAGGCCGTTGTCAAGCCCCATGGGGCATGCCTGCCCGCAGCGGCGGCACAGGTTGCACCGATAGGCGCTCTCACCCAAACGGGCGATGCTCTCCCAGTTCACCTCGACGTCGGCGCCGACGAAGTTGCCCAGGTACTTCCCGCTGGGAGTGAAATGCCGCTTGTACATGCGGCGCAGCACGTCGGCGCGGAAGCTGGGCCTGTAGATCTCATCGCCGTTGGCCGCCTCGTAGATATGGCATGCCGACGAGCAGGTGTTGCACTTCGCGCAGTACTCCATGGTCAGCGCAAGCGGCTGGACGGCGTTTCTGTTCGCGTCCTGGAACAGCTTCTCGAGTCCTGCGAGGAAGCGGCGAACGAATTCGTCTTCCTCCTCTTTGGTCTCGGGCCGCTTCAGCGTGTCGAGCGCGATGAATCCGTCGAGCGATGCGCAGTGCTCGGCCGCCCACTGCTCCTTGGGCTCCTTGAAGCCGGGTTCGAGCCCGTTTTCATCATAGGGCGCGGGAAGCGTCGCCAGGTCGTCGACAGGGGAAAGCACATCGGCGCTACGGGCCATATCCCGCGGCTTGAGATGCTTGGTCGTCGTGCTCATGCGCTATTCCTCCGATTCGCTTTTCGAGGCCGGACGCGTATGCGGCGCAGACCACTGGGTGCGCGCCGGCTGTGCAGCGGATTCGCGGACGCCCCGTTCGACGTCGCTTCCGGGCAGGTTGGGGTCGTTGTCCCACAGCACCTTGTGGAACGCGAAGAACTTGCCCGCGTAATGCCCCATCTTGCTCAGCGGGATATAGACCAGCATGATGCCCAGCAAGACCAGGTGCACCGCGAGGAACACCGGAAGCGGCGGGAGGCTCATCGTCAGAACGCCGTGCGCGACGGCAAGCGGGCTGACGATGCTCGTCCAGCAGTAGATGCCCGTGGTGAGCACCAGCAGGATCAGCAGCAGGTTGAAGTAATCGACGGGTGCGGTGCTTCCCTTGAACGCCGGGTCGGACAAGCGGCGGTACAGCAGCAAGAGCGCTCCGACCGTGGCGAATGTGAACCCGATCCCCCCAACCGTGAACAGCACCATAACCATGATCGATGACGGGAAGAACGCGCCCGGTACGAGCAGGACCGACCACGCGAACAGCAGGTAGATGCCCGCATGGAACAGAAACGACGGAAGCCACAGCGAGGCCTGGTTGTCGCGCAGCTTCTTGATGAAGATCATCTCGTTGACGAGGTACCTGATCTCCGAGCCGTGATCGTACGTGCGCTCCTTTTCCCACCAGCGGTCCTCTTCGAGGTAGGAGCCGCCGTAGGCCGCGCGGCCGCTGCCCTCTGTCGGGATGGGATACAGGTCGAAGCGCGAATGCCTCGACAACTTGGAGTACTTCATGAACAGGCGTGCGCTGAGAATCAGAAAACCGATGCAGGCAACCAGCACGAAGACGGACACCACCGAAGCAGGAACCATAGAACCCCCCGTTCGCCTTATAATGAATCGCAGAAAACCCAAAAGAACGAACCCGTGCCCCCCAATTGCACGGTACTGCAGGCGGTTTTAAATCTACGGGGCGCTCTGCCCGTTGTAAAATGGGAAATCGCAATCGCAGCATAGAAAAAAGTAATGCCAAGGCGCCTAAAATCTTGTTTTTCGCCTTTTTTGCCATGCGTCCATGTTATATAGTCGCATGTAGATTGAATGACCGAATACCTCCAGTTTCCCCGCAGGAGCGCGTCTCCTGCCGGTTAGAGCACCGACTGTATAAGAGAGAGTTTGGGTGGCAGTATCGGGGAGGAACTTGTATGAGTTCGCTAGAGCAGTTCATGGTTTTCAAGGAAGTGGCCGAGGTCGGAAACATCACGCAGGCATCGAAGCGCCTGCATATCAGCCAGCCGAGCGTAAGCATCCAGATTCAGAACCTCGAGCACGAGTACGGGGCGCCGTTGTTCTACCGAACCAACCGCGGCGTCACGCTTACCGATCCCGGAAATATCCTCTATGAAAAAGTTATCCTAATACTACATACTGCGCAGCAGGCCAAGGAAACGATACGCAACTACTCGGCGAACCGGACCGGATACATCCACATCGGGGCGACCCTCACCATCGGAGAGTACCTCCTGCCCCACATGATGAGCATCACGCAGCGCGACCATTCGCTTCTGCGCTACAACGTCCAAGTGGCAAATACGCAGGTCATCGTAAATGAAGTGCTGAACAACTACCTCAATATCAGCTTCGTCGAAGGCGTTGCGCCCGAAGAGGACGATTTGGAGGTCGAGCAGTTCTGGAGCGACGAGCTGGTGCTGATCGTGTCGGCGGACCACCCGTGGCGAGATCGGGGCGAGATCACCTTCGACGAGCTGATATCGGAGCGCTTCATAACGCGCGAGAACGGCTCGGGAACGCGGGAAGTGCTCAAACGCGCCCTTCAGCAGGGCGGGTTCGACGTAGACGAGCTGAACATCGCCATCGAGCTGGGCAGCACGCAGGCGATCAAAGAAGCCGTCCTCTCCGGTTTGGGCGTCACCATCATCTCGGCGCTCACGGTGCAGGAAGAATGCCGCCAAGGACGGATGCGGATGCTGAGGCTGAAGGACTGCCAGCTCGAACGTCCCCTGAACATCGTGACGAACCGCAAGGTCATGCTCACGCCCGAAGAGCAGTGGTTCTTGGAGGAGGTGCGTTGCGAGGAAACGCTGCGCGCTCTTCTGCCCAAGCCGATCCTGCCGGGACAACCCCTCGAGCGGATCGCGGGATAAGCCCGCGAAAACGCGCCTGAATCTGCAGCCTGGCACCGCCGTGCGACCAGGCGCCCAGTTAGAATCGAACGGCGACCGCGTGCCGTCCCGATAAGGGGATATGCGGTTTTGCGACGAGAGGAAGAGGACCTTATGAGAGTGGTTATCATCGGGGGCGTCGCAGGGGGCGCCACGGCAGCCGCAAGATTGCGCCGCCTCGACGAATTCGCCGAGATCGTCATCCTCGAGCGGAGCGGATACGTCTCGTACGCCAACTGCGGCCTTCCCTACTACATCGGAGGGGTCATCGCCGATCGGGCGAAGCTCACGCTGCAAACGCCCGAGAGCTTCCGAAACCGCTTCGATATCGACGTGCGCGTCCGACACGAGGCGCTCTCGATCGATCGTGCGGCCAAAACCGTGCTGGTCGAAAAACTCGACGACGGCACCACCTATAAGCTTCCCTACGACAAGCTGATTCTGTCCCCCGGTGCGCGACCCGCGGTTCCCGCCATCCCCGGCGTGGAATCTTCGCGCCTGTTCACGCTGAGGACCGTCGAGGACACGTTCGCCATAAGCGATTTCATCGAACGCGAGAAGCCGAAGCGGGCGGTTATCGTCGGCGGGGGCTTCATCGGCTTGGAGATGGCCGAAAACCTCGTCGAGCGCGGCATCCGCGTTTCCCTGCTCCAGCGCGACGACCACGTCATGCCCGTCCTGGACGCCGACATGGCCGCTCCCGTGCAGGTCCGCATCCGCGAAGAGAAGATCGACCTGCGCCTGGGGGCCGATGTCACGGGGTTTTCCGAAGACGAGGCGGGCATCCGCGTGGCTATGCGCGACAAAAAGCCGATCGAGGCCGATTTCGCCGTCCTCGCCATCGGCGTTCGGCCCGAAAGCGAGCTGGCGAAACAAGCCGGTCTCGAGCTGAACGCAAGGGGGTTCATCCGGACCGACGCGCATATGCGCACTTCAGACGAGGACATCTACGCTGTGGGAGACGCGGTGGAAGTCGTCCATGCCGTAACGGGTCTGCCGGCAGCCATCCCTTTGGCCGGTCCGGCGAACAAGCAGGGCCGCATCGCCGCGGACAACATCTGCGGCATACCCAGCACCTACGACGGCTCCCAGGGATCGTCCATCCTCAAACTGTTCGACCTCACAGTGGCCGCGACGGGTCTCAACGTGCGGGACGCCGAGGCCGCGGGCCTCGATTTCGATTACGCGCTTCTGCTGTCGCCGTCGCATGCCACCTATTACCCCGACGCGAAGCCGATGACGCTCAAGGTCGTTTTCGAGAAACCCAGCGGGCGGATCCTCGGGGCGCAGATCGTCGGCTACGACGCGGTCGACAAGCGCATCGACGTGCTGGCCACCGCCATACGCGCCGGCATGACCGCAGCCGACCTGGAAACCCTCGACCTGTGCTACGCGCCGCCCTACTCCTCGGCGAAAGATCCGGTGAACATGGCGGGGTACGTGATCGGCAACCTCCTTGACGGACGAGTGCGCCAAGCGCGCTGGAGCGAGGCTCTGGGTTGCGGGGACAAGGGAATCCTGCTGGACATCCGCACTCCCACCGAGTTCGCACAGGGAAGCCTGGAAGAAGCGCTGCACATCCCGCTCGACGAGCTGCGCGGAAGGCTCGGCGAGATCCCCGCCGAAAAGCGGCTCTACGTGTACTGCCAATCGGGTCTGCGCAGCTACGTGGCGTGCCGCATCCTCTCGCAGCGCGGATTCGACTGCGCGAACGTCGCAGGTGGATACGGTTATTTCGAGCAGGTGTCGCTCGAGGCGCCGTTCGAACCCGAAAGCGTCGGTCCGTGCGGCCTGCGCGTTTAACAGCGCAGGTGCCTCGCTCATGCTTCAAACGCAACGGGGAGGGGCCGATTCGCCCCTCCCCGCACGAGAGGATACATTATATCTTCTTATACCGAAGGTTATCGACGTCGATCACGGTAAGTTCTCCGTCTTCGGCGAACTCGACCTTTCTCGACTGCCATTCGCGATCCTCATATTGCAGCTGCACGACGTTGTTGGCCTTCATCGTATAGGAACCAGCCCCGTTCACATCCCCCCTGTAGATGCTTTCGAAGGTGCCGTCTTCTTTGAACGTGAGCTGGAAATCGCCGTTTTGAGACGATGTCCATGCGCCGGGGAATTCCGCAAGAAGCTTTTCCATGTCCCCGCGCGTATACCAGGTTTCGGACACGTAGTCGTAAGCCGTGAAGTTGTCGTTGAACACGATGTCGTATCTGGCGCCCTCCGCGTCTTCGGGAGTTGCGAGGTGACGGTCTTCAGACTCGACGTTGGTGAACTGGGACCTGTCGTCGACCCTGTCTCCGTTTTCGTCGAGTGCGGTGATACTGAACAGAGAGTCGCTTCCCAGCACGTAGGTGAAAAAGAGCTGCTCTCCTGTCTTCTTCCCGTCGCGATACCCCGTCCAGACATCGCTCGACCTCTCGCCGGAGTCGAGCTGTCCCGGATCGATGTACAGAGGCCGGATATTGGCTTCGGGCGTCATCTGGGCGAACGGATCCGTTTCCTTTGGGGTGTCGGACGGGCTGCCCGAGCAGCCCGCAAGGATCGCCGTTACAGCGACGGCACAGGCAATCGCAACAACTAAGACGGTTCGTTTCTTCATGGTCGCCCCCTTGCTCGAGCGTTTCTCCCGCCGTATGCAAATATGCGAAAAGCAAAGCTTTCACCTGCGACTATACCAGCAAAGAAAACTCCTTGGCACAGGGGCGGCCCATTATGGGACATGCGGCCCATGATAGAGCGAGGGGGCGCCGGCCAAAGCCGACGCCCCCTCGCCTTCGCTGCCGACCGGAACCGAAAGCTTCCCTTACTCGTCGTTGCGACGCCGCACGCTTACGGCTGCGGCCGCCGACCCGATGCATGCCAGCCCCGCAAGGCAGACGACTACCAGCGCGCTTGCATCATCGCCCGTCCCGGGCATGCTCGAAACCTTCACGACCTTCTTGGACCCGCCGTTCGGATGAGGCGGAACCTCCTTTTTCGGCTTGTGCTTCGGGCCGGGGGGAACCTCTTCGACCTTCGTGTTGGTCACGATAAAGCCCGCCGCGGCGTCTCCGGTCACAGAAACCGTGTAGCCCGCCGGCGCGTCCGCCTCCCTCACGGTGTAGGAAATATCCTTCCCGCCTTCCTTTCGATAAAGATCGGACCAGGTATGGGTCCAGAGGGACGCTGCATCGAGCACTACAGGATCGCCGAGGGCGACATCGTTCGCATACAGCTGGACCTTGACCGAACCGGGACGCTTCCCGTCTTTGTCGCCCCCGTCTTTCCACACCTTGAAAACGGAGACGGAGACCTTATCGGGCTCATGAACGTTGACGAGGTCGGTGCCGTTCACCGTCGCCTGGTATCCGGCAACCGCGTCTTCGGTCACGGTGTAGCGGCATTCGTTTCCGTCCGCATCGTATTTCGCGAGGCCCGTGAAGCTGTAGCGCCACCCATCCGCCTCGGTCACGGTTTTGGAAGCGACCTTTTCGCTGCCGTTCATCAGGTTCACCACGATCGATGCAGGCCGCAGGCCGTCGCGGTCATCGTCGTCGTTCCAGGTTTTCGCACCGGAGACATCCATCGTAAGCGTATTGGCTATCTTGAAGCCGTTTGCCGCATCACCCGACACCTCGGCCGTATAGCCGCCGACCGCGCGCTCTTCGACCGTGTAGGCGTACTTACGCCCGTTCGGATCGTTTTTGGGAAGGTTCCCGAACGTCGCGGACCAATTCCCATCGTTATCGGGAGACACGGTCTGGAAGCCGACGTAGTCGCCATCGCGGTAGAGGTTCACCTTGATGGAATCGGGGCGCACCTTGTCCTTGTCGTTCGCATCGTTCCACGTTTTGGATACGGAAACCTCCGTCGTTTCCACCGATTTTCCGACGAAGGTACTGCCGTTCGAACCGATGCCGCCGCCCCGCGTGGCCGACGTGTTGCCGGTGATGTGGACGGTTGCCAAGCCGAGGGCCTTCTTCACGCCGGCATCGTCGGCGGTCAGGTTGTTGCTTAGCGAGAGGCTCTGGTTGAAAAACGCGCTCAGCGTGCCCTTCAGCTTATCGAGCGGGACTTCGGCGCCGCCGTCGAACACCCATCCGTACGCTCCGCCGCCCAGCATGGACGGGGAGATCTCGTAAACCGGATCGCCGCTGTGCGCACCGTAGGCAAGCGATGCGAGGATGTAGAGCTCGCGCGCATTGCCGCCATCGGTGGCGTTGCCGAAAAACGTCGCACCGTTTGTCAGGCTGATCTCGGTCGTCGACACCGGGCAGGCGGCGTATCCGCCGCCCTCGGACGCGGCTGAATTACGGGACACCTCGACGTTGGCGAGGTGCAGCTCCCCGTTTTGGAAATCGGAAAACTTGCTGGAATACCCGTTGACATAGATGCCTCCGCCGCCGAACGCCTTGTTCCCTTTGCCCTCGGCGGTCATGGAGTTGCCGGAGATGGTGCCGCCCGTGATGTAGGCGATGCTGTACGTGGGCGTGCCGCCGTGGCCCGAAGCGCTGTAACCCGCCTGGACGAAGATCCCGCCGCCGCTGGAGCCCGCCTTGTTCTCGGTTACGGAGCCGCCGGTCATGGTGAGCACCGCGCTCGTAGTGGTCGAGGCGTAAAACGTGCCCATCGAGATCCCGCCGCCGCGCTCGGACGCGTAGTTGCCCGTGATGGTGCCGGCGGAGAAGTTGACGGCGGTGCCTTCGTGTGCGCAGACCCCTCCGCCCGATCCGCCGTAGTCTTTGTCAACATCAGGAAGAGGTTTGCCGGCATCCGCACGGTTTCCCGAGATCACGCCGCCGGAGATGTTGATGACCGAACCGTAGATGCCGTAAATCCCGCCTCCCCAGACCGCCTGGTTGTTGCGGATGGTCCCGCCTTCGATGTTCACGGTTGCCTTGTTGGCGAACACTCCGCCGCCCGATTCCGGGTACCAGTGACCGGCGCTCTGGATGCAGTTGTTTTGCAGAACCGCTCCGTCGGCCACCGTCAACGTCCCCGAATACACGCCCACCAGGGACCCGCCCTTACCGTCGCCGCCCGATGCCGCGCCTATCTGACCCTCGCCGCTCCTACCGTCAAGCACGATGTTTTCTAAGGTGAGGTGCTTGCCGGCATCCACGATAACCAACTCGCCGCGGTAGCCGTCGGCGCGCAGAAGCGCCTTGCCTCCCAGATCCCAGGTTGCAGAAGAGGGGACCTTCAATGCACCGGACACATAGATACCCTGGGCTCCGAATGCTTGCAGAAGCTCCTTGGCCTTGACGAACGTCTCAACCGGCGAGGCTTCGCTACCGTCGCTCGCGTCCGATCCGGAGCTACCGTTCACCCAGATGAAACTGGTTTCCTGCGGTACCTTAGCCGCGGCGTCGGCCGCAACGCCCGAAGGTTTCGGCGAAGGATCGACCGCCGTATCGGCCGAAACCGCATCGCGCGGTTCTTCGGCGTCCGCCCGCACGTCGCCCGTCAAATCGGGCGCCTGCCGATCGACCGCTTCCTCCCCGACGACGCCCACGGGAGCTTCGGACGCCAAAGGAGAAGGCGCGCTCTCGGCGGCTGCCGCCTGCAGCGCCGCGCCGGGAAAGCAGACGCCCAGCGCAAGAACCGCGCTCATGAGGCAGCAAAGCTTCCGTTTCATACGATCCCCTTTCTCCTGCATCATCCGTCCATGACATCCGCCTCCGTGCGACGAGACGGCAAAAGCCAAGTATGATGATCCTATTGGCGCCGACGTTTACCCCCCCCCCCCCCGCAAATGCAAGCCGCTGTTCTCGGGTTGATGCCACCACGCATCCAAGCGCGTTACAATGACGGGAGGGGTAATCTATTCGGGAGGGGCGACGCGATGCGGGGTGGCGCTCATGGGAAATGAACCGATGGTCATAAGCGTCCTCGCGCTGACTTTCTGGGGCGTTTCGCTTTACTACCGCTGCTCGGACAAGATCATCCGCCGCCGCCTGGTGACCATCGCATCGCTGTTCATCGCATGGCTCGTCCTCGTTATGGTGAAATACGAGAGCGATTCGCCTTCCGTGGCCAGGCTGTGCTGGTATGCGTTCTATATCCCGTTGCTGCTCACACCAGCCCTCTGCCTTTCCATGGCGTTTCGAGCCGCTGCGCTCGACCGCCTCGTCGCCGTGCGCATCGTAAAGGCCGCGCTGTTTGCCGCAAGCACGGTGATCGCCCTTTTCATCCTCGCAAACGACACCCACCACCTTGCGTTCGTGTTCGACGCGACCGAGGCCGGGTGGAACTCCTCGTACACGTACGGACCCCTATATTGGCTTGCCAGCAGCCTGATAATCGTCATGTTCCTCTCGTTCGCCGCGGTGCTTGCATTCGCGGGCCGCAAGAGAATCCGCCGTATCGCGCTTCTAGTCGCGGTATTCGTTTTCGTGGGCCTGGCATACCATGCGCTCTACGTGCTGCGCCACACCTTCGCGGTCGGGTCGAACTTCTCGCTCACATACATCGTCCTGATCTCGCTCGCGCTCGAGCTGTGCCTCGATTTCGGCCTCTTGCCTTCCTTCATCATGTACGAAAAGGCGTTCAGCGGGCTTCCCCTCGATGCGCGGATCCTGTCGCGCAAAGGACGGACGATCTACGAAACGGCTCGATCGAAGCCGGCGCCCGCGCTCGATGCTTTGCTGCCCGCATATCTGGAAGGCGGCCCCGACGAGGCGGTGTTCAGAGACGAGGACGATCCCGACAAGGCGTTTCATCTGAAGCGCCTTTCGGGAGGCTACGTCCTTCTAGCGGAAGACGTTTCGGAAATCAATCGGTCGCGCACCAGGCTCGAGCGCATACATACCAGCCTTATCAGGCAAAACGAGGTTTTGAAACGCGAACGGAACCTCAAGGAATCGCTGCATCAGTCCGAACGGGAACGCGAGCTGCTCGAAAGCATCGATGCATCCCTTCGCGATACGGTCGAATCGATCGGTGCTCTGCTGGACCAGGCCGAGACGATGAAAACCTCCGAATCGCAGGAAGAGCGTCGCAAAGTGCTCACCATGGTTCGGATGCTCGTCGCCTACTGCAAACGCAAGGGAGGGCTTGTGCTCGCGGAAAGGGACGGAGACGATTTCGGCATCGAGCGCCTGCGCGTCATCATGAACGAAACGGCCGGCGACCTGCGATCGGTCGGCATCGAATGCGCCGCGTTGGTTGAAACCGAGGCCCCTCTTTCGGCGGCGACCATGAACACGCTGTACGACTGCTTCTACGATTTCGTCATCAAGGCCTTCTTCTGCGAAAACCCCGTTGTCATGCTGTTTTTAACCGACCGGTCCGAGGGAAGCGTCGAGCTTCGCGCCCTGTTGGAGTTCGACGGCGGAGAAGACGCGACGCACAGCGAGTGGTGCGCCGAATTGCGCCGCACGCTCGACCAGCGAAACGTCGCCTACCGACTGACAGCGGACGAGGGAGCCGTCAAACTCGCGGTGATCGCGGAAAGCGGGAGGTCGGCATCATGATGGAGCTTTTTTCCAGTTGGGACGCCGCAACCCTGATAGCCTTCGGCGTGATCTACCTGGTTCTGGCCGTCGCACAGATCGGGCACACCTTCTGTCTCGGAGCTCGACAGGACCCCCGGACGCCCGTCGAATCCCTCGTCTACGAGGCGCTGGTGTTCGCCCATGTGGTCGTCCCGGGGTCGCTCGCGCTGAACGGCGTGGGGATCCGCTTGGCTTTCCTCGTCATCCCCGTCGATGCCTTCCTCCACCTGAACGCCGTCGCAGCCGTGCTCGCCGCTTACCTTGCGTGGCAGCGCCGAAACCCCGTCTTCCTCATCGAAGCGGCCCTCGCGGCATGCGCGACACCGCTTCTCTTCCCCGTCGTCGTCGGCACGGGCGTTCCCTTCCTTACGATCGATGCGGCGTTGTTCGCTATCAGGGTACCTGTCGCGCTTGTCCGCGACGCCCTCCACATGAAGTCGCACGTTACATGGCTGTCCATCGCCGAATCGATCAAGGAGATGCCCGATGGGATCTTATGCGCGACCACTCGCGGAGACATCCTGCTACTGAACGATAGGATGCGTTACTACCTGGAGAAGCTCGGGCTGCCTATGGATCTGGCAGACGCTCGCGGGATCAGGGACTCGCTGCGCGAGCGCGGGACGGCCCTCACGGCAGGATCGCGCAGCCGTTCCGACGATACCGTCAACATCGAGTTTCCCGACGGCGAGGTCTGCCTCGTCTCATTCGATCAGGCACAACTGGGTCGCCGCCGCTGCATGAGGATAATGGCGTACGACGTGACCGAAAACGTGCGCCTCTCGAGAAACATCGCGGAAGCGAACAGAGAGCTCGAGCTGAGATGCGACGAGATCCGCGATTCCATGCAAGCGGTCGTCCGCATATCTGAAGACAGGGCGATGGTTCGCATGAAGTCACGGGTGCACGACATCATCGGCCAGCGCCTTTCCATGGTTCACCGCCTTCTGGAAGACGGCGACCTTTCGGATGCGTCCATCGCGCAGATGCGCCCGCTGCTCAAGGGGATCCTCGAAGACCTGGACCCGAACCCCAACCTGACCGCGCACGACGAATTGGCTTCGATCATCGATACGTTCGGCCTGATCGGAGTAACAGTCGAGCGAAAAGGCGAGCTGCCGGCCGACGCAGGCGTCGCGTCGGCCATGGTCTCGATCATCCGGGAAGCCGCGACCAACGCGGTTCGCCACGCCCAGGCGCTTCATGTAACGGCATCGATCTCGACCCGTGAAACCGACTGGGAGCAGGGATGCGCACCGTGCACGGTCCTTACCATCGACAACGACGGAACCACCTGCGCTGACGGACCTGCGGAAGGTTCCGGGATTCCGGGGATGAGGCGGGCTGCGCAGGCCGTTGGGGGCGTCCTGGAGATACGTTGGACCCCGCGATTCAGAATCGAAGCCGTTTTCCCGCACGTCTGGGAGTATGATTCCGCCAAACCCGCCCCCTGCGAGAACAAGGAGTGAGCCCCATGCGCGTTGCGATCGTAGAAGACCAGATGATGCTGAGGGACTCGCTTGCCCGCACCATCGATGCGCAAAAGGATATGCAGGTTGTGGGAGAAGCGTCCGATGCAGCCGACGCGATCGCCATAGCGCGAACCCAGAAGGCGGATCTCGTCCTTATGGACGTGTGCACCGAAAACGGATCGAGCGGGATCGCCGCCGCGCGGCGCCTGAAAGAACTGCACCCCGACATCCGTATCGTCATCATGACGGGAATGCCCGAGATCACGTTCGTCAAACAGGCTCGCGAGGCGGGCGTCGACAGCTTCGTCTACAAAAACATCGGCACCGACGAGCTGCTGGCCGTCATGCGCGCAACCGCCGAAGGGTACACGACCTTCCCCCACGAAAAGCGCTTCGACGAGAAAGTCCCCCTGTCTGACGAAGAGATAGCCATTCTGCGCCTGGTGTGCGAGACGAAAACCCGCAAAGAGATCGCGGCGCGGCTGTTCCTCAGCGAGGGGACCCTGAAGCGCCGCATATCGGAAATACTCGCGAAGACCGGATACGACAGCATCCTCAAGCTGGCGGTCAACGCGGTTTCCAACGGATACATCGTGCCGAGCGTCAAAGAGCCCGATCCGCTTGAAAAATGAGCCGCGCGTCCCATACGGGTCCTCCGTTTGAGCCCAAGGGAGATTCCGCCGAACCTTTCCGTAACCGAAAATCCTTCCCGAGGCTCGAAGACGGAAAGGAGATACCCATGGGGCTGTTCGGAAACCTGCTCGAGAAGAAGAACTGCGGTGTCTGTGGCAACGAGCTGGGGCTGCTCGGAAAGAGGAAGCTGGAAGACGGGTATCTGTGCAAGGAGTGCGCAAGCAAGCTCTCCCCCTTCTTCAGCGAACGACGCTCAAGCACCTTGGACCAGATCAGGGAGCAGCTCGCATATCGCGAGGAAAATAAGAAGGCGGTCGAGGCGTTCAACCCCACGAAGACCGTCGGCGAAGCGACCCGCGTCATATTCGACGAAGACGCGCGCAAATTCATCGTGACCTCCCAGAAAAACTGGCGCGACGCGAATCCCGACGTCATGACCTACGCGCAGGCCACGGGCTGCGAAGTGGAAACCAAAGAGCAGCGCCAGGAGCTTTTCTGGAAAGACGACGAGGGGAACCGCAGAAGCTACGATCCCCCGCGCTACGACGTGGACTACCAGGTATGGGTGACCATCCACATCAACTCGCCCTGGTTCGAGCAGATCAGGTTCATGACGAACGACCACACGATCGAAGAGCGGTTCTCGGTCGAATTCCAGGAAGCAGAGCGCCGTGCGGCAGAGATCAAAAGCGAGCTCGCCAGCATGCGCCAATCCGTACGCGACGAAGCCTCTGCGGCAGCGGCTCCCAAAGCGGCACGCACCTGCCCGTTTTGCGGGGCGACCACCACGCCCGATGAGAGCGGGCGCTGCGAGTACTGCGGCGGCGCCATGGGCATGTAAGCGGACCTGATCCGAAACCAGGGGAAAGGAGGGCGATATGGGACTGCTCAAAGCAGGCGTCGGGGCGCTCGGCGGTGTTCTGGCCGACCAGTGGCGCGAGTTCTTCTACTGCGACTCCCTCGGAGCGGACACGCTGGCCGCGCGCGGCGTGAAAAGGAGCTCCAAGCGGGGATCCAACACAAAGGGAGACGATAACATCATTTCGGACGGCTCCGTCATAGCGGTGAACGAGGGTCAGTGCATGATCATCGTGGAATCGGGTGCGGTGGTGGAGGTGTGCGCCGAGCCGGGCGAATTCGTCTACGAAACCTCGACCGAGCCCAGCGTTTTTTCCGGAGACCTGGGAGAAGGCGTCCTGAAGTCCTTCGAACAGGTGGGCAAGCGCTTCGCGTTCGGCGGGGATCCCGGCAAAGACCAGCGCGTGTACTTCTTCAACACCAAAGAGATCATCGGGAACAAATACGGCACCGCCAACCCCGTCCCGTTCCGCGTCGTCGATACGAATATCGGCCTCGATATCGACATCGCCGTTCGCTGCAACGGAGAGTACTCGTACCGCATCACCGATCCGGTGCTGTTCTACAAGAACGTCTGCGGAAATGTGGAAGGCGCCTACGAGCGTTCCGTGATCGACAGCCAGCTGAAAAGCGAGCTGCTCACAGCGCTTCAGCCGGCCTTCGCTCGCATATCGGCCATGGGGGTCCGCTACAGCGCCATTCCGGCGCATGCATCCGAACTGGCCGACATCCTGAACGAGGAGCTGTCGAAGGACTGGAGGGAGCTGCGCGGCATCGAAGTGGCCGCGTTCGGCGTGAACACCATAGCGGCTTCCGCCGAAGACGAGGCGATGATCAAGGAGCTGCAGAAGGCAGCCGTTATGCGCGATCCCGCTATGGCCGCGGCCAACATTGCAGCGGCTCAGTCCGACGCCATGCGCGCTGCCGCATCGAACGAGGGCGGAGCCATGACCGGGTTCATGGGCTTCGGTATGGCAAACGCCATGGGAGGCATGAACGCCCAAAGCCTGTTCAACGCAGGACAGGCTGGCCAAGGCGCTCCCCCGTCGCAGTATCAGACCGCTGCGGGCGGAGGGTTCGCAGCAGCGGGCGAGCTCGGGCGGTCCCAGATGGCGCAACCCGAGCCACAGGGAAGTTGGACCTGTCCGCAATGCGGCGCTCAAAGCGCAGCCAACTTCTGCCAGCAATGCGGCGCGCACCGACCCGAACCCCGATCCGGCGAATGGACCTGCCGATGCGGAGCGAGAAACGAGGGAAGGTTCTGCCAGAACTGCGGTAACCAGCGCCCGTAACGACCGCGGGGCCATACGCAAGATACCTCGCGACGAAGGGATCGCAAGGGAAACGGGCGCTAAAACAAGGAAAGACAGGGAAAGAGAGGGATCGTTATGAAGAAACTGATCGTCGCATTGGCGCTGGCATCGGCATTCTGCCTCGCATTGACCGGCTGCTCGGGCGGAAACAACGCCGACATCGAAAAGGGGAAGGCGAACTTCACCGGGGAATGGGAGCTCGTCGACATCACCGGGGACGACAGCATCGCTTCGGGCGACATCGACACGCTCAAAAGCATGGGCATCAGCGTCGAGCTCAGCCTGAAAGACGACGGAACGGCGACGCTTGTGTTCTTCGGCGACGAGTTCGCAGGAACCTGGAAGGTCAAGAGCGCCACAGAAGCCGACCTCGAGCTCAAAGCGGACGGGGAAACGGTGGCCGACGTCATCACCTTCGAAGACGGCAAGGTGTCCATGAAGGCCGAAGGAGCCGCCCTGGTCTTCTCCAAAACCAAGTAACAGCGCTTGTTAAAGCGCGGAGTGCCGGTCGCAGCCAAGAGCTTGTCGTCAAGCTGCGACCGGCAGCATGCGCGGGTGCAGAGCCGTCATTGCGAAGGGAGCCTGGAAAGCGCGACCACCAGGCCCCGCGCCGCCCTGTACGAATACGCCTGGCCCTCCACGATGCGGGTGAGGTAGCCGGCATCGGCCAGGCATTCGAGGTCCTTGCGCGCGGTCGAATAGGCAACCTGGTAGCGTTTCTGCTGTTGAGCGATGAAGAAGCGCCTCTCGGGAGCAAGCACGGCCTGCCGCAGCACCTCTCTTTGGCGATACGACAGATGGGGGACGAACCGGATGCCCTCGATGGCCTTTCGGTCGCTGGCGGCGCGTTTCGCCAGGGATTCCCGCATCAAGCGTATCTCTTTCAGCATCAACGTCATGAACGCATCGTAGTACAGCGTCCAGTCCATCATGCCGTCGATGCATGCGATCGCCTCCTCGAAACCGCACGCTTCGTCCCCGTACAGCCCATAACGCCATTTGTCCAGGATGTTTATCTTGGGAACGTAGCGAAACACGGGGTAGCCCTCGAGAACGAGGAAGAACCGGCTGGCGATGCAGCCCATGAGGTTGTTGCAGCGAGGAAGCACCGAGGTGCGCCAAAACTGGCAGTTCACCAACATGGAGAGCATGATGGGATGCCGTCTGGGCTCGCAGCGAGGCGTGCGCGTCAGCTCCACGACGTCTGCCAAGGAAGGCTGGTCGCAGCCGAATTCGTCCGCATCATGGACATAGTGCCGTTCAAGCGGCGAGCGGGGGATCCTGGGCGCATCGGCAGCCGATGGGCCGCCGTGCGAATCCTGCACGAGGTACCCGTACATCGCTCGAAGCGTCGGTTCGTCGAACGCCGCGCCCTTCGAGATGCGCGGAAGGTCGCCCATGATTCTATGGAAGTTCAAGGCGATGTCCTCGGCGTCGGTCGCAGCGTCGCGCTCGCTCATCAGCACCGCGCGCACATCCTCGTAGGAGGCCTCGTAGCCATCGTAGGCCAGATTGGTCGCGATCTCCTCGACGTAGGGCTGCGTGATGAACGAGCCGTCGGCCCACGCGGATATGAGGTCGTCGAGCTCGGAACCCGTGCACGTCAACCGTTCGAGCTCTCTGAGCGTACGGTACTGCCTTTCGGTGACGTTATGCCAGTTGCGCGACGCGCCTTTGACGGTATCGAGGCTCTTCGGGCTGCGGTACGACTGGGCGTAGCGCACTTCGGTCAGGGCGGCCCATACCTCGTCGGGGGAATACCCGTTGGGAACGAAGTCGGGCGTTACGTCGCTTTTGCGCACAGGTTCGGCCCACGCCCTCCTCAGAAGCGCGAGGAACTCCGGGGCGCGCAGTATACCTAGATCGTTTCCCATCGTCTTCCCCTCACATGCGGCGGACCTTCGAGATACGCTGATTCTACCCGTTCGCGTACCCCGAAGACCCGCCCGGCAAGCGTCCGGCTAAGCGGTGCGACGGTACGTCACGCCCAATCGGACAGGCCCTTGATCTCGTTGGCGGCTATCTCGCCATAGGCGATACCCGGGCCGAGGGTTCCGCCTCCCCCGGTGTAGCACGCCCCGCCTGCCCCTATCCCGCTCACGTTTCCCTGCGCGTAGAGCCTGCCGATCACGTTTCCGTCCATATCGACGGTCTGCGCGTGCGAGTTGGTCTTGATGCCTCCCATAGTGCCGAGCACCACCGGCACGATCTCGGCTGCATAGTACGGTGCGGTGCTGATCGGCTGCAAGGTTCTGAACGGGCCTTCGAAGCCCGGGCTCGAATACGTCGAATGCTGCCCGTAATAGTCCTGCCCGCGGCCGAAATCGGGGTCCTCCCCTTTCTCCGCGTATTCGTTGAAGCGGCTTATCTGGGCTAAAAGCCCCCTTTCGTCGATCCCGCACGCGCGCGCCAGCTCTTCGAGCGTATCGAACCGCGTGTAGCTCGGCCCCGGCTTGCCCTTCTCGCCGCCGTTGAAGGCATGCGCATCCGCCCCAGCCTGATCGACGATCGCCCATGCCGGAAGATTGGCCCAGCCGCGATGCTCTCCGTTGTTCTCGAACCCGCCGAAGCTCCTCCCGACGCAGTCGTACGTCGCGCATTCGTTGGTGAAGCGCTTTCCGTGCTTGTTGACGAAGATGATGCCACGCTTTGCGTCGTCCCTGATGATGTTCGACAGCTGGGACCTGCCGTCTTCGCGGGCCTCCTCGAAGTCCTTTTTGTAACCGGGCGACAGAAACGCCTCGGCCATAAGCCTCAGGTCGGCACCCAGCTTCATGGCCATCTTCTGCCCGTCGCCCTCGTTGCTCGCAACGCCCCAACTGTATCGAGCGGGGGTCCTGAGGTAGTTCTCCATCATGCCCATGTTCCAATCGAAGCCCCCCGAGGCCAGCACGACGGCTTTCTTCGCCCTGATGTTGACGGTTTTCCGACCCGACTGCGCAACCACGCCCAGCACCTCGATGGAACCGTCGTCGAGCGTCCTGCTGATGAACGAGCGGGCCGGGGTCTCGGTCATGAACTTGGCGCCCAGCTTCGTCGCGGCCGCGATGACCGGCCCGTTCAATTTGCCGACGCTCGTCTCGCCCTCGCCGACTTTGGGAAGGATGGCCCGCCCGCGCGTCTTTCCCCCGGGAAGAAAGACGCTGTAGTCGATGCCGGAAGGCCAAATCGCCCATTCAACCCCCGCCAAATCGGTGACGTTGCGCACGGCGGCGTTCACGTTGTCCAAAAACGCCTCCGCTTCGTCGGGAAGAAACGTGTCCCCCGAAAGCGCCTGGATGTAGGCAAGGGCCTCCTCCCTGCTGTCCTCTATGCCCTCGGCTATCTCCAGATCGTTGCAGGGAGCCCACACGACGCTCGAGGAGTAGATGGTCGAACCCCCGGTCTGCGCGGCCTTCTCCAACACGATGACGTCATGTCCGTCGTGGGCGCACCGCAAAGCGGTGTACGAGCCCGTCCCGCTGCCCACGACGACGACGTCGGCCTCGTGGTCCCACTCGATCGAAGCCGGGTCGAATGCGCCGGCCGAGCCGCCGCCTTTCGATCCGGCCTTTTTCGGTGCCGCTCCGCACCCGGCGAGCGCCGCGCCGGCAACCGTCGTAAAACCGATGGCGCCGCCCAGTTTGAAGATGTCTCGGCGACTCAGATCATGCCTTCCCATAACGCTACCCCTTCCCGAACCGATCAACCGAACCGAAGTTCAACCGATAACGGCTGGAATGTAACCCCGCAGATCAAAGGCGTAAAGATAGCGAAAACGAATAGTTAGCGCGCTGCGTTGGATCAGATCAGGCGGTCGAAAGCGCCGTCTTTTCCCTAGGTATCGAAAATCGATAGGCCCGAATCAGAAAGCTCACGCTCCGAAACGTTCGGAAGGCCTCCTTCGAAGGAAAAGCGCCGCAGCCGCAGCCGCCAGGCCGACGACCGCACCTCCCGCGAGCGCGAACGGCGCGGCCGCGTCACCCGTCACCGGGAGGACCGAGGGCGCCTTTCTCGCAGTCGGGCTGCCGTTGTCCGAAGGGGCAGACGGCTCGTCGGGTTCCGGGTCCCGCGGCTCGCTCGGTGCGGGCGGATCGACGGGTTTCGGATCCTGCGGTTTCTCGGGCGCAGGCGGATCGACGGGCTTCGGGTCCTCCGGCTCGCTCGGCGCGGGCGGCTCTTCGACGGGATCATGGCGATTGGTTATGATGAAGCCGCTTTGCGCATCGCCCGTCACGGAGGCTTCGTAGCCTTTCGCGACGTCGATCTCTCTCACGGTGTATTCGATCGCGCGACCGTCCTTGTTCGCGAACAGGTCGTTCCAGGTATGCGACCACGATCCCGCCTCATCGAGAACGACAGGGCTCCCATGAGCCGCGCCGTCGGCGTAGAGCTGCACCTTCACCGAACCGGGACGCAGCCTGTCCTTGTCGTTGCCGTCGAGCCACGCCTTGGTCACGGTGACGGACGTCTTGTCGGGAGCGTGGGAGTTCTCCAGATCGAACCCGCGAACGACAGAAGCGTAGCCCTCCACCGCGTCCTCGGCGATCCGATAATCGATCTCATGGCCGTCCGTTCGGTCGTATTTCGCCAGGCCGGCGAAACTCCAAGCCCAACCATCGGCCTCGGTGACCGTTTTCCGATCGGCCTCGATCCCGTCTGCAAGCAGCCTCACGGTGATGGCAGACGGACGCTTCCCGTCGCGGTTCCCGTCGTCGTTCCAGGTCTTGGACCCCGCCACATCGACGGTCTTCAGCTTGTTGTCGAACGTCATGGCCGCAACCGGGGCGCCGCCCTTCGTGATTTCGGGCACGCATTCGAGCGTCCCGTCCCCGTCCGCATCGATAGGCGTGACGCGCACCGTGTACACGGACTCGTCGAGCACGTATCCGCTCGCGCTCTGATCGCGCGCCTCCCTTACCGTGTAGACGTAGGTCTTGCCCACATCCCGCTTTCCGAAGGAGATGGGATCGAACGAGACGGTGCCGTCAGCGGAGTTCTTCTTCACCTGGAGCACCTGCGCCGACGAGTCGAGGAGCTCGAAGGAGAACTCCGCGTTCGCGGGCTGCTTTCCGTCGACGGTCTTGCTCGCCGTGAACGCAAGCGATCCCGACACCTTCTTGGTCTTGGTGGTGTTGCCGCCCACGGTGTTCTCGATGGTGGTGCCGGCGGGCACGCGGGAGAAATCGGTCACGATGGTGACGGACTGCTTGGAGCTGGCGGGGATGGGCTTCGTGTTGGAGATCTTCACCGAATGGGAGGTCCGATCGTATACGAGCGAGAAGTAGTCCGATCCGTAGGAATCAACGTAGGTGACGCGCTCGTCGAGCTTGTCGACCAGGTTGATCTCTCCTGCGGAGAACTCCTGGTCGTTCTCGAAGTCGATGGTGTAGGTGACGGTCTGGTCGGCCGGATCGTCACCGATCTCGGTCTTGTCCACGCTCTTGTATCCGATGGAGCTGCTGTAGCCCGACTTGGCCTTGATAGTGAACGTCGAGGTTTCGGTGTCGAGGCCGTTGTAGCCGGTATAGCTGATGGTGGCGCTGTTCGCCATCTTCGACATCGTGCCCTTGGCGACGGTGACCGTGTAGTAGATGCGGTAGTACTTCGTTCCGTCCAGCCGATCGGCGAAATCGAAGGTCATCGTGCGGCCCGACACCTTGGCGATCTGCGCCACCTCGTCGGCCGGAAGCTCGGGGCCGGTCTGCTTGTTGGCGTATTCCGTGACGATCCTGATCGACGAGGGGTTAAGCGTCATGTCGGCGGGAAGCGTGTCGGTAACCCGAGCGCCCAGCATCACCGACATGCGCGGATCGACGTCGATGGCGTACGTAACGGAAACGTCTCTATCCTGGTCGTACACGCCGGTGAGGGCCGTATCCTGGGTGTATCCGTCACCGCTGTAGCCCCATTTGATGATGCCGCGCGTCTCGGGCCCGACTCCGCTGCCATGGGTTCCGGCTCCGACGGTGATGGTCTTCGACGCGCTGCCGACGCTGACCGTCGCCTGCTTCGAAGTGTCCGAGGCGTTGCTGCCGAACGCCGAAATCGAGAACGAACCGGAAATCGCGTTCGCGGCGTTCTCGTTGAACACCAGCTTGTAGCTGCCGTTTCCCAGATCGATCTTCTGGGCGAACACCTGCGAGCTCACCGCGAGCGACACGTTTTTCAACGCATCGGGAACCTTCACCGTGATGTAGTCGCCGGCGCTGATCCTGCCGTGGTCGATGGTGTAGCTCACCTTGAAGGCGACGTACTGGCCGTTTGCCACCGAGTCGCCCTCGGTCGTGATCGTGGGGTGGAAGTAGGCCGAGGCGTCCGACCCGGCCCTCGCCTCGCCGGCGGCGAGCGCCTTGGGCGCGCCCAGAGCGCAAAGGCCCACAACGAGGGCGACGCTCACCAGGCATGCGTATATCCTTTTCATTTAATCTCCTTACCGGGCCCGTTATCGTGTTTTGCCCAGCGTCCGAACAGGTCGGGCGGCTTGGGCGATCGGGCCAGCCTCTACACGGCCGCGCGGAAGGGCGCGACCGCGAAAATATCTGAGTTATTTCATGGGAGATTAAACACAAAAGCAAAGCCGATGGCAACACTCATAAGAAGGTATTGCGCGCAAAATCGGCGCAGGAAGAACTTGTTTACCGCTCGTTATGGTGTCCCCGCTCGAACCGAAACGATTCGAAAACCGAGGGACCGCCGAGGGATCGAAACCAGCCGATGGGCAGAATCCCCAGGCCGACCTCGAAGCGCGCCTGAACTCTGGCCGGAAACGCCAACGGCGGGCGGATCAAGCGATGCAGGGCACGGCTATGCTCGCGCCCTCAACCTCGACGATCCGAAACCGCGTGCCGTATGTCTCGGAGACGGCCTCGTCGGTGACGACGTCCCTTCCTCCCCGCGCGACCACGCGCCCGTCCCGCACCAGCATGAACCGGTCGCAGAACCGCAGGGCGAGGTTGATGTCGTGCAGCACCAGCACCGTCGCCAGATTCTCGCGGAGGGTGATCGAGCGGATGGCCGCCATGACCTCAAGCTGGTTTCTCGGATCGAGAGCGCTCGTGGGCTCGTCCAGTATCAGCACCCGGGGCTCTTGGGCCAACGCCCGGGCGATGAGCACCTTTTGGCGCTCCCCTCCCGAAAGCTCGTCGCAGAACCGATCCGCGAAACCCTCGAGGCCCAGTGCAACCAGGCAGTCCGCGACAACAGAGCGGTCCTTGTCGGCGAGGCTCCATCCAATGTGGGGCTTTCGACCGAGGAGGACCTCGTCGTACACCCTCAGATGGGGTATCGCCTGCTGCTGCGTCACATACGCTATCCGCTTCGCGACGGCGCGCCTTCTCATGGCGGCCAGATCCTCGCCTGAAACAGACACCTTCCCCTTCGCGGGCCTCGCGATGCCCGCGAGAAGGTCCAGCAGCGTCGACTTGCCCGCCCCGTTGTTCCCCAGTATCGCCAGCATCGATCCCGCCTCGGCGCTTGCATTCAGGCCGTCGAACACGCTGCGGGAGGCCCCGCGATACGCATACGCCAACCCCGCCGCCTGCAAAACTCCCTCGATCATCGGCGGTACCCCCGATACAGCAGGTACAGGAAAAGCGGGGCGCCCAAAAACGACGTGATGGCCCCGATGGGAAGGATGACGGGGGAAAGAACCATCCGGGCCGCCAGATCGGACAGAAGCATTATGGTCGACCCCAAAACCAAAGACGCGGGCAGCAAGAAGCGGTAGTCGTTGCCCACCATCCGCCGTGCGATATGGGGAGCGATAAGGCCGATGAAGTTGATGAGGCCCACGAACGAAACCATGGACGCCGCCATAAGCGATGCCACGGCAACCCCCGCCGCACGCGTTTTGCCCACGTCGACGCCGAGGCCCGCAGCCGCATGCGCCCCGTTTTGCAGCGCATTGTAGCTCCATCGGTTCGCGAAGAAGTACGCGCTGCAACCCGCCCCCACCAGTGCCATGAACCCGATCTGCGACCACGTCGCCCGTCCCAGGTCGCCGAATTGCCAGAACAGGACCTTCGTGAGCTCGACGTCGTTCGCGAAGTACTGGATGATGGTCGACGCGCCCGCCCAGAGGGCCGACAGCGCGACGCCCACCAGCACGATGCTCTCGGGCCGCATCGACCCGAAGCGCGAGAACAAGAGCACCACCAGGCTCGACGCCATCGCTCCGGCGAACGCGAACAACGCCGTCGCCCCCATCCCCACGCTCGCTCCCGACCCGGCGAATGCGGGCAGCGCGACAAGGATGGCGAAGGTGGCCCCGAAGGCGGCGCCCTGCGATATGCCCACCGTCGAAGAGGACGCCAGCGGGTTTTCCAGCACGCTTTGCAGCGCGGCTCCGGCCAAGGCGAGCCCCGCACCCGAGACGATCGCGCACGCCACCCGCGGCAGCCTGATGGAGCGCACCGAGGCCACATCCTGGGCGCTCCCGATGCCGAACAGAGCCGCGGCGCTTGTGGGCAGATCGATATGGGAGGCGCCGAACGAGAGGCTGAACATGGCCGCGAGCACCATGCCGATCGTTATCGCGGCGATCGATGCCGTGCATCTGCGCTCGGAGCGCCTTGCCGCCGCCCCGAGGCGCTCTGCGCAACCAAGCTCTCCCTCCGCTTGCAGGCGGGCAGCCGCCACCTAGAAGCCCTCGCGCTCGTACGGATCGTAGCAGTCGAGGCACACCGGCTTTCCGTCCTGCAGGCGCAGGGCGTACTCCGCCGTTTTCTCGCCGCAAACAGAGCAGCGCTGCGATCTGAAGATCCTCGCGCTTTCGGGAAGTCCGTAGGACGGGGTCCCGATGTCGAACAGCTGCTCGTACGGCGTCGAGACCAGGTAATCCTGGAACGCAGCGCGATCCAGCCCCTCGCCGCAGCCGGGTTTCAGGCACAGCCGCACGCTCCGACCGCTCTCGCGGGAGAAGAACGAGAAGGCCATCTTCCCGCGCAAGCGCGAGATGAGGTTGCCCTTGCCGTACGTGCACCCGAGCAGGGCTTGCACCGCATCGACCCCGCACGCGTCGTTCTCCACCACGCAGACCAGCTCTTCGTCAACCGAGGCATCGCCCTCGGACAGCCCCAGCTGCGCGATGGCCCCCTCGCACGCCTTGAATCCCATCGCGAGGCCCGGGCATTTGTGTCCGTGGAACCGCGCGGCCTTTTCCCAAAGATCAGCTGAGAGCATAGCCCGTCCTTCCATCGAATAATACGATTTTTCATTTCCTCACACGAGGCTCGTCTGTATACTATAGCGGCAATGTTATTACGAATCTACCATTCGTAATACTAGACGGAGGGAAATCGACGGGAAACGGAGGGATCATGGGATTTCGTTCGGTGAATCCGCATGTCGTCGGGCGGATCGCGAAGATCGCATTCGCCGCGCTTGCGGCGATGGCGCTTGCAGGGGGCGGCCTTGTCGGCTGCACACCGCCCCAAAGCCAATCCGACGGCAACTTGACCCAGGCCGCAGTCACGGTCGTCGATAGGCAGGGACGGTCGGTCGAGATACCTGAAAACATCGAGCGCGTGGTCGGCGTGGGCTGCTCTTTGCGCCCCATCTGCTATCTCCAAGCCGTAGACAAAGTCGTCGGCGTCGAGAAAGCCGAGCACGACGACATGGTGAGCTGCGCGTACCGCCACGTGAACCACGAGACCTTCGCCAAACTCCCCATCATCGGCGAAGGCGGATCCAAGGGCGTCTCCCCCGATGCGGAGGCTATCGTGACGGTCGCACCCCAGGTCGTCATCGCAGGCGGCCTGAAAGCCGACGAGGCCGACGCCCTTCAGGAAAAGACCGGGATACCCGTAGTGTGCATCGACCAACCCGAAGCGATATTCGGACCGGGATACTACGACAACATCGCCTTCCTCGGGAAGGTCCTCGGCAAAGAATCGCGCGCCGACGAGATCGTGTCGTACCTCAAAGCCGCTGAACAGGACCTCGCCGACCGTTCGGCGCGGTCTGAATCGTATGGGAGCATCAGCGCTTATGCCGGCGGCATATCGTACCGGGGCGGCCACGGCTTCGACGGGACGGAAGCGGGCTTTCCGCCGTTTGCAGCATGCGGCGTGACCAACATCGCAGACGGTTCGGGCGCTTCGGGTCCTTTCACCATCGACCTGGAAGCGGTGTCGGCGGCGCGCCCCGACCACGTGTTCCTGGAAAGCGGGAACCTGGCGCTGGTAGCCGACGACTACAAGGCGAACCCGGACTACTTCAACGCGCTCGACGCCGTCCGCGACGGACGCGTCGCCACGCTCATCTCCTACCGGTTCTACTCGACCAACGTCGAGCTTGCTTTGGCGAACTGCTACCAAGTGGGCGCAACCGTGTACCCCGACGCGTTCTCGGACGTGGAACCGTCCGAGAAGCTCGACGAGATAAGCCGGTTCTTCCTCGGCGCGCCCCTGTCGGCCGATCTGGCCGAGAAGGGCTACGAATTCAGGCAGGTCGATCTCTCGAAGCTGTGATCTTCCCGCACGCGCGAAGGCCGCTTCTCGCGACCTTCGCGCCCCTGCCCTATTTCACCACCTGGATGACGTCTTGCGCCTTGCGGCGACGCTGGACCGGCTCGAAATGCGAGGCGTCCTTCCTGCCGAATTGCACGATGAGCGTGGGGACGTACTCGTCCGGGTCGATCAACCCCCGATCCGCGAGAAGCGCCGTGAGCTTCGCGACGCTGAAACCCTCCACGGGAGTCGAGTCGATGCCGAGCAGAGCCGCGCTGGTCAGCATGTTCCCCAAAACGATGTAGGCCTGGCGGGCCGCCCATTCCAAAAGCCGGTCGTCGTCGCCTTCCATGGGAAGGTCGTTGCGCTGAAACGCCGCCAGGAAGTCGCGGCGCTGCGAAAGAGCCTCCCCTTCGGCGCCCTGCACCTCGCGAAGCGTCCGCTCGACGAAATCCGAATCGGCGGAAGCGCCCTTGCGGGACAGGATGACCACCGTGCGATCGGCGTTTTTCTTCGCCCCCCAGGCCACTTCGAGCAGGTCCTCCCGCAGCCCCTCGTTTTCGACGACGAGGAACCTCCACGGCTCCAATCCAAACGAGCTGGGACTGCGACGGGCCACGTCGAGGAGCAAAGCGAAATCCTCATCGGGTATGCGTCCCTCGGGATCGTAGCGCTTGCAGGTGAAGCGCGTAGCGAACGTCTCGTCAATGAGGGACCGAAGCTCCTCGTGGGTGAATTCGGCCATAGCGACCCCTTTCTATTCGGTGGACAGAGGCGCCTTTTCGGCCGTCTCTCATCTTCCCTCGAAACTTAGCGCGCGTGCCGTCTGGACGCAACCGTAGCGTAAAACCGAATCCCCCTCGTAACGAAGGCTCCACTCTCGGGCTCCGACGCGCCGATCGCGTAAAGGCGGCTCAGATTCTTGAAGCCTAAAGCCGCTGGGCCCCACCGTCGCGCTCAAGGCAGATCTGAAGCAGAATATCGAGCTCATCCGTATAGTCCTCGACGCCGTCGGCGTATTCGAGCTCTTCTGCGACCGACACCTCGAAGCCCTCTTCCCCGCAGCGCCTCCACAGCTCTTCGAAGCGCTTATTGCGCATCGTACCCGTCTCAACCTGCAAGCGCACCCGGTTCACGCGCGCCTCGACGTTTGGAGCGGCGACCAGGAAGCGCTCGCCCGTTTCCTTGCAGAGAAACCTCACCACGCCCATACGGGGTTTGAACGAAAGGGCCTCGCGCTTCAATTGGCTGCGCCTCGACTTATCCACCGCATCGCTCCTTTGCCGATCTTTCCCCGCACAGTGTAACCGACGCGAGGCCAGTGGATCGAACTGCAACGAAAGACAGGCCTTTACATTCCCCTAATAAACTTATGACATCGCTTTTACCTTCGCTTTGCGCTTCCTTTTCATCCGCGCGGTTCAATTCTACCCATGGCGAAAAAGCCACGAAGGGAACCTCGTCGGAAAGGAATCGAATGAAACGCGCGGGAATAGCGAAGATGCTGATCGGCCTGACGGCATCGGCCGTGCTTGCCTTCAGCCTGGCGGGCTGCGGCAAGTCTGATTCGTCCTCGGATCTGTCCGGAACCATCTCGACCAACGGATCCACCTCCATGGAAAAGGTGATCGGATCCCTCTCGGAGGCCTTCATGGCCGACAATCCCACGGTGAAGATAACCTACGATGCCACCGGCTCCGGAACGGGGATCGAATCGGTTTCCCAGGGAAGCTGCGACATCGGGCTGTCCTCCCGCGCCCTCAAGGACAAAGAGACCGGGCTTACGCCCATCACCGTCGCCCTCGACGGGATCGCCGTCGTCGTGAACGAGGACTGCGGCGTGCAGAACCTCACCCTCCAGCAGGTAACCGACATATTCACCGGCAAGATCCGGAACTGGTCCGAAGTAGGCGGCAAGGACCTCGAGATCGCCTGCATCGGACGCGAGAGCGGGTCGGGGACGCGCGACGGCTTCGAATCCGTCACCAAGACCTCCGACCAGTGCGTCTTGGCGCAAGAGCTCACCTCCACCGGCGCGGTCATGACCGCGGTCGCCAGCTCCCCCAACGCCATCGGATACGCCTCGCTCTCGTCGGTCGAAGGCCAGAAGGGAATCTACTCCCTCAACATCGACGGCGTGACGTGCAGCGAGAAGACGGTTCTCGACGGGACGTATCCCATCCAGCGCCCCTTCAACCTGATCGTGCCCGAAAGATCCGAGCTGTCGACCGAGGCGCAGGCCTTCGTGGACTTCGCGATCAGCCCCGCGGCAGCCGAACTCATCAGGAAGGCGGGGGCCGTTCCCCTCGCATAGGCGCCGCACCCGTCGGGAAACGACGGGTGCGCATCAGCCATCGGGGGCGCGCGGCGAGCGCGCCCCCGTTCCGTCGATCGAAAGAACCAAGCGATGAAAAAGAAAAGCAAGTCGATTGAAGCGCTCTTCCACGGCATATTCCTGTTCTCGGGGCTGCTGTCGGTCTTCTTCGTCCTGGGCATCACCGTGTACCTCGTCGTATCGGGAACCCCCGCGATCGCCCAGATCGGCCTCCCCGAATTCCTCTTCGGGCAAACATGGAACCCCGCGAAGGAGCGCTACGGCATCCTCCCGTTCATCCTCACGAGCGTTTACGGGACGCTCGGGGCGCTGCTGATCGGATTCCCCGTCGGGCTCATGACGGCCCTCTACCTGTCCAAGTTCGCCGATCGCAGGATCAGCCGCGTCATCAGGTCGGCTGTCGAGCTGCTCGCGGGCATCCCGTCGGTGGTCTACGGGTTGGTGGGAATGATCGTGTTAGTCCCCGCCATCCAGAACGCGTTCGGGCTCTCGTCGGGCGCGACGCTGCTCGCAGCCATTCTGGTGCTCGCCGTCATGATCCTCCCCTACATCGTCAACGTCTCGACCGCCGCCCTCGATGCGGTGCCGAAGGAATACGAAGAGGGCTCTTTCGCCCTGGGAGCAACCGATACGGAAACCTATTTCAAGGTTTCGGCCCATGCCGCCCGCAGCGGCATCGCGGCGGCGGTGGTCCAGGGCGTGGGACGCGTTTTGGGGGAAGCTATGGCCATCATCATGGTTGCGGGAAACGTCGCGAACATGCCGGCGCTCTTCGACCCGGTTCGCTTCCTCACCACCGCGATCGTCAGCGAGATGTCGTATGCCTCCTACGGCAGCCTGCATCGCGACGCGCTGTTCTCCATCGGATTGGTGCTGTTCGCGTTCATCGTGGCGGTCAACATCGTCTTGAACCTCGTGATCCGCAGGAAGGCCCAGTAATGGAAGCGAGAATACGCAGATCCCGACGGATCAGATCCTTTCTGCTCAAGCTGCTCGTCCGTTTGAGCGGCGCCTCGGTGTGCATCGTGCTGGCCGCGATCATCGGGTACATCTTCGCGAACGGGGTGTCGGGGATCACGGCCGAGTTCCTCACCACGCAGAGCAGCTACGTGCACGACACGATCGGGATCCTCCCCAACATCCTCAACACGCTCTACATCGTGTTGGTGGCCATGGTCATCGTCATCCCGTTCGGCACGTGCGCGGCGGTGTACCTCAACGAATACGCGCCCGATAAGCGCATCGTGCGCATCATCAGCTTCGCGGTCGAGACGCTGACCGGCATCCCCTCGGTCATCTTCGGCCTGGTGGGCATGCTGTTCTTCATCCAGATCATGGGGCTTCAGGCGGGCATCCTCGCTGGCGGCCTCACCTTGGTGGTGATGGTTTTGCCCACCATCATCAGCAACACGCTGGAGAGCCTGAAAACGGTGCCCGACGCCTACCGCGAAGGGGCGCTTGCCCTGGGAAGCGGGAAGTGGCACATGATCCGCACCGTGGTCCTGCCCAACGCCATCGACGGCATCGCGACCGGGTGCATCCTGGCCATCGGCAGGATCGTGGGCGAATCCGCCGCGCTGCTCTACACCGCCGGGTTCGGGCTGATACTGAACAGCTTCATGACCGCCCTCTCGTCGTCCAGCGCGACGCTGACGGTGGCACTGTACGTCTACGCGACGGAGCGGGGCGAGCTGTCCGTTGCCTTCTCGCTTGCGACGATCCTTCTGATTCTCACGTTGCTGCTCAACATAGCCGCAACGCTTTGCGCAAGAAAACTCGGTACGAAAGAGGACTGACATGGATGCGTTCCAGATAACCGACCTTAACCTGTGGTACAGCGGAAACCAGCACGCGCTGAAGGGTGTGGATATGAACATCCCCGAGCACGAGGTCACCGCCCTCATCGGGCCGAGCGGGTGCGGGAAGTCGACCTTCCTCAGAACGCTCAATCGCATGCAGGATCTGATCGAGGGCGTTCGGATCGAAGGGGAGGTCCTGTTCAAGGGCCAGGACGTGTACGCGCCCAAAACCGACGTCAACGAGCTGCGCAAGCGGGTGGGCATGGTGTTCCAAAAAGCGAACCCCTTCCCCATGAGCATCTACGACAACGTCGCCTACGGACCGCGGATACACGGAACGCACGCGAAGCGCGACCTCGACGACATCGTCGAGGAGTCGCTGAAAGGCGCCGCCTTGTGGGACGAGGTGAAAGACCGCCTGAACAAGGGGGCCCTCGGGCTCTCGGGCGGCCAGCAGCAGCGCCTCTGCATCGCCCGCGCGCTGGCCGTGAAGCCCGAGGTCCTGCTGCTCGACGAATCGACCAGCGCGCTGGACCCGATATCGACCGAGCAGATCGAGCAGCTGGTGGGAACCCTGAAAACCCGCTACACGGTGGTCATGGTCACCCACAACATGCAGCAGGCCGTCAGGGTCTCCGACAACGCCGCGTTCTTTCTCCTAGGAGAGCTGGTCGAGTTCGACCGAACCGACGCGCTGTTCAACAGCCCGCGCGACCAGCGGACCCTCGACTACGTCTCGGGGCGCTTCGGCTGATCCGGCCTGGACGGCAGCCGCCTTCTCGACGCTTGGCGCGGCAGGTGCGGCGGGCGCGGGAGCCTCGGAGGATGCGGGCGCTGTCGCCCGCGCCTCTGCATCCCTCTCGGAATCGGCGGCATCCTCCCCGTTCGAAGCGCCCTCGTCGGAGCCTGCGCCGGCGGCAGGGGCGCCCGGCATCTTGAAGTCGTATTTCTTCCCGTGGATGACGACCGTCTTGTCATCGTTGAACACGATGCTCGACAGGGGCGCATACGGGAGCTCGAGCAGGATCTCCTCGAACTCGTCGCGCGTCATGCCGTAGGCGCGGCTGTACTTCTCGATGATCTGGTCGTCGGTCATGCCGGTAGAGCCGCCGGGGTTCGACCCTTCGATCTTCACGCCCGGATAGTTCGCGCTGGGGTCGCTGAAGACGACCTTGGTCTCGCCGTTGCTGTAGTACAGGACCCAGCAGGTCGGCTCCTTCACGATGCGCACGACGACTTTGCCCTCGTCATCGACCTCGTCAGAACCCGAATCGCCATGTCCTGCGCTTCCCCCGTTATCCGAGCCGCCCGGCGATTCGATCTCGGCATCGCTTCCCCATCCGTTCTCGCCCTTGGGCCGGGACTCGGGGTGCAAAACGAGGTACTTCAGCGTGGCCACCACCTGGCGCGCCGTGTGTCCGTGGAAGACGTCGCGCGGATCCTTCGCAAGCTGGATGATCCTTTCGATGGAGACGTAGTGGTAGTGGTCGTGATGGGGGATGATGAAGCGCTGGCTATCGCGGTCGAACCCCGTGGTGTGGGTGACGTTTCCGTAGGTGATGTACTCGAGCGGCACGATCAGCTTGGCTTCGACCTCGTCGTACGTGAAGCGCTCACTGTCTTCGATCGGCCCGGACCCGTGGCCTTTGCCCTCATCGTACTCGACGATCTCGATATCGGGATACAGCTCGCTCGGATCGGTGTACGTCACTTCCTCGGTGCCGTCGGCGCGGTGGATATGCCAGTGGTCCTCGTGGTGCTCGATCTTCACCACGCGCCTGGGATCGTTGGGGTCTTGCTTGATGGGCTTAACCGGGTCCGATGGCTTGGGGCCTGCGCTGCCTCCCGAGTGGCTGCCCGTATACGTCCCGATCTTGATGCCGGGAAAGACCGACGAGGGATCCTCGTAGGTGATGAACTCGCGCCCGTCGGCGGTGTAGGCGTGGTAGTGGTCGTCGTGCTTCAGAATCTTCACGATGGGCTGCTTCGCCAGTTCGGACAGGGAGACCACCTGCACGAAGGAGAGCTTGGGGCCGCCCGGCGCGGGTGCGGGCTCGACGCGCGGAGCTTCGGGGAGGGCTCCCGAACCGCCGTTTCCGACATCCCCGGTGCGGCCGGCGTCGACGCCCGGACCGTACCCGACCCTATGCCACGACCCTCCGCCCGCAAGCGAGCCGTGCCCGCCATGGCTTCCGGTGTAGGTTCCGATCGAGATGCCGGGGTACAGCGAGCTGGGATCCTCGTAGGTGATGAACTCGCGGCCGTCGGCGGTGTAGATGTGGTAGTGGTCGCCATGCTTCAGGATGCGCACGACGCCGTTGCCGGTGATCGACTTCAGCTCGCCGGCGGATACGACGCTTGCGGTCGACGCCAGATCGGCGGCGCTTCCCGCCTTGCTGGGATCGGTGTAGGTGATGATCTCGCGCCCGTCTTTGGTGAACACGTGCCAGTGATCGCCGTGTTTGACGATCTTGACGATTTCGTCGGCAGACACCTCGGCATCGATCAGGACCTCGGTGGTTTCGTCTGCCTTGTACGACGTTGCGGGACGCTCGCCCGCCGCGGCGCCCTCGGTCGCCTCCAGCACCTGCTGGGCGCTGCGTGCCGCCTCTCCGCCGGTGAGTGCGCCGGTCGCCGCGAGGGCGCCTGCGGTCACCGAAACCGTCAGGATCGCAACGGCCCCGAGGGCCGCCTTCGTCTTCTTCATATGACGCTCCTTACTTCCGTTTCACGAACAAAGCCACAAGAAGGCCTATTACCGATATGAGGACGATCACGGAGCCGGGCCTGAGGTTCCCGTAGTACGAGACGAGGAGCCCCGCGTACACGAACAGGACCGACAACACAACCGACAGGGCCGACACGCCCTTATAGGTCCGCGCGAACCGCATGGCGCAGATCGCCGGGATAACGAGGATCGACGAGACGATGAGCGACCCGATGGTCTTGGCCGCTATCGACACCGACAAGGCAACCATCAGGGCGAACGCGAAGTTCAACACGCGCGGGTCGATACCCAGAAGGCGCGCCGACGCCTCGTCGAGCACGCTGAGGTACAACCGGCGATACAGCACCCGATAGGCTGCGAGCACGACGGCCGCCACGCCTAAGACCAGGTAGAACTCCAGATCGCTGATGGTCACGATCGATCCGAACAGATACGAGGCAATGGCGTTTCCCCCGCCCGCGAAGCTGCTGAAGATGCCGGCGAGCCCGATGGACGCCGCCAAAACGATGACCGTCGAGATCTCCTGATACGATCGCAGCCGGGATCGGACGGCCTCCACGCACAGGGCGGCCGCCACACAGGCGACCACCGAGCCGAGCAGCGGGTTGAACCCGAAGCACAGGCCGGCCGCCACACCCGCAAGCGACGAGTGCGACAGCGTGTCGCCCATCATCGAAAGCCGCTTGAGCACGATGGGAAGCCCTATGAGCGGCAGGATCACCGCCAGCACGGTTCCGACGACGAAGGCGCGCTGCATGAAATCGTAGTCGAAGGGGTTCACCGGACCGCCCCCCATTCAGAGGGATCGAGCTCGCTCAAACGCCCGTCCGACAAAAGCAGCGCCCGGTCGATGAACGGCGCGGCTTCCGAGAGATGATGCGTGATCATCACCACGGTGCGCCCTTCGTCGCACAGGTTCCGCAGTATCCGGTACAGCTCGGCGGAGAACTTCCGATCGATTCCCGTCGTCGGCTCGTCCAGAAGAACCAGGCGGGCGCCCTTCACGAGCGCGGCAAGAAGGCCCACGCGTTGCAGCTGGCCTCCCGAAAGCTGCCGCAGCGCATGTCTACGGTGCTGCGCGAGGCCGACGGTCTCGAGCAGCGATCCGACATCCGCCCGCGCCTTCAGGTGCGCAAGGTGCACCGAAACCAGCTCCTCGATGGTGGTCGGGAAATTCCGGTACCCGCGCACCGCGTCCTGGGAGACGTAGGCGATGTCGGCATGATGGTCGTCGGTCGCTCGGGGGTCTCCGAACAGCCTGACCTCCCCTGCATCGGGGACGAGGTCGCCTAAAACGAGGCCCATCAGCGTGGACTTGCCGACCCCGTTGTCGCCGACGATGGCGGCGAACTCCCCTTCGGCGACCGAGAACGAAACCGATTCCAGCACGGGCCCGTCGCCGTAGGAAAACCGCAGGCCGACCGCTTCGAGCGCGCTACTCACCGAACGATTCCATCAGGTTGGCCAGGTTGCGCTCCATCAGGCCGAGGTACCCCAGCGCGGCTTCGTCCTCGGTCAAGCGCTCCATCGTGTAGAGCGTCGAGGTTTTCGCCCCGGTCGTGCGCGCCAGCGTCTCGGCCACTTTGGGCGTGGCCGTTCCCTCGAAGAAGATGGTGCCGATGCCATGCTGCTCGACGAAATCGGCGATGGTGGCAAGCTGGTTTGCCGACGGTTCGTCTTCGGGCGATATGCCGGTCACCGCGACCTGCTTCAGGCCGTAATCGTCGGCCAGGTAGTTGAACGCCGCATGCGAGGTGACGAAGTAGCGCTTATCGGCGGGAACCGAGGCCAGCTCGCGCTCGAACCGCTCGTCGAGGGCCTTGAACTCGGACCGGGCCGACTCGAGGTTCGCCCGATAGTACGCGGCGTTCGCAGGATCCATCGCGCTCACCTTGTTGCAGATCGATTCCAGCTCGGCCTGGGCGTTTTTGATGCTCAGCCAGGTGTGGGGGTTCACGGTGGCATGGTCGGTGCCCGCGGCGTCCTTGCTTTGAAGCAGCGTGAGGCCCTCGGAAAGGTCGAGGAACCTGCTATCGTCGCCCACCGCATCGCGCAGATCGGCGACGAAGCCCTCCATGCCGGCGCCGTTGTACACGATCAGATCGGCCTTCGAGATCTCGGCGCGGTCGCTGGTCTGAAGCTCGAAGTCGTGGGGCTCCTGGTTGCCCTTGATGATGGTCCTGACCTCCATCTTGTCGCCGACGATGCGCGACGTGAGGTCGGTTACCGGAAAGAACGTGGTGTACACGACGGGCTTCGCCGCAGACGCCTGCCCGCCCTCCGACGTCGCCGCCTTGGCACAGCCGGAAAGCGAGAACGCGAACACCATGGCCGCCAGAGCGGCGGCCATCGATTTGAACAGCTTGTTTCGCACGGTTTTCTCCTAACAGATACGCTGGCTCGAAACGAATTCGAACACCCTTTTCATATTTGTTAGGAGAATCTAACATCAATCGAGGAGTTCGTCACCCCTCGATTGGGAATTAATTACGCGAAAAGCCCCAGGACCTCTTGAGCGCGCACCACGCGCGTATCGAAGCACCGCGCGAAGTACGAGAGCCCCTCTTGCTGGTCTCCCACGAGAAACGTCGCCGTGGCCTCGGCGGGGACGACGGTTCGATACCCGCGGAAGTACGCGCCCGCAAGCGTGTGCATGACGCAGATGTTGGTGTCGCACCCCATGACCACAAGCGTGTCGACTCCCAATTCGCGCAGCGTGAGATCGAGGTCGGTCTGGAAAAAGGCATCGTAGCGGCGCTTGGGCACGACGTAGTCGCCCGGCTGCACCTCGAACGCGTCGAGGGGCTTGGCCGCTTCCGACCCGGCGATGCCGTGGTCGCCCCACAACTCGAGCTCCCTATCGATCGAAGGGAGGTGCGCGTCGCAGGCGAACACGACCGGCACGCCCTTCGATCGGGCCGCGCGCACGATCCGGACGCACCACGCGGCCATGTCCTCCAAAACCGGCAGGGTCCCCTCTCCGCCGCCCAGCACGTCGACCACGACGACCGCCGTCTTCTCAAGGTCGATCCCCGATTCCCGCTGCCATGCGGTGTCCATGGGCATAGGTACGTACGCCATGCGCCTCGCCTCCCTTCCCGGAGCGAAAACCCCGTCCCGCCCCCATCGATCCCTCCGAATGCGCGCAAAACCACGTCGCTGCACCCCACTATAGGGCAGCGCGGTCCCGACCACGTACGATAACGCCGCGATTTTCGAGATACGTAACGCATGCGGGGCCATCGGGGCCGCATGCGCCCCGATGGCAGAAGCGCTACAGGGGAAGCGGCGCGAGGGCGGCGAGCGGAGCGATAACCAGCGCGGGGAGCATGTTCAGCACCTTGATCCTATCGCCCCATACCAGGTTGACGCCCACGCAGAATATGAGGATGGAGCCGACCAGGCTGAGGTTGTCGAGCGCGGGCTCCGTTGCGAACGGGCCCGCGGCCAGGGCGATGACGGTGACCGCCCCCTGGACGATGCCCACCGACACAGCCGAGAACACGCACCCGCGACCCAGCGAGCAGGCCATGGCCATGACGATGATGAAGTCCAGCACCGCCTTGGTGGCCAGGATGGAAAGATCGCCGAACAGCGCGTCGCTCACCGCCCCGATAACCGCCATGGCCCCCACGGCCACGGTCATGGAAGCCGTCGCGAACCCCTCCACGAAACGCTGCTCCTTGGCGTTTCCGCTCTTGTCCTTCAGCCATTCGCCGAACCGCGTGACGCACCCGTCGAGGTTCGCCAGCTCGCCGAAAAGCGTCCCGGCCACCACGCATCCGACCACCAGCATGGCGCGCCCCGAAGCCAGGCCTCCCCCTTGGATCGAAAGCATGCCCGCCAGTGCGCCGGAGCAGCCTATGAACATGACGGCCACCCCGTTCGCCCTCAGAAGCGACTCCCTCATCTGCGGGGGCATGCGGTCGCCCACCAGCACGCCCAAGGCGCCGCCGACGACGATCGCGACCACGTTGATGACCGTTCCCAATCCAGGCATGGGTACCCCTTTCGAACGCGCAACCAGGCCAGTATAAACGCGTATCGGCCGGATGCGGAGGGGAAAGACGGCCGTCTGCCCTCAAGGGGCTTTGCGATCGAGGGGCAAGTGCGCTAACCTCCCTACGAACCGACGCTGCGGAAAGGTCCCATGCTTCTCATCATCGACAACTTCGACTCCTTCGTCCACATGCTGGAAAGCCGCCTGCGCGCACTGGGCGCCGATACCGTCATGGTGCGCAGCGACCGCATCCGCCTCGCCGACGTCGACGCGCTGCGCCTGCAGGGGAAGTTGGAGGGCATCGTTTTGTCGCCCGGCCCCAAAAGCCCCGACGAGGCCGGTATATGCATCGATGCGGTGAGGCGCTTCGGCCGCGAGGTCCCCATACTGGGCGTGTGCCTGGGGCACCAGGCGATCGTCCGGGCCTACGGCGGCCGCGTCGTGCAACTGGCGCGCCCGATGCACGGTCGGGTATCGGTCGTCGAAACGAACGGCCGGGGACTGTTCGAAGGGCTGCAGCTTCGGTTCGAGGCGACGCGCTACCATTCCCTCGCCGCAGACGAGCGGACGCTTCCCGAATGCCTGCGCGTCGATGCGCGCTCGGACGACGGGCAGGTCATGGCGATCGCCCATCGGCGACACCCCGTCTTCGGCCTGCAGTTCCATCCCGAGGCGCTGCTCACCCAATACGGGGACGAGGTTCTGGGGGCCTTCCTGGCCCGCTGCGGCGAAGCGGATCGCAGGGAGGCGGGCCGATGACGCGCATCGAGCGGATAGAACCCTACGCGCCCCTCGCGCAGGTATTCGACTGCGTGCAAACCCAGCCGGGCACGGTGTTTCTCGACTCGTCTTCCGAGGGCGGCCTGGGACGCTTCTCGATCCTCGGGCTTTCGCCCTACCTCGTGCTCGAGCAGATCGACGGGCGCACCTTCGAAAACGGACGAGAGGTTCGCTCGAACCTCTCGGATGCGCTGAAAGGGCGCCTCGCGCGCCTCGACGGACGCGATCGCGGCCCGCAAGCGCCCGAGCTTCCCTTCTGTGCAGGCGCTCTGGGGTTTTTCTCCTACGACTACGGCCGCGCGGCCGAATGCGGCCCGTCGCGCCATGCGCGCGAAACCCGCGTACCCGACGCCTGGTTCGCCTTCCACGACCTCGTGCTGGTCGAAGACCGTCGAACGCGCACCCTTTGGGCTTGCTACCAGGGAGAATCGACGGATATCGGCGAGATGTCCCGAACGGCGCGCGCGTTGGCCGCCGCCAAGGCCCCGTTCGTTTCGCAGGCCGGGCCGACCTCCCCGGGCGCTGTGTCGGCCGATTTCACGAAGGCCGAATACGAGCGCGCCGTGCGCGAGCTCAGGCGCTACATCGAGCGGGGGCATACCTACGTGGGAAACCTCACCCAGAGGATGAGGGTTCGAACCGGCCGGGACCCCCGCGCGGCGTACCGCGCCCTGCGCGAGGGCTCCCCCGCCCCCTACAGCGCCTATATCGACGGGGGCAACTGGAAGGTGCTGTGCTCGTCGATGGAGCGGTTCGCGAGATCCGACGGGAAAACCATCGAGACGAGGCCCATCAAGGGAACCCGCAAGCGCGGCGCGACGCCCGACGAGGATGCCGCGATGCGCCGTGAGCTGGAGCGAAGCGAGAAAGAGCGCAGCGAATTGCTCATGATCGTCGATTTGGAGCGCAACGACCTCGCACGCGTGTGCAGGCCCGACTCGGTGGTGGTTCCGTCGCACTGCGCCGTCGAGGAATACGCGACGGTTTTCCACCTCGTGTCCACGGTCGCGGGGACCTTGCGCGACGGGGTTTCGTCCCTCGATGCGCTCGAATCCGCGTTTCCCGGAGGATCGGTTACCGGGGCCCCGAAGATCGAGACAATGCGCATCATCGACGAGCTTGAGCGGTCGCGGCGCGGGCTCTACACCGGGTCGATCGGCTACCTATCGGCACGGGGCGGATGCGACTTCAACATCGTGATCAGAACCGCCGTCTGGGAAGACGGCGCCTACACCCTCGGGGTCGGAGGGGGAATCACCTACGACTCGGACCCCGCCTTCGAATACGACGAGTGCCTTCTGAAGGCGAAGGCCGTTTTGGAGGCCATCGGAGCCGGAGGCGCCCATGTGCGAAGATAAGGCCCGCACCATGGTACACATCGACGAGGGCTTCCTCTACGGCTTGGGGGCCTTCGAAACCGTCGCCCTGGAAAACGGGCGGTTCGTCATGCTCGACCGGCATCTCGAGCGTCTGAGAAAAACCTGCGGTTTCCTGAGGTTTTCCGTATCGGAGGATGCGGTTGTCGCCGAATTGGAGACACTCGGGCAACGCGGCGGGCGCCTCGCCTGCCGCATCACGGCCACGCCGGGCAACGTCGTGGGCACCTGCCGCGAGAACCCCTACGCGGAACCGGATTGGCAGCGGGGCTTCGACTGCCGCATCAGCTCCGTGCGACGCAACGAGACGTCCCCGCTCGTCGCCCATAAAACGCTGAACTACGCCGACAACGCCCTGGAAAAGCGGGCCGCGCAGGAAGAGGGGTTCGACGAGCCCCTCTTCCTGAACACCCGAGGCTTCGCGACCGAGGGAGCGACCGCGAACCTCTTCGCCGTGATCGACGGGCAGCTGGTCACGCCCGATGAGGGCTGCGGGTTGCTGCCGGGCATCATGCGCGGGTGGGTGCTGGAGCGCACGCGTGCGCAGCGGCGCCCCATCGATGCGGGCGAGCTTGCGCGCGCCGACGAGATCTTCCTGACGAACTCGCTGTTCGGCATCATGCCGGTGCGCTCTTTGGAGGGGCGCGCGCTCCCATCGAGAGCCGTCGCCGAGAAGCTGCGCGCCCGCTACCTCGATTTCATCGGCGGCGCCTGATCGTTAGGCGCGGGAGCCTTGCGCCGCGCGCCATGCCGAGACGAGCTCGGCTGCGGCGCGGGCGGGGTCGTCTGCAGCGCATACCGCGGACACGACGAAGAACCCCGCAGCACCCGTTTTCCCGAGCGCGGCGAGGTCGTCCCGCTTCACGCCGCCCCCGACCACGATGGGGACCGGGCTGGCCGCGACCAGCGCCTCGATCTCGCTTAACGTTTTGACGATGACGTTGCCGCTTTCGTCTAAGCCGCAATCGGGCTTGGTCGCGGTTTGGTGCAAGGGGCCCACGCCGAAGTAGTCCACGCACGAGACGTCGGCCGTCTTGACGTATTCCAGCATTTCGTCAGGCCGCGCCGACAAGCCGACGATGCCCGACTCGCCCAAGAACCTGCGGCAGACCTCGACCGGGATATCGCTTTGCCCGACGTGCACCCCGTCGACCTTCACGCCCGCCTCGCGCGCGGCCAGCGCCACATCGAGGCGGTCGTCGATCAGCAGCGCGACCGATTCGGAAGCGCCGCAGCGCGCGATCGATCGGGCCGCTTCGTCCGCGCATGCCATGAGCTCGCGCGCCGAGCACACCTTCGAGCGGACCTGGATGCAGGTGAACCCTTCGGAAACCGCGGCGGCAACGACGTCTCCGACCGAGCGCCCTGCGACGTTTTCGGGGCCCAGCACCAGGTAGGCCGATATATCGAGCTTTCCGCGCATAACCTCACCGCCCTTCGAGGATATCGTCCACCCGCTCGACCTTGGCGTCCATCATGTTCGAGAAGCCCGGTCGGATGTCCGCCTTCAGAACCACTTCGGTGCGGATCCCCTTCTCCGCCAAAACGAAGGTGGCGCGCTTCACGACGTCCATGACCTCGTCCCACTCGCCTTCGATCTCGGTGAACATGGAATACGTCCGATTCGGCAGACCGGATGCGCGGATGACCCGCACCACCTCGGCCACTTCGCCGGACAGCTCCTCGCCCACGCCGAACGGGGCGATAGCGACGGCAACCAGCGTGTTCACGGTCTAGACCTCCTCGATCTCGAAGGGCTGCGAGGCGACGTCCTCGCCGGTCGCGCGGTACAGCTCGTCGATGAAGGCCACCTGGAACGATGCGGGGGTGTACGCGATCGCCGCCGCACGCTCGCCCGCTCGGTTGTAGGCCAAAGCGCCGGCGAGGGCCGCCGTGAAGGGATCGGCCTGCGTCGCGTACACGGCCACCACTCCGCCAAGCGAGCATCCCATACCCGTGACCTTGGTCATAAGCGGGCTGCCGCCGCTGCAGCGCGCCACCCGCGACCCGTCGGTCACAAGGTCGACCGCCCCGGAAACCGCCACGGCGCCGCCGGTGAAGCGCGCCAGCGCGCGCGCCGCGCTCAGGGCGTCTTCCACCCCGTCGACCGCATCGACGCCGCGCGGACCGGAGCCTTCCGCGACGGCCTCGAGCCCCCACAGGCGGGAAAGCGCGATGACCTCCGAGGCGTTGCCCCTCACGATAAGCGGGCGGAAAGGCTTCACATCGAGCAGGATGCGGGTGCGAACGCCGCCCAGGCCGATGCCCACCGGGTCGAGCACCAGGGCCTTTCCCCACTTGTGCGCAGCGCGGGCCGCCGCCGGGATGCTCTCGGCATGCACGGGCACGAGCGTCCCCATGTTCACGTAGAACGCGCCGCCGATCTCGACCAGGCCCTCGGCCTCGTCGGCGAAGTTCACCATCGCCGCCGACCCGCCGACGGCGAGCTGCGCGTTGGCGACCAGATTCACCGTGACGGCATTGGTGATCGACCCCGCCAGCGGGCATGCCGCCTTCGTACGCTCCACCGTTTCGGCTATGCGGGAGCCCAACGCTGTGAGTGCCATGCCAACAACCTCCTCGACTCGGTTCATGATGGTTTCGACTTTACCATGACCTCGAAAGACGGCGCAGGTCCAAACGGAGGGACGGTCCCATCGGACCCCGAAGCGGGCGCGGCCCGAAACAAAGCGACAACACGGGCGAAACCAAGGATTAACCATACGTAACATTCCATTAACCTGCGCTTTTCCCGCGACGGCAAAAATAAGAACCCGTCAGACGAGCGAAAGGAGCGCTATGGACACATCATTGACCGTACTCATCCTCTTCTCAGCGACGCTGGTCCTGTTCATGACACCGGGACTCGCGTTTTTCTACGGAGGGCTCTCGCGGAAGAAGAACGTCGGAAACACCATCGCCATGACCCTGGTCTCGGTCGGGATCAGCTCGGTTATGTGGATGGCGTTCGGGTTTTCCGTCGCGTTCGGCAAGCAGTTCTCCCCCGAGGACGCGAACCCGATCGGACAGATCATCGGGGGCTTCGATCGGCTCCTGCTGAACGGATACGGTTCCGCATCGGTTGTCGGGACCTACGTCGACGGGTTGCCCGACATGGCCTTCGCCCTGTTCCAAGGGGCGTTCTGCATCATCACCCTGGGAATCATCGTCGGCTCGGTCACCGGGCGCATGAAGTTCGGGGCCGTCGTCGCAACGCTGGCTTTGTGGGTGGCGCTGGTCTACGGGCCCCTCGCGCACATGGTGTGGGGCGGCGGCCTCATCGGCGAGACCATCGGGGCGCTCGATTTCGCGGGCGGAGACGTGGTCCACATCTCCTCGGGAGTGGCGGGGCTCGTCCTGGCCATCATGTGCGGGAAGCGCCGCGGATACGGTAACGCCAACTACCGAGCGCACAACACGCCCCTGGTTTCGATCGGCGTCGCGATCCTGTGGTTCGGCTGGTTCGGCTTCAACGGGGGCTCGGCGCTTGCCGCCGACGATGGCGTCGCCGTGCTCGCCATGATGAACACGCTCGTCGCCTCGGGAGCGGCGATGCTGTCGTGGATGGCGGTCGACAAGCTGTCAACCGGGCACTCGACCCTCGTCGGCGCTGTGACCGGGCTGGTTGCGGGGTTGGTGGCCATCACGCCGGGCGCCGGGTTCGTCACGCCGCTTTCCGCTGCGGCCATGGGCACCGTTGCAAGCCCGGTGTGCTACTTCGCCATAGCGAAGCTCAAATCCGCCTTCGGCTACGACGACGCGCTCGACGCCTTCGGATGCCATGCAATCGGCGGCATCGTCGGGGGCATCTTGGTCGGACTGCTCTGCGTTCCCGAGCTGTCCTGGACCGACCGGGGAGGCCTCCTCTACACCGCGGATCCCTCTCTCCTGTTAAGCCAGATCGCGGGCATTGCCGTCACCTTGGCGCTCGTCGTGGTCGCCACGGCCGCCATCGCGCTTGTCGTCAAGGCGTGCTTCGGCGGAAGCCTCAGGGTGAGCCCGCAAGACGAGGCGCGCGGCATGGACGTGACCGTGCACGGCGAGGATGCGTACCCCGCATTCGACGGAATGGACTAGGAGGACCAGCGATGAAAATGGTGAAAGCGATCATCCGCCCCGATTTCCTCGAGGCGCTGAAAGACGAGATCCTCGAAAACGGCATCGGGGGCATGACGGTCAGCTCCGTGCACGGATGCGGCCGGCAGAACGGCTGGAAGGAGTACTACCGGGGAAACGAGATCATCATGAACATCGTCCCCAAGATCCAATGCGAGTTCGCCGTGTGCGACGACGAAGTGGACAAGCTGATCGACGTCATCACGTCGGTCTGTCGGACCGGGGATGTGGGAGACGGCAAGATATTCGTCGAACCGCTCGAGCGGGTGATCCGCATCAGGACCGGCGAACAGGGCCCCGACGCGCTGTAGCCGCCGGATGAGCCTTCGCGCGAAGGTCGGAAGGCACCCCGCACCGAGGCCGTCGCCTTGGGGATTCGGGGCGGGGCGCCCGCCGCGCGAGAGCAAAAGCCGCCGAAACCGGAGATCCTAGCGCAGCTCTTCCACAGAAAGCAGCCTGATCTCGAAATTGAGCGCCTTGCAGATAGCCTCGTGGTTCATGTCGAAGGTGGCGCTCTTTTCGGTCAACTCGATCAGACGGGCGGGATAGGTCTGTCCCGACGGAGCCTCGAGGTTCACCATCTCGCCCACCACAAGGCGCACCCCCTCAGGGATGTCTGCCCGGGAGACCACCTTGACGCGCTCGTCGGTGCGCTCCTCGTACGCCTCGCCCGCCGAAACCCGCACGGTTTCGACCTGCCCCGGGACCATCGTGCGCACGGCGTCGATAAACGCCGGGGGCATCCACCCTTCGAGACAGGGGAAGCTGATGGGGGCGTCCTCCCCCGTCTCCATGAACACGGAGCCGTCGTCGAAAAACCCCTTGTAGGCCACGGTGACCATCATGCCCGAATTGTCGATCGGAAGACCGCGCGGCTCCATGCACCCTCCTCGCTCCCGTTGCGTTGCGAAAGCCACCATACCACGTCGGCGCACGGATGCAGGCGAACCCGGCGGCGGGCCGGGCAGGCGGATGCAGCCGCGCCCGCGCGCGACGGGCGCGCTATGCGGTATGCTGCAAAGCGACTGAAAGGAGCCCAGGCATGCGCACGACCCTCGACGTGGTATCCGCACTCATCCTCGAGAACGGCACCGTGCTGGCCACCCAGCGCGGGCACGGAGCGTTCGCCGGGAAATGGGAGTTTCCCGGCGGAAAGATCGAGCCCGGGGAAACGCCGGAAGCCGCCCTAGTGCGCGAGATACGCGAGGAGCTGGACGCCGATATCGAGATCGACGGGCTGTACCGCACGGTCGAGCACGATTACGAAGACTTCCACCTTCGCATGCGCTGCTATCGCACCCGCCTCGCAAGCCCGACCTTCAGCCTGCTCGAGCACCGCAGCGCGCTCTGGGCCGACGCCGATGCCCTGGGCGGCCTCGACTGGGTCGAGGCCGATATCGGCCTTGTCGAGCAAATGAAGCGCGACGGGCTCGTCCGCTGAGGCGGAGCGGGCCGCACCCGCCCCGAAGGCTATTCCCCTTCCAGATCGATGCGCCCGATGCGCTGGGCCAGATCGTTTCCGCGCTCGTAGAATCTGAGGGCCTTGTTGTGCTCGAAGTACGCGTCGCACCCGTGCCCGTTGATGAACTCCATGCCGTAGCGGCTAACCGACAGGTCGGTGACCAGCATGAGCATCTCCTGGTCGTCCCCGAAGGCGGCGTCCACGAACCCGAAGGCGCCCTCCAGCGCGCGCGACGCCTCGGCGATCCGCCCGTCGAGCCCTTCGGCCGTCTGGGCGAAAAGCTCCCTCACGCGGTCGAACGACAGCCCCTCCCCGCGCGGCGCATCGCCCATGAACCCGTCGATCATCTGAACGGAGCGCTCGTAGACGAAGTATCGCTCGCTCGACAGAACACCCGCCGCGCGCTCGCTGCGCACAGTCTCGGACAGCGCCGCCGCGATCCCCGAAAGCTCCCTGGAGACGTCTGCGGCCGCCCCGTCGCCCAACCCGTCGCGCAGCTCGACGAGCTTGCCGTGCAAAAAGCCGATCGCCTTCTCTTCCAGCACGGCCGCGCGCACGGCCTGATCCAGCGCGTCGGTGATAAGGCCGATCAGCGAAACGCGCTCGTCGAACGACGCCTCGCGGGCACGCTCGACCAGATCCTGCCCGGCTTCGCCCGACAGGATGAGGTCCACCTGGTAGTCGGAGCGGTACTTGGTGAACAGAGCGTAGTAGGCCGAGAACCGGCGCGACACCGTCTCGTCTTGAAGGTACTGGGACACCAGCAAGTCGTCCACGGCGATGTCCTGCTCTTCTGCCAGCTTGAGCATGGAGGACAGATCGTCCCAGCCACGGGCGGTGACGAACGACACGCCGTCGACCGTGGTTTCCATGCGGTAGAAATGGTCGCGCTCGATGTCGAGGTAGGTGAGCACGGCCGGATGCACGCCGGCGCCGACCGCGTAGGCGTGCCAGGCGTCGAAGTCGGGCTCGACGTCGATGCGCTTGAGGCGGTCCCATGTGGCGATGTCGAAATCGCGGGCGGTGCGGTTGTACTCGGCGGGGTTGCCCGCCGTCACCACGATCCAGCCGTCCGGAACGCGATGGCGGCCGAATTCCTTGTACTGGAGGAACTGCAGCATCGCCGGGTTCAGCGTTTCCGAGACGCAGTTGATCTCGTCGAGGAACAGGATGCCCTCGCTTTTGCCCGACCGTTCGATCTCGTCGTACACCGCGGCGATGATCTCGCTCATGGTGTATTCAGACACGTCGTATTCGACGCCCCCGTACGTGCGCTTCGTGATGAAGGGAAGCCCCAGGGCGCTCTGGCGCGTGTGGTGGGTCATCGAGTACGACACGAAGCCCACCTCGAGCTCTTGGGCGATCTGCTTGATGATGGCCGTCTTACCGATGCCGGGGGCGCCCATGAGGAACACCGGGCGCTGCTGCTCGATGGGAAGGCGGTAGTTTCCGAACCCGTCCTTCGAGAAGTACGCGGTCATAGCGTTTTTGATCTGCTCTTTCGCTTGTCTGATATCCATAGGGGGAAGCTCCTTGTCGTATCGTCGTCCGTGGCGTCGGCGCAACCGGGGCCGCTCGCGGGATCGGTTTCAGGGAAACTGCGGGGGGTATCGCGCGGCTCGGATCGCCGCGGGTCTTCTAGACCGGGGGCCTTCGCCGAAATCCCAGCGGCTGCTCGTCTTCGAGGACGGCCTTCATGGCCCATCCCGGAACCGTCGCGGCGGCTGCGGATTCCTCATCGACGAACACGAAGGCCGTCTGGTAGTCGGGCGATTTGGACGGGTAGGTGCCGAACCCGTCGGTCAGGTACAGCAAGCCGGCCAGATCGGGGGCCTCGCCTGCGGCGACAAGGCCGTCCACGTACGAGAACACCGGTCTGAAGTCGGTGCCGCCCAGCCCCTTGATCTCCAGTCGGTCGAGGTAGTCGTCCAGATCGTGCCTGCTGCGTATGCGGGCGACGTCGGTGATGGCCGCGTCGCACTGGATGATGAAGACGTTGAAGTCGGCGAAGAAGCTGTCCTCGTTGCCCAGGACGCTGGCCGTGGTTTCGAGGAAGCGCCGCACCAGCCCGTCTTTGGTCGAGGCGGAGGTGTCGATCGCGATCGCGAAGTCGCGGATCCGGCGCTCCTCCACGTACTCAAGCGGCTCGATCAGGGGGAGGTTGCCGTAGCGGTCGAGGCCGTAGCAGTAGAACACGTAGTCGAACTCGTCGTCGTTCACGCGGATATGCTCGCCCTGGGTGGTGAACTTGCGCAGAAACTCGCGGTAGCTGCGGCGCTTGCGCGTGACCATGTCGAGGTTCATGGACAGGTTCGCTCCCTCGGTCCCCCACAGCTTCAGGTAGGAATCCATCTGAACGCCCATTTCGAGCGCGGCGTTTTCCCACTGCTCGCGGGAGCGGTCGAGGTTGATCGTGTCGGCGAGGCGCTCCCCTTCGGCGACGGCCGTGTGCTCGGGGGCCTCTTTCTGGAAGATGTCCTCGGGCGCCATGCCCCGATGCGAGGCGTGCGACTTTTCCCTGTCGGCAGCCTCTTGCGGTATGTCGATGTCGGTTCCGCTCTCGCCTGCGCCTACCGCGGCTTCTCCCGAGGGCGCGTCTCCCTCCGAAACGCTGCCGTCCGCAGAAGCGCACGCGGCCCCCTCCTCCACGACCACGCGATGCCAGGGCGCGTGATCGTCCACGAAAAACGGCGCACGGATCTCGTCGAGCTCGGCCGCGGAAAGGTCGGCGTCTTTCAGCGCACGGTACAGGGCCTCGGCGGTCGCGGCGCTCAGCAGGTCGGGGTGCGAGGCGAGAACGTGGGCCCGATCGGCATCCTGGGTTACCGATCCCCCCAGATTGAGCTGCGCTATCGCCTTTTCGACCGCGACGTCGCAGGCAACGTCCCAGCATCGCGCGTCAACGCCTTCTCCGGCATACGGGTGCAAAAAGAAAAGACGTTATGGAGGAGGACGTGCAGGTAGGCGCGCGCCACCGATCCGGGATCGCGCGCGTAGGACCGCGCCAGGTCGACGGGATCGAACCTGAAGCGTGTCCCGTCGGTGGCAAGCGAGCTGCCGCGCACCGCGAGGGGCTTCAAAAGGTTGGATGCGCCGTTCAGGAACCGAAGGTGGACCAGAACCTCGCGCTTCGAAAGCTCGAACGCCTGCAGCGCAAGCGCCTCGACCGACTCAGTCGCCATGCGTCACCCGTCGCTTTCACCGTCGAAACCGGCTCCGTCGCGCAGAGCGAGGGCCGAGCCGGGCCAGCCGTACATCATGTATGATGAGAATGTAACATATGTCAGCCGCATGGTGTTCTTTTTCAGTGAGGCGGTATGGGAATGGTCGAGAACAACCTGCTGTTTGCCGATGGGGACACGGCGCTGTCCGAGCTCGTCGAACGCGCGCTTGCATCCAAGCCCTCCCTTCCCCCGTCCCTGCTCGTCGATCAGTCCCGCAGCGACGGCCCCCAGAAGGCCTGGGAGGAAGAGACCGCCGCCGCTCACGCCACCTGGGATTCCCCCCGAATAACCAGCGGCGGGTCCACCAAAGGGGACCTCATGTCCAGCGGGTCTCTGAACATGGGCATGAACGAGGAGGTCCTCCACGAGCTCATGAGCGACATCGAGCTCGAGCGCGAGACGGCCTGCCCCCCGCCCCGCCGCGCCGCCAGCCGCCCTTTGGCCCTGGAAAACGTGTTCAGCGCCGTCGAGTGCGAGGACGGCTTCAAGCTCACCGGGATCAACCTGCACCGATTCGCCGACAACACGGGGATCCGGCGCGACGTCGTGGTGAACGTCCCCGCCTCGATCGGCGGCACGCCGGTGACCCGCCTGGGATCGGGATGCTTCGCCCGCCTGAAGACCAGGGGCATCGCCGTGCGGGCCATCATCGTGCCCGAAAGCGTCACCTACATCGAAGACGGCGCGTTCTCGCATGCGTCGGTCGACCTCATCTATATCGGCAGGGGTGTGGCGCGTATCGGATCGCACCCCTTCGACATGTCCTCGGCCTCCCCTCGCTCGAAACGGCGCACGTGGTCCGTCCACCCGGAAAACGAGGCGTACCTGCGGCTCGATAGCGCGACGCAAAGCGGGTGCGCGGGCATCGCCACCCGCGACGGCAAGCGTCTCGTCTGCGGCGACGCCCCGTGCGAAGCCGATCTGCGCCTGCCCGACGGGCTCGAAGAGGTCGACGCCGGCGCATGGCCGCAGGGGTGTCCGGCGCCGAGCTGCGTGCGCTACCCCCCATCGCTTCGCCAAGTGGAGTCCGCGACGTTCGACCGGTCCCTTTGGATAGGCGGGGACGCGCCTGCCGTAAGGCAGCTGCGCCGGCGCGGCGCGCGCATCGCGAGCCCCCTCGCCGTCCATCTCGGCGAGGCCTGGTACGATTTCGACGGAGACGAGGCGGCGCTCGTATGCGGGCCGGCCGTCGGGCTGTCGGTGTCCCAGAAATTCGCCACGAACGCCATACGCAAGCTCGAAGGAGACCACGCCATCGTCCCTTCGGCGGCCACCGCGTCGGGCGTGTCGCGCCTCGACGGGCACGCCAAGGTGTTCGCCCCTCCCCGAACCATCGAGGGCCGCACCCTGCGCCGCATCGCGCGAAACGCCGTGCAGCATGCGGCCGAGACCGTGACCCTTCCCCCCACCGTGCGCCGCATCGAAGACGGCAACGCCTTCAAGCGCACGCGCAACCTCAGCCTCCCCGAAGGCCTCGAGGTCATCGGGGCCCACTGCTTCTGCTCGCGCGAACTGGAAGAGATCGTCCAGATCCCCGCCTCGGTCCGCTCGATCGGCACCGGCAGCTTCGAATACGCCGTATGCCGCTTCGCCGTCAACGGCGCCATCGTGCATGTTCCCGCAGACCAGCTGTTGAACTGCTTCATCGGCGCCGGAAGCGGGCACGGGGAGGCGGCCCTTCCCGCAGGCGCGGCGCCCTTCGACTTCGCGCGATACGACGCGGTGCTCGAGGGCGGCAAGAACATACCCGACCGCCTCGGGGCCCTTATCCACAGGCTCGAAACTCCCGTCGAGCTTTCCGAGGCGACGAAGAGGACCCTGCTGGAAAAGCTGGAGGGATACGGCGACGCGGCCCTGGTGCGCATCGCCCAGGAGGGAAGCCTGGCCCAGGTCGCCAAGCTCTATGAAAGCGGGTTCATCGCAGGCGGGCGCTTCGAACGCCAGATCGAGCTGCTGCGCCGACACAACCGCATCGACTGCGTCATGTACCTCATGGACCAGCATGCGAAAGACCAGCCGAAACAGGCATCGTCGAAAAGCAGGTTCTCGCTCTAGGTGGAGTCGTGCGCCCGTCTTGTCGTCTTGTTGCAAAGGCGCATGACCCCACCTTGGCGAAAAAGCGCGTAAGCCTTGAGAGCGGGGCGAGGTTGATCGGCTCGCCCCCGCGCGCTTTACCGAAAGTGCGGGGAGAACGCGAAGCGCTTCGACACTTCGCAGAACACGGCTCCCCCGATAACGAGCAGGGCGCCGGCCCATTGAACGACTACCATGCTCTCTCCCAAAACCATGGCAGCCATCACCACAGCAGTCACCGGCTCGACGTAGCTGCACACCGCCACGCTCTGGGCCGACAGGTTCGTAACCGCGCTGAAGTACAGGTAGGATCCGATGCCGGTGTTCACCAGGCCCAGGATGAGGGCCGGGGCGATATCGGAGCTGTCGGGTATCTGGATTCCCGTGCCGGACAGCGCCATGCCCGCTGCGGCGGTTGCGAACGCGGCCACCAGCTGCACAGTCGAGCTCTCCAGACCGTCGGCGTCCCCGGCCTTCTTGCTGAGGATGATCATCGAGGCGTAGGCGAGCGCCGAGCAGATGCCGTGCACGATGCCGATGGCCGCCCCGCTGTCGAGCTTCCCGCCGTTGGCGAGGACCACGCCCGCCAAAACCGCGAGGAAGCCGATGATCGTGCGCTTGCGCAGCCCGTCGCCGAACAGCAGCGGGGAAAGCGCCATCACCACCACCGGGCCCAGGGCGAACAGCAGCGACGTCAGACCGACCCCGGCCTCCGAGTAGCCCATGTAGGCGAACAGCCAGCAGGCTCCCATCGACACGCCCGACAGCGCTATGAGGCCGAGCTTGCGCGGGTCTCTCAGAAGCTGGGGCGTGCGCAGGACGCAAAACGCCGAGACAAGGAACAAAGCGCCCAGGCCCGCCCGGAACAAAACGATTTCGTAGCTGGGCAAACCGATGCCGCTTGCAACGATTCCGTTGGTTCCGAACAGCAGGAGCGCCGCAATGTATTTCAGGTAGTCTTTTTTCATAGCGCGGAGTATGACCTTTGATTTGACTATTGAAAAGTGAGAATATCAATATGTTGTTTTGCATAATCTGCAAAGATAGGGGAAAACCGGATGGATACCGAGACAAAGAAACTTCGTGCTTTCGTTTGCGCAGTTGAGAGCGGTAGTATCGCCGCAGCCGCCGACAAGCTGGGCTACTCGGTCTCAAGCATCAGCCGCATGATCCACGATCTCGAAACATCTTGCACGCTCCGCCTCCTCGAAAGATCCAAAACCGGCGTGCGGCTCACGTCGGACGGGCAGGCGCTGCTCCCCCGCGCACGCCGCATCCTGTCGGAATGCGACGGCTTCGGGGAGGAGGCCGCCAACATCGCCGGGCTTCAGTCGGGAACCGTGCGCATCGGCACCGTCTCGAGCGTGGCCACCCACGTCCTTCCCGCCGCCATCAGCACGCTGCGTGAAACCCATCCCGCGCTCGAGTTCGAGCTGCTGATGGGAAGCTACTCGGAAATCGAGCTGTGGCTGGCCGAGGGGCGCGTGGACCTGGGCACGCTCTGGCTGCCCGTGAACGAGGGGCTCAGCGCCGATGCGCTGGTCACCGACTGCTACGTGGCCATCGTCAACCCCGCCCATCCTTTGGCGAAGGCCAGCGCGGTGCCCATATCCGCCTTCGAGAACGAGCCGTTCATCGCCCTCGAGCACGGCGATGAGTCGGAGGTGGCCCAGCTGTTCGAGGACCGGGGCCTGCATGTCGACCCCATCTTGTCCACCTGGGACAACCATGCCGTCTTGGCGCTGGTCGAGGCGGGTTTGGGCGTGGCCATCATGCCATCGCTGTCGATACGGCGCACCACCTACAACGTGAAGTGCCTGCCCCTCGACGTGCCGGCCCTGCGCAACATCGGCATAGCCTGGCGCGGAGACGACGTCCCCACCGCGGCGGCGCGCGCCTTCATCGAGATCCTGCGCGAGAACGAGGACGAGACCCGCTGGACCGACGTCTTCACCATCAGCTAGCGGGCGCAGAAGCGCCCCGCTCGGCCGGTCGGGCGCCGCGCGGAGGCCCCCGAAAGACGCGGGAACTTCCCGCCGACGGCCTTGAAGCGCCTGTGGATACGGGCCTTCGGACATGCTAGGCTTGGTGAAAACATTCCGATGCGAAAGGAGCCTTATGGGCGACTCGATCATATACCGCACGACGCGCCTGTTCACCGGCTTGGGCGACGAGGCGCTGCCGGGTTCGTTCTCCGTCGAGGACGGCAGGTTCGCCTCGGTCGGCGCATACGAGGATGCCGATGCGCTGGCCGCGCGAAGCGGGGCGAGCGTCGTCGATCTGGGCGACGCCTTCGTCTGCGCGGGCTTCCACGACTCCCACCTGCACTTCTTCCACTCGGCCCTGTACTCTTCGCCCCTCGCGCTGCACTGTCGGGGCAAAAACGAGCAGGACTGCGTCGATGCGCTCGCCCCGCTTGCGGCCCGCCGGCCCGAGACGGGCTGGCTTCTCGCCCAGGGATGGCGCCAGCCCCATTGGAACCCGCCCACCACGCCGTCCAAGCGCTCGCTCGATGCCGTCTACCCCGATCGGCCCGTGGCGATGTACTCGGGAGACGCGCATACGCTGTGGCTGAACAGCAAAGCGATCGAGGAGCTGGGCCTGTCGGACGATTCGGAGGCCCCCGAGGGCGGAAGCTACGACCGCGACGAGAACGGCCGCCTCACGGGCATCGTGCGCGAAGCGGCCGCCATGGCGCTCATGCCCCGCATCGTCGCGTCGTTTCGCACCGAGGAGCTGCTCGACGCCTACCGGGGCTTTCTGGCGAAGCTGGCCGAAAACGGCGTGACCTCGGTCTGCGACATGTCGCTCATGGCGGCGCCCGGCCTCGACTTCGTGCGCGACGACCTCTTCGCCGAGCTGCTGGCCCGCGAAGAGCTCACCTGCCGCATCCATCTGTTCCCCACGCTGCTCGAAGACCGCAGCCGCCTTCACGACCTGCAGGAAAGCCTCGCCTCGGACCGCCTGCGCGCATGCGGGTTCAAGCAGTTCTTCGACGGCGTGTCCAGCCAGCACACCGCCTGGGTGAACGAGCCCTACTCAAACGCGCGCTTCGAGGGCGACTGCGGGCGGCCCACCGTGGATCCGTCCATCATGCGCGACCTGGTCTTGGCGGCATGTGCCGAGGGCCAGGCCGTGCGCGTGCACGCCATCGGCGACGAGGCCATCCACGTTATCCTGGACATCTTCGAGGAGGGGCTGGACGCGTTCGGCCCGCTTCCCGAAGGGCGAAGGCACTGCATCGAGCACCTCGAGAACTTCCAGCCCGACGACATCGGGCGGTTGGCGAAGCTGAACGTCGTCGCGGCGGTGCAGCCCATGCACATCACGCTCGACCCCGGAGCGCCCGAGGCTGACCTCGGAGCCGACCGCGTTCCCTACATGTGGCCGTTCGCCTCGCTGCTCGAATCGGGGGCGACCCTCGCCTTCGGCACCGACTCGCCCGTCGCCGACATCGATCCGCGCGCCGGTTTGTACACGGCGATCACGCGCAAGACCATACCCGAGGGCAACCCGCCCGAAGGATGGGTTCCCCGGGAAAAGATCGGCGCCGCCGACGCGCTGCGCGCCTATACGCTCGGGTCGGCCCGCGCGGCCGGACGCGAACGCGAGCTGGGAACCATCGAAGCGGGAAAGCTCGCCGACTTCGTGGTAATCGATCGCGACCTGGCCTCATGCGACCCCGAGCTCATCTTGGACGCGCGCGTCGAGGCCACCTACGTGGGGGGCGCGTGCGTCTACAGGCGCTCCTAGACCAGCTTTCCCTTGCAATGGTCGATCATGTGCTGGACGATCTGCGCGGTCCATCCGCGCAGCTCCTTTTTGCGCGGGACGAGGGCGCCGTCCACCAGCTCGTCGAAGGTGACGAGGATCTGGTCGAAGCGCGTCGACTTGGTGGGAGCCTCATGCGATAGGCACGTCTCTTCCACGCGGGAGGGACGCAGGCCCCGCTTGAGCACAGGGTTGAACATGACGCGGGGACGGTCGTTGGAATCGAGGTACACCACCACCTGCTTGGCCTCCCCGATCTGGTTCGCGGCCAGGCAGGCCGCCTCGTCCAGCGACGCGAGGGTGTCCAGCAGATCCTGCGCGAGCCCGGCGTCTGCCGCGCTCGCCCGCTCGCAGGGAACCGACAACGACTCGACGTCTTTCACCAAGGGCTTGATCATCGCACCCACCGCTCCTTCCCGTGCCGCGCACGGATATTCGACCGCTTTTCTCACGGGCGAAGTATCGCATAAAAGCCCTTCGGAGAGAAACGCTACCGTCCGATGCGCGCGGCTTCGACGGACGCCTCCAGCAACCCGGCCGCCCAAGCTGCGTCCGAACAGGATAAACGCGACACGTCGGCCACGATTCGCACCCGGTCGTCGCGATACCCGTGCTGTTTGGAAAACGAGGACAGCGGGCGAAACGGCGCTCGGCGCTCGAGCAGCTTTTCCGCAAGGACGCCTTCGTCCACGGAAAGCGGGCGGTTCAGGGCGATGAGGAAGTGAAGCCCGCTGTCCATGTTCTCGAAGGCGGCGAAGCTTCCCAGGCCCGTCGCCTTGATCTGAGCCGCCAGCTCGTCGCGCGCCGCTCGAAACGACGTCCTCAGCTTCATCGCATGGCGTTCGAACTCCCCCGTCTCCAGGATGCGAGCCAGGGAATCCTGAAGAAGCGAGCTCACCGTGCTGGAGTAGAAGCCCAGCCTCTCGTCGAAACGCTCCTTCAGGGGGGCGCAGGGGAAGCACCATGTAGGCGATGCGCATATCGGACCCGAGGCTTTTGCTGAACGTGTTCACGTAGACCACCGATCCGGACGAGTCGATGCTCTGAAGGGACGGGACGGGCCTTCCCGCCATCCGGAACTCGCAGTCGTAATCGTCCTCGATGACGATGCGGGACGGGTCCTCGGACGCCCAGGAAAGCAGCTCGTATCGCCGGGCGACCGACATGATGGCCCCGGTTGGGAACTGGTGGGACGGCATAACATGGGCGACCGTGGCCGGGGTCGCGCGCAGGGCCTCGACGATCATCCCGCACTCGTCGACGGGAAGGAGGGCGACCCGCGCCTCGTTCGCCTCGTAGAGCCGGGACAGCAGCGGGTACCCGGGATCCTCCACGGCGTAGACGCGGTTTCTCCCCAGCAGCTGGATCAGCAGGTTGTACAGCGTCGGAGCCCCCGCCCCCACCACGATGCGCGCCGGGTCGGCGTCCATCCCCCTGAACCGGCGGAGGTGTTCGGCGATCGCGCTGCGCAGGCGCGGGGACCCTTGGGGAGGAAGCGAGCGCGCCATGCCCGCGTCCTGCAGGGATGCGAGTTCGCGGCGCACGGCGCGCGCCCACACCCGGACCGTGCGCGCGTCGAACGGCGCGGGCGGGACCTCCGCATCGCCTCCTTCCCCGAAGGACGGCGCGGTGGGCGGCGCCGCGTCCCGAGCCCCGCTCGGCTCGACCCTGCGCGCGTTTACGGCAGAGCCCCCGTCAAATCGCTCGGAGGGGTGCGCGGGGCCCGGCAGAGCGCAGGCGAAATAGCCCGTGCGGGGCACCGAGCGGACGTAGCCTTCCGCAACCAGCTGGGCGTAGGCCCCCTCGACGGTAACGAGGCTCACGCCCAGGTGCTCGGCTAGCGAGCGCTTGGACGGCAGCTTCTGATCGGGCGCTATGCTCCCGCCCTCGATATCGCCTCTGATGCATCGGTACAGGTGGTCGTAGAGCGCCGCGCCGCCGCGCTTTGACATGTCGTAGGTCAGCATCGATCCTCCCAGGTTAAAACTGACCTTATCATTTAATCATGAACTGACTATAACGCTATACCCAAAAGTAGCCTACGCTGTCTTTCCGCCGAACCGCGAAAGGAGATCGCATGGAAGAAACGAAGGAAGACCGCGCAAAGCTCAACCGCGAACTCGCGCAGATGCTCAAGGGCGGCGTCATCATGGACGTCACCACGCCCGAACAGGCCCGTATCGCCGAGGAGGCCGGAGCGGCGGCCGTCATGGCCCTCGAGCGCATCCCCGCCGACATCCGCGCGGCGGGCGGGGTGTCCCGCATGAGCGATCCGCGCATGATCAAGGGGATCCAGCAGGCCGTGTCCATACCGGTCATGGCGAAGGTCCGCATCGGGCATTTCGTCGAAGCCCAGATCCTGGAAGCGATCGACATCGACTACATCGACGAGAGCGAAGTGCTCTCCCCCGCCGACAACGTCTACCACATCGACAAGACCGCCTTCAGGGCCCCGTTCGTCTGCGGCGCGCGCGATCTGGGCGAAGCGCTGCGGCGCATCGCCGAGGGCGCCTCGATGATCCGCACGAAGGGCGAGCCCGGAACCGGCGACATCGTGCAGGCAGTCACCCATATGCGCCTCATCAACAGCCAGATCCGCCACGTTGTCTCGCTGAGGGACGACGAGCTGTTCGAAGAGGCGAAGCGCCTCCAGGTTCCCGTCGAGCTGGTGGGCTACGTGCACAGCACCGGCAAGCTGCCCGTGGTCAACTTCGCCGCGGGAGGCGTGGCCACCCCGGCCGACGCCGCCCTCATGATGCAGCTGGGCGCCGAGGGCGTGTTCGTCGGATCGGGCATCTTCAAAAGCGGCGACCCCGAGAAGCGCGCCCGAGCGATCGTGGGAGCCGTCACGAACTTCGAGGATCCCGAGCGCATCGCCGCGCTGTCCGAGGACCTGGGCGAGGCCATGGTGGGCATCAACGAGGGCGAGATCGAGGTCCTCATGGCCGAACGCGGCAGGTAGGTCCTCATGACCGTCGGAATACTCGCCGTCCAGGGGGCGTTCGCCGAGCACAGGAAGAAGATGGAGGCCCTGGGCGCCCCCGTCGTCGAGATCCGCCAAGCGGGGGATCTCGACCTTCCCTTCGACCGGCTCATCCTACCCGGAGGGGAAAGCACCGTCCAACGCAGGCTCGTCCACGAAGACGGCCTGTTCGAAGGACTGAGAAAGCGGATCCTCGACGGGATGCCGACGCTGGGCACCTGCGCGGGCCTGATCCTGCTCGCCGAGCGGATCGAAGGAGAAGGAGACGGGGCGTTTTCGCCCTTCGCCACGCTTCCCGTATCCGTCCAGCGCAACGCCTACGGGCGCCAGCTGGGAAGCTTTCGCAGCTCGGGGGCTTTCGAGGGCGCGGGAGAGGTTCCCTTCACCTTCATCCGCGCACCGCGCATAACCGAGGTGCGAAAAGACGTCCGGGTTCTGGCACGCCATCGGGGAGATCCCGTCGCGGTGCGCCAGGGAAACCAGCTGGGGCTCGCGTTTCATCCCGAGCTCGATGAGGACCTGGAGATACACCGGCTGTTCTTGTCGCTCTAAACTTTACACTCCCTTTACCTTCGGCTTAATGCTCCCTTACGTCGATCGGCCACTATTGAGGCTGGCACAAAAGGCGCGCCGGGGCGCCGCACCGAACCGCCCGGCATCGACGAAAGGGAGCTCATGAACATCGACGTTATCACGGTCGGTTCCGCCATAGCGTCCAACCCGGTCCTGGGGCTCATCATCTTGCTGTGCATGGGGGCGACCATCGTCAACGGGGCAACCGACGCCCCCAACGCCATCGCGACCGTCGTCGGCACGCGGGCCATGCGCCCCACGCCCGCCATCATCATGGCGGCGGTATTCAACTTCATCGGGCTGTTTGCCATCACCATGGTGTCAACGGCCGTGGCGCACACCATCTTCGGCATGGTCGATTTCGGAGGGGACAACCGCGAGGCCCTCATCGCGCTGGCCGCCGCAATGGTGGCGATCATCGTCTGGGGCGCAGCGGCCTGGGCCTTCGGCATCCCCACCAGCCAAAGCCACTCGCTCATCGCGGGCATCACCGGAGCGGCCATCGCGCTGCAAGGCGGGCTGGGCGGCGTGAACGGGGCCGAGTGGGTGAAGGTCATCTACGGTCTGGGGATCTCCACCGTGCTGGGCCTCGTCACCGGATGGCTGTTCACCCGGCTCATCAAGATCGTCTGCGCCGACGTCCCCCGCCCCCGGGCCGAGCGCTTCTTCAAGTGGGCGCAGATCGTGTCGGGCGCGGGCGTCGCGCTTCTGCACGGTGCCCAGGACGGCCAGAAGTTCCTGTCCCTCAGCATGCTCGCCATCATGCTGGGCGTCTACGGGTCCGCCGACATGAGCGCGGGCTTCCCCCTATGGCTCGTGCTGCTGGTGTCGGCCGTGATGAGCCTGGGAACGGCCGTGGGCGGGCGCAAGATCATCAAATCGGTGGGCATGAGCATGGTCAAGATGGAGCAGTACCAGGGGTTCGCCGCCTGCCTGTCGGCCTGCTTCTGCATCGGACTGGCCACGTTCACCGGCATGCCGGTGTCCACCACGCACACCAAGACCACCGCCATCATGGGCGTCGGCGCCGAGAAGCGCCTGCGCGCGGTGAAGTGGAACCTCGCGGGATCGATGGTGCTCACCTGGGTTCTGACGTTTCCCGGATGCGGCCTTCTGGCCTACGCGTTCACCTATCTGTTCCTGCTTTTGATGTAGGGACGATCCGGTCTTTCGGGATGCTCACCGTGAACGTGGCGCCGCCTCCCGGCGTCTCGCTCACCTCGATCGACCCGTCGTGCAGCTCCACCACGTGCTTGACGATGGCCAGGCCCAGCCCCGTTCCGCCCGTCTCCTTGCTGCGGCTCTTGTCGATGCGGTAGAACCGCTCGAACACGGCTTCGCGCAGCTCAGGCGGGATCCCGGGGCCGCGGTCGATCACCGCCAGCCCGACCGAGTCCTCGCCGCTGGAAATCACGGCGTCGATCCGCGAGTCGCAGGGCGCGTACCTTATCGCGTTGTCCAGCAGGTTGTACACCATCTGCTCGAGCAGCATCCTGCTGCCCAGCACCTCGCACAGAGACGCGCTGTCGGTCGAAACGCGCACCGTGATCCCCTTCGGGGACGCGATCGCGATGAGGCGGGTCTTCACCACCTCGGTAAGCGCATACAGGTTCACCGGCGCCATCTGCCGGTCGAGCGTCGGTTCGTCGAGCCGGGAAAGCGTCAGCACGTCGTCGATGAGCGCGCGCATGTTCTGAGCCTCGCTGTGGATGATCCCCCCGAACCGCTCCTGGTCCGATGCGGACACCAGCCCGTTTTTCATCAGCTCTGCGTACCCGCTTATCACCTGGAGCGGCGTCTTCATCTCGTGGCTCACGTTGGCCGAGAATTCGCGGCGCATGTTGGCGGCCGACTCGAGCTCCTCGTTCTGAGAGCGCAGAAGGGCGCGCTGCTCGTCCATGCGCACCAGCAGGGGCCGCAGTTCGGGATACACCCGGTTGCTGAGGGGCGATTCCACGTCGAGCGAGGCGATGGGCTCGACGATGCGGCGCGAAAGGACCTGTGAGAACGCGAGCATGATCAGCATCATGAGCGCCAGGGCCGCGGCCAGGGGAAGGGTCGCCCCCTGGACGAGCGAGGCCAGCGATTGGCGGGTCTGGCCGAGGCGCACGAAGCTGCCGTCGCTCAGCTGGGCCGCGGCGTAGAGCGTGTCGGTGTTCAGCGTCTCGGAATGCCTGAGCACCACGGCATCGGGGCCGTTTTGCGCCTGCTCGATCTCGGGGCGGGTCTTGTGGTTGGAAAGCGCCGCGTCGGGCGCCTGGGAGTCGAAGACGACGTTTCCCTCGGCATCGATGAGCGTGATGCGGTCGGCGGCGAACTGGTCGGTCGCGATTTCCGCCCGCTCGCCTGCGGGCAGCGCCTCGAGCACCTGGGCCGCACGCGCCACCTCCTCGCGCAGGGCCCGCTCGGCCGTCCCCTCGTACACGTTGTAGGTGACCGCCGAGGCGACGAGGAAGAATATCAGGAGGGCGAGGGTCGTCACGATGGCGAGGCTCGCGAAGATGCGCCCCGCAAGCGTGTCGGAAAACACCCGGATGCGCGCGAAGCGCTTCATCGGCCCGCCTCGGAATCGAAGGAGTAGCCCACGCCGCGCACGGTGCGGATAAGGGATTCGGCCCCGGGATGCGCTTCGGACAGCTTGCGGCGCAGCGTCTGCACGTGCACATCGACCGTCCTGGTCTCGCCCACGAACGTGATATCCCACACCAGCTCGAGCAGAACCTCGCGCGTAAGCACCGTTCCGGCATGCTCCATGAGGGTTTTCAGCAGGTCGAACTCTTTCACCGTCAGATCCAGATGGGCATCGCCCACCGATACCTTGCGCGCCTGCGGGGAAAGCGCCACCGGGCCGCACTTCACCTCGGGCTCCCCTGAGGAAGCCACCGTCGGGGCGGCGGCGCGCCTGATGAGCGCCTTGCACCGACTGACCAGCTCCATCATCCCGAAGGGCTTCACCAGGTAGTCGTCAGCGCCCGCATCGAGCCCGATCACCTTGTCGTACTCGGTTCCCTTCGCCGTCAGCATCATCACGGGGATGTAGGCGGTCCCTTCGTGGGACCTCAGGCGCCTTAGGATGTCCAGCCCGCTCTCGCCCGGAAGCATGATGTCGAGCATGACCAGCTCGGGCTTGGCCCGACCCAGCGCCTCCCAGAAGGCATCGGCCTCCGAGAAGCCGCGCACCTCCAGACCCGCCTGTCGCAAAGCGTACAGCGCGAGCTCGCGGATATTGGTATCGTCTTCAACGTAGTAGATCACGGCGAGAACCCATCATTCTGCTCGAAGGACGTCGAGAGTAGAAGATACCACGGACGGCCGCGCCAGAGGCGCTTAACGCGCCCGCGGCCAGTAGAACTTGCGGATCCCCTCGCGCCAGCGGCGCTTATCCCCTTCCAGCACGGCGACGCGGGCGGAGGGCGCGTCCACCACGACGCTCCCGGCGATCACGTCGCAGCCGAAATCGAACAGGGCGCCGCATGCCGGAGAGGTGGGGCCCACCATCACGGTGACGGCCGAAGCGGACAGGTCCAGAAGGCGCGGCGCCGTCTTGTTGATGAGCGTCGTTCCCGTGACGAACACGTAGTCCTGATGAGGCAGGACGTATTCGCATGCGGAATCGGGAGTGTCGAGCTCGCTTGCGCACGTCCGCTCGAGGACGGTGAGGTCGCAGCGGCCCTCGAGCGACTCGACGTTGGGGAAATGGCCGATGACGGCAACCTTCTTGCCCGCAACGGAATCGAGCAGCCCCGAGAAGGGGTTGGCGCTCGCGCGGTCCGCTCCGCGCGCGCCGGCCACGTCGGCGCCGAGGCGCTCGAGGCGCTCGGCCGAGGTGTGCCAGGCGTTTATGGCCGCGAAGGCGAACGAGGCCTCCTCGTAGTTCCACGACCGCGAAAGCTCGGCAAGCGAGCGCAGGTCGAGCGAGCGGATGTCGGCGCGCATCGGGCCCGCCGCGCCGTAGGTCACGCGATGGGCGATCCCCATCCCGCACTCCGCGTCGACGAAGCACCAGTTCCCGCCGCTTCCCAGCTCGCGAACCGCGATTCCCTCCGGGATGTCTGCGACAAGGCGATCATAGAGCTCCCACGGATCGTTCCGCATCGTTTCCGCCCTTCCTTCCCCGCTCGTCCCGCGATCGCACCGCCCGCCGGATGCACGCGGCCCGAGCCTCGAAAACCGAACCGTACCCGGCTACCGCGCGCCCGGGCCTTCTCCCGCGGCCCCGCCCCGCTTCAGAAACCGCAGGCCGTCGGTGGCCACGTACACGATCATACCCGCCGCCAAAAGGAACGGGTAGAACAGAAACGGGATGATGGACACCGACGAGACGCCCGCGAGGGCCGCCGCGATGAGCAGCTGCGCACCGTAGGGGATGATGCCCTGGCCGATGCACGACCACGTGTCCAGAAGCGACGCGGCCTCGCGCGGGGAGACGCCGTACTCCTCGCTTATCTGCTTGGTTACCGAGCCGGACATGACGATGGCGACCGTGTTGTTCGCCGCCGCCACGTCGAGCAGCAGCACCAACAGCCCGATGCCCGCCATGCCGCCGCGGCGGCCTTTGAAATGCCCCTTGATGAAGCGCAGGATGGCGGCGAACCCGCCGTGCTGGCGCATGAGGGCCCCGATGGCGGCGACCAGGATGGTGACGATCATGGTCTCGAACATGCCGGTCGCGCCCGTCCCCATCGCCGTGAAGGCCGTGATGAACGACAGGGTCTGCGCCCAAGCGCCCGCAAGCGTCATGAGCACGATGCCGATCGTCAGGACCAGAAGGACGTTCATGCCCGTCATGGCCAGCACCAAAACCGCGAAATACGGGAGGGCCAGCACGACGTTGAACTCGTAGGTCCCGACAGAGGCCGGGGACGACGATGCGCTCACCAGCGCGATCACCAAAAGCGTCGCGAGCGCCGCCGGGATGGCGATCTTGGCGTTCTCGTAGAACTTGTCCTTCATCGCGGCTCCCTGGGTCTTCGTCGCCGCGATGGTGGTGTCCGAAATGAACGAGAGGTTGTCGCCGAACATCGCGCCGCCCACGACGCTGGCCACGCAGAACGCGAGGTTCAGGTCGGCATTGGCCGCCGTGGCAACCGCGATGGGAGTGAGCACCGACACCGTTCCGGTGCTGGTTCCCATGGCAAGCGAGATGACGGCCGCTATGAAGAACAGCCCGGGCACCGCGAAGTTCCCGGGGATCACCGACAGCATCATGTTCGCGGTGCTCTGCGCTCCCCCCGCCTGGCTGGCAAGGCCGCTGAACACGCCTGCAAACAGGAAGATGAAGAGCATGATGACGATGTTCTCGTCGCCGATGCCGCGCGCGCAGCAGCGGATCTTCTCGTCGAAGCTCAGGCCGCGATTCTGAACGAGGGCCACGCCCAGGGCGATCATGAAGGCCACCACCACCGAGATGATGTAGAAGCCCATCTGGCCCTCGATGGGGCTGATGTACTCGAAGTACACGCCCGTCCCCAGGTACAGGACGAGAAACACCGCGATGGGAAGCAAAGCGGCGGGGTTGGGTTCGATGCGGGCGCCTTCCTCCAAGCGGACCTTGGCCTGCTCGACGGCAGCCGAGGCCGCAGCGCTCTCAGCCTGGCCGGATTCGCGTTTCTCGTTCATGTCAGCCTTTCGTTCTCGACAGCAACCATCGGATTATCTCATAACGCGCAGGCCGGGCGAGCACGGATGCCGGGGCGATCGGCGCGATCGGGCGTCGAAGCGACGCGACCGAGCGATCAGGCGCTCAGCTCGCCGGCGATGGAGCGGCCCATCCACGCCATCAGATCGCGCCCGCGCAGCCCCTGGGAGAGCAGAAACGCCGTTTTCGCGTAGGCGGCCTCGAACGTCATGTCGCGCGCGCCTACCGAGCCATCGGGCGGAAACGCCGTTCCCGCTTCGTAGCGTCCCAAGGCGACGGAGGCCTGGGCGCACTGCGAGCACACGACGATGGGCACGCCGCGGGCGGCGAGGCCCTCGAACAGCTCGGGGAAACCCGGCTCGTCGCAGGGCGCGTTGCCAATTCCGTAGGCGCGCACCAGGACCGCTTCGGGAAGCGGGGTCACGGCCGACTCGATCCGCGCCGTCGAAACGCCGGGGACGAGGTCGACGACCGCGATATCGCAGCGCCGGTACGCAAGCGGATCGGGCCATCCGCAAGCGCTCTCGCTGGCAGCCGACCACTCCCATGGGGCGCCCGCGCATGCCAAAGGCGCAGCGCACGGCGACTCGAACCCCTCGAAATCCCACGTGGACCGCTTGGTGACGCGGCATCCCCTGAACAGATGGCGGCCGAAGAAAAGCGACACGCCCGTCGCCCGGCCGCTGAAAACCGCCGTAAGCGCCCCGACCGTGTTGGAATAGGCGTCGGACCCCGCGCAGCGGGCAGGAAGCTGCGAGCCCGTGAATACGACGGGTTTGCTGAACGACGCCAGGGCGAAGCTTGCGGCGGACGACGCATAGGCCATGGTATCCGTCCCATGCAGCACGACGAAGCCGTCGGCCTCGTCGCGATGGCGCACGAGGTCGTCGACGAGCGCGCGCCACTGGTCCGGTCCGGCATTCGACGAATCGATAGGAGGATCGATCTGGGAAAACCCGATGGATGACCCTTCGAGGCCCGCAAGGGCGGCGACCTCCGAGAGCCAGGTGCGCATATCGGCGCCCGGAACGAGGCCCCGCTCTGATTCCACCATGCCGATCGTGCCGCCGGCATACGTTACATGGACGCGCATCGAACCTCCCGTTTCCGCAGATACCTAGCGTGAGACCACCCACGATGCACAGGGCGGCTTACCGAAGAATACCCGAAACGCCCCCTCCCTCAAAGCGGGGATCTCGAACGGGAGCGGCGCTCGGACGAGATCGCCTGAAACCGCGCCCCCGAAACGGCAAAACAGGTCCGCATCGAACCCGCTTGCCGCCCCGTTCCTCCTGAAAACGCGCTACACTGTTCTTTTGCGAACACACTCGAGCGCGATCGCGGGGAGCAATGGGAAACGTCGGGCGTCGCATGGGCGACAGGCAAACGGTCATGCTGGCAAGCATCTGGATCACAGTGATCTGGCTTGCGGCCGACATGTACCTGCCGGCGCTTCCCACCCTCGTCGCCGAGTTCAGCACCACCGAGGCCGTCATCAACTCGACCATGATGGCCAACACGATGAGCCTCGCGCTGGGTTCGCTCCTGGGCGGGCCCATCACCGACAAAGTGGGACGGCGCACGCCCCTGCTGGCCGCCGCCGTGCTCGTCATCGCCGCGAACGCCGCCTGCGCGTGCGCCACTTCTCCCGAGCAGCTCATCGCCCTGAGGATCTTCGCGGGATCGGGGGGCGGCCTCATCATCTCGACCGTCATGGCGGTTCTGCGCGATCGGTTCAACGCCGACAAGCTGGCTTCGGCCGTGACGATCTCCCAATCCTTCGCGGTGCTCGGCCCGCTCGTCGCCCCGTTCCTCGGTTCCCTCCTGCTCACCTTCGCATCATGGCGCGGCATCTACGTTCTGCTCGCGGTCCTGTCCGCCGCCTGCTTCGTCTGGACGCTCGCCCTGGAAGAAACGCTTCCGCCCGAGCAGCGCGCCGACACCAGCATCGCGGGTTCGCTGGGACTGGTGTTCGAAATCGCGCGCGACCGCTCGTTCATGCTGGCGCTGCTCGCGCTCTGCATGGCGCCGCTCACCTTCGGCACCTACCTTCTCACCTGCTCCTACGTGTACCTCCAATTCTTCGGCCTCGACTATGTCGGATACAGCATCTGCTATTTCATCGCCATCCTCATCGAGCTCGCGGCGCCCTTCATCTACGAGCGGCTCTCGAGGAAGGTGTCCCCCATGGCCATCATGATCGCCATCGGGGGGCTGCTTGCGCTCGCGGGCGGCCTCATCATCGCGATCGGAACCGCTTCGCCGGCGGCCTTCCTCTTCGGATGCGCCTTCTTCATCATCGCAAGCGGCATGGGCCGCGCCTTCGCCTACGTGGTCCTCATGGGCTCGCGGAAGCGCAACGCCGGGTCGGCTTCGGCCCTCATCACCTTCTCCATCAACCTGTTCGCCGGCTTCGGGGCCCCCATAGCCTCGATCCCCCTGTGGCCCAACCACGTCGTCGGCACCGGGGTTCCGTCGCTGTTCGCGGGCGTCATGCTGTTGGCCCTCACCTTCATCCTCGTCGGCCCGGTAGGATCGAAGATCCTCGACAAAATGCCGAAAGCGCACGGCGAATCGTCCTGATTTAAGCGATAATGGGCAGTCTGCGCCCCGATTTAGCAAGGAGTTCCCATGCCGCTTTCCCGACGCATCCTCATCGGCCTTGCCACCGTCGTGCTCGCCTTGTTGCTGGCACTCGCCGCCTACGTCGTATATCTCCAGGTCACCTATTACCGCATCGCCGATAACCAGACGATCGAGGTGGAGAACAACCCCTCCGAGACCCTGAAGGCGGACACGCCCTACACGGCGCTTTCCTACAACATCGGATTCGGTGCCTACACGCCCGACTACACCTTCTTCATGGACGAAGGCGTGATGGCCGACGGCACCGCGACCAAAGGGCAGCACGGACGCGCCGTGAGCGAGCAGAGCGTGAAGAGCTGCACGGCAGGCGACATCGACCTGGTTGAAAAGCTGAATCCCGACTTCGCGCTGCTCCAGGAAGTGGACACCGATTCCGACCGCAGCTTCCATGTGAATCAAAAGGCCCTGTTCGAACAGGCATTCCCCGGCTACGGGTCGGTCTGGTCGTCGAACTTCCACAGCGCGTTTCTGGCCTACCCGTTCAACGAGCCCCACGGAACGGTGAACGCCGGGCTGCTCACCCTGGCAAACACCCAGATCGCCAGCGCGCAGCGACGCAGCTACCCCATCGACGAGTCGTTCCCCACCAAGTTCTTCGACCTCGACCGCTGCTTCCAGGTGATGCGGATCCCCGTCGACAACGGCAAGAAGCTCGTCCTCGTCAACAGCCACATGTCCGCCTACGACAAGAGCGGGCTGGTGCGCGCCCGCCAGCTCGACTTGCTGAAATCGATGCTGGAACAGGAAGCCGCCGCCGGCAACTACGTCGTATGCGGGGGCGACTGGAACCACGCGCTTGCCGGAAGCGCCGGGCTCTACCCGTCCCAGCAGCAGGTCCCCTCATGGATAGCGGTTCTGGGCGACGAGGACCTGCCCGCGGGCTTCTCGGTGGTCAAGCCGGACAACCTCGCCGAGGTCGCCACCTGCCGCGGCTGCGACATCCCCTACGAGAAGGGCGTCACCTACACCGCCACGGTGGACGGGTTCATCGTCTCGGACAACGTTCGCGCGAGCGCCGAGAACATCGACAACGGGTTCTCCTTCAGCGATCACAACCCCGTGAAGCTCACGTTCGAGCTTTCCTAAAGGAGCACCATGACGCGCACCGCCCGATCGCGCAAGCACGGCAACTTCGATCTGGAAAAGCGCCTCGCGGCCGCCGAAGCGTGGATCGTGCGCGATCCCGAGGCCCTCAAAGGCGCCTGGCGCACGTCCGCCGCGGCGGGTTGCGGCCCCTTTGCGCGCATCTGCGTGGATTTGGGATGCGGCAAGGGCTCGTTCATCGCAGGGTGCGCCCCTTTCCATCCCGACACCCTGTTCGTCGGCATCGATGCGGAGCCGGTGTGCTCGATGCACGGCGCCGAGCTCGCACGCGACACCGACCTGCGCAACGCCCTGTTCCCCCTCGAACGCGACCCCCGGCTCGGTCGGATATTCGCCGCGGGCGAGGTGGCCGAGATCGCCATGAACTTCCCCACGCCCTTTCCGCAGAAGAAGAAGGCCCCCTTCAGGCTTACGCACTATCGCAGGCTGATGGAGTACCGCACCGTGCTGGAAGGCGGTGGGAGCATCCTGCTGCGAACCGACAGCCGCCCGCTGTTCGACTACAGCCTCACGCAGTTCGAGGATGCCGGCTATACCGTGAGCTGGACCTCGCTCGATCACCGCAGCCCGATCGCCGGTCTGCCCGCAACCGAGTACGAGCGCAAGCTCACCGCCAAAGGGGCCCGCGTCCTCGCGCTCAGGGCAACGCCCGATCGCACGCCCATCGACAAGACCCAAGCCGCTACGCGCTGCGACGTCAGCCTGTTCGATTTCCTTCCCGATAACCTCGACGACCTCGACTACATCCCGCACGGGATGGAAAACGCGATCGAGAACATGAGGAACCGGGCTGCTCGGCAGCGCTTTCGAACCGCACCGCGCCCTTGAAACGAAAAGCGGCCCCGCAAGATCGAGTCCCGCGGGGTCGCGATGCGCGAAGCGATCGGCAAAACGGAGGCGACAGGGGCCCTATCCGTTCGAAGGCTCCCTATCCTCGGAAACCAACGCACCTGTCACCTGCATGTTCTCGGGCAGCACGTTGGCCATGACGAGGGCCACCACGAACGCCAAGGCGACGCTGTTGCCCACGAACACGGTCTGCACGATCTCGGGGAACGAGGCGAAGATGCCGCCCACCTGCGTGAACCCGATGCCGATGGCAAGCGAGGTGGCCGCGATGGTGATGTTGCGCTGCGTGAAGCCGGCGTTGGCGATCATCTGGAACCCGGCCACGATGATCGACCCGAACATCATGATGGTGCAGCCGCCCAGAACCGCATCGGGCAGGCTGCTGAAAACCGCGCTGATGGCCGGAACGAAACCCGCGAGCAGCAGCACGCCCGCGCCGCACGCCAGGGCGCGGCGGTTCACCACGTGTGTCATCGCGATAAGGCCGATGTTCTGGGCGAACGAGGTCAGCGGCGTGCATCCGAACGCGCCGGCGATCGCAGACGTGAACCCGTCGGCCGCGATGGAGCCCTGGTACTCGCGCTCCGCAGGTTCGCGGTTGAAGCCGACCGAGGTGACGGCGGCCGTATCGCCGATGGTTTCAGCGGCGCTCACCAGGTACAGCAGCACGAGCGACACGATGGCCCCGATGTTGAACTCGGGTGCGAAGGGCATGATGTGCGGAAGCGAGACGATGCCGATCCCGTTGAAGGCCGAGAAATCGACCTGACCCGTGAACAAGGCGACGATATAGCCTACGAACAGGCCGAACAGAACGGAGAGCTGCTTGAGCGAACCGCGCGCGAGGGCTTGGAAGGCCAGGCAGGACACAAGCGACAGCGTTCCCAGCGCGAGGTTTGCCGGGGACCCCAGATCGGGCGCTCCCGAACCCCCGGCGAACGACGTCGCCCCCACCGACAGGAGCGAGAAGCCGATGGACGTGACCACGACGCCGGACACGACCGGCTTGATGAACCGCCGCCAGTATTTGGCGAACAGGCCGAGGATGCCCTCGACGATGCCGCCGGCGATGACGGCGCCCACCACGGTGGGATACCCGTACGTTGCTGCGATACCGCAGATCACCGTGACGAACGTGAAGCTGACGCCCATGACGATGGGAAGCTTGCCCCCCACGCGCCACGGCCCGTAGAGCTGGACGAGCGTTCCGATGGCCGCAACGATCATCGCGTTTTGCACGAGCATGGCCGTCTGGGCGGGATCGAGCCCGGCGGCACCGCACACGATCGCGATGGGCGCGAGGTTCGCCACGAACATCGCGAGAACATGCTGCAAACCGTATGGAAGGGCCCGGGCGATGGAGATGTTTCCCCTGAACTTCCCCAGCTCGGCGGCAACGGCTGCCTCGGCGGCTTTCGAATCTGACGGCACGGTCATCCTTTCTCCCTGCATGGTTGGACAACGCCGCCGGCCCTTGTCGGCGCGAACGGCGCACTTGCTGAAAACCGGCTACCGAAACGAGATCTCCCCCGTTTGGTCGTCCATGCTCTCGATGATGGCGAGGGAATCGACGCGCAGCCCCCGGGCCCGAAGCTCGGCTCCGCCTTGCTGGAAGCCCTTCTCGATGGCGATGCCGATGCCGACGACCTCCGCACCCGCCTGCTCGCATATCTCGACGAGCCCGTCCATGGCGCAGCCGTTGGCCAGAAAGTCGTCGATGATGAGGACGCGGTCGGTCTTTCCGATGTACTTCTTCGAAACGATGACGTCGTAATCGCGCTGATGGGTGTACGAATGGATCTTCGAGGTGTACACCGATCCGTCCAGATTGATGGAGTGCGCCTTCTTGGCGAACACGACGGGCAGGCCGAACTCGGCCGCCACGACCGCGGCGATGCCGATCCCGGAGGCCTCGATGGTCATGATCTTGTTGATGTCGGCGTCGGCGAAGCGGCGCTTCCACTCCCGCGCCATTTCCTGGAACAAAGCGACGTCCATCTGATGGTTGAGAAACGAGTCGACCTTCAGCACCTTGCCCGGCTTCACAACCCCGTCTTCGATGATGCGCTTCTTCAAAAGCTCCATGATCGCCCCCTGCGACAACGAGAAACGCAGCGTTCGGCTGCGTTTTGGCTACGTTATGTGAATTTCCCTATTCTGCCATATCATGAAGCCGAGCGGGACGGAACTTCGCATCGATCGCCAAGGTATCGAAAAACGCATCGAACCCCACGGGTTAGCCGTCGCACCGAGCAGAAGCGCCCGCGCTGCGCTAGAATCATGCGGCAAGTATCTGACGAGAAAGGTTGTCGATGAGCGAAAAGCGCCGCCGCACGTTTTCCGAAGCGCTGAGCAGCGTTCCGTTCTCGCCCTATCTCCACGGCCTTCCCGAGATCCTCTTGTACCAGGCCCTCACCAAGACCGCGCTGGCCGTGTGCATCTTCGCGCTGAAGCACGCGGCCGCAGCCATCCTCTGGGCCGCAGACAAACCCGCCATCACCAGCAGCGACATCCCCTTTTTGCTCAGAACGTGGCAAGGGTGGCTCATCTTGTGCATCGGGACGCTCGCGCTGTTCGCCTACGCGGCCTTCGACGTGAACGCCATGATCATCATGAGCCGCAATATCCTGCATCAGCAGGGCAAGCGCATAACCTCGGTCATCGCCGAAGGGGTTTCGACCCTTCCCCGCCTGCTTTCCCCGGTCGGGTTCCTCGCGGTGGCCTACCTCGCCTTCATCGCGCCGCTTGCTTTCAGGGAGCTGGGCATCAGCCTGTCGTTTTCCCTTGTGGTCCCCGATTTCATCATGTCGGTGGTCCTCGCCGATCCCGCGACTGCGGCGCTGTGGCGCGCCTTCCAGGCCCTCACCGTGTTCGTCAACGTCTCCTGCATACTCACCTTCCATTTCATCGTTTTGGGCGACCTCTCCCCCAAAGATGCGATCGTGCAGGCGTTTTCGCTGTTCAGAAGGGAATGGCGCTTCATTCTGAAACGCTATGCCGCCTTTCTGGCCAAAGCGGCCGGCGTCCTGGCGATCGTCGCTGCGCTGTGCGCCGCTCTTCCCCTCGCCGCACTCGAGCTGTCCGGCGCCGAGGGTTCGGCGCGCCACACGGCCCTCATCTTCACCCTCGCTTTGTCCCTCATCGGCTTCGGCGGGTTCCTGGCCGTGTTCGGTCCGCTGCAATTCGTATGCCTGACCTCGATATACGAAGCCCTCGTCGATCCGAGCGAAGCGCCCCGGCTCCCGCGGGCGAAGCGCGGGGTCTTCTTCGGCTGCACAGCCGCCGCGGCGGTCGCGCTGTGCGCGGGCATTGCGGTTCTGGCCGCCCCGTCGTTTAACCAGCTGTTCCCCACGACGACCCCGGTCCAGGTGATAGCGCATCGCGGAGGGGGCTTCCTTTCTACCGAGAACACCGCCGAATCCATCGCAGCGGCGGCGCAGCATCGCGTTTACGCCTCGGAGATCGACGTGCAGCGCACGAAAGACGGGCGCTACGTCGTTCACCACGACAACACGTTCAAGCGGCTATGCGGCGTCGACCGGGCCGTTTCCGATATGACGCTCGACGAGATCAAGGGGCTGTCCGTGCGCGATCCGAACGATCCCGCTCGCTCGGTCCCCATAGCGACGCTCGAAGAGGCGCTCGAGGCGGCGAAGGGCCGCGTGCACCTCTACATCGAGCTGAAGGGGCCGACGGCCGATCGGGCCATGGCCGACGACGTGTACCGGGCGGTGAGGGACGCGGGCATGCTCGAGCAGTGCTCGATCATCGGATTGGACTACGACCTCATCGACTACGTGGAATCCGAGCATCCCGACGCGCAGACCCTCTACCTGTGCTTCTACGCGCTGGGCAACCTCGAGGACCTCAACGCCGACGGCATCGGGCTCGAAGCGGAAAGCGCGACGCCCGAAAACGTCGAGCGCATAAAGGAGGCGGGCAAGCGCGTCGATGTATGGACCTGCAACGAGCCCCGGACGCTTGCGCGGTTCCTCTTTAGCGAGGTCGACGGCGTCATAACCGACCGGATAGACTTGGCCGAAGAAACGCTCGATGCGGTCGCGAGCCAGTCCGATCTGGGGCGCGTCGCCTTCTTCGCCACGTCGAACCTCTAGGCGCGACCCCGGCGCCGCCGAGGCGCCCATGGCGCTTGCCGCCTGCGCGGACGCCTCGATCGGATCTAGTCCCGTTCGGGCTCGCGCGAACCCAGGTAGATGCCGAACAGCACCACGGCTCCGCCCACCACCTGCTGCAAGGAGACCGATTCTCCCAGCACGAGCGCGCCGAACACGACCCCCAGCACGGGTATGAGGTTCAGGAGGGACACCGCCGTGGCCGCCGATATGCCCTCGAGTCCCCAGTTGTACAGGATGTAAGCGGCAAACGAGCACCCGACGACGAGGAAGAGCAGCGCAAGGGCGCTGTCGGGCCCCAACTGCTGCGTCTGGTTCGCATCGACCAGCGCCAGCGGCACGAACAGAAGCGCTCCGAACACGCTCTGGACGGCGGAAAGGTCGAACGACGACACCTCGGCCGAAACCTTGCGCACGATGAAGTTGTAGAACGCCCAGGCGACGCCGGCCGCCATGAGGAAGACCACCCCGGCCAGCTCGTTTCTCCCCGGCTCGACGGGCCCGGAGGCCGACGCGACGATGACGGCCACGCCGATGAACGCGAGCGCCATGCCCGCGACCTGGACGACGGTCGGGCGCTTGCGGTAGACCAGGAACTCCAGAAACGCCGTGAGCGCGGGAAACGACGCCACGATAAGCGAGCAGTTCGTTGCGCTCGTGTACTTCACGCCGATGTTCTCGAAACCGAAATAGCAGGTGATACCCAAAAAGCCCGACAGGGCCACCAGCTTGAGCGTCTCGCGGTCGAACCCGAAGAGCTGGAAGAGCGCGCCTTGGCCCTCCACGGCCCCCTCGGACAAGCGCGGCGAGCCCTTCATCCGCGCGAAGGCGAACTTGAACAGCATGAACAATGCCGCAGCGCAGGCGAAGCGGACGAGCCCCGTCGTAAACGGCGCCATCGACTGATAGACGTACTTGGTGGCGACGAAAGAGGCGCTCCAGATGACCATCGACAACGCGGCCGCCAGGAAATGCGCCCGATACGACCTCACAGGCCCTCCCTCGAACGCAGGCCGGGCGCGAGGAGCACGCCGAGCGCTTCGGGCACCTCGTCCGGGGACATGCCGGCGTACCCGATGACGAGCGTGCTGCTGCCCTGGGTTCCGCGGCTCCAGTACGAATCGAGGAACCTCACCGCGCAACCCCGTTCCCGATGCGTTTCCCGCACCGTGCGCGCCAGATCGGACGGGAGGTCGAGGGTGAAGTGGAGGCCCGTCTGGCATCCTCGCACGCGCGAGGACAGCCCCATGCGCTCGAGCGTGGACAGCGCCGCCTCGAGGGTCGCCCGGTACTTGCGGCGCATGCGGGCCACGTGGCGCGCGAACTCGCCCGATCCGATGAACTCCGCGAGCACCAACTGCTCGAGGTTGGGTACGGAGTTGGAATGGAACCCCAGCTCGGCGGCGAAGCGCACCGCGAGGTGGGGCGGCAAGACCAGATACCCCGCCCTCACGCCCGGAGCGATGGTGCGGGAAAAGGTGTTCACGTAGATCACGCGCTCGGTCGCGTCGAGGGCCCGCATGGCCGAAACCGCGCGCCCCTCGTGCACGAACTCGGACTCGTAGTCGTCTTCCACGATATAGCGCCGCTCATCGGCAGCGGCCCATGCAAGCAGGTCGTAGCGCCTCTGCAGGCTGGTGACCAGACCGGTGGGAACCTGGTGCGAGGGCAGCACATGGATCATGCGGGCGCCGCTTCTTTCCAGCTCGCGCGGGATCATGCCCTCCTCGTCGATGCGCACGCGCACCGTCTCGATCCCCTCGAATCGGTAGATCTTCTCCAGGCGCCCGTACCCCGGGTCCTCCAAGGCCATGGATCCGTCGCGGCCCAGCAGGCGGGCTATGATGCTGTAGAGGGACTGGGCTCCGGCGCCAATGACCACCTGATCGGCCGACACCAGCATCCCACGATGCTCGCGCAGGTGCCCCGCGATGGCGCGGCGCACCTCGACCATGCCCTGGGCCGGAGCGGGCGCGAGCAGCCGCGCGTCGCTTCGGGACTCCAGCACGTTGCGCGTGATGGACAGCCATTGCTCGTAGGGAAACGACCCGGCAAGCGGGGTCGAACCGGTGAAGTCGTAGCGGGCCCTCACCCGCTTGCGGCCCGAGAACAAAGGCTCCACCGCAGCGGAAGGGATCCTATCGGCAGCGCGGCCCTCGTCGATCATCGAGCACCCGCGCGCTAGCCGACGACGGCTATGACTTCGACCTCGACCAGGGCGCCCTTGGGCAGACGCGCCACCTCGACCGCCGAGCGGCTGGGCAGGTGCGAGGGGAAGCTTTCGGCGTACACCTCGTTGAACGCGGCGAAGTCGTCCATGTTGTCGAGGAAGCAGGTGGTTTTCACCACCTGGTCGAACGAAGAGCCCGCAGCCTCGAGGATCGCGCGGACGTTCTTCATCACCTGGGCCGTCTGCGACCTGATGTCGGAACCGACGATCTCGCCGGTCTCGGGATCGAGGGGGATCTGGCCGCTGGCGAACAGAAAACCGCCCACCACGTTGCCCTGGACGTAGGGACCAATTGCGGCGGGAGCGTGAGGAGTGCTGACGATTTGCATGATGCGGACCTTTCGAGCGCGAATCAGGAGGATACTGGGAACCTGTTTGCTTTATCCTATACGCACGATAGTAGAGCTGAAAGGGATCCTGCATGTTGACGTTGGAAAAATTCGAAGAAGCTGCTGAAAAAGTCCGTCAGGTAACGCAGGAGACCAAGCTCATTTACAGCGCCTACTATTCGGAGGCGACGGGCAACCGCGTCTGGTTCAAGCCCGAGAACATGCAGCGCACGGGCGCCTACAAGGTGCGCGGGGCGTACTACAAGATCTCCACCCTGACCGACGAGGAGCGCTCCCGCGGCCTGATCACGGCAAGCGCGGGCAACCACGCGCAGGGCGTGGCCTACGCCGCCCAGAAGTTCGGCGTGAAGGCCACCATCGTGATGCCCACCACCACGCCGCTCATCAAGGTCGAGCGCACCAAGGCCTACGGGGCCGACGTCGTGCTGGCAGGCGGCGTGTACGACGAAGCGTGCGAGCACGCCTACCGGCTTGCCGACCAGCACGGCTACACCTTCATCCACCCCTTCAACGACCTCACCGTGGCCACCGGCCAGGGAACCATCGCCATGGAGATCGTCCAGGAGCTCCCCTTGGTCGAATACATCCTCGTGCCCATCGGCGGGGGCGGACTCGCCACCGGCGTGAGCGCGCTTGCCAAGCTGCTGAACCCCAACATCAAGGTGATCGGGGTCGAGCCGGCGGGTGCGGCCTGCATGAAGGCCTCGTTCGCCGCGGGCGAGGTGGTGAAGCTCGACCACGCCAACACCATCGCCGACGGCACCGCGGTGCTCGAACCGGGAGACAAGCTGTTCCCCCACCTGCGCGACAACCTCGACGACATCGTCACGGTCGAAGACGACGAGCTGATCGTCGCCTTCCTCGACATGGTGGAAAACCACAAGACCGTGGTCGAGAACTCGGGCCTGCTCACCGTGGCGGCGCTGTCGCACCTCGGTGTGAGGGACAAGAAGGTCGTGAGCATCCTGTCGGGCGGAAACATGGACGTCATCACCATGTCGTCGGTCGTGCAGCGCGGCCTCATCATGCGCGACCGCATCTTCACCGTCTCGGTGCTTCTGCCCGACCGCCCCGGCGAGCTGGTCCGCGTGGCCGAAACCGTCGCGAACAGCAACGGCAACGTCATCCGCCTCGACCACAACCAGTTCGTGTGCGCGAACCGCAACGCCGCCGTGGAGCTGCGCCTTACCATCGAGGCGTTCGGCCACGACCACAAGTACCAGATCGTCCAAGCGCTCAAAGACGCCGGACTGGAAACCGAGATCATCCAAACCCAGCTGTAGCGCCGCACGAGGCGGCGTCGGTTTCGACGAAACCCCTAATCCCGGGAAAGCGCGAAGAAGAGGCGGCGGGCCTCGGCGCCGTACATCTTGGTGTAGCGGTACCATAGATAGAGGTACTCGCCCACAGGGTCGCCGCAGGCGTCTTTGTACAGCGCCCAGATGAACCAGTAGAAGCTCGCGATCGCCGTGTAGGCGATGCAATGGAAGAGCTCCTCGTCGGTCGGGGGGCGCCTGAAGTACTGCTCGATCACCTCGCGCGCCCGGTCGAGCGAATAGTCGCTGCAGCAGATGAAGGTGCCCAGGTCGCTGGCGTAGTCGGACATGCCGGAGTACTCCCAGTCGATAAGGTCCATCCCGCCGTCGTACACGAGGAAGTTCGGCGAGTACGAATCGTTGTGGCACAGGCAGCGGCGGGCTCCGATGGCTCGGGCGCGCTCGGCGACCCAATCCATCATGTCCGCGATCTCCCGGTAATCCTTGAACATCAGGCGCCTCTGGGCGTCCAGCAGCCCCGTGGTCTCCTTGGTCTTCTGGTAGACGTCGAAGTCGAAGCCGGAATCGCCCTCGTAGGAATGGAGGGTGTTCAGCATCGCAAGCGCTTGCGCGACCTGATCCGGGTCGCCGTAGTCGAGCTCGGCGCACTCATTCAGGTAGCGGGAGATCTTCCAGCCCTCGTCCTCGTCCTCGTGCAGATAGGTCGAATCGAGTCCGAGCGAGCTCGCAACGCGCTGCGAGAACGTCTCGCTCTTCCTATTGACGAGGTCTTCGGTTCCGGCGCCCGGATGACGGTACACGTAGGCCCTTTCGGCAACCGCGAAGCGAAACGACAGGTTGGTAAGCCCCTGCTTGATGGGGACGATGTCGCGAATATCCTGCTTGGCGCAGCCAAGCACCGCGCAGATGTTGTCCATGATCCGAGAATCGATGTTGTCGATGAACGCCGAATCGAACGCGCGCAGTTCATCGAGGGAATCGAATTCCCAGATCTCGCCCGGCTCGTAGCAGCGCATCACCATGTCGAGCCTATCGACGTTGTCCAGGTAGACGTCCTCCCAGAGCTTTCCGATCGTCGTATGGTGGTCGTAAACGGCGTTAAGCTCCCTTAGGAAGCCCTCGCAAAATGCACGGTCCCAGTACGTATGCCCCATCATCACCCACGCGTCGCGCCCTCCGACGGTGGCGCCCGTGATGCGCCGATCGGCGCCCTCCGTCTCCAGGCAGTACTCGTCGGTCTCCCCTTCCACGTACAGGGCCGAGTAGTACGAACGGTAGACGTAGCGGTCGAACGGGTTCGCCGTGAAATAGTCGTCCGACGAGCACACGTAGGTGTTGCCCAGGATCGACTCCACGCATTTAACGGTCGAATGGTTGTTGCGGGACGCATACTCGTTGTTCACGACGATCGATACGCCGAATTCGTCGCCCAGGTAGAAGAACTTCTCCTTCATGTACCCGACGACGACCGTGATGTCGTCGATCCCCGCTTCTTTGAGCTGGCGGATCTGGCGCTCGATGAGCACCTCGCCCTTCACGCGCAGCAGGCCCTTGGGCGTTTCGTAGGACAGGGGCACGAAGCGGGACGACAGCCCGGCCGCCATGATGACCGCATTGCGCACCCTGTAGGGATCGAGCAGCCGAAGGCCCTTGGGGTTCACCTCGTTCGCCTCGCTCAGGCAGCCGTCGAGGCGCAGGCGCTCCACCGACGAATCAACCGAATCGAGCGAAAGACCCGTCGCCTCGGAAATGAACCGGCGCGTCGAACCCGGATGGCCGACGCAGCAGTTCAGAATGGAGAAATCGGACGAATTGAGCATACCTGATCCCGTTCACCTCAAAAACGACGGCGCGCCCCGCGAAAGACAGCGTCGTTTCGCAGGGCGCCTGAACAAACGCGGCCCCGACCCGAAAAGCTAGACTATCTCGAGGTCGCTGCGGTCGCGCAGAAGCAGCGCGCGGATCGAGGAGACGCGCGAAAGGGCGTAGTACAGACCCGCCGCGAACACGGCCGTGAAGCCCGAGCCCGTGAGGAAGCAGAACAGGGGGCTTTGGATGCTGCCGGTGATCGGGTTGTACACGAACACGAGGGCGACGACGAGGGTCGCGAGGATCGTCGAGACGCCCACCCAGTTCACTCCCCCCTTGAACCGGTAGCAATCATGCCCCTCGCGGTAGTACAGCCCCTTGATCGACAGCTTGCGGCGGCGCAGCACGATGAGGTCGACGAACATGATGCCGATGATGGGGCCTTGGATGTAGGCCGCTATGGAGATGAACTGGCCGAAATTCGCCGTGACCTCCCCGGTGAACGCGAGGACGGACACGTAGACCGCCGAAAGCGCCACCAAAACGCGATAGTCGATCTTGGGCCAGGCGGCCTTGAGCACCAAGACGTTGACGTAGGACCCGACGGCCTGGGTCCCGATGTTGGCGAACGCGACCAGCATCAGCGACAGAAGCGCGACCTGCGGACCCAGAAGCGCCAGCATGACCGTGGGGTCGCTTTCCAGCGTCCCTGAGACCAGGAACATGACGATGGCCATCACGCCCCCGATGAACACGAAAAGCGGCGCGATGAAGCCGTAGGCCGCAACGGTGCCCCAGTACCCGCCGCGCTCGGTGCGGCACAGGCGCGGAAGGACCATGGCCTGGGTCGACCAGCTGAACGAGAACGCCACCATGCCCTCGGCCGCGAGCGCATAGGCCTCGAGGCCGTTTCCGCCGAGTTCGGAGAGGTCGGGGCGGTACGCGACGATATCGCCGAGGGGAGCCATCGTGAAGCACAGGACCAAGACGATGACGCCGATGGCCAGAAGGACGGTGACGAGGATGCGCGAGGTCCACTTGATGACGCCGGGACCCCCGATGGCGATGAGCGAGCCTCCCAGAACGCTCACGATGCTGAGCACGCTGACCGCCTCGGGGGCAACCGGCACCCCGAAGCCCGCCGCGATCTGGGCGATGGACGACCCGAACATGTTGGCGGCGACCGCATACCAAAACCAGTTCCCCAAAATGACGGCCGTGGCGAACACCCTCACCCCGCGCTCGCCCAGAACGGCGCGCAGGTACACCCACAGGTCGATCCCGTAGCGCACCGACAGCACGACGGGCAGGCACTCCACGATGAGGAAGATGCCGCCGACGGCGAAGGTGACCAGCAAAAGCTGGGGAAAGCTGAGAAGGGACGCAGAGAGCGCGCCTTGGGAATAGCACCAGGTGGCGATGGCGAAGCCGCCGGTGACCAGCAGCGTATCCCAAAAGCCGTACTGACGCTCGCTCTTCTTGACGGGAACCAAGCCGAAGATGGCCTCGGCGTTCACGCGCTGCGCGATGGAATGCTTCGACATGTCGCCCCCTAAAGGACCGCGCCGAGCGCCAAAAGGCACAGCGACACCGCGGGAACGACGACGATGAACGCCCAGTCCGCCTTTCCCAGCGCCTGCGGGAACTCGTAACCGGGCTCTTCCATGAGCGCGATGCGCTCGCCCACCTGAAGATCGAGCTCGCGCTCGAATCCGTTGTCCATAATCGCCCCCTTGCGTTTCACCGCACCGCGGAGAATCCGAGAGATGTTCAGTTGGGGTATCATAACTTAATAATTGAACAAATCAAACGGAATCCCCGAAAAGCAGATCCTTTCGATGCGAACGGCGGGCCTGCGCAGCGGGCTGGGCCAGACCGCCTGAAAGCCTCCCCGATCCGCATCCTGCGGGCGCGGGGAAACGGTCCGCTCGTGCCGATTACAAGGAGAGCCGCCCGCGGCGCGAAACTCCTATAAACTAGCACCCGGCACCCAACGACACCGCATGCGATCAACCGATGAAAGGGACTTATGCTTTCCGAACGCCTGCTCACCAAACTCATCAAGAACATGACCAAAAGCCATCTGGCGATGGTTCCCACCACCGAGACGCACCTCCCGCAGGCCGATCCCGCGCGCAAGTACATGCTGTACATGCACGTCCCCTTCTGCCAGGTGCTGTGCCCTTACTGCAGCTTCAACCGCTACCCGTACCGCGAAGAGGTCGCGCGGCCGTATTTCGAGAGCATGCGCAAAGAGATGCTCATGCTCAAAGACCTCGGTTACGACTTCGAGAGCATCTACGTCGGCGGCGGGACCCCCACCATCATGATCGACGAGCTGTGCGAAACGCTCGACCTGGCGCGCGAGACCTTCAGCATCAAGGAGGTGTCCTCCGAAACCAACCCCAACCATCTGATCCCCGAGTACCTGGAGAAGATGAAGGGCCGCGTCCAGCGCCTCTCGGTGGGCGTCCAGAGCTTCGATGACGAGCTGCTCAAACAGATGGACCGTTACAAGAAGTACGGAAGCGGCGCCGAGATCCTCGAGCGCATCGGCGAGGCGGCGCCCTACTTCGACTCCCTCAACGTGGACATGATCTTCAACTTCCCCTCGCAGACCGAAGACATCCTGTTCTCCGACCTCGAGAAGATCTCGCTGTGCGGCTGCCAGCAGACCACGTTCTCGCCCCTGTACATATCGAACGCGACCACCCAGAAGATGGTCGAGCGCCTGGGGGCTATGGACTACGACAAGGAATACCGCTTCTACCAGATCATCGACGGCGTGCTGACCGGGGGCGACGATCCTTTGTTCGAGCGCCGCACGCTGTGGACGTTCAACCGCAACAACGAGCTGGCCGAGCGCGAGCGCAGCCTGATGGTCGACGAGTACGCCGTCCAGTACGACGAGTACCCCGCCATCGGATCGGGCGCCATCACGCACCTTGACGGGACCCTGTACGTCAACACCTTCAGCCTCAGCGAGTACAGCTCCTGGATCGAGAGCGGCCGCATGTCGGTGAAGCAGAAGTGCCTGATGAGCAAAACCGACCTCATGCGCTATCAGTTCGTGCTGAACCTGTACAACCTGCGCCTCGACAAGAAGAAGTTCCAGCGCGTGTTCGGCACCACCGTCGAGAACGGCCTGCCGATGGAGATGGCGTTCATGCGCGCGCACCGCGCTTTTGCAACCGACGACGAGTCCGAGCTCACGCTCACGCCGAAGGGGCGCTACCTCACGCTGGTCATGTACCGCCAGTTCCTCAGCGGCCTGAACAACCTGCGCGACCAGGCGCGCGCTGCGCTCACCGGGGACGAGCGCGTTTTGCAGTTCGAAGATGCGGCCGGTGCCTAGGGAGGTCTTATGGAGCGGACGGCGCTCGTAACCGGAGCATCCGGAGGACTGGGGGCGGAGTTCGCCCGCATCTTCGCGCGCGAGGGATACAGCCTGCTTCTCGTTGCGCGGTCGGAACGCCTCCTGCGCGAGCGGTCAAGCGAGCTGTCCCGCACGTACGGCATCGAGGCGCGCTGGATCGCGCTCGACCTCGCCGAGCAGGGGGCGCCGCAGCGTCTGCTGGAGTCGGTGCGCGAAGAGCACGTCGAGGTGGAGGCGCTGGTGAACAACGCCGGGTTCGGCGACGTCTCCCCCCTGGCGCACGCGGACGCCGAGAAGATCTCGCGCATGGTGGAGCTCAACGTAGGGTGCCTCACCGAGCTGTGCCGCGGCATCGTCCCGGACATGCTGGAGCGCGGATCGGGCGCCGTCCTCAACGTCGCATCCGTGGCCGCGTTCATGCCCGGACCCTACATGGCTTCGTATTTCGCGACGAAAGCCTACGTCCTGTCATTTTCCGAGGCCCTTTCAGCCGAGCTTTCCGGCACCGGAGTCACCTGCACGGCGCTCTGCCCCGGGCCGACCCGGACCGGGTTCTGGAAGGCGGCCGGAGACGAGGGATCCCCGCTGCTGAGCGCCCTTCCCTGCAAAACGCCGGCACAAGTCGCCGAAGAGGGTTACCGGGGGCTCGTGCGCGGAAAGGCGATCGTCGTCCCGGGATGGACAAACAGGATAGCGGCCTTCGGAACGAGGCTTCTCCCCCGAGCGGCCGTGCGCGGCCTCGCCGCGCGGGCGATCCGCCCATAGAGGCTCCGAAGCTGAAGATACGGGCTTTGATGAAACGCCCCTCAGGGACTGCGGGGCGTTCGGCAGCGCGCAAGTGAGCCCCATCGGCTATGCGGGTAGGGCTCGCTTGCACCGCACTTCGCGCGGCACAGGTCCAAACCATGAAGAGAGCCGCCCCCCTCGCCGGAAGGCGGCTCGCAGGTTCGATGCGACACGCGTCGCTGCAGGCGGTGAGCGGCCGCAGGCCGAGTCCGCTCTAGACCAGGATCAGCGGCACGGCGGCCAGAACGACGATCAGGCGCAGGCAGAAGCTTCCCGCCAGGGCCCCGACTTCGCCGGCGGCCCCCAGCGCAAGGCCGAAGCCCGATTCCGAGGCGTTCTCGCTTTTCAGCTCCGCCACGGCGATGGCCAGAGGGGCCACCAGCCCGACCGCGACGATGCCGACCCAGAACAGACCAGCATACGAGCCCGTCAGCATCGAGGACACCGCCATCGCGCCTTCCACGCTGTTCGAGTACACGATGGCGCACAGGGCGAACAGGGCGACGCCTTCCAGGACGGCCAAGCCGATATGGATCTGCTTGAGCAGCGCCATCTTCTCGAACGCGGCGCGCTCGGCGAACATCCCCACCAGGCTCACCGCCGCGAGGCCGGCCGTCAGGGCCGACGCCACGAACAGGATGGGCAGAACCGAGTTGTTCCACAGCGGGTAGTCGTTCACCACGCCCAGAAGGAACCCGGTATAGGCCGCCACGGCGAACGCGAACACGCTACCGACGATGGTAAGCGCCCCCGGCACGGGCTTCTTCAAAAACTCGAGCACGCAGGTGGCGAAATCAACCGCCATGAACACGCAGATGAAGTAGACGCCCAGGGTCATAACCGACTCGGGGTTCATCACCAGGTAGATGAACCGCAGCGGGTTCTTCAGCCCGGCTTCGGCATCGATCATCAACATGACCAGGCCGATTCCCAGAAGCACCAGACCGAGGATGCGGCCCGCGAAGCGCATGGCGCGCGCCTCGGGATCGAGCCGCTCGACCAGCACCGCCGTCAGATAGGCGCCGGCGGCAGCGCCTGCGAGGAACAGATACCCCGCGATCAAAGGTCCCCACACCATTGTCATCACCTCACGTAGAAGATCTTGGATTCGGTCAGGTTTCCTGCGAGAGGCAAAGCGTTATGAGCGACAATCGCCTTTGAGATCTCGCTTTCGGGATCGTCCAGATCGCCGAAGATGCGCGCCTTGGAGATGCACGTGCTCACGCACGAGGGCTTGCCCACCTCGCCGTTCTCGTAGCAGAAGCGGCACTTCTCGATGACGCCCGTGCTCTCGATCTGGACGCGCGCATGGTAGGGGCAGACCGCCATGCAGTACTTGCAGCCGATGCAGCGCTCCTCTTCGACCAGCACGACGCCGTCGTCGGTGGTGTAGGTGGCGTGCGTCGGGCACACCGTCTGGCACGGGGCGTCCTCGCAATGCATGCACTGCATGGGAACGACCTCGGCGTACACGCGGGGGAACTTGCCCTTCTCGACGTCTTCGTAGTGGATGAACGACTCTTTCACTTCGAGCTCGTTTTTCATCTGGCACGCGAGGCGGCACGCGAAGCAGCCGACGCATTTCTTAGTGTTGATCAGCATCCCGTAACGTGCCATTATGCCTGCACCTTCCTTACCTTGACCGCGACCTCCTGGCTCATGATCGAACCCACATGGGGCTCGAAATCGCCGTCGAGGTAGTCGGACATGTCGATGCCGTACCCGTATGCCAGCGAGAGGTCCTTGGACTTTCCGCCGTAATGGGACGGGACGAACAGCACGCCGGGCATGATGCGCTCGGTCACCTTGACCGCCACCTTGTCGGAATGGTTGTCGTTGTAGACCTCCACCAAATCGCCCGTCTCGATGCCCAGCTTCTCGGCGTCCGCGGTCGCCATCCAGATGCGCTCCATGTCGTACTCGCGCGAAATAGCGTTGAGCGACTCGACCGGCAGCGTCATGGTGTGCGAGTGGATGCTCTGCTTGCCGCCGATGACGAAGAACTCCCCTTCGCCCGGCATGACCTTGCGCGGGATGTAGCTGATGACCGGGTTCATCCCCGTGGCGCCCACCTTCTCGTTGGAAAGCTCCAGCTTGCCCGACTTCGTCTTGAACTTGGGTACCTTGTACTCGAAATTCGGGTCGGGAAGCGCCACGACGCCCTTCTCGCGCATCTCGGCAACCGACGTGCCGACGGTGTTCAGCTGGGCCTCGGACAGCTCCTCGACGCTGAAGCCGAAGTACTTGCCCACGCCGCACGCTTCGGCCAGGCCGGCGAAGATCTCGTCGCACGACTTCGTCTCGGGGTGGATCCGATCGATGACGGGAAGCCTCATGGCAACGGCGTGCTTCTTGCCGCCCAGAGCCTCGGGCACTTCCATACGCTCGATGTAGGAGCATTCGGGGAGCACGAAGTCGGATTGCATCGCGGTCTCGCTCATCTGGATGTCGATGGTCACCACGAGTTCGGCGTCCTCAAGCGCCTTGGTCCACATCTTGGGGCTGCCGTAGCCGCGCGCGCCGTTGGAGTTGTAGAAGAAGAAGGCCTTCACCTTCCCCGAGGCGGCGGCAACCGCAGCAGAGCCCATGCTGTCCAAAACCAGCGGGTACTCGGCGTCTCCCACGCGCTTCACCTTGGGCTTGGGAACCTTGGGGAACTTCTCGGGATCGAGGTCGCCGAAACTGGGCGTCGAGGTGAGAAGCGCCCCGCCCTTCTGGCCGAAGCTGCCCAAAAGGGCGTTCACCGCGCAGAACGCACGGGCGGTCTCGAACGAGTTGGCGTACGAGCAGCCGTTGACGGCGCGCCAGGAAGGCTCGATGCTGGCCGCGGGAGCCGCCTTGGCCATCGCGCGGGCGAGCTCGCGGATGCGGTCGGCCGAAACGCCGCAGATGCCCTCCGCCCACTCGGGCGTGTATTCCTTGCACTGGGCGGCGAACTCGTCGAACCCGACGGTCTCGTTCTCGATGAACTCGTGGTTGTACAGGTCCTCTTCGATAAGCACGTTGCACATGCCCAGAAGGAACGCCAGATCGCCGCCGGGAACGATGGGCACCCAGTCGGTGGCGAAGATGCCGGTGTTGTTCAGGCGCGGATCGACCAGCACCACGCGGCAGTTCGCATCGGCCGCCGCCGCGACGCTTTGAACCGAGGAGGGGCGGATGCCGTCGCCGTAGCTGCGGCCCACGAACATGACCATCTTGGCCTTGCCGAAATCGGTGGAGTACTTTCCGGTGCCGATGACCTCGGTGAGCCCGCTTTCCTTCGACAGGTTGCAGGCGCATCCATGCGTGTACAGGTTCGCCGAACCCAGCGCGTTGATGAAGCGCTTCGAATAGTACTTGCCCGACGGGCGCGGGTCCTGGATCATCGCGATCGACTCGGGGCCGGACTCGGCCTGGATCTTCTTGACGCGCTCGCCGATCTCGGCGAACGCCTCGTCCCACGTGCAGGGGACGAACGACCCGTCCTCGGTTTTGCGCAGCGGGGTCGTGATGCGGCTCGCGCTATAGGCCATCTGCGCGACGCCGTGCGCGCGTCCGCACGCCGTCCCCTTCGCGTACGGATGGTCCTTGTGCCCCTCGACGGTCCACAGGCGCCCGCCCTTGACGGTGCACACCAGGCCGCATTTGCTGGAACAGCCGTTGCACAGCGTGAACCCGCGTGAAACCTCTGAGCCCTTTCCCTGCTCGTCGGGGCTTGCAGCCCAGGCTGCATACGACGCGCCGCTTGCGGCTGCCACAGCCGAAAGCGCCGCGGCGCCCTGCAGGAACCCGCGCCTCGATAAGGTGTCCCTCATCTTCTTTCCTCCCTCTTTCGTCTCTCTATCCATTCGCACGCTTAGAGGCGCTGCATCAGATCGAGCGCGCGCGATACGGCATGCAGATGCCCGATCATGGCGTCGATCCCCTCTTTCAGCAGCTCGCGTGAGAATTCCTCGTCTGTCCGGGGCCGATCGGCCCCGTTCGCGCCGTCCTCTTCGTGCGCGGCGGGCGCCTGCGCCGCACAGGCTCCATGCGAAGCCCGGTCGCGCACCGAAACGAGTCGCGCCTCGTATTCCCGCAGCCACGACAGGTGGTCCGCCGCAACCTGGCGCGCGGCGTCGAGCTCGCCCGCCTCTATAAGAAGGGCGATGAACTCGCATATAAGCGAAAGGTGGTCGGGCATCGCCGAAAACGCGCTCGGAACGCGCTCGATACCCGCCAGGGAATACAGGTACTCCAGATGCTGAGCCGAAGCCGACCCGTACATCCCCTTGACGTTGGGCAGACCGCTGCCCTTCTCGCCGAACGAGCGGTAAAACGACTCGACGGGAAGCGACGCGTCGGGAAGCCCCGCGATAAGCAGCGTCCTGCGAGCCTCGCCGAGCGCGCGACCGTATTCGCCGCCCTCTTCCCCGCCTGAGCCCTCTTCGGCCCCGTACGGGGCGAACGCGTCGGCCGCCGCGCGCAAGATGCGGATCGCCTCGGTTGACGGACCCGTTCCCTCGTTGATTCCAGTCATAGCCTTCCCCCCTCGTACCCACGAAAGACTACGTTCACCGCCGATTCACAACCTCATCACAAATTGATGATTTTTCGCATAAAGCCAGGTGGGAAACTAATATCATCAAAAACTGACGAGATGCCTCGCGATAGGGACGCGGCTTCTAATATCATGGTTCGGTACACGAACAGCAGGGGGAACTCTCACATGGCATTTCTGTCGTCTTTCAGATCGGAAGGCATGACCACGCTCAGATCGCTGCGTCCCAGCGATATCGGCATGGCGTTTTTCTGGGCGTGCAGCATGCTCACGTTCAGAAGCTCGGTGCTGCTGAACGGCGCCCTCGACACGCCCCTCATCCAGACGATCATCGTCGTCGCATCGTTCACCGCGAACATGACGGTGCTCATCTTGGTGTCGTTTTGGATCGAGTCGCGCGATCGGTCGCTCGGAAAACGGCTGCCCGTGGCCGCCCTGGCATTCACCTTGGTGGGGTTGGCCGGCATAGCGCTCACCGACCTGTTCCAGCGGTCCTTGGGAGACGTCGCCCTGGGATGCCTGGTGGGCTCGTCCATCGTGACCGGAGCGGGATACGGGCTGTTCTGGGGTTCGTGGGCCGAGAAGCTGGGCAAGAAGCACCCGACCAAGCTGGCCCTGATCATGCCCCTTGTCTTCATGCTCTCGGCAGCCCTGTTCCTCGTCGTCAGCATTCTTTCTTCGGATCCCCAGACCCCCTCGGTCGCGCTGCTGGTGATCCTCATAGTCGCCAGTTACCTCATGCTCACGGAAAAGGAGCACAGCGATCCCCCGGTGGCCCACGCCGTGCGCATGGCGAACAGCCGCCCCGCGTTCATCTCGCTGTTCGACCTCATGGCGCTCTCCATCATCGTGAGCTTCCTGTTCGGGTTCATGTGGGAAAGCACCGTGCTCAGCATCCAGTCGGTCAACGACGCCCACCGCATGCCCATGTTCGCCAACTTCGCGCTGTCTTTGGTGCTGGTCGCGATCGCCCTGTGCGCCAAGCGCCATATCGACTTCGACATGGCCTACCGCTTCATCATCCCGACCGTGATCGGCCTGTTCGCCATACTCCCCCTGTTCGGGGAATCCAACCCCGTCTTCATGAACGCCCTCACGACGCTGGGCTACGGCTTCTTCGACGTGACGATGATGTACGTGGCGGCGTTCTCGACCGCCTACGACCGCGCCGCCTCGGGCTTCTTCGTAGGTGGTCTCATCAGGGCCATTTCGATCTTCTCGCGCCTCGCCGGCATCGGCATCGGGTTTTTGGCCGCGCTCACCACCCGCGACCAGCAATGGGTGGCCATCCTCTCGGTATCGGCCGCATCCATGTACGGGCTGCTGCTCGCCTGGATGATCTACCGCAAAGGCGGCGCGCGCCGCTCGACGTTCCACGCCGCGCAAGCCGACGGGGACGCCCCCGCAGCCGAGTCGGTCGAGGACGCTGGCAGCGGCGAAGCGCCGACCGATCCGCTCGATCGCCTCTCCGAGGATTTCTCCCTCACGAGGCGCGAAGCCGAGGTACTCCCCTACCTGGCGCAGGGCCGCAGCGCCAAAGCGATCGCGGCCGAGCTGTTCGTGTCCGAAAGCACCGTGCGCACCCACACGCGCAAAATCTACGAAAAAGCCGACCTCCATTCGCGCGAAGACCTGTTCGCGCTGATCAAAACGTATGAGAACAACGACGAGCAACGCGCTTAGCCCCAAGCGGCGCAAGAGGGAACCCTGAATGAACATCCAGATCTTCGGCACCGGCAAAAGCTTCGACACCAAGAAGGCCCAGCGCTACTTCAAAGAGCGCCGCATCTCATTCCAGTTCATCGACATGAAGGAGAAGGGCCTGAGCAAAGGGGAGCTCTCCTCGGTGGCGCAGGCGGTGGGAGGCGTCGGCGCCCTCATCGATCCCGCCTGCAAAGACGACTACGCCCGCGCCCTGGTCGAGCACACGCCCGATGCGCTGAAGTTCGACAAGCTGCTTGAAAACCAGCAGGTGATCCGCACGCCCATCGTGCGCAACGGGCGCAAGGCCACCGTGGGATACCAGCCCGATATCTGGAAGACCTGGGAATAGCCGCTCCCTCGACATGGCGGGCGGCCCGTCGACCCGCGTTTGGCGGCAAGTGCGGCCAAAGCCCCGAAACGAAAGCGCCGCGCCCGGAAACCGGACGCGGCGCCGAATGCGAACCGCTCTAAGCGCGTAGGCGGGCTACACCTCGAGATTCTTGAACGCCTCGGGAACCTCCTTGTACCCGCGCGACTTCACCGCACCCACGATAATGCCGATAACCAGCCACGACACGCCCACGGTGTAGGTAAGCGCATTGAATCCCGTGAACACGTAGGCCAGGATGAGGATGCCGACCCAGGGGCACAGCAGGTACTTCACGATGTCGCCGAACGTCGTGCGCTTGCCCTCCTTCACCACGAAGAACCAGAACACGGCGAAGTTCAGCATGATGAACGAAGCGAGGGCCCCGAAGTTGACCAACGTCGCCAGCTCGCCCATGTCCAGGAACAGCGACAGCACGAGAGCGATGCCGCCGATGAAGAACGCGCCGACATAGGGAGTCTGGAACTTCTTGTGGACCTTGCCGAACACGCTCGGGATGGTTTTGTCGCGGCCCATGCTGTACAGCAGGCGCGATGCGGCCGTCTGCGCGTTCATGATGTTGGCGATGCCCACCGCGACGATGTTGATGACCAGCATGATCTTCTGGAACACCGGGCCGCCGATCATCTCGACCCCGACGAAGAAGGCGTTGTCCTGGTCGATGTTCTGCCAGTCGGGCTGGATGAGCGCCGCGATGTAGGTCTGGGCGATGAACACCACGATGATGATGCAGAGCGCGATCATGATACCGCGTCCGATGTTGCGCTCGGGATTCTCCGTCTCCTCGGCCAGCGTGGAGATGCCGTCGAATCCGAGGAAGTTCAGCGCGGCGATCGAGATGGCCGCAGCGATGAAGTGCGCGTCGATCTTACCCGGCTGATAGATCGGATCGACGGTGAAGGCGCCGGCGCCGCCTCCCCCGGCAATGAACATGCAGCCCAAAGCCACGAACGCGATAACCGCCAAGATCTCGACCACGAAGATGACGATGTCGACCCCGCGCGTGATCGTGATGCCGCGGATGGTGATGAACGTGTTCAGCGCCACGAACGCGATGATCCACACGTACCAGGGACTGCCGGGCACCAGCATGACGCCCCAGTTCGCCACCATAACGTAGAGCAGAGCGGGCGAAATGCAGTAGTCGAGCAGGATCAGCCACCCCGAGATGAATCCGACGTGGGGGTTGATGCCGCGCTGCACGTAGGAGTACACCGAACCCGCGATGGGGAACCGGTTGCTCATGCGCATGTAGCTGAGCGCCGTGAAGCTGATGGCGATGAAGCCGATGATGTACACGAGCGTCGGCAAACCCTGAGACTGGTAGTCAACCAAGCCGTAAATCGAATGCGGCGCGATGATCACCATGAACAGCACGCCGTACAAAACCACGTCGCTCAGTCCCAGCGTTCGCCGAAGCTCCTGCTTGTACCCGAATTTTTCGACACCCCCGCCGGGCGTCTGTCTTTCCTTCGCTTCCGTCATGACCTCTCTCTCCTTTTTTCCGAAAACCTCGAAGCCTTATCTAAAGCAGCTTATCGATATCGATGAGCGGCTTTATCCCGGGATGCTTGGGCGCGCCGAACCGCAGCGACATCTCCACTGCACACGGCTTGCAGCCCTGGTTGATCTCCAGATCGCACTGAACGGACATGTACATGTAGGTGTCGGGGGCGCTCCAGCCCGTCGCGCGCATCAGCAGGCGGTGAAGCTCGCGTGCGGCGTTTCGGCAGGCTTCATGGTACTCGGGAGCGCACGCGTTCACGTACCACTTGTCCTTGGTTTCGAGCACCGGCCAGTTGAGTTCGAAATCCTTGATGAGCGCGATGCGCACGGTGATAGACGCCGGTATCTCGATCCCCGTCCCGCAGATCTCGGAGTCGCCCATGGCGGCATGGACGTCCCCCATCTGCAGCAGGGCCCCTTCCACGCGCACGGGGAAGAACAGGCGGGCACCCGCCGTGATGAGCTTGTTGTCCATGTTGCCGCCGTGGCTTCCGATGTACCCGTCGATGACATCGTCTCCGCTCGGGGCGGTCCCGATGACGCCGATCATGGGATCGATGGGAAAGCGCAGGTCGTTGAAGACGGCGAACCCCTCTTCGATGCGCACCTTCTTCGTCGCGTAGGGCATCCCCTCGAACAAAGGGCCGCAATGGTCGTCGGTGGCGATGGTCCCCTCGTCGGCAACGTCGATGGAAAGGATATCGACCACCAAGACATCGCCCGGCTTCGCTCCGTTGACGAACACGGGACCGGCGGCCGGATTGGCCACGTCGTAGCCGTAGTCGAGCGAGGCCATAGTGACCGTTTCGTCGGTGATCCGATTCGAGAAGCAGTCGAGCGTCTTGAATACGAGGACCTCGCCGGGCTCCGCCGTCGCGCATGCAGCGTTGTCCTTGGAGAACCGATAGACTTGGTCGGTGATTACCTGCATACCCGCCCCCTTCGATAGGAATGCTTTGCGGCATTATGGGATGCGCCCGGAAGGCATGTGTGCAGAAACGGGCCACGAGAGTGCCTAATGCGGTGTTTTTTTAGGTGAACGGCTTGGTTTTCCAGGTATTATGCTTGGTTGCGAAGGTATCCCCCGCCGCAGCGAAGCGCCGTCTGCGCGCCGACGGGAGCCGACGCGCCCTGGATGCGAACAAACCGCCGAGAACCGACGCACCCGGATGCGGGCGACCCGCCCAGAACCGTCGCGACAGCGCGAACCGACAAGGAGCACAGCTGTGAAGATGATCATCTCCCCCGCGAAAACCATGCGCGCGGTCGATTCTCTCGGAGCAAGAGGGCTTCCCCTCCTCGTCGAGCGCTCGCGCACGATCGCGCGGGCCCTTGCCGCCCTTTCCAAGGAGGAGCTGCAGTCGCTGTGGGGCTGCAGCGACCGGCTGGCCGACGAGGCGTTCGGCTACGTGCGCGCGCTCGAGGACGGAAGCTGGCTCGATCCTTCCAACAGCCGGCTTGTCCCCGCAGTGCTCTCCTACGACGGGCTGCAGTACCAAAGCCTCGCGGCGCACGTCATGACCCGAGACGAGCTTGGCTACCTCCAGAACCACCTGCGGATCATCTCGGGCTTCTACGGGGTGCTGCGCCCGTTGGACGGAGTGGTCCCCTACCGCCTGGAGATGCAGGCGAAGCTGTCCGTCGACGGGTCGGCCGACCTGTACGGTTTTTGGGGAGCCGACATATTCGACCTCGTCGCGGGCGACGAAGACCTGGTGGTCAACCTGGCCTCGGTCGAATACGCCAAGACGGTGACCCCCTGGTTCAAGCGAGCGAGGAACCCCCGCTGCCGGCTCATCACCTGCTCGTTTTACGAAGCGAGCACGCAGGGAAAGCTGGTGCAGCGCGCCGCGCACGCGAAGCAGGCGCGCGGGACGTTCGTGCGCTGGTGCGCTGAGCACGGCGTCGAATGCACAGGCGAACTGCGCGCATTCGACGTCGGCTACCGCTTCGATCCCGCGCGCTCGACCGACGACGCGCTGGCCTTCGTGCGCGTGCCGTGAGGGAGGCGCGCGCACAAGAGACGGACGGAAAGCGCTCCGCCTCAACGGCCGAGAAGGCGCCGCGCTGGATGCCGGGGCCGAGCCCCGGCATCCAGCGATCCACAAGGTTCTCTAGATGGCGCGGCCCGCATCGTTTCCGCTGCGGATGGCCAAAGCGATGTTGAAGGGAGCCGCGCAGTCTCCGACTGCGAACTTCTCCCCCGCGAACGAATCCGCCAAAGCGGTATCGGCCTGCCAAGTGCCCGCGTTGACCACCGTGTCGCACGGAACGTCGACCTCAACGCCCATGGCCCGCGAGGAAACCCTCAGAGAGCCCTCCGAACCCGACACGATATCGGACTCCGTGTACACCTTGACCCCCAGCGCGTACAGCGCCGACGTCATGAACCGCTTGGCATGCATCGACTGCTGCATATCGAGCGCATCAACGCCGTCGGGGGTGACGATGGTCACGCGCTTCTTGCGGACGGTCAGCCAGAGCGCGGCGTCGAATGCCTGTGCGCTCGACCCGTACACCACCACGTCTTCACCCAGGTCCTTCGCCATGAAATCGGCAAGCTCCACCACGGCGGCACCGTCGACCTCGAGCGCGGGCCGCTTGGCTCCCGTGGCGAACACGACCGCGTCGAAGGCGGCCTCAGCCAGAACCTGGGCCGTGACCTCGGTGCCGAGCACGGTTTCCACTCCGGCAAGCTCGCACTGCCGAGCCAGGTAGGCAACCAGGTCGTCGAGGTTCTCGTGAGGCCCCTTCACCGTCGAGGCGAAGCTCACCGCGCCGCCCAAAGCGCCGCTTTTCTCGTACAGCGTCACCTCGTGGCCGCGCGCCGCTGCAATACGGGCGGCCTCCATGCCGGCAGGCCCGCCGCCGACGACCGCGACCCTCTTCTTCTCCTTCAAAGCAGGAAGCTCGTAGGAAGAAGGACCCCCTTGCCGCATGACGCGCTGCGTGAGGGCGTTCACGCGGCAGTACGACATGGCGGCGTTCATCTCGTTACTGCCCGCATGGCAGTGCAAGCACCTCGTGCACGGGGCGATCTCGTCGCGCCTTCCTTCGCGCAACTTGCCCACGTAGTCGCTATCCACCGTAAGCGGCCTGTTCAGAACATAGAAGTCGCATTTCCCATCGGCGAGGGCGCGCTCGAAGAACTCGGGTGCATGGGCCGGATCCATATACGTGACCACGCCGCAGGGAATGGAGACCTCCTTTTTGAAACGGGCGGCCACATCGAGCAGCATGCCCGCCCCGCTGTGGGATCCGTCGAGCAGACCCTGGAAGTGCCTGTCGAAGTCGAACACGGTACCGAAACCCGTGGCCCCCTCAATCCCCGCGAGGATGAAGTACAGGTCCGAAGCGAACTGGCAGGGATGGTTGTTCAACGGGCCCAGGCGCAGATGGAGCGAGTCGGCTCCCGCCTTCTCGAAGAGCTTCGCCAAAGCTATGCTCTCCTCGATCGTCATGGCCTTGCTGAACGGATCGGTCACCTGGCTGTCAAGCGTCATCAGCGTTGCGTTGTTGTCCAGGTTGTCGTTCTCCTCGATCGCATCGAGGAGAACCTGCACGGCGAAATCGCCCCCGCACGCGTCCTTGATCTTGCGTATGGTCTCGCATACGAACCGGGCTCGGTTCTCGATGCTCTGGGCCCCGTACTCGTCGGTACGGGTATTGTGGAACCTCGAGTTGAAGAGCTCTCCCTGATTGAATCCGGCGGCGTTGATCTCGATCGCTTTGAAGCCCATGTCCTTTAAGGCAACGGCCGTCGCCGCGCCTTTGTCCTCGATCGAATGAATCTGGTCGACCGTCAGGGAGTCGACGGGACGACCGAACGGGGCCCACTGCAATCCAAGGCTCGCGCCGAACGATGCGCACTCGTCTGCAAGCCGGCGGAAAAACGCGCTGGTTTCCCGAGGGACCTCCGACCCGTCCTCGGGAATGGAAAACGCCTCGCCCTCCACCCAGATGAGCTCGACGCCGCCGCGCGCGAAGTTGAGGTAGTACTGGAAGAGCTCGTCGGTAAGCCCTGCAAGGTAGCAGGCCGAGCCCGCAGCCGACTTCACCATGCGATGGCTGAGCCCGATGCTGCCCAGACTCCAGGGCGAGAAAAGCGTGGCCAGGTCGCTGTCCGTCCCCCGGTAGTCCTCATCCTGCGGGTTGATGCGCGCAGTCCAGAGAAGATCGTCGGCTTGCTGGGACCCCGCAGCCGCAGCCGAGGGCTCCTTCGCCTTCGGCGCGCATCCCGGCAAACCGAGCGCCGCTGCGCCCGCGCCGGCGACCCCCCATGCCGCGCCCTTCAGAAACCCGCGTCGGGTAAAACCGTCGTTTCCCATTTGGTCCTCCTTCGTCCGAATGCGCATCCCCCCGATGCGCTGGCTCTATTGAAGCAAGCCCGCCCGAAGCGAAGGAAGAACCGATATCGCGCGCGGCGTAAACCTAAAGGTTCGCCCCCTCCGATGAAACGCCAAGCTCGTCTCCCACGTAACCGACCACGGCGGCCCCGTCGTCATCCAACGCATCCGGCCGATATGCGAACACGACCTCGAACCTCAGCTCACCTTGGGGAAACGGCACGAGCGACACATCCGGCGACAACCGCGAACACGAGCTTTCGGGAACGAGGACGCACCCCTGGCCGGCCGGCGTTCACCTTCCTCAAGATCACCTCGTAATCGCGGTATTGGGTTATGCGGTTCATCTCGATTCCCAGAGACGCGCACAGCGATCGGCACCCCAGATCTCCCGGGGTTGCGTCATCGAGGCAGAACAAAGGCAGCTTCGCCAGGTCTTCGAGGGAGAACCGGGACGGCACGCGATCCATGATCCGCTTCGGCACGGCAACGAACAAAGGCTCGCTCGTCAGAGAAACCGAATCGAGTCCCGGCCGATCGACGGGGCCCGGCGTGATGGCGAACGGCACCTCCCCAGACGACAGAAGGTCCAAAGACGAGGCGAAGAAATGCTTCTCGAAGACGAATTCGACCGAGGGGAACCTTTCCTCGATCCGATCGAAGAAATCGGCGGGGAGCAGTTCGACAACGCCGTCCGACAAGGCCATGCGCATCGTCTTGCGCTGCGATGAAACCCGCTCGCTCTCCTTTTTCAGATGCGCGAGGTCGGACAGGCAGCGCTTCGCCAAAGGATAGACGGCATGCGCGACCGGCGTCGGCTCGACGCCGGTCTCCCCTCGGACGAACAGCGTGCAGCGCAGCTCCGACTCAAGCGCCCGTATGGCCTTCCCGAACGCCTGCCGAGAAACGAAATGCTGTTTTGCAGCGCGGGCGAACGAGCCGCTCTCGTAGGCGCAGCAGAACCATTCAAGCTGGTCGGACGTCACGAATCCCCCTCAATCCGCATACCGCGCGACTTCTGATCCGTTACTTCAAGCCCTTTTTCAAAGCCCCCAGAAGGTTGCGCGCAAGCCCCGTGCCCAGACTGCGGCTGACCGATGTGAGCGCGGCGGCCGCGACGTTTTTGATCAGGCGCTCGTTTTGCTCGGCAGCCTTGCGCTCGGCCTTGCGCTGGGCCTCCGCCTCCCGTTCGGCTTTGCGTTCGGCAGCCGCGGCCTCCCGTTCGGCCCTGCGCTGTTCGGCAGCCGCCTCGCGCTCGGCGCGCTTCGCAGCGGCCTCGGCCTCTTTCTCGGCCCGCTTGGCCTCCTCCTCGTCGAGCTTGCGCTGCGCCTCTTCCGCCGCAAGGCGCTCGGCTTCAGCCGCAGCCTCGACGGCTTTGCCGGCCAGCACCTCGTACGCGCTCTCCCGATCGACGGGCGTGCCGTACTTCATCTTGAACTCGCTGTTGTCGATGAGGTAGCGCTTGTCGGCATCGGGGGCGGCGCCCATCGAACACGCCGGGGCGATGACCTTCGCGCGCTGGACGATGGCAGGGCGTCCGTCTTCGTCGAGGAAGCTGATGAGGGCCTCGCCCGTCGCGAGTTCGGTGATGGCCTGCTGCGTGTCGAAGGCGGGGTTCTCGCGGAAGCTCTCCGCTGCGGCCTTGATGGACTTCAGCTCGGCGGGCGTGTACGCGCGCAGCGCATGCTGCACGCGATTGCCCAGTTGGGCGAGGACCGCGCTGGAAATATCGGAGGGGTTCTGCGTGATGAAGTAAACCCCCACGCCCTTGGACCTGATGAGCTTCACCACCTGCTCGACCTTCTCCAACAGGGCCGCAGGCGCGCTGTTGAACAGCAGGTGCGCCTCGTCGAAGAAGAAGCAGATCTTGGGTTTGTCCAGATCGCCCGCCTCGGGAAGCAGCTCGTAGAGCTCGGTGAGCATCCACAGCAGAAACGTCGAGTACAAAAGCGGCTGCTGGGCCAGCTTCACGCAGTCGAGGATGTTGACGACGCCCTTGCCGTCGGAGTCCGTGCGGATCCAATCGGCGATGTTCAGCGCGGGCTCGCCGAAAAACACGTCGCCGCCGGCGTCTTCAAGCTGGAGCAGCGCGCGCTGGATGGCTCCGATCGTCTGCCCCGTCACGTTTCCGTACGTCGCGGTGTAGTCGGACGCATGCTCGGACACGTACGCCAGCATGGAGCGGAGGTCTTTCAGGTCGAGAAGGAGCATGCCCTGGTCGTCTGCGATGTGAAAGACGATGTTCAGCACGCCTTGCTGGACTTCGTTCAGGTCGAGCAGCCGAGCGATCAGCACCGGTCCCATCTCGGTGACCGTGGTGCGCACCGGCGCGCCTCCCTCGCCGAACACGTCCCAGAAGCTCACCGGGCAGGCGTGGAAGTCGTAGTTCTCGATGCCGAGCGCCGCCAGGCGGGCCACCAGCTTCTCGGAAGCCTCCCCCGCAACCGCGATGCCGGAAACGTCTCCTTTGACGTCGGCCACGAACGTGGGAATGCCCGCGTCGCTCATGGACTGGATGATGGTCTTCACCGTGACCGTCTTTCCGGTACCCGTGGCCCCCGCGACCAGGCCGTGGCGGTTCGCCATATTCGGAAGCATCTCGACTGGGGCCTCCCCCATTCCGATGCGCAACTTACCCTCTACGTACATGGGCCTCCCTTTCGCCGGCGGCGCTCGTTTTCCATGGAGCCATTCTACCGCGAAGCGGGCGGAAGGACCTTCATGAGAAATAACGACCCTTCGCTCTTTGTTACGCTTTGTTATACAAGCGCATCGTGTGTTGACCGCTAAAATGTATGGCGCTATAGTTTCGCTATTTCCTAAATACTAATAGGTTTTAAGGGTAATAAAGGGAGGAGGGACCTGTGGACTACGGCGCCATGATCGAGTACCTGCCGCTTTACGGGCACGCCGCGCTGCTCACGCTGCGCATCGGCTGGATAGGCATCGCAGGTTCGATCGCCATCGGCCTCGCCTCGGCGCTCGTCACCCATTTCCGCATCCCGGTCCTGCACGGGATCGCGCGGGCCTACATCGAGCTGTTCCGCAACACGCCCCTGCTCATCCAGCTGTTCTTCATCTACTTCGGGCTACCGCGCCTCGGCGTGCCCGTCGATGCCGAGTTCTGCGGATGCCTCGGCCTCTCGCTGCTCGGCGGCGCCTACATGGCCGAAACCTTCCGAAGCGGGCTGGAGGCGGTCGAACCCGGCCAAACCGAGAGCGCGCTGTCGCTGGGCATGAGCACGCCGCAGGTCATGCGCCACATCGTGCTGCCCCAGGCCGTCGCGCTCAGCATCCAGTCGTTCGTCGCCAACGTGGTGTTCCTGCTGAAGGAGACCAGCGTCTTTTCCGCCATAAGCCTGCTCGACCTCATGTTCGTGGCCAAGGATCTCATCGGCCTGTACTACGACACCACCGAATGCCTCGTGATGCTGGTCATCTTCTACCTGATGATCATCCTGCCGGTGTCGATCGCGGGCACCATCGTCGAAAGGAGGTTGCGCCATGGAGCTTTTGGGGCTTGATGTCCTGTTCAAGGGTGCAAACGCGGCGCGCCTCCTCCAGGGTCTGCTGGTCGCGGTCGAGATCAGCGTCATCTCGGTCGTCATAAGCATCGCGCTCGGCCTGCTCTTCGGCGTGTTCATGACGTGGAAGAACCCTGTGGCGCGCTTCGTGAGCCGGCTCTACCTCGAGGTCGTGCGCATCATGCCGCAGCTGGTCTTGCTGTTCGTGGTGTTCTTCGGGGCCACGCGCGTGCTTCACGTGAACCTCTCCGCCGAGGTCTCGGCCATCATCGTGTTCAGCTTCTGGGGCGTCGCCGAGATGGGGGATCTCGTGCGCGGGGCGCTCGGCAGCATCCCGGCCCAGCAGTACCGAAGCGCACAAGCGCTGGGGATGACCGATGCGCAGATGTATCGGCACGTCATCGTGCCCCAGACGGTGCGCCGGCTTATCCCCTTGTCCATTAACCTGGTCACCCGCATGATCAAAACCACCTCGCTCGTCATGATGATCGGCGTGGTCGAGATGATGAAGGTCGGCCAGCAGATCATAGAAGCGAACCGCATGACCAGCCCCAACGCCGTGTTCGGCATCTACGGCACGATCTTTGTCCTGTACTTCCTTATCTGCTGGCCCATCAGCCTTCTGGCGGGCAAGCTCGAGAAGAAATGGAGCATCTAGATGAGCGAGACGCCGGTACTACGCATCGCGCATGTGCGCAAAGCCTACGGCGACAACGTCGTGCTGAAAGACATCAGCCTCGACGTTCGGCAAGGCGAAGTCATCGTCATAGTCGGCCCGTCAGGGTGCGGCAAATCGACGTTTCTGCGATGTATCAACGGGCTCGAGGATATCCAAGGCGGAACGATCGAGCTGGACGGGACGCCCATCGACGGCTCGTCGAAGGACATCGCGGCTGTTCGCCAACGCATCGGCATGGTGTTTCAGAGCTACGACCTGTTCCCGCATAAAACGGTCATCGAGAACATCACGCTGTCCCCGCTCGTCGTGCAGAAGCGCGATAAGGCCGAAGTCGAGCGCGAAGCCGAGGCGCTGCTTGCGCGCGTGGGGCTCATCGACAAGCGAAACGCGTATCCGCGCGAGCTTTCGGGGGGACAGAAACAGCGCGTCGCGATCGCGCGGGCGCTTGCCATGAAGCCCGAAGTGATGCTGCTCGACGAGATCACCGCCGCCCTCGACCCCGAAATGGTGCGCGAAGTGCTCGACGTCATCCTCGATCTGGCGCGCGAGGGAAAGACGATGCTCATCGTCACCCACGAGATGTCGTTCGCCCGCGCCGTCGCCGACCGCGTGCTGTTCTTCGACGGCGGCGAGGTGGTCGAGCAGGGCGTTCCCGAGCGGTTCTTCACCCACCCGGAAACCGAGCGGGCCAAACGGTTCCTGCGCACCTTCACGTTCGAGGCCGTCAGGCACCACGAGCCCGCATAGCGAAAACACCTGTCCGCACCTGCGTCGAAGCGCGTGAGCGGACGTCGGAAAACCAGGTTGACCAGTACGGAAGAAAGGTACTTGAGATGTTTGGAAACAACGGTAGGAAAAAGATGAAGGCCGCCCTCGCCGCGCTCGCGGCGGCAGCGCTGGGAGCCGCGCTGCTCGTCGGATGCTCGGGAGGTTCTGCGGGAGGTTCCGCGGGCAGCGGGCCGCGCACCGTCGACCAGATCAAAGAGTCCGGCACCGTGCGCATCGGCGTATTCTCGGACAAAAGCCCCTTCGGCTACGTGGACGAGCACGGAAACTACGCCGGATACGATATCGAGCTGGCCAACAGGATCGGCGAGGACCTGGGTGTGAAGGTCGAGTTCGTCTCCACCGAAGCGGCCAACCGCGTCGAATACCTGCAGACGAACAAGGTCGATATCATCCTCGCGAACTTCACCGTCACCGAGGAGCGCGCCCAGCAGGTCGATTTCGCCTCCCCTTACATGAACGTAGCGCTGGGCGTGGTGTCGCGCACCGACAACCCGATCACCGACATGTCGCAGATCGGGCCGAACGACGAGGTGATCGTCATTTCGGGAACCACCGCCGAAACCTACCTCACCAAGAACATGCCCAACGTCAAGATGAAGAAGTTCGACACCTACGCCAGCGCTAAAACCGCCTTCGAGAACGGCGAGGGCGTGGCGTGGGCCAACGACAACACCGAGGTCATCGCCTTCGCCCAGGCCGACGCAGCCAAATACGTAGTGGGCATCGACGCGCTCGGAAACGCCGACACCATCGCCCCGGCCGTGACCAAGGGCAACGACTCGCTGCTCTCCTGGCTCAACGACGAGCTCGCATCGCTGGGCTCGCAGAGCTTCTTCCACGCCGCCTACGACAAGACCCTCGCCGGCACTTACGGCGAGGCCTACAAAGACACCCTCGTCGTGGAGCCGAAGTAGCCCGAAGCGCCCCCGCTTCGCTGAAATGCCCGTCTGTTGCGCGGCCTTCCCCCAGCGGGAAGGCCGCGTTTTTTGTTAACTTGTCGCTACGCGCGGCGAAGCAGCCGCTTTTCCTGCGGCTTTTACTTTATGCTTATGCACGAGCAAGCTACGTTTTCGCCCTTCGCTCGAACGCAGCGAATCGATGCGAACCTCGACGCCTTACGGAAGGATGGATCCATGTCCAAGATTTCGGAGATCTACGGTTCAAGCGTCTTCGATAAGCGCACCATGCGCGAAAAGCTTCCCTCTGCGACCTACAAGAGCCTCCTGAAAACCATCGATGCGGGAGAGCCGCTCGATCTGGACGTGGCCAACGTGGTCGCGCACGCGATGAAGGAGTGGGCCATCGAGAAGGGCGCCACCCACTTCACCCACTGGTTCCAGCCCCTGTCGGGCACGACCTCCGAAAAGCACGACGCCTTCCTCTCCCCCGAGGAAAACGGGTCGGCCATCACCAGCTTCTCCGGAAAAGAGCTGATCCAGGGCGAACCCGATGCGTCGAGCTTCCCTTCGGGCGGCCTGCGCGCCACGTTCGAGGCGCGCGGCTACACCGCGTGGGACCCCACCAGCTACGCCTTCATCAAAGACGAGGTGCTGTGCATCCCCACGGCGTTTTGCAGCTATACCGGCGAGGCCCTCGACAAGAAGACGCCGCTTCTGCGCTCGATGGGCGCGCTGGAGAACCAGGCGCGCCGCGTCTTGGCCCTGTTCGGCGAGAACCCCCAGCGCATCCTCACCACCATCGGCGCCGAGCAGGAATTCTTCCTCATATCCGAGAAAGACTACGCCGCCCGCGAGGACCTGGTGCTCACCGGCCGCACGCTGTTCGGCGCACCGCCCTGCAAGGGCCAGGAACTCGAAGAGCACTACTTCGGCGCGATCCGACCCACGGTCAACAACTTCATGAAGGAGCTCGACGAGGAGCTGTGGGCGCTGGGCATCCCCGCGCGCACCAAGCACAACGAAGTCGCTCCGGCCCAGCACGAGCTCGCGCCCATCTTCGCCAACGCGAACAGGGCCATCGACGCGAACCTGCTCACCATGGAGAAGATGCGCCTGCTCGCATCCAACCACGGCCTGGCCTGCCTGCTGCACGAAAAGCCCTTCGAGGGCATCAACGGTTCGGGAAAGCACGACAACTGGTCGATGAGCGCCGACGGGAAGAACCTGCTCGATCCGGGCGAGAACCCCAGCGAGAACCTACGCTTCCTCGTGTTCCTCACCGCCGTCATCGAAGCGGTCGACAACTACCAGGAGCTGCTGCGCATGTCGGTGGCCTCCGCCGGAAACGACCACCGTCTCGGCGCGCACGAGGCGCCTCCCGCCATCATGTCGATCTTTTTGGGCGACGAGCTGGGAGCCATCATGGAATCGCTCGTCAACGGGGCGGAATACAGGAACGCCGGCCAGGTCGCTATGGATCTGGGCGTGGCGGTGCTGCCAAACTTCCTGAAAGACAACACCGACCGCAACCGGACCAGTCCCTTCGCGTTCACGGGAAACAAGTTCGAGTTCCGCGCGCCGGGCTCCAACGTCAACCTCGCCGACGCGAACACCTGCCTGAACACCGCCGTGGCGAAGTCCCTGAAAGGGTTCGCCGACGCGCTCGAGAACGTCTCGCCCGCCGATTTCGAGGCAGCCGCCATCTCCTACGTCAAGCAGTCGCTCACCGACCATCAGCGCATCGTATTCAACGGGAACGGGTACTCCGAAGAGTGGGAGCGCGAGGCCGAACGGCGCGGCCTGGCCAACCACAGGAACACCGCAGAGGCGCTTCCCAGCTACATCGACCCGAAGAGCATCGCGCTGTTCGAGGAGTTCGGCGTGCTCACCGAAAACGAGGTGCGCAGCCGCTACGAGGTGAAGCTGGAGAAGTACACCAAGCTGCTCAACATCGAGTGCCGCGTGATGAAGCGCATGGCGCGACGCACCTACATCCCCGCCATCAGCCGCTACGCTTCGGACACCGCCGAGGGCGTGGCGCGCCTCGAGGCGATCGGCGTCGAGTGCCCCTCCCAAAAAGAGCTCGCCAAGCGCCTGGCCGACGGCATCGTCGCCGCCGCAGCGGCCACCAACGAGCTGCACGAGCTGCACACGAAGGCAGCGGCCATGCAAGACAAGCAGCAGGCCGCCGACTTCTACGCCGGCACCGTCGTCCCGGCGATGCGGAAGCTGCGCAGCGTCATCGACGGCCTGGAGATCATCACCAGCCGCGACTACTGGCCCGCACCGTCTTACAACAACCTGCTGTTCTACGTGTAGGACCATCGCCCGGAGATGCGTCTCGCCGGTGCGAAGCGCACCTTTGCGCCGCCCTTGCGCGCCCGGCCGCCGAAACGACTTGGCGGCTGGGCGCAGCACCCACCGGAAAAGGCTACTCGTCTTCGGCCGAAGCACGCGCAGCGGCCGCCTCTTCGAACTTCGCCTTCATCGTGGGGTTGCCGCGGGTGAGCTTTTTCACCGTGATGTCCTCGAGCTTGCGGTTAGCCAGGTCGATGTTCCTATCCGAGCTGGTCAGCTCCGCCTTTATCTTCTCGAGCTTCTTGATGGTGGCATCGATGTCGTCGATGGCGGCCTGGAACTTGCGCCGCGCGATGTCCACGTTCCTGCCGAACTTCTCCTTCATGCTGTCGAGCTGGTCCTCGAAATTCGACACGTCGATGTTCTGCTGGCGCACGCGCGCAAGCTCGCGGCGGTATGCCAGCGACTTCATCGACGCGTTGCGGATGAGCGTGATCATGGGGATGAAGAACTGCGGGCGGATCACGTACATCTTCTCGTAGCCCGACTGGTACGACACGTCCACGATTCCCGTGTTGTAGTACTCGCTGTCGCGCTCGAGCAGCGACACTAACACCGCGTACTCGCAGCCTTTGTTCCTGCGGTCCTGGTCGAGCTTCTTGAAGTGGTCTTCGTTGCGCTTGCGGTGCGCCGAGTCATCGGCCTCGTTTTTCATCTCGAACATGATGGAGACGACCTCGATGCCGTCCTCGTCGATCTCGCGGTACACGTAGTCGCCCTTGCTCCCGTCGACCACCTCGTTGTCCTTGCCGAAGCGGGCCCGCTGGAACCCCGTTGCGCGCAGCTTGTCGAACTCGGTTTCGCAGAAGCGCTCGAGGCTCTCGCCCACCATCTTGGTGGAAAGCTCGGCCCGCATGCGCCGGATCCCCTCGATCTCGCGGTCGCGCAGGGCGATGGCCTCGTCTTTGGCGCGCAGTTGAACGGCCAGCTCGCTTTGGTGGGCCTGCTTGAGGCGCTCCATGTCGGCCCGATCGCGCTCGATCTGGGCGGCCAGCTCGTCGCGGGCGCGCTCAGCGGCGCGCAGCTCGTCTTTGACCGCCTCGGATGCACGCGCAGCCGCCAGTTCGGACTGCATCTGGGCTTGCGACGCCTGAGACTCCAGCTGCACGGTGAGCTTTTCGATCAGGGCGCGGCTTTCGGCGAGCTGCTCGCGCAGCAGGCCCTCGGCGCGCGCCACCGCGATCTTCTCGCGCTCGGCTGCCGCCCGATGCTCGACCTCCAGGCGCTCTGCCAGCTCGCGCTTGAATTCCCGATCATGCACCTGCCGTACCAGGTCGGCATACCCGCTTTCGTCGACGGTGAACGCCTGGCCGCAATGGGGGCACCTGATCTCGCCCATACCGAACTCCTCTCGCTTTCGTTTCGACCCATTATCCCCTTTTCGCAAGCGTGTGGGATCCCGAAGCGAGCGCGGCTGCAAAAAGCGCTTAGGCGTCGAGGAACTTGGGCGGAAGCACGTAGCCGGGACGCAGGTTCGCGTACATCGCCTCGGGGGGCTGGATGGTCTTCGATGCGAGGATCTTGGAGGTCCCGTGAGCCAATATGCGTCCCCGCCCATCGACCACGTCGCACTCGCACAAAATGATGGTCCCGCCCATCTTCACCACGCGGCCCTCGTAGGAAACGCGGTCGCCCACCGTGCAGGATCGCAGGTAGTCGCCGTGGACGTCGAGCGTCGTCGCACCCATCCCCTCGGGAAGCGAGGCGTACATGGCCCAGTACGTGATGTTGTCGATGAGGCTGGCGAACATACCCCCGTGCATGCCGCCGAACGCGTTGAGGTGCACGCGCTCGACGCTCAGGCTCCCGCGCGCGTAGCCTTCGCCCAGCTCGGTCACTTCGATGCCGAGCGCGCGCAGATACGGGCTGTCGTTGATCAGTTCGAGCGCTCCTGAAACCCACGCGGGGTTAAGCTTTCCTGCCATTGTCCATCCCCTTGCATTTCTCGAGAAATCGCATGTTCACCTATCTTATGCGCCCCGATCCCGCTTGTTAATTGCCCGATACGCCGATTCTGTCCCAAAAGCGGGCGCCGAGACGAGAAGGGAGATCCGACGCATGCGCGATCGTCCCCTCTTAAGGCGGCCGCCGGGCTTATCGGGGCATTCACCGAACTTATAGAACGTAACGAGAACCGAGCAATCTATTGCACCGATAACAAATGGCCGAAAATACCAATAAGCAAAACTGTTGTATTTGCCCGATGGGAGTCTTAGCATGGCACACGCAAACTTGAACGACGCACGAACGGCCCCATCGGCCACAAGGGAAAGGAACCACCATGACCTACCAAGTCTCTCGCCGCGGATTCGCGAAGATCGCCGGAATCAGCGCCGCCGGGGCCGCGCTTGCCGGATTCGGCCTTATCGGCTGCTCCAGCGCCTCCAAAGACGCCAAGACCGCCGAGGGCGGCAGCAAGACCATCAAGATAGCCGCCAGCCCCACCCCCCACGCCGAGATCCTCAGCGGAGCGGTGAAGCCTTTGCTCGAGGAGAAGGGCTTCACGCTGCAGATCGACGAGTTCAACGACTACGTCCAGCCCAACCTGGCCGTCCAGGAGGGCGAAGAGAACGCCAACTACTTCCAGCACCAGCCCTACCTCGATAACTTCAACAAGGAGAACGGCACCGATCTGGTAAGCGTCGCCGCGGTCCACTACGAGCCTTTCGGCCTGTACGCCGGCAAGAAGAAGTCGCTGGCCGATCTTTCCGCAGGAGACCAGATCGCCGTCCCCAGCGACGCTACCAACGAGGCGCGCGCCCTGCTGCTCTTACAGCAGGAGGGCATCATCAAGCTCAAGGATGGCGCGGGCATCGAGGCGACGGTGAACGACATCGCGGAAAACCCCCTGAACCTCTCGTTCAAGGAGCTCGAGGCCGCGCAGGTGTCCCGCTCGCTCCAAGACGTCTCCATCGCCGCCATCAACGCCAACTACGCCATCGAGGCCGGGCTGAGCGTGTCGAAAGACGCGCTGGCGGTGGAAAGCGCCGAGGGCAAGGCAGCTTCCACCTACGCCAACATCCTGTGCGTGAAGAAGGGCAGCGAAAACGACGAGGGCATCAAGGCTCTGGCAGAGGCGCTGCGCTCCGACAAGGTCCGCGACTTCATCAACGCGACGTTCGACGGAGCCGTTCTGCCCGTCTTCTAGGCGAAGCGGCGTTTCGCCGGCTCCAGCGAGCTGCGAACAGCCCGCCCGTTCAAACGACCCGAAGAGGTGCCGGAGCGCGATCTCCGGCACCTCTTCCCTTTTCCGCATGTTCCACGCATTTTCCCGTTTTGCTTACGCAACGCGCTATGATTAAGCAAAGCGGGAAAATGCGGCAGAACCGAAGGGGGGTGGGACAATGAGGCGGCCGACTTTCGAGCGCTGGGCCAAGCGGGAAGCCCTCCGCGCTGCGAACGCCCGGGCATTCAGCTTCAAGAATCTCGCCGGAGCGCTCCAAGACGGATGCACCGCCCTCAAGGCGCCGCTGTTCCTGTACGCCTACGAAACCGACGACCTCGACCGGCTTTTTCGCTACATACGCGACGACTCTCTGATCGAGGAGTTCAAGCGCGTGGAAAACGTGCTGGGCGGCCGGCCCGCCGAGAAGCTCGCCTTGCGCGGAACCCCGATGCGCTTGCTGCCGTGCGAATACCAGGCATGCTTCGACGCCTTCTCCCTCGCCTTTCGCGCCCCCGAGCGGCTCGAGGCCGAAAAGCGGGCCCTATGGGAGAAGACGGTGAGCGCGCAGCGGCGCAAGGACATCCCCAACAGCGCGGTGTACCAGCGGCTGCGCCTCAATCCCGGCAACGTGAACTCCTACCTCAAAGACGGCGCCGTCGAAAAACTCTCCTTGGAAAATGCGCGGATTATCTTAGAATTCGTACTGGATTACTGAGCCCCGGCCGCACATCCGGCCCGTCCGGTAGGATTCGCCCATGTCGCTTCACACCAAAGGTATGGTCTGCACCCTCGCGGGAGCCGTGCTCTGGGGCTTTTCCGGCGCGTGCATCCAGTACCTGCTCGACGACGTCGGCCTGGCCCCGCTTGCGCTCACATCCATCCGCACGCTCATAGCCGGCGTCCTGTACGCCGTGCTCATCTACACCACCCAGCACGACAAGCTCGCCGCGCTCTCCCGCGACCCGCGCTCCATCGGGAGGATTATCGTGTTCGGGGTTTTCGGGCTGTTCTGCAACCAGGCCTCGTACGCGATCGCCATCGGATTCACGAACTCGGGGACCGCAACCGTGCTCTCGAGCCTCAGCATCGTGCTCGTCATGATCGTGACCTGCACCCTGTACCGCAAGCTCCCGCGCCTGCAGGATATCGGCGGGTTGGTCTTGGCCATGGCGGCCACCTTCTTCATCGCCACGAAGGGCGACCCGTCCGTGCTCTCGATTCCCGCTATCGGGTTGTTCTGGGGATTCATGAACGCTGTGACCGTTACGTTCTACGTCATGTTCCCCCGCAAGGTGATGGAGCGCTACGGCTCGGTCATGGTGATCGGAGGCGGCATGCTCACCAGCGGCGTGTTCTCGACGCTGGTCGTCATCGTGCTGAGCGCGCTTGCGGCCAACGGCGTCGAGTCGTCGATGTTTCCCGTCACCATACCGCCGATCAGCCTGAAGTTCGTCGTGGGGATCATCGTGATCAGCGTGGTGGGCACCTTCGCCGCCTACGGGCTGTTCCTCCACGGCGTGTCGATCGTCGGGGGCGTGGAGAGCACCATGCTGGGAGCGGCCGAGCCCGTGAGCGCCACGGTGTTTCCCGCCATCTTGCTGGGGACGGTGTTCGTGTGGGCCGACTGGCTGGGACTGATGCTGATGCTGGGAACCATCGTGCTCGTGGGCCTTCCCTCCAAGCGCATCCCCCGCACCACCGAGCCCGAACCCCAACCGTAGGGTCGACGTCGCCGCGTCCCGCGAAACCGCTCGCTGGCCTCGCGGGAATGCGATCGTGCATCGGACCGGGCTTTGCGCTAGAATTCCCTATGGTTCGGAGGCTAGTTTCTGCTGTCGCTTCCCTTTCTGCATCGAGAACGCCCCTTGCGTCGGGCGCGCTTGTTCGCGTGTCCCCTCGGACAATCTGAAAGGATCCTCATGAAGCCGTACCGCAAGCTTATCTCCATCCTCGCCGCGGCGTGCCTTGCCGCTTGCGCCCTCGCAGGATGCTCGACCGCCTCGAATCAGAGCGGGCAGCCCTCCGAGAAGGCCCCCGAAACCCAGTCGTCTATCCTGTTCTGCGGGTCCACCTCGCTCTACCCCATCATCTCGTCTTTGGCGTCATCGTTTACCGAGCAGTACACGACCTGGGACAAGGTCGACCCGTCCCTTCCCGCCGAAAACATCTCCGTCTACGTCGCACCGGGCGGGTCCGGTGTCGGCGTCGGCGCCGTCACCGATGGAACCGCCGACTTCGGCATGGTCGCCCGCGACATGAAAGACGGAGAGATCTCGGCCCTCGGCGCCGACTACCGCTCGTTTGTCGTCGCGCACGACGCCCTTACCGTCTCCATCAACTCCCAGAACCCCCTTGCGCAGGTGAAAACCGACTTCGATACCGACACCATCCGAAAGGTTTTCTCCGGGGAGATATCGACCTGGGACCAGCTCGACCCGTCCCTTCCCACCGAGAAGATCAACGTGTACATCCGCGACCTCTCCGGAGGGGCGTACGAGGTGTTCCAGAAAACGGTGATGGGAGACAGCAAGGTCTCTGACAGCGCCACCCAGTCCGCTTCGATGACCGAGCTGGCCACGAACATAGCGAACGATCCCTGGGCCATCGGATACGCCGGGTTCGGAGCCTACAACAAGGTGAACGCCAAGGGCGCCGCGCTCGTCGCGCTGAAGGTGAACGGCGTCGAATGCACGCAGGACAACATCCTCTCGGGCGCCTACACCATTCAGCGACCCATCCAGTTCGTGTCCGGATCCGAGATCTCCCCGACCGAGCAGGCATTCATCGACTATATCTTCTCCGAGGCCGGATACGCCGCCGTCGAAGCGAACGGGTACATCCCCGCGTTCTCTCCGAATTCCCGTTAACGGGCTTTTGCTGAGAGAAAGGCGAGGCTCCCTCGAGGGGCCTCGCACACAGCCGTCTTCCGTCAGGACCGGGCACCACCGCCGTTAGGGGCCGTTCTCCCAACCATGAAACCCTCGCTTTCAGAAAACGCAGCGCGCGCAGCCTTCACCCTTGCCGCATGGGTCTGCTTGGCCCTGCTCCTCTTCGTGGTGCTGTTCATCGCGACCGAGGCTCTACCCGCGTTCCAATCGACGGATCCGGCCGAGCTCCTGCTTTCATTCTCATGGCAGCCCATCGGGTTCACTGGCGAGCCGTCGTTCGGAATAGCCAACTTCGTCGCGGCAACGCTCCTCGTCTCGGCGCTGGCCCTCGCCTTCGCCTCGCTCATAGGCGTGGGAACGGCCCTTTTCCTCTCGTTTATAGCTCCGCGCGGGGTGCGCGGGGTCTCTCTCGCCGCTATCGAGATGCTTGCCGGCATCCCTTCGGTGGTCTACGGCTTCGTTGGGATAACGCTGGTCGTTCCGGTTTTTCTGAAAGCGGGAGTCCATACGGGGACCTGCGTCCTGGCAGCGTCCCTGGTGCTCGCAATCATGATCGCCCCTTACCTTGTTTCAACGCTGTGCGACTCCCTCGCGAAGAGGAAAGAGCGCTATCTCGATGCCGCCCTCTCCCTGGGAATCGATCGCTGGGATGCAATCGCGACCATCATCCTGCCGACGAGCGCCAAAAGCATAACCGTTGCGATGCTGCTCGCCTGGGGCCGCGCCATGGGCGAGACCATGGCCGTCATGATGGTGATCGGAAACGCAAACCTGTTCCCGCGTTTGCTGGGAAAAGCCGAGACCATACCCGCCCTCATCGCCTTGGAGATGGGAGGCGCACAGGCGGACTCCGCCCATTACCACGCGCTTTATGCCGCTGCGTTCGTTCTGGTGTGCGCCCTGCTTGCCATCAACGTGGCAGGTAACCTCGTCAAAAGCCGCTTCGAGAAAAGCGGGGTGCTCTGATGATGCGATCGAAGGGCATCTTCGTCAAAACCTGGGCCCTGCTCGGCGCAACCGCGATGTTTCTGTCTGTCGGCGCGCTTTTCGCCTTCGTGTTCTGGAAGGGAGCTGTCGTCGTCGACGCCGACTTCCTCTTCTCGTCCCCGAAAGGCGCGGTCCTCGGCGAAGAGGGCGGCATCTACCCCGCCATCATCGGAAGCATCTGGTTCACCGCGGGATCGGTGGTGATCGGAGGCGTTCCCGCTTTCCTCATCGCGGTGTACCTGGCCTTCATGCGCAACTCCGAAAAGGCAGAGGCGGCAGGGCAGCTCATCTTGCGGTGCGCCGCCGGAATCCCATCGATCGTTTTGGGGATGTTCGCGTACAGCCTGTTCGTGAAGGACCTCTCGTGGGGCCGCTCGATCCTTTCCGCCTCGATCGCACTCGGCATCATGATCATGCCCTACATCGAGACCCTCATCGAAAAGGCGTTTCGCGAAGTCCCTTCCCATATGATCGAAAGCTCGCGGGCCTTGGGATTCAGCCGTATGAAGATCCTCGGGCTCGTGATCCTGCCGATGTGCTCGGGAGAGATCGTTGCGGCCCTGATATTGGGAGCCTGCTTTTCAATGGGCGCGACCGCCCCGCTGATCTTCACGGGCGGAGTCGCCTTCGCAAGCGCCCCGACCGACATGCTTCATCCCGCAATGGCGCTGCCGCTTCACCTCTACCTCTTGGTTTCCCAGGGAGGAAGCAGCATCGAGGCGGCATACGGAACGGCCTTGGTCATGATGGTGCTGGTGCTTGCGGGAAACATCGTTGCCCGAACGCTTGCGCAAAGGAGCCGACCGAAATGGCGAACGTGATGAGAACCTGCGACCTGAGCGTATCCTACAACGGAACACCGGCCCTCGAGTCGGTATCCGTCTCGATACCCGCACGCGGAACGACTGCGGTCACAGGTCCTTCGGGCTGCGGAAAATCCACGCTGCTCAAATGCTTGAACGGCCTCATCGACGAGGATCCTTCGGCTCAGGTTTCGGGAGAGCGGTTCCTCGACGAGCGCCCGTTCGAATCCTGGAAGGCCAAAGACCTCAGGAAACGCGTCGGCCTGGTGTTCCAAAACCCGACTCCGTTTCCCTTCAGCATCGAGAAGAATCTGACCTGCGTTGTTGCATATCACTCACCCAAGCGACCGGCCAAATCGGAGATGGACCGCCAGGTGCGCGAACTGCTCGAAACCGTGGGGTTGTGGAGCGAGGTCCGCAACCATCTTGGGAAGAGCGCCCTCGAGCTGTCGGGCGGGCAGATGCAGCGCCTCTGCATAGCGAGGGCGCTGGCCGTGCAACCCGACGTCCTGCTTCTCGACGAACCCTGTTCGGCGCTGGACGCGCATTCGACCGAGATCATAGAGGATCTCGTCATGCGCCTGAGCCGTGATCGCGCGGTCGTGCTGGTCACTCACAACCTCGACCAAGCGCGCCGCGTCGCAGACCATGAGATACGCCTGAGAGCGGGTCGCGTTGCAAAAAACCGAGGGGGCGACCGCTGATCCGAACCCGGCTGAAACGACGACGTGCGCACCCGTAAACGAGGGTGCGCACGTCGCAAAAGGGGTTTCAGCTGGCTTCAGTTCTGCTGGGAACCCGAGGGGGGCCGGCGCCCTACGAGAACGAGGGGGTCTCGAAGCCCAACCCGGAGTTCTCCATCGAGATGCCCTGGGACTTGTACAGCGCCGCCATGGAAACGGCGATGCCGTTGGTCCACGTGGGCGACGTGGCGTACTGATGCTCCACTGCATCGGTCGAGGAGTTGTAGTTCCAGCGCATCTTGAAGATGGTGTTTTGCGGATAGCCGTTCCTCAGATAGTGCTCGCTGATCCATTTCGCCGCGCCCTTGATGCCGCGCTCGGGCGTGGTCCATCCCTGCCCGTGCGCATAGGATCCGCCGTTGTTCGGGTTGTCATCGAACGCGGCGATGCCGAAGAAGTTGTACGACCCCTCGGCTCCGGGGATCGTCCCCTGGGCGAACTGCGAGCATCCCCAGGCGCTCTCGAGGCCGGCATGGCACAGCAGGTACACCTCGTTCACGCCGTACTCGCGGGCGGCGTCGATGATAGCCTGCCCCTGGCCGCGCAAAGTGGAGGTCACGTGGTACTGGCTTTCCTGGTACTGGACTATCCTATCGATGTAGCTGTTCAGCTGAGCGGCGGTGACGGAGCCCGAATAACCGCCGGTGATCAGCGCATGCTGGTAGAAGAAGGCACTCTCGCCGAAGCGCGCGTTGGCGGATTTCTCGAACCCGGAGCTCACCTGGTCGCCCGAGAAGTAGGGATTCGCCTGCTGCTCGAGCTCAAGCATATGCGCAAACGAAGTGCCCACGGCAAACGAGCGCACGCCGCTGGTGGGAACCGAAGCGGGATCGTACGGATCGGCCTGCCCGTTGAAGCGGGCAACAATCGAGCTCACCACCGACTCGGACACGGCCGCAGGGCCTCCGAACACGCGCACGCGGGCCACGTCGGAGCGGTGCTCGGCAGCCGCTTTGACGGTAGAGCGGAAATACTCGTCCACCAGCAGCAAGGGAGCCTGGGTCCTACCCTGGAGAACCGATCCCGCCAGTGCGTCGTACGGGAGCTTGCCCGTGGAAAACGCCAGTGCGTCCCATCCGAAATTCTGGGTCGAGGTCGCCCATTCGGCGATGGCCGAGCTGGTGGAGTACTGGTCGTCGCCCGCGAGGCGCTCCACCGAACCGCCCGCTTTGCGGGAAAGCCCCGCAAGGTAATCCTCATCCTCCTGCGAGATGGCCGCGGTTCCGCCGCCGATCACCACGTTTCCCAACACACCGGTGGAAAACGCCTTCGACAGCGCGGAGCGCTGCTCGGAGGTGAACCCGTCCACACCGTTCGCCAAGAAGATGGGCGCCCTGTTCGCAAACGCCACGGGCGACAGCGACAGCGCGTCGCCGAAACCGCGGGCCGTAGCGATGAATACCTGGTCGTTCGACCACAGGTCCTTTTCTTTTCCGTAATTGTAGATGGCCATCTGCGTGCCGAAGCAGTCGGCTCCGCCCAGGCGCGTCACGGTCTTGCCCGCCGCACGCAGCTGGGTTTCCACTTCGGCGCCCACGGCGGCCGTCCCGCCCAGGATGACGATGTTGTGCGCGCCCAGGCGCTCGAGCTCGGCGGCGGTATCGCCGTCAAGCGAATCGAGCTGGGTGAACAGAATGGGGCCGAGCGCGCCGGCAAGCCCGCTTCCAGACAGCGCATCGATCCACGCATCGCCCGGGCCCGCCAGGATCGCGGTATCCGATCCGTCGGGATAGGCGGCCTTCGACTCCGCAACGGCGGTGGTGAACATCGTGTCGCCCTGGTAGCGCTCGACATCGGAGCGAGACGCCAAGTCCTGAGGCGAGAACGCGGAAGCGGAGGCTGCGCGCTCGCCCGAAGCGGCGAGGTCGTCCCCGGTCTCGGACAGGATGTCGTAGACGGGCTTCAGCGATTCCTGAAGCTGCTCTTCAGTCTGCGCAGAACCGGTGAGGGGATCCTTCGCCGGGTCGACCGCTCGAGAAGGCGCATCCGTCCCGGGCGCAGCCTCGCTTGCCGCAGAGACGGCGTCCTGAGCGGGGACGGCCGGGCTTTCGGATGCGCCCGTCTCGGCGGCGAGCGCAACGGGGGGAAGCGCGCACGCCCCGACCAGGGACGCGGCGATGGCGCAGCGCACGGGGACGCGCGCGATCGAGGCAAGCACCTCGTTGTTCGTCATGTTCATGTGGTGTGTTTCCTTCTACGTTCGGCGAACAGGTCGGCCTATTGTAGCGGCACCCGAAACCATCCTGGACGCGCTCCACACCAAAACCCGACAATGTTCATCGTTGATGAACGGACCCCGTGCGAGCGGGCGAAACGCCGCGGTGCCTGCAAGCGGGCCCCGCTTAAGCGAGGCGCATCCTCACGAGCGGGCGAGAAACGCAGCAGAGGCGCGCACTCCCGCGATGCACCCGTCTGCCACCGCCGTTGCGACCTGGAACACCTGCTTGTCCCTGACATCGCCCGCCGCGTACACGCCCGGCAGCGACGTCTCCATCCCCTCGTTCACCGCGATGCGCCCGCCGCAAAGCTCGACCTGGCCGGAAACGAGATCGGTGTTGGGCGTGCCGCCGGCGTAGACGAACACCCCGCAGCCCTCGTCCTCCACCGTCCGAACCTCTCCCGACGCAACCGACTCGAAGCGCAGGCGGCGAACCGAGGACCCGTCGCCCTCGATCCCGGCGAGGCGGGTAGCGGGCACGACCTCTATGTTGCCCGCCTCCTCGACCAGCTCGCGGAACTGCGCGATGCAGGCGAGACGCTCTTCGACGCACACCAGCCGGACCTTCGCGGCGATTCGGGAAAGGTGCAGGGCCTCTTTCACCGCCCCGTCGGCCCCGCCGATCACGTACACGGTCCTGCCCGCGAAAGCGGGGCCGTCGGCAACCGCGCTCATGCTGCGATACGTGCGCTCTCCGGGAACGCCCAAGAAGCGCGGGGTCGTGCCCAGGGCGAGCACCACGAACGGGGCCCGATACTCTTCCCCGCTCGCACACGCGACGAGTTTCTCGTCGCCGTCGAGATCGAACCTTACCGCCGGATCGACGACCACGCGAACGCCGGCGCTTGCAAGCTGATCGGACATGAGCTGCGCGAACCGCTGCCCGCTGAGGCCGTCGGGCACCGCGGCGTAATGCGTGACCAGCGAAACCTTCCCGATCACGCCGCCTATCGCGCGCGCCTCGACGAGAATCACGTCCAGCCCGCGGCTCGCCGCGTACACCGCCGCGCTCACCCCGGCCGGCCCGCCCCCTGCCACTATCAGGTCGCATGCAACCATAACGCTCCCTTCTCCTGGTAACCTCCCCCCATTCTACCCCCGCGGAAACGCCCTTGCGGCAAGACGGCCGCAACAGGGGCCCGTGAGAGCGCGCAGGAGCGGCGCGACCGAAGGGGAAAGCGCCGGCGCCAGTCCCGAAACAAGCCTGTTGGCAGCCTGTTTTCACGATAGAATACCCCTATGGAAACCCCCGATCGGTGAGGAGACCCGATGGAAGCCTTCGCACGTGCTGTCGTTCGCTATCGCCGCGCGGTCGTCGCCCTGTTCGCCGCGCTCGCGCTCGCAAGCGCTTACGGAATGACGCTCGCGCAGGTCAACCGTGATATGTCGTCGTATCTCCCCGACTCGATGCCCAGCCGGGCAACGCTAACAGCCCTGTTCGACGCCTTCGGAGAGACAAGCGAGCTGTCGGTCATGGTCGAAGGGGCCTCCGACGACGAAGCCCTCCGACTGGCCGAGCGCATCAGATCCTTGGGCGACGTGTCCGACGTCGTCTACGACGGCGCCGATACGCGCTACCGCAAAGACGGGTTCTCGCTGTTCGAGGTGAGCCTGGAGGGAGGCACCTACTCGCAGAAGGCCGCCACGGCGCTGGAAAGCGTGCGGGACGAGCTGCGCGATTTCGGCCTGGAAACCGACGGGGCATCCAAAAACGCGTTCCTGGGAGGGGCCGTGGTCCAGGCCAATTCCGACAACCTTTCGGCAACCATCGCGCTTGCCATGGCCTTTCTCCTGATCATCCTCTTGGTCATGAGCCGGTCGTGGGTCGAGCCCTTCGTGTTTCTGGGCACCATCGGCGTCGCCGTTTTGCTGGGCATGGGAACGAATTTCCTGCTTCCCAGCATCTCCCAGCTCACCTTCTCCATCGGAGCGGTGCTTCAGCTGGTCTTGTCGATGGACTACTCCATCATGCTGATGAACTTCTACCGCGAGCAGCGCGAAGCCGGAAAAGAGCCCGACGAGTCGATGGTGCGCGCCCTGAAACGGGGCGGATCGGCCATCTGCGCGAGCTCCGCCACCACAGTCGCCGGGCTGCTGTGCCTCGTCGCCATGAGCTTCGGCATCGGGGCCGATCTGGGGATCGTGCTGGCGAAGGGGGTCGCCTTCAGCCTGATCGTGGTCTTCACGCTGCTTCCCGCCGTTATCCTCGCTTGCGACAAGGTCATCCTGCGCACCGCCAAGAAAGCCCCCCGACCCCAAATGAAGGGACTGGCCAGCGCGCAGTTCTCGCTGCGCAAACCCCTCGTCGTCGCCCTCGTGGCCCTGTTCGCCGTCGGCATGGCTTTGAAGGCGGGCATGGGCGTGAGCTTCTACACCCAGCCCTCGACCGAAGACGATAAGGCCATCGCGCAGGAGTTCGGAGACAGGACGCGCATCGCCTTGATGCTCCCAGCCGACTCTGACGAGGCGGACGCGGCTCTGGCCGATATCGGCAGCCTCGACGGGATCGCGCGCCTGACAAGCTACGCGACGACGATCGGAGCGCCGCTGTCTGCCGAAGCGCAGGCCGCGTCGCTCGGACTCGATGCCGAGGCAGTCGAGCGCCTCTACGCGATATACGCGGCAGACAAGCAGGTCGATTCGGTCGAAGCGGTTTCGCTCTACGATTTCCTGGACTGGCTCGCCCACGACGCCCCAAGCAACCCGGCTCTTGCCGGGCAGATCGATCCCGCCTCGTTCCAGCAGGTAAGCCAGGCCCTGCGAACGGTTCAGGCGGCGAAAGACAAGCTGGTGGCCAACGGGGTCCAGCGCGCCGTGATCGACATCGACGCGTCGGCCGAGTCGGATACGGCCCGCCGAACCGAAGCGGCCGTCCGATCGGTCCTTCAGGATCGTCTGGGCGGATCGTTCGGCATGACGGGCGATCCGGTCGTGGCCGCCGAGGCGCATGCGCCCTTCGACCGCGACCTCTCCCTCGTCACCGCCCTCACCATCGCCGCCATCTTCCTCATCGTGGCGCTCACGTTCCGCTCGATCGCGGTCCCCATCGCCCTCGTGGCCCTCATCCAAGGCTCCATCAACCTGACCTCGGGCATCACCGGCGCACTCGGACACGATACGTTCTACATCGCGGTCGTCGTGGTGCAGGCCATCCTCATGGGAGCCACCATCGACTACGCCATCCTCTACACGGAAAACTACCGCCATGCCCGGAAAGACGGCGATGTCGCCTCCTCGATCGCCCGGGCGTACCGCACGTCGATCCCCACGTTCACGACCTCGGGGTCCATCCTGTTCGCAGCGACGCTGGTGCTGGGCCTGACCTCGAGCGACCCCACAACCGCCCAGGTCTGCCTCACCCTCGCCCGCGGAACCGCCATCGCCATCGTCTCGATCCTGCTTCTGCTGCCCGGTTCGCTCGCGGCCCTCGACCGCTTCGTCGTGCCGAAAAGCGCCGCCGGCAAAGCGTAGGCCCCGATCGGCGCGCCCCGAGGCCGCCGCCTCGCTTTCGTCGGACGAGCGCACGGCCGCACCGGCGCCAGCGCCCAGGGGCTGCCGGGGCATGGCGATTTCGCAGAGAACGCCGATCACCCCGGCGGATCGGATGCGGTGGGGTATCGTAGCAACGCTTGAAACCGCGCTGGCCCTGCGCCGACGAAAGGAGAACCATGCCCTCTACGATCCCGTTCGCGCGCATCGGAGCGAAAACCCTGACCGCCTTCGCGGGAATCGCGCTCGCCGCGACCCTGTGCGCCTGCTCGGCCCCTTCCGTCAGCAAGGAGAACGCACCGCAGGCCATCGCCGCATCCCTTGCGCGTTTCGACGAGGGGCTCTCCTTCGCAACCGACGACGCCGACGAGACCATCAAGGCCGCCCTCGAAAGCGACCCGCGGCTGTTCTACTTCTACAACGGGTACAACGGCACGCTCTCCCAGGACGGAACGGCCCAGGTGAAGTGGGAATACAAGAACAAGGGTGCCGCCATCGGCGACGTTGCGCTCATGAGCGCCGCCGAGGACCTCGATCCCATCATCGCCGAGGCGGTCGCCGCGCACAAAACCTCCATCGGGATCGTCTCCACCACGCCCGAGCTCAACCGCGAGTCCATCGACGCCGCCTTCGGCAAGGCCAAGGAATCGGGCGCATGGGAGGCCGCCGGCGGGAAATCCTACACCATCTCGCGCGGAACCTCGGACTACAACGCGTTTTACGAGGTGACCATCAGCGTGGAGTACGCCGGATCCGACAACGGCGGCGCTTCCGCCGTATCCGCCCAACCCGCTGAAAAGTAGATTTTGCGGAGCAATGCCCCCGATTACGTCAGATCGGTAACGAGAATCTGTATAAACGCAACGGCAGTTTCCATGCACCGACCCTTTTTCATCGCACATGCTAATATCGCGGCAACAAGCGCGATCAAAGCGCCGCAACTACAGTCGAGAAGGTGCACGATGCTTTTACGTCAGATCCAATGCTTTTGCGCGGTGTGCGAAACCGGAAGCTTCACCAAAGCCGCCCAAAGCCTCTACATCACCCAGTCCGCCGTCTCCCAGCAGATGAAGAACCTCGAGACCGACCTTGGCGTGTCCCTGTTCAAGCGCGGGGGCCGCAACCTGTCCCTCTCCAACGCCGGGAAAAGGTTCTACGAGGAGACCAGCACCATCCTCGCCCAGATCGACACCGCGAAGAAAAACGCGCATCAGGTCGGCGAGGAAGCCGGAGAGCTCATCAAGTAGCACGATGAGGAACCGCAAGGGCGCACTCGCGTCCTTGCGGACGATGGCCCGCATCCGAAAAACGGGACTGCTCGATCAAAGAGCGTCATCGAAGCGCTTCGCCGCATAGTTGTACAGCGCGCTTATCGCGAAGCAGATGACACCGCCGCCGATGAAGGCCACCACGCGCGCCCACGCCGATGCGGAAGCGACATCCACCACGCCGAGCTTGAAAACGCAGAGGATGGCGAATACCAGGCCGTAGAGCCTCAACGGCTTCAGACGCAAGGCGAATCCCGCGGCCACGCATGCAAGAGCGCACAGCATGCACAAGACGCTGACCGCATAGCCCGAATCCAGCAGAGAGGTCGACCCCTTCACGACGGCCAGGCACAGCGCCGTGAACACGATGCCCGTGACGACCTGCAGCACGGCAGGCGCCCAGGCCCCCTGCCTGGAAAAAGAGCGAATGCGCAGCGCAACGATTGCGAATGCCATCGCGGCAACCGCCGAGTACAGCGCGACAAGCGGTATCGAGCCCGCTCCGAAGGCTCCAAGGTTGCTTTCGCCAATCGCACTCGCCGCTGCAAGCAGCGCAACGAGCTCGTTGACCCACGCGGCAACCCACCAACCCGACCCCTCCTGGGAAAGCCGCTGAAAACCCGCCAGGTAGAACGCCAGGACGGACGAGACCAGCACGAAGCTCGAAACCGCGTCGGACAGGTAGGGGAACTCCCTGCCTGCGAACCACGAGACCGAAAGCTCGAAGAAAACCAGTCCCACCAGCGCCGCGGGCATCGCGCGACGGCTCTGCGCAGGTTGGGGCAGCCCCCTCCACCACCAGAACAGCGCGCCGAGCACGAGCAGCATGGCGCACACCTCGAGAAAGACGCCGACCCTCGCAAGCTCCCCGTATCCTTTCGCGAGCAGATAGAGCATCTCCAGTCCGAGCGCGACGTTGCCGGCCACACCGTAGCGCGCATCGCGCAGCGCATAGGCGAGCGCGTACAGCGCAACTGCCAGCAGCAGCAAAAACGACAGCTGGAAGGTTCCAGCCGCATGGGTCGGAGAAGGGGCCGTGCAGCGCCACAGCATCAGCGCCGCGATGATCCCGGCGCACCCGATGACGGAGAACCTCCCCAAGCCCGCGTCGAAACCGAGCCTGACGTACATGAGCAGCATGAGCCCGGCGTAGAGGACCAGGCACGCGATGCTCGCGGCGACCGCGACATCGAGCCCGCCCGCCACATGGTAGATGCCCGGCGCAGCGCCGAGACCGTCGAGCACGCGGTCGCCCAGTCCCGCGAAAACGACCTGGGATGCGCACTTCCAAGCAGTCCAGTACACGTTCGCGAACAACGCCGCAACCCAAAGGACGAAGCTCGCCGCATGCACGGCGAAGCGGGAAGCCGAGGACTCGAGTCGGGAGGCGGAAACGCTGAGGAAGACCGAAAGGACGGACGCGGCCGCGAACTGCAGCGAGAATGCGGCCACGATGGCGACATCGGGCAAGCTCGAACTGAATCCCACGGAAAGCGTCGCTCCGAAGCGCTCCCACATGAACAGGCTGGCGACCACCGTAAGGCCGAGCGAGGCGAACAGGCCGAAGCGGTAGGTCCGCCTGAAGCACAGCGCGCTCCCCCCGACGACGAGCGCGCTGGCCAGAAGCTGGTAGACGATGATGGCGGCAGCGCGGGCATCGTCGAAGCCCGCGCCGTAAGCGAAGCAGACCGACACGATCATGCCCACATGGGCCACGATGGAAAGCAGCAGCGAATCGAAGCGCTTAACGAGCGCCATGCAGGCGGCCGTCCACACCAGCAAAAGAGCGAACGTTTCCAGCTCTCCCAAAAAACCGAAATGCAGATGCGTCATGAGAACCGAGATGAACAGGGCCCCTGCACCCGTACCGAGGACGGCCAGGGAGAACTGAGAGCGCCGGCGCAGGGAAAGCGCGAGGCCCGCAGCGAGAAACGCGAAGCTGATCAGGTACATGGACACGCAGCGCAAACCGTCGTCCAGATACGGCACAACGAGCGCCCCCAGGAACACGACCCCGAAAAAAACGAGGACCGAGGCGACGATGCCCAGGACGTTTCTCCCCAGCACGCTCTCGAAGGAGCCCCGGTTCGACGGGAGGGCGGCAGAAGGGGGAACGGGCGCCTGACCCTGCGGGGAAACGACGGGGGGCGCCGGAGGCCCAGACGTCGCCGCGACATGAGGCGGCACGGGAGCAGACGCCGGCATCGCGGGCGCCTTGCCGGAAGGAGCCGTCTCCGGCGCCGACGGGACCCGCACATCCGCGGCGTTCAGGTGCGCCGAGAGCGAAAGGACCTGTGAGCGCAGATCGCGCAGCTCCTGTCGCAAACGGGCGACGGAAACGACCAGATACGTTATGAAAACCGCGAGCACCACGACGAGCATCGGCAGAAGCACGAGATTCTCAACCATGGCAAACCCCTTTCGCCTCGGTTCGGAGAGCCGATGCGAGCATCCGCCGCACAGCAGACGCAGCTCCGAAAAGAGGCGGGGACGCCGCATCCCGCCTAGGTTCCCCTGATCTCCGACCTTACAGGTGCAATATTAATCCAACGGCAGGAAGATCGCTATGGAAAACCCTCCGGCGGCCGGGGCGTAGACCCGAACCTGCCCGCCGTGCGCGGCAGCGATGCGCGCGACCAGCTGCAGGCCCAGTCCGTGTTCGGGATCGACGTCCTTGTGATCGCCTGCCTCCGACACGCGCTGGGCGCGCACGAATCCCGGCGGCGGTTCGGGAGCTCCCACGGGCAGCGGGCTTTCCGTCAGGCGCCTCACCGCCAGCTTCGAGCTTTTCTGCGCATCGTCGATCTTCTGCTGCAGCAAGGAGAGCTTCTCGCCATCCACCCCCACCCCGTCGTCGCTGATCGCGATGACGGCGCAGGGAACGGGCAGATCGTCGATGCCCTCCGACCGATCGAGGGTCAAGGCTATCCTGCAACCTTGCGGGTTGTGGTTCATCGAGTTCTGGACGGCGTTCTGCACGGCGCGGTACAAAAGGCGGACGTCACCGGTCACCGCAGCCCGCCCGACCGCGGAGCTCGCCTGGAACTCCAGGTCGTAACCGCTCGGAAGCCCCCCGTTGAGGTACTCGGATGCAAGCTCGCGCAGCATCGAGAGAAGTGCGATGCCCTCCTTGTTGAGCGGCTGGGTGTCGTATTCCAGGCGCGCGGCTGCGTTCAGGTCGTTCACCAGGTCCTTGATGCGCAGCCCCTGGGTGCGCACGAGCGCCGCCTCCGTGCGCGCGTCCTCGGGCAGGCGAGCATCGTTGGACAGCTTGTCCGCCCGCCCGGTGATCACCGACAGCGGCGTGCGGATATCGTGCGACACGCCCCGGATCCACGATTCGCGCGCACGGTCCTTCTCCCTGATGATGGCCGAAGCCTCGTTCAGCGTCTGGCCGATCACGCCCATGCGGCCCCCCACGTTCACCGACACGGGCTTTCCTTCCGACAGATCTTCCAGCGCCTCGGATATGGGCCTGATCGAGCGCTGGGTGCTGAGATGGGAAAGCACCACGTACACGAACATGATCGCCACGTCGAGCAAGACGATCGTCAGGATGTACAGCGGGATCCTCGCGATGTCGGAAGCGGGAACCGCCTGCACGATGTTGACGTAGTCCTCGCTGGGGGCGACGATCATCAGAACCCCCTCGTCGCGCTGCCAGAAAAAGGCCGGGGACGACCCGACGTAGCCCGACCGCGCCAGGCGCGCCATGCTGCTCAGCGAATACGACCTCTCGGCGTCGTCGGGGGCGTTCATCTCCCATACCGCATCCCCCGTCTCATCGGAGACGAGCATCGCCCAGAAGCCCCGTTCGGTCAGGCTCTGGCCCAGATCGTAATCGGTCAGGCTGTACGAGCCGTCTTCCCCGCGAGCCAACGCGTCGTCCACGCGCCCGGCGATCTCGGTGGGCGATTCGTAGGAAGACGAGGTGCCCCCGGTCGCAATGGCGAACACCACCGAGAGCACCATGAAGTCGACGGCCACGATGATCACGCCCATCATGAAGAACATGGCCAGCTGCCCGGTGATGAAGGCGGGAAACCCGAAGCTCTTGCGGCGCTGGAGCCGACGAGCCGATCTGCGCGCCACGCTACCCCCTGACGTTCAGCTTGTACCCCAACCCGCGCGCCGTGACGAGCGACGTCGGGTTAGAGGGATCCTCTTCGATCTTCTCGCGCAGGCGCCGCACGTGCGCCATCAGGGTGTTCTCGTAACCGAAGGAGTCGCCCCAGCACGCGTTGGAAAGCGCGTCTATCGTGACGATGCGCCCGCGGTTCTGAGCGAGCACCTCGAGGATGTCGTGCTCTTTGGCGGTGAGCATGACCGTCCCGTCGGGGCGCTCGACCTCCGCCGTATCGAGGTCGACCTTGCAGAAGCCCAGATCGATGGAGGGGCTTTCCCGCGCGTAGCAGCGGCGCAGGACCGCGAGCATGCGCAGCACCAGCTCTTGGGGCAGAAACGGCTTCGCGATGTAGTCGTCGGCGCCGCGCCCCAAGCCGTCGATGCGGTCGGACGGTTCGTCTTTGGCCGTCAGGAACAGCGCCGGGGTCCGCTGGAACCCCTGGATGGCGCGTATCTCGCCCAGAAGCGCGAACCCGTCGAGCACGGGCATCATGACGTCGAGCACGAACAGGTCCACCGTCTCGCCGTTGGCCTTGGCCTGGCGGCAGTACGCCAGGGCTTCGAGAGGAGAGGCGAACGTCGTGACCTTGCTGAAACCCTCCTGCTCGAAGATCGACGTGACCAGATCGCGCAGCGCGGCCTCGTCGTCCACCACCACGATATGCTTTTCAAGCAGATACGATTCCACCGAACCCATGCGCCACCTCGCTTCGTCTCGTTCAACGCAACCATTAAACCACGTCGATGCGGACGTTGCGCCAAGCCGAGGGGCGAAATAAGGGAAATGTAAGGATGCGTCAAGGTAGGCGCAAACCCCCCTCTCTAATCTGTGAGACGCACCAAGGGCAGACGGTGCGCCGCGCTTCGGCCGCACCGCCGAAAAGCGGCGGCGGTCGGAAGGGCCGCCGCACACATCCAAAGGAGGAGGAAGCAAGCTATGAAAAGCCAAGTCGTGCTCGAGGCCAGGAACCTGGGGAAAACCTACAAGGTGAGATCCAAACGCTCGAAGGGCGGCCAGGGCGGCACGCGCGCTTTGGACGGCGTCGACTTCGACGTGCGCGAAGGCGAGATCGTCGGCATCATGGGGCCGTCGGGATCGGGCAAGTCGACCCTTCTGAACTGCATATCGACCATCGATAGGCCCGATTCGGGAACCGTGCGCATCGACGGGCGCGACATCTCCAAGCTCGGCCCCCGCGACCTGGCCCTGTTCCGCGGACGCGAACTGGGGTTCATCTTCCAGGACTCCAACCTCCTCGACACCCTCACCTGCTACGAGAACATCGCGCTGTCGCTGACTATCCGCAAAGTCAGCCCCCGCGAGATCGATCACCGCATCCGCTTCATCGCCCAGCAGCTGGGAATCACCGACGTCCTGGATAAATTCCCCTACCAGGTGTCGGGAGGCCAGAAGCAGCGCGTCGCCACGGCGCGCGCGGTTGTGGGCAAGCCCCGCCTCGTCTTGGCCGACGAACCCACCGGCGCCCTCGACTCGAAGTCGGCCCGCGCGCTGCTCGAAACGTTCGAGCGCATCAACCGGTTGGGATCGACCATCCTCATGGTGACCCACGACCCCGTGTCCGCCAGCTACTGCCAGCGCATCGTGTTCATCAAAGACGGCAAGACCGCGCTGGAGATCACCCGGGACGGGCGCACGCGCGAGCAGTTCTACGCCGACATCGTGGGCTCCGTCGTGAGCATGTCCGAGGAGGCCGTGCATGTTTGCTAAGATCGCATGGGGAAATGTCCGCAAGTCCATAAGCGACTTCGGCATCTACTTCCTCACCGTGGTGCTGGGCGTGACCGTGTTCTACGCCTTCAACGCCACCGCCGACATGGACGTCGCCAGCGCCATCGAGTCGCGTGCGCTGCTGACCCAGGCGATTCGGTTCGCCACGGTGCTCGTCACCATCGTGCTCACCTTCCTCATCCTGTACGCCAACAGCTTCCTCATCAGGCGGCGCAAGCGGGAGTTCGGCCTGTACCTGGCCCTGGGGATGCGCACGTCGCAGGTGGCCCTCATCGCCGTGCTCGAGACCGTCATGGTCGGAGCCGCATCGGTGGCCTGCGGGCTGGGTGTCGGGTGGCTGTTCTCCCAGGCGCTCGTCAACGTCGCCGCGAACATCTACAACACGGGAGCCGTGCCGGGGCTCGTGGGCTTCTCGCTCACCTCGATCGTGCGCACCCTTGTTGTGTTCGGTGCGCTGTTCATACTATCGTCCCTGATGAACGCTGTGTCGGTTTCGCGCACCACCCTCATCGACCTCATGAAGGCGAACCGCACCAACCAGGAGATGAAGCTGCGCAGCCTCCCTCTGTCCGTCGTGCTGTTCGCCGTCGCCGTCTCCCTCATCGGCGTGGCGTACAAGCTGCTGCTCGACACCGGGCTCAACTTCACCTCGCCGAGCTTCCTCGCCTCGACTGTGATCGTCTGCGTGGGAACCTGGCTGTTCTTCTACTCCATATCGGGATTCCTCCTGCGATTCATCCAGTCGTTCAAGGGCGTCTACCTAAGCGGCCTGAACATGTTCACCCTGCGCCAGATCAACTCGCGCATCAACGGAGCCACCGCCACCATGACCATGGTGTGCATGACCCTGTTCTTCGCGCTCATCTGCGTGTGCGGCGGCATCGGGATCACCACCGCGCTGAACTCCAGCCTGCAGCGCACCACCGCGTTCGATGCGACGCTCACCACCCAGTGGGGCATCTACCACGATGGCTTCAAACAGACCGCAGACGAAAACCAGGTCGCTGCGGCCGAGGCGGGCAACTGGGATATGAAGGCGTACCTCGACGGACGCCTGGCCGAAGAGGGGCAGATGCGCCTTGACAGCCTTACCTCCAGCGTCCGGCAGCTCGACACGTGGATAGACCCCGAGAACCCGCTTACGTTCGGGAAAACCGACGAGTTGGCGGGAGACGAGCTTCCGCGCGTCGCGGGGGTCGAGATGGGTCCCTCCTACAAAGAGGGCGGCGTTCCCTTCATCAAGCTCTCCGAGGTCAACGCCGTGCGCGCCCAGATCGGCCGGGAGCCCCTCGAACTGAAGCCGGGAACCTGTCTGGCGATCAGCGACACCGACTACACCGCGGGCTACTTCAAACTGCTGGCCGACAAGGGCGCCGCCATCGAAGTCGGTTCCACCAAGCTTACCGTCGACCGCTCCCTCAACGAGGCCCTGGCAACCGAGTTCATGCCCCTGCAGACGGGCGCCATCGTGATACCCGACGAGGCCCTGCCCGAAACCGCCGTGCGCCTGACCACTTCGCTGAACCTCATGCGCGCCGACGGCGTGAACGAGAAGGCCCTCATGGATTCGTTCAAGTTCTTCGATAGCGAAGAGACCGCCGAAAGATGGGCCGCGAGCATGATCGCCACGCGCGAAGCCGTCCAAGAGCAAGGGTTCGGCATCAACGGCATCGTCGCCTTCCTCGCGATCTACATCGGGTTCGCGCTCACCATCGCCTGTGCCGGCATCCTGGCCATCCAGCAGCTCACCGAAGCGTCCGACAACGCCGATCGCTACCGGATGCTGCGCAGGCTGGGCGTGGCGGAAGGCTCGATCGGGCGGAGCCTCGGGGTCCAGGTCGCCGTGTACTTCCTGTTCCCGCTGGCCCTTGCCGTATGCCATACCGCCTGCGCGCTCAACGTCGTGGACGACCTTGTGAAGCTGTTCGGCATCTTCAACCTCGAGACGACCGCGCTCATCGCAGCAGCCGCCTTCATCGCCACCTACGGCGTGTACGCGCTGCTCACCTGGATCGGAGCCCGCTCGCTTACCTCCGAGCGATCCGAGGGCGCATCGGCCTAGCCGAAAAGGCCCCGAAGCCCTACCCCTTCTTCTTGAAGACCAGGTACTCGTTGAGGTTCCCACCGCGCCCGTCGGCCCGAAAGCGCCCGACGGGCGCGGCAACGTCTGCAACCGCCGAGACGAGCCGTTCGACCTCGGCATCCGAGAAGCTGTGGCAGAAACGCAGGGCCCCGGTATCCTGCCACCCCAGCAGGTGATCGCCCGGCTCGAGATCGCCCTCCGAGATGCCCAGCCGCTTAATGCCCTGCGCCGTCGATGCGCGGGCCTTGCGCGCGAGGCGCGGGTCGTCCATGAAGCGCCACAGGGAAACGCACAGGCATCCCGCCGCCTCCGTCTTGTCGGCAAGCAGGCGAAGGGCGGCCGCGCGGGCCGCCTCGGTCGGCACATGGTGGAGAAAGCCGAAGCTCACCGCGATCGAGCATGGCGGCGCGAACAGGCCGTCGGCCGGATTTCCGCCCGCAAGCAGAAGCGAGCACACGTCTGCGCTCTGGTAACGCACCGCTCGCGCACCGTCCGCCGCGAGGGCGTCGCAGTTGTCCACCGCGAAGAAATCGAACGCGACGCCTTCGACCGAGCTTTGCAGATACGCCTCGAACCTGAGGTTTCCGCACGCCAGGTCGAACACGGACGCCCGCGGGCCGTCGAAGACGCCCTCGCTCCGCACGATGTCGACGCAGCGGCCCCACCCCTCCCACGGGGCTTGGCGGGTAGCCGAAAACGAGCACGCGTTATCGCGGTAGAACCGCGTGTTCAGACTGCAGAGTATGTTCGCCACCGGAGTATCCATAAGTCACGCGCCCCATTCTATAGGATAGAATGGGGCTACTGTGGAAGCCCTTTTACTCGACATACTCGCCCTGCTCAAACAGGGTGAAGCGATCGATGCCGCCAAGCTTGCGGCGCTCGTGCGCACACGCAACGAAAACGTGGCCGACGTGTCGAAGCACCTGGCGAAAAAGCGCCTCTTCCCCTTCTACCTGCGCGTGAAAACCGAGGATCCCGCACGCTGGCTGGGCTGGGGCATCGACCCCGACCTCGAGAAACGGCTTTTGGCCGTCATACAGATGAAGCCCCGCCGGACGGCGAGCGGGGTGGCAACCATCACGGTCATCACGAAGCCCTGGCCGTGCGGCAGCGACTGCCTGTACTGCCCCAACGACGTGCGCATGCCCAAAAGCTACCTATCCGACGAACCCGCCTGCCAGCGGGCCGAGCGCAACTTCTTCGACCCCTACCTCCAGGTGTCCTCGCGCCTGCGCGCCCTGCGCGAAATGGGGCATCCCACCGACAAGATCGAGCTCATCGTGCTCGGCGGAACCTGGTGCGACTACCCCGAAGGCTATCGGATATGGTTCGTCCGCGAGCTGTTCCGCGCGCTGAACGACCCGCTGGAACGGGCTGCGGGCGAGGCCGAGCGGATCCGCGAGCGCTACCGCGGCTGGGAGATCCCCTCCGACGCGGAGGCGCTCGCCCGAAACGCGGAAGCCGAGCAGGACCGCGTGACATCGCGCGAAACGACCTACAACCAGGCCGTTTCGCGCCTTTACGGCGAGCATGCCGGATGGCGGCGCGCCGCGCTCGAGCAGACCGCGACCTTCGCCGAGCTCGAGGCCCAGCACGAACTGAACGAGCGTGCCGACCGGCGCGTCGTGGGGCTCGTCATCGAGACCAGGCCCGAAAGCATCACGGCGGACCGGCTGGCCCACATCCGCCGCCTTGGCTGCACGAAGGTCCAGATCGGCGTGCAGAGCCTCGACGAAGCCATCCTGCGCGAGAACAACCGCGCGGGCGATGCGACCGCGGTGGCGCGCTCGTTTGCGCTCGCGCGGGCGTTCGGGTTCAAGATCCATGCGCACATGATGGCCAACCTTTGCGGAGCCACCCCCGAAAGCGACCTGGCCGACTACCGCCGACTGGTCGGCGATCCCGCCTTTCGCCCCGACGAGGTGAAGCTCTACCCCTGCGCGCTGGTCGACGGCACCGCGCTCGTCGAGCGCTTCGCCGAGGGAACCTGGAGCCCTTACGGGGAAGACGAGCTCATCGAGCTTCTGGCCCGCTGCGTTCTGGCCACTCCGCCCTACACGCGCATCTCGCGCATGATCCGCGACATATCGGCCCGCGACATCATGGCGGGCAACAAGAAGACGAACCTGAGGCAGCTGGTCGAAGCCGCGGTCGCCCGGTCGGATAAACCGGTCGACGAGATCCGCTACCGCGAGCTGAGCACCGCAGACGCCGCTCCCGAAACCCTCGAGCTCTCGGTGTTTCCCTACGAAACCGCCCATGCAGACGAGCGGTTCCTCCAGTGGACGATGCGATCCGACGGCGCCGAGAAGATCGCCGGGTTCCTGCGCCTGTCGCTTCCCCACGCCGACTTCGTCCGAGAACACGCAAGCGAGCTGCCCGTGTCCGTCGGGGACGCGATGATCCGCGAAGTGCACGTCTACGGGAAGGCGGCCCAGCTGCACGACACCAGCACCGGTGCGCAGCATCTGGGCCTGGGTCGCAGGCTGGTGGAAGAGGCCTGCGCGATCGCACGGAGCGCCGGGTACCGCCGCATGAACGTGATCAGCGCCGTGGGAACGCGCGGCTACTATCGCAACCTGGGATTTTCCGACTGCGGCCTCTACCAGCGCCGCAACCTGTGAAAAGCCGGCTCTAGAAATGCTCCACCATATGCCGCACGACCGACGCGCAGCGGTAGGCGGCCTCTTTCTCGAACGCAGGGTAATCGACGCGCGCCGATCCGTCCGCCTTGTCCGACACCGCTCGGACGATCACGAACGGCACCCTGCTCAAGGCGCAGGCCTGGGCGATGGCCGCACCCTCCATCTCGCAGCACAGCCCCCCGAAGGTCCCCGCGATGTCGTTTTTGTCGCCCTCGTCGGCGATGAAGCGGTCGCCTGAGAGGATCCTGCCCTGGAACACGCGCACGCCGGGCGCAACCGCGTCCGCCGCCGCCACCGCGCAAGCGCGCAGATGCTCGTCGGCCCGGAAAAACGAGTCGATGGGCATCTGGGGCACCACCCCGCGCTCGTATCCGAAGTTCGTGGCGTCCATGTCGTGTTGGACCGCATCGGTCGACACCACCAGATCGCCGATGTCGATAGACGCGTCGAGCGACCCGGCGATACCCGTGTTGACCACATGCGTGACTTGGAACACGCTGATCAGAACCTGAGCGCACAGAGCCGCGTTCACCTTGCCGATGCCCGAGCGCACCACCACGACCTCGGTACCGCCCAGCGCCCCCGCGCAGAACTCGGTCGACATATGATGGCTCACGGAAAGCGAGCTCATGGAGTTCTTCAGCTGCTCGGCTTCGACCTCCATGGCGGCGATGATCCCGAATCTCACCATGGCTACTCCCCGATCTGCGGGTAGGTCGTGTGCTCCTCGTCAAGCGACGACAGCGTCTTGTCGAAGTAGTGGCGCGCCCACCATTTCGCCCCCATGAGATCGCTGTCGTGGTAGTTCCCGCACTCCACCGGCGTGGCCCCGGGAACCTCCCCCTCGAAATCGCGCACGAACGCGAACATGCCGCGCACCAGGTCGGCCACGTCCGCAGGCGCGTATTCGCCGAACAGCACCAGGTAGAACCCCGTGCGGCAACCCATCGGGCCGAAGTACACGACCCGGCTTGCCCACGAGGGATCGTTGCGCAGGTAGGTGGCTATCAGATGCTCGATGGCATGCACGGACGCGGTGTCGATGACCGGCTCGCGGTTCGGCGCCGTCATCCGCAGGTCGAACGTGGTGACCGGGCTGCCGTGCTCGGGATCGCGATCGATCCGCGACACGTACACGCCGGGCTCCAGTCGCAGATGGTCGATGGTGAAGCTTGCGATGCGCTCCATGGCTCTCCTTCTTTCGCGCGCGTCGTTTCATCGTTGCGATCCGTAGTATAGCGGGGATGGGCGGCTTCGGCCCAAAACTCCGCGGTTACGGAAACCCCCCCCCTTCGCCTTCGGCGGGCCCGAGCGCTGCGGGCGTGCGCTAGAATGGGCGGACAACCGCAACGCGACGGAGGACCCATGTACGAACTGAAAACCGAAACCGCCTTCGACGGCGCCCACTTCCTCACCGACTACTACGGCAAATGCGAGAACCTGCACGGGCATCGCTGGCGCGTCGTGGCCTACATCGGCAAGGAAGCGCTCGAGACCGCCGGCACGCACAAGGACATGGTGCTCGACTTCAGCGTGTTCAAGCGCACGGTGCGCGCGGTCGCCGAAGAGCTCGACCACACCTTCCTCGTGGAAGAGGGCTCGCTCAGACCCGAAACGATCGCCTGCCTCGAATCGGAAGGGTTCGACCTGACCGTCCTGCCCTTCCGCACAACCGCCGAGAACCTGGCGACCTACCTGTTCGAGCGCATAGCCGCCTCCGGGCTGCCCGCCACCTGCGTCGAGGTGTACGAGACCCCCAACAACTGCGCGATCTACCGGCCCTAGCGATCCTGCCGGCAAAGCGGACGGCACGCCGGGCCGCAGCTTCAAGCGGCATGAACCGCGCCCGAAAGCGAAAAGGCCGCGCCCGCGACAACGCGCGGGCGCGGCCTTCGATCGCACAAGCGCGATCTATTCCCTCAGGAACCCGTCGGCGACCTTCTTGGCGGCCTCGGAGGCCCCCACGTGCTCCATGTGGTCGAGCTTCTCGCGCGGGGTGGCCCAGCACTGCGTCTCGGGCAGGCCCTCGATGCGCGACGCCTCGAACACCGGGTCGAGGCCCTTCTTCTTCTGCGCGGAGTAATCCTCCAGCGCCGCGAAGGCCCATTTGCCCAGGATGAGGATCACGAAGATGTTGATGATGGCCTCGATGCCCATGAAGATGTCGGCGAGGTTCCAGGCCAGGTTGAAGCTCGACGTCGCGCCGAAGAACACCGCGACGCAGCAGCAGCACCTGAACACCAGCAGCAGGATCCGGTTGTTCTTGATGAACTTGAGGTTGCTCTCGGCGTAGAAGTAGTTGCCGATGATGCTGGAGAACGCGAACGCCACGATGGCGAACGTGATCACGTAGATGCCCGCTTCGCCGACCGCGTTTTGGACGGCGGCCTGCACGAGGGGCATGCCGTTAAGATCGCCCGGGGCGCCGTTCACGTAGAACAGCAGGATGATCATGGCCGAGCAGGTGCAGATGACGGCCGTATCGATGAACACCGACAGCGTCTGGGCCAGGCCCTGCTTGGCGGGGTGGGACACCGAAGCCGAAGCCGCCGCGTTGGGGGCCGAGCCCATGCCGGCCTCGTTCGAGAACAGACCGCGCTTGATGCCAATGACCACGACCGACCCGGCGAACCCGCCGAAGATCGAGTTGAAGTCGAAGGCCGATGCGAAGATGAGCGCGAACACCGCGGGGACGTCGGACAGGTGCGTGACGGTGAGCACGAGGCCGAAACCCAGGTAGGTGAGCGCCATGACCGGGACGATGAACGAGGTGAGAACGCCGATGCGCTTCACGCCGCCGAAGATGATCATGGCGGTGAACACCGTGACCAGCGTGGCGATGACGAAGGGAACGCCCGAGGTCGCGAAGTTGGGAACGAAGTACTCGAACGACGAGGCGAGGTTGTAGGCCTGCAGCCCGTTGAATCCCACGGCGAAGCACAGGATGAGCGACACGGCGAACACGACTCCCAGCCACCGCATGCCCAGCGCCTGCTCGATGTAGTACGCAGGGCCGCCGCGGAACTCGCCGTCCTCGCCGCGCACCTTCCAGATCTGGGCGAGCGTGGACTCGACGAATGCGGAAGCGGCGCCGATCATGGACATGACCCACATCCAGAACACCGCACCGGGACCTCCCGTGGCGATCGCCGTGGCCACGCCGGCGATGTTGCCGGTCCCCACGCGGCTTGCGGTGGACACCATCAGCGCCTGGAACGACGACACGGCGTCGTGGCCGTCCACGTGCTTTTTCTCGGTGAGGACCGTGAACATGTCCTTGAAGTAGCGGAACTGGACGAACTTCGTCCTGACCGAGAAATACGCACCGGCGATGATCAGCAGGAACACCAGCAGGTACGTGTACATGACGGTGTCGATCTGATCGGTCAGGCTAACCCAGAACTCCATACGCCTCCCCTTCTCAAAGTAACGAAACAATGACGCACATTGTATCGTTTCTTCATGATTTGGGAAGCGAGCAGTTCGCAACGGGGCCGCGCACCGCGACCCCGGCCGATGGCGAGGGGCTAGATCTCGTAGCTGGTGGAGTGCTTCTTGGCGGACTGGCGCACGTTCACTTCCTGGCCGCGCACCGACACGCGCGAGTTGGGGGGCACCGACTCGGTCACAAACGCGCTGCCCGCGATGATGGAACCCGCCCCCACCACCGTCTCGCCGCCGAGAACCGAGGCGTTGGAGTAGATGGTGACGTTGTCCTCGATCGTGGGATGGCGCTTGACGCCCGAGAGCTTCTGACCGCCGCGGGTGGAAAGCGCCCCCAAGGTCACGCCCTGGTAGATCTTGACGTGGTCGCCGATGCGCGTGGTCTCCCCGATCACCACGCCCGTCGCGTGGTCGATGAAGAAGTACTCGCCCACCTGGGCGCCCGCGTTCAGATCCACGCCCGTTCCCTGATGGGCGTACTCGGTCATGATGCGGGGGATGAGCGGCACCCGCAGAAGGTACAGCTCATGGGCGATGCGGTACACCGTGATGGCGAAGAAGCCCGGGTAGCAGAAGATGATCTCTTCCTTGCTCTGGGCGGCCGGATCGCCGTCGAACGCGGCCTGCACGTCTTTGAGCAGCATCGACTGCAGGTACGGGATGCGTGCGAGGAAGGTCTTGGTGATGCGCCTCGCCTCGCCTTCGGCCGCATGGAACGACAGCGTTTCGGAGTCGCGGAACAGAAGCGCCTCGCGCACCTGGACGAACAGGGCGTCCCCCACGCGGTCGAGCATGCTGCCGGCGAAGTACTCCAGGTTCGAGCACGCGGCCATGTCGTCGATGAAGTACCGGGGGAACATGATGGTGCGCACGTCCTTGACGATTTCGATGACCTTCTTGCGGCTGGGGAAATGCCGATCGGGACGCGTGAAGAACACGTCGCCCGCCTCGTAGTTCTCCATAATGCCGCGAACCGTTCCCTCTAGATCCTCGCGATGCATGGGACACCCTCGTTTCAAAAAGCCGTCGGATAACGCTGCCATCCTATCAGGTTTGCGCGCGATGGCCGAGCTTTTACACCCGAACAACGCGCCCCCAGGCCCCGAACGGCCCCAGGGGCCCGCCTGTGCAGCGAGGCCATCCCGCACCCTCCCTTGGCAGCGGCGAGAAGGGGCGGGAAAGGCGGATGCGCGCCCGGCCCTTCGGGAAAGCCGCTAGAAGGCGGCGAAACGGCGGTGGCGCTGCTCGATGAGCTCGTCGGGAGTCAGAACGGACAGCTCCTCGATCTGCTCGATCAGAAACGAGCGGACCTCGGCCGCCGCCCTGTCCGGGTCGAGGTGCGCAGGACCCTCCCCCTCCGACAGCACGCGCTCGACAAGGCCCATGCGCGCGACCTCATCGGCGCTCATGCGCATCACGGCCGCCGCTTCGGGCGCCCGCGTGCGGTCCTTCCACAGGATCGAGGCGAACCCTTCGGGCGACAGCACCGAGTAGACGGCGTGCTTCTGCATGGCGACGCGGTTCGAGACGGCCAGGGCAAGCGCCCCGCCCGAGCCGCCTTCGCCGATGAGCACGCTGACCACGGGAACCTTCAGGCCGGCCATGGCCACCAGGTTCTCGGCGATGGCGTTTCCCTGGCCGCGCATCTCGGCCTCCGCCCCGCAGAAGGCCCCCTGGGTGTCAACCAGGCACACGATGGGACGGCCGAACTTCTCGGCCTGGCGCATCAGGCGCAGGCTCTTGCGGTAGCCCTCGGGCTGCGGGCACCCGAAGTTGCGCGCCACGCGCTCGCGGACGTCGGCCCCCTTCTCCTGCGCGATCACCGTGACCGGGCATCCGGCCAACCAGGCCACGCCGCCCACGATGGCCCCGTCGTCGCCGAACATGCGGTCGCCGTGCAGCTCTTGGAAACCGTCGAAGATGCGCTCGATGTAGCGCATCGCCGTGGGACGGTTCACGTTGCGGGCCAGCTGAACGCTCTCCCACGCCGCGCTCGCATCGGCCGCCGCGGCCTTCTCGCGGGGAAGCGCGACGCGCTCGGGTGCGTGCCGCTCGCGCTCCGCTCGGGCGCGGGCCCATGCGGTGACGGGAGAGGCCGCGAACCGCATCGCCCCCACCCCGCGCCCAACCAAACCCGCGATCGAGCCTATGACGCTGCGCACCGTGAGGTCCGCCGCATCCACCACGACCGGGATCCGTCCGTAGGTCACGTAGTTGAAGGTCCCCTGGCCCGACTCGAGGGCCTGGCACACGCCCTCGTAGCTGACGATGGCCTTGGTGCAGCGCGCACCGCTCCCGTCGACCGCGCCCGGAGCGACGGAAGCGTCCAGGCAGGAAGCCGCGTGAACGGCCAGGAGGTGGGCCAGGGAGCTGCGCATCCGCTCACGCGGGACCACGGCGTCGATCAGGCCGTGCTCGAGGGCGAATTCGGCGGTCTGGAACCCTTCGGGCAGCTCCTGGCGTATCGTGTCCTGGATGACGCGCTTGCCGGCGAACCCGATGAGCGCCCGCGGCTCGGCCACGACGATGTCTCCCTGCAGCGCGAACGACGCGGTCACTCCCCCGGTGGTCGGATCGGTGACGACCGAGATGTAGAGCAGGCGCGCGCGGCTGTGGCGCTCGACGGCGCACGACACCTTCGCCATCTGCATGAGCGAGACGAGCCCCTCCTGCATGCGGGCTCCGCCCGAAGCGCAGAACACGATCACGGGCAGGCCCTCTTCGGTCGCGCGGTCGAACGTGCGCGCGACCTTCTCGCCCACGACCGAGCCCATCGATCCCATGAAGAAGGTCGAATCCATCACGGCGAGCGCCGCCCGTATCCCCGCGATGCTGCCCACCCCGCAGCGAACCGCCTCTTCGAGGCCGGTTTTCGCACGCTGCGCGGCCAACTTGTCCCGATACCCCGGGAAATCCAGCGGGTCGGTCTGCTCGACGCCGCAAAACCACTCCTCGAAGCTGCCCATGTCCAGCAAGTCGTCGATGCGCTGCTGGGACGTCATGCGCATCGGGCCCCCGCAATGCGGGCAGGTGTAGTGGCTCGAGGCAATGCGGACCTCTTCGAACGACAGGCCGCAGTGGGGGCAGGCGCGCCACGACTCGGGCTGGTCGTAGGTTTTCTCGGTCGAGCACTCGGTCCAGCCCAGAAGCGGGTGGCGCCCGTCGAGCGGAGCGTACACCTTCAAGCCCCGCTGGGCCGCCCTGAACAGGAACAGATCGACCGATGCGAGGGCTATCGCCTCGCCGCACAGGAAGACCGCCGTGGCCCCGCACGCCTCGGCGGCGGTGAGGACGGCGTGGGCATTGGAGAACAGCTGGCTGGAGTAACGGTCGCCGATGCACACCGTGCCCTTGGCGAAGCGCAGGTGGGACTGGTTGCCATGATCGGCCGTGAACGGCGCGAACGGGGCCATGCCCGACGACGCCACGGCCGAGATCACCTCGCGGGCGTCGCGCCCGCGCACCATCACCAGAACCGGGGGGCCGTCGAGTTCGACCGAAGACGCCGAGTGCGGCCGAGCCTCGACCGACGTGTAGGCGGAAAGGCCCGCCGAGCGCACGGCGTTGGGAGCGGACAGCGCGTCGGGGCAGACCAGCTCCTCGCCGATGCGGTTGAGGCGGTAGACGACGTCGCAGCCCTTCGCCGCGGGCTCGCCCTTCAATCGCCGGACCCCTCCGTCGGGCGCGTAGGTGACGTAACTGCGTTTGGCCATGGTGACCGATACCCTCCTCGATATCCCGCTATGCCCGCTCGGGCGCAGCAAGCACGTATTTCTGCGTCGCCGTGGCGCACACCTCGCCGTTCACGAGCGCGGTCGTTTCGGCGACGCACAGGCGCGACGACGACTTCACGATCGTCGCCTCGAGGCGCAGCACGTCGCCCGGAACCACCTGGCGGCGGAACTTCGCCCCGTCTATCCCCGTGAGGAACCCTATGGCTCCCTGCGAGGAGCGTCCCAGCAGGATGGAGATCGACGCCGCCTGGGCGAGCGCCTCCATGATGATGACGCCGGGAAGCACCGGATGGGCGGGGAAATGCCCCTGGAACAGCGCGAGGGATTCGTCAACATCGAGCTCGGCGACGATCGACGCGCCCGGGTCGCACGCGACCACGCGCGATACCCAGAGGAACGGGTCGCGGTGCGGCAGGATCGATTCGATCAGGTCGCGCCCGAAGGGGGGCTCGACGGCCGGGAAAGCGGATTCGGTCTGCATACCCGCCCCCTATCGCGCTTCGTACGGGGAGAACGCGAGGCAGGCGTTGTGCCCGCCGAATCCCAGCGAGTTCGACAGGGCCACCTTCTGCCTGACGCCGCGGATCGCGCTGCCCGCCACCACCGACACCGGGCATTCGGGGTCGGGCTGGGCGTAGCCGGCGGTCGGCGGCACCGTGTCGGAGGCGACCGACAGGGCGCACACAATGGCCTCGAGGGCGCCGGCGGCTCCCAGGGCATGGCCCACCGTCCCCTTGATCGAGGTCACGGGAACGCTCGAGGCGTCCCCGCCGCACAGGCTGACGAGCGCGCGCGCCTCGGTCGAATCGTTGGCGAGGGTGCCGGTTCCGTGTGCGTTCAGGTGCCCCAGGTCGTCAGGTGAAAACCCGCCCTCCTCGAGCGCCATCCTCATCGCGCGCTCGATGGCCTTCCCCTCGGGGTCGGGAGCGGTCATGTGGTAGGCGTCGCCCGTGCATCCGTACCCCGTGATCTCGGCGATGACGGTCGCGCCGCGCTCCAGCGCGTGCTCGAGCGACTCGATCACCAAGGCCCCGGCGCCCTCGCCGGCGACGAACCCCGCGCGGCGGGCGTCGAACGGAAGCGAGGCGGCCCGGGGGTCGGACGATTTCGACAGCGCACCGAGGTTCGAGAAGCCCGCGATGCATATGGGGCTCACAGCCTCTTCGGTTCCGCCGGCAAGCGCGATGTCGGCATAGCCGTGGCGGATGTCGCGCACGGCGTGCCCGATGCAGTTCGTGCCGGTCGCGCACGCGGTGACGATGTCGAGGCACGAGCCTTTCATCCCGTAGCGTATCGCGAGGCTGCCCGCGGCGATGTTGCCGATCATCGTGGGTATGAACAGCGGGCTCACGCGCTTGGGGCCCTTGTCGAACAGCGTTTCGTACCCGCGCTCCAGCTCGTCGATGCCCCCGATGCCCGTACCGAACGAGACGGCGGCCCGATACGGGTCCTCGGCAGCCATGTCGAGGCCGGCCTGGGCCATCGCCTCGTCGCAGGCCACCATGGCGTACTGGACGAACCGATCCAGGCGGCGCGCCTCCTTCTTGCTCAGCCCGTGCTCGGTCGCGTCGAACCCGCGCACCTCGGCGGCAAGCGACACCTCGTAGCCTTCCGTGTCGAACGACGATATGGGCGCGATGCAGGTACGGCCCGCAGACACGGCGTCCCACAGCGCCGCCGTGCCCACGCCGGCCGCCGACACCGCCCCGGTTCCGGTTATGACGACGCGACGGGTCCCGTCGGCGCGGCGCAAAGCGCTCTTGTCGATGCCCTCGATCATAGCGACAACCCCCCATCGACGGTCAGCACCTGGCCGGTGATGTAGCCGGCCTCTTCGCTCGCGAGGAACACGACCGCGCGCGCGATGTCGGAGACGTGCCCGAAGCGGCCGACGGGGATCTCCTTGGCGATCGCCTCTTTCTGGGCGTCGGAAAGGGCGTCGGTCATGTCGGTTTCGATGAAGCCGGGCGCGATCGCGTTGGCCGTGACGTTGCGCGACGCGAGCTCTTTGGCAAGCGACAGCGTGAGGCCCACCACGCCCGCCTTCGAGGCGGCGTAGTTGGCCTGCCCCGCGTTGCCGTGCAGCCCCACGACGCTGCTCATCTGGATGAGGCGGCCGTAGCGCTGCTTGGCCATCACCTTGGCGGCCGCCTTGCAGCAGTTGAACGTCCCCTTGAGGTTCACGTCGATAACCGCGTCGAAGTCCTCTTCCTTCATGCGGGCCACCAGCTTGTCGCGCGTGATGCCCGCGTTGTTCACCACCACGTCGAGCCGCCCGAACGCCTCGCAGGCGCGCTCGACGAGCTCGCGGGCCTCGTCGGCGAGCGCCACGTTGGCCGCGACGGCGATCGACCGCACGCCGTAGTCGGCGGCGAGGCTGTCGGAAAACGCGGTCGCATCCGCCAGGCCCTTATCCGACGAGCAGTTCACGCACACATCGTATCCCGCGCGGGCGAGCTGGACGGCCACCTCGCGCCCGATCCCGCGCGCAGAGCCCGTGACCAGCGCGCTGCGCCTCGTCTCGGTCGTTTCGGTATCCACCATGAGAGCTCCTTTCCTGTCTGCGGGCCGACGCTATCCGCGTCCCGCAAACGCGCCCTGCGCCGCCAGCGCGAGGCAATCGTCGAACGACGCGCGGTCCTGAACGCACATGCGCGCCGCATCCTTATCGATGCGCCTGATCAAACCTGTCAGCACCCCGCCGAAGCCGACCTCGACGTACGAAGACGCCCCCGAGGCGGACAGCAGGTCGATGCTCTGGGAGAACCTCACCGCGCTCACCAGATGGCGGGCCAGGTGGTCGCGCACCGTCGAAGCGGACAGCGGACGGGCGTCGACGTTGCAGATCAAGGGCATGCGCGGCTCGCAGAACGCCACGCTTTCCAGATACGCCGAGAACGGCTCGAGCGCATCGCCCATCAGGGGGCTGTGGAAGGCCCCCGAGGTCGGAAGGCGCGAGAAGCGCCCGCCGCGAGCGGCCCATGCCTCCTCCGCCCGCCCGATGGCGCCGACCGATCCCGAAACAACGATCTGACCCGGGCAGTTGAAGTTAGCCGCGACCAGAACCTCGCCCTGCGCGCACTGCGATACGAGGGCCTCGACCGCGTCCTCGTCGGCTTTCAGGAGCGCCGACATGGCGCCGGGGTTCGCGTCGGCCGCCTCTCCCATGAGCCGCGCGCGCACCGATGCGAGGGACAGCGCCTGCTCGTCGGTGAGCATGTCGGAAAGCGCCAGCGCCGAAACCTGCCCGAGCGAAAACCCCACGAGCGCCGAGGGCTCGACGCCGCGGGACCGCAGCGCGCGCCCGACCGCAATCGACAGCGTCGCGATCGCCGCCTGGGCACTGCGCGTGTCGTTCAGCGCCGACGGATCCCCCTGCGCAGAGCACAGGGCCGCCACATCGAGGCCAAACACGTCGGAGGCGCACTCGAATACGACTGCGACCTCGGGAATGTCCATCAGATCCGCGCCCATGCCGGGGCGCTGGGAACCCTGTCCCGAGCATGCGAAGACCGGGCCCGCCGCCAACCGAAGGGGTTCACATGCGGGTTGTACTGCTTGATTGGATGTCATGGGACCCTTTCTCGCCTAGGTTAGCTGCGCCCTTTCCGCATTCAGCGCAGCGAGCGCCTCGAGGTGCCCTCCTCCCAGCCTCCGAGCCTCGTCGACCATGCGGTCCACGACCTCTGCGGCCGATCCGCACTCGGAAACCAATCCGGCCACCTGGCCCGCCATAACCGATCCCCCGTCGACGTCGCCTTCGACGGCGCGCTTGAGCGAGCCCACGTAGAGCCCCTCGAGCTCGTCTGCGCACGAGGCGTCGAGCTCGAGTTGGCGGACGCGGCGCGAGAAGCGGTTCTTCAGGCAGCGGACGGGATGGCCCGATCCGCGGCCGGTGACGATGGTGTCGGAATCCTTCGCATCGAGGACGCGCTGCTTGTACGCGTCGTCCACCGAGCATTCGCTTACCGTGAGGAAGCGCGTGCCCACCTGGACGCCCTCGGCCCCCAGCGCGAACGCCGCCAGCATGCCGCGCCCGTCGGCGATGCCGCCCGCCCCGATCACGGGGATGGACACGGCTCGCACGACCGAGGGGATGAGCGCCATCGTGGTCAGCTCGCCCACATGGCCGCCCGCCTCGGTGCCTTCGGCGACCACCGCATCGGCGCCGAGGCGCTCCATGCGGCGGGCAAGCGCCGCGGAGGCGACGACGGGGACCACCTTGATGCCCGCTTCCTTCCACATGCCCATGAAGGCCGACGGGCTTCCCGCACCCGTGGTCACCACGTCGATGCGCAGGTCGCACAGAAGCCGCGCGAGTTCGGCGGCGTTGGGATCCATCAGCATGACGTTGGCGCCCAGGGGCTTCGACGTCTTCTCGCGAGCCAGCCCGACCTGCTGAGCGACCCATTCGAGGGGCGCGCCCCCGCACGCGATGATGCCCAGGCCGCCGGCTTCGCTGACCGCAGCGGCGAGGCTCGCATCGGCGATGCGGGCCATGGCCCCCTGCACGACGGGCTTCTCGATCCCCAGGATGTCGGTAACGCGCGTCCTCATGCGACCGACCGCTTACAGGGAGTCGATGTAGGAAACCATGTCGCCGATGGTTTCGATGCCCTCGGGCTCGCCGAACTCGATGTCGAGCTTCTCTTCGATGTCGCAGATGAGCTCGACCATGTCCAGCGAGTCGATGCCCAGCGAGTCGAGCGTCGCGTCGGCGGTGACGGCCGCCTCGTCGATGTCGAGGTTCTCGGCGAGGGTGGACTTGATGACGTCGAGGGTTGCCATGTTCGTTTTCCTTTCGTTCGTGATAAATAGTTAGATGATCTAACCAATGCCATAGTAGGGGCGCAAACGGGCCGCCGCAAGAACCTCCATCATTTCTCGCGAACAGCGGGGCGCCTACGCGCGGGAGTCGAAGAACTCCTTCAGCTTGCTCAGCGCTTCTGCCAGCACCTTCGCCTCCCGATCGTCCAGCTCGGACAGCGCGGCCGAAAGCATCTCCTCGTGGAAGATGCGATGCGCGCGATAGACCTTGCGCCCGCGCGCCGTGAGCGAGAGCAGCACCTTGCGCCGATCGGCCTCGTCGCGCTCGCGCCGCACGAAGCCCTGGGCCTCCAGCTTCTTCACCGCCGACGTGAGCGTGGCCAGCGTGATGCCCAGCCGGTTCGCGGCGACGTTCATGGGGTTGCGCTCGTACATGCCCACCGCCACGATCGTATGGACGTCGGTGATGGACAGCCCCTCGGTGAAGCGGTTCTGAAGGGCCTGCTCTTCGACGCGCAGGATCGAATTGAAGGTCCCCGACAAAAGCTCGTCCAAGTCGAGGTTCCGATCGAGCAGATGCTGGTAGTTCTCGGACACGGACCCTCCCGGAATCTTCGACGGCCTTTGCGGCGCGCTCTGCCGAACGCGAGTGGAAGTAGCGTGGATTTTGCCCCGCTCCTCCCGACACGCACAGATTAGTTAGATAATCAAAGTAAATCTAGACCCGTCGACGCATATCGACATTTTTTACGCAATTCGACCGAGGGGGGCACGTGGGCTGCACCATCACGGGCTGCGGAAAGGCCGCGCCGAAGCTGGTCGTGACGAACGACGACCTCGCACACCTGGTAGACACCGACGACGAATGGATCGTGCAGCGCACGGGCATCCGCGCACGGCGCATCGCGCAGGGCGAATCCGCTACCGACCTCGCGGTTGCCGCAGCCGAAGCCGCCTTGGGAATCGAATCCGACAGCGCGGTGGAGCGAAGCGGATGGAGACGCCCCGCGTCGGGCTCCAAGGCCGTCGACCCCGCGTCGATCGACCTCGTTATCTGCATGACCATCAGCCCCGATGCAGCCATGCCCTCGCAAGCCGCCCTCGTGCGCCGGCGCCTGGGCGCCCAGCGCGCCGTGTGCTTCGACCTGAACGCGGCCTGCTCGGGCTGCGTGTACGGCCTGAGCGTGGCCGAGAGCATGATGGCCGCCGCCAACGCGCCCGGCAGCGCGCGCAACCCTTTGAGGCGGGCGCTGGTGATCGGCGTCGAGCGGCTCAGCCGCGTGGTGGATTGGTCCGACCGGTCGACCTGCATCCTGTTCGGCGACGGAGCCGGCGCCGTCCTTCTGGAATGGTCCGACGCCGAAACGGGCATCCGCTCGACGTTCCTCAGAAACACCGACGATATCGACGGGGTGCTGACGCTCGGGGCCGGGCGCAAAGACGACCTCCCCCCGCTGTTCGCGGCGCTGGCCGCCGAGCAGGCATCCGCTCGACAGAGCGCAGGCCCCGCCAAAGCGGCGCCCGGTTTCGAAAAGAGCGCTGATCAAGCGCCCGAAAGCGCGCTCGACCCGCAAGGGTTCCCCCCGCACATCGCGATGAGCGGCCAGGCCGTGTTCCGCTTCGCCACCGCCGCGGTCGTCGAGGCCATCGAAGAGGCCTGCGCGCGGGCGGGCGCAGACGTCGACGAGGTGGACCTGATCGTCCCCCACCAGGCCAACGAGCGCATCATCCGCTACGCCGCGAAGAAGCTGGGGCTTCCGATGGAGCGCTTCCAGCTTTCCATCGAATCGTCCGCCAACACCTCGGCCGCGAGCGCTCTCATGGCCCTGACCGACGCTTTGGTGCAGGAGAGGCTCCGCGTCGGGGACACGGCGGTCATGGTCGGTTTCGGCGGCGGCCTGACCGCCGGATCGGTTCTTTTCCATCTTTAGGGAAAACCCTACGTAATCCTTTTCGAGAATAAACGAGAGCCGCACTTTTACGAAACGGCAACGGAAACGCCCTTCCCCTAAACCCTACGATTCCCCCTTCAAAACCGCCTGGTTATCAGCTCGCCACGTTGATAACCAGGCTTTTTGTCATTACTATGACCGCATTGCCAACAGAATGGCAACGAAAAGGGGGATCCGGGGCGCGGCAGACGAGCCGAAGCGCTTCGGGAGACGGACGAAAAGGATGGTTCATGAGGGGGCGGACGATCGTCGCGGTTCTCGCGGGCGCAGCCTGCGCTGTCCAAGGGGCGCTTGCCGCATGGGGTAGCGGACACGCGCTGCTCAGGCCTCCCGGGGCCCAGGGAGAGCGCGACTTCGCGGCCCGCTGCGTGCGCTGCGGCAAATGTATGCTCGCCTGCCCCTACACCGCCATCGTCGCCGCGGGGTTCGACGCGGGCATGTCCCAGGGAACGCCCTGCATCGACGCGCGGGAGCAGGCATGCCGGCTGTGCGCCGACACTCCCTGCGTCAGGGCCTGCCCCACCGGGGCGCTGCGCGATATCGACGAGGTCGCCGACATCCGCATGGGGACCGCCGTCATCGACGAGGACCGCTGCCTTTCCTATCGAAGCCTGCGATGCGAGGTGTGCTACCGCACCTGCCCCCTCATCGATTCGGCCATATCCATCGAGTACTCGATGCGGGAAGGCGATGCGATCCACGCGACGTTCGCACCCGTGATCAACGAGGAGAACTGCGTCGGATGCGGGCTGTGCGTGGAGCGCTGCCCCGTAGACGACGGAGGGCCCGCCATCGCCGTCAAACCGCGCGCCGAACGCTGAGCCGCGCTCGATCAGGTTTTTCCGCGGCTCGCCCGCGTCAGGAACACGTAAACGGAGGGATAACCATGGATCTGACACGACGTTCATTCGTCAAGGCGACGGCCGTCGCCCTCGCCAGCGCTGCCGCCGGGGGCAGCAGCGCCGCCCTTTCCGGGTGCGCACCCCGCTCGCTTTCCGAAGAGACCAAGATGCACCAGGCGGTCTGCCGTTTCTGCGGCTGCGGCTGCGGCGTTCTGTGCGAATCGAGGAACGGCAAGCTCATCTCGGTCACGGGCGACCCGGACAACGGATCGAACCGGGGGCTCAACTGCATCAAGGGATACTACCTCGCCAAGATCCTCTACGGGAAAGACCGCATCGTCAAACCGCTCATCCGCGACGACGCCTCCACCAAGGGAACCGACGAGGGCCTGCGCGAGGCGACTTGGACCGAAGCGCTCGAGCTGGTGTCCGGCAAGCTGCGCGAAACCTGGAAGAACGACAAGAGCCGCCTGGCGTTTTGGGGGTCGGGTCAGCAGCCCATCCTCGAAGGGTACTGCACGGCGAAATTCTGGAAGGCCGGGCTGCTGTCGAACAACATCGACCCCAACGCGCGCCTGTGCATGGCAAGCGCCGTCGTGGCCTTCATGAACGTGTTCCAAACCGACGAGCCCGCGGGGTGCTACGCCGACATCGACGAGGCCGACGTGTTCGTGACCTGGGGTGCCAATATGGCAGAGGCGCACCCCATGCTGTACTCGCGCCTCACCGCCCGCAAGCTCTCGGGTAAGAACGTGCGCCACTTCGATCTGGGAACCATGCGCACGCGCACCTCGGCGAGCGCCGACAAGCTGCTTTTGTTCAAACCGGGAACCGACCTGGCCATCGCCAACTGCATTGCGAACTACCTGGTTGAGAACAAGCTCTACGACGAGAAGTTCGTCGCCGACCACCTGCAGTTCAAGCAGGGCGCCGAAAACATCGGCAACGCCCAGGACGACGGATACGACGCAAGCGATGCGGGCAAGGCTGCGGGAAACGTCTCGGGCATCACCTTCGAGGAATACGCCGAGCGCCTCAAGCCCTACACGTTCGAATACACCTCCGAGCTTTCCGGCGTGGCGATCGAGGATCTCAAGGAGCTCGCCGCCGTGTTCGCCGAGCCGGGCACCCGCATCATGTCGCTGTGGACCATGGGCGTGAACCAGCACAACCGCGGCACCTGGATGAACCACAACATCTACAACATCCACCTGCTCACGGGCAAGATCGCCCAACCCGGCAACGGCCCGTTCTCGCTCACCGGGCAGCCCAGCGCCTGCGGGACCGCGCGCGAGGTGGGCACGTTCAGCCACCGCCTCCCGGCCGACCTCGTGGTGAACAACGACGCGCATCGGCGCTACAGCGAGGCGGTGTGGAACCTGCCCGAAGGGTACCTCGACCCCATATCCAAACCCGGCTTCCACACCGTCAAGATCTTCCGCGAGCTGTCGAAGGGCAACATCGACTTTTTGTGGAGCGCACATAACAACTGGGCGGTCTCGATGCCCAACCTCACCCGCACGCTCGGACGCGGGGACCAGAAGGGCATCATGGACAGCTTCATCGTGGTGAGCGAGGTCTACCCCACCCTGTCCACCCAGTACGCCGACGTCGTGCTGCCCTCGGCCATGTGGGTCGAGCGCGAGGGCCAGTTCGGCAACGGCGAGCGCCGCACCGCGGTGTTCGAGAAAGCCGCTGACGCCCCCGGCGAGGCGCGCTGGGACCTGTGGATGCTCATGGAGGTGGCCAAGCGGGTCCTCGACGGCGAGCTGATCGACGGGGAAGACGCCTTCGACAGGCTGTTCGGGTCCGTCTACGACAAGGACGCCGCCGACTTCAAGGCCGACATGCGCGCGACCAACGCCGCCCTGTGGGAAGAGTACCGCACGTTCTCGAACCCCGGGCTCAATCCGCGCGCGGCGGCCATCAACGAATCGGCCAAGCTGAAGATGGAGGCCAAGCAGCTCGCTCCCTACGACGCCATCATCGCGGGGCACGGGCTCACCTGGCCCGCGCGCGAGGTGGACGGCGAGTGGAAACCCACGCTGTGGCGCTTCTGCGACGGCCCCCAGGAAGACGGCTTCGACCAGTACGGGGTGGAGAAGTACGGCGAGAGGGACCTTGCCGGCGGCATATCGTTCTACAAGAGCGCCAACCGCAAGCCCTCGGTGGTGTTCAGGCCCTACGAGCCGCCCGCCGAGACGCCCGACGAGCAGTTCCCCTTCTACTTCTGCACAGGACGCCTTCTGGAGCACTGGCACACCGGGTCGATGACGCGGCGCGTGCCCGAGCTGGACAAGGCCCTTCCCGAGGCGCTGCTCGAAATGAACCGCGAGGACTGCGAGCGGCTGGGCATCGCGAGCGGCGACCGCGTCAAGGTGAGGTCCCGCTGGGGCGAATTCGAGATCAACGTCTCGACGGCGGGGCGCATGGAGCCGCCCGCAGGCGTCGCCTTCGCACCCTTCTTCGCCGAGGAGAACCTGATCAACCTGGCCGTCCAGGACACCTACTGCCCCCTGTCCAAGGAGCCCGACTACAAGAAGACCTGCGTGTCCATCGAAAAGGTGGCGAAGGGAGCATGAGAAAGCCCATCGTGATCGCGCTTAGCGCAGGGCTCGTCCTCGCGCTCGGAGCCGGCGCTGCGGGATGCGCGGCGCCGTCAGGTTCGCCGAAGGCGTCGGACACCCCGCCCCACGCCCCGGCGCTCATGCCCGCAAGCCATGAAGGGCGCTTCGCCGAGCTGGGGGCGCAGGGATGCTACGGCTGCCACGGATCGAGCGAGCGGGCGGATCCGCTGCTCGCCTCCGCCCCCAAGATGCCCGCCGACCACTACCTCGGCGGCGCGGTCGACTCGCGCGAGATCGACCCGGTCAGAACGCAATGCGACACCTGCCACGGACAGGAATGAGGATCCCCATGCAAGACCATACCGTCATATCGAGCCTGATCGTCCGCGTTCTTCCCGACCACGGGGAAAGCGCGGCGGCGCGGCTCGCCTCGATCGAGGGGGTTGAGGTCCACGAAAAGCTCGAAGGCAAGATCGTCGTGACCATCGAGGCGCCCACCGTGGACTCCTCCCATGACACGGCGGCATCGTTTTCCGAGATCCCCGGCGTCATCGGCGTCGATCTGGTCTACGTGAACTTCGAGGACGACCCCGCCGTCGCAAAGGGATCGCAGCGATGAAACGCGCGAACGCGAACTGCACCCGGGTCCGCCGTGCGGTCCAGATCCTGGTCGCCGCCCTGTTCGTCGCGAGCCCCCTCGCGGCGGGCCGGGCTCTGTTCGGCGCGGCGAGGGGCTCCGAAGCACCGACGGGCGTCCCGGCCGACCTGCCCTTCTGGGGAACGCTTTCGTCCTCGCAGGTGGGACCCGTCACCCTGCTCGACCCGTTCGCCGCTGTCCAGGCGATGGCCGCCTCGCTGTCCTTCGACCCGGCCTGGCTGGTTGCGGCGGCTCCTGTCGTCGCCTTCTACGGGCTCGTGCGGGCGCGCTCGTTTTGCGGATGGGTGTGCCCGGTGAACCTCGTGCTGGAGCTCGTTGACGCGCTGCGCCGAAAGCTCCGCATCGAAGTGGCCGAGCGCGTTGTAGCCCGCCGAACGAAGATGGGCGCGGCCCTGGGCGTCGTCGTAGGTTCGGCTCTTGTCGGCATCCCGCTGTTCGAGGCGGTGTCGCCCCTCAGCGCCCTCAATAAGCTCGTCGTGGTGGGCAGTTTCGTCGGCACGATCGCGCTCGCGCTCATCGTCGCCGCCGAGCTTTTGTGGGGACATCGCGTGTGGTGCCGGTCGCTGTGCCCGCTCGGGGGGTTCTACCAGGCGCTCGGGCGCGTCGGCGTCGTGCGCATCGCCATCGACGAGCGCGCCTGCACGCGCTGCGGGCGCTGCAAAAAGGCGTGCCTCGCCGATCCCGAGATCCTCGATCCGGCTATTTACCAGGGTAGGCGCACGGTCGATGCGGGAGACTGCATGGTCTGCGGGGCCTGCATCGACGCCTGCCCAGAACGTGCGCTGCGCTACACCGCGACCGTGCCGGGATCCAACCTGTTCGACTCTTCCACCCTATCCGCCGCAAACGACAAGGAGGTGTCGCGATGAGCGACCAGACACCCGTCGCCCAGCCCGATAACGCGGGCGAGCGCCCCGAGAAACCGCGCCGAAAGACCAAGAAGCCCTTCATCTACGGGATCATCGCCCTGGCCGTCATCGGATTGGGCAGCGCGTTTTGGGTGTGGCACGAAACACCCGGCTTCTGCAACGCCATCTGCCACTCCCCCATGGACGCCACGGTGGGCACCTACAACTTCTCCTCGGGATCGCCCGCGACCGACAAATGGGGAAACCCGGTGCCCGACGGAAGCGACATGCTGGTCGTCGTCCATAAGGAAAAAGCAGGGGCCGACTGCTTGACCTGCCATATCCCCACCATCCAAGAACAGGTCAAGGAAGTGGCCGAATGGACGACGGGCAACTACTACGACCCCCTTACCGAGCGCTCCATCGCCGATCTGAACGCCTACGGCGCGCGAGCCGACGCGAATGCGCTGTGCATGAACGAAGCGTGCCACAACGTCGGGAAAGACGACCTGGCCCGCGCCACCTCGGCGCTTGCGCGCAACCCTCACGCCGAGGTCGAGGGGCACCCCCTGTTCGAGTGCAGCGACTGCCATAAGTCCCACCGCCAGTCGGTCAACGCCTGCTCGGGTTGCCACGAGGACGCGAAGATCCCCGAAGGGTGGCTCACCGTCGCCCAGGCAACGGCGCTCGCACCGCACAACGGGCGCTGATCTTCCGCGCTCCGATAAGGAAAGCGCATATCGACCGCCCGGCCCCGCAGCCCCCGCCCGCTTCCGCGGAGGGGCTGCGGGGCCGAAACCCGTTGCAGCCCTAGAAAAGGCGGTGGCGCACCACGTAATCGAACAGCTCGGGCTTGGATTTCAGCCCCAGCTTCGCCATGATCTTCGATTTGCGGCTCTCGACCGTCTTCACCGACACCGAAAGGGCATCGGCGATGTCGGCGTTCGAGAACCCCTTCACCGACAGCACGGCGATCTCGGACTCGTGCGGGGTCAGTATGCTGGGAACGTCGTCGATGCGGCGCATCGAATCCTTGATGAACGGCGATATGAGCTCGCGGCACAGGTAGCATTCCCCCGCCGCCGCCTCGCGCACGGCGCTGAAGAGATCGTCGTCCGACGAGCTTTTCAGCACGTAGCCCTTCGCCCCGTGCTGGAAGGCCTGGCGGGCGAACTCCAGCTCGTCGTGCATGGTGAGCAGCACGACCCCGCAGCGCACCGACGATCCCTCGATGCGCTCGGCCAGCAAAAGCCCCGATTTCTGACCTCCCATCGACACGTCGGACACGAGGACGTCGGGCGCGAGCTCGACCAGCATGTCCATCGCTTGCGCGGGAGAAGATGCCACCCCGACCACCTCGAAGTCGGGCTGCTGGTCGAGAATCATCCGAAAGCCCTCGGCCACCATCGAATGGTCGTCGGCGAGCACGATCCTAATCATGGCCGCCCCCGTCCAGGGGCATGATCGCCTCGACGAGCGTCCCTTCCCCCATCGTCGAGCGGACGACCAGCTCGCCTCCGAACGCCGCCGCGCGCTCCCTCATCCCGGCGATGCCCAAACCACCGCCTTTCGCCTCGGGATTGCCCACGTCGAACCCCGATCCGAAGTCCCTGACCGACAGGACCAGGCTCCCCGCGGCGCGCCTCAGGGCCACCTCGATGCGCTCGGTCCCCGAATACTTGCAGGCGTTCAGGCTCGCTTCCTGGAATATCCGGTACAGCGCCACTTCGCAGTCGGGATTGAGGCTCTCGCATTCGCAGATGTCGACCGAAGAGCGCACGCCGAAGTAATGGTCGTACTCCTTGCATTCGGCCGAAACGGCGGCGCCGAGGCCCAGCTCGTCCAACTCGGCGGGACGGAGGTTGCGGGCCAGCGAGCTGATGTGGGCCATCGCGTCGCGCAGCTGGTCGCACGCGCGGTCGAGCGCGGCGTCTTTCGCACCCGCGTCGAGCGTTCGGGCGCGGCGCAGGCCGATTTGGACCAACAGCAGCTCTTGGGCCAAACCGTCATGCAGCTCGCGGGCGATCCGCTTGCGCTCGTCTTCCTGCGCCTGGATGATCCGATGCGTGATCTCGGCATAACGGGGAGTGAGGCTCTCGCCGCTCAGCGTGAGGGCCGAGCGCGCCGAGACCCCGCGATCCGTCATGCGCGCCGCCGATTCCTGAACCCGGTCGACCAGATCCTGGCCGAAGTTGAACGGCGTCCTGAACGCGCAGATCACGATAGATGAGAGCCGATCGTCGTCGAACAGGGGAAAGCACAGGAAGCTCTCCAGCAGCTCGGCCGCCACGATGGGGAACTGGTACCAGATATCCTGCTGCATGTCGCGCTCAACGCTGCCCACCAGAAGCGCGCGGCGGGAGTTCGCCACCATGCCGAGCGCCCCCACCCCTTCGGGCAGGTGGACCCGCAGATAGCGATCGGATATATTGCCCGCCACATAATCCCACGACAGCGACTGCCAGCTGCCGCGCGGCACGCGGGAAACGCCCACGAAGTCGAATCCGAACTCCCGTTTCAGCGCGAACGCGAGATCCTGCCTATCCATAACCGTCCTATCGAGTCGAAGGTCCGAGCCTGCATCCTAACACGGAAACGGAGCGCGCCGCCGGGCGTAGGCGAACCAGGCGAGCACCGCCGTCGCCGCCGTGAAAACCGCGAGGGCCGCAAGCGCCTGCAGGTAATCGAGGCGGAACAGCATGGGGACGAAGAACGCCCCGTACGCCGCGAACGCCGACACGATGCCCGTGACCTGCCCCGCCGTCGTGCGCGACTCGAACAGGTGCGGGATCATGCGAAACGATGCCCCGTTCACCAGGCCCGTTCCCGAAAACAGGGCCATCATGCACCAGAAGAACAGGGTGAAGTCGCCCCGCGCGACGCCGCATGCGACGCCGATCGTGGCCAGCAGCATCACGACGAGCGAGGCGAGCGCCACCCGGGCGCCCGACTGGATGCGATCGGACAGCCACCCTCCCACCGGGCGGATCCCCGCGCCCACGAGCGGCCCCAGGAAGATGAACCAGTCGGAGCCGGATTGGGGGAAGACCATCGACACGATGAGGGGAAACGCCATCGAGTATCCGATGAACGACCCGAACCCGCACGAGTAGACCACCGCCATGAGCCACAGGTTCACGCGCTTGAACGGAGCCAGCGCCTGCGAGGGCGACTGCCGCTCGACGGGCACGTCGTCCATGAACAGCGCAACCAGGATGAACGCGACCGCAAGGGACGGTATCAGCAGAAAGCAGGCTCGATGCAGCGCAAGCGGTGCGGAGTCCAGCATCGGCGAGAGCGAGGCGCCCATCGCGAGCGGCGCTACGAGGTAGGCGGCGGCGACCCCGAGGTTGCCCACGCCCGCGTTGATCCCGTTGGCCGTGCCCCTGTTGCGCTTCGGGAAGAACTCCCCGATGTTGGCCATCGACCCCGAGAAGTGGGAAAGCGCGGGGCCGAGCAAGGAGAACCATAGCGCCATCTGCCAAAAGGGGGTTGCGGGATCCTGAAGCGCGAAGCCCAGGCCCGCCAGGGGGACCATCATGAGCGCCAGGCTCGAAAGCGTGAAGGCGCGCCCTCCCATGAGAGCGGGAAGGTAGGTGTAGACCAGGCGCCCCGTCGCCCCGACGAGCCCGGGCAGGGCCGCGAGGAAAAACAGCTCCTGGCGGCTGAAGTCGAACCCCGCCTGGTTCAGCCGCACCGCCACGAGAGCCCCCAGCGTGCTCACCGAAAACGAGAGGAACAGCGCGAACGTGGAAACCGCGAGGTTCCTCAGCGCGATCGAGCGGCCCGACGCGCGCCACATCGACGCGTCCTCCGGATCCCACCCTCCGACGATCCTCGGCACCGGCATACCCTTCGGCCTCATCTCCGACCGCGCCGCTTCACGATGACGGTGCTGAAATACGAGGCACCCTGCGACAGGTCGGCCTCAGCGAAGCGAGGAAACACCGCCTCGGTGGGAAGCCCGCAGTCGCTCACCATGGACGCGTCGTCCAGCTCTCCACGCTCGGCCAGGTCGGCTCGCAGCTTTTCAAGACGGCTTCCCGACTTCAGGTACACGCGCGTCGCGTCGGGGGAAAAACCGCCGCCGGCCGCCGTTCCCGGTTCCACGACCAGCCGCTCGGCCCCGTCGCACAGCGACACGCCCAGCTTCGCCGCGCTCGCGCAAAACGAGGTGACGCCGGGAACGACCTCGGTCGCATACCCGCGCCCCGCAACCCGGTCGCGGATGTAGGAGAAGGTCGAGTACACGCTCGCATCTCCCAGCGTCGCGTACGCCACCGACTCCCCGGCATCGAGCACGGCGCAGATGTCATCGGCGATGCGGTCGTACGATTCGGCGGCCCGCGCACGATCGCGGGACATCGGCGTGCTGCAATCTATGACGCGCTTTCCCTCGAGAAGCGAGCGCACGATGGAATACGCCGTCTGCCTCCCGCTTCCGATATCGGGAACCGCCACGACCGGGCACTCCCCTATGACGCGCACCGCCTTCAGGGTAAGCAGCTCGGGGTCTCCCGGCCCCACGCTCACGCCGTAGAGCACGCCTTTCGCGCATGCGGACGGATCCACCCCCCGGCGCGCGCCTTCTCCCGCTTTGGTGCGAGAGCCTTCCGGATGCGTCATTGCCTCTCCCCTCCCGATGCGATGTAGAGCAGCGCGTTGCAGATCGCGGCGGCGACGTTGCTGCCGCCCTTCCTCCCGCGCGCCACGATGTAGGGCACGTCGAGCTCCATGATCAGCTCCTTGGACTCCACCACGTTCACGAACCCCACCGGGACCCCGACGATCAGGTGGGGGCGCACCATCCGCCCCGCCTCGATCAGCTCGTACAGGCTCACGAGCGCCGTCGGGGCGTTGCCGATGGCGAAGACGAACGGGCGCGACAGCCGGGCGGCGAACTCCATGCTCACCGCCGAGCGCGTCAGCCCCCGCTCGCGCGCCTCGGCAGCCACCTGCGGGTCGGCGATGAAGTTCAGCACCTCGCCGCCGAAGCGCCCCAGCACGCGCTTGTTCACCCCGGAGGCGGCCATGGAGGTGTCGGTGACGATCGACGCGCCCCGCCCCAGGGCCGCGGCGCCGATGGCGGTGGCATGGGGGGAAAACGCCAGGTTGTCCGCATAGTCGAAATCGGCCGCCGTGTGGATGCAGCGCTTGATGACCGGCTCGTTTTCCGGATCGAGCACCCGATCCCCCAGCTCGCGCCCTATGATCTCGAAGCTGCGGCGCTCGATATCGGCCGGCTCGACGCTGACCAGCCTTTCCAACGCACTCATACGCCCTCCTCCAGAATCCGCCCCACCAGGCCCATATCCAACCCCGACCGCACTGCGCACGCCAGCTCGTCGTACTGCCGGGCCCGGTACGCCCCCATATCGAACGCCCGCACCGCTTCGGCGGAAAGCCCCTTCGCCCTAAACAGGCCGCGCACGAGCCGTTCGGTGAACTCGGGGGAATCGAACAGGCCGTGCAGGTAGGTTCCGCACACGTTTCCCGCCACGCACCCGTCGGCGCGCTCCCCCTCCGAGGATCGCAGCATGCAGAAGGGCTCGGCGGCGGGATCGTCCAGAAAGGTTTCCCCCATATGGATCTCGTAGCCCTCGATGCGCGCACCCGACACGCCAGCGGCGATCCCCGAGCGCGCGGTCACGCGCCCGCACGCGCGCACCTGCCGCTTGTCAGAGGCGAAACGCGTCCTCACGGGGAGCAGTCCCAGGCCCGCAAGCGAGCCCGCGCCTTCAACCCCGTCGGGATCCGACACCTCGCGCCCGAGCATCTGATACCCCCCGCACACCCCGATCAGCGAGGTGCCCCGCTCAGCGAGGCGCTTCACCAGCGCCTCCATCCCGCTTTCGCGCATCCAGCGCAGATCGGACAGCGTGCTTTTGGTCCCGGGGACGATGAGGAGGTCGGGAGATCCCAGATCCCGCGGGTTGCGCACGTAGCGCACCCCCACGCCCTCGATGGCGTCGAGGGCCGAAAAATCGGTGTAGTTCGACAGATGGGGAAGCCGCACGACCGCCGCATCGACGAGAACGTCGGCGCGCCGCCGCTCGAGGCGCTCCGATTGGCTGTCCTCCTCGTCGATGTCTGCGTCCGTGTACGGGACCACGCCCGCCACCGGAACGCCCGTGAGGGATTCCAGCTGCCGCAGGCCTGGGGCGAGGATCTCGGGGTCGCCGCGGAACTTGTTCACCACCGTCGCCTTCACCAGCGCCCGCTCGTCGTCGTCGAGCAGCATCATGGTCCCCGCCAACTGGGCAAACACGCCACCTCTGTCGATGTCGCCCACCAAAAGGACCGGAGCGCCCACCCGTTTGGCGACACCCATGTTCACGATGTCGTCCGACTTCAGGTTGATCTCGGCGGGGCTTCCCGCGCCCTCGATGACGATCACGTCGAACCTGCTCGCCAGATCGCGATAGCACTCCATGATGGCGGGAACCAGGTTGCGCTTGTAGGCGAAGTACTCCCGCGCCGCCATCGTGCCGATGGGCCGGCCCTTCACGATCACCTGCGAGCCCGTATCGCTCGTCGGTTTCAGCAGCACGGGGTTCATCGCCGATTCCGGCTCGATCCCGGCCGCCTCGGCCTGCATGGCCTGAGCGCGCCCGATCTCCGCACCGTCGGCGCAGATCGCCGAGTTCAAAGCCATGTTCTGGGACTTGAAGGGCGCCACGCGGTACCCGTCTTGCGCGAATATCCGGCACAGCCCGGCCACGAGCAGGCTCTTGCCCGCACCCGACATGGTTCCCTGGATCATGATCGCCCGCGCGGTCACAGCAGCCATCCCTTCCCTTTCGAAAACGCGCCGTCCCAACCCATGGTAGCGCACCGCGCGGCTAGCCCGGGTAACATCCCAGCACCCGCAAAACCTCGACGGCGCCGGCGAACAGCGCGAGCGCCTGGGCCGCCGTCGCGAGCATCAGCACGTTCGCGCGGCGGATATCCTCGGGTTCGATCGGCCGGACGTCGTCTCCGATGAAGGGCTTTTCGACCCGCACGCCCGCATACACCGCATCTCCCGCCAGGCGCACGCCGAGGGCACCTGCGCAGGCCGACTCGCCGTGAGCGCTGTTCGGCGAAGCGTGCAGGAGCCGATCGCGCGCGAACACGCGCCGGGCCCGCGCGGCGTCGAAACCCGGCAGGGAGGCCGCCGCGCACATCAGGGCGCCGGTGATCCGCGCGGGGACGAAGTTGGCCGCATCGTCGAGCTTCGCCGCGGCGCGCCCCAGATGCACGAACCGCTCGTTTCTGTAGCCGACCATCGAATCGAGGGTGTTGACCGCCTTGTAGCACACGCCCCCCACCGGACCCAGCAGAGCCAGGTAGAACAGGGGCGCGACCACGCCGTCGCACGCGTTTTCCGCCACCGTCTCGACCGCCGCGCGGCACACGCCCGCCCGATCGAGCGAGGCGGTGTCGCGCCCGACGATCATCGACACGGCTCGGCGGGCGTCCTCGAGGCTGCCCTCCCGCAGCGCGCGGAACACGCGCATGGACTCGTCGAACAGCGACCGGGCGGCCAGGCAGTAGTAGCTCGCGACCGCTTCGACCGCGAGCTGCAGCTGCCACGAAACCGCGCCCGCCGCAACCACGAGCGCGGCCGTCGCCCCTCCGAACAGCCCCAGCGTGGCCGAAACCAGGAGAAACCCCGCGATGCGCTCGCGGCGGGGGCCCGCGCCGATGAAGCCCGCGCGCGCGAGCACCCTCTGGAACCGCTCGATGAACGATCCCATCCACCTGACCGGATGGACGAAGCCGTGCGGGTCCCCGATCGCCAGATCGAGGACCGCCCCGATGAGCAAGGCGACAAGGTGAAGCGCCATACCTAGGCCCCGATCCGTCGCGAGAACCGCGCGCACGCTTCGACGAACCGGTTCGCCAACCGGGGATCGGAGCATAGGTTCACGTGGGGAAAGCCGGCGTACATCGTCGGCGTCGCATGCCCGCACTCCCACGAGCGGTCGCTGCGGGGCTTGCGCGCCGTCAGGTCGGCACCCGCGCAATCGCTGTCCCAGTAGTGGAACTCGTGCGCTCGGACGGCCTCCCCTTCCCTGAACAGCAGCGAGTCGCCATGGGGGTGCAGGTTCGCGTATCCGAAGCGCCTCGATCGCCCGGCGGGAAACGCGGTGCCCTCGATGACGCCCGCGCCGGAAAACCGGTTGCGCTGCGCGTCCTCGATGAACTCGTGCAGGTACATGAACCCGCCGCACTCGGCGATGACGGGCATCCCCGCCGATGCCGCCTCGCGCACGCTGCGGCGCATCGAGGCGTTCGCTTCCAGCCGCGCGGCGTGCAGTTCGGGATACCCCCCGCCCAAATACAGCCCGGACGCGTCCGCCGGAAGGCAGGGATCCGACAGCGGGGAAAACCTCCGTATCGTGCATCCCCGCTGTTCGAGCGCGAAGAGCGCATCGGCGTAATAGAAGCAGAACGCCTCGTCGGACGCCACGGCGACCGACACCCCCTCGAAGCGGGGCGCATCCGATCGCACGGTCGATCCGCCGGCGACGCGGCCCCCCTCCGGCAGCCCGTCGCCTGAAACATCGAGCGCACCCGCCCCGTTTGCAAGCGCTATCAGCCCCTCCACATCCACATGGGCCTCGACCGCATCGGCCAGCCGGTCGATCTTCGCATCGATCCCGGCGATCTCGGATGCGGGGACCAGGCCCAGGTGCCTGCTGTCGAACCCGACGTCTTCGAGCGGGGGGAGATACCCCGCGACCGCAACGCCGCACTCGTCTTCGATCAGCTGCTTCATGCGGGGGAAAAACGCATCCGAACAGCGGTTCACGATCACGCTTGCGATGTTGGACGGCGCGCGCAGCCCCAAAAACCCCCGAACCTCGGCCGCCGCCGACAGCGCGCGGCCCCGTCCGTCGACGACGAGGACCGTCGGCGTCGAAGTCGCGACCGCCAGATCCCACGACGACGCCTCGTCGCTCGTCGCTATCCCGTCGTAATAGCCCATCGCGCCTTCGATGACAGCGATGTCGCATCCGCGCGCGTTGCGCGCAAGCGATGCGCGAACGCCGTCGCGCCCCAGCAAGAACAGATCGAGATTGCGGCCCGCAGCACCCGTCACCCGCTCGAGGAACAGCGGGTCGACGTAGTCGGGACCGTTCTTGAATGCGGCGACCGACAGCCCGCGGCGCTGAAGCGCCCGGATGATGCCGCAGGTCAAAGATGTTTTCCCGACGTTCGACCCTGTCGATGCCACCAGCAGCCGCGAAATTCCCACTAGCATGGGCCGCCCCCGACCGCAATCAGGTACACCGGGTTGTTCGCCATCATCATGTGGGACGACCCCACCTGCCGGGCCCGGGCGACCGACACGCTGACGACGTCGGCGCCCTCTATCCCGCGTGCGCGAAGCGCATCCAGGGTCCCCGACAGCGTCTCGATCACGATAGCCGACACCACGATGCGGGCCCGCGGGTTCGCTTCGAGCGCGGCATCGATGATCTCGGCGATGCGACCCGCCGACCCGCCGACGAACACGCAGTCGGGAGCAGGCAGGCCCGCCAGGGCAACGGGTGCCCGCCCCTCGACCACAGAAACGTTCGACGCTCCGAACCGCTCGGCGTTGCGCGCGATAAGCCCGCAGGCCTCGGGGTTGCGCTCGATGGCGAACACCCGGCCTTCGGGCGCGGCAAGCGCGCACTCGACGGACACCGATCCGGTGCCCGCACCCACATCCCATACCGTCGCGTCGGCGGAAATGCGCAGCTTAGACACGGCCAGCACGCGCACCTCCTCCTTGGTCATGGGCACCTCTGCGCGCTCGAAATCGCCGTCGGACAAACACGGTGCCCCGAACGGCCGGGAAAGAGGGCGCTCGTTCAGCGCCACCATGACCGCCAGGTCGCCGAAGCGCTCCTGCGCCACCCGATGGGCGGGACCGGACACGATGCGCTCGCCCCGGGCGCCGAGGTTCTCGCCCGCATGCACCGCCACATCCCCCAGCCCCGCCTCGACCAGCGATGCGCACAGATCGTGCACGCGCGTATCCCCCCCGGTCAGAAAGAAGGTCTTCGCATGGGTCCTCACCGCGCCCGGCGCGTTGCAGGCCCTACCGTGCGCAGACACCAGATGCGCGTCGTGCCACGGCATGCCCAGCTTGGCGAAGAACGCCTGAACCGACGACACGCCGGGAACCAACTCGACCGAGCAGCTCTCGATGCGCGCGAGCCGGGAGGAAAGCAGGCGGGCGCCGCTGTAGAAGCCGACGTCGCCCGACATGAGGATCGCCGCCGCGCTCGCCTCTCCGCGACACGCGGCCGCCTCGAGCTCTTCGACGATCCGATCCATCCCAATCAGCGCCATGCATCGGGCGCCCGAATCGGGCGGAACGAGATCGAGCAGACGCCGCGCTCCGATGACCAGGTCGCTTTCGCGCAGCGCACGCGAGCCGGCAGCGGTGAGCGTACCGGAATCGCCCATGCCGGCGCCGATGATGAAAACCCTCATCTCGCTTCCTCCCCTTCGATCATGCCGTCGATACGGCGAAACACCTCGGCCAGCGTCACGCCCCCCTCGCTGCGGGGACGGCTCACCACCACGCACGCGACGCCGCAGCTGCGCGCGGCGTCGACCTTCTCTTGGAATCCGCCGTGGACGCCGGCCGATTTGGTGACCATCGCCGCGATGTCGTACTCGCGCAGAATAGCCTCGTTGAGCTGCTGGGAAAACGGCCCCTGGACGGCGATGACGTGGCTTGCCGGCAATCCGGCCGCCCGCGCGGCGGACAGCGACTCGCCCACGGGAAGCACGCGCGCCCACACCCGCTCGGCGAAACCCCGTATGTGGCGCGCATAGACGCCGAGATCCTTGGAGCCCGTCGTCAGCAGCACGTTTCCCCCTATGCGATTTAGGCGGTTCACCGCTTCGGCGGCCGCCTCGGCCGAGGGGACCGCTATCTGCGAGTCGGACGGCACGTCTCGCCTCTCCACGCGCATATACGGCACGCCCGCGATCGACGAGGCCTCCCTGATGTTGGCCGTCGCCTCGGCGGCGTAGGGATGCGTGCAGTCCACGACCGCGTCGAAGGGCCCTCCCGGCGCATCGCAGGCGCAGCCCTGCATGAGGCCGACCATGCCTTCGACGTCCAGGCGCGCGAAGAGCGCCGAGACGTTTTCCGCCGTCGGCAGAAGCGACGCGCCGTATTCCGTCGCGCAGCTGGCCGCAAGCTCGATGCCGGGCGCGCCGGCGTAGCGCTCGACCAGCTGGCGGCCCTCGGTCGTTCCCGCGAACACCAGCACCCTCATCGGACGAGCCCCGTATCGTACCCGCGCGGCGTGACCATGCGCCCTGCGACCAAGCGCGTCTGCGAGTTCCCAATGAACACGGTGGTGAACATATCGACCGGCTGGTCGCGCAGCTCCTCCAGGGTCAGCACCCGCGACTCCTCGCCCGCCCGGGCGATGTTGCGCACATAGCCGCACACGGTGGCGGGGTCCTTCGACTCCAGCAGGATGTCGCAGGCGCGGCGCAGGTAGTCGGAGCGCTTGCGCGACGAGGGGTTGTACAGGCACAGCGCGAAGTCGGCACGAGCTGCCGCATCGAGGCGCGAAGCGATGGTATCCCAAGGCGTGAGCAGGTCGGATAGCGATACGACCGCAAAATCGTGCATGAGCGGCGCGCCCAGGACGGCCGCGCCGGCGACAGCCGCCGTCACGCCGGCCACCACTTCGATCTCCATCGGATCGAAATCCCGGGCCAGCTCGAAGCACAGGCCCGCCATCCCGTAGACGCCCGCGTCGCCCGAGCACACCATGGCCACCTCGCGACCCGCCGCAGCCTGGGCAAGCGCGGCGCGGCAGCGCTCGACTTCCGAGCGCATGGGGGTGCTCACCAGCTCCTTTTCGGGGAACCGGTCGCGGATAAGGTCCACGTACACCGTGTAGCCGACGATGAGGTCGCTCGCCTCGAGCGCCCTGCGGGCCCGCTCGGTCATATCCAGCCCGGATCCGGGTCCGAGACCGACGATACGCAAAGCCATAGGGAAAACTCCTTCGCAACGAATGGTTCTAAAACGCCGCCGTCATGCGCGCCAAACCCAGCGCAACGGTGCAACCCTGCGCAGCCCGCTTGGCAAGCACCAGGGACTCCCCCCGCGCCGTCGCCGCGCGCTCGCAGACGTTTCCCACGCCCACGGCTCGCTCGACGAACTCCGACGAGGGGAAATCGCCCGGCACCGCCCGCAGCTCGTCGGCGCTGAAGTAAGCGACGTCGAGCCCCCAGCGCGCAGCCAAATCGTCGATGGCGGGCTCGCCCCGCTTCACGTCGATGGTGGCGATCCCGCTTAGGGCCGCGCGCGGGCAGCGCGCCTCGCTCAAAACGCCTTCCACCTGATCGCGCAGCACCTCGGCGCCAACCCCCCGCCGGCAGCCCACGCCCAGCGTGATGCAGCGCGGCACCAGATGGAGCGTGCGGGGAAAGGGACGCCGCCCCGTGTGCCAGTCGAGGCGCACCCCCACGTCCGCAGCCGCGCCGTCTGCGAGGGAAAACCCCGCGGGCACGTCGCCGATAAGCGGGAAGGCCGACGAAAGGCCAACCGGCGCGCCTTCGAGCAGCGCGGCCGAAACTTCTTTGGCCCGCGCGCGCTCCATGATGGAGAACCCCTCCCGGGCCGCCCATTCGTCGATCGCGAACACGCCGTTCACATCGGTCGCGGTCGATACGACGGCGCATCCCCCCGTCTCCTGCGCCAAAAACCGCGCGAGGTCGTTCGCGCCGCCCACATGGCCGGACAGCAGCGGGATGCAGAACGAGCCCCGCTCGTCGAGCACGACCACCGCGGGATCGGTCAGCTTGTCGGCGACCAGCGGCGCGATGGCGCGGACCGCGATGCCGCAGGCGGATACGAACACCAGCGCATCGCATGAGCGGAATCGCTCCGAGGCCCACGCGGCCAGGGACTCGAACGGCTCAACGCCCGCCTCGCGCGCGAACCGCACAGGGCCCGACACCGAAACCTCGTCAGCGACGCCCTGCGCCTCGACCGCACGGGCCAGCGATCGGGCCAGGTCGCACCCCGCGCGCGTGAATCCGACGAACGCAGCCTTCCTCATCGGCCGCCCGCCTCGGACGAAGGCTGCGCGGAGGCGTCGGCCAGCGGCAAGGCACCGCCTGCGCCCTTCTCGGCCGTTCGGAACCCGTGGGAAAACCCGGGATGGTACAGAAGCGACCGGTCGTATTCGTCTCCCAGAAAGCGCCCCACCAGCACGAGCGCCGTCTTCGAGACGCCGGCATCGCGAGCCGTTTCCGCAAGCGTGCCCGCCGTGCAGCGCAAGACGATCTCATCGGGCCAGGTCGCTTTGTAAACGATGGCGGCGGGCGTCGAGGGGTCGACACCGCCTTCCCTCAGATCGGCCTCGACGTTGGAAAGCAGGCCCGCCGACAGGAACAGGGCCAGCGTGCACCCGTGCTTCGCCATCGAGGAGAGCCGTTCGCCCTCGGGTACCGGCGTGCGCCCCTCGGCACGCGTGACGATGAGCGATTGGGAGACGCCCGGAAGGGTGAACTCGGCCCCCAGGGCGGCAGCGGCCCCGAACAGCGACGACACCCCCGGCGTCACGTCGTAGGGGATCCCCCGGCGATCGAGCTCGTCCATCTGCTCGCGGATGGCGCCGTACAGCGCGGGGTCGCCCGTGTGCAGCCGCACCGTGGACCACCCCTTCTCCTCGGCGTCCTCCATGGCGGAAACGACCTCTTCGAGGGTCATCGACGCCGAGTCCATCACCGTGCACGACGGGCCCGTCAGATCGAGCAGCTCGGGATTGACCAGGGACCCGGCATAGATCACCAGATCGGCCTCGGCAAGGAGCCGCGCACCGCGCACCGTCACCAGATCGGCCGCGCCCGGCCCCGCTCCCACGAAACGAATCATGCGCCTTCCTTTCCCGAATCCCCGGCATCCGCCTCGGCGGCGCCGTCCGCTCCCGTGCGCGGAAATGCCGCAGCCGCCAGATCGCGCGCACCGTCCGACTCTCCCAGCAGCCCCTGCGCCGACGAGAAGAACATCAGCTCCGCGCGAACGCGGGAACCGACCCGCTTGCGCAGGTGGTAGGTCATGCGCGCAGTGATAGACGCCATGACCTGCGCGCGGATGCCCAGCTCGTCGAGGATTCCGATCGCCTCGTCGACCGTGACGCAGTCCATGATGCGCGCGACGGCCTCGGACGGCGCTTCGGCGAGGGCCGCATGGGCGGCCAGCACCTCGCCGCGCCCGTCCACGCATCTGGAATGCGTGTTCATCGCCCCCGCTGCGAGTTTCACGAGCTTTCCCGCATGGCCCACCAGCAGAACCGACTCGAACCCGACCTGCACCGCGTAGTCGAGCGCCGCACCCAGGTAGTTCGAGCACTGAACGCATTCGGAAAAGTCGATGCCCAAACCGCTGCGCGCGAAATCGCGTCCGTAGTTCCCGGGGACCAGCAGCAAGGAGCGCTTTCCCGCCGCTCGCCGCACCCGCATCTCCAGCTGGATGGACGCCACGAGGGCCTCCTCGCTCATGGGCCTCACCACGCCCGTCGTCCCCAGGATGGATATGCCGCCCTCGATTCCCAGACGGGGGTTGAAGGTCTTGAGCGCGATGCGCCTTCCCTCGGGAACCGACACGAGCACCGAGACGCCGCCCGTCGCCCCCGCCGATCGCTGCGCGGCGCGCGCCTCGCGGGCGATCATCTCGCGCGGGACCCGGTTGATGGCGGCCTGGCCGACCGGCTGGTCGAGCCCGGGGCGCGTCACGCGGCCCACCCCTTCGCCGCCCTCCACCGCCACGCCCGGCGTTTCGGAGCGCTCCACGCGGGCGAACACCAGCGCGCCGTCGGTCGCGTCGGGGTCGTCGCCCGAGAACTTCCTCACGGCGCAGCGCGCCCATCCCGGACCCGACTCCGCGCATTCGACTTCGACCCGTATGTCGAAGCCGGCTGGGACCTCGATGGTGACGGCGGCGGGAAACACCCCCGTGAACAGCGCCTCGGCAGCTGCGCGGGTAGCGGCGGCGGCGCAGGTCCCCGTCGTGTAGCCGCAGCGCAGGCGCTTCTGCCCCACATCGATGTAGTGCTCCCACACCGCGCGGGCGTCCTCGGCCGCAAGCCCCTCGGGCTTTGAGCGGCCGCGCGGGCGGGCGAGGTCCTTCAGGTCGGAGAAGCGGTCGTACACCATGCGCGTGCCCTCGTCGCGCACATGGGGCAAGAAGCAGTCGGTGCAGACCTTCACGCCCTTGTCGTTGTACCTGAACCGACCGCCGCACGCGTCTCCCAGCGCATAGAGCGGGCAGTAGCAGAACAGGCAGTTGAAATCCTCGGGGGCCAGCCCCTCGTGGCAGGGGAAGTACGGACATGCCGTATGCGCGAAGAAGGGATAGGCCGAGGCGGGAGAATCCGCGCGCGAGGCGCGAGACACGCCGTTGTCTTTTCCGATGCGATCCGTCACGAAACCCCTTCGATACGCTTGCAGCCACCCTCCCATCATAGCAAGCGCCGGGCGGATTCGCCTTATTTCCCGTCGATACCACGACCCGCTCATACCGGGGCGGCTCATTGGCTATCATGGATGCAGAACCGATTCCGCAAGGAGCCGCATGATCGCCGACGAAGCATCCGCATACCGAGCCGCCCACGAGCGCTGGGCCTCCATAGCGCACCCCCTGGGCGGCCTGGGGACGCTCGAGGAGACCATCGCGCGCATCGCCCGGCTGAAGCGCACGACCGACTTTCGGCTGGATCGCCGCGCCGTCGTCGTCATGTGCGCCGACAACGGCGTGGTGGCCGAAGGCGTCAGCCAGTCGGGCTGTGAAACGACCTCCGTCATCGCGCAAGCCCTGGCAGCGGGAACCTCGTCGGTGTGCCTTCTGGCCAGAAGCGCCCGAGCCCGCGTCGTCGCCGCCGACGTGGGGATGGCGATCCCCGTCGACGACGAGCGACTCGTCTCAGCCGCCGTCGCACGCGGAACGCACAACATCGCCGAAGGCCCCGCGATGACCGAAGCCGAGTTCTCCCGCGCGCTCGAGGCGGGCGGGCGCATCATGGCCCGCGTCGCGCGGCAGGGCTGCGACATCGTCTGCTTGGGCGAGATGGGCATCGGCAACACCACCACGGCCACAGCCGTGGCCTGCGCCCTGCTGGGGCTCGACCCCGATCACGCCACGGGGCCGGGGGCCGGGCTGCCGCAAGATGCCCTCGCGCGCAAGGCCGACGCGGTGAGGCGCGCGCTTGCGGCCAACGGCTTTCCCGTCGGGCAGAGCGTCGGGTCGGACGCGCGCGGCGACGAGGGCCGAAACGCGCAGCGGGCGCTGCGGTGCCTGGGCGGATTCGACCTCGTCGCCATGGCGGGAGCCGCGATCGAGGCCCGCAGGCTGCGCGTACCCGTCGTCGTCGACGGGATGGTCGGGCAGGCCTCCGCGCTTGCGGCCCTGCTCATGGACCCCGCAACCGCCGACGCGCTCGTCCTCTCGCACGTATCGAGCGAGCCCGCCAGCCGCTCTTTGTGCGACGCGCTGGGACAGCGTATCGGAGACGCGCCCGCGATCTGCGCGGGCATGCATCTCGGAGAGGGCGCCGGTGCAGTCTGCATGCTGGGGCTGCTCGACGCCGCCTTCGAGCTGTTCTCCCGCGGGACCACGTTCGGAGAGCTGGATATGGAAGCCTACCGGGACCACCGCCTATGCTGATACTCGTAACCGGCGGCGCGGCCAGCGGCAAAAGCGCGTTCGCCGAAAAGCTCGCCGCGCACCGCCCGCATCCGCGCTACTACCTCGCGACCATGTCGCCCGAGGGCACAGCCGCGCAGGAGAAGATCGAGCGCCACCGCTCCCTAAGGGCCGGGCGCGGCTTCCGCGTGATCGAGAGGGAGCGCGACCTGTCGTCGCTCGAACTGCCCGCCGACGCCCGCACCGGCACCGTTCTCGTCGAGGACCTGGGAAACCTCGTCGCCAACGAGCTGTTTTCCCCCGAGGTGCGCTCATGCCCGACCGAAGAGGACGCCTTCTTCGCCGCGCAGCGCGCCGCAGACGGCGTGTTTCACCTGGCCGGCCAGTGCGCGCAGCTCATCGCCGTCACCATCGAGTCGGGGCTGGGCGCGCCCGCGCCCTCGCCGGAAACCGAGCGATACCTGCAGGCGCTGGGGCGCGCCGGATGCCTCGTCGCCGCGCGGGCAGACGAGGTGCACGTATGCACCGCCGGCATCCCCGTCTGCATCAAAGGGGGCACCCGATGAGCTTCCTCAGATCGCTTGCCGTCGCGTTCTCCCTGTTCTCCCGCATTCCCATGCCGCCCGTCGCCTGGGAGCCCCGCAACATGCGCTTCGTTGCGGCCTGCATGCCGCTCGTCGGCGTCCCGCTCGGCGCGCTCGTGGCCGCATGGTGCGGCATCCTCGCGCATGCGGGGGCCTCGCCCTTCCTCATCGCGCTGGGCCCGGCGCTCATCCCGGTCGCCTTCAGCGGCGGGATCCACCTCGACGGGTTCGCCGACGTGATCGACGCGCAATCGAGCTGCGCCGACCAAACGCGCAAGCGCGAGATCCTGAAGGACCCCCATATCGGGGCGTTCGCGGTCATGGGGGTGGCAGCCTACCTTCTGGCCTCGTTCGCCTTCGCCGGCCAGATCGCCTTCGACGCGCGCACGAGCGCGCTTGCGGGCCTGGTCTACGTCATGAGCCGCGCGACCGCCGGATTCGCCGTGGCGTCGTTTCCGCGCTCGCCCGAGCAGGGCATGCTCGCCCGCGAACGGGACTTCGCCGCACCGTCTTCCAAACCGATCCTCGCGGCGCTCATCGCCGCAGCGGCGGCCTCGGCGATCGCGCTGTCCCCCGTCGCAGGATCGCTCGCGACCGCCGCATCGCTTCTCCTGCTCGCGCGCACCAAGCGTTTCGCCGAGAAGAACTTCGGGGGCATGAGCGGCGACATCGCGGGCTTCCATCTGTGCCTCTGCGAGCTCGCCTACCTCGCTTGCATCGCGTTTTCCCAGTTGGCAGGTGCAGCATGATCCTCATCGTCGGAGGCGCCCACTCGGGGAAGACCACGCTGCTCGACTCCCTTGCGCAATCGCACGGGGGCGATGCGAAGGGCCTTTCGGTCGTCGACGACGCCGAGCTCCTGTTCGCCGACGCCGCCGAGGCCGAGGCGCCCGCGATAGCAGACGACCTCGCCTGCCGGTTCGCCGTCGCCTGCCGCCTGGTGGGAGGCGGCATCGTCCCGTGCAGCCCCGAAAAGCGGCGCGAGCGCGAGCGCATCGAGCGCGGCGTCGCGCTTCTGGCCGCGCGGGCCGACACCGTCATCGAGACGGTCTGCGGCATCCCCGTCGTCTTGAAGGGGCCCCCATGCGCCTGACGATCTTCCGCCATGCGCAAACCGCCGGCAACCTGGAACGGCGCTACATCGGCACCACCGACGAGCCCCTATGCCGCGCGGGCCTTGAAACCGCCCGGCTGCGCGCCGATGAGCTGAGGGCGGCCTGGGAGCGCCGAGAGCCGGATGCGGAGGGGGGCTCGGCGAAAACCGCCGCGCCCGCCTCCGAGCCCGAGGTCGTCTACGCGAGCCCGCGGAAACGCTGCCTGCAAACCGCCCGCATCCTGTTCCCCCGCGCGCGCATCGTGACCGTCGACGGGCTGGCCGAGATGGATTTCGGTGCCTTCGAGGGGAAGAACTGCTTCGACCTCGAGTCGGATGCGGACTACCGATCCTGGGTGGAGGGGGGATGCGTCGGGCGCTGCCCTGCGGGAGAGAGCCGCTCGGAGTTCGTCGAGCGCATCGTGTCCGGCCTGGCAGCCGTCGAGTTCGCTGCGCGCACCCGGTCGGATGCGCAGGCCGTCATCGTGGCCCACGCGGGAACAGCCCTGGCCGCACGGTTCGCCGAAAAGCCCGACGTGCGCGATTACTTCGGCTTCCATCTGGGGTTCTGCGAGTCCGTAAGCGTCGATTTCCCGTTCGGGGAAACGCCGCGAGCACCCCGGCGCGCTAGATGATCCTCTTGCGGCGCAGTGTGTACAGCGCCACGAACACCAGCAGGAACGCCACGGCGATCGGGCCGAGCCACAGCGCGCCGAACGGCAGTTCGGGCACGTTCATGCCGTAGAAGCTGAACACGATCGTCGGCACCGAGAACACCAGCGTGACCACGGTCAGCGTGCGCATGACCTGGTTCACGTTGTTGTTGATGATGGTGCCGAAGGTGTCCATCGTGCTTTCCAGAATGTTGGTGTAGATGCTGGTCATCTCGATGGCCTGGCGGATCTCGATGAACACGTCGTCGAGCAGGTCCTCGTCCTCCTCGTAGAGCCGGATGATATGGCGGCTCTTGATACGCAGCAGCGTCGCCTCGTCGGCCTTGAGCGACGTCGAGAAGTAGACGAGCGACTTCTGGAAACCCAGCATCTTGACCAGCTCTTCGTCCTGAAGCGTCTCGCGCAAAAGCTTCTCGTTGCGGTTGAACTGGCGCTCGATGTTGCGCAGGCACTGCAGGTAGCGCTGGGAGATGTGCAGCAGCATGCGCAGCAAAAGCCGCGCGCGCTGATTGGTGTTCACGTTGCGCATACGGCCCGACGCGAACATCTCGATGGTCTCGTTGCGGCGCAGGCTGACCGTGACGATGATGTCCCGATCGGGGATGAACAGCACCGACAGCGGCTGGGTCTCGTACTGCACGGCGGAAGGGTCGTCGCTTTCCTGATCGTCTTCGATCGCAGGGCAGTCGATGATGATGAGCGCCTGGCGCGTGTCGTCGTCGAAGTCGGTATGCGAGCTCTCCTCTTCGTCGAACGCGGAGCGCACGAACTCGGGGACGATGCCGACCTCTTCCTGCAGCCACGTGCGTTCCTGCTGGTCGGGAGCGACTACGCTGATCCAGCATCCGGGCACGGGACTGGGTATCTGCACCGTTCCTTCCGGGCCGGTCTTGAAGCACTCGATCATGTACCCCTCCTTAGATGCCAGGGCCGTTTCGACCGATTAGCAGGACAGCATTAGGAAGTATACCCCCTAGAGCAGAAATCCCGATGCACAGACGTCATTGAACACAAGCGGCCGGGAACCGCCCCGCCCGCTTCAGGCCCTCCCCTTCCCGCCGCGGGTACGCTCGCGCAGCGTGTCGACGGCATGAGCGAGGGCCTTGATTGGGCTTACCAGCAGCATGCGCGGTCCCGCATAGCGCATGACCGCGCGGATGCGCTCGCGCATCGCAGGCCGGTAGCAGTGGATCGGGCACGACGAGCAGAAGGTCTTCGAATCGGCCATCGGGCAGCGCGCGACGCGCTGGGCCACGTAGTCGGCCAGCTCGCGGCACTCCGCGCACAGCTCCGCGCGCTTGGAGCCGTGATGGCCCCGACAGTAGATGCCGATCATGCACCGCACGACCTCGAGTTCGCGCCTCTGCTTTTCGGTGAGCCCCGGATCGGACGCGCCCTCCGGCACCCCGCCGCCGCGCGAGCCGGCTGCAGAACCGGTGCGCTCGTCGCAGTGGGACCGTTTCATCGGCGCTCCTTTCCGCAACCGGACGGGCTCTCAGCTGACACGGCCGCTGTCCATGGACACCACCCGGTCGGCGACGCCCATCGTCGAGGCCCGGTGGGAGATCAAAACGACCGTGCGCTTGCCGCGCTGCTCGTCGATGCTCTTGAGGATGGCGGCCTCGTTCAGGGAGTCGAGGTTGCTGGTGGGCTCGTCAAGCAGCAGGAACGGAGCGTCGTGGAGAAACGCCCGCGCCAACCCCAAGCGCTGGCACTCGCCGCCCGAAAGCGTATCGCCCAGCTCGCCCACCATCGTATCGTACCCGTCGGGCAAAGACATGATGAAATCGTGGACCGAGGCGGCCCTGCAGGCGGCTTCGATCTGGTCCTGGGTCGCATCGGGGCGGGCTATCAGCAGGTTGTCGCGGATGGAATCGTGGAACAGGTGGGTGTCCTGCTCGACGAACGCCTCGGCGTCGCGCAGGCTGGCGGTTCGTATATCGCGCACCGATCGGCCCGACAGCGCGACGCGGCCCTCGTCGACATCCCAAAAGCGCATGAGCAGGCGGCACAGGGTGGACTTGCCCGACCCGCTCTTCCCCGAGATGCCCACGACCCGCCCGCGCGGGATGTCGATCGACATATCGCGAAGAACGCGCTCGCCCCCGTACGAGAAGCCGACGCGCTCGACCGACGCGCCGTCGAACTCGATGTCGGCTCCGGTCTCGTTCTCTTCGACCAGGGGCTCTTCCTCCAAGATCCCGATCACGCGCTGGCCCGACGCGAGGGTTCCCTGCAAGGTGGTGCCCAGGTTGGCCAGGGCCACCACCGGACCGAACGAGCTGAACAGGGCCGTCGTTGCGACGATGACGCCCTCACCGGACACGGCCCCCGTCCCGTACAGCGCCGCGCCCACGGCCAGCTGCCCGAGGCTGAACATCAAGATGAGCGCATTCGTGCAGGCCATGGCCGCACCGGTCTTCCCGCGCAGCGCGCGCTGGGCGACAAGCAGGCGGTCTGACTGCTCCTTCACATCCGCAATGCGGCGATCGCCCGCCGAGAACTGAAGCACCTCGCGCAAACCGCGCAGGCTGCCCAGCACAGAGCCCGACAGCTGCCCCGACCGGGTGCGTATCTCGAGGCCGACATCCCCCGCGCTCCTGTAGATCCATACGGGAACGAACAGCCCGACGGCCAGATAGGCGCACAGGGCCACCGCCGCGAACAGCACGTGGATGCTCCCCGCGAAGCCCACCATGATCGCGCTCGTGACCACGGCGATGACGACGGGCGAGATGGTATGGGCGTAGAACACCTCGAGGAGCTCGACGTCCGAGGTGATCATGGACACGAGGTTGCCGCGATCGGCCCCGGCCAGCTTGGCGGGCGCAAGGCGCCTCAGCGCCGAGAACACGCGGTCGCGGATATTGGCCAGCAGCTTGAAGGCTATGTAGTGGTTGCACAGCTGCTCGAGGTAGTGCAGCACCCCGCGCAAGACGGCCAGGACCGCCAGGAGCGCGATCGTCTCCCTCACTCCCGGGAAGGCGCTCCCGCCCAGCGCGGCGAACCCTCCGTAGACGGCCAGCACGGGAATGAAGATGGCGCACAGAAACCCGAGGATCCCCAGCACGCAGGCAAGCGCGACGATGCCCGTCATCGAGTCGACCAGCCCCAGCATCTTCCGTACGGTCTCAAAGCTCGATGCGCGCTTCATGGGCCCCGCCTCCTCGATACGACTCCAGTTCGCATTGGCTGTTCCATAGATCGGCGTACGCGGAGCAGCCCTCCAAAAGCCCCTCGTGCGTACCGCAACCGGTCACGCGCCCCCGGTCCAACACGTAGATCCTGTCCGCCCGCACCACGTTGGCGAGGCGATGCGATATCACGACGACGGATTTCACCTGGGAAAGCGCCCGCACCACATCCATGATGCGCTCCTCGGACTCGACGTCGATGTTGCTGGTCGCTTCGTCGAACACGTACACGTCGGCGCCGCTCAGGAGGGCGCGCGCCACCGCGAGGCGCTGGCGCTGGCCTCCCGAGAGGTTCGATCCCCCCTCGTCTATCGCGGTTTCGAGGCCGTTTTGCCCGCGAAGGTAGTCGGCGAGGGCGGCCGATTCCAGCGCCCGCCACATCTCGTCGTCGGACGCCTGCCGGTTGGCTACCGCGAGGTTCGAGCGGACGGTGCCGCCGAACAGGTAGCTTCCGATGCGGACCGTGACGACGTGTCTGGCCAGGCTTTCGACCGACACCGAACGGATCGGCTTGCCGCCCACGAGGATATCGCCCGCATACGCGTCGGACCCCCCGGCCATGAGGTGGGCGACAGTCGACTTGCCCGACCCCGACGCCCCCACGATCGCGGTCATGCCGACTGCGGGGACGTCGAGGGAAACCCCCTCGAGAACCGTGCGGCCCTCCTCGTAGCCAAACGTCACGTCGGCAAGCGAGATCGCGTCTCCCGCAGAGGCGCGCAAGGGCTTTTCGGCCGGCTCGTCGAGGTCGAGCAGCGCGAAGATCTTGCCGCTGGCCGCCATCCCGTTCATGGCGATGTGGAAGAACGACCCCAGAAGGCGCATCGGCAGGAAGAACTCGGCCGAGAGAAGGACGATGAACAAAAACGAGAACAGGTCGATCGTGCCGGCCGCCAACTGGGACAGCGCCACGCCGATCCCGGCCGCCGCGCCCCCGAGCGCCACGATGTCCATGACGATGATCGAGTTCAGCTGCATGCGCAGAACCTTCATGGTGATGATGCGGAAGCGCTCGGCTTCGGCGTTCATGCGCTCGTGGCGAGCGGCGTCGGCCTGGTAGATCTTAAGCGTGGCAAGCCCCTGGAGGTTTTCGAGAAACCCGTCGCCCAACTGGGTGTACTGATCCCAGTACCGGGACAGCAGCCGCTTGGCGATACGCTGGACGACCATGATGGTGAGGGGTATGAGCGGCACGAACGCAAGCAGCACGACGGCCGCCTGCCAGCTGAACGGGAACAGCACGGCGAACAGGGTGAGCGGCGCGAGGACCGCGTAGAGCAGCTGGGGCAGAAATTGGCCGAAATAGGTCTCGAGCTGCTCGGTGCCCTCGACGGACACCTGCACGACCTCGGCCGTCGTCAGCTTCTCGGAATAAGCGGGGCCGAGGCGCAGAAGCTTGCGGTAGATCTTCTCGCGCAGCACGAACTTGATGTCCTCCGACGCCCTGAAGCTCGACTTCTGAGACAGGGCCGACGAAGCCACCTTGCCCGCGCACGCCGCGGCGCACAGCGACGCCGCGGTTGCGAGGGGCAGCTCCCCTCCTGCGGCCAAAGCCGCTAGAACAGATACGATCCCCCAGACCAGGGCGATGTTCGACACCAAGCCGACCCATTGCCACCCCACGGTTGCGAGAATATGGCCCATCGCCTGCGGAACAAGCGACAGGAGTCTTCTATCCATCACGAAACGAACCTCGCTCAAGCTAGCGCGGCACGGGGCCGCGGATTTCTGCAAGATGCTTAATGTTTTAGCATCGAAAGTATACTCACGATCAAAGTTAGATAAGGTTACATCGGATCGTCACGACACGCAGCCGTTACCTTGCCGAGCGCGTCCCTCCTCCGATGGAGGGCTGCCTACCGCCCAGCGACAAAGGGAGGGGGCCCTTGCGCGCAGACGGTATGATGGCGCTGAAACGCCGGCCGGCGAGCCGGCAACCTCACCCATCCAGCAAAGGAGCCGCTATGAACCCCCTGGGAATCCGCGATATCATCGGCCCCATCATGATCGGCCCCTCGTCTTCCCACACCGCCGGGGCCTGCCGCATCGCGCTCATGACGCGCAACCTGCTCGCGGCAGAGCCCGTCGAGGTCGAATTCGTCTTGTACGGGTCGTTCTCCCATACGTACCGAGGACACGGAACCGACCGCGCCCTCGTCGCCGGCATATTGGGCCTTCTGCCCGACGACCTGCGCCTGCGCACCTCGTTCGACCTCGCGCGCGAGCGCGGCGTGAACATCGTCGTCACCCCCGACACCGCTTCCGAGACGCCGCACCCCAACACGGTCGATATCCGCGTGACCGACGTAAACGGCTCGCGCATCGAGGTGCGGGGCGTCTCGATCGGGGGCGGGGCCGCCCAACTCACCCGCATCGACGGGATCGACGTCGAGGTCACGGGCGAATTCAACAACATGATCGTCTATCAGAACGACGCCCCCGGCGTGCTCGCGCACATAGCCAGCTGCCTCGGGTCCCGTTCCATAAACATCGGCACGGTCACCATGCACCGCACCGAAAAGGGCGGGGACGCCTTCACCGTCCTGGAGATCGACGACGAGGTGGATCCGTCGACCATCGACTGCATACTGGCCTTCGACGCCGTTAAGTCGGTGCGCTTCATCCCCGCCGCCTCCGCATCGAAGCCCGCCGACGCCGTGGTGCCCACCCTCTACCCGGCCGACGCCCAGGCGCGGTTCAAAGAGCTGGACTTCTCGAGCGCCGCCGAGCTCCTCGCGTACTGCGATCGGAACGGGGCCTCGATCAGCGAGGCCTTCTCGCAGCGCGAGGAGGCGCTGATGGACGCCCGTCCCGCCGACGAACGCGCCACCGGCCGGTACCTCGCCCACGCGCTCGATGCGATGCGCGAATCGGCCCGCAGGCCCCTCGCGCGCCCCGGCAAGTCGATGGGGGGCCTTATCGGCGGCGAGGCGGCGCGCGTGGCCGCCTTGGGCGAGCGGGGCGTCGCTCGGGGCGCCTTCGCGAAGCTCACCGCCTACGCGCTGGCCGTCTTGGAGACGAACGCGTCGATGGGCCGCATCGTGGCCGCCCCGACCGCCGGGTCCTCGGGCGTCATCCCCGCCGTTTTGCTATCCCTGCAGGAGGCCTACGGATTCGACGACGAACAGATGAAGAAGGCGCTGATGAACGCCGGTGCGATCGGGTACCTCATCGCGCGCAACGCCACGGTCGCCGGAGCCGAGGGAGGATGCCAGGCCGAGATCGGCTCGGCAGCGGGCATGGCGGCCAGCGCTGCGGTCGAGCTGATGGGCGGAACGCCCCGCATGTGCCTCGATGCCGCGAGCACCGCCATCTCCAACACGCTGGGGCTGGTGTGCGACCCCATCGCGGGCCTGGTGGAGGCCCCCTGCCAGATGCGCAACGCCTCGGCTGCGGCGGGAGCCCTCATCGCAGCCCAATGCGCGCTTGCCGGAATCGAGCACATCGTGCCGTTCGACGAGACCGTAGACGCGATGTACCGCGTCGGGCGCGCCCTTCCCATGGAACTGCGCGAAACGGCCCTCGGAGGGATGGCGGCCTGCCCGTCCTGCGCGAAATTCAAAGGCATCGGCTAGCCGGCCTGCGGCCCTCCGGCTTACTGGCACCCGTTCAGGCTGGAGAACGCCCCGATGCGCGAGCACGAGCCGATGCACAGGTTGAGGGCCACCAATCCGCAGCAGCACTGGAGGCATCCCGTCGTCCCCAGGCTGAACCCGCGCGTCTGGGCCTCCTGCTCGTAGGCGCGCCCCGCCGTCTGGAACGACGCGAGCACGCGGCGGTAGTCGACGTTGCCCGGATCGTTCTGAACCGCGCGTCTGATCTGCTCGTAGGCCAAAACGGTGTGACCGGCGCCGTAGTTTGCCAGCGAAGCCAGGTACAGCCAGCGCGCCGTGCGCTCCTTGGGGGCGATGCCGTCGAGCGTTGCCTTCGCGCGGGCGTAGTTCTCGGCGTTGATGTCGTCGATGGCCGAGCGCATCGCCGCGGAGTCGCCCGCCGAGGCCTCGGGGTGGATGCCGCGCGGGCCCGCTCCCGCATAGGTGTAGTCGCCGAAAATGTCCTCCCAGGTGAACGTGGTGTACACCCAGCCGTTCTGCCCCTGGTAGGTGCGCGGGCCCTGCCCGTTTGCGCCCGGCGTGTACGTATAGCCCCCTGCAAAGGGGTTGCCGTAGTAGCCCGCGCCCTGCGTCGGGCCCGCAGCGCCGCCGCGCGCATAGGCCTCCTGGGCGCGCCGGCGGGCGTCTTCCCGCGCGTACTTGTCGGGGTTCATCAGCCGATCGTAGGCTTCGTTGATCTCGTTCATGCGCGCCGCGGCGCCCTCGTCGCCCGGATTGAGGTCGGGATGGTTCTCGCGCGCCTTCTTCCGGTACGCCTTCTTTATCTCGTCAGGGCTTGCCGAGGGGGACACGCCCAGAATCTCATACGGGGTCTTGCTCACGGATCCACCTTTTGCCTCGTCGCGCGCGAACGCGCCTCGCCGCCCCCGCCGACGTCCGCGCCGCGCTGCTGCGCAGGCGCCCCGTCGCGCGGGGGTGCCGCTTCGTACGTCTCGTTGAATGTAGCCCAAATGCCCGAATAAAGCACGCTTCTCATGAGATGAGCATCCTTTACCAAAGGCAGCTTCTCGAACGCCGCGGCGGCCGCGGAGGCAAAGCCCGACAGGATGCTGCGCAGCTCTTCGACCGACAACTCTGTTTGCAGAAGCGGGTTGTACGACCCGGTGCGCTCGTCGCGCTCGCGGTCGAGGGCGGCATCCATCACGTACACGAACTGCCCCAGCCAAAATCCCATCTCCCGCAGAAGCGGCGCCCAGCGGTCCTCGCGGTAGGCGAACAGCTCTCCCAGCACCGCTCCGAAGCAGCGGGCCGCTTCGTCGCCGCCGAAGGCCTCCCCTCCCACCGGGCATTCCCGCTCGATGCGCGCGATGCGCTCCAACCCCAGCTCGACCACGCGGCACTGGACGGGCCAACGGGCCTCGATGTCCCGATAGCGCCGCTCGAGCGTCTTCGCGTACAGAAGCGCGGCCCTGCTTGCGTCGTCGGCCCAATCGTCGAGCGATTTGCGGTAGGCCATGACCACGTTCATATCGGCCGCGTAGTCGATGCAGGCCGATCGCGCAAGCGGGCGGCCCTCGCGGGGGTGAAACGCGCATGCCGCCTTATCGGAGACCTCGTCGTCTTCGTACAGCGACGAGAGCACGAGCGCCAGAAACGTCAGGTCGTTGCTAAGCGACAGGCGGCTCATCTGCCCCGATCGGTCCTTCAGCGCATGGCACACACCGCAGTACACCTGCCGGTACCGGGCCCGCTCGTCCTCGGACAGGGCGTCGTTGCTGGGGATGACGATGCCGAACACTGCTTTCGACCTGCCTTCTATAGGGAAAGGGGCCCCGCCGCGAAGACGGCGCGGGCCGGTTACGTCGTGTGGATGGACTGCTCGTGGCAATGCGGGCAGGTCGCGCGGATCTTGCCCTTCCCCTTCGGCAGCGAGAACACCTTCTTGCAGTGCGGGCATCTGATGTAGCGCGTGGTGCGGCGGTTGGTCCAACGTTTGTCGAGAAGCGAGAACCAGGCCCGCTGCCGCTCGGTCTTGCCCATAAACCAGGAGTTCTCGCGCGCACGGGCCGGATAGTTGCGCGAGTACATGCGGAACAGCTGCCACAGCAGAAGGGCGGTGGACAGAAACCAGAACAGCCTGATGCGCGAAAGCGAGGCGATCATGCACACGATCGCCACACCCAGCAGGAACTTGCCCAGCTCGTCGATGCCGTAGCGCCCTTGGTTGAGGGCGATGAGGCCGTCTCTCATCCGCCGCGCGAACGAGTCGAACCGCTGATTGTTCCCTGCCATGTCAAACCACCTCGCATTCAGCCGCCTTCAAGGGCGGATCCGTCAGTTCGCATGCCTTCCGCGCTTGGTGAGCCTCATGCGCGCATCTTCCCGTTCGTTGAAGCGCGGGTCGGACGCGTCCAGGCCCTCCTGCCGCGCCCTCAGCTTGCGGCGGGCGCGCTCGCGGTCGTCGGAGAGCAGCGCATCGCCCACCACGCTGGCCGAAAGCGCATGCGAGTTCGCCTCGGGCGCGTGCTTCACGTCGAGCGCCTCGAACTCGGGTTCGCGCTCGTACGCGATGCGCACCGACACGTATTCGCGGACCAGGAGCACGAACAGGATGCTCATGATGACGAGGTACCCGATCACCGCCCCTTCCAGGCCCGTGATGTTCACCATCAGCAGCAGCACCAGAAGCGAGAAGCCGAACGTGATGAAGTACAGCTCGGTCACCACGCGCTGACGGCGCAGGATGACGATGACCTGGTAGAGGAAATCGATCCCCGCCGTCACCCCGCCGGCGGCCAGCATGATGAAGGCCAGGTCGGCGTACTGGGAGAAATCCAGGCCGTACATGAGGCTGAGCAGCGTGATGCCGAACCAGTTCATAGCCCCGACGCCCAGAAGCGTGACGGCCACGATAACGAGGACCATCGCCAAGATCATGATGTCGAACCGCCGGCGGTGCGACACGTCGGCCCACAGCTCGGCCATGCGCACGAGCTGCGGTTTGTATATGAAGCCGACCGTGAGCAGGACCGCCTGCGCCGGGAAGTACAGCGCGTTGAAGTACAGCTGGTTGTCGTAGGCGAGCACGCCGTCCATCACGAACTTGGGCATATTGTCCACCAGCGCATACATGAACAGCGCGAAGAACAAGGGCGCGCAGGCCCTGAACAGGTCGGACACGCCCTTGGCCCGCAGAGGCTCCGATTTCGGGGTCTCCAGCAGGGCCAGGGGAAACGTCACGAACAGAAACGTCAGGGCGGCGGCTGCGAACATGCCCATGGACGCTGCCGTGAGGTTGCCCGTGATGACGAGCAGCACGACGAACACCACGAGGGCCAGAAGCGAGCGGATGGTCTGCGAGATGCCCCCCAGATACAATTTGTCGGCCTGTTGGAGACGCCCCTCGTACACATCGGCCAGGGCATCGACCATCTTGAACAGGATGACCGCCGCGCACAGATCCGTCATCGCCTGGTCGTAGCCGCGCCATGCGCACCACGCCGCGCCGGCGACCACCATCAGAATGCAAGTGATGACGCGGTTCACCTGGTAGTCCTTGAACGAGTGGCGCCCTTCGAGATCGGAGATCTGGTAGGTGCGCACACCGTAGTTGCCCAGGAAGTACAGCAGGTTGGCCGTGACGAAGGCGATGGAGAACATGCCGGCCCGCTCGGCGCCGGAAATCTGGGTCACCACGATGGTGAGCACCGGGAACAGCGCACCCCAGGATATGAGGCCGACGGTGTTCCACACGTAGTCGCGCGAGGTGCTGTGGGCTTCGTACTCTTCGGCCGCATCCGAGAACCCGCCTCCCGAAGCGGCGCCCAGAAGACGATCCCACCAGGCATTCATCAAGGCGACGACCGGATTGGGCCGCCTTATGCGGCGGCGCGCGGTCCGGCGGTTCCTGGTGCGGGGGAAATCTTCGGTCAAAGCCATGCCCTTCGAGATATGCCGTGCTGATTCGTTCCCCTCCATTATATAGGGAGCCGCGCGGGCGCCGGAAACCCCCGCAGAACCACCAAACGCGCGACCGGAACCGCGCGGTGCCGCGCGCGAGCCCGAGAAAGCCCCCGAGGGCCCGAAAGCGCCGCGGACCCGACGGCAAGGGGCCCGGATGCGGCGCGCAGGGGCAAAGCCGCGCCTTCCACGCCGAAAAATCCGATTCACCTGCCTTGGAGCGCTATTCGTACCTTAGAATGGTTGCGTTTGCACAACAAGGGCGACGCGTGACCGGAGAAGCGGCCACGGTTCTTCCGGAAAGGACGGTTACAGCATGTCAGCTGCGACATCAAGCACCCAAGAGCCCAAGCAGAAGAAAAAGCTCAACGACACGACCTGGATTCTGCTTGCGCTTCTCGCCGGTGCGGCTTTGGGAATCATTCTGAACGGGGTCGTCGTCAAGGGCGATTTCGTCAGCACGTACTTCATCGAAGGCGTCTGCTACGTCATCGGGCAGGGATTCGTGCGCATGATGCAGATGCTCGTCGCGCCCCTGGTGTTCTGCTCGATCGTCGTGGGCGCCGCATCCATGGCCGATCCCAAGATGCTGGGCAAGATCGGCGGCGGGACCATCGCCATGTACCTCGTGACCACGGCCATCGCCATCCTCATCGCCATGGTGCTGGCCTCGTTCACCAACCCCGGCCTGGGGCTGGACATGGGCTCCATCGTCACGGTCGAGCCCAAGGCGGTCGAGGCACAGCCCTTCCAGGACGTCCTTCTGAACATCATCCCCACCAACGTCTTCGACGCCCTGGCCAAGGGAACCATGCTGCAGATCATCTTCTTCGCGCTGCTGCTGGGCTTCATCCTGGGCGGCGTCGGCCATAAGGTCGGCACGGTCAACCGCTTCTTCACGCAGTTCAACGCGATCATGATGAAGATGATCGCCCTGCTGCTGAAGATCGCCCCCGTCGGCATCTTCTTCCTCATCACCCGTACGTTCACCAACCTCGGCATCTCGGGCATCGTCCCCATGCTGAAGTTCGTCCTCACCGTCTACGGCGGCCTGCTACTTCAGCTGTTCATCGTGTACATGCTGATCCTGTTCCTGTTCACGCGCCTGAACCCCGTCCACTTCCTGAAGAAGTTCTGGCCGGTCATGCTGTTCGCGTTCACCACCAGCTCCTCGAACGCCACCATCCCCCTGAACATGGAGACGCTCGAGAAGCGCATCGGCGTCAACCCCAAGGTGGCCTCGTTCACCATCCCCCTGGGCGCGACCATCAACATGGACGGCACCGCCATCATGCAGGGAGCCGCCGTCATCTTCTGCGCCCAGGCCTTCGGCATCGACCTGGCCACCTCAGCGCTCCTGTCCGTCATCGTGACGGCCACGGCGGCCTCCATCGGCACCGCCGGCGTCCCCGGTTCGGGAACCATCATGCTGGCCATGGTGTTCTCGAGCATCGGGCTTCCCGCCGAGGGCGTCGCCATGATCATGGGCATCGACCGCATCCTCGACATGGGCCGCACCGCCATCAACGTCACCGGCGACGGCGTGGTCACCACCTGCGTCGCCAACGCCGCGGGCATGCTCGATCGCGACGTGTTCAGAAACGACCAGATCGAGGCCGTCGACATGGGGGCGTTGCCGCTGTCCGAAGACCCCCATACCGCCGAAGCGTACGTGGAAGCGCCCGCCGGATCCGAGATCGGAGCCTCGGGCGACCTCGACCGCTTCGCCGACGTGGACGACCCTCTGCCCCACGGAAAATAGAGGTCCGCACAACGCGAAAAACCCCCGATAGCACCCAAGCTACCGGGGGTTTTCATTTGCAGGAAAAGCGCCTGCCCTCACCCGAAGTCGATCGGGTTATTCGACGACCTCGACCAGGGTGATCTCGAAGTTGAGGTCCTTGCCTGCGAGCTCGTGGTTGAAGTCGAACGTGATGGTGTCGTTTTCAAGCGCAGCCACCATCGCGGGCATGGGCATCCCGCCCGGGCCGCTCAGCATGACGCGCTGCCCCACCGTGCAGTTCTCCGCTCCGGGAAGCTGGGCGACCGGGATGGTCTGCACGGCGTTGGGATCGACCTCGCCGTACGCCTCGGCTGCCGGGATGTGGACGGATGTGGTCTGCCCCA